>NZ_MSIG01000094.1 GCF_001927285.1 Mongoliimonas terrestris | reverse complement strand
CCCCACGCTATCACCTTCTCATCTTCAAGGTGGGTCCCTTGTATTTTTGTTGCTTTAAAAGATTCGATTTTAGGGAACCAAATGAAAGAATATGGAAGTGATTGAGGGAAATTGCCGTTTTATTGACTGGTTGAATTTATTGATTGTATTTGCTGGTCTTTTTAGGCGGGAATAGGACGGGCTTATTTGGAGCAATATTT
>NZ_MSIG01000093.1 GCF_001927285.1 Mongoliimonas terrestris | reverse complement strand
GGGTCCGGCACGCAGTCTCTCACCGCCTAAGTTATGCTTGAAAGCGGCCACTACCCATGGAGGGTGACAGGCCCGTGTGGCGGAGCCCGCGAGGGTACGCGAGAGATTGTCGGAAAGGGCCTCTCTGTAGAGTCGGGTTGCTTGAGAATGCAGCCCTAAGCAGGTGGTAAACTCCATCTAAGGCTAAATATGACCACGAG
>NZ_MSIG01000092.1 GCF_001927285.1 Mongoliimonas terrestris | reverse complement strand
CCGCGCGGCAGGGTGGTCACGTGCGTGCCGCCGAGGAAGACCTCGACCCGGTCGTCATGCAGGCGCACGCGCAGCCGATGGCCGATCAGGCGCGAGGGCACGGTGTAGAAGACGTTCCGCAGCATGAAGCCGCCCGACGAGGTCACCGTGACCATCGCTTGTGCGCCGTCCTCGACACGGCGCGCGGGCAGCGGGCTGAGGACGGCGCGCTCGGCGTCGATGCGCTTGCGGTTGCGGGCGTTACGCCGGCCGACCAGCACGTCGATGAAGGCCCGGTAGTCGGCGAGGGTGTCGAAGTCGCGCG
>NZ_MSIG01000091.1 GCF_001927285.1 Mongoliimonas terrestris | reverse complement strand
AATTGTTGTGCGTGGTTTTGAATTAATACTATTTTGCTTTGTTTCACTCTCCAGACGATTTCCGTTGGACGGAGGAAATTCAGTGCAGATTTTCAACTTGTTTTCCGGCTTATCAAGGGTTTGATCTTTGTCACATTCATTTCTATCCTGGCTATTTTGATTGCTCTTGCTCACATGAAGCCAAAAGATATTTTGGTTTGCATACTCCCTTCATGCCTACTGGGTT
>NZ_MSIG01000090.1 GCF_001927285.1 Mongoliimonas terrestris | reverse complement strand
CCAAAAGTTCTGAGTTTATAGTCTTGCCATTGCTTGTATGCGGAACTGGAAACTGAAACTTCTACTAAATCACAGAGATGGATTGCATGTTTTGTGTCCTTCTAGGTTTGGTCATTGGTTAGGGGATTTGATAAGCCACAGAAGTACAAGCCCTTTGTTAGCAGGTGCATCGTGCAGGGTGATCTAAAGATTGGAAGCGTG
>NZ_MSIG01000089.1 GCF_001927285.1 Mongoliimonas terrestris | reverse complement strand
AAGCTTGATAAAATTAGGGTTCGTCAGTTTGCTTCTGTTTGGTCGGTAGCTTTCTTAAGCTTTCCTGCACCATATCTGGCAATAACCTTAATTGCTATGTTTGAACTAGACACCCTACTTCCATGATTCTGCTAGAAAATGCAAGGGTAAACCATGATCGGAACTTTGAATTTTATTCTTTCAGGGACAGAAAGAGATGGATAAAGATGTCGATACTCAGCAC
>NZ_MSIG01000009.1 GCF_001927285.1 Mongoliimonas terrestris | reverse complement strand
CCCCACCCGCTCCCCCCCCCCCGCCCCCCGCGCGGCCTCCCATCCCCTTGCGACCACCCCCCATTCCGTGGAAGGTCCGGGCGAACGACCGCGCCACCCACTCCGCATCACCGGACAGCCTCGCCCCCCATGACGGACAGCGCCTCCCCCGACCACGTGGTCCTCCTCACCGGCCACCTCGCCCATCCGCGAGTGGAGGCCGTGATGGCGGGGCTGCAGGCGGCCTTCGCCTACTCCATCGTCGACGTGGGCGTGAAGGTGGCCGCCCTGATGACCGAGGACATCATCCGCCGCCGGGTCACCCTGCCGGCCGGCGCCACCCGCGTCGTCCTCCCGGGCCGATGCCGCGCCGACCTCGACGCCCTCTCGGCCCATTTCGGCATGCCGGTCCTCCGCGGACCCGACGAGGTGGTGGACCTGCCGCAGTTCTTCGGCCGCGGCGCCCGCGAGGCGGACCTCTCCCAGCACGAGCTGATGATCTTCGCCGAGATCGTGGAGGCGCCGGAATCCTCCATCGACCACGTGGTCCGCCGCGCCCACGCGCACCGGGCCGCCGGCGCCGACGTGATCGACATCGGCTGCCTGCCCGACACGCCCTTCCCGCACCTGGAAGAGCTGATCCGCACCCTGAAGGCCGAGGGCTTCAAGGTCTCCGTCGACAGCGCGAACGTGGACGAGCTGATGCTCGGCGCCCGCGCCGGGGCCGACTATCTCCTCTCCCTCAACGAGACCACCGTGGACCGCGCGCGCGACATCGCCGCCGTGCCCATCCTGGTACCCGCCACGCCCGGCGACCTGGAGAGTCTCATCCGCGCCGCCGAGCGCATGGACGCCTGGGGCCTGCCCTATCTGGCCGATCCCATCCTCGACCCGATCCACTTCGGCTTCACCGAAAGCCTCGTCCGCTATCACGAATTCCGCCGGCGCATGCCGAACGCACGAATGCTGATGGGCACCGGCAACCTCACCGAACTGACCGAGGCCGACACCGGCGGCATCACCACCCTCTTGCTCGGCATCTGCTCGGAGCTTTCCATCTCCGGCGTCCTCATCGTCCAGGTCAGCCCGCACACCCGCCGGACCGTCCACGAGCACGACGCCGCCCGGCGCATGATGTACGCCGCAAAGCGGGACGGCGGTCTGCCCAAGGGCTATTCCACCGCCCTCCTCGGCCTCCACGACCGCAAGCCCTTCGCCAACACGCCGCAGGGGATCGCCGACCTCAAAAAGGATGTGCGCGATCGCAACTATCGCATCGAGGTCGCCGAGGACGGGGTGCACATCTACAACCGCGACATCCACGTCATCGACACGGACGCCTTCGAGTTCTTCCCCCACCTCGGCGTGGAGACCGACGGCGGCCACGCCTTCTATCTCGGCGCCGAGCTCCAGAAGGCCGAGATCGCCTTCGCCCTCGGCAAGCGCTACGCGCAGGACAATCCCCTCGACTGGGGCATAGCCGCCGACCGGCGCGAGGAGGATCGCACGCGGTTGCAGGAGGCCGGCCACACGCTGAAGGGCCGAAAGGCCAAGAAGGACGACAAGGACAGCGACATAGCCGCTACAGCGGCTACAAAGCCGCTACAAACGGGCGCTACATCCGGCGACATCGACGACAAAACCGGCGACAATCGCAACAACTTGTCCCCGAAAACCGCCCCTTCGCCGACCGACGGGGAGCCCCGCTGATGCCCTTCATCCTGGAGACCATCGTCGCCACGAAGAACGCGGACGGCAGCTTCCACGTCCGCCCCTACGGCCTCCACCAGGACGGCGAGGACTGGATCTTCCTGCCCTTCCGGCCCTCTCCGGCGATCGAAAATGTCGAGCGGCATCCGTATCTTACGGTCTCCGCCCCATCCGACGTCCGCGTCATCGCCGGCCTCCTGACCGGCCGCGACGTGGTCGAGACGGTGCCCGCCGACGTGATCGACGGCGTTCGCCTGAAGGACACCACCGGCCACCTGGAGCTGGAGGCGATTTCCTTTGTCGATCATGAGCTTAGGCCAAGATTCCGCTGCCGCGTCCTCCACCAGGCCGCCCACCGCCCCTTCGTCGGCTACAACCGCGCCCAAGCCGCCGTCCTGGAAGCCGCCATCCTCTCCACCCGCCTCGGCATGCTGCCACAAGAAAAGGTTGAGACCGAGATCGAATATTTGCGGATCGCGGTAGAAAAATGCGCAGGAGCCCAAGAACAGGAAGCCTGGGACTGGATCGTGGAGAAGATCGAAGCGCATTACCGCCGCTGAAGATTGTCGAGAATGGCGACGAGGTCTTGCCGGCCGTGAAGAATCTTGATCACCTGAACGACATCAACGTCGATCCGATAGAGGATAAGGTACGGACCTCCGACAAGTTTACGTAATCGAAGCGGGCGCGTGCTCCGAAGCACCGGAAATCGCTCGGCGCCATGGCCGAGCGCTTCGCAGCGCCGCAGCAATTGGTCAGTCACCGCGAGGGCGGCCATCGGATTGTCACGTTCAATCCATGCGTGGATGGCGGCTAAGTCTTGTTCGGCACTCCGGATTAATATTACCCGGCGCTTCTTCACGCACCCGACACTTCAGATCGCTTCTGCAGACGACCTCGAACATCGTCGACAGACGAATACTCGCCAGCAGCGATTTGCTGGTCTGCCTGCTCAGAGAGATTCTCCAGCCAACGCTCGGTTTCTTGCCGACGAAGCACCATCATGGCTTCGCCGACCACATCCTCCACCGAGGCAAAGCGGCCTTCATCCACCAGCCGCCGAGCCGCTTCCGCGGACGCCTCGTCGAGTTCGACCATCGTTCCCATGAAGAACGCTCCTCATCGTCGTCAGAGTGCCAGAAACGAGCCCGAACGCCAACCGCGGAAGCGCATTGTCCTGGGGAACGAAAACGCTCTCCCGTCTTCTGCGTTTCTCACCGGAGCCGCTTCAGCGCCTCCCGAACCTTGGCCAGCCGCTCCACATAGCCTTCCCGCTTGGTCCGCTCCTCCTCGACCACCTCCTCGGGCGCCTTCGCGATGAACTGCTCGTTCGACAACTTCTTGTCGATACGAGCGATTTCGCCCTCGAGCTTGGTCTCCTCCTTCATCAGGCGGGACCGTTCGGCGTCGAGATCCACAACGCCGGCGAGCGGCAGCGCCACCACGCCGTCGGCGAGCACGATCTGGGCGGACTGCGGCGGCGCCACGTCGGCGAGCGAGACCTCCGACACCCGGGCGAGCCGCTGGATGGCCGCCGTGTGGGTGGCGACCCAGCCGCGCACCTTGGCGGACCCGCCCACCAGCACCAGCGGCACCTGGATGCCGGGGGCGAGCCCCATCTCGGCCCGGACCGATCGGATCTCGGAGATGACGTCTACCAACCAGTTGATTTCGTTGGCGGCATCCGATTCCTCGAGCGGCAGGTCGGGCCAGCGGGTGAGCGCCAGGATCTCGGTCCGCGCGGGCCCCCACGCGCCCGTCGCCGCCCAGAGCTCCTCGGTGATGAAGGGCATGAAGGGGTGGAGGAGCTTCAGGATCTGGTCGATCACCCAGCCGCAGGTCGCCCGCACCTCGTCCTTGGCGGCGCCGTCGTCGCCGGTGAGGACGGGCTTCGCAAGCTCCAGGTACCAGTCGCAGAAGCCATTCCAGACAAAGCGATAAAGCGCCGCCGCCGCGTCGTTGAAGCGGTACGCGTCGATCGCCTCCGTCACGTCCCGGGCCGCCCGGGCGGTCTCGGTGACGATCCAGCGGTTCAGCGTCTCGGTGACGCCGCTCGGGTCGAAGTCGGCCACGCGGGCGCAGCCGTTCATCTCGGCGAAGCGGGTGGCGTTCCAGAGCTTGGTGGCGAAGTTCCGGTAGCCGGCGACGCGGCTCGTCGCCAGCTTGATGTCGCGCCCCTGGGCGGCCATCGCCGCCAGCGTGAAGCGCAGCGCATCGGCGCCGTACTCGTCGATGAGGTTCAGGGGATCGATGACGTTGCCTTTCGACTTCGACATCTTGGCGCCCTTCTCGTCGCGGACGAGGGCGTGGATGTAGACGTCGGAGAAGGGCTCCTTGTCCATGAAATGCAGACCCATCATCATCATCCGGGCGACCCAGAAGAAGATGATGTCGAAGCCTGTGACCAGCACGTTGGTCGGATAGTAACGGGCAAGTTCCGGCGTCTCGTCCGGCCAGCCGAGCGTGGAGAAGGGCCAGAGCGCGGAGGAGAACCAGGTGTCGAGGACGTCCTCGTCGCGGGTGAGCGCCGTCTCGGCACCATAGTGCGCGGCAGCCTCGGCGATGGCATCCGCTTCGCTTTCGGCAACGAACACCTTGCCGTCCGGCCCGTACCACGCCGGGATCTGGTGGCCCCACCAGAGCTGGCGGGAGATGCACCAGGGCTGGATGTTCTCCATCCAGTCGAAATAGGTCTTCTCCCAGTTCTTCGGCACGAAGGTGGTGCGGCCCTCGCGGACGGACACGATCGCCGGCCGGGCGAGCTCGGCCGCGTTCACATACCACTGGTCGGTGAGATAGGGCTCGATCGGCACGCCGCCGCGGTCGCCGTGCGGCACCATATGGGTGTGCGGCTCGATCTTCTCCAGAAGACCGCGCTCCTCCATCATGGAGACGATCGCCTTTCGGGCGGCGAAACGCTCGCGCCCGTCGAGCGCCACGATGGTCGCCGCAAGTTCGTCGGTCGATGCGAGGCCCGCCAGGAAGTCGGCGTTGTCCTTCAGAACAACATTCGCTTCCACGTCGAAGATGTTGATCTTAGGCAGATCGTGCCGCCGTCCGACCTCGAAGTCGTTGAAGTCGTGGGCGGGCGTGATCTTGACGGCGCCGGATCCCTTCTCCGGGTCCGAATACTCGTCCGCGACAATCGGGATCAGCCGGCCGACGAGCGGCAGGCGCACCTTGGCGCCGCGCGCCACCAGCGCCGCGTAGCGCTCGTCCTCCGGGTGCACCGCGACGGCCGTGTCGCCCAGCATGGTCTCCGGCCGGGTGGTGGCGACGACGATGTGGGTGGCCGGGTTCTCCGGATCGAAGGTCTCGCCCTCGATCGGATAGCGGAAGTGCCACAGGTTGCCCTTCACCTCGGTCTGGACGACCTCCAGGTCCGAAATGGCGGTGAGCAGCTTCGGGTCCCAGTTGACGAGGCGCTTGTCCTTGTAGATCAGCCCCTCGCGGTAAAGCTGGACGAACACCTTGAGGACGGCCTTCGACAGCCCCTCGTCCATGGTGAAGCGCTCGCGCGACCAGTCGCACGAGGCGCCGAGGCGCTTCAGCTGGTTGACGATGGTGCCGCCGGATTCGCCCTTCCAGGTCCACACCTTCTCCACGAAGGCGGCGCGGCCGATGTCGCGACGGCCCGGCTCCTGGCGCTCCATCATCTGGCGCTCCACCACCATCTGGGTGGCGATGCCCGCGTGGTCGAGGCCCGGTTGCCAGAGCACGTCACGCCCGCGCATGCGCATCAGCCGGACGAGGATGTCCTGCAGGGTGTTGTTGAGCGCGTGCCCCATGTGGAGCGAGCCGGTCACGTTCGGCGGCGGAATCACGATCGTGTAGGAGGCCGCGCCCGGCAGGGCGCTGCGGCCAGCGCGGAAGGCTTCGGCCTCTTCCCAGAGGCGGGAGATCTTGGGCTCGACGGCCGCCGCTTCGAAGGTCTTGTCCAGCATGATCGCCGCTGTGTGTCCGGATGGTGACGCGTGGGGCTTTCGGGTAGCCGGATGAGCCCCGGCAAGTCAAACGGAAAGCAGCCGGCCGCCGAGGCGGCGCGGAACCGGTCCCGAGACGGCCCGCCCGCCCGAGAGGCTCACATGCGGACGGGGTCCACCCCGCACTCGGCCACGATCACATCGAGCACCCGGTCGAGCACGCGGCGGATCAGGCCGTCGTCGCCGGCGAGCCGGCTGTTGTCGATGGCCGAGACGGGCTGCACCAGCCGCACCGAATTGGTGAGGAAGACGGTGCCGGACGCGATGAGGTCCCGGGCGGTCAGCGACTTCTCCACCGGCTTCAGGCCAAGCTCGGTGGCGGTCGCCAGCACGATGGAGCGGATGATGCCCGGCAGCACGCCGTCGCGGATCGGCGGCGTGAACAGGTGGCCGTCGGTGATGCAGAACACGTTGGCCGCCGTCGCGCAGGCGACGCGGAGCTGTCCGTTCAGCATCAGGGCATCCTTGGCGCCCTTGGAGAGCGCTTCCCGGAGCGCCAGCACGTTGTCCAGGTACTGGAGCGACTTCAGCCGCGCCAGCGGCGAGCCGTCGTTGCGTCGGATGGAGGAGGTGAAGAGCGTCGTCGGCTCGAACACCAGCTCGCGTCGGAACGGCGAGAGGGTGATCATCACCGTCGGGATCGGATCGGCCGGCGGCGCGAGCCCGCGCGCGCCCGGCCCGCGGGTGACGGTCAGGCGCATCACCGCGCCGTCCGGCGGCTCGTGCCCGGCAATGCGGATGATGTCCGCGTAGAGCCGGTCGCGCTCCACCGCAAAGCCCAGGACCTTCAGGCCGTGGTCCAGGCGATCGAGATGCGTATCCAGGCGGAAGACCGTGCCGCCGAACAGCGTCATGGTCTCGAACAGCCCGTCTGCGAGGGTGAGGCCGCGGTCGGTCAGATCGAACGGCGCGACGCTGCCCTCGACGAGCTCGCCGTCGAGAGAAATCATCGTCCCGTCCGCTCCGCGGCCAGCTTCAGGAAATTGGCCAGCATGGCATGTCCCCCTTCGGTGAGAATCGATTCCGGGTGGAACTGCACACCGTAGGTCGGATGTTCCCGATGAGCGAGACCCATAACCTCTCCCTTATCCGACCGGGCAGTCACCACCAGCGGGCTTTCGGGGTCGTCCACCTCCACGATCAGCGAATGATAGCGCCCCACCTTCAAGGGGTTGGGCAGGCCGGCGAAGACGTCGGTGCCCTCATGGGTGACGAGCGACGCGCGGCCGTGCATGGGTTCGCGGGCCCGCACGACCCGACCGCCCAGCACGTCGCCGATGCACTGGTGGCCGAGGCAGATGCCGAGGATGGGGATGCGTCCGGAGAGCGCCTGGATCAGTGGATTGGAGATCCCCGCCTCCTTTGGGCTGCACGGACCCGGCGAAATCACGATCGCGCGCGGGTTCAGCCCCTGGATCTCGTTGACCGAGAGCGCGTCGTTTCGCACGACCGTCACCGCCTCGCCGAGTTCGCGGAAGTAGCGGGCGACGTTGCCGACGAAGCTGTCGTAGTTGTCCACGATCAGGATCATGCCCCGCCCTCCGGCCGGAAGGTGGCAAGCACCCGTGACGCCTTCACGATGGTCTCGTCGTATTCGGCCGCCGGGTCCGACAACGCGGTGATGCCGCCGCCGCCGAACAGGATAGCCTCGCCGTTGACGAAGGTCACGGTGCGGATGGCGATGTTGGTGTCCGCCGCGCCGTCGAAGCCGAGATAGCCGATCGAGCCGCAGTAGATGCCGCGTTCCACCTTTTCCAGTTCGGTGATGATCTCCATGGCGCGGATCTTCGGCGCGCCGGTGATCGACCCGCCCGGGAAGGCGGCGGCGAGGAGGTCCACCACGTCCTTGCCCTCGTCGAGAACGCCGGTGACGACGGAAACGAGGTGATGAACGCTGGCATAGGTCTCCAGCACGTTGAGCGCCGGGACGTGCACCGTGTGGGGCCGGCAGACGCGGCTGAGATCGTTGCGCAGGAGATCGACGATCATCACGTTCTCCGCCCGGTCCTTCTCCGAATCCAGGAGCACGCCGGCGAGATTCATGTCCTCCAGCGGGTGGGCGGAGCGGCGGATGGTGCCCTTGATCGGTCGCGTCTCCACCCGTCCGTCGTAGACCT
This sequence comes from Mongoliimonas terrestris, assembly GCF_001927285.1. Classification (GTDB taxonomy): domain Bacteria; phylum Pseudomonadota; class Alphaproteobacteria; order Rhizobiales; family Pleomorphomonadaceae; genus Chthonobacter; species Chthonobacter terrestris. The sequence goes on along the minus strand of NZ_MSIG01000009.1, from coordinate 217,404 downwards.
GGGCGAAGCGCTCCGGCGAGGACGAAGCGATCTTCAGCGGGCCGTAGTCGAGCCAGGCCGCGAACGTGGCGGCGTTCTTCACCCGGAGGCGCTGGTAGTAGGCGAACGGGTCGAAGTCGGCCGGGAGCCGGGCGGCGAATCGCTGGGCGATGTTGGCCTGGAAGATGTCGCCGGCGAGGATGTACTCCACCGTGCGGGCGATCACGGCCTCGTAGTCCGGCCGGGTGAAGTTGGACGCGAAGGCGAGCTCCGCCGTGCCGACGCCCGTGCCGGTGAAGAGGCCCGGCGCGGAAAGCCGCTCCTCGAACGCATCCGCCCGGGCGGCGGCGCGGCGGTCGCGGGCGGCCGGGTCCGTCTCCGGCCAGCCGGTGGAGACGAGCCAGGCCCGGTTCTCCCGATGGTCCCAGGCCAGCACCGTGTCGTAAAAGTGGAGAAGCACCTGCGGCACGCCGGGCTGCAGCGTCTCCGGCGTCGGCAAGCGCTCCAGCTCGCGGCCGAAATCATAGGCGAGGAAGCCGGCGGCGCCGCCCTGGAAGGGCGGCAGGCCGGGCACGCTCGCCTGCTGGTATTCGGCAAGCTTGCCCTTCAGGACGGCGAGCGCCGCCGGCCCACCTTCGGCCACCGGCTGGCCGTTCCAGGTGGCGACACCGCCTTCCACCTTGAAGGTGGCGAAGGGATCGGCGGCCACGAAGGAGAAGCGGCCGAGGGTGGCGTGCGCCATGGCGCTGTCGAGAAAGGTGACGTTCGGCAATCCCGAAAGACGGCGCACCGCCTCCACGGGATCGCGCAGGGACAGCGTCCGGACGAGCATGACGAATGGGACCTTGCGTGCCGGGCGCCCTCGACGCCCGCGATCATGAGACCGGAAGCTAGGCGGCGGGAGGGACCCTGTCGAGAGGGTGCGCCGTCGCGGCGCCGCGGGTGGGCGTCACCGGGCGCCCGTGCCCATGAAGGCCGGGTCTATCGGTACTTGCAGCGCCGTGACGATCCGGTTGGTCTCGCTCGCCATGCCGACGACGGCGACGAGCTCCATGAACTCCGCCTCCGTCATGCCCTTCGCCCGCGCGGCGGTGGTGTGCGAGCGGATGCAGTACTCGCAGCCGTTGGCGATGGAGACCGCCACATAGAGCATCTCCTTCACCTTCGGATCGAGCGCGCCGGGGCCCATCACGGCCTTCAGGCTCTCCCAGGTGCGCTTCAGAAGCGCCGGGTCGTTGGCGAGCGCGCGCCAGAAGTTGTTGACGAAATCGGTGTTACGCGTGGCGCGGATGTCGGCGAACACGGCGGCGGCTTCCGGCGACAGGGCGTCGTCGGCAAGAACGGGGACGGTCGACATGGCAAGGCTCCGGAAGGAACGGGCCGGCGAAGGGCGCCGGCCCGGCAGGATCGTCAGGCGATGGCGAGCACGCGGCTCGGGCCGCCGGTGCCGCCGCGGTGCTTCGGCGCGCCGACCACCAGGGTGGCGCCCGCCGCCGGCAGGGCGGCGAGGTTGGCGATGCACTCGATGCCCCAGCGGCCGGTCGGCAGCCAGCCGTAGTGGGTGGCGAAGTCCGGCGACATGCCGAAGTCCAGCGACAGGGTGTCGACCGCGATGCCGACCGCGTTGCCGTCCTCGATCAGCATCTGCGCCGCTTCCAGGTGGAAGCCGGGAAAGTGCATCACCTTGCCCTCGGCATCCACGTTTCGATACTTCTCCGTGGCCACATGAGCATCCCAGCCGGAGTTCATGGCCACGCAGCAGCCCTTCGGCAGCGGACCGTTGGCGCTCATCCAGGCCTTCAGGTCGTCCGGCGTCACCTGGGCGTCGGCGCTCTCGGCGGCCTTGGCGCGGATGTCGACGACGGCGAGCGGCACGACGAGGGACTCGACCGGGATTTCCGCGACGCTCATGCCGTTCTCGGAGAAGTGCAGCGGCGCGTCCATGTGGGTGCCGGTGTGCTCGTTCACCCGGAGTTCGAACAGGTTGAACTTGTGCTCGGCCCAATTGAACTTCTGATCCATCCAGAACTGCTGCGTGCCGAAGAATGTCGGGAAGTCCGGATGCAGCTCGTGGGTCAGGTCGAACGGCTTGCCGCTCGCCGCCACGGTTTGCGCCGCGGCCGGCGCCGGGGCGGCTGCCACAGCCGCCGTCGCCGCCGTGGCGGCCATGCCGGCGAAGAACGACCGGCGCGACAGCATCCGGCTTTTCACGCTTTCGATGACGCAGTGGTCACACATGGAAAGGCCCCTCTGTTATCTTGTTACACCATTGATCCGCAACGATGTTTGATGGCGAGCGAGTGTCCGCCCGCGGTCGTCGATTGGCAATGGGGAATGAGGGCGGGCGGGCGGAGTGCAGACCGCCGCGCCATCTTTCTTGACGCCGCCGCATTTGCCCGGCATCCATCCCGCAGCTTTTTCCGCGGGTCCGCCCGCCCGAGACGATCCCCGACCCCATGAGCACTCTCGACACCGCCGCACCCGGCGCGCTTTCGCCCATCGCCGGCGAGGCCGCGCCGAAGATCTCCTTCGTGAGCCTCGGCTGCCCGAAGGCGCTCGTCGACAGCGAGCGCATCGTCACGCACCTGCGCTCGGAAGGCTACGAGATCGCCCGCCGGCACGACGGGGCGGACGTGGTGATCGTCAACACCTGCGGCTTCCTGGACAGCGCCAAGGCGGAGAGCCTGCAGGCGATCGGTCTGGCCATGAAGGAAAACGGCCGGGTGATCGTGACTGGCTGCATGGGTGCCGAGCCGGAGCAGATCCGCGAGGCCTTTCCGGACGTGCTCGCCATCACCGGCCCGCAGGCCTACGAGAGCGTGATGAACGCGGTGCACGAGGCGGTGCCGCCCCGGCACGACCCGTTCGTGGATCTCGTGCCGCCGCAGGGCGTGAAACTGACGCCGCGCCACTACGCCTACCTGAAGATTTCCGAGGGCTGCAACAACCGCTGCACCTTCTGCATCATCCCGAAGCTGCGCGGCGACCTCGTCTCGCGCCCTGTGGTGGACGTGCTTCGCGAGGCGGAGCGGCTGGTGAAGGCGGGTGTCAAGGAACTACTCGTCATCAGCCAGGACACCTCCGCCTACGGGCTGGACATCAAGTATCAGGCGGGGATCTGGAAGGACCGGGAGGTGCGCGCCCGCTTCTTCGATCTCGCGCAGGCGCTCGGCGAGATGGGCGTGTGGGTGCGCATGCACTATGTCTACCCCTATCCACACGTGGACGAGGTCATCGGCCTGATGGCCGAGGGCAAGGTGCTGCCTTACCTGGACATTCCCTTCCAGCACGCCTCCCCGTCGGTGCTCAGGTCCATGCGCCGCCCGGCCCACCAGGAGAAGACCCTGGAGCGCGTCCAGAAGTGGCGCGCCATCTGCCCGGACCTTGCCATCCGCTCCACCTTCATCGTCGGCTTCCCCGGCGAGACGGAGGAGGACGTGGACGTCCTGCTCCAATGGCTGAGCGAAGCGAAGCTGGAACGCGTCGGCTGCTTCAAGTACGAGCCGGTGGCCGGCGCGACCGCCAACGACCTCGGCCTGCCCGCCGTGCCGCCGGAGGTGCAGGAGCGCCGCTGGCACCGGTTGATGGCGCACCAGCAGGCGATCTCGGCGAAACTCCTTCAGCGGCGCGTCGGCAAGCGCATCCCGGTGATCGTGGACGAGGCCAACGGCACCGTCGCCAAGGGCCGCTCCAAGTGGGACGCGCCGGAGATCGACGGCGCCGTCCACCTCACCAGCCGCCGCCCGATCCGCGCCGGCGAGATCGTCACCGTCAAGATCGACCACGCGGACGCCTACGATCTCCACGGCACGGCGGTGTGAGGGCGCGGGAGGTGTGGATGGTCCGCAGTCGAGTACCCTGACGGTCGGGACGGTTCGGGCTCGTTGGAGTGGTTGCTCGGCGCCCGAATCCGTATCGCTTTAGCCTTTGCCCTCCACGACCGTCATGGTCCGCGCAGGCGGACCAACCACGCATTTCCCTTTCCCGCTCGCCCGGTGCCCCGCAAGAAAGCGTGGCTGGTCCGCCTGCGCGGACCATGACGATCCGGGCGCTTGAGGCAGATGCCCCCTGGTCGACTTGATACTGCCCATCCGGCGCTCACCCGCGTCCCCGACCTCGTCCCCCCCCCCGCGACCTCGCGACGCAAGGCCTGAATGGTCATCCTTCGCCAACCGTTCGGAACATAGGCTTGCCTTTGGAGATCGGCGGAAGAGTCGGCACCGAGGGGGAATGCGGCCATGGCGAGAAGCAACGACGAGACCTTGCCCCATATCGTGGTGGTCGGGGGTGGGGCCGGCGGCCTGGAGCTGGTGACGCGGCTCGGCGACACGCTCGGCCGCAAGGGCAAGGCGCGGATCACCCTGATCGACGGGTCGCGCACCCACGTCTGGAAGCCGCTGCTGCACGAGGTGGCGGCCGGCTCCATGGACGAGGACCGGCACGAACTGGACTATCTCGCCCACTCCCACTGGCACCATTTCCGCTTCCGCTACGGCCGCATGGTCGGTCTCGACCGGGACCAGAAGCTCGTCCACCTGGCGCCCACCTATGACGAGGACGGCGAGGAGATCACCCCGGCGCGCTCGTTCAAGTACGACACGCTGGTGATCGCCATCGGCTCCACCACCAACGATTTCGGCACGCCCGGCGCCAAGGAGCACGCCATCGCGCTGGAGACGCCCGAAGAGGCAGCGCGCTTCAACCGGCGGATCGTCAACGCCTGCTACCGGGCGCACACCCAGGCGGCGCCGATCCGGCCCGGCCAGTTGCACGTGACCATCATCGGCGCGGGCGCCACCGGAACCGAACTGTCGGCCGAACTCCACCGCACGACCCGCGCCGTCGTGGCCTACGGCCTCGACAAGATCGACCCGGAGCGGGACCTGAAGATCACCCTCGTGGAGGCGGGTCCGCGCATCCTTCCCGCGCTCCCGGAGCGGCTGTCCGCCGCCACGGCGGCGCTCCTCGCCGACCTCGGCGTCCAGGTCCGCACCTATTCCAAGGTGATGCGCGTGACCGACGCCGGCGTGGAGCTGGAGGGCGGCGATTTCGTTGAAAGCGAACTTGTGGTCTGGGCCGCGGGCGTGAAGGGTCCGGACGTCTTGAAGGACATCGGCGGGCTGGAGACCACCCGCACCAACCAGATCGTGGTGGACCAGACGCTCGTCACCACCCGCGATCCGGACATCTTCGCCATGGGCGACTGCGCCGCCTGCCCGCGCCCCGGCGGCGGCATCGTCCCGCCGCGCGCCCAGGCGGCGCACCAGCAGGCAAGCCACCTCTACCGCCAGCTCCGCCGCCGGCTCGCCGGCAAGCCGCTGCAGCCCTTCGTCTACAAGGACTTCGGCTCGCTCGTCTCGCTCGGACACTATTCGACGGTGGGCAGCCTGATGGGCTTCGTGGTCGGCCGGTCCATGTTCATCGAAGGGCTGTTCGCCCGGCTGATGTACCGCTCGCTCTACAAGATGCACGAGGTGGCGCTGCACGGCTTTCCGAAGGTGGCTTTGGAAACCCTCGGCCGCAGCATCATGCGGCGCACCGAGCCGCAGGTGAAATTGCACTGATCAGGCGGAGGCGGCGACGGGCGGTTTTCGTCCGCGCGTTGTCGCCCTCACCCTTCGGCACCCACCGATCCCACCCTCGCTTATTTTGACGCCATCAAGACGGCTACGCACGAACCTCGCCGTCATCTGTACGCCAGACAGATAGGCGCCCGGGTTCTCGCTCACGGAGACCTCTGCACCAACGGTAGGCGATCGGCCAGATCTTCGAAGCGGCGGACGGGACTGTTCAGCGGCCCGATCCGGCCGGCGTTCTGCAGCGTGACGAGGCCGTGGACGGTGGCCCAGGCGAAGAGCGGCAGGTCCGGATCGCCCGTCTCCTGGCGCACGGTCTCGGCCATCACCGCAAAGCACGCCTCCGCGGCGGCGCGGAGCGCCGGGTGCTCGCCCTCCCCGTGCCGGCCGAACATCAGATCGTAGACGTGCGGGTTTTCGGTGCCGAAGCGCAGATAGGCCCGGCTGAGGGCGGAAATCCGGCTCGCCCGGTCCGGGCGACAGGCCTGCAGCATTTCCCGGCTACGGGCGGTGAGATCGTCGAAGCCCTCCCGCGCGAGTTCGGCCAGAAGCTCGTCCTTGCTGGCGAAATGACTGTAGGGCGCGTTGAAGCTCACTCCCACGGCCGTCGCCAGTTGGCGCAGGCTCAGCTTGGCCGGCGGCTCGGTACGCAGCGCCTCCTTGGCTGCCAGGAGGAGCGCGGTGCGCAGGTTTCCGTGGTGGTAGGTGTCCTTGGCCATGGGCTGCTCCCGGATTCGCAGCGCCAACTATACACCATCAACTTATAAGTTGACGCCGTGCAGTTTCGATCCTAGTCTTGACGCCATCAACATCGCCGAACGTCCACCGCCCTGACGGACCCGTCCTGGGGACCGTACGGCCCCGACCGGACGCGACCTGGAGGGTGTCTCATGGACGTCGCCTACCCGCTCGCCGCCGCCCATCATCTGGCGGTCTTTACCCTGGTCGCGGTTCTGGCGGCCGAGACCGCGCTGATCTTCGCGGGACCGCTGACAGCCCCGGTGCTTGCCCGACTCGGCCGGCTGGACCTCTTCTACGGGCTGGTGGCGCTTGCCGTGCTCGCCCTCGGGATCGGGCGCGTCTTTTTCGGCCTGAAGGACTGGACCTTCTACGCCGGCAATGCCTTTTTCTGGGCCAAGATCGCGGCCTTCCTGGCTGTCGGCGCCCTCTCGGCACCGCCCACCATCGCCTTCGGCCGCTGGGGCCGGGCGGTCCGGTCCGGCGGCGCCCTGCCCGGCATGGCCGAGATCGGCCGGGTTCGGCGCTTCGTGGTGGCCCAATGGGCGCTACTTGCCACCATCCCGCTGTTTGCCGCCGCCCTCGGCCAGAACCTCTGACCGAAGGCGGCGGACTACCGTGTTCGGAACATCCGGACGCCCGGATCAGGCCTTCTTCAACAGATCCGCCAGGGCGAGCGCCACCACTTCGGTGGCGGCCTTGAGGTCGGAGAGCTTCAGGTGCTCGTCCGCCGCATGGGCGTTCGCCTCCAGGATGGAGCGCGGGCCGGCGCCGTAGAGGATGGTCGGGATGCCGGCCGCCGCATAGTGGCGCGCGTCCGTGTAGAGCGGCACGCCGGTCGGCTCCACGGCGACGCCGAGCACGGCGGTCGCGTGGCGCTGCACCGCCTCCACGAGCTTCTCCACGCCCGGCAGCGGCCGCAGCGGCTCGGCGAGCATGATGCGGCGCACCTCCACCTCCAGTTCGGGAACCTTCGGCGCGGCGTCCTCGATCAGCCGGATCAGCGCCGCCTCCACGTCGAGGCCCACCTCTTCCGGGATCAGCCGGCGATCGAGGCGCATGACGATGCGGTCGGGCACCACGTTGGTGTTGATGCCGCCTGAGATGAGGCCGACCGTCAGCTTGGGCGAACCGATGCCCTTCTGCGCCGACACGGTGCCGCCGAGCCGGTGACGCTCCTCATAGAGCGCCTGGAGGATGGGCACCACATGCTCCAGCGCGTCGACGCCCGTCTCCGGCATGGCGGCGTGGGCCTGCCGGCCGCGCACGACCACCTCCAGATGGAGAACGCCGTTGTGGGCGGTGGTGATGGCGTAGGAGAAGCCGGCCGAGAAGGCGAGGTCCGGCTTGGAGAGACCCTGCTCGATCAGCCACTTGGGGCCGACGAAGCCGCCCGCCTCCTCGTCGTAGGTCAGGTGCAGTTCCACCGTACCGTCGAGGTCGAGGCCGGAGGCGATCAGCGCCTTCAGCGCGTAGGCATAGGTGGCGAAGTCGGACTTGGAGACCGCCACGCCGCGGCCGTAGATGGCGCCGCCGCGCTCTTCCGCCCCGTAGGGATCGGCGGTCCAGCCCTCGCCGGGCGGCACCACGTCGCCGTGGGCGTTGAGGGCGATCACCGGGCCGCTGCCGGCGCCGAAGGTGTGGCGCACGATCAAGTTGGTGACGGACCGCATGCCATGCTGGCGCACGAAGGGTTCGGGCACCGGCAGGCGCTCCACCTTGAAGCCCATGCTCTCCAGGAGCGCGGCCGCGGTCTCCGCGTGGGGCTCGCAGTCGCCTGGCGGATTGTCGCTCGGAACCCGCACCAGCGCCTTCAGGAAAGCCACCTCCTCGTCGAAGGCCGCCTCGATGATGGACTTCATCACGTCAAACCTCTCCCTGGCCGTCCGCGAGGGCCGTCAGCGCCCGGATGAGCGCTTCCACCGCCAGCCCCATGTCGGTCGCGTCGGCAAATTCGTTCGGATTGTGGCTTATACCAGCACGGCACCGGACGAACAGCATCCCGATGTCGCAAAGCGCGTGCATGGCGTGTCCATCGTGCCCGGCGCCGGAGGTCAGCCGCCGCACCGGCAGGCCGAGGTCCTCCACCGCGCGGGCGAAGGCGGCCTGGATGCGGGGCGACGCCGGCGTCGTCGGCGTGTCGTGGTAGCGGTCCATTAGGAAGGCCACGTTGCGCGCCTCCGCGATCTCCCGGAACCGCTGCTTGATGGCGTCCGCCGCGGCGGCGCGGGGCGGATCCGTCTCGGCGCGCAGATCCACCGTGAAGCTCACCCGGGCCGGAATGACGTTGACAGCACCCGGATCGAGCGACAAGCGGCCGACCGTCGCCACCATCTGGTCGGCCCGGCCGGCGCGCGCCACGGCCTCCACGGCCAGCATCATCTCGGCGCTCGCCGCCAGCGCGTCGCGGCGCATGGTCATCGGCACGGTGCCGGCATGACCGGCCTCGCCGGTGACCGTCACCATGTAGCGGGACTGGCCGGCGATCGACGTCACCACGCCGAGCGGCCGGCCCTCGATCTCGAGCACCGGCCCCTGCTCGATATGCACTTCCAAATAGCCGAGGACGCTCTCCGGCGCGTAGGCGGCAGCCGCCACCCGGTCCGGATCGCCGCCGAAGCCGACGAGCGCCTCGCGGAGCGACACGCCCGCTGAATCCCGCGCGCCGTCGAGGTCCGCCTGCTTGAAGACACCCGCCACGGCCGACGACGAGGCGAGGGTTGTGGGAAACCGCACGCCCTCCTCGTCGCCGAAGGCCAGCACGTCGAGCCCGAACGGCAGCTTCAGCCCCCGGGCCCGGATCTCCTCCACGGCGAGGATGGCGGCCACCACGCCGAGCGTCCCGTCATACCGGCCGGCGTCCACCACCGTGTCGATGTGCGAGCCGACCAGGTAGCGGCGGTTGGCGAGCGGGCCGGGGACAGCCGGCGGCAGGTGGCCGCGCACGGTGCCGAGCGCGTCCTCGCTCACCGCCATGCCGGCCGCGCCCATCCAGCGGGCGACGAGGTCCGCCGCCCGTCGGTGGGCGGGCGACAGGTAGAGCCGGGTGATCCGGCCATCCTCGTCGGAAAGCGCCGCGAGCGCGTCGAGCATGGACTGGGCACGGCGGCCAAGATCGGCGATCACGGCGGTCGTCACGAGGCCGGCTCCTCCGCGGCGGCAGCGATGCGATCCTCCAGGCGAAACCGGAAGATGCGCGCCACCTGGCCGAGCGCGGTGGCGAGTTCCGCCTCGACCGCGTTGCCGAGGCGGTCCTCGAAGGCGTCCAGGATCATGTGCTTGGTCGCGCCCTTCACGGCGAAGATGAAAGGAAAGCCGAACCGCGCGCGGTAGCGTTGATTGAGGTCCGTGAAGCGGGCGTACTCGGCGGCGGTGAGGCTGTCCAGGCCTGCGCCCTTCTGCTCCGCCCGACTGTCCGCCGCGATCTCGCCCCGGAGCGCGGCCTTGCCGGCAAGATCCGGATGGGCCCGAAGGAGCGCCAGACGCGCGGCCGGATCGGCCGCCTCCACCACCGTCTCGAACGCCGCGATCACGGCCTCCCGGTCGGCAAAGGGCCGCCGGCGCGCCACCGCCGCCGCCACCCAGCGGGAGTGTTCGGCCACATCGCCGAAGCGGGCCACGAAGTCGTCGTCGGAAAGGGCGTTCACGTCGGAAACACTGAGCGGGAAGGCGGCCGTCATGGGGCGGTCGAGACCATTCGGAGAAGGAGTCGGATCGCCTACCGTGACATTCTCCTGCGTTCGTCCGCAACGGCTTTCAAGACCGCCCGCACGGGTGCCGACGGAGCCGACGCGAGACAGCCTTGCGCCCGCGCACGATCGCCTGCCACTCTGCGCGGCCAAAGGGGAGACGCCGACCGATGGGCAACTATCTCATGAATGCCTTCGCGACGCTCCTGGTCACCATCGACCCGATCGGGCTCGCGCCGCTCTTCCTTGCCGTCAGCCGCGGCGCCTCGCCGGCCATGCGGCAGGCGATCGCCATGCGAGCCTCGGTGATCGCCGCCGCCATCCTGGTCGGCTTCGCGCTCACCGGCACGGCGGTGCTCACCTTCCTCGGCATCTCGCTGCCCGCCTTCCGCATCGCCGGCGGGCTGCTGCTCTTCTGGATCGCCTTCGAGATGGTGTTCGAGAAGCGGGAGCGGCGGAAGGCCGCGTCGGCCGAACAGGCCCGCGCCAACGCCCCGGCGGGCCCGCACCCGCACGCCGCACCGATCGCCCAGGAGGACCTCCGCCATCTGGCGGTGTTCCCGCTCGCCATCCCGCTGATCGCCGGACCCGGCGCCATCTCGGCCACCATCCTGCTCGCCGCCCAGGCGGCGGATACGCTGGCGCTTGTGCTCCTGATCCTCCTCGTGTTGGCGATGATCGGGAGCTGCTATCTCGTCTTCATCGCCTCCGACCGGGTCGACCGCTACCTCGGCGACACCGGCCGCAGCGTGCTGACGCGCCTCCTCGGCGTGCTCCTGTCGGCGCTCGCGGTGCAGTTCGTGGCGGACGGCGTGAAGGCCATCATGCGGGTGTGAGACCGGCCTACCAGCCGAACACCACCTGCCCCATGATCCGGCCCGGCAACAGGGTGAAGACCCCGGCACCCACCAGCGCGGCCCAGAACAGCCAGGTCATCGCCTGGGCATGCGCCCCGATCCGACCACGGCGCGCGAACCACACGGCCACCGGTACGTTCAGCAAGGTCCAGGCCGCCAGCCCGTGGATGAGGCTGAACCCCATGAACTGGTCGATGCCGTGGATCCAGAAGGACGACACCGCCGCCACCAGCATCAGGCCGACCCACCCCCAACCAATCGCCCGATGCGCAATGGTGCCCTTCGGTCCAGCCATCTGAAGGATGCCGAGGGCGAGCGCAGCCAGCGCCGTCACCGCGTGCCAGAAGACCACGGGCGGCGCGGACAACAAGGGAGAAAGCGTCATGGGAAAGTCCCGCCAGAGATGGCCGGCACTCTCCCACGCCAGTGTATTTTTGACAATGCCGGCAATCGGTCGCCGCTTTGCTCAGAACGGGATTTCGTCGTCCATGTCCGAGCCGAAATTCGACGGTGCCTGACTGCCGCCGCCACCGCCGCCCGATCGCGGCGCGCCGCCGGACCGCTGGCCGCCGCCGTAGCCGCCGCGGCTTTCCATGGGGCTCGACGCGCCGAACTCGCCGCCGCTCTCACCATAGTCGTCGCCGCCGCCGGCCCGGTCGCCGCGGCCGCCGAGGAGCGTCAGTTCGCCCCGGTAGCGCTGCAGCACGATCTCGGTGGTGTAGCGTTCCTGACCCGACTGGTCCTGCCACTTGCGGGTCTGCAGTTGGCCCTCGATGTAGACCGTGGAGCCCTTGCGCAGATACTGCTCGGCGATCTTGGCGAGGTTCTCGTTGAAGATCACCACCGAGTGCCACTCGGTCCGCTCCTTGCGCTCGCCGGAGGCCTTGTCGCGCCAGTTCTCCGAAGTGGCGATCCGGAGGTTGACCACCGGCTCGCCGGATCCGAGCCGCCGCACCTCGGGGTCGCGACCCAGGTTGCCGACGAGGATCACTTTGTTCACGCTGCCAGCCATGGCACTCACTCCTGCTTCGTTGCACGGCAGCCGTCGGCACGGAAGAGGGCATCGCCCTCACCCCACCGTCGCGCTCGGATCCGGCCGGGCTCATGCACCCGCGTTTCGGACAGCCGCCTTCCTAGCCAACCGGCACCCTACGCCCCAAGCCGGCCGTGCGGAACCTGCGACCCCGGTCCCCGGCCGAGTGCGTCCGGTTTTCCACAGCCGTTAGGAAATCGTTAGCACGTTTCCGCTGTTCCTGCTATGTTCTTTGTGGACTGTTGGCGGAATTCCAACACAGCCTATATGTCAGCCAGTCCGACGGGGTTTCATCCGAACAGCCGATCATGGGAGACCGGGCCTTGGTGCGCCGGACGCTGCTGACGCCGCACGTCAGCAGCGGGGGCCTAGCGTGGTCCGCCTCGCAACTGCTGGGCATGGTCCTTGCGAGGCGCCCGGCTGGCCTCTCTAGATTGCCGGCGTGCCGCCGGGGATCGGACCATCGGGCGGCGCACCGGGGTTCGGTCGGGCAAAGCATCGGGTGACGTCGCGGGTCGGGTGAGCGAAGGGCGCGGGTGAGCGAATGACGAAGCCGAAGACGAGCGCGTTCGATACGGCGCGGCGGACCATCTCGATCCGTGGCGCGCGCGAGCACAACCTCAAGAACGTGGATCTCGACCTGCCGCGCGATTCGCTGGTGGTGATGACGGGCCTGTCCGGCTCGGGCAAGTCGTCGCTCGCCTTCGACACCATCTATGCCGAAGGCCAGCGCCGCTATGTGGAGAGCCTTTCCGCCTATGCGCGCCAGTTCCTGGAGATGATGCAGAAGCCGGACGTCGACCAGATCGACGGCCTGTCCCCGGCCATCTCCATCGAGCAGAAGACCACCTCGCGCAATCCGCGCTCCACAGTCGGCACCGTCACCGAGATCTACGACTACATGCGCCTGCTGTTCGCGCGGGTGGGCGTGCCCTACTCGCCGGCGACCGGGCTGCCGATCGAAAGCCAGACCGTCAGCCAGATGGTGGACCGGACGCTCGCCCTGCCGGAGGGCACGCGGCTCTACCTGCTGGCGCCGATGATCCGCGGCCGCAAGGGCGAGTACCGCAAGGAACTGGCGGAGCTGCAGAAGAAGGGTTTCCAGCGGGTCAAGATCGACGGCGCCTTCCACGAGATCGCCGACGCGCCGGCGCTCGACAAGAAGCTGAAGCACGACATCGACGTGGTGGTGGACCGCGTGGTCGTCCGCCCCGACATGGCGACCCGCCTCGCCGATTCGTTCGAGACCGCGCTCGGCCTTGCCGACGGCATCGCGGTCATCGAGTTCGCCGACGAGAAGGACGACAAGGGCGCCGCCCGGCGCATGCTCTTCTCGGAGAAGTTCGCCTGTCCGGTCTCCGGCTTCACCATCTCGGAAATCGAGCCTCGACTCTTCTCGTTCAACAATCCGTTTGGCGCCTGCCCGGCCTGCGACGGCCTCGGCGTGACCATGAAATTCGAAGCGGCGCTCGTGGTGCCGGACGACAGCCTGTCGCTACGCGGTGGCGCGGTCCTGCCGTGGGCGAAGACGGGCTCGTCGTCGCCCTATTACGCCCAGACGCTGGAAGCCATCTGCCGGCACTTCAAGGTGTCCATGACCGCCCCCTGGCGCGACCTGCCGGACCGGGTCAAGGAGGTGATCCTGATCGGGTCGGGCGCCGAGGAGATCGAGTTCTCCTACGACGACGGCCTTCGTGGCTACAAGACGCGGAAGCCCTTCGAGGGCGTCGTCAACAACATCGAGCGGCGGTGGAAGGAGACCGAGAGCGACTGGGTGCGCGAGGAACTCGGCCGCTTCCAGTCCGACCACCCCTGCCCCACCTGCAACGGCTATCGGCTGAAGCCGGAAGCGCTGGCGGTGAAGATCGACGGGCGCCACATCGGCCAAGTGTCCGAGCAGTCGATCCGCCGGGCGGCCGCCTGGTTCGAGGACCTGCCGGCGCGTCTGACCGACAAGCAGAACGAGATCGCCGGCCGCATCCTGAAGGAGATCCGCGACCGGCTGCGCTTCCTCAACGACGTGGGGCTCGAATACCTGACGCTCGCTCGCGCGTCCGGCACCCTGTCGGGCGGGGAGAGCCAGCGCATCCGCCTCGCCTCGCAGATCGGTTCCGGCCTCACCGGCGTGCTCTACGTGCTGGACGAGCCGTCCATCGGCCTCCACCAGCGCGACAACGACCGGCTGATCGAGACGCTGAAGCGCCTGCGCGACCTCGGCAACACGGTGATCGTCGTGGAGCACGACGAGGACGCGATTCTCGCCGCCGACTATGTGGTGGACGTGGGGCCGGGCGCCGGCATCCACGGCGGCCGGATCGTCGCCGAGGGCACCCCCGCGGAGGTGATGGCCGACCCGAACTCCCTGACCGGGCAGTATCTCTCCGGCGCCCTCGGCATCCCGGTGCCGAAGGACCGGCGCAAGCTCCAGAAGGGCAAGCAGATCCGGGTGGTCGGCGCGCGCGGCAACAACCTGAAGAACGTCACCGCCGACATCCCCATCGGCACCTTCACCTGCGTCACCGGCGTCTCGGGCGGCGGCAAGTCCACCTTCCTGATCGACACCCTGTTCAAGGCGGCGGCGCGCCGGCTGAACGGTGCCCGCGAACAGGCGGCGCCGCACGACCGGATCGAGGGCCTGGAGTATCTGGACAAGGTCATCGACATCGACCAGTCGCCGATCGGCCGCACGCCGCGGTCCAACCCGGCCACCTACACCGGTGCCTTCACGCCGATCCGCGAGTGGTTCGCCGGCCTGCCGGAGGCGAAGGCGCGCGGCTACCAGCCGGGGCGCTTCTCCTTCAACGTCAAGGGCGGCCGCTGCGAGGCGTGCCAGGGCGACGGCGTCATCAAGATCGAGATGCACTTCCTGCCCGACGTCTACGTCACCTGCGACGTCTGCAAGGGCAAGCGCTACAACCGCGAGACCCTGGACGTGCAGTTCAAGGGCAAGTCGATCGCCGACGTGCTGGACATGACCGTGGAGGAAGCCTGCGACTTCTTCCAGGCGGTGCCGGCGGTCAGGGACAAGATGACGTCGCTGCGCGATGTCGGGCTCGGCTACATCAAGGTCGGCCAGCAGGCCACCACGCTTTCGGGCGGCGAGGCCCAGCGGGTGAAGCTCGCCAAGGAGTTGTCGCGGCGGGCGACCGGCCGCACGCTCTACATCCTCGACGAGCCGACCACCGGCCTGCATTTCCACGATGTTGCCAAGCTCTTGGAAATGCTCCACGAATTGGTCGACCAGGGCAACACCGTGGTGGTCATCGAACACAATCTGGAGGTCATCAAGACCGCCGATTGGCTCGTGGACCTCGGCCCGGAAGGTGGGGACGGCGGCGGCACCATCGTGGCGGCCGGCCGGCCGGAGGACGTGGTGAAGGTCGACGCCTCCTACACCGGCCGCTACCTGAAGGATCTGCTCGGCCGCCGTCCGGCGCGGCCCGGCCGGGTCGCCGCCGAGTAGGCGTCCGGGACCGGACCGCCCGCAAAGCGCGATTCGCGCTGCACTCCCGTGTCTTGTGGGCGGTCATCCAGCCAGGGCGCCGACGATTCGATCGATTGCGCCGACCTCTCCCGACCCGCGGCACCCGCTGCCTGAGATCGTTTTCGGACGCCGGCCAGGGTCCGAGGCAGGGCGAAACGCCCTGACATCGCTGTCACCCATGGGACAAGCTGCCGCAGGCCCCCGTGTGGCATTCAAGCCACAAGTCCTATTGTGCGATGCAAAAAACTTATAGAGGTCGAAATAAAACGGTTTAGGACGGAGCAAGAGCGACAAAAACCCGCTGAACCGCGGAATTCCGTCGTTTCGTTGCCAAAACCGTTAAAGAACTCTGAATGATTCCTCGGCCCGATTCATGTTGCCCCGCAACAAATGCATCGCTGGCATGCGATTGCCCCTCTCCCAACGCGTACGACCTTCGCCTATCTCTGGGTTCGTCAAAGGCGACGCACCGCAGGCCACCCGGCCAGTGTAGAGCGATCCCTCCACCAGTTTCGTGAAGGAACACGTCATGTTCGACACCGTTGTCAAGAAGCTCCGCACCTACCGCAAGTATCAGGAAACCTATCGGGAGCTCGCTCGTCTTTCGACCCGCGAGCTCGACGACCTCGGCATCGCCCGGTCGGATATTCCGACCATCGCCCGTCGGGCGACTTTCTGATCCAGGAACAACTGGCGCTCAGCGCCATAACTCTTGAAGACTCGTTTCTCGGTCGCCACATGTTGGCTTGAAACGGAAACGGCCCTCAAGGGTTCAAGACATCGGACGCCGCCGCATCCGCATCCTCCTCCCTGTCGGATGCGTTGGGCGCCGATCAGGGTCCGGGCAGACCTCCTCCCCTGCCCCGACCCGCTGCCGGCTCGACGAACCTCCTCCCTCGTCCAGCTGGTGTCATACGGTCGCTCGTCGGATCTCCTCCCCCGCCGAGTCGCCGTCCCTGGAAGTCCGGACGCAACGGCCAACCTCCTCCCTGGCCACCGTCCGGCAAATCCGGCCCCGATCTCCTCATCGGGCCGGTGGCCGCGGCGACCTCCTCCCCGCCCGGCCCGAGCCATGAAGCGGACCTCCTCCCCCGCGTTCATGGCGTTATGCAACGCCCGCCGGATCTCCTCCCCCGGCGGGCGTCTGCTTTTTCGGCTCTTCCCGTAGCCTCGACCCCCTTCGGCAAGCAGGAATCAGCCAACCTCCGTTGAAGCGCGGGCCGGGCCGCCCTATGGTCCCGGCCATGACGAACAGCACCCACGCCCCCATTCACGTGATCGGCGGCGGCCTCGCCGGATCCGAAGCCGCCTTCCAGATTGCGGAGGCCGGCATCCCGGTCGTGCTCCACGAGATGCGCCCAGAGCGGCGCACCGACGCGCACGGCACGGACAAGCTCGCCGAACTCGTTTGCTCCAATTCCTTCCGCTCCGACGACCACACCCAGAATGCGGTCGGCCTGCTGCACGAGGAGATGCGGCGCGCCGGCTCGCTCATCATGGCGTCGGCCGACCGCAACCAGGTGCCAGCCGGCGGGGCGCTGGCGGTCGACCGGGAGGGTTTCGCCGAAGCGGTGACCGCTGCCATCGAGGCCCACCCGCTGATCACCGTCGACCGCCGCGAGGTGGCCGGCCTGCCGCCCTCCGACTGGCAGAGCGTGATCGTCGCCACCGGCCCGCTCACGTCGCCAGCACTCGCCGAGGCGGTGCGCGGCCTCACCGGCGCGGAAAGCCTCGCCTTCTTCGACGCCATCGCGCCCATCGTGCACTTCGACAGCATCGACATGAGCAAGGCCTGGTTCCAGTCGCGCTACGACAAGACGGGACCCGGCGGCACCGGCGCCGACTACATCAACTGCCCGATGAACCGCGACGAGTACGAGGCATTCATCGACGCGCTGATCGCCGGCGAGAAGACCACGTTCAAGGAATGGGAATCGACGCCCTATTTTGACGGCTGCTTGCCGATCGAGGTGATGGCGGAGCGCGGCCGCGAGACCCTTCGCCACGGGCCGATGAAGCCGGTGGGTCTCACCAACCCGAACGACCCGACCGTCAAGGCCCATGCCATCGTGCAACTGCGCCAGGACAACGCCCTCGGCACGCTCTACAACATGGTCGGCTTCCAGACCAAGCTGAAGTATGCCGAGCAGGTGCGGGTGTTCCGCATGATCCCGGGCCTGGAGGGCGCCGAGTTCGCGCGTCTCGGCGGCCTCCACCGCAACACCTATCTGGACAGCCCGCGCCTCCTCGACGGCGCCTTGCGGCTGAAGGCCGATCCGCGGCTGCGCTTCGCCGGCCAGATCACCGGCTGCGAGGGCTATGTGGAATCCGCCGCCATCGGCCTCCTTGCCGGGCGGTTCGCCGCAGCGGAGCGGCACGGCGAGGCGCCGTTGCTGCCCCCGCCGACCACCGCCTTCGGGGCGCTGCTCGGCCACATCACCGGCGGTCATCTGTCGGTGGAAGGCGAAGGCCCGCGCTCCTTCCAGCCCATGAACGTGAATTTCGGCCTGTTCCCGCCGATCGAGGTGCCGCGCGAGCCCGGCAAGCGTCTGCGCGGCCCGGAAAAAGCGGCCGCCAAGAAGCGGGCGTTGACCGGCCGGGCGCTCGCCGATGCCGACGTCTGGCTCGGCCGCGCCCCTGCACGCGACGCGGCGGAATAGGCCGCGGCCTCCAGACCCGACGCCCGCCCCCCGCTCAGCCGAGCCGGCGGGCGAAGCGCCAGAGGTGCACGGGCTTCATCCAGCCGGGAATGTCGGCAACGCTTGCGAACGGATCGGTCTGCCGGTCCAGCGCCTTCAGATAGGGCGCCACCAGGCCGAGCGGCACGAAGGCCGGCCGCGCGCGGGGGTCCGCTTTCGGGATCGCCGCCAGCGCCCGGTCCAGGTGGTGCCGGGCATGGTCGCGCATCTCGGCGAGCGCTCCGGCGATCGACGGCGTCAGAAGCGCATCCCGGAGCACCTCGGCGCTGGTGCCGTGGCGCGCCAGCACGTCTTCCGGCACGAACACCTGCCCGCGCCGAGCGTGGATCGGCAGCGCGCGCAACAGCCCGGTGATCGCATAGGCAACGCCCGCGTGGCCGGCGGCGTCCGCCGCACGCGGATCGTCCCCGTCGCAGAGCACCAGGGCGGCCGCCTGAAAGAGGACGGACGCGGTCTCGCCCGCGTAGCCCTCCAGGTCGAGGAGGGTCGGCATCGGGTCGTCGTAGAGGTCGAACACCCGTGCGTCGACCAGGGCCTGCAGGGTTGCCACCGGCAGGCGGAAGCGGTCGACCGTGTCGAGGAGCGCTGCCGCGAGCGGGTTGCCCGTCACGTCGCCGTGCCCGGTGCCGTCGAGCGCGTCGCGCCACCACTGCAGCCGCACCTCGCCGGGCAGCGGTTCGCGAACGATTTCCCGCACGCGGGCGACCTCGGCGGAGAAGGCCTGAAGGGCGAAGACGTGACGTCGACGGTTCGCCGGCACGAAGAGACCGGCGAGCCAGCGGTCCCGGTCGCCATCACGCACGACAGCCTCCGCGTGGGCGTAGACGTCCGCCAGCCGGTCCGGGGGCGCGTCGCTCATCCGATCACGCGACGGCAAGGAGGGCCGCGGCCACGGGCCGATTCTCCCCGAGCATGATGTTATAGGTGCGCACCGCCGCCCCCGTTGGCATCACGTCGGCCCGTAGGCCGCGCTCGCGGACGGCGAGGCGCAGGGCTTCGGGCATGGGCGTGATGGAGCGGCCGGTGCCGATCAGCAGCACCTCGAACTGGTCCGCCTCGGCGAAGGCCCTGGCGAGGCTTTCCTGGTCGATGTCCCCCGCCTCGGCCGCGTCCCATCCGTGAATGCCGGACGGCAGGCAGAGAATGGAGCCCCGGTGGGACATTTCGGCGAAGCGGAAGCCGCCGTTGCCGTAGGCGCTGATCGCCGCCCGGCCGGGAAAGTGCTGCGCGCGCTGGACGATACCGTGCGCGCCGCGGGGTTCGAACAGCTTGCCGACCATCGCGTCCTCTGCCCGGTTGCCCGTGTCCGCCCGCGGCGAACCCGGATGGACGGCCGAGGCGCCGCCCACGGCGACGCCCGACCTTGCCTGATCAGGCCGGCTTCGCCTCCGCCGTGCTTTCGTCCTCATCGGTGCCGCGCGGGGCGAGATCCGGATCGAGGAAGATCAGCACCGGCGCAGCGATGAAGATCGACGAATAGGTGCCGACCAGAACGCCGAACAGCATGGCGAAGGTGAACGACCGGATCACCTCTCCGCCGAAGATGTAGAGCGACAGGAGCGCGATCAAGGTGGAGGCGGCCGTCATCGTGGTCCGCGCCAGCGTCTGGTTGATCGCAAGGTCCAGCAGGGTGATCAGATGCATCCGCTTGTACTTGCGGCGAAGCTCGCGGATGCGGTCGTAGACCACCACCGTGTCGTTCAGCGAATAGCCGAGGATGGTGAGGATGGCCGCGATGGAGGAGAGATTGAACTCCAGTTGCAGCGCCGCGAAGAGACCGATGGTCAGCACCACGTCGTGGAGAGTGGCGATGATGGCCCCGACCGCATACTGCCACTCGAAGCGGAACCACACGTAGATCATGATGCCGAGGAGGGCGAGCAGCACGCCGAAGGTGCCGTTCTGCGCCAACTCGCCGGAAACACGTGGCCCTACCACCTCGATACGGCGATAGTCCACCTCGTCGCCGAACGCCTCCTGCACCTGCGCCACCGCGGCCTGCTGGCCCTCGTCCCCGCCCTCCTGGCGGACGATGCGGATCAGCACGTTCTCCGGCGAACCGAACTCCTGCACCTGCACTTCGCCAAGGTTCAGCGCGTTCAGCCGCTCGCGCACGGCGCTGAGATCGGCCGGACCATCGCGGGTCTGGATCTCGATCAGGGTGCCGCCCTGGAAGTCGATGCCGGTGTTCATGCCCATCAGGAAGAAGGCCAGGAAGCACAGAACCGACAGGAGGCCGGAGATCGGAAAACTGAGCCGACGCCACCGCATGAACGGGTAGCGCGTGTCGTCGGGGAAGAGGCGGAGAAGACGCATCAGTGTGTTCCTTGCCGGACCGGCTGGCTCAGATCGGCACCGTCGTCGGGCGACGGCGGCGGACCCAGAGGGCGATCAGCAGGCGGCTGAAGGTGATGGCGGTGAAGATGGTGGTAAGGATGCCGACCGTCAGCGTCACCGCAAAGCCGCGGACCGGGCCGGAGCCGAGCTGGAACAGCACCGCCGCGGCGATCAAGGTCGTCACGTTCGCGTCCATGATGGTGCCGATGGCCCGTTGGAAGCCTGTGTCGATGGCCGTGACGGCCGACCGGCCGAGCCGTTGCTCTTCGCGGATCCGTTCGAAGATCAGCACGTTGCTGTCCACCGCCATGCCCATGGTGAGCACGATGCCGGCGATGCCGGGCAGGGTCAGCGTGGCCTGCAGCAGCGTCAGCACCGCGAAGATCAGGATCACGTTGACGACGAGCGCGATGTTGGCGAACACCCCGAACAGGCCGTAGCAGACGAGCATGAAGAGCGCGACGGCCACCGCGCCTATGACCGAGGCGATCTGACCGGCCGCGATGGAGTCGGCGCCAAGGCCCGGGCCGACGGTGCGCTCCTCGATGACGGAAAGCCGGGCCGGCAACGCGCCGGCACGCAGCAGCACCGCGAGGTCGTTGGCGCTCTCCACTGTGAAGTTGCCGGAGATCTGGCCGGAGCCACCGGTGATTGGCTCGCGGATGACCGGCGCCGAGATCACCTCGTTGTCGAGCACGATGGCGAACGGGCGGTTGACGTTCTCGTTGGTGATCTGCGCGAACTTCCGCGATCCGCCGGTGGACAGGCGGAAGGAGACGATCGGCTCGTTGGTGCGCTGGTCGAAACTGGTCTGGGCGTCGACCAGATCCTCGCCGGAAAGCAGCGGCGCCTCCTCCACCACATAGGGGATGGCCGGTTCGTCCAGCGATTGCAGCACGATGGTGCCCGGAGGCGCGCTGCCGGCGAGCGCGTCGGCCGGGTTGGTGTTCACGTCGACCAGATGGAAGGAGAGCTGCGCCGTGCGGCCGATGATGTCCTTCAGGCGGGCCGGGTCCCGTTCGCCGGGGGCCTCCACCAGAATGCGCTCGGCGCCCTGACGCTGGATGGAGGGCTCGGTCGTCCCGAGCTCGTCCACGCGCCGCCGGATCACCTCGATCGACTGGTTCACCACGGTGGCGAGCCGCTGCTCGAGCCCTGCGTCGGTGAATTCCATGCGGAAGAGGCCCTCGCCGGCGTCCTCCACGGCGAACTCCGTCACGCTCGGTCCGCCCAGCACCGCTGTGCTCAAGGGGTTCACCAGTTCCTGCAACCGGGTGCGGGCGTCCTCCAGCCGGGCCGTGTCGCGGATGCGCAGCTGCACCGCGTCGCCCTGGATGCCAAGGCCCGTGTAGCCGATGCGCGGCTCCTGGCGCATGGCGTTGCGGATGTCGCCCTCCAGGCTCCTCATGCGCTTGGCCCGGTAGTCGGCGGTGTCCACCTCGTAAAGCAGGTAGACGCCACCCTGAAGGTCGAGGCCGAGCACGATCTGCCGGCCGGGCAGCCAGGACGGCCAGGTCTCGCGCAACTGGGTGGTCGACAGGAAGTTCGGCAACAGCACGATCAGGCCGAGCAGGACGGTGCCCAGGATCGCCGTGATCTTCCAGCGGGAGAAGTAGAGCATGTAAACCTCGTGCCCCGTTGGCTCGCGGGGCTCCATCAGTTCGAGACAGCCTTCGCCGGGCGCTGTCGATCGCCCCGGCCCCGGGACGATTGAAGCGCCCCCCGAAAGCGGGGCGCTCGCCGTCGCCACCGCCGGACATCCGGCGGCACCCGCGGCGCCGGCCGGATCCTACGGCCGGACCGGGCCCCTCCCCATTATGGAGGCCGGACCCGCCCCGCCCGTCAGTCCTTGACCGGCTCGCCCTTGGAGCGGAGTTCGGCCACGGAGCCGCGCGCCACCCGCACCTTGATGCCGCCCGGACCCTCGCCGATGTCGAGCACCATCTCGGTCTCGTCCACCACCTTGGAGATCTTGCCGATCAGGCCGCCGGCCATCACCACCACGTCGCCGCGGCGCAGGTTCTTGATCATGTCCCGGTGCTCGGCGGCTCGCTTCTGCTGCGGCCGAATGAGCAGGAAATACATGATCACGAAGATCAGGATGAACGGCATGAACTGGATCAGGAAGGCGGTGGCGCCCGCCGGCTCTCCAGCGGCCTGCGCAAACGCGGGGGTCACGAACATCCGTTCTGGCTCCTTGACGACGGTCGGGATCATGCGCCCCGACATCAGCGAGGCGACCGGGGACACCGGCCCGCCGTGGCGACCCGGATACCCCTTCGAAAGCGCGCGGACTATACCGAGACCCCGCCGGAAAGCAAACGGGGCGTAAACGGCCATGAGCGGACCCTTGCGGCGCCGCTCAGCCGCCTTTCGATCCGGCCTTCCCGGACGGGTTTGCAGTCGGCTCCAAGCTGGGTTTTAAGTCGGACCGATCCGCCCTCTTCTCCAGCCTCGAGGTCAGCGTGCCGAAAGACCTGCCGGACGACGCCGTCGCCGCTCTCAACCATCACCTCGCCCGCCTGGTCTCCCTCCTGGAGCGGAGCGTTCCGCCGCTGCCCGTCGCGCCCGATTTTTCCGCCGCCGACGCCTTCGTCTGGCAGGCCTCCGCACGGGCGCTGCAGCCGGTTCCCCAGGTGAACCGGGTGGCGATGGACCTCCTGAAGGGAATCGACCGGAGCCGCGACATCATCACCGACAACACAGAACGCTTCGCCGCCGGCCTGCCGGCCAACAACGCCCTCCTCTGGGGCGCCCGCGGCATGGGCAAGTCGTCGCTGGTGAAGGCCGCCCACGCCACGGTGAACGAGACCCGCCGGGCCGCCGGCGAACGGACGTTGAAGCTGGTCGAGATCCACAGGGAGGACATCGAGACCCTGCCGGACCTGATGACGCTCCTGCGCCCGGACCCGCACCGCTTCATCGTCTTCTGCGACGATCTCTCCTTCGACCACGACGACACCTCCTACAAGTCGCTGAAGGCAGTGCTGGAAGGGGGAATCGAGGGCCGGCCGGAGAACGTGCTCTTCTACGCCACCTCGAACCGGCGCCATCTCTTGCCGCGCGACATGATGGAGAACGAGCGCTCCACCGCCATCAACCCGAGCGAAGCGGTGGAGGAGAAGGTGTCCCTCTCCGACCGCTTCGGCCTCTGGGTCGGCTTCCACAAGTGCTCGCAGGACGACTATCTGGACATGGTGTTCGCCTACGCCGACCGGTTCGGCCTGACGGTGCCGGCCGAGACGCTGCGCGCCGAATCGCTGGAGTGGTCTACCACCCGCGGCGCCCGGTCTGGCCGCGTCGCCTGGCAGTACGTGCAGGATCTCGCCGGCCGGCTCGGCGTCCGTCTGGGCTGACCGTCCTCTTCACGCGAAACGCGAAGGGGCTGCGACACCGTCGCAGTCCCTTCGTCCAAGTCATTGACAGTTTTGGCGATCAGCCGTTCAGGTGCGGCAGCGGATCGACCGGGCGGTTGCCGTTGCGGATTTCGAAGTGAAGCTGCGGCCGGTTCACGCTGCCGGTGGCGCCCACCTTGCCGAGCGTCTGCCCGCGCATCACAGTGTCGCCGCGCTGGACGAGGATTTCGCTGGCGTGGGCGTAGGCCGACACGAAGCCGTTCGGATGCTTCACCAGCACCAGGTTGCCGTAGCCCTTCAACTCGTTGCCGGCATAGATCACGGTGCCGCCCTCGGCCGCCTTGATCGGCGTGCCTTCGGGCACCTCGATGTTGATGCCGTCGTTGCGCTCGCCGCTCGCCTTGGCGCCGAAGCCGGAGATCACGCGGCCACGCACCGGCCAGCGGAAGTTGCCGGCCTTGGCGCTCTCCACGCCGCCGCTCTGCTCCACCTCCCGCGGCTTGGTCGGCTGAACGGCCGCCTGCTGCTGGACCGGCGGTGCCGACGCGGGCGGCTGCTGAACGGTCGCCGCCGGCACGGCCGGCTGCCCCGGCGTGACCGCCGGCAGGCGCGGCACGGCGGCCGGCTGCAGCGAGGCGTCGGTGAGCGTGTTGGTGGCGACGGCCGCCACCTGGGTGTTCGGCTGGCCAGGGACCGGGATCGTCAGCTTCTGCCCGATGCGGATGGGCGCGGCCGGGTCGATGCCGTTGGCGCGGGCCAATTCGGTCGACTTCATGCCGTTGCGGTTCGCGATCTTGCCGAGGCTGTCGCCCGGCTGGACCGTGTAGAGGCTGCCCTGCCCCGCCGTGGCGGTCTGGGTGGCGCCCGAGCCGGGCATCTGGCCGAGGGTGCCGGCGCCCGGCGCGGTCGTCGGCTGCGTCGTCGCCACCGCCGCCGGGGCGCCGCCGGACGAGAAAGTCGGGATCACGATCTGCTGGCCGGGCTGCACCGCGCTCGAGGCGGTGAGATTGTTGGCCGCCCGCAGCGACTTCTCCGGCACGCCGTAGCGGCGGGACAGATCGGCGATGGTCTCGCCCTGTCGCAGGGTGACGGTGGTGCCGCCGTCCGGGCTCCAGCCCGCCGCGCGCGGCACTGTTGCAACCGCCCCTGGCGCGACCGGCGGCAAGGTGGCGACGGACGGCGCGCCGCCCACGGGCGGCAGCGGCGCCACGGACGTCGGCTGGGCATAGGGGTCGGACCCGGCCAGCGGGGAATTCTGATAGGGCGCGTTCGACACCACGGCGCCGGGCGCCGGCGGCAGCGTGCCGGACGTCACCGCCGGGGCGCGGTAGCCGCCGCCCGACTGGACCGATCCGGTCACCATGTCGTCGTTATAGGTCGGCGCCGCCGCGGCCGGCTGGGGCGCCTGCGCGACGATCTGCGAGCGGTTGCCGGTCTCGTCGAACAGGGTCCCGAAACGGGTCACGTCCGAACTGCAGGCAGCCGATCCGCCCGCGATGACGGCCACGGTGGCAACCCGAGCCAGGAGAGAGCCTTTGGAAGGTCGGGTGGTCATGCAAATCCTCGGAGTTCTCGCCACGCTTCACCGGATGACGAGATTAAAGCCGAGTAACGTTTATAAACCTTTAAAACCATCGCACCGGCTGCGGCCCGTACGGACGGAAACCGGCGGTTTTGCGCGGTTTCCCACAGCCGAACGTGACCTTCCTGCAACGGTCTGGCAGCATGTGCGCCGTTGCGAAATCAAAGCCGCGCGGCGATGCCGTCCATCAGTGGAACGAAGCGGACGGTGCCGATCTCCTCGCGCTGGAACAGCCGCCCGTCGCGCACCACCCGCACCAGGGTCTGGGTGGTGCCGGTGCCGACCGGAGCGACGAGGATGCCCTTCTCGCCCAGTTGGTCGAGCAGCGGCGGGGGGATTCGGCCGACCGCGCCATCGACCAGAATGCGGTCGTAGGGCGCGTGGCGGGTGAAGCCTTCCAGCCCGTCCGCCACCAGGGCGTTGATGTTCTCGATCTTCAGGGCGGCGAACCGGTCCTCGGCGAGTTCCACCAGACTGCGGAAGCGGTCGACCGTCACCACACGCGTCACCATGCGGGCCAGGACGGCGGCCTGATAACCGCTGCCGCAGCCGACCTCCAGCACCTTGTGGTCGAGCTTCAAGTCGAGCGCGGCGAGCAGGATGGCCGTCACCGAGGGCGCGCTCATCACTTGCCCGCATTCGATCGGCAGGGCCTTGTCCATGTAGGCGCTCGGCTGGTAGGGCGCGGCGACGAACACCCGGCGCGGCACGCCCGCGATGGCGGACAGGATCCGCCGATCGGTCACGCCGTCCCGCTTGAGGCCCGCGAGCATTTCCACGAGGGCCACCTTGTCGCGCGCGCTGAGGGCGATCACCGGCGTCTCACCTCCCCTGGGTGTCGGCGGCGAGCACCGGGCCGAGCACGTCGGCGAGCCGGGCGAGACCGTCGTGGTCGGTCATGTCCAGCCGGAGCGGCGTCACCGAGATGCGGCCGGCTGCCAGCGCGTATACATCGGTGCCCGGCTCCGGCGGCGTGGTGGAGCGCGCGTAGGCGAGCCAGTAGTAGGGCTTGCGCCGGCTGTCGATTCTCGCCTCC
Source organism: Mongoliimonas terrestris (assembly GCF_001927285.1). Lineage (GTDB taxonomy): Bacteria > Pseudomonadota > Alphaproteobacteria > Rhizobiales > Pleomorphomonadaceae > Chthonobacter > Chthonobacter terrestris. The sequence goes on along the minus strand of NZ_MSIG01000009.1, from coordinate 191,038 downwards.
GCGGTCAGCCCGTGGGTGGCGGTGCCCTGGCGGGTGATCTCGGTGCCGACCACGTCGTCCGGCGCGCAGTCCGGGAAGTTGAGGTTCACGAGCGTGCCGCGCGGGATCCCGGCAGCCAGCACTCGGCGCACGATGTCCGGCGCGTGGGCCTCGGCGGTTTCATAGGGAATCACCGCGCCTTCGCGCCAGCTGAACCCCTGGCTGAGCGCGATCGACGGAATGCCGAGGAGCGTGCCCTCGATGGCGCCGGCCACGGTGCCCGAATAGGTCACGTCGTCGGCGATGTTGGAGCCGGCGTTGACGCCGGAAAGGATCGCGTCCGGCGGCGACGGCATCAGTTCGCGGACGGCCATGATCACGCAGTCGGTGGGGGTGCCGCGCACCGCGAAGCTGCGGGTGTCGATCTGGCGCACCCGCAGGGGGTCGTGCAGCGTCAGCGAGTGGGCGAGGCCCGACTGGTCCGTCTCCGGCGCCACGATCCACACTTCCGTGCCGACGGCGGCGGCGATGCGGGCGAGCGTCTGCAGCCCGGGGGCCAGAATGCCGTCGTCGTTGGTGATCAGAAGGCGCATCGGATCCTCGAATGAACGGAAGGGTTCAGGCGAAATTCGGATCGAGGCGCCTTGTCGCGCCCCGTTCCGGCGGATCCGGTCAGATCCGGTCGATGCGGTCGAGGCCGCCCATGTAGGGCCTCAACACGTCGGGCACGGTGATGGATCCGTCCTCGTTCTGCCACGTCTCCATGACGGCAATGAGGGCGCGGCCGACGGCCGTGCCGGATCCGTTCAGCGTGTGCACGAACCGGGTGCCCTTGGTATCGCCCGACGGCCGGTAGCGGGCGTTCATCCGTCGCGCCTGGAAGTCGCCGCAGACCGAGCAGGACGAGATTTCGCGATACTGGTTCTGGCCGGGCAGCCAGACCTCGATGTCGTAGGTCTTCTGGCTGCCGAAGCCCATGTCACCGGTGCAGAGGGTGACGACCCGGTAGGCGAGGCCGAGGCGCTGCAGAACCGTCTCGGCGCAGGTCAGCATGCGCTCGTGCTCGTCGCGGGAGGTCTCCGCCGCCGTGATGGAGACGAGTTCCACCTTGTAGAACTGATGCTGGCGCAGCATGCCGCGCACGTCCCGGCCGGCCGACCCGGCTTCGGAGCGGAAACAGGGCGTTAGCGCGGTCATGCGGAGCGGCAGCGCCTTCTCCTCCAGGATCTCGCCGTAGACGAGGTTGGTCAGCGGCACCTCGGCCGTCGGGATCAGCCAGCGCCCGTCGGTGGTGCGGAAGAGATCCTCGGCGAACTTCGGCAGCTGGCCGGTGCCGAACATGGCGTCGTCGCGCACCATCAGCGGCGGCTGCACCTCCATGTAGCCGTGCTCGGTGGTGTGGACGTCGAGCATGTATTGACCGAGGGCGCGCTCGAGGCGGGCGATCGGGCCCTTCAGCACCGTGAAGCGGGCGCCGGAGAGGCGGGCGGCCCGCTCGAAGTCCATGCCGCCGAGGGCCTCGCCGAGCTCGAAATGCTCCTTCGGGGCGTAGTTGAAGCCCTTCGGCTCCCGGTGGCGGCGGTATTCGACGTTGTCGTGCTCGTCCTTGCCGTCCGGAACGTCGTCCGCAGGCACGTTGGGGATGACGGCGAGCGCGCCCTGGAGGGCGAGGTCGAGGTCGCGCTCCTTCTGCTCGCCTTCCTGGATGAAGCTCTTCAGCGCGCCGACCTCGGCCATCAGGGCAGCGGCGGCGGCTTCGTCCTTGGCGGCCTTGGCTTTGCCGATGTCCTTGGAGGCGGCGTTGCGGCGCTCCTGCGCCTCCTGGAGGGCCTTCAGGTGCTGGCGGCGGGCGTCGTCGGCGGCGATGACCTCGTCCACGGTGGCGCGCGCCACCGCTTCCGGCTGGTTCCGGCGCATGAGGGCGCGGACAAGCGCCTCGGGCTCCTCACGGATCCACTTGATATCGAGCATGGAGCGACCTTGATCCCGGAACGCGAGGGCACCGGGCCCGGCGACTGCCCGTCAACGGGTCAGGTCTCGGCCGTGGTCCGCCGCTCCTCGTCGCGCTTCTTCATGAGTCTGAGGGCGATGATGCTGACTTCGTAGAGAAGCATCGTGGGCACCGCAAGAAGGATCTGGCTGAGCGGATCCGGCGGCGTCAGGATGGCGGCGGCCACGAAGGCGCCGACGATCGCATAGCGGCGCTTCTCCCGAAGGGTCTCCTCCGTCAGCACCCCCGCCCGGCCGAGCAGGGTGAGGATCACCGGCAGCTGGAAGGTGATGCCGAAGGCGAAGATCATCGTCATGATCAGGCCGAGGTACTCGGACACGCGCGGCAGGAGCGAAATGGATGCCTGCCCCTCCCCGCCTTCCTGCTCCATGGACAGGAAGAAATTCATGATCGTCGGCATGACCAGGAAGTAGACGAGCATCGCGCCAAGCAGGAACAAAATCGGCGTCGCCACCAGGAACGGCAGAAAAGCCTGGCGTTCGTTCTTGTAGAGGCCCGGCGCCACGAACATGTAGATCTGCGAGGCGATGACCGGAAAGGCGATGAACAAAGCGCCGAACAGTGCGATCTTCAGCTGGGTGAAGAAATATTCCTGCGGTGCCGTGTAGATCAGCTGGACGTCCTGGCCGACGCCGGCCGCCTGCTCGTATGGCACAACCAGAATGTTGAAGATTCCGGTGGCGAAATAGAAGCAGACGATGAAGCAGAAGAAGATGGCGATCAAAGACTTGATCAGCCGGGACCGCAGCTCGATCAGATGATCGATCAATGGCGCGCGGGACGCTTCGATGTCGTCTTTGTCGCTCAACGCTCAGCTCCGTCGCCGGCGGTGCCGGTCCTGGTCAGGTCGAGGGGCGCGCCGATCACCGGGGCCTGGACCGGCTGGGCCGGGGGCACCGGCTGCGGCGCTGCGACCGGCTGGGCCGGCGGGGTCGATGCGGCGGCGCCGTTCGCCGGTGCGGTCACCGGTGTCGGCTGGCTCGCCGGGGCGGCGGATGCGGGCACGTCGGCCGCATGGCCGGTCTTCAGCGGTTCGGCGGCGACGGGCGCGTCCGATGCGGTCGGGGTTGGCGAGGCCATGGGGGCCGCGCCGATCTGGTTCAGGTCGCGCTTGATGTCGTTGCCGATCGATCGCACCGGGTCGAGGGCGGATTTGACCTCGGACAGCGGGTTGATCGACTCCAGGTTCTTCTTGGTCTCCAGGAGATCGACCTCGCGCTCGGCTTCCCGGAGCGCGGCGTTGAACTGCGACTGAAAATCGCCGGCCATGCGACGGGCCTGACCGATGAAGCGACCGACCGTGCGCAAGAGCCGCGGCAGATCCTTCGGGCCGACGACCACGATCGCCACCACGGCGATCACCATGATTTCCGTCCAACCGATTTCAAACATGACGTGACGTCCGCACGGGCGTTACGCGCGGGCCTCTGAAGCCCGCCCGCGTCCACGCCCCCCTCTGGAGGACCGATCAGGCCTTGTTGACGTCCTGCGTCTTGCCGGCGATCGGATCGGCCGGCTTGTGGTCGAGCGTCCTCATGTCCACCGGCTTGGCGACCTCGGCAGTCTCGTCGTCCTTGTCGGCGAGGCCCTTCTTGAAGTTCTTGATGCCCTTCGCAAAATCACCCGCGAGCTCAGGAATTTTGCCACGGCCGAAGAGAAGAAGCACGACCACCAGCACGATGAGCCAGTGCCAGATGCTGAACGAACCCATACCTCGAAACTCCCCGCTGAAGCGGTGCCCTTGATTTGGCCGGCACCATTGCACAAAGGGATTGGCACCGCAACAAAACCCCTTTGACCCCGAGCATGTGGGGTCTCATCGGGAAAATACGAGGACGTCTCGGGGATCCGTGCCGACGAAAACGTCCGTGCCGACCGCATAGGGCGCCGCCGGTGCCCGCATCCTGGCCTTCAGCGGCCGGTCGAGGCCGTCGACGACCACCTCCACCAGGCAGACCTCGCCGAGGAAGCGCTGTCGGAGCACCCGGCCCGGAGTGCCGCCCTCCGGCGGGTCGAGGAGGAGGCCCGGGAGGCGGACGCAGACGTCCACGGCGGCCCCGTCCGCAAAGCCGGGCGCGGCGAAGCGGCCGAGCGCGGTCGCCACCGAGCCGGCCTGGGCGACACCCGGTATCACGTTGACTTCAGAGAAGAATCGGGCGGCGAAGAGGTCGACCGGGCGGGCGTAGAGGTCTTCCGCCGTGCCGATCTGGACGAGCACGCCGCCGCGCATGAGGGCGATCCGGTCGGCCATCCGCATGGCCTCCTCCGGGTCGTGGGTGACCACGAGCGCGGTGGCGCGGGTCTCGCGGAGGACGGCGATGGTCTCGTCCCGGACGTTGTCGCGGAGGCGCCGGTCGAGGCCGGAAAAAGGTTCGTCCATGAGGAGAACGGACGGACGGGGGACGATGGCGCGGGCGAGCGCCACCCGCTGCTGCTCGCCGCCGGAAAGCGCATGGGGATAGTCGTCGGCGTAGGCCTCCAGCCCGACCCGGCCAAGGGCGGCGCGGGCCGCGCGTTCGGCCGCGGGGCGATCCAGAAAGGTGAGGCCGAACATGACGTTGGCGAGAATCGTCAGGTGCGGGAAGAGGGCGTAGTCCTGGAACATCAGGCCGACGCCGCGCTTCTCCGGCGGCACGAAGCGCTGCGGGCCGGCCATCTCGACGCCGTCGATGCTGACGCGGCCGCTGGAGGGCTGCTCCAAGCCGGCGACGATGCGCAGGAGCGTGGTCTTTCCGCATCCGGAATGACCCAGAAGGCAAACGATTTCTCCAGGCGCCACGTCGAGAGAAACGCCCTTCAGGGAGGGCACGCCGTCATAGGCGTGGGTGACCGCCTCGAAGGTCAGCCTTGAGGCGATGATGGCCGGCGCGGTGCCCCGCTGGCCCCAGTCCGGCAGGTCGGCGGCGGCGTTCTTGGCGGCGAGATCGGGCATGAGGCGCGGGCTGTCTTCCATCGGATCCGTCCAGCGGGTTCTACCAGCTTGTATCCCGTTGCGAAGCCGCAGAAACGCGCAACCGACGCATAACCTGTAGCCTACGAAGCCCGGATGTGGGGGTTACGTCGCGCTGCAACAAGGTTGTTTGAGCGCGGTTTTCCGGCTTCTCGGCAGCGATGTAGCCGCTACGAAGCGGCCATGTCGCCGGATGTAGCGGGGATGAAGCCGACACGCGCGTCTCCGACCCCTCCCGGCGGTCCGCTCAGCCGTCGTCGTCCCCGTCGTCGCGGTCGGGTCGCGATCGATTGCCGTCGTTCGATGTGTCCTCGTCCCTGTCGCCGGGGTCGAAATCCCCCTCGTCGGGGTCGACGTCGTCGAGCGGCTCCTCGTCGGCGCGAAGGCCCTCGTCGCGCGGGGTCGGGATGGAGAAGCCCGGCGGGATGTTGCCCTCCAGGAGACCGGCCCCGCGCAACTCGTCGAGGCCGGGGAGATCGGAGAGGCTGTCGAGGCCGAAGTGGATCAGGAAGGCCTCGGTGGTGCCGTAGGTGACCGGCCGCCCGGGCGAACGGCGCCGGCCACGCATGCGGACCCAGCCCACTTCCATCAGCACGTCCATGGAGCCCTTCACAGTGCTGACGCCGCGAATCTCCTCCACCTCGGCGCGGGTGACCGGCTGGTGGTAGGCCACGATGGCGAGGGTCTCCAGGGCGGCGCGGGAGAGCTTGCGCTGCTCGCGGGCTTCGTGGCGGAGGAGGAAGCCGAGGTCGTCGGCGGTGCGGAACATCCACTGGCCGCCGACCCGGACGAGCTGGACGCCGCGTCCGGCATAGAGCGCCTGCAGGTCGGCCATCACGGCGGCGACCGGCACGCCCGCCGGCATGCGGGCGGCGAGCGCGGCTTCCGAGAGGGGGGTGGCGGAGGCGAAGAGCAGCGCCTCGGCGATGCGATGGGCGAAGAGGCGCCGCTCCTCGGCGGTGTCGCCGGCAGGATCGTCTTCGGGGCCGCGGGCCTCGTCGTCGGGCGGGTCGGCGTCGTCGGCGGTCACGCGCTCTCCTCCTCCCCATCGGAGACGGCGCGCGGCATGGCGGCGCGGACATAGAGGGGGCCGTAGGCCTCCGACTGGCGGAGCTCCATCTTGCCCTCGCGGACGAGTTCCAGGGTCGCCGTGAAGGTGGACGCTCGCACCGTGGCGCTGACGTCGGGGGCGGTCATGTAGGGGCGAAGAAAGCTGTCCAGCGGCACCCAGTCCGCGTGCCGGCCGATCAGGCGCTGCAGGATGTCCCGCGCCTCGGCGAGCGACCAGACGGCGCGGCGGCGGACGTGGACCCGGGTGACGATGTGGCGCTGGCGCTCGGCCGCGTAGGCGGCGAGGAGATCGTAGAGCGTCGCCTCGAAGGCGGTCGTGGTGTTCACGGTGACCGGCTCCGGGGCGCCGCGCGCGAAGACGTCGCGGCCGAGCCGCTGGCGCTCCATCAGATGGGCGGCGGCGGTGCGCATGGCCTCCAGGCGGCGGAGGCGGAAGGCCAGATGGAGGGCGAGTTCCTCGCCGGTCGGCTCGTCGTCGTCGGCGGGCGGGTCCGGGATCAGCAGGCGCGACTTCAGGTAGGCGAGCCAGGCCGCCATGACCAGATAGTCGGCGGCAAGTTCCAGGCGGAGCTTGCGGGCCTCCTCCACGAAGAGGAGGTATTGCTCTGCAAGCGCCAGCACGGAAATGCGGGCAAGATCCACCTTCTGGGTACGGGCGAGGGTGAGGAGAAGGTCGAGCGGGCCTTCAAAGCCGTCCACGTCGACGATGAGGGCACCGTCCCCGGCCGGCCGGATCTCCGGCCCGCCGGCGGGCCGGATCTCCGGCCCGCCGGCGGGCCAGTCGTCCGGTGCCGATGACTTGCCCTCGCTGCCTTCGTCCATGGCTCGTCCGTTCCGCCGCCCCGTCCCCACGCGCCGACCCGCTCCGGTGCCGGCCGGGCGGGCCTGGCATCAGAGGCCGACGCCGGACCCATCGGCGGCGAGCGCCGCGTCGAGGCGGGCGTGGAGCGCGTCGAGGTCGACCCTATCCGGCTCGCGGACGTGGCTCAACGCCCGTTCGGCCCGCTCCAGCGCCCTCCCCTCCAGCATCGGTGCCACGGCGGCGACCGCCTCCATCTCGGCCATCAGGCCGTTGCAGTGGAGGGCGATGTCGCAGCCGGCGGCGAGCGAGCGGGCGGCCCGGTCGTCCACCGTTCCGGTGAGGGCATTCATGGAGACGTCGTCGGAGAGGAGAAGGCCGTCGAAGCCGATGAGGCCGCGGATGATCTCGCCGATCACGACGGCCGACTGGGTGGCCGGCCAGTCCGGATCGAGCGCGGTGTAGACGATGTGGGCCGTCATCGCGGCGGGCAGATCCGAGAGCGCCACGAAGGGGGCGAAGTCCGTGGCGGCAAGGTCCTCGAAGCGGGCGGTGACCACCGGCAAGTGGTGGTGGCTGTCGACGGTGGCGCGGCCGTGCCCGGGCATGTGCTTGATGACCGGCAGGACGCCGCCCGCCAGGAAACCCGCGGCGGCGGCCCGTCCGGCGGCGGCGACGGCAGCGGGATCGCCCGCATAGGCGCGGTCGCCGATCACCTGGCTCTGGTCCGGCAGGCCGAGGTCGAGGCACGGGGCGCAGTCGACGGTGATGCCGGCGGCGCGAAGATCCGCCGCCATGGCGCGGGCGGTGTCGCGGATCAGCGAGAGATCGCCGGCGGCGGCGGCGTGGAGGCGGCGGGCGGACGGGTATTTCCGCCAGAGCGGCGCCGTCAGCCGCTGCACCCGGCCGCCCTCCTGGTCGACCAGCACGGGCGCGTCGCGGCCGACCGCCTCGCGAAAGGCGTCGGTGAGGGCGCGGAGCTGGTCGGGCGTCGCCACGTTGCGGCGGAACAGGATGAGGCCCCAGGGATCCGCCTCGGTGAGAAAGCGCCGCTCGTCGTCGGTGAGGACGGGGCCGGCGAGGCCGGTGATGAAGGCGCGCGGCATGGGCGTGGGCTCCGGCGGGTAGGGGACGGGGCGGTTGGGGACTCGCTTATGCCGGAAGCGGGGGGAGATTGGAATGCGGGGGGTGGGGGGAGGTTGGATGCGGGGGTTCGAGCCCCCTACACGCTCCACCCGCACCCGTCATCCCGGCGAAGGCCGGGATCCAACCGTCGGTGGGGGTTCTTCGCGGGTGAGGGTGACGGTGCGGTCGGTTGGGCCCCGGCTTTCGCCGGGGTGACGACCGGGGGAGACCGGAGCGAAAGCGCCTCGGGGCAATGCGCCTGCCGGTGATCACCGGCGCCGTCCTCGTGATGGTCCGCGGAGACGGGACGGCCATGCGTTATGGGGCGGGTGGCCGGGCAAATGCGTGGGTGGTCCGGATGAACCGGACCATGACGGTGGAGGAGGATGGGGGAGCCGGTAGGGCTGATCCGGTCGGTGGCGCTCCGCAGCTTATTCCACCGCCGCCATCGTCATGGTCCCCGGAGACGGGACGGCCACGCGTTATGGGGCGGGTGGCCGGACAAATGCGTGGGTGGTCCGGATGAACCGGACCATGACGATCAAGGAGGATGGGGGAGCCGGTGGGGCTGATCCGGTCGGTGGCTCTCCGCGGTTCATTCCACACCCGCCATCGTCATGGTCCGCGGAGGCGGACCACCCACGCTTTGCGGGTGAGCAAATGCGTGGGTGGTCCGGATGAACCGGACCATGACGGTGGAGGAGGATGGGGGAGCGGGTGACGCGATTGCCTGTGGGGTCGCGCTCATCCCCTTCGTCACACCCGCCGTCGTCATGGTCCGCGGAGGCGGACCAGCCATGCTTTTCAGGGACGGTGGCCGGGGGAATGCGTGGGTGGTCCGCCTCCGCGGACCATGACGGTGGCGGAGGATGGGGGTGCCGGCGGGGGCGGTCCGTTGGGTGGGATGCGCCCGCCGGGCTGGGCGGCTTCGGCCCGGTCAGTTGCGGGCGATGAGGCAGTCGCCGCCGGCGGACTTGAGGCGTTCGCAGAGGTTGATGGCGGCTTCGCGGGTGGGTTGGCCGATGCGGGCGCGGTAGTAGATGCCCTTTTCGCCGAGGTCGGCGCGCTGGACATCGGGGCTGACGCCGCCGAGGAGGGACGGGAACTTCTTCTGCAGGGACTGGAAGGCCGAGACGGCGGCGGCTTCGGAGCGCTGGGAAGAGACCTGGACGAAGGCGGCCGATCCGGACGCCGGGGCGGTGGCAACCGGGGCGGGAGCGGCGGCGACCGGCGCCGGGGTGGCGATCGGGTCGGCGGCGGCAACGGCGAGGGGCGCGGCGGCCTCGGCGCTGACCGGCGCACTGCGGGGCGCGGCCGGGCGGCTGACCGGGACCGGAGCGTTCACGGCGACGGGAGCCTCGGCGACCGGCGGCTGGCCGGCCTGGGGCTCGCCGAACGCCGCGTCGGCGGGCGCGGTCACAGGCGGCACGGAGCCCGGAACGGTGACGGGGCTGACGGCCTGCGGGGCGATCGCCTCCGGGGTCGCGGTGGCGAGGGCGCCGATGTCGGTGGCCGGGTCGAGCGGCGGCAGCGGCTCCAGCGAGGCGGTCTGCGTCTGGACAGGCTGCGCGGGGGCGTTGGCGAGCGCGGCGATGGGATCGACCTGCTCCGGGGTCGGCAGGATGCCGGCGGTGGTCATCGGGTCGCCGTCGACGCCGGGCGCGTCGGCACCGGTGGCCTCGGCCGACGCCGGGGCGGCGCGGTTGGCGAGCGACGGGACGGGGCCGTCCGGCGCGTCGATGATGGTGCCGTCCGGCTTGACGAGCACGGTGCGGACGCGGCGCGGGCCGGCGTCGACCAGATCGGTGTCCGGAATGACTTCCTCGCCGTTCGGCAGGATGACCGGGGAGCCGGGGGTGCGGACGCCCGGCAGGTCCGGCACGGTCTCGGAGCGGGTGAGAAGGCGGTCCTCGCCCTTGTCGGGCATGGCTTCGCGCGGGCTGAAGACCGGCGGAGGGGCGTCGGCGACCTCGGTGGTCTCCGGCACGACCTTGTAGGGGCCGTCGGGCGCGCGGACGAGCTGCGGCTCGCCGAGGCCGGACACGCCGCCGACGAGCGCGTAGGCGGCGGCACCGACGCCGGCGACGACCACGAGGCCGGCGAGCGCCATCATGCCGAAACGGCGGCGCGGCGCCGGGGCGGCGTGCTCCTCCGCGTAGGAATGGGGCGGCAGCATGCCGGCGTCGAACCGGTCGGGCTCGGCCTCGGTGAAGGTGATCAGCTCTTCCGAATAGGCGTCGAGGGCGTCGTCGTCCCACGCGTCCGCGTAGGTCTGCTGGCCGCGCTGGGCGACCGGACGGCCGGTGTCGAGGTCGACCGGATCCATGGACCCGTAGGTGCGGTCGAACTCGGCGGCGAGCGTCTCGGTCATGTCGTGCGGGCCGTTGACCCGGCGCACCGAAGCCTGCAGATCCTCGTCCACCAGCCGGGCGAGTTCGGCCATGGCCTCATCGTCGTCCCAGCCCTGCTCCGCGGGAGCCGGTGCCTGGGCATGGAACGTTTGGGCGCGACGCATGTTGAACATCGGGTACGGTTCTTTCTGTCACCGATCCTCATCCGCGCGGCCGTGAAGGTCCGTCCGGACAACGGTCGTGGCTGCCGACGGTCAACGCATTTCGTCCGGGGCATTCACGCCGAGTATACTTAGACCCGACTGAAGCACAATCATGACCGCCCGGACGAGAGCGAGACGGGCTCGGGTCGACAGTGGCTCATCAGGGTTAACGAACCGCAAACGCGGGTTCTCCTTCCCCCGGTTCCAGTGGCCGTGAAACTCCCCGGCGAGGTCGGTCAGATAGAAGGCCAGCCGGTGCGGCTCGTAGGCCTCCGCGGCCGACTCGACCACGCGCGGGTACTCGGCGAGCCGCCGGATGAGGGCGAGCTCGCCCGCGTCGTCGAGCCGCTCGAACGGCGCGTCGGCGGGGTCGGCGTCGGCGAGCTCCGGTGCCTGCTCGCGGGCCTGGCGGAAGATGGAGTGGCAGCGCGCGTTGGCATACTGCACATAGAAGACCGCGTTGTCCTTGGACTGCTCCTTCACCTTCACGAAGTCGAAGTCGAGCGGGGCGTCGTTCTTGCGCATCAGCATCATGAAGCGCACCGCGTCGGAGCCGACCTCCTCCACCACCTCGCGCAGGGTGACGAAGTCGCCGGAGCGCTTGGACATCTTCACCGGCTCGCCGGCCCGGTAGAGCTTGACGAGCTGGCAGAGCCGCACGACCACCTTGGCCTTGCCACCCGAGATGGCGTTGCCGACGGCTTCCAGCCGCTTGACGTAGCCGGAATGGTCGGCGCCAAGGATGAAGATCATCTCGTCGAAGCCGCGCTGCACCTTGGAGCGCATGTAGGCGACGTCGGCGGCGAAATAGGTGTAGCTGCCGTCGGACTTCTGGAGCGGCCGGTCGATGTCGTCGCCATAGGCGGAGGCGCGGAAGAGGGTCTGCTCGCGGTCCTCCCAGTCCTCCGGAAGCTGGCCCTTGGGCGGCGGAAGCGTGCCCTGGTAGACGAGGTCGCGGCCGCGGAACTCCTCCAGCATGCCGTCGATCTCGGACGGGGCGTTGCCGACGCGCTCGTGCAGGGACTTCTCCGAGAAGAAGACCTCCTGGGCGACGCCCAGCATGGCGAGGTCGTCGCGGATCATCGCCATCATCATGGCGACGGCGACCGGCTTGACGATCGGCAGCCAGGCGGCCTCGTCCATGGCGAGGAGCGCGTCGCCGTGGGCGGCCTTGAGGGCTTCGCCGACCGGGACGAGATAGTCGCCGGGGTAGAGGCCTTCGGGGATGGTGATGGTCTCGCCAAGGGCTTCCCGGTAGCGCAGGAAGGCGGAGCGGGCGAGCACGTCGATCTGCCCGCCGGCGTCGTTGATGTAATACTCCTTGGTGACTGCGTGGCCGGCGAAGGCCAGGAGCCCGGCAAGCGCGTCGCCCACCACGGCGCCGCGGCAGTGGCCGACGTGCATGGGACCGGTGGGGTTGGCGGAGACGTATTCCACGTTGACCTTGTGGCCGTGGCCGACGGTGGAGCGGCCGTAGCCGGCCGGGTCGGCGACGACGGCCCGGGCAAGGTTCGCCCAGAAGCCCGCGGCGATGCGCAGGTTGATGAAGCCGGGGCCGGCGACCTCCACGGCGTCCACGTCCGGATCGGCGCGGAGCGCGACGGCGATCTCCTCGGCAAGGTCCCGCGGCTTGCGGCCGAGGGGCTTGGCCAGCACCATGGCGGCATTGGTGGCGATGTCGCCGTGGCTGGCGTCGCGCGGCGGCTCCACGGTGACGCGGGCGAGCTCGGGCTCGCCGACGGCGAGGCCGAGACCGCGGATCGCCGAGCGGATCCGATCGCCGAACACCTGGAAAACGTTCATCACGACCCCTTTGGACGCGCGCCCGCCCACTGCGGGCGGACACGTCATAAAACGCGGAAAAATCGGCCGGGGCCTAGCGCAATTCCGGGGTTTCGTCAAACCAGCGCCGGTGTTCCTGCACGGCGAAACGGTCCGTCATGCCGGCGATGTAGTCGCCGACGCGCCGGGCGAGCGTGGCGGCGTCGAGGCGCGGCAGGTCCTGGCACCACTCGTCCGGCAAGGTCTCCGGCCGGGCGACGAAATGGGCGTAGAGGTCGCGGAGGATGAAGTCCGCCCGCGCGCGGACGCGCACCACGTCCGGGTGGCGGTAGACGTGGGGGAAGAGGAAGGCCTTGATGGCCTTGTCGACGGCGGCGATCGACGGCGAGAAGGTGGCGATCACCCGGCCGGCGGCGCGCACCTCGTCGGCGGAGCGCGGGGCGATCTCCTTCAGGTTGTCGAAGGACACGGCGATCACGTCCTCCACCATGGCGGTGATCAGCCGGCGGGTGAGTTCGTGGATGGTGCGGTTGCGGTCGAGGTTCGGGTAGCGGCGGGCGATCTCGGCGAGGAAGTCACCGATGAGCGGCATGTCGGCGAGGTCCGGCACGTCGAAGAGGCCCGCGCGCAAGCCATCGTCCAGGTCGTGGGCGTCGTAGGCGATGTCGTCCGCGATGGCGGCGACCTGGGCTTCCAGGCTCGGCCAGGTGTGAAGGTCGAGGCCGCGCCAGGCGGGGTAGCTGGTGAGCGCGAGGGGCAGGCCCTTGGAGGCGTAGCGGGCGACCGGGTGGCCGGCGGCGTCCACCATGGGGCCGTTGTGCTTGACGAGGCCTTCCAGCGTCTCCCAGGAGAGGTTCAGGCCGTCGAACGCCGCATAGTGGTTCTCCAGCAGCGTGACAATGCGGAGCGACTGGGCGTTGTGGTCGAAGCCGCCGTGGTCCTCCAGGCAGGCATCGAGGGCGTCCTCGCCGGTGTGGCCGAAGGGCGTGTGGCCGAGGTCGTGGGCGAGTGCCAGGGCTTCGGCGAGATCCTCGTCGAGGCGGAGCGCGCGGGCGAGCGCGCGGGCGATCTGCGCCACCTCGATGGTGTGGGTGAGGCGCGTGCGGAAGTGGTCGCCCTCGTGATAGACGAAGACCTGCGTCTTGTGCTTCAGGCGGCGGAAGGCGGTGGAGTGGATGATGCGGTCGCGGTCGCGCTGGAAGGGCGTGCGCGTGGGGCTCGCCGGCTCGGCCTGCAGCCGCCCGCGCGAGGCGGCGGGATCGACCGCATAGGGCGCCCGCGGTTCGACACCGAACCCGAGTGCGCCGAACTCCGATCCGGCGACGCCTGCTTTGACGACCACGCGTCCTCCCTTCGCCGCAGCCCCTGCGGCAGCGCATGACCGGATCGCGGCCTCCCGCGTTGACCGGCGCGTCTTCGCTACTTACCTATTGGCAGAGCAAGATGACAAGGTGGCGGCGGGTTCCATGCCGGCCACCGCACGCGGTATGATGTCCCGACCGCTGAACAAGGATCAGGTGCCCTCGATGACGACCGATGTGATCGACAGGACCGCCGAACCCGTGACCGCCGACGGCGTGTCGGTGACCGACCGGGCGGCGCGCCGCATCCGCAAGATCATGGACAAGGACCCGACCGCCGGCGCGCTCCGCGTCTCGGTGGAGGGCGGCGGCTGCTCGGGCTTCTCCTACAAGTTCGACCTGACGGCGAGCCGTGCCGACGACGATCTCGTGATCGAGAAGGACGGCGCGACCGTCCTGATCGACCCGACCTCCCTGCCCTTCATGGCGGGCTCGGAGATCGACTTCGTGGACGACCTGATGGGCCAGTCGTTCCAAATCCGCAACCCGAACGCCACCGCCTCCTGCGGCTGCGGGACGAGCTTCGCGGTCTGACGAGCCGGACGGTTCCGGTTCAGCCGAGGTCGAGGGCGACGTCGTCGATCGCCACCACGTGGTGGAGGCGGGCGAGGTCGCGCGCCTCCTCGCAGAAGGGCGCGACGGTCCATGACCAGCTGTCGGATTCGGCGGGAAGCCGGATGCCGGGCAGGAGATCCCCCTCGTCCACGATGGTGTCGGCCCTGTCGACGAGAGCGTAGCTCGTGTCGGTGAGGAGAAGCGTGCGCGCGGCGAGGCCGGCGAGGCTGTCCACGTGCATGGCCTGGAGCTGCTGGTTGATGAGCGCGGCGGCGTGACCGCCCGGGCCGCCGTAGTTCGGCCGGCGGGCGGGCGCCTTGGCGATCCGGCTCAGCACCATGGCGGAGACGACGAGATCCACGTTAGGGATCCTGCGCACGAAGGCCAGCGGATCGAGCCGGCCGCCGACGTCGGCGGCGCCGGCCCGGCGCTGCAGGCGCTGACGCTCCAGGAGGGCGTCGTAGCCGGAGATGTCGGTGGCGAGGAAGCGGACGTTGGTCCAGCCGTTGCCGCGGACCTTCAGGCGGACGGCGGCGAGGTGGACCGCATCGACCAGCACCACCGTGTGGAACATGGACGCCATGCGGGCGATCGGCACGTCGTCGAGGAGGCCGGAGCCGAGGACGACGGCGGTGTGGCGACGCGGCAGATGGTCGATGGCGGCGTCGACCGCCGCCCGGCAGGCGGCGTGGTGGGGCGCCCAGGCGGCGCGACAGCGACGCGACCGCGACCAGAGACGCACGGCATCGCCGAGGAATCCGTGCCGGCGGGCTTCCAACGAGGCCGGCGTGACGAGATAGTGGGCAAGGTCTGCGAGCATGCGGGTCTTGATCGATTCGGCCGACGGACGATACCAGAGCGGACGGGCCTCGCGGCGCCTGCGCCGACAAGCCCCCTGCCCCATCCGGCCGCGGCCCCGCGGCGGGACACGACCATGCCGGAGCCTTCATGCGGATTGCCACCTGGAATATCAACGGGGTCAAGGCCCGGATCGAGACTGCGCTGAGCTGGCTGGAGGAGGCCGCGCCGGACGTGGTCTGCCTGCAGGAGATCAAGTCGATCGACGAGGGCTTTCCGCGCGAGGCGTTCGAACGGCTCGGCTACAATGTGGAAACCCACGGGCAGAAGGGCTTCAACGGGGTGGCGCTCCTCTCCAAGCTGCCGTTCGACGAGGTCTCGCGCGGGCTGCCGGGCGATCCGGACGACGTGCAGGCGCGCTTCATCGAGGGCGTCGTCTCGGTGAAGGGCGGCGTGGTGCGGGTGGGCTGCCTCTATCTTCCGAACGGCAATCCGATCGGCACGGAGAAGTTCGACTACAAGCTTGCCTGGATGCGCCGGCTGGAGGCCCACGCCCGCGAACGGCTGCTGCTGGAGGAACCGTTCGTGCTCGCCGGCGACTACAACGTGATTCCGGACGGCAAGGACGCCTGGGATCCGCGCGCCTGGGTGAACGACGCGCTCTATCAGCCGGAAAGCCGGATGGCCTTCCGCAGCCTCCTCAACCTCGGCTTCACGGATGCGCTCCGCGCGGTGGACGACAGCCCCGGCCGCTACACCTTCTGGGACTATCAGGCGGGATCCTGGCAGAAGAACTGGGGCATCCGCATCGACCACCTGCTGCTCTCGCCGCAGGCCGCCGACCGGCTGCAAGGCTGCGAGGTCGCCAGCCACGTGCGCGGCTGGGAGAAGCCGAGCGACCACGTGCCGGTGGTGGCGATGCTGGGGTTCGAGGGGGTTTAGCCTCACGCGTCGCGGTCGGTTGCTTTTGGATCGTCATCCCGGCGGACGCCGGGATCCAGCCGACGGTGGGGTTTCGGGACCGGCGCGGATGATCGCGCCGACGGTTGGGCCCCGGCTTTCGCCGGGGTGACGTCGGAGCGTTGCGTTCGGGCGTGTCGTGCGGCCGGCCGTTGTGCTTCCGGTCAGCCCGCTTTCTCGCCCTCGGCGCGTGGTCGCCCTATGCTTCTTGCTGAATGAGCGAATCGGCGAAGGGATCTGGCATGACGGGGCGGCCGCGGGCGCTGATCCTGACCAACCACCTGCACGCCTTCGGCGGATCGGAGATCCTGAGCCTGGAGGTGGCGGAGACGCTGGTGGAGCTGGGGTTTGCCGCCACGATCCACTGCAACGCCCTGACGGACGCCATGCGGGGCGAGACGCTGGCGACGATCGCGATCTCGGATGGGGATGGGATCCCGGACCTGCAGGACTTCGACTTCGTGTGGATCCATCACCTGATGGGTCCGCTCGCGCTCGGCGACGGCGGTCTCCGGCCCGGGCGGCGGCCGCTGGTGGTGTCGGCGCACCTGTCGCCCTTCGAGCCGTTCGAGCACCTGGGGCTGACCTTCGCGCGCGACATCCGGGCGACCATTGTGGCCAATTCCGCCGAGACCGCCGGGGTGCTCGGCATCCTGACCGGCGCGGCGGTGCCGATCGTGAACCTGCACAACGCCTGTCCGGACCGGTTCTGGACCCCCGCCCCTACCCGCGCCGAGCGGCTGACGCGGGTGCTGGTGGTCTCCAACCATGTGCCGGAGGAGCTGGCACGGGCGGCGCAGCACGCGGCGGCGGCCGGCGTGACCTTCGCCCACGTGGGCAAGGGCGGCACGGCGGTGCGGCTGAAGCCGGAGCACATGGACGGGTTCGACGCGGTGGTGTCGATCGGCAAGACGGTGCAGTACGCCATGATGCGCGGCAAGCCGGTCTACTGCTACGACCACTTCGGCGGGCCGGGCTGGCTGACGGAGGACAATCAGGCGCGGGCCGAGGCGTTCAACTATTCGGGCCGCTGCACGCGCACCCGCAAGGACCCGGCGGCCATCGCCGAGGAGCTGGTGTCCGGCTACGGACGTGCGGCGGACGCGGTGCTGCGGTTTCGGGACGGGCTGCGGCCGCGCTACTCCCTGCAAGGCTTCCTGAAGGCACTGATCGCCCGGGACGCAGCCGGCCCGGTGGTGATCCACCCGGCGGACGCGGAGCGGCTGCGGGTGCCGCTGATGAACGAGCGGACGAAGGCGCGCGTGGTGCGCGACCTCTATCGCCATCAGTGGAAGCTGCGAGAGGCGCTGGAGGGGCGCGGCAACTGAGCGGCGCGGCCCTCGCATTGACACGGCGAGGGTTGAGGGCTGCCTCCGGTCCGCTTGCCCCTACTGACCGGCGGTGACGACGGCGTGGTTGTCGGCGAGCCACTGGTCGGCGAGGCGGGTGGCCTTGCGGCGGACGTCCTCGGTGGCGAGCGAGAAGGCCTGCTCGTGTTCGGCGCGCACCATGTCGAGGTCGCGGCCGGTCGCCTGCGCCTGCTTCAGCGCGATGGTGAGCCACATCAGCCCGTGCACCGGGTTGGGCTCGATGTCCTCGCCGAGGAAGAGCATGCGGCCGAGACGGGCCTGGGCGTCCACCTGGCCCTTGCGGGCGGCGAGCAGGAACCAGCGGGCCGCCTGACGGGGGTCGCGCTCGCCGCCGAGGCCGTCGAGGAACATCCGCCCGAGGTTCAGCTGCGCCAGCGCGTCGCCGAAGTAGGAGGCCGCGTAGGTGAAGATCTCGCGCGCCCGGCTGACGTTCGGCTCGACGGCCGAGTTGTCGATGCCGGTGAGATAGTAGGAGCCGATCTCCACGAAGGCGTTCGACACGAACGGCGCCTGCGGCGACGACGGGCTGTCCTCCGCGTGGGCGGCGATGACCTTGTTGAAATAGTCGAACGCCTTCAGGTCGTCCTCCTGGACGCCGTCGCCGTTCTGGTACATGCGGCCGAGCTTCCACTGGGCGGCCGGGTGGCCGTTCTCGGCGGCGGCCTGCAGGCCGTCGAGCGCCGAGGCGGTGTCGCCGGCGTAGTAGGCGCGGGTGCCCTCGCGGAAAGCCTCGATGACGTCGTGGTCGCTCCAGTTGCGCGACCCGGAGCCGGGCAGATCGAAGGCCGCGGCCGGCGACGCCAGCAGCGCCATGCCAAGGCAGAAGGCCCGCATCCCCATCCGAAACACCGTATCCGCCTCAACCATGTCTCGTCTTCTCAATGACCACGCCGTCCCCACCGGTCGAAAGCCCGCCCGAAGGACGGACGCCGCCTCTGCCCCGGCCGCGCCGATCAGGCGCCGCCGGCTGCGTCGAGCCGCGGGAACCGCGATTGCCTCCCTGGTACGCCACGCTGGCACACGACCCGTAAAAGCCGGGTTCTCTTCTTGCGCCGGCGAGAGAACCGACTCCCGCCCCTCGCCGTCGAGCCGCCGACGCAAGTCGGCGGCAGGAAAAACAGAGGACGAAACCCGGACATCGCCAACCGCGCGTGCCTCGATCACGCCACGGTCGCTTAGATTTTCGGCATTTCTACGGCCGACGCGGCTGCTGATCTTCGGTCGGTTCAGAATCGATTGTGTGGTGAAGAGAGCGTTGCGGATCCGTCTCTGCAGCCCCTGATCTTCGATCCGTTGCGCCAGCCACCCATCTGCCGCCAGACCCACTTTTTCTCTCAGCCGCGTCCTGCCCACCATGGATCCACCTCGGATCGACCGGCCGGCACCCACGCCGGCGTCGGTTTCGACCTTATCGCCCCGGGATGGGACGCTCGGGTCCGAAAATGGCTGAATAGGGGCATGATCCGGGCCAGCACGGCCCCTGTCATGACTCAACCTGAACTGTTGCTGAATCGTCACGGGAATGGAGGGCTCCGCCGCGCCTTTCAGGCGAGGCAGGCGACAGCGACGGCGGGGGCGCAGGCGCGGGCCCAGGACCGGAGGGCGGCGTCGGTCGGATCTTTGAGCGGCATCAGGTCGCCGACGTCGACGAGCGGGCGGCGGAGGCGTTCGGCGAGACCGGCGACGGCGGCGCGGCCGATGCCGCAGGCGACGACGGGGGCGTCGGACGGGAGCGGGACGGCGGAGAGGACGAGGGCGGCGGCGTCGTGGACGGCGCGGAGCTGCGCCTCGGCGAAGGCCTCCGCAAGGGCGGCCCAGGCGGCGTCGGGAAGGTCCGCCACGTCGCGGCCGATCATGCGGGAGAGGCGCAGGCGGCTTTCACCGGGCGACTTGCCGCGGCCGTCGGCGGTCGGGTGCTGGTCGTCGTCCGCCCCGAGCCGGCCGAGGAGGCGGTTGGCATCCGCCATGGTGGCGAAGTGCTCGGCCATCACGGTGGTCCAGGCCCCGCCGACCGGCACCCGGGCGGCGACTGCCATCAGGGGCGTGCGGGTGGCGCCGGTGTAGACGAGTTCGCCGCTGACGAGGCGGGCGGCGTCGGTGGCGCCGCGGGCGGCCACGCGGCCGGCGGCGACCGGGATGAGATCGGTGGTGGTGCTGCCCATGTCGACGAGGAGCGCGTCCGCCCGCCGGGCGGCGACGAGGGCGGCGGTGGCGTGCCAGTTGGCGGAGGCGATGGCGTCCACGTGGGCGTCCGCGGCGTCCGGGGGTATGAGCCCGGCGGCGCCGGCGTAGACCGTAACGCCGCTGAGGCGGGCGACGGCGCGGCCGGTGAGCGCGGCGACGCCGGAGCGGCGGTCGGCGAAGAGGTCGACCAGCTCGCCCGTCATGGTGACCGGGTTGACGGGCGCGGTGCCGAGGCGGGCCTCCAGATCGGCGAAGGCGGCGTCGAGCCGGTCGAGGCCCTGCCAGAGGGCGCACGGCGCCTGGGCGACGGCGACGACGCGACCGGCCTCCAGACGGGCCGCCTTCAGGTGGGCGCCGCCGATGTCCCAGCCGATCACCGCTTGCGCGGACGAACCGCTCGATGTCATCGTTTTTGCACTCCCTTCCATCGACGAACCGCCGTTACGGCGGCTCCTGCCCCACGGACATCCCACATGCGCGTCATCCCGGTCATCGATCTCAAGGGCGGCCTGGTGGTGCGCGCCCGCGCCGGCGAACGGGACGCCTACCGGCCGATCGAATCGCCGCTGACGGCAAGCGCCGAACCGGACGACGTGGTGGCCGGGCTGATGTCGGTCTTCCCGTTCGACACGCTCTATATCGCGGACCTCGACGCCATCGAAGGCCGCGGCCACCATCGCGACACCGTGGCCCGGCTGGCCGCCCGGCACCAGGGCCTTTCCGTGTGGCTAGACGAAGGCGCGGCGAATCGCGCCACAGCGGACGGCGCGGCGGCGATCGGCGCGCGGCCGGTGATCGGCAGCGAGAGCCAGGCGGACAGCGGACTGGTGCGGGGCGCCGGGCGGGGGGCGGTGCTGTCGCTGGACTTCCGGACGGGATTCGTCGGGCCGGCGGAGATCCTGGACACGCCGGGGATCTGGCCGGGCGACGTGATCGTGATGACGCTGCAGCGGGTGGGCGTGGACGCCGGGCCGGATTTCGAGCGGCTGGCCGCCGTGCGCACGGCGGCGGGGCCGGAGCGGCGGGTCTACGCCGCGGGCGGCGTGCGCGGGGCGGCGGACCTCGACCGGCTGAAGGCGGAGGGGATAGCCGGCGCGCTGGTGGCGACCGCGCTCCACGACGGGCGGATCGACCGGGCGGTGATGGACCGGCTGGCGGGGGGCTGAAGGGGGCGGGGCGGCTTGTGCCGCCTGAAGCTTAAAGGAAAGCGGGGGCGGCTTGCGCCGCCCCCGGGGGTCTCGATCATCCAAAGAACTTGGCCATCAACCGCTGGAGCAGTGACCGCGGCATCGCCGGGGCAGAGGCCTGCCCAGAGTTGTCCCGGATCTAAGCGCCGAAGGGGTGCTTAGCGGTGTCCTTCTGGGCGTTCACTTCCGCGGCGGTCGGCTTGCCGGCGACGGCGCGCTCGATCGACAGCTTGGTGGCCTCGTAGTTGTACTGCTGGATCTTGGCGTCGTCATCCGCCTCCCAGTGGATGAACACGCCAACGAGGACGTACAGATCGTCGGCTTCGTCGAGCGGGATGGTGCCGTTGGCAACGCAATCCTGCACGGCCTTGGCGACGCCATACTGGGCCGGGCCGAACATCTGGACGGCCTGCTTGGCGCCCTTGATGGTGACCTTGTTGAAGAGGATGGTGTTCGGCTTGCACGGCAGGTTCGGGGCGATAACCGCGAGCAGCGTGGTGAAGCCGTCCTTGTTGTTGGCGAGCGCGTTCACGAACGCGACCTCGGCGGCCGAGTTGCGCGGCCCGATGATCAGGTCGATGTGGGCCACTTCGTTGCCGTCGCCGACAAGCGCCTCACCGAGCATTACCTTGTTAATCTTCGCCATCGGTCAAACCTCCCAATTGAAACCGAACTAACGGCCGATCGCGTAAGCGACGACCGTCCCCCGTCGATCCTTGTTCTCTGCGTTTGGCGAGCCAAACCGGTTGGCCGGACACGAGGTGGTTGCCAGACGGGGTGGAGCCTAATCCGGCCCTCCCCCTGCGGCAAGGGAAGGCGTATACGTATTCTCACTTATCTTCAAGGACGCGAACGAGAAATTCGACTGCTACCGTAAGATCCGCCGATGTCCCTGGATTGACGCCGAGAAGCTTCAACTCCCGATCGAAATCAAGAAGCGCAGGGAGGTCATATTGCGCTGCGATTTCAAGCTTTTCCGCGAAAAGCCGGCGAACATGCTCCGCAACCTCCGGTCCATGCTTCCGGGAGACGTGGGTGTCGGGCCACGTGGACGCAAAGGTGAAGTATACGGCGAGCGTGCGACGAAGAGGGTCAGCGCTCCTGTCAAAAGACTGCCACACAGGGGCTCCGACCGTGAATAAATCACCAAAAGAGGTGATGTATTGACGCGCTATACGATCGCGATGGGCCGCTTCTGCCATGGCCTGCGTCAACGTGACCGTGGGCTCGGCGGCGACATCATGCGTATCGGCGCGGCCCAGTCCGCCCGGATTGGCGATCCGGATGGCTTCGAACACTGCGCCGGCGTCCTCCACCGTGGATTCCGCGAGAATCGCCCCGAGGTTCTGGCGAAGATCGCCAGGGCGCTCGCGCGCCGCCGCAAGGGGCGCGGCGAGGAGCAGGATGCCGAGGTTGGTGTTGCAGCCGACCGAGTCCATGGTGGCCCGCATGGCGCCGAGCACCCGCGCGCCGATCGGCTGGCCCCGCGCCGCGATGAAGGGCGCGGCCGCGGCGGCGCTCACCTCGAAATCGCGCACGGTCATGCGGTGGCCGGGCGCGAAGTCGTGGACGTTGCCGGGCTTGGGGGCACGCAACTCGGCGCGGCACGCCGCCTCGAAGGCGGCGGCGAGGCGGGTGTCGACGGTCACGGCAGGGCCGGTTCGGAGGCGGCGACCCGCTCACCGGCATCGGCTGTGGACGACGAGGCGGCGGGCGACGGCTCGGCGGGCCGGGCGGACGGGATGCCGGCGGCGGCGAGGAGATCGTCTACCACGGCGGCGGCCACGTCGCGGCCCGCGACCTTCTGGAGGCCGCGCCAGGCGGGCATGGAGTTGACCTCCAGCACCATCAGGCTGCCGTCCTGGCCCTCGATGAGATCGACGCCGGCAAAGTCCGCCCCGACGGCTGCGGCGGCGGCGAGCGCCATCGCCTCCATGGGCGCCGTGACGACGAGGGCCTCGGGCGTCGCGCCCTGGTGCACGTTTGTGATCCAGGTGGCGCCGACCCGCACCATGGCGGAGACGACGCGCCCGCCGGAGACGAACACCCGCATGTCCTTGAAGCGGCCGTCGCGGGCCGGCACGAAACGCTGCAGGTAGAAGGCGCCGAAGACGGTGTCCTCGTCGGGAAGGTCGCGGACGCGGGAGAGAAGGCGCAGGCCCTTGCCCTGGCTGCCGAACAGAGGCTTCAGCACGACCTTGTTGCCGAAGCCGATCTCGGCGGCGAGAAAATCGAGCGCGCGGCCCCGGTTCTCGGTGACGAGGGTGCGCGGCGTGGGTAGGCCCGCCCGGACCAGCGCGAGGCTGGTGGCGGCCTTGTCGACGCAGCGCTCGATCGCCCGGGCGCTGTTCCAGACGACGACGCCGGCGTCGGAGAGCGCATGCAGCACGCCGAGGCGGAGCGTGATCGCCTCGAAGCTGCCGGCGGCGATGCCGCGCACCAGCACGGCGCGCGGAAGCCGGCCGTTGAGGCCCGGGATGGCGAGCGGCTGGCGGGCGCCGATGTCGAACGCCACCTGCCGCAGGGAGGTGACGACCGGCTCCACGCCCGCCGCCTGGAAGGCCGTCCGCACCCGCTTCAGGTGCCAGTCCACCTGATCGGTGAAGACGACCACGCGGCCGGAAGCGGTGGACCCGGACGGCTTGGAATCAGGCGAAGGAGGCATCGACGAGGTCCGGCGCGACGGCCCCGCCGCGGAAGGAGCGGCCGCTTTCCACAGCCGTCACCACCACCTCGGCGGGCGAGAAGAGAGCGCCGTCGATAGCATAGAAATCGCCGTTGAACTTCTTGAAAACCTCGGCAAACGGGGATCCGTAGTCGCGCGAGGTGCGGCTCGGCAGATTCTTCGACAGGGCTTCCGCCTCGTCGTCCGGGCCGGTGACATAGAGGTGCACCCGGCCGCCGTAGATGATGGCGTCGTTGGTGCGGCCCATGGCGGCGACGAAGTCCGGGTGCGGGGGCGACAGGGGCGCGACGCCGATGCCGTCGATCACGCGCTCCAGCGGGAAGTGCAGGGTGTGGACCTTGTGGAGCGCCACCTCCAGCACGCGGCCGACCACCTGGGTGGCGCCGGCCAGCGACTGGGTGGGAGCGTAGAGGAAGGTGATGCCGTCGGCGGCGACGCCGGTCGCCTCCATCACCTTGGCGACCACACTCTCCGGCGGCGGGCTCGCGGCCTCCAGCACCAAGGCGATGCCGCTGGCATTGTCCTTGTAGGCGAGCTCCTCGTAGAGGGTCTCGACCGCGGCGGTTGCGCGGCCGGGGCCGGAGCCGAGGGCGAACCAGTTGGGATCGTCCTCACCGCCGGCGAGCGCCCAGCCGGCGTACTGGCTGCCGAGGCAGGCGGTCACCGGGTCGGTGGAGCCGACCTGGATGGAATAGGGCCAGATGCCGAGGCTGGAGATCGTCGGCACGATGGTGACCTGGCCGAGACCGCCGAGGCAGATCTCGGTCAGTCGGCGCCCGGCCTCCAGGCCGCCCGGCACGGACGCGCCGGCATCGACGAGACGGCAGCCGCGCGGGCCGGTGGAGACCTTGACGCGCAGGCGTTCGGCGTCAGCGACGAAGGCCTCCACCAGGGGCGCCACCAGGGCGCCGACGCTGGGGCGGCTCGGTTGACCAGTCATGGTGCGTTTCCTCTCAAGAGCTCTTTCAGGGCCTCGGCTCTCATGGCCAGGAGCCGTTCGGCGATGGCGATGGTCGGGGCTGCGGCGGCGACCGTCGCCAGCGGCGCGCCGGATGGAGGGCGGTCGCCGGCGGCCGGCCGGTCCAGCACCCAGCCGGGCCAGCGGACCACGGGGACCGGGGGATAATCCGCCTCCGCGTAGACCACAAGCGTCGCGCGAATTGTCGCATCGGGCGGAGAGAGCGGCGGCAGGCGGCCGGCGGCGGCCTCGCAGTGGGCGGCGAAGAGGGGCGTGCCGAAGAGCGGGCCAGCGGACCCGCCCTCCCCGTCCGCCCAGGCGGCGGCCGAGGCGTCGAGCACGTCGAGGGACGCGCCGGGCCGCGGATTGATCTCCAGGAGGTGCCAGCGGTCGGCGTCGACCATCAGGTCGAGGCTGACGAGGCCTTTGAGGCCGAACCGACGGCTGAGCGCCGCGGCGGCGCCCTCCACGGCGGTGCGGACGGGGGGCGGCGGCTCCACCGGGCCGAGGACGCCGGCGAATCGGAAGGGCTGGTCGAGGGTGGGCGCGGGCGACTGGCGGGTGAAGGCGAGGACGCGGGCGTCGCGGCCGTCGGCAAGGACGGCGGCGGAGACGGGCGCGCCGGGGACACGGGCCATGGCCACGTGGCCCGCGGGGACCGGACCGGCGGCGGTGGCGACACGGATGTGGGTGCCGCCGGTGCCGGCGCGGCGGCGGACCAGCCAGGCATCCGGCTGGAAGGGTGCCGGCACGTCGGTGCGGACGGCCGGGTGCGGCACGGCGAGGTCGCGGCAAGCGTCCGCGAGGGCGAACGGGTCCTTCACCGCCCGAACGGCGGCGGGGTCGGTGCCGATGAGGGGCAGGCGGTCGGCGATGGACGCCATCAGGCGGGTCCGATCCTCAAAGCCGCTGCCGAGGACGACGCCGACCGGCGCGCTGGGCGCCGCGGCGACGAGCGCCTCGATCAGCGGCATCAGGCGGGCGCGGCGGAACCCGCAGCGAAGACCGCCGGGCTGACGGAGCGCGAGGCCGGCGGCGGCGCGGGTGTCGTCGTCGGCGAAGAAGTCGATCGTCAGGGGATGGTAGCCCGCGCGCACGGCGGCTTCCGCCAAGGCGCGCGCGGACTGTGCGACGATCAGGACGACGGGGCGGGTCGCCGGTCCGCTCATCCCTTGATGAAGGCGCGGGCCTCCTCGAAGGCGTGACGGAAGTCGAGCGACAGGGCGGTGTCGGTGGCGATCATCTTCTTGAAGAGCAGATGCTGCGCCTGGTACTTCACGTTGCCGATGGCGAGCGCGCCGAGGGCGAGGCCCTTGGCCGACCCGGGGATGGGCTCGCCGTTGGCCATCACGTCCACGCCGGCGATGCCGGGCGGCGGCACGGCGTTCACGTCGGCGGCGACGAGCAGGCCGGCGACCGACTTGATCTGCTCCTCGTTGAGGATCTGCACGCCGGCCGGACCGGCGGAGAAGATGATCTCCGCGCCGTCGGCGGCGGCGAGATTGGCCTCCGCCGAGGAGCCGTCGGCGGGCTCCACGTCGACGCCGAAGCGAGCCTTCATGTCGGCCGCAATGGCCGTGACGCGCTTGGTGCCGTCGTAGCCAGTGATGACCACGGAGGCGCCTTCCAGCGCCGCGATCACCGCCGAGGAGAAGGCGACGACGCCGGTGCCGCCGTAAATCACCACGCGCTTGCCCTTGAGCGTGGTGTCGAACTTCGTCTTCAGGAGCGCCTCGGTGGACGCCACCATGCCGGCCGCGGTGGTGAAGGAACCGGCCGGATCGGCGAAGAGGTTGACGACGAAGGGCGGCACGAAGGCCTCCTCGGCGCTCTTCATCATGTCGAGCGCCGCGATGGCGTTCTTGCCGGCGAAGAAGATGCCGGTCTTGACCGCGTCGTTCGGCGAGCGGGAGAAGATGGCGTCCTGCACCAGGCCGCGAACCTCCTCGGGCGTCACCGCCTCGTAGGTGGCGAGCACGTCGTAGCCCGCGTCCGCCGCCATGTTGACGTCGAACGGGCTCATGTGCTTCAGCGGCGTGATCATGTGAAGGATGGTCTTGGCCATATTTCCCCCGGACTTCTCGTCAGGACCGGCGACGCTCCCCCGGGCGCGTCGCCGCCAATGGACGCGCCTATGGCGCCATAGATCCAGACATTTGATTCAGTTGACGGTTTCGATCGTCGCGCCCCGGTTTCTGCCCGCCGCGACCACGAAGTTCAAGCGCTCGTTCGTGTGACAGTTCCGCACAAGATGATCCTTGAGGGCAAGGGCCTCGTCCTCGGACGCCACAAGGGCGAACCCGGTGGGCCCCCAGGACGACTGGCCGACACCGGCGGCGCCGGCCTCCGCGGCGCGCGTCAGGGCTTCCGACACGACCGGCGAGGCGAAGCGGCGGCCGCCCTGGGCGGGGGCGAAATGATCGCCGAGACGGGCCTGGATTTCGGTGAGGGCATCGCCGACGGACCCGATGTCGGCCTCGGCGAGGCCGGGCAGCAAGCGCATCATCACGAGGCGGCAGAGGTGGGCGGCGGCGGCTTCGGGAAAGCGCGGCAGATCGCGGAAGGCGGCCGCCTCCTCCTTGCCGTGCACGCCCTCGGCGGCGGTGTCGAGGATGAGGACGATGCGCCAGGCCTGCGGGAAGGATAAGCGGGCGATGACCGGCGGCACGTCGCCCCCGGGCTTGCGGCCGCCGTCGACAAGGAAGCCGCCGTCGAGGAAGGCCGAGACGCCGATGCCGGAGCGGGCACCCCGGTCGAGCGTGCCGCCGAGGGCGCGGATGTCGGCCGCAACGCCGCGGAGCCGGGCGAGGCCCGCCGCCATCGCAAGGGCGATCTGGGTGCCGGAGCCGAAGCCGGCGTGGGCGGGCATGGCCTCCAGGATGCTGACGGAGACCGCATCGGAGACGCCGAGGGCGGCAGCGGCGTCGGTCAGGTAGCGGCGCGCCCGGTCGGCCTCGGGGCCTTCGACGGCGAGGCGGTCGGCGGGGCGAAGCTCGACGACGGCGCGCGGCCGGTCGACCGCAAGGCCGATCGACCCGAAGCTGCGGCCGAGCCCGCCGTGCATGTCGATCAGGCCGAGATGCAGGCGGGCCGGCGCCTCCACACGGACGCCGCCTGCGCGATCCCCTGCAGCCATCCGTCTCCGCTCCCTGACTGTGATTGACGTGGCCGAACCGTTCGGACCTCCGTATCATCCCGGCGACCCGTCCGTCGACCGCCTCGAGGCGCCTGCCGCGCGCGCAGGGCCTCCTTCACCAGGGAGAGAGCACCATGGCCGACAAGACCTATACCGCCGAGGAGGTGACCGCCCGCCTTGCCGCCGAACTGCCCGCCTGGCGGCTGGAGGACGGCTGGATCCGCCGCACCTACAAGACGGCCTCGTGGAAGAGCACGCTGATGGTGATCAACACCGTCGGCCACCTGGCCGAAGCCGCCTGGCACCACCCGGACATCACCGCCTCCTACGCCTGGGTGGAGGTGCGCCTGATGAACCACCACGCCAAGGGCATCACCGACAAGGACTTCGCGCTGGCGAAGAAGATCGAGGAGGTGGTGATGTGGCAGCCGGGCCTCGAGGGCGAGGGCCTGGAAGGCACGCCGGCGGACGACCAGCGGTTCGCGTACATCAAGTACAAGTGAGGGTGTGTGGGGGCCTCGGGGTCGTCGTGGGTCGCGAAGGCGGACCATGACGATGGGGGTGTTCCCGGGCGGCTGGACCGTCGTCCCGGCGGACGCACCGTCATCCCGGCGGACGCCGGGATTCAGCCGAGGGTGCGGGGTCGGTGACGGTGCGGATGAGGGCGCCGACGGTTGGGCCCCGGCGTTCGCCGGGGTGACGACCGGGGGAGAGCGAGGGCGCGCGATCGTCATGGTCCGCGAAGGCGGACCAGCCACGCTTTTCGCGGGGATAGGGTGATGCGTACTGGTTCGAACCGGTAGCGCGGACCCGAATGCGTGGGTGGTCCGCCTTCGCGGACCATGACGATGGGGGTGTTCCCGGGCGGCTGGACCGTCATCCCGGCGGACGCACCGTCATCCCGGCGGACGCCGGGATCCAGCCGAGGGTGCGGGGTCGGTGACGGTGCGGATGAGGGTGCCGACGGTTGGGCCCCGGTGTTCGCCGGGGTGACGACCGGGGGAGAATGGGGCCTCGCGATCGTCATGGTCCGCGAAGGCGGACCAGCCACGCTTTTCGCGGGGATAGGGTGATGCATACTCGTTCAAGCCGGTAGCGCGGACCCGAATGCGTGGGTGGTCCGCCTTCGCGGACCATGACGATGGGGGTGTTCCCGGGCGGCTGGACGGTCATCCCGGCAGCTGCCGGGCGATGTTGCCCCGCCCTACCCTCCCCTTCGCGCCATTGCCCCGTCCTACCATCCCCCCTTCCCCTCCCCGCCAACGACAAGCCCCACCCCCCGCCCGCGACAAACCACGTCAGAGGCGTGCCTTGCCGGGCTTCCGTCGCGGGACCATGATGCGGCCAACGAGAATCAAGTGCGGGGGGAGGCCTTGTCCGTTTTGTCGGGACATCCTGAAACCGGCGCCGACCCGGCGATCGGGCGCGCCGCGGCGCTGCTCGGCGGCGCGCGGCGGCCGGTGATCGCCGGCCTCGGCTGCGATGTGGACGGCGTGCGCGCCGCCCTCCGGCTTGCCGCCGCCCTCGGCGCCAGCGTCGACCACGCCGCACGGGCGCACGGGCGCTCGGAACTGCGCGTGCTCGCCGACAGCGGCGTGATGACCACCACGGTGGCGGAAGCCCGCCACCGGTCCGACCTGATCGTGCTCGCCGGACCCGGCGCGGTCGCCTGGGCCGACCACGCCAAGGCGTTCGCGGATGCGGGCGGGCTCTATTCCTGGCGCGGCGAGCGGGGCGTGCTCTGCCTTGCCACCGGCGGCGCCCGGCCCGCCCACGTGGCGACCGGCACCCCCGTCGCGGCGCTCGGAGACGGGATGTCGCTGCACCGGGTGCTGTCGCTCCTTCGGGCGCGGGTCGGCCAGAAGCCGGTCGCGCCGCTCCCGGGCAACGGGCCGGCGCTCGCCGCCATCGACGCGGTGGCGCTGCAGATGAAGTCCGCCGCGTTCGGGGTGATGATCGTGGACGCCAACGACGCGGACCACGTGACGCTCGACGCCCTGCAGGCGCTGGTCAAGGATCTCAACAAGGAGACGCGCTTCACCACCCTCGGCGTGCCGGCGCACCACCACGGCCGCGGCGCGCACCTCGTTTCCGCCTGGACCACGGGCGGGCATCTGCCGGTCGGGCTCGGGCGCGGCTATCCGGAACAGGACGACTGGGTGCACGACGCGGAACGCCGGGTGACGGCGGGCGAGGCGGACGCGCTCCTTTGGATCGGCGCCCTCGGGCCGGACCTGCCCGCCTGGGCGGCGGGCGTGCCGACGGTGGCGCTCATCCACCACGGCGCGACGGCGAACACGGCGGACGTGGTGATCGAGGTCGGCGTGCCGGGCGTCACCCACGGCGGCGTGCTGATGGACGCGGTGCGGGACGGCTTCGCCGCCGTGGACGCCAAGGCGCCGCAGCCGCTGCCGAGCGTTGCCGCGGTGATCGCCGGCATCGAGGCCGCGCTTATCGGAGGAAACCCATGACGACGATCAGGCTGAAGGGCGGCCGCGTCGTCGACCCGGTGTCGGGCGCCACGAGCCAGCGCGACCTCTATCTGGTGGACGGCCGCGTGGCGGCCGCCCTGCCGGCGGACGGCCGGGTGGACGATACCTACGACTGCACCGGCAAGATCGTGATGGCCGGCGCGGTGGACGTGCACAGCCATATCGCGGGCGGCAACGTGACCATGTCGCGCCTGCTCCTGCCGGAGCTGCACGTCTCCGAGGTGGCCGGGCCGGACGGCATGCCCTTCTCCACCGCCAAGTGGTCGGGCTGGGAGACGGGCCGGCTCTACGCGGAGATGGGCTACACCACAGTGATCGAGCCGGCGCTCGCCCCGGTGCACGCGCTGCAGACGCACCTGGAGCTCGCCGACATCCCGCTGATCGACCGCGGCGCCCTGACGGTGGTGGGCAACGACGACCACTTCCTGTCGCTTCTGCGCGACCGGGAGGGCGAGACGGCGATCCGCGACGCGGTCGCCTACCAGCTGGCCACCTCCAAGGGCCTCGGCCTCAAGGTGATCAACGCGGGCGGACCGGCGGCCTTCCACTCGGGGCTTCGCACGTTCGAGCTCGACGACGTGGTGCCGCACTATGGCGTGTCGTCCCGGCAGATCCTGACGACGCTCCTGACCGCCGTCGACCAGATCGGCGTGCCGCATCCGCTCCACGTGCACGCCAACAACCTCGGCGTTCCGGGCGCGCCGCTGACGATCGAGGACACGATCGCGGCGGCGGAGGGGCGGCGCATGCACTTCGCCCACATCCAGTTCTATTCCTACGGCAAGGACGCCGAGGGCATGATGACCTCCGGCGCCGAGGAGATCGCCCGGTCGCTGGAGGCGGCGCCGAACGTGTCGTGCGACGTCGGCCAGGTGATGTTCGGGCCGACGGTGACCATCTCGCTCGACCTGATGAAGCAGTGGCAGGGCGCCGCCTACGCCAGCCCGAAGAAGTTCTCGCTGACGGACGGCGACGCGGAGGGCGGCGGCGTGGTGCCGCTGGTCTATGCGAAGACCAACTGGATCAACCAGCTGCAGTGGGCGATCGGGCTTGAGATCTTCCTCCTGTCGCCGGATCCCTGGCGCGTGATGATGACCACCGACCATCCGAACGGCGGTTCGTTCACAACCTATCCACAGATCATCCACCTGTTGATGGACAGTGGAGAACGCGCCCGCTGGATGGAGGCGATGCCGCAGAAGGCCAAGGAGCGCACCGGCCTTGCCGATCTCACCCGCGAGTACACGATGGAGGAGATCGCCATCATGACCCGGGCGGCGCCGGCGAAGATCCTCGGCCTTCACGACCGCGGACATTTGAAGGACGGCGCGGTGGCGGACGTGGCGGTCTACGACGACCTCGCCGACCGCACGGCCATGTTCAGCCGCGCCCGCTACGTGTTCAAGAGCGGCCGCCTGACGGTGCGCGACGGCCAGGCGCTCGGCTGGATCAGCGGCCTCACCTCCATCCTGGCGCCGGAGGTGGACACCCAGATGGAAAGCCGCATGGCCGACTACATCACCGACCGCTTCGGCGTCGGTCCCGCCGCCTTCGCGGTGCCCGAGCGCGCCTTCGGCGACCGCACCATCTTCAAGGTGGAACCATGCCAGACCTGAGCCTCAACGGCGTTCGCATCGACGACACGTTCGCCGAGGCCTTCGACATGGCGGCGACCGGGGTGATCATCACCGCGCCGACCGCCAAGTGGGCGGAGATCGCGGCGAAGACCATGACCGGGTTCGCCACCTCGGTGATCGCCTGCGGCTGCGAGGCCGGCATCGACCGGGTGCTGTCGCCGGAAGAGACGCCGGACGGCCGGCCGGGCGTGCGCTGCCTGATCTTCGGCTTCGACGCGGCGGGCCTGGAGCTGCAGCTGCGCAACCGGGTGGGCCAGTGCGTGCTGACCTCGCCGGGGTCGGCCTGCTTCTCCGGCATCGACGGCGGCAAGCGCCTGAAGCTCGGCGCCACGCTGCGCTTCTTCGGCGACGGGCACCAGATCTCCAAGAAGCTCGGCCCCAAGCGCTACTGGCGCGTGCCCGTGATGGACGGTGAGTTCACCGTGGAGCACGACACGGGTCTGGCCGAAAGCACCATCGGCGGCGGCAACATCCTGATCCTCGGCAAGACGTTCGATCAGGTGCTGGTGGCGGCCGAGGCGGCCGTGGAGGCGGCGAGCACGGTGGACGGCGTGATCCTGCCCTTCCCGGGCGGCATCGTGCGGTCGGGGTCCAAGGTCGGGTCCAAGTACCCGGTCCTGATGGCCTCCACCAACGACGCCTTCTCGCCGGTGCTGCGCGGCAACGCCAACAGCCTTCTGGAGCCGGACACCGGCGCCGTGCTGGAGCTGGTGATGGACGGCCTCGACTTTGCCGGCGTGAAGGAGAGCATGCGGCGGGCGCTGCACGCGGCCTGCTCGCTCGGACCCAACAGCGGCATCCAGCGGATCTCCGCCGGCAACTACGGCGGCAACCTCGGCCGCCATCACTTCCACCTCCGGGATCTCCTCTGATGGCCGCGCTCACCTTCACGCTGAAAGCGACGCCGCCGGAACGGCTGGACCTCTCGGCCCTGGTGCTGGAGCGGCTGACCGGCCTGGACGCCGACGCCATCAAGGCCCTCGTGGTCGGCACCAGCCGGGACGGGCTGACGGTCGGCGACCTGTTCGACGTCAGCGGCGACGACCCGGCCGACATCCGCCTCTCCGGGGACGAGCGGCTCGACAACATCGGCCGCGGCCTGAAGGGCGGGCGGATCACGGTGGAGGGCGACGCCGGCATCTATCTCGGCCGCGCCATGAAGGCAGGGCTGATCGCCGTGTCCGGCTCCGTGCGCGGGCCCTACGCGGGCACCGCCATGACGGGCGGCACCATCCGCATCGCCGGGGACGCGGCGGACGCGGTAGGCGGCGCCGTGCCGGGCGCCATGCACGGGCAGGCCGGCGGGCTGATCACGGTCGCCGGCCACGTGGGCGCCTACGCGGGCGACCGCATGCGGCGCGGCGTCTTGGTGGTGGAGGGCTATGTGGGCGACGCGGCCGGCGCGCGCATGGTGGGCGGCACCATCCTCGCCCGCACGCTCGGCACCCGGGCGGGCGCCGGCATGAAACGCGGCACGCTGATCGCCAAGACCGTGGCCGACCTGGAGCCGACCTTCGTGCCGACCGGCACCTACGCCATGCCCTTCCTGACCATCCTGCGGAAGTGGGTGGAGAGCGAGGTGCCCGGCGCCGGCG
Organism: Mongoliimonas terrestris; assembly: GCF_001927285.1. Classification (GTDB taxonomy): domain Bacteria; phylum Pseudomonadota; class Alphaproteobacteria; order Rhizobiales; family Pleomorphomonadaceae; genus Chthonobacter; species Chthonobacter terrestris. The sequence goes on along the minus strand of NZ_MSIG01000009.1, from coordinate 157,848 downwards.
CGCTGGTGCCGTCGAACCCCATGCGCTACCGCGGGGACATGGCGGCGCTAGGCAAGGGCGAGGTGATCGTGGGGTAGGTGGGGTGGGTTGGGAAGGCGTGGATGGTCCGCCTTCGCGAACCATGACGATCGTGTGCGTCGGGCGGCGGGTGAACGCATTCGTCGACCGGGCTGCGGCCGATGCCCACCAATCCCTCGACCTCGTCATGGTCCGCGAAGGCGGACCACCCACGATTTCGGGCCGCGCGGACAGGACAGTGCGTGGGTGGTCCGGCTGAACCGGACCATGACGAGGTTGAGGTGACGGGCGGAATATCCGGCCAGGGTCGTTCGCGCGCCTTCCTCACGATCGTCATGGTTCGCGAAGGCGGACCATCCACGCTTTTCGTGACCCGCTCCGATCACCCTCCCGCCGCCTTCAGGTGTTCCAGGAACTGGGCGCGGGCGGGTGTGAGGGGTTCGCCGCGGGGGGTGGCGACGTGGCGGTCGAGGAAGTAGCCGGTCAGGCGGAAGGCGGCGAGGAGGTCGGCGGGGGTCGGCACCTCGGCTTCGCCGCCGGGGGCGAGAAAGCGCGGGAGAGGCAGGAGCTTGTCGCGGTAGGGGGCGCCGGCGGCGGCGCTGACCGCGCGGGCGCTCTTCGGGCTGACGTAGACGAGATCGGTGATGGCGCCGGTCGCCGCGCAGGCGGTGAGGTCGAGGCCGAAGCCGAGGTCGTCGAGGACCGCGAGTTCAAAGCGGACGAGCAGCCGGCCGGCGTCGATCGGGTCGGCCAGATGGTCGGCCGCGATGGTGGCGGCCTCGAAGAGGGCGGGATGCGGATCCCGCTCCGGCAGGTAGCGCAGGAGCGCGGTCAGCACCTGCACGCCATAGACGCCCGCGGCGGTCTCCATCAGGCGCGCCGCCCGGCCGGTGACGAGCTCGGCGGTGAACATGCCGAGGTGGGCGTCGAGCCGCGCCCGCCAGGTGAGCTGCACGGTGTTGCCGGGCTGCAGGATGGGGGCGACGCGGCGGGACCGGCCGCCTTTCACGAGCCCCAGGTGCCGCCCGCGCTCGCCCGTCATTACCTCCAGGATGACGCTGCCCTCGCCATGCGGCCGGCTGCCGAGAACGAGGGCTTCGGACGTCCATTCCATGCGCGACCTGCAGGTGCGGGGTTGAGCCCCACAGATACCCGGTTCGGCGCGGCCGTCCAGGGTCGCCGTGGGGCCGAACACGACCCAGCCCGTCCAGCCTCCCGCTCATCGGGGTCTGGTTCAACCGGACGAGCCACCGATGCGGCGCGGTCAGACAAGGAAAGCGTGGGTGGTCCGCCTGCGCGGACCATGACGATCGAGGTGGGACACCTCGGGCGGTGCGGCCTTGGGTGGTGCCCTACTTGCGCGGATACTCCAGGCCCATCTCGCGGTAACGCTCCGGGTCGTCGGACCAGTTCTCGCGGACCTTGACGAAGAGGAAAAGGTGGACCGGGCGCTCCATGATGCCCTGCAGCTCCTCGCGGGAGGCCATGGAGATGGCCCGGATGGTCTGGCCGCCCTTGCCGAGGACGATCTTCCGCTGGCTCTCGCGCTCCACGAAGATCACCTGCTCGATGCGCACGCCCCCGTCCTTCAGCTCCTTCCAGCCTTCCGTCTCCACCGTGGAGGCGTAGGGCAGCTCGTCGTGGAGGCGCAGGAAGACCTTCTCGCGGGTGATCTCGGAGGCGAGCATGCGCATGGGGAGATCGGAGATCTGGTCTTCCGGATAGAGCCAGGGGCTCTCCGGCAGGGTCTTGGAGAAGTGGCGCAGGAGATCCTTCACGCCGGAGCCGTTCAGCGCCGACACCATGAAGGTGGCGTCGAAGTCGACGCGGGCGTTGAGGTCGGCGGAAAGCGCCAGGAGGCTGTCGCGCTTGACCGTGTCGATCTTGTTGAGGATCAGGATCTTGCGGCGCTTCAGGTCGCGCAGGCGATCGACGATGGGGGCGATGTCCGCGTCGATGCCCTTCTTCACGTCGATGAGCAGCGCCACCATGTCGGCGTCGGCGGCGCCGCCCCAGGCGGTGTCCACCATGGCGCGGTCGAGCCGGCGCTTGGGCGCGAAGATGCCCGGCGTGTCGACGAAGATGACCTGCGCCCGGCCCGTCATGGCGATGCCGCGCATGATGGCGCGGGTGGTCTGCACCTTGTGGCTGACGATGGACACCTTGGCGCCGACGAGCTGGTTGAGGAGCGTCGACTTGCCGGCGTTGGGCGCGCCGATGAGGGCGACGAAGCCGGCGCGGGTCGGGGCATCCGGATCAGCGTCGTCGGCGTCGTCCTCGGCCTCTTCATCCTCGTCGCCGTCGTCGTCGAGGTCGTCTTCGCTTTCGATGTCGTCCGCGTCGTCGAGACCCTCGGCGCTGAGGTCTTCGTTGTCGTTGTCGGCGGCGGTGTCCAGATCGTCGGCGGCGGGCGTGGGCGCGAGGGCCTCGGGCTCAGTCGGTCCGGCGTCGTCTCCGCGCTTGCGGTCATCCATTGTCGGCACTCCAGATCCCCTCACGGACCAGAACGCCCGTGGCGGCGGTCATTTCCGCCTCGCGTTTCGATTTTCCCCGCCCCTCGCCGCACGGACCGCCCGTGATGCTCACCGCGACGGTGAACTCGGGGGCGTGGTCCGGGCCGGAACGGTCGGTCATGACATAGGTCGGCGTGGGCAGGCCCTTGCCCTGCGCCCACTCCTGAAGGGTCGTCTTAGCGTCGCGGAGCGGCCCGGACAGGGCCTCCATACGGGGCCGCCAGTTGCGGTCCACGAAGGCGCGCGCCGCGTCGAACCCGCCGTCAAGATAGATAGCGGCAATCACCGCCTCGGCCACGTCGGCGAGGATCGCGCCCTTGCGCCGGCCGCCGGACTGCCGCTCGCCGGCGCCAAGCCGGATGCCGGCGCCGAGATCGAGAGCGATCGCCACCTCGGCGCAGGTCTCCTTGCGGACGAGCTGGTTGAGCCTGCGGGCGAGATCGCCCTCGTCGGCCCGCGGGTGGGCGCGGATCAGCATATCGGCGACGACGAGGGCGAGCACCCGGTCGCCGAGGAATTCGTCGCGCTGGTAGCTTTCGTGGGCGACCCGGTCACCCGGCACCGCGCTGCGGTGGGTGAGCGCCCGCGCCACGAGCGACCGGTCGCGGAAGGCGTAGGCGATCCGCTGCTCCAGGGCCTCGATGGCCTTTTCGAAGTTCGGTGACATTATCCAAGCGTCTGGAGCATGCGATCCCACCGGACGGACCATGGCCATGTCCAGACCATCCAGGGCTTCGCGTTCTCGTCCATGGAGAAGAAGATGATGTCGGCCCGGCCGATCAGGTTCTCGAACGGCACGTAGCCGACGCCGGAGCCGGCCACGCGGCTGTCGGCGGAGTTGTCGCGGTTGTCGCCCATCATGAAGTAATGGCCCGGCGGCACCTCGAACACCGGCGTGTCGTCGGCGGAGGAATCGGGCACGAGGTCGAGCGTGTAGTAGCTGACGCCGTTCGGCAGCGTCTCGCGGTAGCGCGGCACGCTGACGGTGCGGCCGAGGGGATCGGTCTCGACGAAATCCTCCACCCGCTGACGTTGCACCGGCTGGCCGTTGAGGAAGAGCGCGCCGCCCTGCATCTGCACGGTGTCGCCCGGCAGGCCGACGACGCGCTTGATGTAGTCGGTGCTGTTGTCGGCCGGCAGCTTGAACACCGCCACGTCGCCCCGCTCCGGTGCCGCCGACCAGAGCCGCCCGTCGATCGGCGCGAGGCCGAACGGGAAGGAATAGCGGCTGAAACCATAGGAGAATTTAGAGACGAACAGATAGTCGCCGACAAGGAGAGTCGACTTCATGGAGCCCGAGGGAATCGAGAAGGGCTGGTAGAGGAAGGTTCGGACCACCAGCGCCAGAAGCAGCGCCTGAATGATCACCTTCACGGTTTCGCCGATCCCGCCCTTTGCGGAGTCCTTGTCGCTCGTCACGCTCATCGTCACTTCCATGGAGGGGGATCGTCAACCTTCAGGCGCCTTGTACCGGGTCGACCGCAAGGGCGCAACGCGTGACGCTGAAAACGAGCGGAATTGCGGCGGTGACGGCCGGGTCGAGACGGGGCGGCACGCGGCGCCGGACGCCGGGCCGACCGGTCGCTGGACGCCGGGCCGACCGGTCGCTGGACGGCCCCGATCCGGCACCAGGAGCCGCGCGTATACCCTTCCTTCAGCACGCTCATGCGATGTTATGCATAGCGGACCGGCGCCAAGAACATGGGCGACAAACGGCTGATCCGTACATATCGCAACGGAGGACATGCCTCATGGACACGGCCGCGCGGCTGCAACCCGCTCTCCGACCGACGCCCGCCGGGCCCTCCGAAACGGCCGACGCCTATGCCTACCTGCCGCGGACGGCGCTGCGCGCCATGTTGGCGATGGGCGGACAGCAGAAGGGGCCGCCCGCCGCCGGGCTGGTGGCGACCGCGGCGGCACGGCCGGAGATTCTCGCCGAGGTGGTCGGCGCCCTCACCGACCAGGACCCGGACGTGCGACGCCACGCGGCGCGCGTGATCGACGCCCTGGTGCGGGCCGGGCAGCGGGTGCTGGAGCCGCACGCCGGCCGGATCCGCGCTCTCTTCATGAGCCACGACGATGCCCACGTGCAGGCGGCGCTGGCGGCGGCGGTCAGCGGCCGGCGCTGGTCGGACGCCGAGATCCCGGCGATCGCAGACCGGTTGATGGTGCTCAGGGCCGGCCCTTCGGCCGCCGTCCGCAACGCGGCGCTCGACGCACTCTTCCGTCTGTCGCGGCGGTCCACCGCAGTGGCGGCGCTCTATGCGGCCGAGTGGGAGAAGGCGAACGTCGGCACCGCATCGGAGAAGGCGCGCGCCCGGGTGCTCGCCAAGGCGGCCGCGGCACCGCCGCCCATGGGCCGGCGCTCCACCGACCACGTGGTCCAGATCGCCCGCCGCCGTCAACCGGCGGCGTGAGGGCCGACGCGACGCTCCTCATTTCAAGCGCGGGGCGGCCAGACCTCGGGCCAGGCAGAGATGACCACGAAGGCCTGCGCCAGCGGATAGTCGTCCGTGATGGTGAGGTCGATCCGGGCCACGAGGCCCGGCGGCGTGAGGCTCTGCAGCCGTTCCAACGCCGACCCGGTGAGCGTCAGGGTGGGCTGGCCGGACGGCAGGTTGACGACGCCCATCTCGCGCCAGTTCACCCCCATGCGGATGCCCGTGCCGAGCGCCTTGGAGCACGCCTCCTTGGCGGCGAAGCGCTTGGCGTAGGAGGCCGCGCGCTCGTGGCGGCGGTCGGACCGGGCGCGCTCGATCTCGGTGAAGACGCGGTTGGTGAAGCGCTCGCCGAACCGCTCCAGGGTCTTCTCCACCCGGCGGATGTCGATCAAGTCGCTGCCGATGCCGACGATCATGGTGCCACGCTCTCGCTCTGCGGCGCGGTCTGAAGCGCCGCGCGTCCGCGCCGGATCCGTTCGCGGCGGCGGTTCTGGAAGCCGCTGACGGCCGGATAGACCACGACGAAGCAGATGAAGCCGGCAATCAGGCCGAGCGGCACGCTGCCGACCAGCATGGGCTTCAGCACCGGCCAGAGCCGGTGAAAGCCCGCCTGGAACAACCCCTCGGTGAGGACGGCGGTTCCGTTCGAGGCCGCGACCTCCACCGGCGAGGCGATCGGGTTGGCGCCGCCGGAGAGGACCCACTTGCCGACCTCGTGGGTGGCGGCCCAGATCAGCGGGAAGGTCAGCGGGTTGCCGACCGCCGTGCCGAGCGCCGCCGCCAGCATGTTGGCGCGCACCAGGTAGGCAACCAGGAAGGCCAGCAGGAAGTGGAGCCCGATGAAGGGCGTGAAGGACGCGAAGGCCCCGGCCGCGACGCCGGCCGCGATGGCATAGGGCGTCGCCGTCAGCCGGATGATCCGCTTCCAGACGTAGGCGGACGTGCGCCTCCAGCCCCGCTTCGGCCAGAGCGCATGCCGCACGCTCTGCCGCCAGTCCCGCCTGTGACGCCGTGCGAACACCCGTTCCCGTCTCCCTCACGCGCCACCGGGGCACCCTCCCCCCATGTAACGGGAGAGGGCGGGGAAATCCAGATGCGGGGTGGGAAGGGGGTGGGGGTGAGGCGGGACGGGGGGGGGGGGGGGGGGGGGGGGGGGGGGGGGGGGGGGGACGCCGCTCCGGCTCGACGTCATCCCGGCGAAGGCCGGGATCCAGCCGACGGCGGCGGTGCGTGGAGCGTCGAGGCGGTCGGAGAGGACGGTTGGGCCCCGGCGTGCGCCGGGGTGACGATCTGGGGGGAGGTGGAGGGAGCGGGTTGAACCGCGGTCGTTCCGCCAGCGGTTGCGGTGGTTCCGCAAGCGGTAGCGTTCTTTCCGCCGGCGGTAGCGGTCGTTCCGCCGGCGGTCCACGGACCATCTCCGCCGCCCTTGCCACCGCGCCGACATCGTCATGGTCCGGTTCAGCCGGACCAGCCACGCATTCCGCCATGCACTGTTGCCCGACGAACATGCGTGGGTGGTCCGCCTCCGCGGACCATGACGATCGAGAGCGTGGTGCAGCGGCGGTCCACGGACCATCTCCGCCGCCCTTGCCACCGCGCCGACATCGTCATGGTCCGGTTCAGCCGGACCAGCCACGCATTCCGCCATGCACTGTTGCCCGACGAACATGCGTGGGTGGTCCGCCTCCGCGGACCATGACGATCGAGAGCGTGGTGCAGCGGCGGTCCACGGACCATCTCCGCCGCCCTTGCCACCGCGCCGACATCGTCATGGTCCGGTTCAGCCGGACCAGCCACGCATTCCGCCATGCACTGTTGCCCGACGAACATGCGTGGGTGGTCCGCCTCCGCGGACCATGACGATCGAGAGCGAGTGCCGTCCGGGCACGCCGCCGTGCAAACGGGTGCTTGGTGCCGTCCGGGCACGCCGCCGTGCGATCGGGGGCGTGGTGCTATCGGATCATGCCGGTCTGCAAGCGATCAGAGGCCCTTCGCCATCCGGTCACGCCGCTGCCCATGTCCGCCCCCACCCCCCTCACACGCGCACGACCCCCCTCAACCCGCCCTACCCGTTCACCCGCTCCACGCGGCTGACGTTCGGGACGGTGCGCAGTTGGTTGATGATGCGGTTGAGGTGTTTCAGGTCGTAGACTTCCAGGTCGATAACCACCTCGTGGAAGTCGGAGGTGCGGCGGGCCATGCGGATGTTGTCGATGTTGCCGTCGTTGTCCGAGATCGTCTGGGCGATGCGGGCGAGCGAGCCCGGCTCGTTGAAGGAGTGGATGGCGATCTGGGCCGGGAAGCGGACGGGGTCGTGGGCGTCGATGTCCCAGCGCACGTCGAGCCAGACGTCCGGCTGCTCGTCGTAGGCCTTCAGGGCCGGCGACTGGATCGGGTAGATGGTGATCCCCTCCCCCGGCGTGATGATGCCGACGATGCGGTCGCCCGGCACGGCGCCGCCGTTCGGGGCGAAGCGCACGGGCATGTCGGCCGCGATGGAGCGGACCGGCAGGCCGCGGCCGCCGGTCTCGTCGGAATTCATGTGGCGGAACTTCATGCCGGTCTGGCCGGCGAAGGAGAACCAGCCCTCCTCGGCCCGGTTGAGCTCGCCGCGGACGGCGACCGAGGAGGCGCGCTCGTCCTTGTAGTCCGGGTAGGCGGCCTTGAGGACGTCGTTGGACGGGATCTCGGCGCGGCCGACGGCGGCGAGAAGATCGGCCACCGACGGCTGGCCGAGGCGCGGCAGGGCGAGTTCCAGGAGGCTGTCGGTGAGGTCGCGCTTGGCGCGGGCGAAGGCGGTCTGCAGCACCTGCCGGCCGAGGCTGGCGAACTGCTTGCGGGTGGCGTCGCGCGTCGCCCGGCGGATGGCGGCGCGCGCCTTGCCGGTGATGGCGATGGTCTCCCAGGTGGGCGGCGGCACCTGCGCCTTGGAGCGGATGATCTCCACCTCGTCGCCGTTCTGGAGTTGGGTGACGAGCGGCATGATGCGGCCGTTCACCTTGCAGCCGACGCAGGTGTTGCCGACGTCCGTGTGCACCGCGTAGGCGAAGTCGATGGGCGTCGCGCCGCGCGGCAGGTTGATGAGCCGGCCCTTCGGCGTGAAGCAGAACACCTGGTCCTGGAAGAGCTCCAGCTTGGTGTTCTCCAGGAACTCCTCCGGGCTCGATCCGTCGGAGAGGGATTCGATGGTGCGGCGGAGCCAGGCGTAGGCGCGGCTCTCGTCGGAGAGCTGGGGCTGCACCGCCAGACCGGCGGGCCGCGCACCCGGCGCGTCCTTGTAGAGCGCGTGGGCGGCGATGCCGTACTCGGCGATGCGGTTCATGTCCTGGGTGCGGATCTGCAGCTCGACGCGCTGGCGGTGCGGGCCGACCACGGTGGTGTGCAGCGACCGGTAATCGTTCTGCTTCGGCGTGGAGATGTAGTCCTTGAACCGCCCCGGCACGGACGCCCAGATGGTGTGGACGACGCCGAGGGTGCGGTAGCAGGTGTCGAGATCGTCGACGAGCACGCGGAAGCCGTAGATGTCCGACAGCTGCTCGAAGCCGAGCTGCTTGGTGATCATCTTGCGGAAGATCGAATAGGGCCGCTTCTGGCGCCCCTTCACCACGGCGCCGATGCCGCGCTGGCCGAGATGGTCGGAGAGCTCCCGCTCGATGTCGCCGATCAGCGACAGGTTCTTGGAGCGGATCTCGTCGAGCCGCTGGGAGATGGTCTGGTAGGCCTCCGGATGGAGGGTCTTGAAGGCGAGGTGCTCCAGCTCCTCGCGCATGTCCTGCATGCCCATGCGGCCGGCGAGCGGCGCATAGATGTCCATGGTCTCCTCGGCGATGCGGCCGCGCTTGTGCTCCGGCACGTAGTGGAGCGTGCGCATGTTGTGGAGCCGGTCGGCGAGCTTGACGAGGAGAACCCGCACGTCCTCGGCGATGGCGAGGAGGAGCTTGCGAAGGTTCTCGGCCTGTTCGGTGCGCTTGGAGACGAGGTCCAGCTTCTTCAGCTTGGTGAGGCCCTCCACCAGGTTGCCGATCTCCGGCCCGAACAGGGTGTCGATCTCCTGGCGGGTGGCGTCGGTGTCCTCGATCGTGTCATGCAGGAGCGCGATCACGATGGTGGCCTCGTCCACATGGAGGCCGGTCAGGATGGCGGCGACCTCCAGCGGATGGGAAAAGTAGGGGTCGCCGGAGGCGCGCTTCTGCAGGCCGTGCTTCTGCATGGCGTACACGTAGGCACGGTTGAGGAGGCCTTCGTCGCAATCGGGATTGTAGGTCTGAACCCGCTCCACGAGTTCGTATTGCCGCATCATCGAAGCCAGCACCCTCTGAGCGCGCGGATCCCACCAGACTGTCGCGCGGGCCCGACGCGGCGGGCCTCCTCCGCGCGGGGTCCGGCGCCGGTGCTCCCGCGGGCACCGGCCGATCATTGGCGCCCGGCAAGGCGCGCCGCCCGGGGGCGATCGCCCGGGCGCCTTCACGACGAAGGCCCCGCACCCGGCGCTGGTGCCGCCAGGGTGCGAGGCCATCGGTCGATCGGGTCTGGTACCCGGCTCATGCCGGCCGGTTACATCCGACCCTCATGAGCGTTGCGGCCTGACCGGTCGGCGCCCCGACGGGTGCGCCGCCGGGATCAGATCTCTTCCACCTTCTCCGGCGGCACGAGACCTTCCAGGCCCTTCAAAAGCTCTTCCTCCGACATCTGGTCGAAGGCGATCTCGTCGTCCGGCGCGTCGTCGCTGGCACTGCCGATGAGGCCGGCGACCGGCTCCTGCTCGGGCTCGTCCACTTCCACGTACTTCTGCAGGGAGTGGATCAGGTCCTCCTTGAGGTCCGACGTGGAGACGGTCACGTCGGCGATCTCGCGGAGCGCCACGACCGGGTTCTTGTCGTTGTCGCGATCGATCGTCAGCGGCGAGCCCGACGAGATCATCCGGGCGCGGTGACTGGCGAGGAGAACCAATTCGAAGCGGTTCTCGACCTTGTCGATGCAGTCTTCGACGGTGACACGGGCCATAATGCTATCTCCTCGGCATCCGGATCGGGCGTGGCGGCGGCTGGGTCGGGGCGAACCGGCCACAGGACGGTGGGCGCCACCATGCGCCATCCGAAGGTGCGCGTTCCGAAAGGGTTCGGTGGCGCCCAGCGGCGGCGGTTGAACGCGGCGCCGGAGACATTTCCACCTGTGTGCTCGTGTGGTGACATAAATCGCGCTCGACAGGAATGCAAGCCTCGCCTATCCTTTCGGCGATTGCGAACAAGAGACAACGATCCTATCGGTCCCATCCCCAGGAACTTTCTTCCGCGCCGATCAGGGTTCGATTGACCCGTCGGCGTCGTCCGACGTCGTTCTCTGAAATCTATTCGTGCTCTCTGAACCTATTCGTTTTTTTTGACATTCCCGATGATCGCCGCGGCCCGGTCGCTCCGGTCGGACCCAGACAATCGCCGGATCCCAGGCTGCCGGAAACATGGATCGATCCGGTCGTTCCGATCACCCGTGGCGTCGAACCGGGTGATCCGACCTTCCGTCTCGCCCTCGGGCGTTCCAGTCCGGCAGGCTTTCGTCAGGAAAAATTAGGGTTAGAGCCTTAACTAAGAACAAGCCTTGAGCTGAAGAAGAGGTGAGAAGTTTTCCTGATGTTCGACGAACGCGAAAAGATCGCCCTGTTCATCGACGGCGCCAACCTCTATGCGACCGCGAAGGCACTGGGCTTCGATATCGACTACCGTCGACTCCTGAAGGAGTTCAGCGCGAAGGGGTATCTCCTTCGGGCGCTCTACTACACCGCGCTTGCCGAGGACCAGGAGTATTCATCGATTCGGCCGCTGATCGACTGGCTGGATTACAACGGCTACAAGGTCGTCACAAAGCCGACGAAGGAGTTTTTCGACAGCACAGGGCGCCGGAAGATCAAGGGTTCGATGGATATCGAACTTGCCGTCGACGCCATGGAGCTGGCTGAATACATCGATCACATCGTTCTCTTCTCCGGCGACGGAGATTTCCGGTCGCTGGTCGAGGCGATCCAGCGCAAGGGCCGGAAGGTGAGCGTGGTGTCCACGCTTCAGACGCAGCCGGCCATGGTGGCCGACGAGTTGCGCCGGCAGGCCGACCACTTCATCGACCTCGCCACCCTGGCGGCCCGAATCGGCCGCGACCCGGCCGAACGGGCGGCGCGCGCCGCCGAGCGCGCCACGCAGGCGCAGCAGGAAGACGACCGGGACTGATTCGCCGGCGCCTGCCTGAAGACCGGACCGCCATCCCCGGCGGGACCGGCCCGCGCCGGGCGCGGTGCCCGCTCTCCCGCCGCCCGCCAGACAAGGGAATCGCGGCCCCGCGCCGCGCCTTTTCCGCACCAGCCGAGCGGCCATGCCACCAATGCCCCTGCCCGATGACGCCCCCTTCGGCCTCGAGCCGCCGCGGGACTGCCCGCGCTGCCCGCGCCTCAAGGCCTTTCGCGAAACCCACCGCGCGCTGGAGCCCACCTGGCACAACGCCCCGGTGCCGTCCTTCCTGCCGGTGGAGGGACCGGGCGCGGCGCGGCTGATGGTCGTCGGCCTGGCGCCCGGCCTTCGCGGCGCGAACCGGACCGGCCGGCCGTTCACCGGGGATTTCGCGGGCGACCTTCTCTACGACACCCTGATCGACTTCGGCTTCGCGGCCGGCACCTTCCGGGCCGACCCGGACGACGGCCTGCGGCTGACCGACGCGACCATCACCAACGCGGTCCGCTGCGTGCCGCCGGAGAACAAGCCGGTGGGCGCCGAGATCGCCAACTGCCGGCCGTTCTTCGCGGCGACGCTGGCGGCCGGCACGGGGGTGCGGGCCATCGTGGCGCTCGGGCGAATCGCCCACGACCAGGTGCTCCGGACGCTGAACCGCCCGGCCGCCTCGGCCCCGTTCGCGCACGGGGCGGTGCATGAGTTGGACGGACGGCGCGCGCTCTACGACAGCTACCACTGCTCACGGTACAACACGAACACGGGCCGGCTGACGCGGGCGATGTTCCGGGCGGTGTTCGAGCGGGTGCGGGCGGATCTGGAGGGGTGAAGGGGGGGTGGGACACACCGACGTGCTTCCTCTCCCCTTGAGGGAGAGGGGGACCGTCGCGGATGCGGAATGCGGGGGTGGGCGACGTTGGGCGGGGGTCGCCAGACCCTCCGACGCGCCCCCTCTCCCCTTGAGGGAGAGGGTTGGGGTGAGGAGTGTCGGCGCCGAGGCGTGGGGGGAGGCGTTGATGGGGTGTGAGACGGCTGGCGGAGGCGGTTCACCCCTCTCCCCAACCCTCTCCCTCAAGGGGAGAGGGAGAATGGTGGGGCCCGGACGACAGGAGGAGGCGGTTCACCCCTCTCCCCGACCCTCTCCCTCAAGGGGAGAGGGGGACCGTCGCGGATGCGGGAGAGGGGGTGTGTCGCGGATGCGGAATGCGGGGGTGGGCGACGTTGGGCGGGGGTCGCCAGACCCTCCGACGCGCCCCCTCTCCCCTTGAGGGAGAGGGTTGGGGTGAGGGGTGTCGGCGCTGCGGGATGAGGGGCGGCGTTGAGGGAGTGTGAGACGGCTGGCGGAGGCGGTTCACCCCTCTCCCCGACCCTCTCCCTCAAGGGGAGAGGGGAGTATGTCGCGGGTGGGGGGCCGTCGCGGGGTGGACCGTCGCGAGTGAAAGGACCGTCGCGGGCGGTCTGCTCGATGACGCGCCTCAGGCGACCAGTTCCACCTCCACCACGCCGGGGACGGAGCGGAGGGCGCCGGCGATCTGGGGGGAGACCTTGTAGCCGCCGGGGAGTTTGACTTCGACCTCGCCCTTGCCGCCTCCGGAGACGACGATGAGCGAGACGGGGCTGTCGCCGGTGGGCTCCAGGCGCTTGGCGATGGCCTCCAGGGGCTGATCGTCGCGCAGGAACACGCGGAGGCTGTTCTTCAGCCGGCCGGCGGCCTGGTCGAGCGGTTCGACCGTGTCTATGCGCACCGAGATGCCCTCCGGCTTGTCCTCGGCGGAAACGAGCAGGATGACCGAGTGGCCGGGCTCCAGGAGCTCGCGGTAGTGGTTGAGGCCCTCGGAGAAGATCACCGCCTCGTACTGGCCGCTCGGGTCGGAGATGCCGAGGATGCCCATCTTGTTGCCGGTCTTGGTCTTGCGCTCCTGGCGGGCGACCACGGTGCCGGCGAGGCGGCCGGCGGTGGAGCCGCGCTTCACGGCGGCGGAGAACTCGCCCCAGGTCTGCACCCGCAGGCGGCCGAGGATGGCCTGATAGGCGTCGAGCGGGTGGGCGGAAAGGTAGAAGCCGATGGCGCCGTGCTCGCGCTGGAGCCGCTCCTCCTGCAGCCAGTCCTGCACGGCCGGAAGGCGGACCGGTTCGGGCTCCCCGCCCCCACCGAACATGTCGTTCTGTCCGCTCGTCTGAAGGTCGACCCGGCGGGCCGCGACGGCGAGGATGATGTCGAGCCCTTCCACGATGCGAGCGCGGTTCGGCTCCAGGCCGTCGAAGGCGCCGGCGGCGGCGAGGCTTTCCAGCACGCGCTTGTTGAGCGCCTTCGGCTGGATGCGGTCGGCGAAGTCGGCGATCGAGGCGAACGGCCGGTCGCCGCGCACCTCCACGATATGCTCCACCGCCTGCCGGCCGACGCCCTTCACGGCGGCGAGCGCGTAGAGGATGCGGCCGTCCCGGACCTCGAACTCCACGTCCGATTCGGTGACGGACGGCGGCTGGACCTTGATGCCGAGGCGGATGGCGTCGCGGCGGAAGTCGTTGATCTTGTCGGTGTTGGCCATGTCGAGCGTCATCGACGCGGCGAGGAACTCGGTCGGGAAGTTGGCCTTGAGGTAGGCGGTCTGGTAGGCGACGAGGGCGTAGGCGGCGGCGTGGCTCTTGTTGAAGCCATAGTCGGCGAATTTTGCCAGAAGGTCGAAGATCATGTCGGCCTGCGCCTTGTCGATCCCGCGCTCCACCGCGCCGGAGACGAAGCGGGCGCGCTGGGCGTCCATCTCGGCCTTGATCTTCTTGCCCATGGCGCGGCGGAGGAGATCGGCCTCGCCGAGGGAATAGCCCGACAGGATCTGGGCGATCTGCATCACCTGCTCCTGGTAGACGATGATGCCGTAGGTCTCCTTCAGCACCGGTTCCAGGCTCGGGTGCAGGTAGTCCGGCTCTTCGAGGCCGTACTTGCGGGCGCCGTAGACGGGGATGTTGGCCATCGGGCCCGGCCGGTAGAGGGCGACGAGGGCGATGATGTCCTCGAACCGGTCCGGCTTGATCTCCGAGATGGCCTTGCGCATGCCCATGGATTCCAGCTGGAACACGCCGACGGTCTCGGAGCGGGCCAGCATGGCGTAGGTGGGCGCGTCGTCGAGCGGCAGGGCCGAGAGGTCGATGGTGACGCCCTTGCGCTCGATCAGGCGGAGCGCCTTTTCCAGGACGGTGAGGGTCTTCAGGCCGAGGAAGTCGAACTTCACGAGGCCGGCGCTCTCCACCCACTTCATGTTGTACTGGGTGACCGGCATGTCGGAGCGCGGGTCGCGGTAGAGCGGCACCAGCCGGTCGAGCGGCCGGTCGCCGATGACGATGCCGGCCGCGTGGGTGGAGGCGTGGCGGTAGAGTCCTTCCAGGCGCAGCGACATGTCGATCAGGCGGTCGACGATGGGCTCGTCGCGCCGGGCCTCGCGCAGGCGCGGCTCGTCGGTGATGGCCTGGGCGAGCGTGACCGGGTTGGCGGGGTTCTGCGGCACCAGCTTGCAGAGCTTGTCCACCTGGCCGTAGGGCATCTGCAGCACGCGGCCGACGTCGCGAAGGACCGCGCGGGCCTGGAGCGTGCCGAAGGTGATGATCTGCGCCACCTGCTCGCGGCCGTACTTCTGCTGCACGTAGCGGATCACCTCCTCGCGCCGGTCCTGGCAGAAGTCGATATCGAAGTCCGGCATCGACACGCGTTCCGGGTTGAGGAAGCGCTCGAAGAGGAGCGCGAACCGCATGGGATCGAGATCGGTGATGGTGAGCGCGAAGGCGACGAGGGAGCCGGCGCCGGAGCCGCGGCCCGGGCCGACGGGGATGCGGTTCGCCTTCGCCCACTTGATGAAGTCGGCCACGATCAGGAAGTAGCCGGGAAATTTCATCTTGGTGATGATGCCGAGCTCGAACTCCAGCCGGTCGCGGTAGTCCTGCTCGCTGGTGCCGGGGGCGCAGCCGTGGACCTTGAGGCGCGCGTCGAGGCCCTCCCAGGCCTGACGGGTGAGCTCTGCCGCCTCGGCGCGCTCCGCCTCGGCCACGTCCCCGACGTCGCCGCCGGCAAAGCGCGGCAGGATGGGCTTGCGCTTCTTCGGCCGGTAGGCGCAGCGCATAGCGATCTCGACCGTGTTGTCGACCGCCTCCGGCAGATCGGCGAACACGGCCCGCATCTCGCGGCGGGACTTGAAATAGTGCTCCGGCGTCAGGCGGCGGCGGTCGTCCTCGGCAAGGACGCGGCCCTCCGCGATGGCGATCAGGGCGTCGTGCGCCTCGTAGTCGTCGCGGGCGGGAAAGAAGCAGGCGTTGGTGGCGACGAGCGGGATGCCCCGGTCGTAGGCGAAGTCGATGAGGTCCGGCTCGACCTGCCGCTCCTCGTCGGTGCCGTGGCGCTGCAGCTCCATGTAGAGTCGGTCGCCGAACAGCTCCTCCAGCCGGGTGAGCCGGGCGGCGGCGCTGTCCCGGTCGCCGCGGACGAGCGCCTGGTCGACCGGCCCGCCGGGGCCGCCGGTGAGGGCGATGAGGCCGGCGGTCACCCCCTGGAGCGCGGCAAGCGGCACGTGCGGCCGGGCGCCGGGCTCGGTCTCCATGAAGGAGCGGGAGACGAGGAGGACGAGGTTGTCGAAGCCCGCCTCGGTGCCGGCGAGGAGCACGATCGACGGCAGGCTCGCCGGCATGCCGCCGCGCCGGCGGTCCACCGGCTCGTCGCCGAAATCGACGGTGAGCTCGCAGCCGACGATAGGCTGGATGCCCTTCTCGGCGGCTTTCTCGGAAAACTCCAGGGCGCCGAACAGATTGCCCGTGTCGGTGACCGCGATGGCCGGCTGGCCGTCCGCGTCGGCGAGCTTCAGGATCTTGCCGAGCGGCAGCGCGCCTTCCAGGAGCGAATAGGCGGAGTGGACCCGAAGGTGCACGAATCCGAGATCGTCCGCGCCCCGTTCGCCCGCCACGACACAGCCTCCTCACCCGTTCTTCCGCCCGCCGTACCCTGTGTCGCAAGGCGCGGCCCGATGCTCAATCGTCAGAGCCCGCGACGGCGGCCTTATGCACAGATCCCGGCCCGGCGGGACGGCGACGTCAGAGCCCCGGGTCGCCGCCGAGGATGAGAGCCAGCATGGTGGAGAAGAGGATGAGCGCCCCGAAGGCCGCCACGTCGCGCACCAGGGCTGCCTGCACGAGGCTCGCGGCAAGGCGGCGGTGAGGCGGGATCATGAAGTCGGCGACCGTGAGCACCATGGTGTCGTCCGCTTCGCGCGCCCGGATCAGCGGCACCAGCGGCGCGCGGCGGCCGGGCTGGCGGCGCGCCGTCAACCGGGCCGAAGCCGGACCGCGGGGCGCGGGCGCTGCGAGGGTCTGGGTGCTGGTCCGCATGATGTCCTCCAATCCTGTTCTGTTTTAAGAATGTTCCTCTTATGTTCTTTCGTCAAGAGCCTTTCATCCTCCATCCGGGTGATGCGCCGCCCAAGACCGCGTTCGTTTGTTCGCGTCGTGTCCTGTTTGTCGCAGCGCCGCGACCGCGATGGCTGAACCGTCACTGTACGGCACGGTCGTCGGCGCCCTATGGTCGGCGGCGGGCGCGGCGGGGCCATGAGCCTGCCGACGGTAGCGTCCGTTGCTGACATCCCCTGTCCGCATTGGCGTCCATGGCTCGCCCGGGCCGACAGAGCTTGGAGAGCGTTGCATGATCGGCGACAGGTCGCGGGGACTGGGCATCGCGCTGGTGGCCGGCGGGACGGTGCTCTGGAGCACGGCCGGGCTCTTCATGCGGGCGCTGGACCTCACCCTCTGGACGGTGCTCGGCTGGAGGGCGCTCTTCGGCGGGCTCGCCCTGGCGCTGATCGTCGTCGTCCGGCACGGCCGGCGGTCCGGCGAGGCCGTCCGCTCGCTCGGGGTCGCCGGGCTGGTGGCGGTGCCGCTGACGGCGGTGTCCATGCTCTCCTATGTGGCGGCGTTGAAGCTGACCACGGTGGCGAACGTGCTGGCGGTCTACGCCACGGTGCCGTTCCTGGCGGCCGGGATCGCCTGGCTCTGGCTCGGCGAGCGGGCGACCGTTCGGGTGATGCAGGCGAGCGGCATCGCGCTCGTCGGCATCCTGGTGGTGACCGGCTTCGCGGCCCGGCCTGACGACGTGGCGGGCAGCGCCCTCGCCTTCGTGATGACCGCCTCCTTCGCGGTGGTGCTGGTGATGGCGCGCCGCTATCCGAACATGGAGATGGCCTCGCTCAACGCGCTCGGCGCCGGGCTCTGCGCGCTCGTCTGCTGGCCGCTGATGAGCGAGGGGATTCCCTCGGCACGCGATCTGGTGATCCTGGCCGGGTTCGGCATCGTGACCTCGGGAATCGCCTACCTGCTCTTCCTCATCGGCGGGCGGCTGATCCGCTCCAGCGAGGCGGGCCTCATCGGCACGACGGACGTGGTGATGGGTCCGCTCTGGGTCTGGCTGGTGTTCGGCGAGGATCCGGGCCGGGCGGCGATCATCGGCGGCGCCATCGTGATCCTGGCGGTCGCCTGGTATCTGGCGGACGCGCTGAAGGCCGACGCGGTGGCGCCGGCCGCGTGATCGCGCCGGGGCCGGCGGAGGATGCCGCGCGCGCCCCATGGCCCCGCCGCCCCGCATGCGCTAAAGCCGGGCGACCCTGTCCGCCTTCCTGGTCTTCCGCAGCCCCGCCCCATGCGCCCTCACCTTCTCAACCCGCTGTTCGCGCCGCTCTCCGCCCTCCCCGGCGTCGGGCCGAAGCTGGCGCCGAAGCTTGCCCGGCTGGTGGGGCCGACCGGCGAGACGGCGCGCGAGGCGGTGATCGCCGACCTCCTTCTCCACCTGCCGCGCGAGGTGGTGGACCGCTCGCGCGAGGCGCTGGTGGCGACGGCGCCGGAGGGCGCGATCGTGACGCTCCGGGTGCGGGTGGACCGGCACAAGCCGTCGCCGCCGAACAACCCGCGCATGCCCTACCGGGTGATGGTGCAGGACGAGAGCGGCGAGCTGGCGCTCACCTATTTTCACGCCGAGAAGGGCTGGCTGGAGAAGCTGTTTCCCGTGGGGGAGACGCGGCTCGTCTCCGGCCGCATCGAGTGGTTCGCCGGCTCGCCGCAGATGGTGCATCCGGACCACGTGGTGAGCCTGGAGGCGGCCGAGACGCTGCCGCGCATGGAGCCGGTCTACCCGCTGACGGAGGGGGTTTCGGCCAAGGTGCTGCGGAAGGCCGCCGAGGCGGCGCTCGACCGGCTGCCGGAATTGCCGGAGTGGCAGGATCCTTCCGTGCTGCGGCAGGAGGGCTGGGCCGGGTTCGGCGAGGCGCTGCGGCGCCAGCACCGGCCGCTGGAGCCCTCGGACCTTGCCGAGGACAACCCCTATCTCGCCCGCCTCGCCTATGACGAGCTGATGGCCGACCAGCTGGCGCTCGCCCTGGTGCGGCGGTCGCTGCGCACCATCAGCGGGCGGGTGCGCCGGCCGACGGGCGCCCTTTCGGGCAAGCTTCGGGCCGCCCTGCCCTTCTCGCTCACGGGCTCGCAGGAGGCGGCGATCCGCGATGTGGTGGCCGACATGGCGGCGCCGACGCGGATGATCCGCCTCGTTCAGGGCGACGTCGGGTCCGGCAAGACCATGGTGGCGCTGTTCGCGGCCGCCGCGGCGGTGGAGGCGGGCGGACAGGCGGCCTTCATGGCGCCGACGGAACTCCTCGCCCGCCAGCACGCCCGCTCAATGGCGCCGCTCTGCGAGGCGGCCGGCATCCGCCTTGCGGTGATGACCGGCGCCGACCGGCCGAAGCAGCGCAAGGAGACGCTGGAGGCGGTGGCGATCGGCGAGGTGGACATCCTCGTCGGCACCCACGCGCTGTTCCAGCAGGGCATCCAGTTCCGCGACCTGGCGCTCGCCGTGGTGGACGAGCAGCACCGGTTCGGCGTGCACCAGCGGCTGGCGCTTTCGGCCAAGGGCGACCGCACCGACCTGCTGGTGATGACCGCGACGCCGATTCCGCGGACGCTGCAGCTCTCCTATTTCGGCGACATGGACGTCTCGCAGCTCACCGAGAAGCCGGCGGGGCGCAAGCCCATCGTGACGCGGACCGTGTCGCTCGACCGGCTGGACGAGGTGGTGGAGCGGATCGAGGCGGCGGTGGGACAGGAGGGCGCCAAGGCCTATTGGGTCTGCCCGCTGGTGGAGGAGAGCGAGGTGAGCGACCTCGCCGCCGCGACGGAACGCTACGAGATACTGCGGACGGTGTTCGGCGAGGCGGTCGCCCTCGTCCATGGCCGCATGAAGCCGGCCGAGAAGGAGGCCGCCATGAAGCGCTTCGCCTTCGGCGAGGCGCGGGTGCTGGTAGCGACGACGGTGATCGAGGTGGGCGTCGACGTGCCGGACGCCACCATCATGGTGATCGAGCACGCGGAACGCTTCGGCCTCGCCCAGTTGCACCAGCTGCGCGGGCGGGTCGGCCGCGGCAAGGCGGCGTCCACCTGCCTGCTCCTCTTCAAGGGGCCGCTCGGCGAGACCGCCAAGGCGCGGCTCGCGGTGATGCGCGAGAGCGAGGACGGCTTCCGCATCGCCGAGGAGGACCTCCGCCTCCGCGGCGGCGGCGAACTGCTCGGCACCCGCCAGAGCGGCACGCCGGGCTTCCGGCTGATGCGGCCGGAGATCCACGGCCGGCTGGTGGAAATGGCCCGCGACGACGCGGCGCTGGTGTTGACGCGGGATCCGGACTTGAAGGGCGAGCGGGGCCAGGCGCTTCGGGTGCTGATGTACCTGTTCGGGCGGGACGAGGCTGTGCGGCTGATCCGGGCGGGATAGGAAAGGCGGGATGCGATTGCACTCGCACGGCATGGGCGTCGGTTGTAGTCTGGGCATACCGACTTGGAGCTCAGGATGACGGACGGGAACGAACGCGCTGAAGTCGTCGATCGTGCCAACGATGGCGCGGATGCTGGCGAGCGCGTGTCGGGTCGCCCGCGTCGGACGGCGACGCAGACGGAGATCGACGCCTACCGGGAGGAGAACCGGGCCGCCGCGCTGGCTTGGAACCGTTGGCTTGAAGAGACTGGAAATCCATTCGACGGTGATCAACTGATCTGATGGGCCGGTTCGCGGTGCACCGCTACCCCCGCGGAAGTACCGGATTGGTTGTGGACGTCCAGGCCGATGGCTTGGCCGACCTTTCCACCCGCGTGGTCATCCCACTGGTGAGAAGGCCTGAATTTTCCGCGGCAATGCGTGCCCTGCATCCGACGCTCGTCATCGACGGTGCGGACTATGTGCTTGCGACACACTTGATGACGGCTATTCCCCGGCAACGACTGGGACCCCAGGTCGGCACAGTCGCGCCCATTGCGGATGTTGTGAAGAGGGCGCTTGATCGCCTGCTTTTCGACATCTGAGCGATGTGCTCGCCGCATTCGCGTCTGCTGCGACCCGGGTGCGGAGCGGCAAGGATCGGGAGATGTGCCCTTGCCGGCCAAGTGATCGACGAGCAGCGGGAGAGGCCATTTCACCACCCCAGCCATCGTCATGGTCCGGTTCAGCCGGACCAGCCACGCATTCCCTTGAAGCGATCGAGAAAGCGTGGCTGGTCCGCCTGCGCGGACCATGACGATCGAGGAGGATGGGGCGGGGTGTAGGGCGAACGCACCAAAGCAGGCGCGGCCGGTTTGTTCCTCACCCACCATCGTCATGGTCCGGTTCAGCCGGACCAGCCATGCATTCCCTTGAAGCGATTGAGAAAGCGTGGGTGGTCCGCCTGCGCGGACCATGACGATCGAGGCGAGGAGGCAGTCCGGCGCGTCGCACGGGTGACGGACGAACTACATCCTTCAATACCACCCCCACCCTCGTCATGGTCCGGTTCAGCCGGACCAGCCACGCATTCACTCGACGCTCTGGAGAAAGCGTGGGTGGTCCGCCTGCGCGGACCATGACGATCGAGGCGGATGGGGCCGGGTGTGGGGCGAACGCAGCGCTGCGGGAGAGGCCGGTTTGCCCCTCCCGCGCGTATTGTGTCTCCTCAGGTGATCACGTCCGGGGCTTCGCGGCCGGTGCGGGTCTTGATCTGGGCGAGCGTCTCGGCGGCCTCGATGACGGGCTTCAGGGCGTCCTGGGCGTCGAGGCCGTGGCGGGCGGGGTCTTTTTCGTAGTTCTCCAGGTAGACGCGGAGGGTGGCGCCCTCGGTGCCGGTGCCGGAGAGGCGGAAGACGAGGCGTTCGCCGCCCTTGAAGAGGATGCGGATGCCCTGCTTCGTGGTGGTCGAGCCGTCGATCGGGTCGAGGTAGGAGAAGTCGTCGGCGGTGGTGACGGTGAGGCCGGCGACGGTCTGGCCGGGGAGGTCCGGCAGCATGGCGCGGAGGTGCTCCATCAGGCCTTCCGCCGAGGGGGCGTCCACCGCCTCGTAGTCGTGGCGGGTGTAGAAGGTGCGGCCGAACTCGGCCCAGTGCTTCTCCTGGATGGATTTCAGGCTCTCCTTGCGGACGGCGAGGATGTTGAGCCAGAGGAGCACCGCCCAGAGGCCGTCCTTCTCGCGCACATGGTCGGAACCTGTGCCGGCGCTCTCCTCGCCGCAGAGGGTGCAGAGGCCCGCGTCGAGGAGGTTGCCGAAGAACTTCCAGCCGGTCGGCGTCTCGTAGGCCTTGATGCCGAGCTTGGCGGCCACCCGGTCGACGGCGCGGCTGGTGGGCATCGAGCGGGCGACGCCGGCGAGGCCGCGCTTGTAGCCTTTGGCGAGGTGGGCGTTGGCGGCCAGCATGGCGAGGCTGTCGGACGGGGTGACCACGGCGCCGCGGCCGAGCACGATGTTGCGGTCGCCGTCGCCGTCTGAGGCGGCGCCGAAGTCGGGCGCGTCCGGCCCGGCCATCAGGTCGTAGAGCTCCTTGGCGTAGATGGGATTCGGGTCCGGGTGGCCGCCGCCGAAGTCGGGCAGAGGGACGGCGTTGACCACCGTGCCCTCCGGGGCGCCGAGGACGTCCTCCAGGATGCGCTTGGCGTAGGGGCCGGTCGCCGCGTGCATGGCGTCGAAGCGCATGGTGAAGCCGGAGCGGAAGAGGGCCGCGATGGCGTCGAAGTCGAACAGGTGCTCCATCAGGCCGACGTAGTCTTCCACCGGGTCAACGATGTCGACCACGCTGTCGTCGAGGGCGGCGGTGCCGAGGGTGTCGAGCCGGAGGTCGGCGACGGCGGTGAAGTGGAACTCGCTGATGGTCTTCGTGCGGGCGAAGATCTCGGCGGTGACGCTTTCCGGCGCCGGGCCGCCGTTGGCGCCGTTGAACTTGATGCCGAAGTCGCCGTCCTCGCCGCCGGGATTGTGGCTGGCGGAAAGGATGATGCCGCCGAAAGCGCCGAGCTTGCGGATCATGTTGGATGCGGCGGGGGTGGAGAAGAGGCCGTTGCGGCCGACCACCAGGCGCTTCACGCCGTTGGCCAAGGCCATCTTGATGATGATCTGGATGGCGGTGTCGTTGAAGAAGCGGCCGTCGCCGCCGATCACGAGGGTCTGGCCCTTGATGCCGCCGACACCGTCGAAGATGGCCTGCACGTAATTCTCAAGGTAGCCGGGCTCCATGAAGACGCGGGTCTTCTTGCGAAGGCCCGAGGTGCCGGGCTTCTGGCCCTCGATGGGGGTGGTGGCGACGGTCGTGATGGTCATGCCCCGTGCTCCGCGGTTGTCTTGGTCGGGCGTTTGCGCTTGTCGAGGACGCCTTCGGCAAAGGCCAGGATCGAGCGACCCTGCATTTCGAGGGTGCGTCCGGGCGGAAGTGTGGCCGTGGCGGACGGCAGGCCCGCCGGGGCGTCGGTGGCGAGGACCGGCTGCCAGCCGTGGCCGGCCTTGCCGCGCGGCAGCGTGACAGGCATCGACTCAGCCCCGGCATTGACGAAGAGGAGGACAGCCGGGCCTTCGTCGTCCTGGTGCGGCAGGGCGGCGCCGCGAAGGACGACGCCGAACGCCCGCATGGTGCGCTGGCGCCAGTCGTCGGCCCCGGCGGCGTGGCCGCGGGTGTTGAACCACTGCACGTCGAGCATGCCGTCGGACGGCCGCTCCTCCGCGTGGAGGAAGCGGCTCTGGCGGAGCACCGGGTAGGTGCGCCGGAGCGTCGCCAGATGGGCGGTGAAGGCGACGAGGTCCGGATCGCGGGACAGCGCCGGCCAGTCGACCCAGCCGGTGGGGTTGTCCTGGCAGTAGGCGTTGTTGTTGCCGCCCTGGCTGTTGCCGAGCTCGTCGCCCGCCGTCAGCATGGGCACGCCCTGGCTGAGGAAGAGCGTGGCAAGAAAGTTGCGCACCTGCCGCCGGCGGATCGCGAGCACGCCCGGCAGGCCGGTCGCCCCCTCGACGCCGTAGTTGGCGGAGTGGTTGTCCGAGTGGCCGTCGCGGTTGTCTTCCAGGTTCGCTTCGTTGTGCTTGTGGCCGTAGGAGACCAGGTCCTGCAGGGTGAAGCCGTCGTGGGCGGTGACGAAGTTGAGCGACGCCCAAGGCCGCCGGCCGCGCCGGTCGAACAGGTCGGCGGAGCCGAGGAGGCGGGCGGCGAACTCGGGGGCGACGCCCTCGTCGCCGCGCCAGAAGCGGCGGACCGTGTCGCGGAAGCGGTCGTTCCACTCGGAATGGCCGGGCGGGAAGTTGCCGACCTGGTAGCCGCCGGGGCCGATGTCCCAGGGCTCGGCGATGAGCTTGACGGTGGAGAGAACGGGATCCTGCCGGAGCGCGCCGAGGAAGCGGCCGTTCGGGTCGAACCCGGTGGGCTCGCGGCCGAGGGTGGCGGCGAGATCGAAGCGGAAGCCGTCGATGCCGATCGCGGTGACCCAGTAGCGCAGGCTGTCGAGGACGAGCTGGGTGACGCGCGGGTGGCCGACGTTGAGCGTGTTGCCGGTGCCGGTGTCGTTCACGTACCAGCGCGGCCGGTTGGGGTTGAGCCGGTAGTAGCTGGCGTTGTCGAGGCCGCGGAAGGAGAGCGTGGGGCCGAGCTGGTCCACCTCGCCGGTGTGGTTGTAGACCACGTCGAGGATGACCTCGATGCCGGCGGCGTGGAAGCGGTCCACCATGGCGCGCACCCGCTCCACGGTGCCGATGCCGCGGCTGGTCTGGTCGTAGCGCGGCTCCGGGGCGAAATAGGCGATGGACGAATAGCCCCAGTAGTTGGTGAGGCCCTTCCGGACGAGGAAGCCCTCGTCGACGAAGGCCTGGATCGGCAGGAGCTCCACGGCGGTGACGCCGATCCGCACCAGATGCTCCAGGATGGCCGGGTGGGTGAGCGCCTCGTAGCGGCCGCGCACCTCTTCGGGCACGGCCGGGTGGCGCATGGTGAGGCCGCGGGCGTGCGCCTCGTAGAGAATGCTGTCGGCCATCGCCCGGTTCGGCCGCCCCGTGACCGGCGGCAGGAGATGCGGGTCGGCGACGAGCGCCTTCGGCACCACGGGAGCGCTGTCGCGGGTGTCGAAGGTGAGATCGTCGTGGGTCAGCGCCTGGTAGCCGGCCATCACGTCGGCGGTGCGGATGCGGCCCGTCAGCACCTTGGCGTAGGGGTCGATGAGGAGCTTGTTCGGGTTGAACCGGTGACCGGCCTCCGGGTCGTAGGGCCCGTGGGCCCTAAGGCCGTAGACGGTGCCGGGCTTCAGCCCCGCGATGTGGCCGTGCCAGACCTCGTCGGTCAGCTCCGGCAGGCGGACGCGGGCGTATTCGTGGCCGGTCAGCGGGGCGAACAGGCAGACGTCGATGGCGGTCGCGTGGGCGGAGAAGACGGCGAAGTTCACGCCGTCGCCGTCGAAGGTGGCGCCGAGCGGATAGGGCCGGCCGGTGGTGGCGGCGACCGCCGATCCCGCGCTCATGTCAGACGGAGCGAGTGCCGAGGAGGTCATCGTAGAGCGCCATGTATTCTGCGGCGGAGGATTCCCAGCCGACCGGGTGAGCCATCGCCTTGGCCTGGATCTTCTTCCACGTCTTCTTGTCGGCCCAGAGGTCGAACGCCCGTTCGAGAGCAAAGCCGAGGCCGGCGGCGGTGACCGGCGAGAACTGGATGCCGGTGGCCGTGCCGGTGCGGACCGCCGCCTCGTTGGCGTCGATCACCGTGTCGGCGAGGCCGCCCGTGCGCGACACGATGGGCAGCGTGCCGTAGCGAAGCCCGTAGAGCTGGGTGAGGCCGCAGGGCTCGAACCGCGACGGGATCAGGATGGCGTCGGCGCCGCCCTGCAGGCCGTGCGCCATTACCTCGTCATAGCCGATGACGGCCGCGACCCGGCCCGGGTAGCGGGCGGCGGCCTCGGTGAAGTGGCGCTCCAGGCCCGGCTCGCCGGTGCCGAGCACGGCGAGTTGGCCGCCGCGGGCGACGATGCTGTCGAGGTGCGGCAGCACCAGGTCGAGGCCCTTCTGGCCGGTCAGCCGGCTGACGACGCAGAAGAGAAGCGCCTCCGGATCGTCGGCAAGACCCAGACGGCGTTGGATCTCGGCCTTGCAGCGAGCCTTGCCCTGGGGTCGGCGGGCCGAGTAGACGGCCGGCAGGAGGGGGTCCGTCTCCGGATCCCACTCGCCGTCGTCGATGCCGTTGACGATGCCGGAGAGCACCTCCGCCCGCTCGTTGAGGATGCCCTCCATGCCGAGGCCAAACTCGGGCGTGCGCAACTCGCGCGCATAGGTGGGGCTTACGGTGGTGAGCCGGTCGGCGAAGACGAGGCCGGCCTTCATGAAAGAGGCGTTGCCGTAGAATTCCACCCCGCCGGGGGAGAAGAACCAGCTGGGCAGGCCGAGCCCGGCGAACTCGCTGGCCGAGCAGACGCCCTGGAAGGCCACGTTGTGGATGGTGAAGACGACCGGCGGGTGCGGATCCTCCGAGACGGCCAGATAGGCGGGGGTGAGACCGGCCTGCCAGTCGTGGGCGTGGACGACGTCCGGGTGCCAGCCGCTGGCGCCGAAGCGGGCGACGGACGCGCCGATCGCCCCGAGGGCGGCGAACCGGCGCGGGTTGTCGGACCAGTCGCGGCCCTCCGGCCCCACATAGATGCTGCCCGGCCGGTCGTAGAGGTGCGGCGCTTCCAGCGCCATCACCTTCAGGCCGTCGCGGGTGGTGCCGAGAAGGAGGCGGCCCGGCCCGCCGAACACGTCGCCATAGGTGGCGACCTCCTGGACGGCGTCGAGCTTGTCGACCACGCCGCGGTAGGCCGGGATCATCACCCGCACGTCGCCGCCGAGGCGGCCGAGCGCCAGCGGCAGCGCGCCGACCACATCGGCGAGGCCGCCGGTCTTGATCAGCGGGTAGCATTCCGAGGCGACGAAGAGAATGCGCACGTAAGAGAGCTCCGTTCAGGCGCAGATCGAGACCAGACCAACCGGTATCGTACGCGGACGCGTCGCGTCCGTGGCTTCCGTCGTCGTGTGAGGGATCAGTGTCCGCCCCGCCCCGTTCGTGAGGGCGGACCGGGATCAGCCCACCCTCGTCTCATGACGGCGCCCGCCTTCGGGGCGGGCGCCAACTGGTATCGCCGACCGCGTCGCGCCGAGGCGCGCGCAGGCGGTCAAATGGGTTGGGCAAGGACCCGACTGCCCGGCCCCCGCCGGACGCGCGCGTTCCCACCCTTCTGCCTCAGCCCACCGCCTTGTCGACCATCTGCTGGGTGACCAGGCAGATGCCGGCCTCGGTGCGCCGGAACCGGCGCGCATCTTCGTCCGGGTCTTCGCCGATCACAAGCCCCGCCGGGATCACGACACCCCGGTCGATGACGCACCGCTTCAGGCGGGCGCCGCGGTTGATGGTCACGTAAGGCATCGCCACGCAATGCTCCAGATCGGAGAAGGAGTGCGCATGGACGCCGGTGAAGAGCAGCGACTTGTCGATGCGCGCGCCGGAGATGATGCAGGCGCCCGACACGAGCGACGACGTGGCCATGCCGCGCCGGCCGTCCTCATCGTGCACGAACTTGGCCGGCGGCACGATCTCCGCGTAGGTCCAGATCGGCCAGTCGCGGTCGTAGAGGTCGAGAGCGGGGACGAAATCGGTGAGATCGATGTTCGCTTCCCAGAAGGCGTCGATGGTGCCGACGTCCCGCCAGTAGGGCTCCTCCTCGGTGGAGGCGCGCACGCAGCTCTCGGAAAACTGGTGGGCGACCGCCTTCCCGTTCTTGACGATGTGCGGGATGATGTCCTTGCCGAAGTCGTGGCTGGAGTTGGCGTCGTCCTCGTCCTGGCGGAGAAGGTCGAGCAGGAAATCCGTCCTGAAGACGTAGATGCCCATGGAGGCGAGCGCCACGTCCGGTTTGCCGGGCATGGCCGGCGGATCCTCCGGCTTTTCCACGAAGGCCAGGATCCGGCCGGTCTCGTCGATGTGCATGACGCCGAAGCCCGTGGCTTCCATGCGTGGCACCTCGATGCAGCCCACCGTCACGTCCGCCGCGGACGTGATGTGCTGCTCCAGCATGATCTCGTAGTCCTGCTTGTAGATGTGGTCGCCGGCCAGGATGATGATGTATTCCGGCGCGTAGCTCTCGATGATGTCGATGTTCTGGGTTACCGCGTCGGCGGTGCCGAGATACCACTTGTCCTCGGCGACGCGCTGGGACGCCGGCAGGATGTCGAAGCTCTCGTTGCGCTCGGGGCGGAAGAAGTTCCAGCCGTTCTGCAGGTGGCGGATCAGGCTGTGAGCCTTGTACTGGGTCGCCACGGAGATGCGCCGGATGCCCGAGTTGAGGGCGTTGGAGAGCGCGAAATCGATGATGCGGCTCTTGCCGCCGAAGTAGACCGCGGGCTTCGCCCGCCGGTTGGTGAGTTCCTTCAGGCGACTGCCGCGACCGCCCGCGAGCACGAATGCCATGGCGGATCGTGCGAGCCGACGCTGCCCTCGATGATCGTCCCTCATGCCGTCCTCCCATCACCGGCGACTGGCCCGCCCGCCCCGAGGACCCGCGCGGCGGCGCCGCAGCAACCCTCGACAGGACGACCACAGCCGCGAATCGCTTCTGCGACTTTCACATGCCCGGCACACGTCACTATGGCGGTTCAGGTGCGGTTTGTCTCCCCCCGCGCCACCCCCGCGGAGGCGGCCGCGGCGCGGAAAAGGGATGAGGGAACAGGCGACTGCCTCTGTTTTCAGAGGATAGGGAGTCCGTGCCGAACCGTTTCGGGAAAGACAATGCATGGGTGGTCCGCCTTCGCGGACCATGACGGAGCAGGAGCGCGGGTCGCACACCTAAGCCAGCCGGTCCCCGGTGGTTTTGGACACCCTCCGGAGCAGTTGGAAAAGGTCACGAATAGAGCGGGTTGCCCTCGACGACCGCGACCTCGGTGCCGGTGGGGATGCGCTCGTAGAGGTCGATGGCGTCCTGGTTGATCATGCGGATGCAGCCGGAGGAGACGTTGGAGCCGATGGTCCAGGGCTCGTTGGTGCCGTGGATGCGGTAGAGCGTGTCGCGGCCCCCCTGGTAGAGGTAGAGCGCGCGGGCGCCGAGCGGGTTGGCGAGGCCGCCGGGCATGCCGTTGGCCCACTTGGCCGATTCCGGATCGCGCTCCTGCATCTCCACCGGCGGGTGCCAGGAGGGCCATTCGGCCTTGCGGCGGATCACCGCGCGGCCGGACCAGCCGAAGCCCTCCCGGCCGACGCCGATGCCGTAGCGCATGGCCCGGCCGCCGGGCTGCACGAGGTAGAGGTACTTGTCGTAGGGCTCCACCACGATGGTGCCGGGCGCTTCGTCGGTGATGTAGTCGACCTCGCGACGGAAATAGCGCGGATCGATCTGGCGAAGGTCGATCGCCGGGATCGGGAAGGCCTCGTTCGGCTGCGGTCCGTACATGGCGAGGTAGCGCGGGTCGCGGCGCGGGTCGGTCACGATCTCGGCCATCGGCACCCCGCCGCCGGCGCAGGCCGACAGGGCGAGCGGGAGGCCGGCGAGAAATAGCCGGCGGGACACCACCGAAGGCGACGATCCACGACCGGCGGTGGACCCGAATTCATCTTGCATGGGAAACCTTCGAGACAAAAAACAGACAAGACCATGTTCATCCGGTGAACGCCGCCACAATGCAGCGGGTTCGACGGCCAGAGCGTCACATGGGCGTGAGGTAAACCGGGATTGAAGAACGCCGCGCCGTTCTGTTGCCGAGGAGACACATGGTTCGTTTCCTAAGGGAAGTGACGATCGCGCACGCGGCACGCCTATCCACAAGCCGGTGACCGGCGCGCGTGACGGCGAACCGGGCCTTGAGAGGCGTCGAAACGGGCGATCTCGACAGGGCACCGATGTTCTTCTAGGACATTCGACACCGCCGTGCCTGCCGTTACGCCGCGTTTCCGTGCGGTGTCCGCGGGCCGGGCCTCCTCTTTCGACCGGACGGAGCCGAACGCGCTTGACCGACACGCCCGCCTTCCTCCGTCCGCCGGCGCTGAACCCGCTGCTCGTCGCCACCGACGTGCCGCCCATCCCGGCGGCGCAGGGCTGGGCGGCCGCCTACGACGGGCGTCACGGTCCGCTCGTCAACCTCGCGCAGGCGGTGCCGGGCGATCCGCCGCCGACGGCGCTGCTCGACCGGCTGGCCGCGGCGGCCGCCACGCCGGCGGCGGCGACCTACGGCTCGATCTTCGGCGATCTCGCCCTTCGCGAGGCGCTGGCGGCGGACGTGTCGGCGCTCTACGGCGGGACGGTCGGGGCGGACGCGGTGGCCATCACGGCGGGCTGCAACCAGGCCTTCTTCGTCACCGCCCTGGCGCTCGCCGGGGCCGGCGACGAGATCATCCTGCCGACGCCCTGGTACTTCAATCACAAGATGACGCTCGACATGCTCGGCATCCGCGCCGTTCCCCTGCCCTGCCGGGCGGCGGACGGCTTCGTGCCGGACGTGGAGGCGGCCGGCGCCCTGATCGGGCCGCGCACCCGCGCGATCCTCCTTGTGACGCCGAACAACCCGACCGGCGCCGCCTACCCGCCGGCCGTGGTGGCGGCGTTCGCGGATCTCGCGGAGCGGTCCGGGATCGCCCTGGTGCTGGACGAGACCTACCGGGACTTCCTGCCGCCCGGCACCGGGCGGCCGCACGACCTCTTCGCCGCGGACCGGACGGCCAACGTGATCCAGCTCTATTCCTTCTCCAAGGCCTACGCGATCCCGGGCCATCGGCTCGGATCGGTGATCGCCGCGCCGGCGGTGATCGCCGAGATCGGCAAGGTGCTGGACTGCGTGCAGATCTGCCCGCCGCGCGCCGCGCAGGCGGCCGTCGCCTGGGCCGTGGCCGGGATTGCGCCCTGGCGGCAGGAAACGCGCGACCGCATCCACGCCCGCGCCCGCGGCTTCGCCGACCTGGTGGCGGCGGCGCCCGGCTGGTCCATCTCGGCAATCGGCGCCTACTTCGCCTATGTGCGGCACCCGTTCGCGGCGACCGGCGAGGCGGTGGCCGAACGGCTTGCCCGCGAGGCCGGCGTGCTCGCCCTGCCCGGCGCCTTCTTCGGCCCGAAGGGCGACGCCGACCAGGACCGGCACCTGCGCTTCGCCTTCGCCAATGTGGACGAGGCCGCCCTCTCGGTGGTGCCCGCGCGCCTCGCCGTTCTCGCCTCCTGATCCTGCCGGAAACCGAAGCGTCTGCCATGTCCGATCCGCATCCCGCTGCCGACCTCCTGACCGTCCGCGATCTCCTGCGTTATGCGGTCAGCCGCTACCGGGAGGGCGGGGTCGTCACCGGCCACGGGGTGACGGGGGAGCTGGACGACGCGGTGTTCCTGATCCTGGAGACGCTGCGCCTTCCGATCGACGACGTGAACCCGTGGCTCGACGCGCGGCTGACGACGGCGGAGCGGCGGCGGATCGTGGACCTCGTCGAGACCCGCGTGGCGACGCGCCGGCCGACGCCCTACCTCGTCGGCCGCGCCTACATCCAGGGCCTGCCGTTCCGGGTGGACGAGCGGGTGCTGATCCCGCGCTCCTTCATCGGCGAAATCCTGTTCTCCGACCGCATCGGCGGCGATGAATTCGCGCTGGTGGACGAGCCGGAGGCGGTCGGGCGGGTGCTCGACCTCTGTACCGGATCCGGGTGCCTCGCGATCCTGGCCGCCATGGTGTTCCCGAATGCCGCGGTGGACGCGGTGGACATCTCAGCGGACGCGCTCGCCGTCGCCCGGGCGAACGTGGACGACCACGGCGTCGCCGACCGGGTGACGCTGATCGAGGGCGACCTCTTCGCCCCCCTTCACGGGCGGACCTACGACCTGATCCTCACCAACCCGCCCTACGTGGAGGCGGCGGTGATGGACGCCCTTCCGGCGGAGTATCGCCACGAGCCGGACCTCGCGCTGGCCGGCGGCGAGGACGGGCTCGACATCGTCCGCCGCATCCTCGCCGCCGCGCCCGCGCATCTGGCGCTCGGCGGCGGCCTCCTCTGCGAGATCGGCACCGGCCGGGAGATCCTCGAGGCGGAATACCCGGACCTTTCCTTCCTGTGGCTCGACACGGAGGAAAGCGACGGCGAAGTGTTCTGGCTGGAGGCCGATCATCTATCGGGCGCCTGAGCCGGAGAGCCGTTTATTCGACTGCGGAGGCGGCGACGCGCCGCCACGCCATGGCCGTTTTCGTCCGGTAATCGGACAATAATCGGCGGACGCTCCCCCGCCTTGCACTCACGTCAAGGCGCTGGGCCGAGGCACCGCTTGAATGCATAGTTCGCGGGTTGGTTTTTACGAATTTTACCCACATAACGGGCATAGTGGGTGCGTTGCGGTTCGGCGTCCTGGACGGGGCGGGGCCGGCATCGAGATCTTGACGGGGCAGCGGCAGCCCGACACCGGACGATGATGGCCCCCGCCATCGACCGGCTGACGGGCGCTAACGGCAGTGAAAATCGGGCACGCATGCGGGCACCTTTGGGCCGCACCGCAGACGCGCGACTTCAAACCGGCCCCCAGCGGAGGGGATGACGCATGAACATCAAGCCGGACAATCAGGCCGCCATGACGGCCTCGGCCGAGCCGAGGCCAATCGACGCGGAGGCGCTGAAGCGCGCCATCGTGGAGAAACTCGCCTATGTGGTGGGCAAGGACCCGACGCACGCGACGGTGCGGGACTGGTCCACCGCCCTCTCCATGGCGGTGCGCGACCATGTGGTCGACGCCTGGTTCGAGTCGACCCGCCGCGGCTACATGAAGCAGCAGAAGCGCGTCTACTATCTTTCCATGGAATTCCTGATCGGCCGGCTGCTCAATGACGCGGTCGCCAACCTGCAGCTCGAGACGGCCGTGCGCGCCGCCGCCGAGGATCTCGGGGTGGACTACGAGACCCTCGTCAAGCAGGAGAGCGACGCCGCGCTCGGCAACGGCGGCCTCGGGCGCCTCGCCGCCTGCTTCCTGGACAGCATGTCGACCGTCGGGATCCCGGCCTTCGGCTACGGCATCCGCTACGAGCATGGGCTGTTCCGCCAGCGCTTCCATGACGGCTGGCAGGTGGAGGAGCCGGAGGACTGGCTCGTCTCCGGCCACGTGTGGGAGTTCGAGCGGCTGGAAGTCGCCTACCCGATCAAGTTCGGCGGGCACATCTCGTTCGACAGCCGGGGCAAGACCTACTGGCATGCGGAGGAGACCGTTCTGGCGGTCGCCTACGACACCCCGATCGCCGGCTGGAAAGGGCGCCACGTCAACACCTTGCGGCTTTGGGCTTCCAAGCCGGTGGAGGTGCTGGACCTTCGCCGCTTCAACCACGGCGACTATGTGTCGGCGGCCGAGAAGGGCATCCGCGCGGAGACCATCAGCCGCGTGCTCTATCCGGACGACACCACGCCGGAGGGCAAGGAACTCCGCCTCAAGCAGGAGTATTTCTTCACCTCCGCCTCGCTGCAGGACCTTCTGCGCCGCTACACGTCGGAGTTCGACGACATCCGCCAGCTCGGCGAGCATGTGGCGATCCAGATGAACGACACGCATCCGGCGATCGCGGTCGCCGAACTGATGCGGCTGCTTGCCGACGAGCACGGGCTGACCTTCCCGGACGCCTTCGAGATCACCCGCAAGTGCCTGTCCTACACCAACCACACGCTGATGCCGGAAGCGCTGGAGCGGTGGACCACGAGCCTGTTCCGCCGCGTGCTGCCGCGGCACATGCAGATCATTGAGTGGATCGACTACCACCATCTGGCCGAGGTCCAGGGCCGCGGCGTCTCGGTGTCGCTCGATGCGGTGCGCATCATCGAGAACGGCAACGAGATCAAGATGGGCAACCTCGCCTTCATCGGCTCGCACCGGGTGAACGGCGTGTCGGCGCTGCACACCGACCTGATGAAGCAGACGGTGTTCCGCGACTTCCACACCCTCTACCCGGACCGGATCGTCAACCAGACCAACGGCATCACGCCGCGCCGCTGGCTCTACGAGTGCAATCCGGGCCTGCGCCAGCTCCTGCTCGACACCATCGGCGACGGCTGGGTGGACGACCTGGAAAAGCTGACCGAGATCACGCCCTATGCGACGGACGCCTCGTTCCGCGAGCGCTTCTCCGCCGCCAAGTACGCCAACAAGGTGCGCCTTGCGGCGGAGATCGAGCGGCGGATCGGCCTCAAGGTGGACCCGAGCGCGCTCTTCGACGTGCAGATCAAGCGCATCCACGAGTACAAGCGCCAGCTCCTGAACCTTCTGGAGACGGTGGCGCTCTACCAGGCGATCCGGCGCACGCCGGGCGCGGAGTGGACGCCGCGGGTGAAGATCTTCGGCGGCAAGGCGGCGCCCGGTTACCACATGGCCAAGCTGATCATCAAGCTCGGCAACGACATCGCGCGGACCATCAACTCCGATCCGATCGTCGGCGACCGGCTGAAGGTGGCCTTCCTGCCGAACTACAACGTGTCGCTCGCCGAGGTGATCATCCCGGCCGCGGATCTGTCCGAGCAGATCTCCACCGCCGGCATGGAAGCCTCCGGCACCGGCAACATGAAGCTGGCGCTCAACGGCGCGCTCACCATCGGCACTCTCGACGGCGCCAATGTGGAGATCGGCGAGCAGGTCGGCCCGGACAACATCTACATTTTCGGCCTGACCGCCGACAATGTGGCCGAGATCCGCACCCGCGGCTACGACTCCCGCGGCACGATCGAGGGCGACCCGGTGCTGAAGGGCGTGATCGACGCCATCGTGGCCGGCGAGTTCTCGCCGGACGACCACAACCGCTTCCACCAGATCGCCGACCGGCTCTGGAATGCGGACTGGTTCCTGGTGACGGCCGACTTCCAGGCCTACTTCCAGCGCCAGCGCGATGTGGACCACGATTACCGGGACACCCAACGCTGGACCGAACGGGCCATCCTCAACACGTCGAACGTGGGCTGGTTCTCCTCCGACCGGACCATCCGCGGCTATGCCCGGGACGTGTGGAAGGTGCCGACGGTCTGACGGCGGATCGGATCGGGGATTGTCGACAGGACATGCGGCCCGCCCATCGGCGGGCCGTTTTTGCTGCCGGACTGTCGAACCGGGGGAATGGGTCGGGCTGCCGAACCCGGCGGGCGGGCCGCCATCCCCGGTGTCATCCACAATTTGTTGCCATGCCGGGGCGGACCATCTCCGACCTGCGCCGTCGTCCTACCGGCGGACTCCAGGATCCAGCCGTCGGGCCAGACACCGGACGGGGCGGAAGACGGATGAGACGGTTGGACCCCGGCTCCCGCCGGGGTGACGTCCAGAATGAAAGGGTTTCGCCACTGGCGTGGCCCGCGCGCACCGCGATCGAGCGCATGCGGCGGACCACGAAGCCCGATCAGGCGGCAAGGGTCGTGGGGCGGCGGGCGCGGCGCCAGGCGAGGTAGCCGGCGAGGGCGACCAGCGGGAAGGCCGCGCCGGCTTCGGGCGCCGGAACCGGGATGGTGTAGTTGCGCGCCAGGCCTTCGAAAGACACCGGATCGCCGAATTCGTCGTAGGTTTCCTCGAAGCCGAGCACTGCGACTTTGAAATCCCCGTTCTTCAGGAAGCTCCCGATGGTCGCGGCGAACTAATAGCCGTCGCTCGGAAACCCGTCGTCGACACTGAAGTCGCCTTCGAAGGGATAGGCACCGGGCGGGATCCAGGCGAGGTTCGCGGGCACCCAGATGTCGGCGAACTGCTGCAGGGTGCAACCGGTGAAGTAGTTGAAATCGGGGTCGTTGCAGGCGGCGGCGGAACTCGGGGCGATGGCCACCGCGAGCGTGAGGGCTGCGGCGCCGAACAGGGCGTTCTTCATGGTGTGATCCCGAAACGCATGAGGGAAAGCGATGCTTGCAATGCAGCATCACCCTACCAAATGCAGCCATATTGTCAAAACTGACAAAAAGAAGAACGCTGCTGGAAGCTCCGGTGTGGAACTGCACCGTGGTGGAGGCGCGGCGTTCGGCGATCGTGCTTGTCCCCAGAGTTATCCACAGGCGATCCACAGCGGACGGGGGCGTGTGAACCGGGTGGGATGACGATACCGGGTTGGGGCCGGCCCGACTGACGGTTGGCTTGCTCCGCCACGCCGGTCTCGATCGGAAACGGGATGTGGTCCCCTGCCCCGGTGTTGACTGCCGATGAAGACGACCTCCGCGAGCCCCGCTTTCGATGCCTGAAAGCGAACGGACCATCAGGGTGGCGTCGCCAGCCCGATCCTTTCGGGCAGGCCCGTTCCGCAGACGGCCCCCTCCCCCTCAGGCGATGCCGAGGCTCTTCAGTTTGCGGTGGAGGGCGGAACGTTCCATGCCGACGAACTCGGCGGTGCGGGAGATGTTGCCGCCGAAGCGGTTGATCTGGGCCTTGAGGTACTCGCGCTCGAAGATCTCGCGGGCGTCGCGGAGCGGCATGGCCATCAGGTGCTCGCCGCCGGTGGAGGTGGGCAGCGACGGCAGCATGGTGCCGACCTCGGACGGTAGCAGGTCGGCGGTGATCACCGCCTCCTCGTCGCCGCGGGTGAGGATCATCAGCCGCTCCACATTGTTGCGCAGCTGGCGGAGGTTCCCCGGCCAGTCGTGGGCCTGGAGCACCGCCATGGCATCCTCGCCGATGCGGCGGATGGGCAGGCCGGTGGCGCGGGCGATCTGGTTCATCATGTGATCGATGAGAAAGGGGATGTCCTCGCGCCGCTCCGAGAGGCCGGGCACGCGCAGCGGCACCACGGACAGGCGGTGGAAGAGATCCTCGCGGAAGCGGCCCTCGGCGATCTCGCGCTCCAGGTCGCGGGCGGTGGAGGAGACGATGCGCACGTCCACCTGCACCCGCTGGGTGCCGCCGACCCGCTCGAACGACTGGTCGACCAGCACCCGCAGGATGCGGTTCTGGGTCTCGCGCGGCATGTCGCCGATCTCGTCGAGATAGAGCGTGCCGCCGTGCGCCTCTTCCAGCGCGCCGACCTTGCGGCGGCCGTCGTCGTCGGCCTCGGTGCCGAACAGCTCGATCTCCATGCGCTCCGGCGTGATGGCGGCGGCGTTCATGGCGACGAAGGGGCCCTTGGCGCGGGCGGAGTGATCGTGGATGGCGCGGGCGACCACCTCCTTGCCGGAGCCGGACGGCCCGGAGATGAGGATGCGGCTGTTGGTCGGCGCGATCCGGTCGATCGTGTTGCGCAGCTGGTTGATCAGCGACGACTGGCCGACGATGCCGTCCTGCCGGTCGGAGCGCAGGGTCAGTTCCTTGACCTCGCGCTTGAGCTTGGAGGCCTCCAGCGCCCGTTCGGCGACGAGGATCAGGCGGTCGGCCTTGAAGGGCTTCTCGATATAGTCGTAGGCGCCGCGCTTGATGGCCGAGACGGCGGTCTCCACGTTGCCGTGGCCGGAGATCATCACCACCGGCAGGTCCGGATGGTCGACCTTGATCTCGTCGAGAAGCGCGAGGCCGTCGAGCCGGCTGCCCTGCAGCCAGATGTCGAGGAAGACGAGGTTGGGCCGGCGCGCCGTGATGGCGGCGAGCGCGCTGTCCGCGTCCCCGGCCTTACGGGTGCCGAAGCCTTCATCCTCCAGGATGCCCGCCACGAGTTCCCGGATGTCCGCCTCGTCGTCGACGATGAGAATGTCGGAAGCCATGTTGTCCTTCGGTCTTGTTCTTGAAAGAGGTCTTCGGGGGCTAGCATGCGGCGAGGGCCGCGATCGTCGGTGACGCCGGGCGTCACCCGGAGGCGGCGGCCGGCACGGCCTCCACCCGGCCCGCGAGCGAGGGCTCCGGCGGCAGCGTCACGCGGACCATGGCGCCGCGTCCGCCGGCCGCCACGGCGGGCGAGTCCAGGAGGTCGATGCGGCCGTCGTGCTCCTCGATGATCTTGCGCACGATGGCAAGGCCGAGGCCGGTGCCCTTTTCCCGAGTGGTCATGTAGGGCTCCAGCAGCTTGTGCCGGTCCGTCGCCGGCAGGCCGACGCCGGTGTCGATGACGTCCACCACGAAACGGCCGTCCTCCACCCGCGCCTTCACGTCCACCCGGGCGCCGGCGCGCTCGTCCGCCGGCAGCGCCGTGATGGCCTCCACGGCGTTCTTCACAAGGTTGGTGATGGCCTGGCTCATCAGGCGGTGGTCGTAGCGGCCGATCATGGGCTCTTTCGGCAGGTGTGTTTCGAAGGCGATGTCCGGGTGCGCGACGCTGAGGAGGAAGACCGCCTCGCGGATGGCGTCGCCGAAGTCGCGCTCTTCCATGGTGGGCTTCGGCATGCGGGCGAAGGCGGAGAACTCGTCCACCATGCGGCCGATGTCGCCAACCTGGCGGACGATGGTGTCCACGCACTGGTCGAACACCGCACGGTCGTCGTTGGCGATGGCCTTGCCGTAGCGCCGGCGGATACGCTCGGCGGAGAGCTGGATGGGGGTCAGCGGGTTCTTGATCTCGTGGGCGATGCGCCGGGCGACGTCGGCCCAGGCGGAGGTGCGCTGGGCGGTCATCAGGTCGGTGATGTCGTCGAGGGTCACCACATAGCCGTGCTCGCGGTCGGGCGACCTGTCGGAGGCGACGCGCACGGAAACGGTGCGCTCCTGGCCCTTGCGGACGAGGGTGATGGTGGCCTGGTGCACCCGCGCGTCGTCCCGCATGGCGGCGGCCAGGAGCGGACGGAGCTCCGGCACCTCGTCGACGAGGCGCTTGCCGATCAGGTCGAACTCGTCGAGGCCGAGGAGGAGCGTCGCCGAGCGGTTGGCGATCGACACGTGGCCGTCGTTGGAGACACCGACCACGGCGGCGGTGACGCCGGTCAGCACGGCCTCGGTGAAGCGGCGGCGGCGATCGACCTGGTCGTTGGCGGCGAGCAGCTCGTCGCGCTGGGTGCGCAGCTCGGTGGTCATCTTGTTGAAGGTGGCGCCGAGGCTGGAGAGGTCGTCGTGATTGTCCTCCACCGGCACCTGGGCGGTGAGGTTGCCGTTGGCCACCTCGTCGGCCGCCCCGATCAGCCGGCGGATGGGCGCCACCAGCCGGTTGGCGAACGAGAGGCCGAGCCAGACGGCGCCGAGCAGGAAGACGAGCGCCAGGGCGGCGAACACCATGGCGGAGCGCCACTGCAGCGTCTTCCGGCTCGCCTCCAGCTGGCGGTATTCCACGGCGCTCTCGCGGGCGAGGCGGAGGTTGTCGAGCACCGTCGCGTCGAGCATGCGGACGACGTAGAGATAGGTCTCGTCGTAGCTCTTGAGCTTCAGGATGCCGCCGACCTGGTTGGAGCTGCCCGGCGAAATGAGCACCGCCCCGCCCTTCTGGGCGTCGGTCATGGCCCGCTGGGGCGGCATGATGGTGCGGGCGAGAGGATCGCGCTCGGTGCGCAGGAGCACCGTGCCTTCCTTGTCGAGCAGGTAGGCGCTCTGAAGCCCCCGCAGCGTCGCCTGGGCCTCGAAGAAGGAGTCGAACCGGCGGGGTTCGAAGTCGTAGAGCGGCTTGGCGCTGTCGAGGGCGGTGGCGATGCCGATGAGGTCGGCGCGGAGCACGCGGGTGTGCTCCTGCATATAGGCGCTGGCGACCGTCAGCACATTCTCCACGATCGTCCGCGTGCGGTTCTCGAACCAGCGGTCGAGACCCTTGTCGAGGGTGATCACGAAGGCGGCGGAGACGAGGAGCGCCGGCAACGCCGAGATCAGCGAGAAGAGCGCGACGATGCGAAGGTGGAGCCGCGCGGCGGCCCGCCCCTGGTACCAGCCGAGCCAGACGCGCCAGGCCTCGTAGCCGACGAGGATCAAGAGCCCGATCACCGGCACGCTGTTGATCCAGCGGGCGGTTGCCAGGATCTCCGGCGTCGGCTCGATGGGCGTCAGATTGGTGAGGAGGGCGAAGTGGCCGAGGGAGACGGCGACGGAGATGAAGACCAGCATCAGGCCGAGGGTGCGGCGGATGCGGCCCTCGCCGTTCCGGTGCGACGCGCTCCGCCCCGGTTCCGCCGGGCGATGCGGCGAAACGGGAACGTCCGCGCTGTCCAAACCGATCGCCACCCGCAGCACTCCTGCCGTTCTCGTTGTGCCAGACCCGGCCGGCAACCGTCCTGATTCGCGCGGCCGTGACACGGGCGAGAATCCGATGGGCCAAGGGAGTACCACGAATGTTGCAAAATTGCGACACAGCTCGGACAGAGCCGTCAGCCTCGGTCAAAAGGCCCGCCCGGCGCGCGCTTGACAGAGGGGGTTCAAGTCTGGCCATTAACGGACAAGGACTATAGAGACACCGCCGGAACACCGGTTCCGCTCCCGAACGGCATGCGTATGCAGAAGATCCGAACCGCCCGCTTCCAGATCGGTGATGTGGTGAAGCACCGCGTCTACCCGTTCCGGGGCGTCATCTTCGACGTCGACCCGACATTCTCCAACACGGACGAATGGTACGAGGCGATTCCGGAAGCGATGCGGCCGTCCAAGGACCAGCCCTTCTATCATCTCTACGCCGAGAACGCGGAGAGCGAGTACGTCGCCTACGTGTCCGAGCAGAACCTGGAGCCGGACGACAGCGGCATGCCGATCCGCCATTCCGAGGTGGAGGAGACGCTGGTGGCGACCGACGACGGGGGGTATCGGTTGCCGCCGGCGCAGTTCCATTGAGCGGGTGGGGCGGACGGGTCGCGTCGAGGTCAGGGGGAATGCGTGGGTGGTCCGCCTGCGCGGTCCATGACGGCGGGTGGGGATGAGGGTAGAGCCTCATCCGGTTCCGTGCTGCATTCCGGTTCCGTATTCCCCTCCAGTTCCGTCCCCTCCTCCATCGTCATGGTCCGCGAAGGCGGACCACCCACGCATTCCAGACCGAACCATCATCCAACGAAAAAGGGCGCCCGACCGGCCGGTCGGGCGCCCTTCGTGCGTGATCGGCCGTCAGGCCCGGCGGGTCAGTTGCCGGCGGCCTTCTGGGCGTCGATGAGCTTCTGCTGGGCTTCCTTGGCCTTGCGCTGAAGCTCGGACTGGAGCTCCTGCTGCTGGCGCTGGAGCGCGGCGGTGTCGAGGGCGGGGCCGTCGAAGGCGGCGGTGAAGCCGGAGAGCGACAGCTTGAAGTTCACGCCCTTGGCCTGCTGGTTGAGCGTGGTCAGGATCAACTCGTTGCCGCGCTTCATCTGGGCGACGAAGTCGTCGGTGATCGGCAGCTCGGCGAAGCAGGCGTTCGGGAAGCAGATGGTGTACTTGGCCGCTTCCTGCTTGTTCTTGTCGATCTGCACGCGCATGCCCGGCTGGATCAGCATGCCGACCGGCGTCTGCACGAGGAGGATCTTGCGCGCTTCGCCGGCCACCTGCCGCACGCCCGCGGAGGCCAGGAACTGGCCGCTGTCGGTGCGCAGCTCGCGCTGCACGAAGCAGATCTCCTTCTTGGCGGCCTTGTCGTCGCCGCAGAGCTTGACCCAGGCGTTCTCCGCCGCCGGCGCCGGCGCGGCGGGCGCGGCCTGGGGGGATGCCGCCTGGGCGAACGCCAGGGACGTGGCCAGTGTGGAGGCGACGAACCCGGCCGCCACAGTCCAGGCGATCCGAGCCGCCCGCGTCTTCATAGTCGTCGCCATCACATCAGGTCCTCGATAGGGTGTCGATCCCGATCTCGGCCGGATCCTTCCGGCCGCCCCTTCGGGCCGCGGCACCGCGGGAACGGGCATCAACGGCGCCCGCCCGGTCCGCACTGGATCGCCCGTCGTGTGAACGGAAAATGGGGCGACACGGTGACTGCCCGGGCGCCTGTCATAGACCAGCGTCCGGCGGTTTTGAAGCCGAGGTGATGCCCTATTCGGGAACGTGGTATCTTCGCAACAGATTCGGTTTCGTTGGCGAGGAGCGTCTCGGTGGTCTCTGGGTTTCGGTTGCTGGTCCCTGTCCTTTCCGCATACGCCTCGAAGGTCCTGACCTTGACTGTTCTGGCCTTGGCGACCGGCGCGTTGCCGGCGTTCGCCGAGCCATCCCACGGCATCGCCATGCACGGCGAGCCGGCCCTTGCCGCCGACTTCCCCCACTTTCCCTATGTGAACCCGGACGCGCCGAAGGGCGGGCGGATGGCGCTCGGCTTTCCGGGCACGTTCGACAGCCTCAATCCCTTCATCGTCAAAGGCAACGCGCCGCGCGGGCTGACCGACGCGCTCTACGGCAACAACGTCTGGGACACGCTGCTGATGCGGTCCGCCGACGAGCCCTTCACCCTCTACGGGCTTCTGGCCGCCACGGTGGAGGTGCCGGACGACCGCTCCTTCGTGGAATTCCGGCTACGGCCGGAGGCCCGCTTTTCCGACGGCACGCCGCTGACGGTGGATGACGTGATCTTCACTGCCGACCTCCTGAAGACCAAGGGCCGGCCGATCTACCGCAACCGCTTCGGCAAGGTGGCGTCGATCGAGAAGGTGGGCGACACCGGCGTGCGCTTCGTGTTCGGTGACGGCGCGGACCGGGAACTGCCGCTGTTGATCGGCCTGACGCCCATCCTGCCGGCGCACGCCATCGATCCGGCGACCTTCGACCAGTCGAGCCTGACGCCGCTGATCGGGTCGGGACCCTACACGATCGCGTCCGTCAACGCGGGCGCTCAGGTGGTGCTGAAGCGCAACCCGGACTATTGGGCCAAGGACCTGCCGATCAAGCGCGGCATGGACAATTTCGACGAAATCCGCATCGAGTATTTCCGCGACGGCAATGCCTATTTCGAGGCGTTCAAGACCGGCGCCTTCGACGTTCTGATCGAGAGCGACCCGCAACGCTGGAAGACCGGCTACGACTTCCCGGCGGCGACATCGGGCAAGATCGTGCGCGAGGAGATCGCCAGCGGCACCCCGAAGGGCATGGCGGCGCTGGTGATGAACACCCGCCGGCCGCTGTTCCAGGATCGCAAGGTGCGCGAGGCCATGGGACTGCTGTTCGACTTCGAATGGATCAACCGCAATCTCTACGAAGGCGCCTACAGCCGGACCGGCAGCTATTTCCAGGGCTCCAGCCTTTCCGCGCTCGGCGTGCCCGCGGGCGAGCGGGAGATCGCGTTGCTCGCCCCCTACCCGGATGCGGTGCTGCCGTCGGTGATGGACGGCACGGACGCGCCGCCGGTCTCCGACGGATCGGGGCGCGACAGGGCCAAGCTGCGCAAGGCGCTGGACCTCTTCGCCGAGGCGGGCTGGACGCTGAAGGACGGGGTTCTGACGAACGCCGAGGGCACGCCCTTCCGGTTCGAGTTCATGGCCAAGACGCGCGAGGAGGAGCGGCTGGCGCTCGCCTGGCAACCCTCGCTCAAGCGGCTCGGGATAGACATGGCCATCCGGAGCACCGACAGCTCACAGTACTACGATCGCCAGAAGACCTACGACTTCGACATGATCCAGATGCTCTGGACCGCTTCGCTGTCGCCCGGCAACGAGCAGAACAACCGGTGGTCTTCGGAGAGCGCCACGACAGAGGGCACGTTCAACTACGCCGGTGTCGCCGTTCCGGCCGCGGACGCCATGATCGACGCCATGCTGGCGGCGCGCGAGCGGGCGGACTTCGAGGCCGCGGTGCGGGCGCTCGACCGGGTGCTGATCTCCGGCCGCTACGTGGTGCCGCTCTTCCATCTGCCGAAGGACTTCGTCGCGCGCTGGACCCACATCGCCCGGCCGGAGACGACGGCGCTCACCGGCATCCAGCCAGTCACCTGGTGGTCCACCCAACCCTGAGGCGTCCGCCCAGCCTTCCGAGGAGACAGGTCATGATCCTGACGCCCGAATCCCGCATCCGCGATCATGTGGCCTCCGGCGCCTGGACCCGCGAGACGGTGGACGACCTCATCCGCGCGGCGATGGCGGCGGTGCCGGACCGGACGGCCGTGATGGATGCCGGGACCGTGCCGGTGCCGGGCGTCTCGGCCCGCTACAGCTTTGCCGAGATGGAGCGGCGGGTCGCCGGCCTCGCCGGCTTCCTGGGGGGCGTCGGCCTGAAGCCCGACACGGTGGTGGGCATCCACCTGCCGCCCTGCGCCGACGCGGCCATCGTGATGCTGGCGGCGCTTCGCGCCGGGCTGGTGGTGGCGCCGCTGCCGCTGCATTGGTCGAACGGCGAGATCGAGACTGCCATCGGGGTCGCCGGCATCAAGGCGATCGTGACCGCCTCGTCGGTGGAGAGCGACCTCACCGGCGAGCGCATGCGCGACGTGGCCGCGGAGGTGTTCGCCATCCGGTTCGTGTTCGCCCTCGGCGAGGGTCTGCCGGACGGACTGATCGACCTTGCCGCCGTGATGGCCGAGATCGACGCCTTCCCGCCGGCGCCGGGCGTTGCCCGCCGGGGCGAGGCGGCGGACCATATCGCGCTT
Source organism: Mongoliimonas terrestris (assembly GCF_001927285.1). Classification (GTDB taxonomy): domain Bacteria; phylum Pseudomonadota; class Alphaproteobacteria; order Rhizobiales; family Pleomorphomonadaceae; genus Chthonobacter; species Chthonobacter terrestris. Next base: position 114,067 of record NZ_MSIG01000009.1, on the reverse strand, counting down.
CTGAGCTTCGCGCGCACCGGCGACGACCGGCTCTGCGCGGTTCCGTTCAGCCACAGCCACGTGGTGGCGCTCGCCCGGGCGCACATGGCGGAGGCGGGCGCCAGCACGGACGACGTGCTGCTGGTGCCGATGCATCCGGCCAGCCTGCCGGGATTCGCCGGCGGGTTGGTCGGTGCGCTCGCGACCGGCGGCACCGTGGCCTACCACTACGGTCAGACGCTCGGCGGGATCGCCGGCGCGGCAGCCGAGACGGGCGCCACGCGCGTCGTCGCACCGGTGGCGCTCGGACCGGCGCTCGCCGCCGTTCTGGAGCCGGGCGTCGGCCTGTCGCTCGCCGACCGGCGGGTGGCCGGCGGGAACCGCGCGCGGATCGGCGGCGGCCGGCCGGTGGTCGATCTCCTGTCGTTCGGCGACGTGACGCTGCTGCCGCGCCTTCGTGGCGCCGACGGGCGCCCCACTGCCATCCCGGCCGGCCCGGTGCGCGCGGCGGGGAGCGATGCCGTCCTGGCGGAGCTTCGCACCAAGGGCCGCACCCGCGTTGCCGACAGCCGGCGCACGCCGGCCGAACTGACGCTCTCCGGCCCCCTGGTGCCGGACACGCCTTGGCCGGAGCCCATGTCGGGTAACGCGGGCGGCGTGCTCGCCTTCACGAGCGACGGGTCGCTGCGCACCGGGCTCAACGTGATCGCCGATCCGGACGGCGGCAGCTTCGACATGATCGGCCCGGCGCACGAGATCGCCATGGTGGCCGGCCATCCGCTGTCGCTGCCGCGGCTCGACGCGCTGGTGCGCCGGCATCCGGGCGTGGCGGACGCGGCGGTGTTCCCCATTCCGGACGGCCTGATCGGCGCGCGCATCGGCGTGGCGGTGGTGCCGCGGCCGGGCACACCCCTGTCGCTCCAGGATCTGACCGACTGGCTCGCCACCGCCGGCGTCGGGCCGCTGGAGCGGCCGTCGGCGCTGGTGCCGGTTCCGGTGATCGCCCGCACGGCGGACGGCGGCGTGCAGCGGCAGAGCCTGCTCCTGGAGCGGGTGGCCTGATCCGGCGGGGCGCCCTTCCGGGACGGAACGGGCGAACCAACGGCCCCTCCCCTCGTTCTTGTGATTGGTGCGCCGGCCTTCCCGGTTGATAGTCTGGCGCCTTTCGTGCTCGGCTCGTGAAGCTCGGACTTGTCCGATCTTCACGCGCGGTGCGGCCTGACCGGCCGACGCCCGATCGGGCCTGGTATCAAACGCGGCCGGCCTTGCCTCCCTCTCGGGGGCCCACCTGACGGAGAGACGCCATGTCCCGCCCCGCCCTGACATTCGATGTCGTGATCGACGTCGTCTGCCCCTGGTGCTTCATCGGCAAGCGCCGCCTGGACCAGGCGATCGGCCAGCTGGAGGATAGCTACGCCGTCACGGTGAACTACCGGCCGTTCCAGCTCGACCCGACCATCCCCGACGAGGGGATCGCGCGACGCAAGTATCTGCTCGACAAGTTCGGCGATCCGGGCCGGGTGGCGGAGGTGCACGCGCGCATCGAGGGGATCGGCACCGAGCTCGGCATTCCGTTCGCGTTCGAACGGATCGAGACCTCGCCGAACACCCTCGACGCGCATCGGATCCTGCGCTGGGCGCAGGAGGAAGGGCTTGGCGACGAGGCGGTGGAGACGCTGTTCTCGCTCTACTTCCTGGAAGGGGCCGACCTCACCCGCCGCGAGGTGCTGGTGGCCGCCGCCGAGACCATCGGGCTCGACCGGGACGAAGTGGAGGTGAAGCTCGACGACGGCACCGACCGCGAGGGGATCAAGGAAGAGATCGCCTATGCGTCGAAGCTCGGCATCACCGGGGTACCGTGCACGATCATCGCCGGCCGCTACGCGGTGTCGGGCGCCCAGACGCCGGACGTGCTGGTGGATGCGGTGCGTCAGGTGATGGCCGAACTGGAGAAGACCGGCACCGGCTGAAGCCGGACGACGGCGGAGACAAGCTCGATCAGGCCTTCTCCAGCACCCGTTCGGCCGCCTTCTGGATCCGGTCGCGCGCCACCTCGCCGGTTTCGGCCGAGACGAGGCCGAAGGAGATCACCAGCTTGGCGGCGTCCTCCACCGAGATGTCGAGAGGGATGGTCTCGCGCAGGGGCAGGAAGAGCAGGAAGCCGCCGGTGGGGTTCGGCGTCGTCGGGACAAAGACCGTGACGGCTTCCTCGTCGAACGGCAGGCGCGCGCGGGTCTCGCCCCGGGTCGGGCCGGCCACGAAGCCGATGGTCCAGAGGCCGCGGCGCGGGTATTCCAGGAGCACGGCGGTCTGGAAGGACGAGCCGCGCTCGGCGAGCACCGTCTCGAAGATCTGCTTCAGGCCGCGATAGAGGTTCCGCACCACCGGCATCCGGTGGAGCATGTGCTCGCTGTAGCCGAACAGGGTACGGCCGACGATGTTGGCGGTGAGAAAGCCGATCGCCATGATGAGGATGACGCCCACCACGAGGCCGAAACCGGGCACCGGGAACGGCAGGTAGGTATCCGGATTGTAGCTCGCGGGGAGATAGGGCTTGACCCAGCTGTCCACCCACGACACCAGCGCCCAGGTGAGGTAGAGAGTGATGCCGGCCGGACCCGCCACAACAAGACCTGTCAGGAAATAGTTGCGCAACCTCGTCACGTGTGTCGGCCCCTTCGAATCGTCAGCCGGACATGGGCCCGGATCGCCAGCAGAGTCGCCAGCGAGAGAGGCGAAATTGGGCCCCGCTCTTGCCCGGTCGACCTCAGCATAAGCATATTGCCGCCGCACGACAGTCCGCCGTTCGACATTCGAATAAAATCCAGCGCCCGACCCGACCGGGTGCCCCTGGAGCCTCGATGCGCCGCTCGCTCTACCTGGTACTCGGCTATGTGCTCCTCGGGCTGGGGGTGGTGGGCGCCTTCCTGCCGATCCTGCCCACGACCATCTTCATCATCCTCGCCGCCGCCGCCTTCGCGCGCTCGTCGCCGAAGCTGGAGGCGCGGCTGCTCGCCCATCCGCAATTCGGGCCGCCGCTGCGCCGCTGGCGCGAACGGGGCGCCATCGCGCCGGCCGCCAAGGCGATGGCGCTCGGCGGCATGCTGGTGGGCGTTGCGGTGTTCTGGTTCACCGCCAAGCCGTCCCTGCCGGTCGCCGCCGCCGTCGGCCTAGTGATTGTGGCCTGCGCGCTCTATGTGGGCACCCGGCCGAGCGCCTGATCGGCGCCTGACCTTCGATAGCGGTGAAAAAAGTCTCTCCAACGTCCTTCATATGCAGCTTAATCTTGCCGTGCGGCAACGCTTCCCGTCTCATGACTCATTGGACGTCGCAGATTCGGCGGGGCGATGATGAGGCGCGTGGCGTGAGGAGCGGAGCAAACGATCCGTTTGATCCTCTCGGCCCCGAGGAAGGGGAGCCGAGCGGCTTCGTCGTGCTCGCCTGGTCGGCGCTGGCGGCGGTGGCGCTGCTGATGGCCATGGTGGCCTGGCAGTATGGCGCGCCCGACCGCAATGTGGCCGCCCGCACGCTCAACGACGACGCGACCTACGCGGACGAGATCACCGGCAGCATCGACCGGATCGGCGTCACCTCCGGCCGCGGCGATCTCTCCACCACGGATCCGGCCGGACCGGACGGCGAGGCGGACCTCGGCGCCCTCAAGGTGGAGAACGCGGGCCTCCGCCATACGGTGGAGGTGCTGCGCGGCCAGATGGACGGGCTGTCGGAACGCGTCGCCCTCCTGGAGGAGCGCCTCGGCGACCTCACGGGCAGCGTCTCCGCCCCGGACAAGAAGAGCGTGCGGACCACCCAGATCACCGCGACGCCGCCGGTGCCGGTCACCAACCGCGACCGGGCCGCACTGGCGAGCGACCCGCCGGTGAGCCGCACCCAGTTCGGCGTGGAACTCGGCACCTACCGGGACCTCGCGTCGGTCCAGGCCGGCTGGCGCACCCTTCGGTCGGGCAAGCCGGAGCTCTTCGGCGGCCTCAACCCGCTCGCCACCGTGCGCGACCGCGGCGGACGGACGGAACTGCTGCTGGTGGCCGGGCCGTTCGCCAACGCCCAGGCGGCGGCCGACCTTTGCGCCCGCGCCACGGCGGACGGCATCGCCTGCCTGCCGGCCTTCTACCTCGGCCAGCCGCTGGCGCTGCGCTAAAAGCCGGCTCAGCCCAGGGTGGCGAGGGTCGGGAAGGTTTCCAGGAGCCAGAAGGAGACGGTCTGCATCTGGCCGGTGAGGAACATCACGCCGGTGACGACGAGCACGGCGCCCATCACCTTCTCCACACGGTTGAACTGGGCGCGGAAGCGCTTAAGGAAGGCCATGAAGGGCCCGGCGAAGAGCGCCGCCAGCACGAAGGGCACGCCGAGGCCGGCCGAGTAGACGCCGAGGAGCACGGCGCCCTCCCCCACCGTCTCGCGCGACCCGGCGACGGTGAGGATGGTGGCGAGGATCGGGCCGATGCAGGGCGTCCAGCCGAACGCGAACGCGAGCCCCATCACATAGGCGCCGACCGGCCCGGCCTTCACGCCGGCCGCCTGGAACCGCGCCTCGCGGTAGAGGAAGGCGAGCCGGAAGACGCCGAGGAAGTGCAGACCCATCAGGATGATGACGACGCCCGCCACGGAGGCGAGAAGCGGCGCGTTGCGGGCGATCACCTGCCCCATCACCGACGCGGTGGCGCCGAGGGTGATGAAGACGGTGGCAAAGCCGAGCACGAAGGCGATGGCCACGCCGACCACGCGCAGGCGCGCCACCCGCCGGCTTTCGGCGACGTCGGTCAGTTCCTCGATGGTGGCGCCGGCGAGAAAGCCCAGATAGGGCGGCACCAGCGGCAGCACGCACGGGCTGACAAAGGAGATGAGGCCGGCACCGAAGGCGGCGAGGAAGGTCACGTCGGGGGTCATGCGAACCTGGCTGATGCTGTCCGGTGGAAGACTTTTAGGGGGCCGTCCGCGCCCCGTCGAGGGCGCGCCCGGCCGCAGGGCCTTCACGATGCCGTCACAGGACCGGGGAGCGTCACAGGAGCGGAGGGCGTCACAGGAGCGGTCCGGTGCGCACCGGCTCCGACGCCGGCCGGTCGCTGACGATCAGGCCGTCGACGAGGTGGATGCGCCGCTGCATGCGGGCGGCGAGGTCGAGGTCGTGGGTGACGGCGATCACCGTGCGGCCATCGCGGCGGACGAGACCGTCAAGGATGTCGAACACCTGGCCGGTGGACTTGCTGTCGAGCGAGCCGGTTGGCTCGTCGGCGAGGATGACCGGTGGGTCGTTGGCGAGCGCCCGCGCCACCGCCACCCGCTGGCGCTGGCCGCCGGAGAGCTGGTCGGGCCGCTTGTGGCCGTGGTCGGCGAGGCCGAGGGCGGCGAGGATCTCCTCCGCGCGGGCGCGCATCTCCGCCTCGGTGCGGCGGCCGAGCCGGCGCATGGGGATCATCACGTTGGCGAGCGCGCTGAACTCCGGCAGCAGGAAGTGGAACTGGAACACGAAGCCGAGGGTGGCGAGGCGAAGCGCCGCCCGCGCGTCGTCGTCGAGGGAGGCGGTCTCCCGGCCGGCGATGCGGATCTCGCCGGACGTCGGCGGATCGAGAAGGCCAAGGAGGTAGAGGAGCGACGACTTGCCGGACCCGGACGGACCGGTGATGGCGACGAACTCGCCCCGGCCGACGGCAAAGGTGGCGTCCTTGACGAGGGTCACCGGCACGGTGCCGCCGAGCACCCGGCCGGCGTGCACGGCCTCGATGAGCGGCGTGGCGCTGGCGGGAGCGACAGGGTCGCCCGACATCTCGGCGGACGCGGAGACGGTGGCGGTCATGTGGCCCCCCGGATGATGTCGACCGGATTGAGCGACGCCGCCCGGCGCGCCGGCAGGTAGCCGGCGACCGCCGCCGAGCCCATGGCGAAGAGGGCGGCGAGCGCGTAGTGGGTCCAGTCCACCACCACCGGCAGGTGGGTCATCTCCACCTCCGCCTTCACCTCGAAGCGGATCGATCCGAGGAGCATGGTGAGGGCGAAGCCGAGGCCCCAGCCGAGAACGGACCCGACCGTGCCCATGGCGAGCCCTTCCATCAGAAAGAGCCGGCGCATGTCGGCCGAGCGGAAGCCGAGCGACTTCAGGATGGCGATGTCGCGCGCCTTCTCGTGGGTGATGGTGGAGACGATGTTGAAGATGCCGAAGCCGGCGACCAGCAGGATGGCGCCGACCACCGTGTACATGATGACGTTGCGCACGAAGATGGCTTCCAGAAGCGACTGGTTCGCCTCCTGCCAGGATTTGGCATCAAGGCCGAAGGTGCCCTCGATCCGGTCCGCCACCGCGTCGGCCGCGTAGGGGTCGTCCAGCGACAGGCGGATGGCATTGATGGCGGAGGGCTGGGCGGCGAGGGTCTGGGCATTCTTCAGGAGCATGTAGACCAGCTGGTCGTCCTCCGCCGAGACGCCCGAGTTGAAGACGCCCACCACGCGGAAGCGGAGCGACACGCCCTCCGACGACGAGACGGTGATGGTGGAGCCGACGGCGGCACCTAGCGTTTCGGCGACGCCGTCGCCGATCACCACCCGCGAGGCGGTGGCCTTCAGGTCGTCCACCCGGCCCTGCACCATGTTGCCGGGGAGCGGCGACACCGCGGCGTAGCGGTCCGGATCGATGCCGACGACCGAGACGCCGACGTCGCTGCCGCCATAGCGGGCGGTCGCCTGCAGGCCGAGGGTGCCGGAGACGCGGCCCGGCACCCAGGTGCGGAGCGCCGCTTCCACGGCCGCCGGGTTGAGGATGCCGCGCCGGTCGTCGCGCGGTCGAAGGCCCGAATAGTCCGCCACGTCGTAGACGGCGCTCGCCGGCTGCGGCCGTGGCTTGCGGGTGTCGACCGAGACGGAAACGTGCGGATACTCTTTCACGATCGTGTCGATCAGGTCGTTCTGGCTGCCCTGCATCAAGGCCGCCATGGCGATGGAGAAACCAACGCCGAGGGCGACCCCGAGCACCGACACCACCGTCTGCCGGCCGCGGCCGGCGATGTGGGTGAGCGCCAGGTCGACCAGGAGCCGGATCACGGCCGTGCCTCCACCCGGACCCTGTCGCCGGGCGCAAGGCCCTCCGGCACGGGTACGAGGACGACCTCGCCGCCGGCAAGGCCCTCGGTGATCTCCACCGTCTCAAGGCCGCGGATGCCGACCGTGACCGGCACGCTGGCGACCCGCCCGTCGGCCCCGACCGTCATCACGGCGCCGTCGGAGAGCGCCGCGGCCGGCACCACAAGGGCGTCCGCGACTTCGCGGATGACGATGTTGGCGTCCACCGACATGCCGATGAAGAGGGGTGTCTCGTCCGGCAGGGCGATGCGGACCCGGTAGGTCTTCAGCACCGGGTCGCCCTTGGGGGTGAGGCGGGCGACGGTGCCGGTCAGCGCCTCGCCCGGGAAGGCGTCGGCGAAGAGGAGCACCGACTGGCCGGCCTTGACGCGGGGGATGTCCTCCTCGTTCACCTCCGCCTCCACCTGGAGCGGACGCGGGTTGCCGACCCAGGCGAGCGCCTCGCCTTCGCGGGCGATCTCGCCGATGGCGGCGTCGAGGCGGAGCACCTGGCCGGCCATGGGGGCGGTGATCAGGTGGTCGTTGGCCTGCTCCTTGACGGCGGCGAGTGACGCCTCGATCTGGGCGAGGTCGGCGGCGGCTCGCTCCCATGTCTGCTCGCTGCCGACGCGCCGCTCGAAGAGGTCGGCGGCGCGCTGGAGTTCCTTCACGGCGAGCACCCGCCGGGCCTCCAGCTCCTGCAGGCGGGCGCGGATCTCGCTGTCGTCGAGGCGCACCAGCAGATGGCCGGCCGGCACCGTATCGCCCTCGCAGTCGCAGACGGCGACGATGCGCTTGCGGACGAGGCTGGTGACCTCCGCCCAGCGCGCCGGCTCCACGATGCCGGAGGCGTAGACGATCTCGGCGGCCGTGCCGCGCCGGGCCTCCACCGTCTGTACGATCAGCGGGCGGCCGAGGGCGTACCAGGCGGCGCCGGCACCGGCGGCCAGAAGGATCACCACACCGAGCAGGGTCGTCCGACGCATGCTGTCCGTCCCTCGACGTCGCCGGTTGCGCTTGATGAAGAACCGGTCGCAAGGCCATGTCTATGCGGGTGGGCCCGCCGCCGACATGATCGAGGTCATGGCGCCCGCCCTCTCGCCGTCGACGGACTGCCGGCCGCACGCCCGGGCAGAGTGCGTGCGCGCTGCCTGTGGATGAGCGCCATCCGCCTTGCCCCGGCGGCGGAACCGGCCTATCACGCTGGCTTCATGACCATGACCGATTACGGTTTCGACCGTCGCCACCTGCTCGGCATCGAGGGGCTTACCCGGCTGGAGATCCTGGATCTCCTCGACCGGGCCGAGGCCAACGTCGAGATCGGCCGCCAGGCCAACAAGAAGCGCGACTCGCTGAGCGGGCGCACCCAGATCAACCTCTTCTTCGAGGCCTCGACACGGACCCAGTCCTCGTTCGAGCTCGCCGGCAAACGGCTCGGCGCCGACGTCATGAACATGGCGGTGGCGGCCTCGTCGGTGAAGAAGGGCGAGACCTTGATCGACACGGCGGCGACGCTGAACGCCATGAACCCGGACGTGATCGTGGTGCGCCACCACGCCTCCGGCGCCGTGGCGCTGCTCGCCCAGAAGGTGGACTGCTCGGTGGTGAACGCGGGCGACGGCGCCCACGAGCACCCGACCCAGGCCCTCCTCGACGCGCTCACCATCCGCCGCCACAAGGGCCGGATCGAGCGGCTGACCATCGCCATCTGCGGCGACATCATGCACAGCCGCGTGGCGCGGTCGAACATCCTCCTCCTGACCGCGCTCGACGCGCGGGTGCGGCTGGTGGGGCCGTCCACCCTCATCCCGTCGGCCTTCCGCGACATGGGCCTGGAGGTGACCACCTCCATGCGCGAAGGCCTGAAGGACGCCGACATCGTCATGATGCTCCGCCTGCAGCGCGAGCGCATGCAGGGATCGCTGGTGCCGTCGGTGCGGGAGTACTTCCACTATTACGGCCTCGACCCGGAGAAGCTCGCCTTCGCCAAGCCGGACGCCCTGGTGATGCACCCGGGGCCGATGAACCGGGGCGTGGAGATCGACCCGCAGGTGGCGGACGGCCCCCAGAGCCTCATCCGCGAGCAGGTGGAGATGGGCGTCGCCGTGCGCATGGCGGTGCTCGACGCGGTGGTGAACGGGCGCGGCGCCCGCACGGAGGGGTCCGCATGAGCGCCTTCGCCAAGCGAGCCGGCGACACGCCGCCGCTCGTCATCGACAATGCCCGCGTGGTGGACCCGTCGCGGGGCATCGACGCGCCGGGCGCGGTGATCGCCCTCGGCGGCGTGATCGCCGCCGCCGGGCCGGACGCGCTCAACCAGGGGCAGCCGGACGGCGCCGAGGTGGTGGACGCCGGCGGCGCGGTGGTGGCGCCCGGCCTCGTGGACATGCGGGTGTTCGTGGGCGAGCCGGGGTTCGATCACCGGGAGACGTTCGCATCGGCGTCCAGGGCCGCGCTTTCGGGCGGCATCACCACCATCGTGACGATGCCGGACACCCATCCGGTGATCGACGATCCGGCGCTGGTCGACTACGTGTTCCGCCGCGCCCGCGACACCGCGCGCGTCCGCGTGCGGCCGATGGCGGCGCTGACCAAGGGCCAGGCCGGGCAGGAGATGACCGAGTTCGGGCTCCTCAAGGAGGCCGGCGCGGTCGGCTTCTCGTCCGGCCGGCAGGTGGTGGCGAATGCCCAGGTGCTCCGCCGCGCCCTCACCTACGCGCGCGACTTCGACGCCCTCGTCTGCCACATGCCGGAGGATCCCGACCTCAAGGGCGCCGGGGTGATGAACGCCGGCGACACGGCGGTCCGGCTCGGGCTCAGCGGCATCCCGTCGGAGGCGGAGAGCGTGATCCTCGCCCGCGACCTTCGCCTCGCGCGCCTCGCCAAGGGGCGCTACCACGCCTCGCTGGTCTCCACGGCCGAGGCCGTGGACCTGATCCGCTGGGCCAAGAACCAGGGCATCCAGGCGACCGCCGGGGTCGCCATCACCAACCTGACGTTGAACGAGATCGACGTCGGGGCCTATCGGACTTTCTTCAAGACCCAGCCGCCGCTCCGCTCCGAGGACGACCGGCTGGCGCTCGTGCAGGCGGTGGCGGACGGCGTGATCGACGTGGTGGTGTCCAACCACGACCCGCAGGACGTGGAGACCAAGCGCCAGCCGTTCGCCGAGGCGGCGGACGGGGCCGTGGGCCTGGAGACGCTGCTCGCCGCAGGCCTTCGGCTCGTGCACGCGGGCGATCTCAGCCTCTCGCGCCTCCTGGAAGCGACGGCGACCCGCCCGGCCGCCCTCCTCGGCCTCGACGCCGGCACCCTGAAGCCCGGCGCGCCCGCGGATCTGGTGGTGCTGGACGTGGATGCGCCCTGGGTGCTGTCGGAAACGATGCTCCTGTCCCGGTCCAAGAACACGCCGTTCGAGGGCGCGCGGTTCATGGGGCGCGTGGCGATGACGGTGGTCGGGGGGCAGGTGGCGTTCCGGCGGTAGGGGGATGGCGGAATGGGCTGGCGGGTGCGTAATCCAAGGTTGCGCGGACGGGAATTTTGGCGGTAGGATGTATTTGCCACTCGTAAATGAGGCAAATGCACCCCTCATGCTTCTCTGGTTCGCGATGAATGTCGCCTTGCCGCTGATGCCGCTCGCACTGGTCGCCGCCGTCGGCTGGCTGCTTGACTGGCGCAAGCAACTGCTCGACCTCATTTCAGACGGACAGCTCTATTTCTTCTCTGTGACCATCTGTGCCGTCTTCACGTTCGATGCGGTAACATCGCACCGGCTCGATCCCGCGCTTTTCATCGTTCTTTTGTTCGCCCTTCTCACGCTGATGTCCTTCTTCACTGTTTCCATGGTCATGGTCCATGGGCGTACGGACGAAACGGACCACACCGTTCCGGCTCATCGGACAGCCTTGCTTCGGAAACTCTCCCTGGTCTCGGTCATCATCTCCGGAATTACCGTCGGCGGAATCTGCTATGGTCGTTCGCTGCTGCAGATGGGCTGATCGCTTAGTCAAAGGTGCCATCATGGACCCGGCTTCGAAATCCTCGTCCGCATTTCCCATCACGCCGGACGATCTGCTGGCAGCAAGTTGCGGCATGGCGGTCGGCACGGGCATCGGTATCGCGATTGGTCTCGCCAACGCGGGTCCTTTGCTACTGCCCACGGCCCTCGGCATGGTCGGGCTTGTGGGGGGCGCCGTGATCGGGCGATCATCGCGGCGGCGCAAGGGGTCGGAAGGGCACTCGAACTCCGCTTGACCGTTTGCCTTCCGGAGGGGGAAGGCACTATACCGGCATGGGTTTTCGGGGAGCATCCATACCGTGCCTGATCCGATCAGCTGGTCCTTTGTCTGGCCCTACTATCTGGCGGCGCTTGCCGTCGGGTATCTGCTCGGCTCCATCCCCTTCGGCCTGATCCTGACGCGGGCGGCCGGCCTTGGCGACGTGCGGTCGATCGGGTCGGGGAACATCGGCGCCACGAACGTGCTGCGCACCGGTCGCAAGGGCCTCGCGGCCGCCACCCTTCTCCTCGACGGGCTGAAGGGCACCGCGGCGGTGCTGCTCGCCGGCGCCTACGGGCCGGAGACGGCGGTGGTGGCGGGCTTCGGCGCCTTCCTCGGCCACTGCTTCCCGGTCTGGCTCGGCTTCAAGGGCGGCAAGGGCGTGGCGACCTACATCGGCATCCTGCTCGGCCTGTTCTGGCCAGCGGTGTTCGTGTTCGCCGCCGTCTGGATCGCCGTCGCCTATTTCGTCCGCTACTCGTCGCTGGCGGCGCTCGCCGCCACCGTGGCCATCCCGCCGGTGCTCTGGTGGCTCGATCGGCCGCAGTTCGCCCAACTCTTCGCGGTGCTCAGCGTGCTCGTCTGGATCAAGCACCACGTCAATATCCGCAAGCTGCTCGCCGGCACCGAGCACAGGATTGGCCAGAAGACATGACCGCTTCCTCCGCATCCGGCGGAGTACGGTTGTCGAGACGCCAGCTTGTGGACTGGCTGCGGCTGATCCGGGCGGAGAACGTCGGGCCGGCCACGTTCCGCACGCTGCTGAACCACTACGGATCGGCCGCCGCCGCCCTGGAGGCGCTGCCGGAGCTTGCCCGTCGTGGCGGCGGGGCGCGGACGCCCCGCATTCCGACGCCGGAGGAGGCCGAGCGCGAGTTGGACCGGACGCTTGCCGCCGGGGCGCGGCTCGTGGCGCTCGGCGAGGAGGACTATCCGCCGCGCCTGCGTGAGATCCCCGCCCCGCCGCCGCTGCTGGCGGTGCGCGGCGACGGCGAGTGCCTGCGCCGGCCGGCGGTCGCCATCGTGGGGTCGCGCAACGCCTCCCTGCCGGGGCTGAAGATGGCCGAGCGTATCGCCCGCGGCCTCGGCGAACGCGGCTACGTGGTGGTGTCGGGCCTTGCCCGCGGCATCGACGGGACCGCCCACAAGGCGGCGCTCGGCTCCGGGACGGTGGCGGTGATCGCCGGCGGCATCGACCACATCTATCCGGAGGAGCACCGCCCGCTGCAGGACGACATCCTGCGGAACGGCGGCGCGGTGCTGACCGAGATGCCGTTCGGCTGGATTCCCCGCGCCCAGGACTTTCCCCGGCGCAACCGCCTCGTCTCCGGCATCAGCCTCGGCGTCGTCGTGGTGGAGGCGACGGCCAAATCCGGCACGCTCCACACCGTCCGCTTCGCGCTGGAACAAAGCCGCGACGTCTTCGCGGTGCCGGGCAGCCCGCTGGATCCCCGCGCCGAGGGCACCAACAAGCTGATCCGCGACGGCGCCCGGCTGGTCACCTCGGCCGCCGACATCGTAGAGGAACTGGAGCCGCTGCTTCGCCGGCTCCCGGACCGGCCGGCGGATAGCGGGCTGATGGATCCGGACGACGCGGGCGAGGACATCGGCCAGATCGACGACGATGCGCGTGCGTTGGTGCTCGACGCGCTCGGCCCGGTTCCCATGGCGGTGGACGACATTCTGCTCCATACCGGGCTCAGCCCACGCGTGGTGAACATCATCCTCGTCGAACTCACGCTGGCCGGGCGCGTCGAACGCCACGGCAGCCAGCTGGTCGCCCTCACCTTCTGACCGGGCGCGTGCCTTCAGCGAGTCCGCGGCGTCATGTCCCCGTCGGGCTGCCGCGGAACCGCCTCGACCCTCGTTTGTCCGGCACCGGCCGAAGCGGCTTCTTCACGGGCCATTTCAAGAAGATAGGCCAGCACTTTAAGACCGGCGCCGTCGGCCATGCGGCTCAACTCCTGACTCATGCGTGCAATATACTCGACCCGCTCACGCTGAGCGTCCGTCAACCCGCCCGTGCCCCGTTCCATCTGGACCGCCCATGCCGGTGTGCTAAAGCGCAATGCATATGACGAAACCTGCCATCCATCCACTACGTGCCTACAACCATGAGTAGGATTTTCCTGCAAAAGGTGCGTAAGGTCAAGAGCGAAACCAAGGCGTGCAATGCGCGTGTCGCAAGGGTCCCGATCGCCTCGCGACTTGACCCCAGTGCCTGTTGTCTTCCATTGAGGGACGGTAAATGGGGGCCGAGCCGTGCCAGCCGGGCGCCGATGGGCGATCGTGGCTGCGGCGGCAGTCTTTTCTCGACAACAAGTGACGAGAGCCGATGGACGTCGTAGTCGTGGAATCGCCTGCCAAGGCGAAGACCATCAACAAATATCTCGGCGGGGGTTACACGGTTCTCGCGTCCTACGGGCATGTTCGCGACCTGCCGGCCAAGGACGGCTCCGTCGATCCGGATGCGGACTTCGCCATGCAGTGGGAGGTGGACGGGAAGTCGTCCAAGCGCCTCGCCGACATCGCGACGGCCATGAAGTCGGCCGACCGTCTGATCCTTGCCACCGACCCGGACCGCGAGGGCGAGGCCATCTCTTGGCACGTGCTGGAGGTTCTCAACGCCAAGAAGGTGCTGAAGGGCAAGCCAGTGCAGCGGGTGGTGTTCAACGCCATCACCAAGCAGGCCGTGCTCGACGCCATGGCGAAGCCCCGCGACATCGACACGCCGCTGGTGGAGGCCTACCTGGCCCGCCGGGCGCTCGATTATCTGGTCGGCTTCACCCTGTCGCCGGTGCTCTGGCGCAAGCTGCCGGGCGCCCGCTCGGCCGGCCGGGTGCAGTCGGTGGCGCTTCGCCTCGTCTGCAGCCGCGAGAACGAGATCGAGACCTTCGTCCCGCAGGAATACTGGACACTGCTCGCCCGTCTGGCGACGCCGGCCGGTGACGAGTTCGAGGCCCGGCTCTCCGAGTGGGACGGCCGCAAGACCGGCCGCCTCGACGTCAAGGACGGCGAGACCGCGACCGCCATCCGCACCTTCCTGGAGCGCGCCAGCTTTTCGGTTGCGAGCGTCGAGGCGCGACCGCAGAAGCGCAACCCGTGGCCGCCCTTCACCACCTCCACCCTGCAGATGGAGGCCTCCCGCAAGCTTGGCTTCTCGGCCCAGCGCACCATGCAGGTGGCGCAGCGGCTCTACGAGGGCGTCGATGTGGGCGGCGAGACCGTCGGCCTCATCACCTACATGCGGACCGACGGCGTGCAGATTGCCCCGGAGGCGATCACCGCCACGCGCAAGGTGATCGCGGCCGAATACGGCGAGCGCTACCTGCCGGAAAAGCCGCGGCTCTACTCCACCAAGGCCAAGAATGCCCAGGAGGCCCACGAGGCCATCCGGCCGACCGACCTCTCCCGCCTGCCGAAGGCGGTGGCGCGCTTCATGGAGGACGAGCAGGCCAGGCTCTATGAGCTGATCTGGAAACGCACCGTGGCGAGTCAGATGGAGAGCGCCGACTTCGAGCGGACCACCGTCGACATCGTCGCCTCGGCGGACGGGCGCGCGGCAGGCCTGCGCGCCACCGGCCAGGTGCTGAAGTTCGATGGCTTCCTGAAGCTCTACACCGAGAGCAAGGACGACGAGGACGACGAGGAGGGCGGCGGTCGGCTGCCGAAGATGGCCGCGGGCGACGCCCTCGCCCGGCGCGGCATCACCTCCACCCAGCATTTCACCGAGCCGCCGCCCCGCTTCACCGAGGCGACGCTGGTGAAGAAGATGGAGGAGCTCGGCATCGGCCGGCCGTCCACCTATGCGGCGACCCTCGCCACCCTGCGCGACCGCGAGTATGTGAACGTCGACAAGAAGCGGCTGATCCCGTCCGACAAGGGCCGGCTCGTCACCGCCTTCCTGGAAAGCTTCTTCGAGCGGTGGGTGGAGTATGACTTCACCGCCAGCCTGGAGGAGGAGCTCGACAAGATCTCGTCCGGCGACATGGACTGGCGCGAGGTGCTGCGCCGCTTCTGGCAGACTTTCTCCGCCCATGTGGCGGAGGTGAAGGACCTGCGCGTCAGTCAGGTGCTGGACGCCCTCAACGAGGAGCTGGCCGCCCACGTCTTCCCGGCCCGGGCGGACGGGTCGGACCCGCGCGTCTGCCAGGTGTGCGGCACGGGCAAGCTGTCGCTGAAGCTCGGCAAGTTCGGCGCCTTCATCGGCTGCTCCAACTACCCGGAGTGCCGCTACACCCGCCAGCTCGGCACGGTGGAGGGCGAAGGCGAGGGGATCGGCGGGGACGGCACCAAGCTGCTCGGCACCGATCCGGTGAGCGGGCTGGAGGTGACGCTCCGCGTCGGCCGGTTCGGGCCCTATGTGCAGCTCGGCGAAGGCGACAAGCCCAAGCGCGCGTCGCTGCCGCGCGGCTGGACGGCGGACGCCATGGACCTGGAGAAGGCGCTTCGCCTGCTGGAGCTGCCGCGTCAGGTCGGCACCCATCCGGAGACCGGCAAGCCGATCGAGTCCAACATCGGCCGCTACGGCCCTTATGTGGCGCACGACGGCGTCTACGCGAACCTCGATTCCGTCGACGAGGTGTTCACCGTGGGGCTCAACCGGGCCGTGGCGGTGCTGGCGGAGAAGAAGGAGAAGGGCGCCCGCGGCCGCGCGACCCCCGTTGCGCTGAAAACGCTCGGCGACCATCCGGAGGGCGGCGAGATGACCGTCCGGGACGGGCGCTACGGCCCGTACGTGGCCTGGGGCAAGATCTACGCGACCCTGCCGAAGGGCTCCGACCCGCAGGCGGTGACGCCCGAGCAGGCTGTGGCGCTGCTTTCGGAAAAGGCCGGCAAGTCGCCCGCCAAGGCGAAGGCCGCGCGGTCGTCGGGCAAGTCTGCCGCCAAGGCGAACGGCGCCGCGGCGGACGGCGAGGCGGCCGAGGGAACGGCGCGCGCGAGCACCGCCGCCCGCTCGACCGCCGGCAAGGCCAAGACGTCGAGCCGGAAGACGGCCACGGCCGCGAAGGCGTCCGCCCCGAAGGCGGCGAGCGGAAAGGCCGCGGGCGACAAGCCGGCGGCCCGCGCGCGCAAGTCCGATGGTTGAACCGGACGGCTGGGCCGCCGAACGGAGAATTCCGTGATGGCGGTCCCGGATCGATGGAGATCGGGACTGCGCATTGACATGATGATTAGGAGTTTCGACACGCCTGCCGCCTAATCTCGTGGCCGAACAGGTGAATGCCATAATGACACCTTTGCCGTTTCGGTTTGCAGAGCTGCTCGGCTGGGCGATTAAGCCTGGGCCGAGGCTCTACGGCATCGTGTTCGCGTTCGTCCTTTGCGAAGCGCTCTTGGTCGTTGCCCTGATCCTCGCGGCCGATGCCCTGTCGGCTCTCGACACGGTCACATACGCCGCCGTGGGCGCCGTGTTGACGATCGCGCTCGCCTTGCCGGTCAACCTGCAGAGTTGTTCGGCCTATCTGTCGCTCCTCGATGCCAAGAATCGGATCGAGCAGATGAGCCGAACGGATGTGCTGACCGGCCTTCCCAATCGGCGAGTCTTCCTGGAGCTCGTCGACCAGCACATCGGACAGCCCGTCACCCTGGCTATCCTCGATGTCGACCGGTTCAAGACGGTGAACGACACCAAGGGCCACGTGGTGGGAGACCGGGTGCTGATGGCGGTCGCCAACGAACTGGCACGAGACCTCGCCACCGTCGGCACGCTTTGCCGGATCGGCGGCGAGGAGTTCGCGCTCCTCTGCTTCGGGCAGGCCGTCGAGGACGTGCTGCCCACAATCCAGCGCGCCTGTGCGGCCGTGGAAACGCTCCAGATCCCGAGCCCGTCCGGGGCGGTCCGCGTCACCCTGTCCTGCGGACTGGCCGCAACGCCGTCGCTTGCCGAGGTGCATCCGCTCTACGCGGCGGCCGACAGCGCGCTCTATGCGGCCAAGGCCGCCGGTCGCAACCAGGTGATGCTGGCGGCGGCCTGATCCCGCCACGCGCCGCGGACCGGCAGCCGGGGCCATGGGCAGCGGCGATGGAGCCGCCCGCGAACCCGTTCGGCACGACGGCGTTCAAGTCGTGTCGGGAGGCTCGCCAGGCGACTGTCGGCCCGACTGCCCTTCGGTCGGGGCTCCGGCCCAACCAGCCTGGAGCCGCCGCCGTTCGATCCGCGTTTCACTCCGGTCGAAGGATGCTCTAGGGTCGACTGGCCATTCAGGAGTTTCCAGAACCTTGCCCCGCAAGCCCCGCCCCGACGACGCCCTTCCCTTTCCGACCCGCGAGGCGGTGCTGCGCTTCATCACGGAGCACCCGACGCGGGCGACCAAGCGCGACATCGCCAAGGCCTTCGACGTGAAGGGCGAGGCGCGCGTGGGGCTGAAGTTGCTTCTGAAGGAGTTGGAGGGCGAGGGGCTGATCGAGCGGCACGCCAAGCGCCTGTCCCAGCCGGGCGCCCTGCCCCCGGTGCTCGTCTGCGAGGTGGTCTCCCGCGACGCGGAGGGCGACGTGTTCGCCGAGCCGGTGACCTGGGACGAGGAGAACGGCCCGCCGCCGAAGCTCCTGGTGCTGGCCAAGGCCGGCCGTCGCCAGGAGGGCGGCATCAACCCGGGGATCGGCGACCGCATCCTTGGCCGCATCACCGACATGCCGCGCGGCTACGAGGCCGTCGCCCGCGCCGCCGTGCGGCCGATCAAGCTCCTGGACCGCCGACCGGAGGGCATCATGGGGGTGGTGCGGCTGACGGCGGGCGGCGCCCGCGTGTCGCCCATCTCCAAGAAGCAGCACCATGAGTTCGTGATCGACACCGAGCACCTGAACGGCGCCGAGGACGGCGACCTGGTGACGCTCGACGTGCACCGCGCCGGCCGCTACGGGCTGCCGCAGGCGAAGGTGCGCGAGCGGGTCGGCTCCATGAAGTCGGAGAAGGCGGTCTCCATGATCGCCATCCTGGCCAACGAGATCCCGTACGTCTTTCCCGACGCGGTGATCGCCGAGGCGGAGGCCGCGCCGGCCGCCAGCATGGCGGGCCGCGAGGACTGGCGCGACCTGCCGCTCGTCACCATCGACCCGGCGGACGCCAAGGACCACGACGACGCGGTGCACGCGACGCCCGATCCGGACCCCGCCAACCCGGGCGGCGTGATCGTCACCGTCGCCATCGCCGACGTGGCCGCCTACGTTCGGCCGGGCAGCGCCCTCGACAAGGAGGCGCTGAAGCGCGGCAACTCGGTCTATTTCCCGGACCGGGTCATCCCCATGCTGCCGGAGCGCATCTCCAACGACCTCTGCTCGCTGAAGGAGGGCGTCGACCGCCCTGCCCTTGCCGTGCGGATGATCTTCGACGAGAGCGGCCACAAGCGGCGGCACAGCTTCCACCGGGTGATGATGCGCTCGGCCGCCAAGCTCGCCTACCAAGAGGCGCAGGCCGCTGTCGACGGCCGGCCGAGCGAGCGCGCGGCGCCTATCCTCGAGACGGTGCTCCGCCCGCTCTGGGACGCCTATGCGGTGCTCTCCCGCGGCCGGGCGGCACGCGAGCCGCTGGAGCTGGACCTTCCCGAGCGCAAGGTGCTTTTGAAGCCGGACGGCACCGTGGACAAGGTGGTGACGCCGGAGCGGCTGGACGCGCACAAGCTGATCGAGGAGTTCATGATCCAGGCGAACGTGGCCGCCGCGGAGACGCTGGAGGCCAAGCGCTCGCCGCTCGTCTACCGGATCCACGACCAGCCGTCGCTCTCCAAGATCGAGTCGCTCTCCGACTTCCTGCAGACCCTCGACCTCAAGATCGCCAAGCAGGGCAGCTTCACGGCCGGCATCTTCAACCGGCTGCTGACCAAGGTGGAGAACCACCCGAACGCCCAGCTGATCAACGAGGTGGTGCTGCGCTCCCAGAGTCAGGCGGAATACTCGCCGCTGAACATCGGCCATTTCGGCCTGAATCTGAGGCGCTACGCCCACTTCACCTCGCCCATCCGGCGCTACGCGGATCTCATCGTCCACCGGGCGCTGATCCGCGCCCTCGGCCTTGGCGACGACGGCCTGCCGACCGGCATCGAGGAGCGCCTCGAGCGGATCGCTGCCGACATCTCGGCGGCGGAGCGCCGGGCCATGCAGGCGGAGCGCGAGACGATCGACCGGCTGATCGCCGAATGGCTGTCGGACAAGATCGGCGCCACCTTCCGGGGGCGCATCGCGGGCGTCACCAAGGCAGGCCTCTTTGTGAAGCTCGCCGACACCGGCGCCGACGGCTTCATCCCGGCCTCCACCATCGGGGCGGACTACTATGCCTATGACGAGGTGCGCCATGCCCTCGTCGGCTCGCGCACGGGCGAGACCTACCAGCTCGGCGACACAGTGGACGTGAAGCTCGTGGAGGTGGCGCCGCTCGCCGGGGCGATGCGGTTCGAGATCCTGTCGGACGGCCGCTCCGGGCGGCCGATGGCGCGCTCGCGCCTGCGCTCCTCCCTCCGCCATCCGGACCGCAGCGGCGAGCGCAATGCGCCGCGCAAGACCTACGGCCCGCGCCGAGGCCGCTGAAGCGTCCACCGTCCGGGGTTTCTGGCGCCACTTCCGTTTCCGAACGCAAAAAGGGCGGCACCGGTGGCGCCGCCCTTGATGGTCTTGTCTGCCGTTCGCCGGCGCCGATGAAGGATCAGCGCTTGGAGAACTGGAAGCTGCGGCGGGCCTTCCGGCGGCCGTACTTCTTGCGCTCGACGACGCGGCTGTCGCGGGTGAGGAAGCCGAGCTTCTTCAGAACGCCGCGCAGGCCCGGCTCGTAGTAGGTGAGGGCCTTGGAGATGCCGTGACGCAGCGCGCCGGCCTGGCCGGACAGACCGCCGCCGGCGACGGTGGCGACCACGTCGAACTGGCCGTCGCGGCTCGTCGCGAAGATCGGCTGCTGGACGATCATCTGCAGGACGGGACGGCCGAAATAGGCCGTGAAGTCCTTGTCGTTCACGGTGATCTTGCCGGTGCCCGGCTTGACCCACACGCGGGCGACGGCGTCCTTGCGCTTGCCGGTCGCGTAGGCGCGGCCGAACTTGTCGAGCTTCTGGACATGGACCGGCGCTTCGGGCAGCGCCTCGATGGCGGTGCCGGCGAGTTCGGAGAGGGAGGACAGCTCGGCCATGGTCAGGTCCTCGCGTTCTTCTTGTTCAGGGACTTGACGTCGAGCAGCTCGGGCTGCTGGGCGGCATGCGGATGCTCGGCGCCGGCGTAGACGCGCAGGTTCTTGAGCTGCTGGCGGCCGAGCGGACCCTCGGGGATCATGCGCTCGACGGCCTTCTCGATGACCCGCTCCGGGAAGCGGCCTTCCAGGATCGCACGGGCGGTGCGCTCCTTGATGCCGCCGATGTAGCCGGTGTGCCAGTAATACTTCTTGTTCTGGTACTTCCGGCCGGTGAAGACCACCTTGTCCGCGTTGATGACGACGACGTTGTCGCCGTCGTCGATGTGCGGGGTGTAGGAGGCCTTGTGCTTGCCGCGCAGGCGCATCGCGATCAGGGTCGCGACGCGGCCGACAACGAGGCCTTCAGCGTCGATGAGGATCCACTTCTTCTGGACCTCGGACGCCTTTGCCGAGTAGGTCGCCATGGATTGAACCATCCGTTGTTCTTGACGTCGTCCGCGCCGGATCCCTGCGGGAGCCCGTTTGCGGGGGACGGAGCCGTGGCGGCATCCGTCGTCGGCGTGGTCTATACGCGGACGATGCCGAAACGTCAAGCCGGCCGCCGGAGATCAGCCAAGCGAAAACAATGACTTACAGATGCGGTATTATGTTACCGTATGTTTTTCGCCATTCCCGGACTTATTCGCAGGGCGTCGTCGGCAGAGCCTCGAAATGGGTGAGGTCGCCCTGGAGCGCGAATTCGCCATAGTCCATGCGAAGGTCCGCCGAGACACCGTTGTCGAAGAGGTCGAAACCGATCGAGTATTCGGGCGTCAGGTCGCCGCCCTGCGAGGCGTCGAAGTAGGCGACCGTCACCGGCCAGCGGCGCGTGGTACCGACCGAGGCGGCCGGCCCCTCGGGCGGGCCGCTGATCGGTTCGCCGATGATGGTGGAGGTGGCGTAGGTCTTGTCGCCGGTCTCCGATCCGTCGAACACCTCGCCGGCGAGCACGGTGTCGCCCTTCTCGGCCGCGGCGATCACCTTCAGGAGGTGCTCGGTCGGGAAGATCACCTCCGGCTTGAAGGCGACCTTGGCCTCGGTGGGCGAGACCAGGTCGACGCTGACGCCGCTGTCGCCGCGCACGGCGGCGCCCTTCACCTCGTCGGTCAGCACCTGGTTGGTGAAGGTCTGCGACAGGAAGTCGAAGCTGTCGCCGGCGCCCGATTCGAACGTGGAGGTGCGCAGGTCGGTGACCGTGGTGGAGCCCTCCCCGTCGGTCATCTCCACCACGAAGCGGAAGTTGACCGTGTAGCCCTCGCACGGGGTGCCGGTGAACTCGAACACCATGCGCCCGCCGACGGCCGCCATGCCTTCCGAACCGCCCTGGGGCTGCTGATCGGCGAGACGGAGGTCGTAGACCGCCCGGTGCGGCAGCAGGCTGGCGGCAGCGGCGGCGGCCGGAGACAGCCCGGGCCCCGCCAGAAGGGCGGCCATGAACACGGCAGACTTGAACGGCGCCCGCATGGCGTCTCCTTCAGTGAGGCGGATGGGACGGGCTTGCATTCCCGCACCCACAACGGCCACTTCGTGCGCTGCGTCTTGCATTGCGCACGGCGGCCCGCCGGCCCATAAAGCGCGGGATCGGGACCTTTTCAAGGAGTAAACGAATGGCTGGCATCGTGGAATCTCTCATGGCCGAACTGGGCCTGGCCCTCCCGGCGGCGCCCCTGCCGGCCGCCAACTACGTGCCGGTGGTCCGCACCGGGAACCTGCTTTTCGTGTCCGGTCAGATCTCCCGCACGCCGGACGGCCGCGAGATCGCCGGCAAGCTCGGCGCCGGCCTCTCCATCGAGGAGGGTCAGGAAGCGGCGCGGATCTGCGCGCTCAACATCCTGGCGCAGGTGAAGGCGACCGTGGGCGACCTGGACCACATCGTCCGGGTGGTGCGGCTCAACGGTTTCGTCAACTCGGCTCCGGATTTCCTCGACCATCCGAAGGTGATCAACGGCGCGTCCGACCTGATGGGCCAAGTGCTGGGCGAGAAGGGAAAGCATTCCCGCTGCGCCCTCGGCGTCGCCGCCCTGCCCTTCGGCGTGGCGGTCGAGATCGACGCGGTCGTCGAAGTCGCCTGACCGTCATCGATCCGGGTTAGGGAGGGTCGGCTCGCAAGGGCTGGTCCCGATCCGGCCCCAACGTGCCAACCCCGGCCGGCCCGCAAGAGGGCCGCGCCGGTCCGCGCAGCCCATCGACAGCCGCTTCCGCACGAGGGTCCTTTCCATGTCCGCTCCCGCCTGGCTGACCGCCGCACCGGTCGCGCATCGCGGCTTCCATGACGCCGCCGCCGGGCGGATCGAGAACACGCTTTCGGCGATCGGCGCCGCGGCGGACGCCGGGTTCGCCGTGGAGATCGACGTCCATCTCTCCGCCGACGGCGCGGTCTACGTCTTCCACGACCACACGCTCGACCGCTTGACCACCGGCACCGGGTCCACCGAAGGCCTGACCCTCGCGGCGCTCCAGGCCGTGCCGTTCCGCGCCACGGCGGACCGGATCCCGAGCCTGGCGGGGGTGCTGGAGCGGATCGGCGGCCGGGTGCCGCTGGTGATCGAGGTGAAGAGCCTGTTCGACGGCCGCCACGACGCGCTGACCCGGGCAGTGGTGCAAAGCATCGCCGGCTATGCCGGCCCGGTGGCGGTGATGTCCTTCGATCCGCGCATCGTCGCGGACGTGCGGACCCTGGCGCCCCA
This sequence comes from Mongoliimonas terrestris, assembly GCF_001927285.1. Classification (GTDB taxonomy): domain Bacteria; phylum Pseudomonadota; class Alphaproteobacteria; order Rhizobiales; family Pleomorphomonadaceae; genus Chthonobacter; species Chthonobacter terrestris. The sequence continues at coordinate 90,899 of NZ_MSIG01000009.1, read as the reverse complement.
CGTGGTGCGCGGCATCGTGGCGGACGACGCCAGGCACCCGGAGTACGACCGGTTGACGCCGACGGAGCGCACGACGCTTGCGGCGCTCGCCCATCGCCGCGAGACCGATCCTCACTTCGTCGCCTACTGGGTGAAGCTGCTGCCGAACGACGTGGCGCGGACCGTGCGCGAAGACTGGCGCCTGCCGCTCCTCACCTGGACGGTGCGCACGCCGGAGGACCGGGCGGCGGCCGTGTATGCCGACCAGATCATCTTCGAGGGCTTCGATCCGCGCGCCGGGTGATGGTCCGACGGCTGCGGAACTGTGACGGCGAGGGTGCGGTTGAGGGAACATGCCGCGAGGCACCCCTTCGACCGGAGCATCAGCCCGTGAACCGCACCGACCCCATCCAGAAGCCGACCACCGACCACGCCGAGGTGGCGGAAGCCCGCGAGCGCCTGAAGGAAGAGGGCTCGCTCCGCGAGGAGGCCCGGCGCCACGAGGCGGAGATCAACGAGGCGCTCGACGGCGCCCATGTGCCGGGTGACGACGAGATGGACACCGCGGATCCGGCCGAGGAAGGCGCGGACCGGGCCTTCGTGCCGCGCCCGATGATCTGACCGCCGGCCATTTTCGGCCCGCACACGGCTTTTTGCGGCGCGTCATCTGGAAATCGGCGCCGGGTCGGCTACCTTGGCCAGACGATGCCCGGCGATCTCACCCTTCGAACCGTCCACACGCTGAAAGAGATCGACCGCGCCCGCTGGGACGCGGTCGCCAACCCCGGCTGGACCGTCGGCCCCGGAGGCCCGCTGCCGGCGGACGACCCGGCGCGGCCGTACAACCCCTTCGTTTCGTTCGACTTTCTGTCCTCCCTGGAGGAGGCCGGCTGCGCTGTGGGCAAAACCGGCTGGGGCGGCTGCCATCTGGTGGCCGAAGCGGCGGACGGCACGCTCGTCGGCGCCATTCCGGCCTATGTGAAGACCCATTCCATGGGCGAGTACGTGTTCGACCACGGCTGGGCGGATGCCTACGAGCGGGCCGGCGGGCGCTACTATCCCAAGCTTCAGGTGAGCGTGCCCTTCACGCCGGCGACAGGTCCGCGCCTTCTGGTGCGCGACGATCTGACGGGGGCGGTGCGGCCGCTGCTCGCCCGGTCGCTGGCGGCGGTGGGGCGGCAGCTGGGGGTGTCGTCCATCCATGTGACCTTCGCCGAGGAGGCGGAGGTGGAGGATCTGGCGGCGGCGGGTTTCCTGGTGCGCTGGGACCAGCAGTTCCACTTCGCCAACCCCGGTTACGGAAGCTACGAGGACTTCCTGGCCGAACTCGCTTCCCGCAAACGCAAAGGGTTGCGCAAGGAGCGGCGGGAGGCGCTGGAGGGCGGCATCACGGTGGAGCACCTGACCGGCGCCGCCCTGACGGAGGCGCACTGGGACGCCTTCCACCGCTTCTACATGGACACCGGCGCCCGCAAATGGGGCCGCCCGTACTTGAATCGCGCGTTCTTCTCGCTGATCGGCGAGCGGATGGCCGATCGAATTCTTCTGGTGATGGCCAAACGGAATGGCCGTTACATTGCCGGAGCGCTGAATTTCATCGGGTCGGACGCGCTCTACGGTCGCAATTGGGGCTGTATCGAGGAGCATCCCTATCTGCACTTCGAGGTCTGCTATCATCAGGCGATCGATTTCGCCATCGCCCACGGCCTGAAGCGCGTGGAGGCGGGCGCCCAAGGGGAGCACAAGCTGGCGCGCGGCTACCTGCCGGTGACCACCCGCTCGGCCCACCATATCGAGGATCCGGGCTTGCGCCGGGCGGTGGCGGATTTCCTGCGGCGGGAGCGGGCTGTGGTCAGCGACGTGGCGGAGCGGCTGACCGAAGCGGGGCCGTTCCGGAAGGCGGAAGCCGTTGGACCGGTTGGCGAAATCGAGACGGTGGCGCCCACCGACGAGGAGTGAGCCGACGCGCCGGCTTGACCCTTCGGCCGCCGGCGGCGACAACACGTCGACGTCTCACTGAGGAGCACCCGGATGACCGAGGCCTACGATCCCAACAACATCTTCGCCAAGATCATCCGCGGCGAGATCCCGTGCCACAAAGTGTTCGAGGACGACGATACCCTCGCGTTCATGGACATCATGCCCCAGGGCAACGGTCATGTTCTTGTGCTGCCGAAAGGTGAGGCGCGGAACATCCTGGACGCGACACCGGAACAGCTTGCGGCTGTGATCGCCACCGTGCAACGGATCGCCAAAGCGGTGAAGGCAGCCTTTGCGGCGGACGGCGTCTTCGTGCAGCAGTTCAACGAGGCGCCGGCCGGCCAGACCGTTTTCCACCTGCACTTTCACGTCATCCCGCGCTTCGAGGGCGTCGGCCTCCGCGGGCACACCGGCCAGATGGCCGACCACGGGCTGCTGGCCGAGCACGCCGCCAAGATCCGCACCGCGCTCGGCGGCTAAGTTGCTGAAGGGGCTGGATGATTTCGGAGGTGGCCGGGTCAGTCCCGGTCGCGCCAACCCCAGATCCAGTCCATCCGGGCGAGCATCCGGTCCGGCCCCAAGAGGCGCATGACCGCATTCCGGCTGTCGGCGGAGAAGCCCGAAAGGTGGTAGATCCGGCCGTTCCGGGCGGCGGCGTCGGCGACCTTGAGGGCGCGCGGTCGGCGCTCGGCCTCGTAGGCGGCGAGGCGGCGGGGGACCGGGCGGCTGGTGTCGGTGAGGTGGCGGGAAAGGACGGCGGCGTCCTCGATCGCCATGGCGCCGCCCTGGGCGACGAAGGGCAGCATGGCGTGGGCGGCGTCGCCGATGAGGGCCGTCCGGCCCTTGGTCCAGGGGCCGTTCGGGGCCCGGCAAAGCGCCCATTTCCGCCAGTTTTCCGGGATTTCCACGAGGCGGCGGACCGGGTCCGGCCAATTTGCGAAGGCGGCGGTGATCTCGGCGGGTTCACCCGGGACGTCGTAGCGCGGTTCCAGCCAGTCTCCGTCGACGGCGGCGATCAGGTTGAGGAGGCGGCCGCCCCGGATCGGATAGGTGACGAGGTGGATTTTCGAGCCGAGCCAAAGGCTTGTGCCACGCGTCAGATCCTCGATGGCAACCGTCTCGGCCGCCTCGATCGGCACCACGGCCCGCCAGGCGATGCGGCCGGAGTAGACCGCCGGGCCGCCGCCGAGGGCGAGGGTGCGCATCTTCGACCACACCCCGTCCGCCCCGACCAGGGCCTCCGCGGCAATCGAGACGCGCGATTCGCCGAACAAAATGTCGGCTACAACGGCGTCCTTGTCGTCCCTTGTCGCCTCGATGTAGCCGCCAAGGTGCAGCTTGATGCGCGCGTTGTCGGCTACAGCCGACAACAGCGCCGCCTGCAGGTCGCCCCGGTGGACGACCCAGTAGGGCGCGCCGTAGCGGGCGGGGATATCGTCGAGGGGAAGGCGGACGATGTCGGCGTTGGATCGGGCGTCGCGAATGCGAATGGCCGCCGGGGCGAATGCCACCGGCCGGAGGGCGTCGCCGAGCTTCAGGTCGACGAGCACGCGGGCGGCGTTCGGCGAAAGCTGGATGCCGGCGCCCACCTCTTCCAGGTGGACGGCGCGCTCCACGATCGTCACCGCCTTGCCGCGGCGGGCGAGCGCGAGGGCGGCGACGAGACCGGCGATGCCGGCGCCGACGATCACCACCGGCGGCTGATCGGCCATGCTGATCCTGTCCCGCGAAAAGCGCCCGAAGGAAAGGTCAGGCCGCCTTCGGCGTGTAGGCGGCTTCGGCCGGCACCGATTCGGTGGACTTCAGGCTCGGGTCGTAGATGTAGAGGGTGGAGCAGTAGGGGCAGATCTTCTCGTTCTCATCGCCCATGTCCAGGAAGGAATGGGGATGGTCGAACGGCGGCCGGGCTCCGATGCACATGAACTCGTGCGCGCCCACGCGGATGCTCTCCACGCCGGCATCATTGGTGAAGTGCGGAACGACGGCGTCGGCCATGACGGCTCCTCGAGAGGCAAGCGGCGGGTTTCGGCGGGACCATACGCCGTCGCGGCCGGCGGGAAAAGGGGGGCGGGCGGGCCGTCATCGGAACGCGCCCTCCCTCCCCTTCGTCAGTGCTCCAGCCGGCGGCGCGGGCGGCGGCGGCGGTCGCGGAGGGCGGCGGGCAGCCGGCGGAGGGCGTCGATCGGGCGCCTGCGGCGGCTGATCTCCTCCAGGTGCCGGTACTGGGCGCCGAGCGCGTAGGTGCGGGCGCGGAGGTCGTCGGCAAGGGCGCGCCGGTCGATCAGGTGGGCGAGCGTCTCGAAGGGGATGGCGTCGCCGATCGCGACCGGCATGCGGGTGCCGATGCGGTCGTGCACCTCCTTGAAGATGAGCGACAGCCGGAGCGACAGGCTGATGTGGCTGGCGATCTGGAAGAGACGCGAGTTCTGGCCGGCGAAGAAGATGGGCACCACCGTCGCCTTGGTGCGCTGGATGAGCTGGCTGGTGAAGGGCTGCCAGGTGGCGTCGATCGCCTGCTTGCGGCCGAGCCGGTCCGGCGCGGTGGAGACACCGCCGGCCGGGAAGACCACGATGCAGCCGCCGTTCTCCAGATGACGGCGCGCGGTGGCGCGGGTCTTCAGGTTGGTGGCGAGCGCCTCCTCGGTCTCGGCGAAATCGACCGGGAGGAGATAGGGGGCGACCTCGGGCGCGCGGAGCAGCACGGCGTTGGTGAGCACCAGGAAGTCGGAGCGCACCTTGCCGATGAGCCAGGAGATCACGATGCCGTCGAGAACGCCGAACGGGTGGTTGGCGACGACGACCAGCGGGCCGGTGCGCGGAATGGCGGCGAGCTGGCCCGCGTCGACCTCCACGTCCAGCTCGAGCTGGCGCACGGCGGCCTCGAAGAAGCTCTCGCCCGGCACCGGGTTGCGCTGATTCTCCAGATAGAGCCGTTTCAGCTTCGGCTGGCCGGTCGCCCGCTCGATGAGACGGATGAGGTTGCGCTTGAACGGGGGGAAAGTCGGGTCGGCGTAGCTGAAGATCGGATCTTGATGCATCGGAGCGGTCATCGTGTGGCCGTTGGGCTGCAGGCCGATAGTCGGCTTTATGACACGAGTAGACAGATTTTGCGAAGGTCCCGTGACGGCCGGCGGGAGAGTACGCGAAGCGCCTGACCGTTCGGGACCCGCAGGGAGACCGCCCGACGGCGGAACGGGGGGCGAAACGGCCGGGCGGATCCGTTCGTTACGCTCGTCTGACGGTGGCATGACGAAGGAGACGGATCATGGAGCGGTTCACGGGAGGCTGCCTCTGCGGGGCGGTGCGGCTGGTGGCGACGGGGCGCCCGTACCGGGTGGGGATCTGCCACTGCATGGACTGCCGCAAGCACCACGGCGCACTCTTCTACGCCGCGGCGATCTTTCCCGAGGACGCGGTGTCGGTGGAGGGCGAGACGGGGAACTACGCCGGCCGGCACTTCTGCCCGCGCTGCGGATCCTCCGTGTTCGCCCGGTCGGGGGACGAGGTGGAGGTGAACCTCGGATCGCTGGACGCGCCGGACCAGCTGACGCCGACGTACGAGAGCTGGGTTGTCCGCCGGGAGAGCTGGTTGCCGGCGTTCCCGGTGGCGCGGCGGTATGAGCGGGACAGGGAGACGGGTGGGCGGGGGGAGTAGAGGGTGGGGGTGGGGAAGGGAGGGAATGCGTGGGTGGTCCGCCTGCGCGGACCATGAGGATCAAGCGAAGTCGGGTGTACCAAGCCAGGGTTCAGTCGGTAACGCTTTCACGTCTCCCCCAACGTCATGGTCCGCGGAGGCGGACCATCCACGCTTCTCCGCGTGGTGGAGGTGAGCGTGGTGGGGCGGCGGGTTCATGCGTGGGTGGTCCGCCTGCGCGGACCATGACGATCGGGGTGGGCGAGGAGAGCCGGTGGGGGTGGATCGACAAGTCACGGTGGGGGTCAGGGCTCGGCTTTCGCGTCATCCCGACGAAAGTCGGGATCCAGCCATGGGAACGGGTAGGTGCACCGGCGCGGATCTGGTCGCGGACGGTTGGGCCCCGGCGTTCGCCGGGGTGACGACCTGGGGAGGTGGGGAAGGCTCATCGCGCTCGCCGATCCTCTCCATGGGACCATGGGCAGCCTTGGCCTGGACTCTCGACACCGCGACCCATGGGTTGCTTCCCATAAAAACCATCCCTTTCGGTTGTGCCGTTGCCTTGGAACATCCTCCCGGCGGTCGCGTTGGACCGTCAGGCGGGAGCGTCACCTTGGGCCCGGTCTAGCCGGGCGGCGTCCCTTGGGGATGACGGTTGGCGCTCTCTTGGACGAGGAACCGCGGGAGACGGTTCGATCGCGAGGGAGGATGACGATGGGTGAGATGAAGGGTCTGACGCGGCTGACGGCCGCGTCGCTTCTGGCGGGCGTCGCGCTCGGGGCGACCATCGCGGGCGCGGCGGAGCTGTCCGTGGTGTCCGGGGCGGTCGGCAACGACCTTGCCGAGATGCGCCAGCAGCTGGACCGGTTCGCCGCCGAGAGCGGCCACACGGTGGACCTCGTGTCGATGCCGGCGTCCACCACCGACCAGTTCGGCCAGTACCGGCTTTGGCTTTCCGCGCAGAACCGGGACATCGACGTCTACCGGACGGACGTGATCTGGGCGCCGCAGCTCGCCGAGCATTTCGTCGACCTGACGCCGCACGTGGGCGACGTGATCGGCGGGCATTTCCCGGCGATCGTGGAGAGCCAGACGGTGGACGGCAAGCTCGTCGCCATGCCGATGTATACGGACGCGCCGGCGCTCTACTACCGCACCGATCTCCTGGAAAAGCACGGCAAGGAGCCGCCGAAGACCTGGGAGGAGATGGCGGCGACGGCCAAGGAGATCATGGACAAGGAGCGGGCCGAAGGGAACGCGCAGCTCTGGGGCTTCGTGTTCCAGGGCGCGGCCTACGAGGGCCTGACCTGCAACGGGCTGGAGTGGATCACGTCGTTCGGCGGCGGCCAGATCGTGGAGCCGGACGGCACCATCTCGGTCAACAACCCGCAGTCCGTGAAGGCGCTGGACACGGTGCGCGGCTGGATCGGCACCATCGCGCCGCCGGGCGTGCTCGCCTATCAGGAGGAGGACGCCCGCGGCGTCTGGCAGACCGGCAACGCCGTCTTCATGCGCAACTGGCCCTACGCCTACGCACTCGGCAACAGCGACGACAGCGCCGTGAAGGGCAAGTTCGACGCCACCACCTTGCCGATCGGCGAGGGCGGCGACCGGTCGGCGGCGACGCTCGGCGGCTGGAATCTGGCGGTCTCCAAGTATTCGCCCAACCAGGAGGCGGCGATCGAGCTCGTGAAGTTCCTGGCCGGCGAGGAGGCGCAGAAGTTCCGCGCGCTCACCAACTCGCGGCTGCCGACGATCCAGGCGCTCTACGACGACCCGGAGATCGTGGAGCAGCAGCCGCTGATCCCGCGCTGGAAGGAGGTCTTCCTCAACGCGGTGCCGCGCCCCTCCGCGCCGACCAAGGCGGACTACAACGAGGTGTCGAGCGAGTTCTGGACGGCAGTCCACAACACGCTGTCCGGCAGCGGCGAGGCGGAGAGCAACCTCCGCCGCCTGGAGGCGCGGCTGAAGCGGCTGCAGGGCAGCGGCTGGTGAGCCGGCGCCGGATGATTCGAGCGGCCTGACGGCGCCTTAGCGCCAACGAACGGACGTTTGTGACGGCGGTCGCCGGCCTTCCCTAACCTGGGGCCGGCGGCGCCCTTCTGGCCGACCCGCCCGCCGGGCGGGCACCCTACCTTTCCCCTTGCCGATCAACCGCCACCCGGAGCCCACCCATGGCCGGACCGGTGTCCCGCAATTCCGAGCTCGGCCGCCAGCGCGTCCGGGCGGCGTGGGGCTTTCTCACGCCCATGCTCCTGGTGCTGGCGCTCGCCGCCGGTTGGCCGCTCGCCCGCACCATCTGGTTCTCGTTCACCGACGCGCGCCTTTCCGGCCTCGACGAGGCAAGCTGGGTGGGCGTGCTCAACTATGTGGAATATCTCGACTACGGCGACGGCGAGGGCGAGTATTTCGGGCTTCTCGCCGATCCGAGCTGGTGGGCGGCGGTGTGGAACACGCTGCGCTTCGCGCTGATCTCGGTGACGCTGGAGACGCTGTTCGGCCTTATCATCGCGCTGGTGCTGAACGCCTCGTTTCCCGGCCGCGGCCTCGTGCGGGCGGCGGTGCTGGTGCCCTGGGCCATCCCGACCATCGTGTCGGCGAAGATGTGGGCCTGGATGATGCACGACCAGTTCGGCATCCTCAACGACATGGGCCTCGCCCTCGGCCTCATCGACGCGCCGATCGCCTGGACCGCCTCGCCGGACACGGCGATGATCGCCGTCATCATCGTGGACGTGTGGAAGACGACGCCCTTCATGGCGCTGCTCATCCTGGCGGGCCTGCAGCTGGTGCCCTCCGACATCTACGAGGCGGCGCGGATCGACGGGGTGCACCCGGTGAAGGTGTTCTTCCGCATCACGCTGCCGCTAATCCGGCCGGCCATCATGGTGGCGGTGATCTTCCGCGCCCTCGACGCGCTCCGGGTGTTCGACCTCGTCTACGTGCTGACGCCGAACAACGACCGCACGCGCACCATGTCGGTGTTCGCGCAGGAGAACCTCTTCCAGTTCGACAAGTTCGCCTACGGCTCGGCCGCCTCGACGCTGCTCTTCGTGGTGATCGCCCTGATGGTGATCCTCACCATCACGCTCGGCCGCATGGACCTGGAGGGCCGCCGGTCATGAAAGCGATCAAGACGCTGCTCTTCTACGCGCTGGTGGTGGTGATCGTCGTGCAGGCGGTCTTCCCCTTCTACTATGCGATCATCACCAGCTTCAAATCCGGCACGGCCATCTTCCAGGTGGACTACTGGCCGACGGCGATCTCGTTCGACAACTACACGCGGGTGCTGTCGAGCGGGTCCTTCCTGCGCAACATCGGCAACTCGCTGTTCGTGGCGACCACGGTGGTGGTGCTGTCGCTGATCCTGGCCGTGACGGCCGCCTATGCGCTGTCGCGCATCCCGTTCCGCGGGCGGGGGCTGTTGCTGATCACCATCCTGTCAGTGTCCATGTTCCCGCAGATCGCCGTCTTGGCGGGCCTCTTCGAGATGATCCGCGCGGCGGGGCTCTACAACTCGCTGTTCTCGCTCGTCTTCGCCTACATGATCTTCACCCTGCCCTTCACGGTGTGGGTGCTGACCACCTTCATGCGCGACCTGCCGGTGGAGATCGAGGAGGCAGCGATCGTGGACGGCGCGGGGCCGTGGACCATCATCACCAAGGTCTTCCTGCCGCTCCTCTGGCCGGCGCTGGTGACGACGGGGCTGCTCGCCTTCATCTCGGCCTGGAACGAGTTCCTGTTCGCCCTCACCTTCATCTCCAACAACGACCAGCGGACGGTGCCGGTGGCCATCGCGCTCCTCTCCGGGGCGACGGAGTTCGAGACGCCGTGGGGCAACATCATGGCGGCGAGCGTGATCGTCACCGTGCCCCTGATCGTGCTGGTGCTGATCTTCCAGCGCAAGATCGTGGCGGGCCTGACGGCCGGCGCCGTGAAGGGCTGATGCCGGAATGGTGCGCCGCCGCAAGGGCCAAGCGGCGGCGCGCGCTTCGGGAACTGCGGATGGCGGCAAGACGATGGCAACCATCGGCGGATTCACGCGGTGGATGTGGCCGTTTGCAGGTGCTGCGCGCCATTCGGGCATGATTGCCGACGGGAAGGCGCGGCGGGGCCGCAACGGACGGCGGAACCGTGCGGTGCGGACAAGTCGCTTCAGGTTCGAGGCAAAAACTCTCGATCAGTTCTAAAGGTTTTCCGTCCAATTGAGATTAAAATCGTGCCGATCCGTTAAAGCGCGGCTTTTGGTTGATAAGAGCCGATCGTTGCAGCGCCCTCAGGAACAATCTCAAGTACGGCGAGACTTGTGGAGGCGCTGATGAGTACCTTGTCCTTCGATCTTGCGCAGACGTCCCTGGAACCGGGCTGGGCGCCGGGGAGCGGCAACCCGCACGACTTCTATTGGCGGAACGGGCTGACCGGCTACGAATACACCACCGAGGCCGACCCCGGCACGACGCAGACCGGCACCAGCGGCCTGTTCGCCTCGGTGGAGGGCGATGTGGCAATCGCGGCGGCCTTCTTCGAGACCAACACCATCGTGGGCTGGAACGGCAAGCCGGTGATCGCGGTGGAGTGGGCCGACGACGAGACGGTGTCGGTGACGCTGGAGCGGAACTGGAACGTCATCAAGAACATCGAGATCGACGGCTACGACGGCGCGTCGCTGACGGTGGCGAACTTCGTGGACGTGTGGGTGCGGCTGAACGAGAGCCGCGACCAGTCCATCACCCTCGACGACGTCAAGCGGGCCGAGGTGGCGCTCGGCTCCGGCGACGACCAGGTGATGATCAACATCGCCACCAACGGCAGCCTGTGGACCAACACGTTCAAGGTCAACACGGGCGACGGCGACGACACCATCACGGTGGGCGAGGACGTGACCTACAAGGGCACGGACCCGAACGGCTTCCAGTGGCAGTGGGTCACCACGCAGCTGAACGCCGGCGCGGGCGACGACGTCGTGAACGCCGGCAACGGCAACAACACCATCTTCGGCGGCGACGGCAACGACCTTCTGACCAGCGGCTACGGCAACGACAAGATCGACGGCGGCGACGGCGCGGACGTGATCTATGGCGGCGGCGGCAACGACTGGATCTCGGCCGGCAGCGACACCGAGGCCTGGGTGAACGAGATCCACGGCGGCACCGGCAAGGACACGCTGGTGGGCTCGGCGGTCGGCATCACCCACTTCCACCTGGACGACGTGAGCGCCGGCGACCGGGTGACCGGCGGCGGCACCGGCATGGACACGCTCTCCGTCGGCGAGGAGGCCAAGTACAACGTGGCCGGTGCCAACGGCTTCTTCAAGGTGAACGGCGCGACCGTGTCGTCGGTGGCCGAACTCTACATCGACACCGGGGCGGAGACGCGGGTGAACGTCTACGGGCAGTTCGCCAAGTCCGGGCTGGAGCGCGTGATCGTGAACTCCGACGGCACCCACATCATCAACGCGGGCGGCGCCGGCGGGGTGGTGCTGGAGGTGGACGCGGACGGCGGCCACGGCTCCATCATCGGCTCCAAGGCGGGCGACATCTTCGCCATCTCGGACTTCAACGACACCGACAGCATCGACGGCCGGGCGGGGCTGGACACCCTCACGCTGCGGACCGGCGGGACGGACGTGCAGACGCTCGCCATCGAGGGCCTCGGCGGCGGCACCACCAGCGTCAACGGCGGGTTCGTCAAGAACGTGGAGAGCTTCCTGATCGAAGGCGGCGAAGGCGGCGACCGGATCATCCTCTCCGGCGACCTGACGGGCTCGTTCGTCTACGAGGCCACCGGCGATGAGGCCAGCGTGTTCTTCGCCGAGGACGTCACCTCGGCGGTCTCGCTGAAGGCGACGGGCGCGGGCGGCAACGACATCCTGGTGGGCGCCGGCGGCGACGACATCCTGGCCGGATCGGGCGGCGGCGACATCATCGTCGGCGGCATGGGCGACGACCTCCTCTACGGCGGCAGCGAGAGCGACCCGGCGCTCGACGACGGATCGTCGGACCTCTTCGTGTTCGAGGCGGGCAGCGGCAACGACCAGGTGTTCGGCTTCGGCGCCGGTGACCTCCTGGACATCACCGACTACGGCCTCACCTTCGATGACCTGGTCACCCAGGGCCGTCTGGTGGCCGGCGCGGGCTTCGTGGACGTGCTGATGACGGACGACGACAGCATCCGCGTGCACGTGGCGAGCCTGGAGGCGAGCGACTTCCTCTACACCTGAGGCAGGATCCCCGGACACGTAGAGCGAACCGGCCCCGCCGGACGGCGATCCCGAGCGATCACCGTCCGGCGGGGCCGCTTGCTGTCTGGCGGGTGGCGCCAACGGCGGGATCCTTCGGCGGATCTCGTCCGTTCCCGTCGGGAAGCGTCCGCCCGGCGGCGGGCGGACAGTGATGCGGAGGACTGGTTTCATGATGCGCAGCGCGGCACTCCTTCTCGCCCTTGCGGCGGCGAACCCGGCCCCGGCGGCCTCCCTGGTCGTCGACGTGGACGGCATCGCATCGGCGGAGGGTTCGGTCGGCTGCGCGCTCTACACGGGGCCGGAAGGCTTCCTCGACAGCGCCCGCGCGGCGGCGCTGGTAGCGGTGCCGGCCGATCCCGCCGGGGTGACGTGCCGGTTCGACGGGCTGGCGGACGGGATCTACGCGGTGGCGGTGCATCACGACGTGAACGGCAACGGGGAGGTGGACACCAACCTCATCGGCATCCCGCAGGAGCCGTGGGGCGTGACCAACAACGCGCGGCCGCGGATGAGCGCGCCATCGTTCGAGGACGCGGCGCTGCGGGTCGAGGGGGACGGCGCGGCGGCGGCGCGGGTGACAGTGGCGGAGTGAGGGAGATGGGAAGGGGCGTGGGAATGGGGGAGAAAGCGTGGGTGGTCCGGATGAACCGGACCATGACGATCGAGGAGTGAGTGGTGGGGGCGGAGCGGAGCCGGGATGCGGGGCGGGTGTTGGAGTGCGGGGCGGGCGTTGGAGTGCGGGGCGGGCGTTGTGCGGGGCGGGCGTTGGGGTGCGGGGCAGGCGTTGGAGTGCGGGGCAGGCGTTGGGGTGCGGGGCAGGCGCTCGAGGTTCCGTTGCTACCGCCCTCGTCATGGTCCGGTTCAGCCGGACCAGCCACGCATGGCGACGGTGGGAACGGCGCGACAGAGACCGAGATTCGTGAGACGTCATCCCGACGGACGTCGGGATCCAGCCGACGGTGCAGGATGATGGGACGGTGCGGGTGATGGGTGGGACGGTTGGGCCCCGGCGTTCGCCGGGGTGACGACCTTGGCGAAGGTTGGCGGGGACGGGGCATAGGTCGCGGGATCGCCGTTGGCGGCGGAACGCGGGGTCCTTGCCGCGGGCGTCAGCAGAAATCGCGAGGGTCGGCGGGGTTTCGGGGGTTTCAGCGGGATCTTTCGGGGGCGTTCCCTTCCCATTAAGTATGAGACCGTAGAGTGTGCGTTGCAGCGTGTCTCCTATCCACCGTGCCTTGGATCAGCCCTCCCGATGAACAAGCCCCTCCCCGCGTCCGCGCCGGCCGCCCACAGCCGCTTTTCCAGCCCGACCTGGTGGCGGGGGGCGGTGATCTATCAGATCTATCCGCGCAGCTTCCAGGACTCCAACGGCGACGGGATCGGCGACCTGCCGGGGATAACCCGCCGGCTCGGCTATGTGGCGGACCTCGGGGTGGACGCGATCTGGCTGTCGCCCTTCTTCACCTCGCCCATGAAGGACTTCGGCTACGACGTGTCGGACTACCGGGACGTGGACCCGATCTTCGGCACGCTGAAGGACTTCGAGGCGCTGGTGGACGAGGCGCACCGACTGGGCATGAAGGTGATGATCGACCAGGTGCTGTCGCACACTTCCGACCAGCATCCCTGGTTCGCGGAAAGCCGCAGGGACAAGACTAATCCGAAGGCGGACTGGTATGTGTGGGCCGACGCCAAGCCGGACGGCACGGCGCCGACCAACTGGCTGTCGGTGTTCGGCGGCCCGGCCTGGGAGTGGGACAGCCGGCGCTGCCAGTATTATCTGCACAACTTCCTGGCGTCCCAGCCGGATCTCAACTTCCACAACGACGAGGTGGTGGAAGCGCTTCTCTCGGATGTGGAATTCTGGCTGCAGCGCGGGGTGGACGGGTTCCGGCTCGACACCGTGAACTACTATTTCCACGACCAGGAATTGCGCTCCAACCCACCGCTGGAATCCGGGCCGACCGGCAACGACGCCCCGGCGGTGAACCCCTACGGCCGGCAGCTGCACGTCTATGACAAGACGCGGCCGGAGAACATCGGCTTCCTGAAGAAGTTCCGGGCGCTGCTCGATCGCTATCCGGGCACCACCACGGTGGGCGAGGTGGGCGACGGCGACCGCTCGCTCGACACCATGGCGGAGTACACCTCCGGCGGCGACAAGCTGCACATGTGTTACACGTTCGACTTCCTCGGCAACGGCTACGGCCGCGAATTCGTGACCAACACGCTGACCCGGTTCGAGACCCGCGCCACGGACGGCTGGCCGTGCTGGGCGTGGTCGAACCACGACGTGGTGCGCCACTACACCCGCTTCGCGCCGAAGAGCACCGATCCGGACCGGCTGGCGCGGCTGATGAGCAGCCTGCTCCTGTCGTTCCGCGGCTCGGTCTGCCTCTATCAGGGCGAGGAGCTGGGCCTCGGCGAGGTGGACCTCGCCTTCGAGGACCTGGTGGACCCCTACGGGATCCGCTTCTGGCCGGAGTTCAAGGGCCGCGACGGCTGCCGCACGCCCATGGTGTGGGACCGCAACGCGCCCTATGGCGGCTTCTCGCACGGCAAGCCGTGGCTGCCGGTACCGGCGGAGCACATCGCCCGCGCGCCGGACGGGCAACTGGCCGATCCCGGGTCGATCCTCGCGCACTACCGGCAGTTCATCCACTTCCGCCGGTCCGAGCCGGCGCTTTTTGAAGGCGACATCGAATTCCTGCCGAGCACCGGCGACGTGCTCGCCTTCGTGCGCCGGCACGGCAACACCGCCATCGTCTGCGTGTTCAACCTCGGCCCCGAGGCGGCGGACTTCGCGCTGCCGGACGGGACGACGGTGGAGGCGATCGGCGGGCTGGGGTTCACGGCGTCGGAGGCGGGCGGGGTGGTCAGCCTGCCGCCGGAGGACGCCTTCTTCGGGCGGGTGCGCTGAGGAGGCGAGAGGGCTGATTATCGAGGCAATAGCCTGAGGGCGCTTCACATCCTTCCACTAAGGGGAAGGTGGCCCGTAGGGCCGGAAGGGGTTGTGTTTTACTCCTCTTTCGACGCGGTTATGCTGGTCGACAATAGAAAACGCGCTGCTGGAATGAAAAAGACAACCCCTCCCCCGGCCTTTGGCCGGACCCTCCCCTAAGGGGAGGGATCGTGACCGCTTCAACACCTCGAGAGGGGAGCCGGACGAACCAGGAGCGCCCCATCCGGCGCCGTTTTTCGTGCGGCCACCCTCACGCCTGCGCTTTTTCGCCTGTCGATGCTTCGGACCGGGAACCAACCGCCCGGACGACCGGTTGCCGATGAGGCCGGGAGGACGGCCGCGACGGTGCCCGGGAGGAGGACCATGGCGGATCTGAAGCTGACCAAGGTGGAGAAGGCCTACGGAAGCGTGCAGGTGCTGCACGGCATCGACCTCGACATCCGGTCGGGCGAGTTCATCGTGTTCGTCGGCCCGTCCGGGTGCGGCAAGTCCACCCTGCTGCGGCTGATCGCCGGGCTGGAGGACATCACGGCCGGCACGCTTTCGATCGACGGCAAGGTGGTGAACGCCCTGCCCCCGGCCAAGCGCGGCATCGCCATGGTGTTCCAGTCCTACGCGCTCTATCCGCACATGACGGTCTACGACAACATGGCGTTCGGCCTGAAGCTCGCCAACGCCACCAAGGCGGATCTCGACCAGCGGGTTCGGGCGGCGGCGGAGATGCTGCAGATCACGCCCCTGCTCGACCGGCTGCCGCGCCAGCTCTCCGGCGGCCAGCGGCAGCGGGTGGCGATTGGCCGGGCGATCGTGCGCGACCCGAAGGTGTTCCTGTTCGACGAGCCGCTCTCCAACCTCGACGCGGCGCTCCGGGTGCAGACGCGGATCGAGATCGCGCGGCTCCATGAGCGGATGAACACCACGACGATGATCTACGTGACCCACGACCAGGTGGAGGCGATGACGCTGGCCGACCGGATCGTGGTGCTGAACGCCGGCCGGGTGGAGCAGGTGGGCTCGCCGCTGCAGCTCTACCACGCCCCGGACAACCTCTTCGTCGCCCGCTTCATCGGCTCGCCGTCGATGAACATCGTGCCGGCCACCATCGAGGCGGCGGGGGCGCCGGCGCGGATCCGGCCGGACGGCGGGCGGACGGTGGACGCGGACGTGGAGGTGGCGAACGCCATGACCGGCCCGGGCGCCTCGCTCGGCGTGCGCCCGGAGGACCTGAGGCCGACCGACGGCGAGGGCCTCTTCCGCGGGACGGTGACCCTGGTGGAGAAACTCGGCGAGGTGACGCTCGCCTACCTGGACGCCGGCCAGCCGGAGCCGATCGTCGCCAAGATCGACGGCGAGGCGCGGGTGACGCGCGGCGAGACCCTGGCCGTGACGGCGCCGGCCGACCGGTTGCACGTGTTCGACAGCGCCGGACGGGCGCTTCGGCGGACGCGGGCGGCGCGGGCGGCGTGAGGGGGGGAGGGGCCGGTTGTGGAAGGCGTCGGCCCGTCGCTGGTTTGCGTCTTCCGCCAGCCCCCGGACGTCACCCCGGCGAAAGCCGGGGCCCAACCGCAGGCAGATGTATCCGCACCGGCACGCGTTTCGGCTCTGTCGGCTGGATCCCGACTTTCGTCGGGATGACGGTTCAGGAGGATGACGGTTCAGGGGGGATGACGGTTCAGGGGGGATGACGGCACGGGTAGGTCGGGGCGACGGGCCGAGTACGCGGATCGGGCGCTTGGGCGTCACGAGGATTTCGTGAAGTTCATTTGGAATCGCGGGTGCAAGCGGAATAGGGTTTTTCGCGACCGGATCTCGGAAAAAGGTCCGGCGGAAAAAACCAGGAGGAAACTGCATGCGCTTTGCCGCCAACCGGGCGACCGTCGCCACGCTTGCCGCCATCATCATCGCCCCCGCCCTCGTGACGTCCGCGCTCGCCGCCGAGGCGCGCAAGCGGCAGGAGAGCAAGGCGGTCACCGTCGAGGCCGTGTGGGCCGCCATCGGCGACTTCTGCAACATCAAGACCTGGCACCCGGCGATCGCCGACTGCGCGATGTCCGAGATGGACGGCAAGCAGATCCGCACGCTGACGACCGGCGACGGCGCCAAGTTCGTGGAGGCGCTCGTCTCCTACGACGACGCCGCGATGAGCTACACCTACACCATCCTGGAAAGCCCGCTGCCGGTGGAGAACTACGAGTCCACCCTGTCGGTGAAGGCCGACGACGACGGCGGCGCGGCGGTGCTGTGGACCAGCACCTTCGACGCCAAGGGCGTGACCGACGACGAGGCGAAGGCGATCGTCGAGGGCATCTACGCGGCCGGCATCGAGGCCGTGCTGGCGAAGGCCGCGAAGTAATCACCGCCTGAAGGATGGGGCGGGCGGCGTTCGCGCCGCCTGCCCTCCCCGCTTCGCCCGCCGCGGCCCGCCTGTGCCATTCCGGCACGTCCGGCGCGGAACGGGCCTTGCGACACCGTCTCCTCCAACAGTTGCGGAGACGGCCATGCATCGACGCGCGTTCCTGTTCGGCACGGCCGCGGCCGCATTCGGCCTCGCGGCCCGTGCGGCGTCGGCGGGTGCGGACCTGCCGGGCATCTCGCTCCTCGACCTCCGCGGGCCGCTGCCCGAGGCGGACGCGACGCTCCGGCCCGGGGCGGTGGACGACCAGAGCGCCGCGCTTCAGGCCGCCATCGACCGGGCGGTTCTGGACGACCGGCCGCTCTTCCTGCCGCCGGGCCGCTACGAGGTTTCCAACATCACGCTCCGGGACGGCCTCACCCTCGTCGGGGTGCCGGGGCGGACGCGGCTCGTCTACGGCGGCGGCGGCCACCTGATCGAGGCCATCGCGGCGCGCGGGGTGGGCCTGCAGGGGCTGGTGCTGGACGGCGCCAACCGGCCGTTCGCCGGCTATGCATCCGGCCTCGTGCAGTTCAACGGCGTCGCCGACATGGTGCTCGACGGCGTGGAGGTGATGGGCAGCCCGCGCGCGGGCCTGGCGCTGGAGCGCGTCTCCGGCCGCGTGACCCGGTGCCGGGTGAGCGGATCGCGCGAGGCGGGGCTCTGGTCGGTGGACGCGGCGGGGCTTTCGATCACCGACAACACGGTGTCGGACTGCGGCGGCGGCGGCATCCTGGTGCACCGCTGGGAGGCGGGTGACGACGGCACGATCGTGACGGGCAACCGGGTGGAGCGCATCGCCGCCCGTCGCGGTCCGAGCGCGCCGCAGGGCAACGGCATCCACCTCGTCCGGGCGGCCGGCGTGCTCGTCGCCAACAACCGGCTGGCGGATTGCGCCGTCTCAGCGATCCGGGCGGAAGCGGGCGCGAACCTGCAGATCACCGGCAACAGCTGCCTGCGGTCCGGCGCGGCGGCGATCCGCGCGACGGACGGCTTCGAGGGCGCGCTCGTGTCCGAGAACGTGGTGGACGGGGCGGGCGCGGGCGTCGCTCTGGCGGACTTCGCGGGGGCGGGCGACGGCCGGCCGGCGGGCGGGCGGCTGGCGCTGGTGGCCGGCAACCTCATCCGCAACCTCAGCGCCGCCGCGCCCGACGCGGCGACCTGGCCGGCGACCGGCGGCACCGGCATCCTGGTGGAAGCCGACACGGCGGTGACCGGCAACGTGATCGACACGGCGGCGGGCGCCGGCATCCTGATGGGCTGGGGCCCTGCCCTCCGCGACGTGTCGGCGAGCGGCAACGTGATCCGCAACGCGCGCATCGGCGTGGCGGTGAGCGTGGTCGACGGGGCAGGCGCGAGCGTCATCACCGACAACCTGATGAGCGTCATCGCGGACGGCGGCGTGCGCGGCATGCGCTGGGCCGAAGCGGTGACCGGCGACCTCGCGGTCGCGGGCGACCCGACGCTGGCGCATCTGACGGTGCGGGGGAACAAGGTGGCGTGAGGGTGGGGATGGGATTGTTGAAGCAGGTTCGGGATGAAACGCCGACCGCTGGAGCCCCCTCCTCCATCGTCATGGTCCGGTTCAGCCGGACCAGCCACGCATATCTCGGGCGCGGCGTCACACGGAATGCGTGGGTGGTCCGCCTGCGCGGACCATGACGATCGAGGTGGGGTGGAGTGGGGTGGAGTCGCCGCTTGCCGCTTGCCGCTTGCCGCCATTGCCGAGGGCCGCGGGTGCATCCTCCTCCATCGTCATGGTCCGGTTCAGCCGGACCAGCCACGCATGTCTCGGGCGCGGCGTGACACGGAAATGCGTGGGTGGTCCGCCTGCGCGGACCATGACGATCGAGGTGGGGTGGAGTGGGGTGGAGTCGCCGCTTGCCGCTTGCCGCTTGCCGCCATTGCCGAGGGCCGCGGGTGCATCCTCCTCCATCGTCATGGTCCGGTTCAGCCGGACCAGCCACGCATATCTTGGGCGCGACGCGACGCGGATAGGCGTGGGTGGTCCGCCTGCGCGGACCATGACGAGCGGGGAGGCCAGGGGATGCTGGGCGGGCGGTTCAGGCGGGCGGTTCAGGCGGCGGGTTTGAGGGCGGTGGTGTAGCCGGCGGAGGGGCGGAGGTGGCCGCAGGGTTCGCCGGCCCAGGAGCGGATCTCCGGGCGGACGAGGGGGGCCATGCGGCGGCCCACAGGATCTTCCGCGTCGATCCCTAGGATATCCACAAGCAATGCCGCGACGGCGACCTCGGCGGCGCGGGCGGCGCCGTCGTCGATCTTGAGGGCGATTCCCAGACCCTGTTCGGGCAAGGCGGCGGTGAAGACGCCCTCGGCGCCGGTCTTCACGAAGGCGCGGGCGCCGAGGATCTCCATGGCGCGGGTGCAGAAGCGGCCGGTGCCGGCGACCTGGAAGGGCTCCGCCGCGGCGGCGGCGCGGAGGCGATCGCAGGCGGCCTTGCGGGCAGGCGTAAGGCCGGTGCCGGTGACGAAGCGCGCGAAGCCGTGGGCGATGGCGCGAAGCGGCACCGCGAAGGTCGGGATGGAGCAGCCGTCGGTGCCGGAAAGATCGGCCGCATGGGGCGCGCCGGTCATGGCCTCGCCCGCGGCGATGACCTCGCGCATCAACGGTTGCTGGGCTTTCACATAGCCTGCCGGGTCGGCGCCCATGGCGACGGCCGCGCAGAGGAAGCCCGCGTGCTTGCCGGAGCAGTTGTTGTGGATGCGACCGGCGGGCGCGCCCATGCGGTGGAGGGTCGCCTGATCCTTCGGGCTCGACGGCCACTGGGCACCGCATTCCAGGCAGCCCTCGTCGAGGCCGGCGGCGGCCAGCATGGCGCGGGCGGTGTCCACATGGCGGCGCTCGCCATTGTGCGACGAGATGGCGAGCGCCAGTTCCGAGGCGCCGAAGCCGAACCGGTCGGCGGCGCCGGACTCGATCAGCGGCAGCGCCTGGAAGGCTTTGACGGCGGAGCGCGGAAACACCGGCCGGTCGATGTCGCCGATCGCCAGCACCACGTGCCCGTCGCCATCCACCACCGCGACGGCGCCCGTGTGCCGGCTCTCCACGACGGTGCCGCGGGTGACTTCCACAAGGACGGGATTGGACATCAGGCGCTCTCCTCCGATTCCGGACCAGGCGGATGGCAGTAGCAGACCGCGGCCGTGCCGGGTAGATGCGTGATGCAACCTTATAGAGATGGGCGCGCTTGAGAATAACTTATGGGTTTAAGGTTTTCTCAGGAAAGCTCATTCATTCTAGGTTGATCCATTGACGACGTATACCACCAGTGCGAGGCGGGCTATGCCGTACAATCTCTTCATCGTCTACGACCTGCAGTCCTCCGACGCGCGTGCCGACGCGGTCACCAGCGCCGTGCGGGCATTGGGGCGGTGGCACCAGTTTCAGCGCACGCTCTACTATGTCAACACGCCGCACGACGCCCGGCAGGCGCTGGATCTTCTGGCCAAGGTGCTCACCGACGGGGACAGGCTGGCGGTGATCAACGCGGCAAGCGGCTTCGTCATGACCTGGGACCCGGCCATCGCCGAGCAGATCGCCGCGGCGCGGGCGCGGGCGGAGGCCGCGGCGCCCCTCAGCGCGAGAGCGGCGCCAGAAAAGCCCCCTCCCCCAGAACCTCGCCGTTGAGCATGGCGGCATGCTCGGAGAGGAGGAAGGCGACGAGCCGGGCGGTCTCGTCCGCGGCTTTCGCGCCGGGCGGACGCGGAGCGCCGCGGCGGGTGCCGGTGGCGGGCGCGACGACGGCGTTGACCCGCAGACCGGCGTCGGCCAGTTCGCCGGCGAGCCCCCGCACAAAACCGGCGAGAGCGCCGCGGGCAGCGAGCGCGACGGCGCCGGCGTCTTTGTCCTCCGGCGGCAGCACCAGCACGATGGCGCCGCCCTCGTCCATGCCGTCGGCCGCGAAGCGCACGAGCGTGCCGGCCCCGACCAGCGGACCGGCGAGGACGACGGCGAGCTCTTCCGGCGCGGCGACCAGAAGCGGCGTCGCCTCCGGCGGCTCGATGACGATCACGAGGCCGGTCGGCGGACCGAAGCGCTCGTCCACCGCCTCCATGACCTCCGCCGTCTCGTCGAGATCGGACGGGTCGAGGGCGAACAGGAGCGTCATGCCCGGGTCGTAGCGGGGCTCCAGGGCGGCGATGCGATGGGGATCGCGGTCGAGGATGACGACCAGGTGCGTCAGCGCGATCAGGTGGTCGGCAACGGCGCCGCCGAGGTCGCTGGCGCCTCCCATGACGATGGTGATCCGCTCCATCCTGCCCTCCCCGTTTTTCTGGCCGGCCGCCCGGCCCCGATCAGGCGGCGCGGCGCATCCAGCGCGCCAGCCGATCGAGCGCCGCGTCGAGCACCTCGTCCTTCTTGCAGAAGCAGAAGCGGATGAAGGTCGACGGCGGATCGGACGCGTAGAAGGCCGACACCGGCACGGCCGCGACGCCCGCCTCGCGCGTCATCGTCAGGCAGGCCTCCCGATCGTCGGCGATGCCGAGGGGGCCGGTGTCGGTGGTGACGAAATAGGTGCCGCCGGAGGCCAGCACATCGAAGCCGAGGTCGGCGAGGCCGGCGGACAGGCGGTCGCGCTTGGCCTGCAGGCCCGCCTTGAAGCCAGCGTAGTAGGCATCGTCGAGCGCGAGCCCGACCGCCACGGCCGCCTGCAGGTTGGGCGGCGTGGTGAAGGTGACGAACTGGTGCGCCTTGGCGATCGGCGCCAGGAGGTGCGGCGCCGCGGTGATGTAGCCGATCTTCCAGCCGGTGAGCGAGAAGGTCTTGCCGGCCGAGCCGATCCGCACCACCCGGTCGCGCATGCCGGGGAGTTGCATGGGCGACAGGTGGGCGCGGCCGTCGAACACCAGATGCTCGTAGACCTCGTCGGCGATCACATAGGCGTCGAACCGCTGGCAGAGGTCGGCGATGAGCTGGAGCTCCTCGCCGGTGAACACCTTGCCGGCCGGGTTCATGGGCGTGTTGATGAGGATGGCCTTGGTGCGCTCGGAGAAGGCGGCGGCGAGCGCATCCGGGTCGATCTCCCAATGGGGCGGGGTGATGCGGACGAGCTTCGGGATGCCGCCCGCCTGCCGGACCATGGGCACGTAGCAATCGTAGAGCGGCTCGATCAGCACCACCTCGTCGCCGGGCGCGACGAGGCCGAGGATGGCGTCGGCGATGGCCTCGGTGGCGCCGGAGGTGACGAGCACCTCGCTCTGCCAGTCCACGTCGAGGCCGAGGAAGCGTCGGTTGGCGTCGGCGACGGCTTGGCGGAGGGCGGGGATGCCCATCATGGAGGGGTACTGGTTCGAGCCGGTCATCACCGCGTCCGCCGCCGCCCGCCGGATCGCCTCCGGCCCCTCCGTATCCGGGAAGCCCTGCCCGAGGTTGATCGCCCCGGTCTCCACCGCGAGGCGCGACATGACCTCGAAGATGGTGGTGGGCATGCCGGTGAAAAGCGGGTTGGTGGGCTTCATGAGGCGCGCGAGGACCTTTGGCCGGACCGGAGCATAAGTCGGAGAAGTGTTAGGCGAGGCGGGGGGTGGGGACAAGAGTGGGGTGGGGGGTGGAGCGAAAGGACGCTTGGGGGGTGGGGAGTGGGGGGAGCGAAAGGACGCTGGTGGGGTGGGGCGTGGGCGAAGGGAGAGGACGCTGGTGTGGGGTGGGGCGTGGGGGGCAAGGGTAGGTGCGCGGCGGTTCCATGCGGGACGTCATCCCGGCGGACGCCGGGATCGAGCCGACGGCAGGGGTGTCCGGGCCGGTGCGGTTGATGCCGCGGTCGGTTGGACCCCGGCGTTCGCCGGGGTGACGGTCTCGGGAGGATGGAGAGGGGACTGGAGGGAGGGAGCGCCCTCGCCCGGCCCGTCGTTGCCCCTGCCTGCACACCTCCACCGTCATGGTCCGCGAAGGCGGACCAGCCACGCATTGGAAGCGTGGGAAAAAGCGTGGGTGGTCCGCCTTCGCGGACCATGACGATGGAGGCGTGTCGGGTGCAGGGCCTCAGCCGTACACCGCCTCGGCCTTGCCTCAGCCGTACACCGCCTCGCCGGGAGACGGCCGTTCACCGCCTCGGCGGGGCGGGCAGCCCTCATCAGCCCTCGCCCCCGTCAGCCCTTCATCAGCTTGTAGGTGATGGAGTCCACGAGGGCCTGGAAGGAGGCGTCGACGATGTTTTCGCTGACGCCGATGGTGGACCAGCGGCGGGCGGCGCGGCGGTCGAGGCTTTCGATGAGGACGCGGGTGACGGCGCCGGTGCCGCCGTTGAGGATGCGGACCTTGTAGTCGACGAGTTCCAGGCTCTCGATTTCGGCCTGGTACTTGCCGAGGTCCTTGCGGAGCGCCTGGTCGAGGGCGTTGACCGGGCCGTTGCCTTCGGCGACGGACATGAAGGTCTCGCCATCCACGACGAGCTTCACCACCGCCTCGGAGACGACCACCACGTCGCCGTTGGCGTTGAAGCGGCGCTCCACGGAGGTGCGGTAGCTCTTCACCTGGAAGAAATCCGGCACGCCGCCGAGGTGGCGGTGGGCGAGGAGTTCGAAGGAGGCGTCGGCGGCCTCGTAGGCGAAGCCGCGGGCCTCCCGCTCCTTGACCTCGGCGAGGAGGCCGTCGAGGCGGCGGTCGGCCTTGTCCACGGTGACGCCGAGGCGGTCGAGTTCGGCGATCAGGTTGGACTTGCCCGCCTGATCGGAGACGAGCACCCGGCGGCGGTTGCCGACGCTTTCCGGCGGCACGTGCTCGTAGGTGCGCGGATCCTTCAGGATGGCGGAGGCGTGGATGCCGGCCTTGGTGGCGAAGGCGGACGTGCCGACGAAGGGCGCGTGGCGGGCGGGCGCGCGGTTGAGGATCTCGTCGAAGGCGCGGCTGACGGTGGTGAGCGTGGCGAGCGAAGCGTCGGAGACGCCGGTCTCGAAGCGCTCCGCGTAGAGCGGCTTCAGCTTCAGCGTCGGGATCAGCGTCGTCAGGTTGGCGTTGCCGCAGCGCTCGCCGATGCCGTTGAGCGTGCCCTGGATCTGCCGGGCGCCGGCCAGCACCGCGGCGAGGGAGTTGGCGACGGCCTGTCCGGTGTCGTCGTGGGCGTGGATGCCAAGGTGGTCGCCCGGCACGGACGCCGACACGGCCGTGACGACGGCGGCGACCTCCTCCGGCTGGGTGCCGCCGTTGGTGTCGCAAAGGACGACCCAGCGGGCGCCGGCCTCGAAGGCGGCGCGGGCGCAGGCGGTGGCGTAGGCGGGGTTGGCCTTGTAGCCGTCGAAGAAATGCTCGCAGTCGACCATCACCTCCCGGCCGGCGGCGCGGGCGGCCTCCACCGACTGGCGGATGGAGAGGAGGTTCTCCTCGCCGGTGGTGCCGAGGGCGACCTCCACATGATAGTCCCACGACTTAGCCACGAAGGTGACGGCGTCCGCGTGGGCGGCCACAAGGGCGCGCACGCCGGGGTCGTTGTGGATGGAGACGCCCGGGCGGCGCGTCATGCCGAAGGCGGTGAAGACGGCCCGGCGGGTGCGCGTCTCGGCGAAGAAGGCGTCGTCCGTGGGGTTGGCGCCCGGATAGCCGCCCTCCAGATAGTCGATCCCGAGGTCCTCGATCAGCCGCGCCACCTGGATCTTGTCCTCCAGGGAGAAGTCGACGCCCGGGGTCTGCGCCCCGTCGCGCAAGGTGGTGTCGTAGAGATAGAGGCGGGACTTGGCGGGCATGAACGGGCTCGGGGGGTCAGGTCGGCGGAGCGGCGGCGGAGCGGGCAAAGTGAAAAGCCGGCGAACGTTTATGATTTGCCGGCGAAGCGATCGGTGGCGGAGACCAGCTGATGCAGGATGCCGGGCTCGCTGAAGGCGTGACCGGCGTCGTCCACCATCCGGAAATCGGCCTCGGGCCAGGCCCGGTGCAGGTCCCAGGCGGTCTTCGGCGGCGTTGCCATATCATAGCGGCCCTGGACGATGACACCCGGAATGCCACGGAGCTTGTGGGCGTCGCGGATCAGTTGGCCCTCCTCCATCCAGCCTTCGTGGACGAAGTAGTGGTTCTCGATCCGGGCGAAGGCGAGCGCGAACTCGCCGTTGGAGAAGGCGGCGGAGAGCGACGGGTCCGGCAGGAGAGTGATGGTCTCGCCCTCCCAGATCGACCAGGCCTTGGCGGCCTCGATGCGGGCGGCACGGTCCTCGCCGACGAGACGGCGGCGGTAGGCGCCGATCAGGTCGCCGCGCTCGGCCTCCGGGATGATGGAGAGGAAGCGCTCCCACTTGTCGGGGAACATGAGGGAGGCGCCCTCCTGGTAGTACCAGGCGAGCTCCTGCCGGCGGAGGGTGAAGATGCCGCGAAGGACGAGTTCGGAGACGCGGTCGGGGTGGGTTTCCGCATAGGCGAGCGCCAGCGTCGAGCCCCAGGAGCCGCCAAACACCAGCCAGCGGTCGACGCCCGCCATGGCGCGCAGCTTCTCGATGTCGGCGACCAGATGCCAGGTGGTGTTGGCCTCCAGCTCCGCATGGGGGCGCGAGCGGCCGCAGCCGCGCTGGTCGAACAGGAGCACGTCGTAGAGCGCCGGATCGAACACCCGCCGCTGGCTCGGCGAGCAGCCGCCGCCCGGCCCGCCGTGCAGGAAGATAGCCGGCTTGGCGCCGGGGGTGCCGACCCGCTCCCAGTAGATCGTGTGGCCGTCGCCGACGTCGAGCATGCCGGTGGCGTAGGGTTCGATCGGCGGATAGAAGCCGCGGCGTTCGGTCATCGGGTGTCCTCCGGGGGCAGCGGCCAGCGCGGGGTGTCGTGGTCGGGGTGCTGATGGGAGACGACCGAGCGCATGAAGGCGGCGATGGCCGGATCGTCGTCGTTGTGGCGGCGCGGCAGGCCGGCGAGGTCGTCCACAAAGGGGACGCGGCTCTCGTACTCCAGCTGGCTGACCGGCTTGAAGGCGGATGGATCGTCGAAGCTGCCGATGGTGATGGCGATTTCCGTCCCCGCCTCCCAGGTGAGCGGAGTGCCGCAGTCGCCGCAGAAGCCGCGAAGCGCCACGGTGGAGGAGCGGAAGATCTTCCGCGCGCCGCGCGTCCAGGTCAGCCGCTCCGGATCCACGTTGACGAAGGCGCCGTAGAGCCCGCCGGTCGCCTTCTGGCACATGCGGCAATGGCAAAGCGTGGCCGACTTCACGCCGTCGCAGCGGAAACGGATGGCGCCGCACTGGCAGCCACCGGTGATCGGGGGAGCGGTCATGGGGTGTGCTCCGAAGATGCGTCCGGCCGCATGCGAAGCGCGGCGGCGGCTTCGATGATTTCAGCAGCCATCGCCACGTCCCGCCGCGCCTCGTCCAGGCCGACAGACGCGAGATCGTAGTCCGCCATGGCACGCGCCTCGAACAGTCGGTGCAGTTCCCGGCCATGGTGCGACGGCATGCGCCCGGTCTTCACGAAGGCTTCCGAGAAGAGCCGGGAGACGGTGCGATGGGTCTTGATCGCCGCGAGATCAAGACCCGCCTCCGTGGACAACAAGTCCCTCACCGCGTTGAACACGGCAAAATACGCACGGTTCACTGCGCCATCGGCATCGCCGGCATCGAGGAGAAGCCGGGCGGCGGCGAGAGCTTCCTCGGACTTGGCGCGAAGGTCGGTCATGCGGGGCCCAGGGGTTTGGCGTCACGGCGTGCGGCGCGGACGAGGTCGGCGGCGGATGCCGGGTCCGTCCAGGCGTCGGCGCCGAGGATCCAGAACTGGACGTAGAGGCCCCACCGGTCGAGGACCTGTTCCGTGATAGGGAGAAGCGCGACCTTCTCCTGCCAGGGGCTCCAGTCGCCCGGCGCCAGAACGACCGCCACGTCGGCGTCGCTCTCCGGTCGCGCATCGCCCCGCGCCCGGCTTCCGAAGAGGACGGCACGGTCGAGCCGCGGGCCGTAGTGGGCCGACAGAGCACCCGCCACATGGTCGAGCGCCGCAGCGACAGCTGCCGGCGTCGGCGGCTCGGCGAGCTGAGCAAGGTTGGCGGACGCGGGCGACATCACCGCTTCGCCTCCCAGGTGGTGACCGGCTCGCCGGTGGCGGGGTCCTTGCCGTCCTTCAGGGTCACGCCCAGGGCGGCAAGCTCGTCGCGGAGGCGATCGCTCTCGGCGAAGTTCTTCGCCTTGCGGGCGGCGAGGCGGGCGGCGACGAGGGCGTTCACCGCCGCCGCGTCCACGTCGGCGGCGGGACGGCGGGCCGCCCAGGCGGCGGGGGTGTCGGCGAGGAAGCCGAGCATGCGGAGCGTGGCGGCGAGCGCGGCGGGCTGCTGCTTCAGGCCGTGCAGTTCGGCGATGGCCTTCGGCGTGTTGAGGTCGTCGGCGAGCGCGTCGAGGACGGCGGGCGCGACGGCGCCCTCCCCCGCGTCGGCTGTCACCGCGTACCAGTCGTCGAGCACGCGCCAGCTCTCCTCCATGCCGCGCACCGTCCAGTCGATCGGCTGGTGGTAGTGGGAGCGGAGCATGGTGAGGCGCAGCACCTCGCCCGGCCAGTCGGCGAGGAGGTCGCGGATGGTCGTAAAGTTGCCGAGGCTCTTCGACATCTTCTCGCCTTCCACCTGAAGGAAGCCGTTGTGCATCCAGACGTTCGCCATGCGCGGCGTGCCGAGGGCGCACGAGGTCTGGGCGATCTCGTTCTCGTGGTGCGGGAAGACGAGGTCGATGCCGCCGCCGTGGATGTCGAAGGTGTTCTTCAGCGGGTCGTCGCACTGAAAACCGCCGCCGGAGGGGGTGATCAGGGTGTCGAGCGACATGGCCGAGCATTCGATGTGCCAGCCGGGACGGCCGCGCCCCCACGGGCTCGGCCAGCCGGGCTCGTCGTCGGATGAGGGCTTCCAGAGCACGAAGTCCATGGGATCGCGCTTGTAGGGCGCGACGTCCACGCGGGCGCCGGCGATCATGTCGTCGAGGGAGCGGCGGGCGAGCGCGCCGTAGGCCTTCATGGCCGGCACGTGGAAGAGTGCGTGGCCCTCGGCCGCATAGGCGTAGCCGCGCGCGATCAGCCGCTCGATGAGGGCCACCATGGTGGCGACGTGCTCGGTGGCGCGCGGGGTGAAGGTGGGCGGCAGGCAGCCGAGGGCGGCGACGTCGGCCTGGAACTGGCCGTAGGTGGTCTCCGTCAGGGTGCGGATCGCCTCCACCGGCGGCACGCCGGGGTAGTCGCGCACCGCGCGCGCGTTGATCTTGTCGTCCACGTCGGTGATGTTGCGCACGTAGGTGACGTGGTCGGCGCCGTAGACGTGGCGGAGCAGCCGGAAGAGCACGTCGAAGACGATCACCGGGCGGGCGTTGCCGATGTGGGCATAGTCGTAGACGGTGGGGCCGCACACGTAGAGGCGCACGTTCGCCGGATCGATCGGGACGAAGTCTTCCTTCGTGCGGGTCAGCGTGTTGTAGAGCTTCAGGCTCAAGACAGAGATCCCCTTCCCCAGCGTCGTCACGGTCGGGCGCGCGCGCGCCTGCGGTTCCACCGGCTGGCGGAAGCAGTCATCCGTGCGATCTGGAGAAGGTCAGACGGGGACGGCCGCGGCCAGCTTGTTCAGCTCAGCCACAAATCGAACAGGTCGAAATCAGGATGCGGGCGCCGTGGCGCATGTCCGTCGTCATGAAACTGGTATGCGCGACCACCGGCGCCCCGTCAAGGGCGGGGGCCGGCGGCGCGGGCAGGAGAAGCGGGGGCGGGCTTGGCCGCCGGCCGGCGGCGGCCGTCAGGGTATGGCGACGCGGCGGAGCCGTTCGGTGAGGGCCTTCAGCTCCGGCGGCGGCGGCTGTTCCACCCGCTGGTAGACCCGACCGTCGCGGGTGCGGGTCACGAGGCGGTATTCCACCAGCGAGCGACGCAGGAGCGCCGGGTCGCCGAACCCGTGGTGGTCGAGCAGGAAGACACTGATCGAGCGCTCGTCGAACACCCGCCCGGCCGGCAGGCGCGACCAGAGCACCCAGAGCGCCAGTTCCACCTGATGGGCGCGGGTGGGCCAGCGGGTCAGGCGGCCGTCGCGGTCGAACAAGCGGGCGGTGCGTTCCACACGCGTCCAGTCCACCGGGGCGGGCGGCGGCGGCGGGGCCGCGGCGAGCCGGGCGCGGGCGCTCTCGGCGGCGCGAAAGTGCTGGAAGTTGCGCCAGCCGGCGGCGCGGCAGACCAGGTTCAACGTCTCCACATGACCGAGCCGGTCATCCGGGACGGCCTCGGTCAGCTCGCGGCGGAGGTTGCGGGCGAAGGCGGCGAGGTCGGCGACCTCGAACGGAAAGGCAGTTCGCGACATGGCTCATCCTCGGACGGCCCTTGCCCCGTGCGGGGTGTCGATGGTCGCCGCCTTGTCGACCGGGCGCTTCGAGACGAGCGGGGCCGTGCGGGTCTCTGGCAGGTTTAGCACCCCTGTCGGGGCGGCGACGCCTCGGTGAACTGCCGACCGGATGTCGGTTCTAGCGAGCCGCGCTCCGCTCATCAAGAGGGCGCGCGCCACGCGTGTGCCCGCTGGGCGGCGATCGGCCCTCCGGCGCGTCCTGGGCGCCAAGCGGCCGTGCAGACATCTAGATGACCGTCACGGGACCGTCACTGAACCTTCGCGCATGCGTTAACCAGCGTGGATAGGAGTCAAGCCAGCAACCACCGCCAGGAGCAGCGCCCATGCTGGCTATCGAAGGACTGACCCGACGTTTCGGTGCGAAGGCCGCCGTCAGCAATGTGACGCTGGAGATCGAGCCGGGTGCCTTCGTGGGCGTGATCGGGCGGTCCGGCGCCGGCAAGTCGACCCTTCTTCGTCTGATCAATCGTCTGGTCGACCCGTCCGAGGGCCGGATCGTGTGCGACGGGGTGGACGTGACCGCCCTTTCCGGCCAGGCGCTCCGCCATTGGCGCGCGGACTGCGCCATGATCTTCCAGCAGTTCAACCTTGTCGGCCGCCTGGACGTGCTCACCAACGTGCTGACCGGACGGCTCGCCAAGGTGTCCACCACCCGCTCCGTGCTGCGGCTGTGGAGCGACGAGGACAAGGCCCGGGGGCTCGCCGCCCTCGACATGCTGGACATGGCGTCCTTCGCCGCCCAGCGCGCCGACAGCCTCTCCGGCGGCCAGCAGCAGCGCGTGGCGATCGCTCGCGCGCTGGTCCAGGAGCCGAAGATCCTGCTCGCCGACGAGCCGATCGCCTCGCTGGACCCGCGCAACACCAAGGTGGTGATGGACGCGCTCCAGCGCATCAACAAGGAACTCGGCATCACCATCCTCTGCAACCTCCACTCCCTCGACCTCGCCCGCGCCTACTGCGACCGGCTGGTGGGCATGGCCGACGGCCGGGTGGTGTTCCAGGGCCGCGGCTTCGACCTGACCGACGACGTGGCGCGCGAGCTCTACGGGCTGGAGGCCGGCGACGTCATGGAGGACGCCCACGGCGTCGGCGCCGAGACCCGAATGGCCGCTTCGGCCTGACCGATCGCGGGTGACCGGCGGCAGGCCGGCCCCGTGCAAAGACGACAAGAAAAACACCCTCTTCCCAACAGGAGTTCAGGTCCGATGTTCACCCGCCGCACCGTGCTCGGCGTCGCCGCCGCCGCCGTCGCCTTCGCCGCCACCCCGGCCCTCGCCGACTGGAAGGCCGAGTATCCGGAGATCACCTTCGCCGTCGTTCCGGCCGAGAACGCCTCGGGCGTGACCGAGCGCTACGGCCCCTACGTCGACTACCTCTCCAAGGAACTCGGCGTGAAGGTGACCTTGCGCATCGCGCAGGACTACGCCGCCGTGATCGAGGGCCAGCGTTCGGGCGAGATCCATGTCGCCTACTACGGCCCGTCCGCCTTCGCCCGCGCCCTGATGACCGGCGTGGAGACCGAGGCGTTCGCCATGGAAGTCTCCAAGGGCGGTGTGAAGGGCTACTACGCGGTCTTCTACGTGAAGGCCGACAGCCCGTACCAGAAGATCGAGGACCTGAAGGGCAAGAACCTCGGCCTCGTGGATCCGAACTCCACCTCGGGCAACAACGTGCCGCGCTTCGAGATGGACAAGATGGGCATCGACCCGGAGACCTTCTTCTCCAAGGTCGTCTACGCGGGCAGCCATGAGAACGCCATCACGGCGCTTCAGCAGGGCACCGTGGACGTCGCCGCCAACTGGTGGAACGCCGAGGACGACAGCAACCTCCTCCGCATGGCTACCAAGGGCATGGTGAAGGCCGAGGACTACCGGCTGATCTACAAGTCGCCGATGATCGTGAATTCGCCGATCGCCTACATCAGCAGCCTGCCGGACGACATGAAGGCCGCCATCAAGGCCGCCTTCCTGGAGTCGCACGTGAAGGCCAAGGAGGCGTTCGACCGCATCTCCGACGGCAAGAACGAGCCGTGGGTGGAGAACAACAACAGCAACTACGACACCATCATCGAACTCAACACGTTCGTTGACGCGCTGAAGAAGAAGAAGGCGTCCTGATCGATCCGATCACGCATGCCGGCCGGACCATCGCCATGGTCCGGCCGGTTTTTCTTGTGCAGCCGGGAGCCGCGCCCTTGTCGTCCTTCAGCCCCAATCCGCAACGCATCGACGCGCTGAAAGGCGCCTACGCGGATGCCATCGCGGCACGCCGAAACCGCATGATCCTCGGCATCCTGGTGTTCGCCCTGGTGATCGTCACGTCCGGCTGGATGGCGGAGGTGAACCTTGCCAAGCTGGCGGCGCGGATCGGCAACTTCACGAGCTACATCGAACGGCTCGCCTTCCTGGACAACGGCGCCTTCGTGCTGACCGACATCCGCGAATGGTACTGGGGCATCACCCATTGGATGCGCCTGCTGATCGAGACGCTGATGATCGCCTACGTGGGCACGATCGTCGGCGCGGTGCTGGGGTTCGCGCTCTGCTTTCCGGCGGCGCGCAACCTGACCCGTTCGGCGCTGGAGATGGCGGTGGTGCGCCGCTTCCTGGAGTTCTGCCGGACGGTGCCGGAGATCGTGTTCGCGCTCATCTTCGTGGTGGCGTTCGGGCTCGGTCCGCTGCCGGGCGTCCTCGCCATCGCCATCCACACCACGGGCGCCCTCGGCAAGCTCTTCTCCGAGGTGGTGGAAAACATCGACATGAAGCCGGTGGACGGCATCGTGGCGAGCGGCGGCAACCGGGTTCAGGTGATCCGCTTCGCGGTGGTGCCGCAGGTGCTCTCCAACTTCTTCAGCTACACGCTGCTGCGCTTCGAGATCAACGTGCGCGGCGCCGCCATCATGGGCTTCGTCGGCGCCGGCGGCATCGGCCAGGACCTCCTGGAGTCGGTGCGCAAGTTCTACTACTCGGACGTCTCGGCCATCCTGATCCTTCTGATCGTCACCGTGTTCGTGATCGACATGGCAACCGAGCGCGCCCGCCACGCGCTGATCGGCCGGGAGGCCCACTGATGACCGCCACCAACCAGCGCACCCTCTCGGCCATCGCCCGTGAAGAGGGCCCCCGGCTGCGCGCCGCCTACCCGGACGTGTTCAGGACCGACATGAAGGCGCGGGCCGTCACCATCGGCACGATCGTGCTGCTGGTCGGGCTGTTCGTCTACGGGCTCAGCATCCTGGAGACGACGTGGTGGCGCGTGTTCCTCGGCTTGGGGGAACTCGGCAAGTTCGTCGTCTACATGATTCCGCCGAACCCGGAGACGCTGTCGAAGGCGCTCGTCTATGTCCACGCGCTGGCCGAGACCGTCGCGATCGCCATCCTCGGCACGGTGCTGGCCGCCACACTGGCCCTGCCGTTCGGCTTCCTGGCCGCGCGCAACGTGATCCCGAGCTGGATCGCGCGCTTCTTCGTGCGCCGCAGCCTCGACACCATCCGCAGCGTGGACGCGCTGATCTGGGCGCTGATCTGGGTGAACGTGGTGGGGCTCGGTCCCTTCGCCGGCGTGCTCGCCATCATGACGTCCGACTTCGGCGCGTTCGGCAAGCTGTTCTCCGAGGCGATCGAGGCGGCGGACGGAAAGGCGTCCGAGGGCATCAAGTCGACCGGCGGCGGCAACCTGCATCAGGTGCGCTTCGGCTTGCTGCCGCAGGTGCTGCCGCTGTTCGCCAGCCAGGTGCTCTACTACATCGAGAGCAACACGCGCTCGGCCACCATCATCGGCATCGTGGGCGCCGGCGGCATCGGCCTGCATCTCTACGAGCAGATCCGGACGCTGGAGTACCAGCACGTGTCCTTTATCATCATCCTGGTGCTGATCGCGGTGTCGGCGATCGACTGGGTGTCGAGCCGTCTGCGCTTCGCGGTGATCGGCGTGCGCCAGACGTGAGGAAGGGTTCCCCTTCCGCCACCGTCATCCCGGCGGACGCCGGGATCCAAGCGAAGGCGGGGGAAGGCCCGACGGTGCGGATGCGACCGCCGACGGTTGGGCCCCGGCTTTCGCCGGGGTGACGTCCTGGGGTGGGGTGTGGCGGGACGACGGAGGCCGGTTTGTCCGCCACCATCGTCATTGCCCGCCCTCCCCGCCTCAGTCCAGCCAGTCGGCGCACTTCGGGGCAGCGGCGTCGCCCCAGGGCATGATGGGGACGGACGAGGTGGAGTTCTTCGGGCTGCCCTCGATCAGCCGGTCCGAATAGACCAGGTAGACGAGCACGTTGCGCGCCGCGTCGCAGCCGCGGACGATCTGCATCTTCTTGAAGAAGAGCGAGCGGCTCTGGCGGTACATGTCCTCGCCCTGCTCGAACTTCTGCTTGAAGACGACGGGGCCGATCTGGCGGCAGGCGAGCGAGATGTCGGAGACCTCCTCGGCGATGCCCAGCATGCCCTCCACGCCGCCCTTCTCGGGCACGGTGAAATGGCAGGCGACGCCGCCGACCAGCGGGTCGTCGATGGCGTAGACGGCGAGCTTGTGGTCGGGCGTCAGGAATTTCCAGACGGTGGAGCGCTTGAAGATGAGATCCGGATCCTGCGCCAGGGCGCCGGTGACGGAAAGAGCCAGCGCGGCAACGGCCGCGATCATGCGCATCATCATGGGTCGGACGGTGTCCCCTCGTGGAGCGGCGAGCGGCCGCTGCGCACCTTATGTGGCCCCTGGCCGTGTCGATTGAAAGACGGAACGCGGGGGATCGTTGCGCGGCGCGCCGGAGGGCGCGTCACGGCGAGAGGCGTCGGAGCGCTTCGTCGCGGCCGATGAGGGGGAGGAGCGCCGCCATCTCCGGGCCGTGGTCGAGGCCGGTGAGGGCGAGGCGGAGCGGCATGAAGAGCCCCCGCCCCTTGCGGCCGGTGGCGGCCTTGAGGGCGTTGGTCCAGGCGCGGAAGGTGTCGCCGTCGAACGGCTCGGCCGGAAGAAGCCGGGCGGCCTCGGCGACGAAGGCGCGATCCTCCTCGGCGATGACGGGCGTCAGGCCGGTGCCGGCGACCACGTCGGCCCAGGTGCGGGCCTCCGCGACGGTGGCGCAGTTGCCGGCGACGGCGGCCCAGAAGGCCGGATCGGCGGGCGCGCCGAGGGCGGCGAGGCGGGGCGCGACGCGCTCGAAGGGGAGGGCATGGACGGTGCGGGCGTTGAGCGCATCGAGGTCGGCCGGGTCGAACCGGGCGGCGGATTTCGACGCGTCGGCCGGATCGAAGCCGGCCGCGAGGGCGTCCACGGAGGCGACGGGCTCCACCGCGTGGCTGGTGCCGATGCCGACCGCCAGGGCCGCGACCGCCTCCGGCTCCAGGCCGCGGTCGCGCAGCGACCGGATGGAGAGGGCGCCTGTGCGCTTGGAAAGCCCCTCCCCGCTCGTGTCCGTGAGAAGGTTGTGGTGGCCGAAGGCCGGGACGGTGCCGTCCAGCGCCTGGAAGATGGCGATCTGGACGCCGGTGTTGGTGACGTGGTCCTCGCCGCGGATGACGTGGGTGATGCCGAGGTCGATGTCGTCGATCACGGACGGCAGGGTGTAGAGATAGGTGCCGTCGGCGCGGATCAGCACCGGGTCGGACAGGGAGCCGAGGTCGACGGTCTGCGGGCCGCGGCAGAGGTCGTCCCAGTGCACCTCGCGGCGCTCCGGCTCGAACGGATCGGCGGTGAAGTTCGGCAGGAGGAAGCGCCAGTGCGGCGCCCTCCCCTCCGCCTCCAGGCGCGCGCGGTCGTCGGCGGTCAGGCGGAGCGCGGCCCGGTCGTAGACGGGCGGCAGGCCCCGGGCGCGCTGCCGGCGGCGGCCGTAGTCGAGCTCCTCCGCGGTCTCGTAGGCCGGATAGAGCAGGCCCTTGGCGACGAGTGCGGCCTTGACCGCGTCGTAGCGGTCGAACCGGTCGGACTGGCGCACCACCTGATCGGGGCGCACCTGCAGCCAGGCGAGATCCTCCGCGATGGCGGCGGCGAAGGCGTCGGTGGAGCGGGCGCGGTCGGTGTCGTCCAGGCGAAGCACGAAGCGGCCGCCGTGCCGGCGCACCATGAGCCAGTTGAACAGCGCCGTGCGGGCATTGCCGATGTGGATGTAGCCGGTCGGCGACGGGGCGAAGCGGACGGTGAGGGTCATGGGATCCGTCTCTACCCCCTGCCCCGTGCGCCGGCAACCGCTCCCGCGCGGCCGAGGCGCGCGATCGTGGGCCGCGCGCGCGGGCGGGGCGGGTGAAGGAGCAGAACGATGCCGGCGGATTCTCGCATTGCAAGAACTCAATGTTAAAGGCGCTCGACTAGGGTCCGGAACGCCCGACCCTCAAGACCATACGCGACCGCGAGCCCTTATGAGCGCAACCAACACGCCCATGACCCCCGCCGCGCCCGCGACGCCCCGGTTCGGCAGCGTGCTCAAGCGGCACGTGGCGCTTCTTGTCGTCGTGCTCGCGCTTTCCATCGTGATGCGGATGCTGACGCTGTCGGGTCTGGTCGAAACCGACGGATCCAAGGAGCTGGTGGACTACGAGGTGTTCCATGTGGCCGGCCAGATGGTCTGGCGGGGCGAGATCGTCGACGCCTACGCGTTCTTGAAGATGGCAGAGGCCGAGGCGGCCTACGCGGGTTGGGACACGCCTGAAACCATCATGCCGTGGAACTATCCGCCGCCGTTCAACCTGGTGGTGGCGGCGCTCGCCCTGCTGCCGGTGTGGCTGGGATACGGCGTCTTCATCGGCGCCACCATGGCGGCCTACCTCATCGTCCTGCGCCGGATCGCCGGCGACGCCTTCGCCCTGGTGCTGGTGGCCTTCTTCCCCGCCATGACGGTAACGGTGAGCTGCGGCCAGAACGGCTTCCTGACCGGCACGCTGATCGGTCTGGCGGGGCTGGCGCTGGCGGACGGGCGCCGGCGGGCCGGGCTGCCGCTCGGCCTGATGGTGATCAAGCCGCACATCGCGGTGACCTTCGCGCTGTTCACGGTGCTCACCCGGCGGTGGGCGGTGGTGGCGATCGCCGCCGTCACGGTGGCGCTGACGAGCCTTCTTGCCACCGCGCTGCTCGGACCCGCGGTGTGGGGCGCCTTCGTGGCGGGCGCGGGCGAGGCGAAGTTCCTGATGGCGGAGGGGCTGTTCCCGCTGTTCCGGATGGTGTCGCCCTATTCCACCGTGCGCACCCTGGTGCCGTCGCCGGAGATCGCCATCCTGGTGCACGGGATCGTCGCCGCGGTGGCGCTCGGCCTCGCGGCGCTCGCCGTGCGGCGGTTCGAGACGCGGCAGGCGATCGGCATGATGGCGGTGCTGGCGCTATCCATCAGCCCCTACGCCTACGACTACGACCTGCCGGTGATCGCCGTCGGCGCGGCCTTCCTGGCGCCGACCTTGCGCGACCATGCCCGCCGCGGCGAGCTGATCGCCCTCATGGCGCTCGCCTTCCTGGCGTCAGGCTTCGGCCTGGCACAGACGCGCAATCTGGAGGCCATGGCGATCCCCCCGGTGCCGGGGCAGGATCCGCTCACGCTGTCCATCTCGGGCCTGTTGATCGTTGTCGGCGTGGTCTTCGTCTGGCGGGTGCTGGAGCGCGCCCGCGCGGCGGCGACGCCGGCTGCCGTTTGAAGTTTCAGGCGGTCCGTCGGCGGCCGACCGCGACCGACACCACGGCCATGACGGCCGCGGCGAGCACGGAATAGAGGCCGAGCGCGATCAACGTGGTGGCGACCGGGATGCCGGCGTCGGCAAGGAGGCCTACGAGGGCCGGCGACAGGGCCGACGCGAACACGAGGCCCGAGGTGGCGAGCCCGCGGACGGCGCCGAGGTGGCGCGTGCCGTAGAGCTCCGCCCAGAGCGCGCCGAGAAGCGTGTTGGCGCCGCCGGCGGTCATGCCCGCCAGCCCGAGCGCGACCGGCAGCAGCCAGGGCGCTTCAGCGAACCCGATCAGGATGGCGGCGAGACCCATGGGCAGGAGATAGACCGGGAGGATGCGGCGCGCGCCGAACCGGTCGATCACCACGCCGGCCACAAGGCTGGTGATCACCGTGGTGCCCGCGTAGATCGGGAAGGCGCCGGCGAACCAGGCGAGCGGCCAGCCCTTCTCGGCCGTGAGCGGCACCTGGGTGAAGAAGATGGCGGTGAGCACGAACGGCGGAGCGAGGACGCCGGGCTGCAGCGCGTAGAAGAGGCCGTCGCGCAAGACCTCCGCCCGGGTCCAGTGGCGGCCGGTCTCGTCCGGGTGCGGCGTCACGCCGGGGAGCGGGGCGGCGGCGGTGTCCTCCGGCTCGCGGCGGAGGAGAAGCGCGGTGGCCGGGATGGCGACGAGGATGAGGAAGCCGGCCCCGATCGCCCACGTCTCACGCCAGCCGACGAGGCCGATGAGCGCCACGGCGATCAACGGAAACACGGATTCGCCCGACGGATGGCCGAGGGCGGCCAGCGACACCGCCCGCCCGCGCAAACGCGGGAACCAGCGGGCCATGCCGGTCATGGCCACGTGGCTCATCATGCCCTGGCCGAAGAAACGAAGGCCAAAGAGAAGCACGACCAGCATGGCCGGATGGGCGACGACGCTCATCAGGCCGGCCGTGACCGCAAGACCCGTCATCATGAAGAGCGCGACGCCGCGGAGCTTCACCCGGTCGGTGACCTTGCCGGCGACCATCAGCGTGACGGCGCTGGCGAGCGTCGCGGCCGAATAGAGCGTGCCGAAGCCGCCGGCGGAAAGGCCGAGCGCGAGCTGCAGGTGGCCGGCGAAGATGGAGACGAAGAAGGTCTGCCCGAAGCTGGAGGACAGGGTCATCAGCCAGCCGGCGACGAGCCAACGGAAACCGGCGCGGAGTGTTTCGGGCATCAAGGGAACCAGAGGGGGGCAGCAGGGGGAGGACGGCGGTCAGGCCGCGCCTTGTCGGGCGGCGAAGCGGAGGCCGTCGGGAGCGGGGGACGGATGCGGACGCGGAGCCGGATCCGCGGTACGGCTCGCGTCGGTGGACGCGGTGGGCGACCCTGAGCGCCAAGCCGCGAGCCGCGCCACGTCGGCCGGCGCGAGAGGCCGGAACAGGGCGTGGGGGCCGGGATGGGCGCAGTCGCCGCCGACGAGGAGCGCGTCGTGCGTGGCGGCGGCGGCAGCGAGCGCGGCGGCGCGGGCGACGGGGAGGAGCGCGTCCCGAAGGGCAGGGCCGGATGGGACAGCCGCGCCGTCCGCGAGCATGCGGTCGAGGCCGTCGATCACAGGCGCGAGCGGCAGCGGCGCGACGCGGATGCCGAGGGCGGCGGCGAGGACGGCCGCCTTGCGCGTCGAGTCCGCATCCGGCATCAGGCCGAGCACCCGGTCGGCGCCGAAGGCGTCCACCGCCACGGTGGCGGCGACGAGGCTTTCGGGCGCGGAAAGGTCGAGGGCGAGACGCTGCCGGCCGGCGGCGTCGACCCAGCCGCGGGCCGCCGTGACGAGCGCCTGCCAGAGCGCGGCGTCGGGTTCGAGGGTGTCGGCGATGGCGCCGGGTTCGACGGACCAGCGGTCGGCGCCGTCGCGGACAAGGACGGCACGGCTGAGCGCGGGCTCGAACATCGGCAACTGGACGGCGAGGCCGCGGTCGGATCCGAGCGCGAAGCTGCCGCCCGCCCACACCACCGCGCCGTCGCCGCCGGCCGCGTTCACCAGCACAAGGGCGAGATCGCTTTCCACGACCCGTGCGACGGCGGTCTGCAGCATGGTGTCCTGGCTGTCGGGGCCAAAGATCCAGGCGGCGGGCGACACGAGGAGGTCCGCGCCGGTCTCCACCAGACATTCCACAACGTCCGCGTGGGCGAGGTCGTCGCCGATCGGTACGCCGAGCCGGACGCCGCGAAACGGCACCGGCCCGGGCATCGGACCCGGCTTGAACGGACCGCCCGGCACCGCCCGGTGACGGGTGAGCTCGATCCGTCCGCGGTCGAGGAGGACGGCGCTGTCGTGGAGGTCGTCGCCCTGCCGGGTGGGGCTGCCGACGACGAGGCCCGGGCCGCCGTCGGCGGTGTCGGCGGCAAGCGCCTCCAGGCCGGCGCGGCAGGCTTCCAGCCGATCGGTGTCGAGTAGCGGCGCGGCGGACGGGCCGCCGGCGAGGAAGAGTTCCGGCAGGACGAGGAGATCCGCGCCGTCCGCCGCCGCCTCGGCGCGGAGGCGCCGCGCGAGGGCGACAGCGCGGTCGACATCGCCCGCCGCTGGCCCGACCTGGGCCAGCGCGAGCCGGAGGGACGGGGGCGCGGTCATCATGGGGATCCGTGTAGCAACCGCCCCGGTGCGCCGCAATCGTCGCATCGGGCAGCCCGAAAGGGCGCGGCCGCGTCGGCTAGAGATAGGTGATGTCGCCGGTCTCCGGCGGAGCGGGTCGGGCCGGCGCGGGCGGCTCGGGCAGGCGCACCTGCATCTGGCCCGGCAGGACCGGGACCGCCCGGCCGTCGCGGCGCATGTAGCCGATGCGGGCCGTGGAGAGGCGCTTCAGCCGGTCGTAGAGCAGGCGCGGCGAAACCGGTTTGACGATGAAGTCGTTGGCGCCGATGCGCACCGCCGTCAGCACCTGGCGCTGGCCGCTGTAGGCGGAGAGAAACACCACATACTGGGTGGCGATCTCGTCGGAGGGGTGGGTGCGGATCCGGTTCAGGAGGGCGACGCCGTCCACGTCCGGGAGGTTCCAGTCGAGGAGCAGGATGTCGGGCCGTGCGCGCACGACCATGTCCCAGCCATCCTGGGCCGTGGCGCCTTCCACAATCTGCCGGATGCCGAAGCCGTTGAGCATCGCGCGGACGAGACGGCGGGAATAGGCGTTGTCGTCGACGAGACCGATCCGAAGACCATCGAGAGCGAGATAGGAGACCGCAGCCATTCCGTGCACCCGCTATGCGCGTATGACAATCAATATAGATCGTCCAAGCGCGTGTACACCGAATACATGGTCAAATTCAAGGGTTGATTATCCTGGCCTATAGGACGAGATGCATAACCGATGCTGATAGGAACGGCAGCTATGCAGATCGCGTAAATACAAGCTGTCCTGCATTACACACCTAAATCTTAAGACCCGAGCAAATTGAAGCCGGGAAAGGACATGAAAAAGGGGGCCGACGGCCCCCTTTCGCGTGGACGGCGTGGTGCCGATTACTCCCCGGCGACGGCGAGGCGGACCGGCATGCCGCGATGGTCGCGCTCGGCTTTCAGGTTCTCGGCCACCAGGAAGGCGAGCTCGAGGGCCTGATCGGCGTTGAGGCGCGGGTCGCAGTGGGTGTGGTAGCGGTCCGACAGGTTCTCCGCCGAGATGGCGGTGGCGCCGCCGGTGCACTCGGTGACGTCGCGGCCGGTCATCTCGATGTGGATGCCGCCGGCGTGGGTGCCCTCCGCCCGATGAACGGCGAAGAAGGCCTCCACTTCGCGGAGGATCCGGTCGAACGGGCGGG
The DNA here is from genome assembly GCF_001927285.1 of Mongoliimonas terrestris. GTDB lineage: Bacteria > Pseudomonadota > Alphaproteobacteria > Rhizobiales > Pleomorphomonadaceae > Chthonobacter > Chthonobacter terrestris. The sequence continues at coordinate 50,017 of NZ_MSIG01000009.1, read as the reverse complement.
TCTTGTAGGCGTTGAGCGTGATGGTGTTGCCGTGCATGGGATCGCACGACCAGACCACCTTGCGGCCTTCCCGCTCCACCGCACGGATGAGCTGCGGCAGGTGCTCGTAGACCTTGTCGGCGCCGAAGCGGGCGATCAGCGTCAGCCGGCCCGCCTCGTTCTCCGGGTTGAGGATGTCGATGAGGCGCAGAAGCTCGTCCGGCTGCAGGCTCGGGCCGCACTTCAGGCCGATCGGGTTCTTCACGCCGCGGGCGAACTCCACATGGGCATGGTCCGGCTGGCGGGTGCGGTCGCCGATCCAGATCATGTGGCCGGAGGTGGCGTACCAGTCGCCGGAGGTGGAATCGACGCGGGTGAGCGCCTGCTCGTAGCCGAGCAGCAGCGCCTCGTGGCTGGTGTAGAAGTCGGTGGAGCGCAGCGCCGGCGCGGTCTCCGGATCAACCCCGCAGGCGCGCATGAAGGCGAGGCTCTCGGTGATGCGCTCGGCGATCTGGGCGTAGCGGCTCGCCTGGGGCGAGCCCTTCACGAAGCCCAGCATCCAGGTGTGCACGTTGTCGAGGTTGGCATAGCCGCCCTGGGCGAAGGCGCGCAGGAGGTTCAGCGTGGCCGCCGACTGACGGTAGGCCATCTCCTGGCGCTGCGGGTCCGGGATGCGGGACTCGGCCGTGAACTCGGTGCCGTTGACGATGTCGCCCCGGTAGGCCGGCAGCTCGATGCCGTCGATCACCTCGGTCGGCTTGGACCGCGGCTTGGCGAACTGGCCGGCGATGCGGCCGACCTTCACCACCGGCTGGGCGGCCGCATAGGTGAGCACCACCGCCATCTGCAGGAAGACGCGGAAGAAGTCGCGGATGTTGTCCGCGCCATGCTCGGCGAAGCTCTCGGCGCAGTCGCCGCCCTGCAGGAGGAAGGCTTCGCCGGCCGCGACGGTGGCGAGCTGCTTCTTCAGCTTGCGCGCCTCACCTGCAAAAACGAGCGGCGGATAGGTGGCGAGGCGCGCCTCCACGGCGGCCAGTTCCCCGGCGTCGGGATAGGCGGGGACCTGCTGGATCGGCTTCGCTCTCCAGGTATCGGGCTTCCAGGCGGTGCTCATGGTCGGTGCTCTGTTCGTGACCCGCGCACGGAGCTTGTTGCCCTCTTGCGCCGGTCGACCTCTCTCCAAGACGCGCGGTTATACACAAGGTAACCACACCGCGCCACAATCGTAGCCGCACGGATCCGATGTTTGCCGCTTATTTCGCCGGGATGCCAATTGCGGCGCGCGGGCGCCGTGCGCCCTCCCCGCCCGGTCAGATCAACGCCAGTTCGACGAGGGCGCGGCGCATCTCCGGGTGCATGTCGTCGTGGCCGGCGGTGACGCGGATGTCGGCGGGCGCGTCCTTCTCGGTCAGGTAGCGCCAGCCCTGGAACGGGCGGCGCGGCTGGAAGGCGGTGCGCACGAGGGTGGGATCGAGCACGAGATCGCAGCGCTCGATGCCGTCCACGTCCTTGAACGGGCGGATGTGGACGACGCGCTGGCGCACCTGCACCTGACCCTTGATCACCCAGTAGAGCGACCCGCCGTCGACGATCTCGGCGGCGCGCTTCGGGATCATGCGGGTGGTGTGGGTCTGCTCCGGCGTCCGGCCGGCGGCGGCCTGGTCGGCCAGCCGCATGCGGATCCACTGGTCGAGATCCTCGACGCTGTCGGCCCCTACGCAGAGTTTGATGAGATGAAGCGCCATGTGTCCTTCCATGCGCCGCGGCGCGCGACCCAAGATGTGGGCCTTCGGCGCCGTACCGTCAAACGACCGGGCCACTCATCCACAGGAAGAGACTGCGATGCCTGACCGGCGCGTCCCATCGCTCCGCCTAATGACGTACGCAATTTTGCGCTCCAAATGACAGGAACAATCGAGCCGAAACACACATCCGGCGCGGAAGATCACCGATTGGGCGCGCTTTACGCGGTGAATATGAGGCGTTCAGGGGTCGTTAACGGCGAACATCTACATTAATTCGCGTATTAACATTTGAGGTACCGGCTTTGCTGTCCTCCTTCCTGCGTCGCCCGGATCCCGTCGCCGCCGCACCGGCCGTCCCCGAACCCGTTCAGGCGGAGGCTGGTCCGTCGTCCTCCGCCAACGGGGCGGTGGACATGATCGAGGACGACGTCCGCGACACGCGCCGGCGCCTCGCGGCCGCGAACGCGGCGGTCTCGGCCAAGGTGGACGAGGCGCTGAAGCGCACCGACGAGATCGCCGCCGACGCGGAGGGCCTTGCGACAGCGGTCGGCCAGGCCCAGGAGACGGTGGACGGCCTGACGCGCCGGTTCGACGAGATCGCCATGGCGGGCCGGGGCATCGGCGCCGAGATCACCCGGGCGACGGCCCTCGCCGAGGAGGCGCAAGCCGGCGCCACGCGGGCCGGCACCGGGGTGCAGGACCTCGACGTCGCGATCGGCAAGATCGAAACCGTCGTCGGCCTGATCGCCAAGATCACCAAGCAGACGACGCTGCTGGCCCTCAATGCCACGATCGAGGCCGAGCGCGCCGGCGAGTCGGGCCGCGGTTTCGCCGTGGTGGCCAACGAGGTGAAGGCCCTTTCGGTAGAGACCCAGCGGGCCACGGTGGACATCCGGCAGATCATCATGGAGCTGCGCGGCACGGCGGAGGAGTCGGTCGGGGCGGTGAACGACGTGGTGTCGGTGATCGAGCGCATCACGCCGACTTTCGCGGCGGTGGCCGACGCGGTGGGCGCCCAGGCCGCGGTGATCGAGGAGGCCGCCATCGCGGCGGACGCCACGCGCGCCTTCGTGGACGGGGTCTCGGCGCGGGCGAACGCCATGCGCCAGACCAGCGTGCGCGTCGGCGAGGACGTGCAGGCGGTGCGCACCGCCGCCACGGGGCTTGCCGGGGACAGCGACCGCAGCACGGCCCGGCTGACCACGGTGCTCCGCCAGTCCGAGGTGGGGGATCGGCGGCGCCACGACCGCTTCCCCGCGGAGCTGCCCGTCGTTCTCAGGGCGCACGGGACGACGCACCAGACCCGGTCGATCGACGTCTCAGCCGGCGGCCTGCTCGCCGCCATTCCGGCCGGCGCGACCCTGCCGGTGGGCACGTCTCTGACCGTCAACCTCGGCGGCGCGACGGACGTGCCCGGAACGGTGGTGGCGGTGTCCGGCCTCGGCCTTCACATCGCCTTCGGCACCACGGGGACCGCGGCCGCGGCGGGTCTGGCCGGCACGCTCGCCGAGATCCGGGCGGAATACCAGGACTTCATCGACCGGGCCGTCCGCACGGCCGGCACCATCAGCGAGCTCTTCGAGACCGCCCTCGCCCGGCGGGAAATTTCGGCGGAGGCCCTCTTCGACGTCGCCTACCGGCCGATCCCGGGCACCAACCCGCAGCAGTTCGACACCACGGGCCTCGCCTTCCTGGAGCGCGTGCTGCCGCCGATCCAGGATGCGCTGCTGGCCACCGACACGCGCATGACTTTCTGCGCGGCGGTGGACCGGAACGGCTACCTGCCGGTGCACAACGCGGCCTTCTCCAAGCCGCAGCGGCCGGACGATCCGGTCTGGAACGCCGCGAACAGCCGCAACCGGCGGATCTTCGACGACCGGGCGGGCCTGATCGCCGCCCGCAACGCAAGGCCCTTCGTGGTGCAGGCCTACCAGCGCGACATGGGCAACGGCACATTCATCCTGATGAAGGAAGTGGACGCGCCGATTCGGGTGAACGGCCGCCAATGGGGCGGCTTCCGGACAGCCTACCGGATGTGAGGGCGGACCGCGGGGCGCCTCACGGTCAGCGGCGGTGCTTGACGCTCGGGCTGCGCATGGTCACGAGCTCTTCCGCGGCGGTCGGGTGGACGGCGAGGGTGCGGTCGAAGTCCGCCTTGGTGGCGTTCATCATCAGCGGAATGCCGAGGAGCTGGGCCATCTCGCCCGCGTCCGGGCCGATCACGTGGACGCCGAGCACCCGGTCGGTGATGGCATCGACGATCAGCTTCATGAACATGCGCTCATCTCGGCCCGCAAGGGTGTTGCGCATGGGCCGGAACTCGGCCTTGTAGACGTCCACCGCCGCGTGGTGCTGGCAGGCCTTTTCTTCCGTCAGGCCAACGGTGCCCATCTCCGGCGTGGTGAAGACCGCCGTCGGCACCAGCGCGTGGTCGACCAGCACCTCCCGGCCGCCATAGACCGTGTCGGCGAAGGCATGGCCCTCGCGGATGGCGACCGGCGTGAGGTTCACCCGGTTGGTGACGTCGCCGACCGCGTAGATGGACGGCACCGACGAGCGCGACGCGCTGTCGACCCGGATGGCGCCGAGCCCATCGAGGGCGACGCCGGCGGCTTCCAGGCCGAGGCCCCTGGTGTTGGGCACGCGGCCGGTGGCGTACATCACGAGGCCGGCGGGCAGCGTCTCTCCGGTGGACAGGGATGCGACGACGCCCTCGCCGGTGCGCTCCAGACTTGCCACATCCGTGCCGCAGAGGATGCGGATGCCGCGCTTGCCCATGGCGGCGGCGACCTTGTCGGTGATCTCGCGGTCGAAGCCGCGCAGGATCTGTTCGCCGCGGTAGACGAGGGTCGTCTCCACGCCGAGGCCGTTGAAGATGCAGGCGAACTCCACCGCGATATAGCCACCGCCGACCACCACCACGCGGGGCGGCAGGGCGGGAAGATCGAAGATCTCGTTGGACGTGACCGCGTGCTCGATGCCGGGCACCTTGGCGGGCAGAAAGGGCCAGGCGCCGGTCGCCACCAGGATGCGCTCGGCGGTGACGCGGCGGCCGTCGGCGAGGCGAACGGTGTTGGGGTCCACGATCTCGGCGCGGGTGCGCAGGATGGTGGCGCCGGACCGCTCCATGTTGGCCACGTAGGCCTTCTCCAGGCGGTCGATCTCGCGGTCCTTGGCGGCGATGAGCGTCGGCCAGTCGAAGCTGGCGGGGCCGACGGTCCAGCCGAAGCCGGCGGCGTCCTCGAACTCGTCGGGAAAGCGCGAGGCGTAGACCATGAGCTTCTTCGGCACGCAGCCGCGGATCACGCAGGTGCCGCCCACCCGGTGCTCCTCGGCGACGGCGACGCGGGCGCCGTATCCCGCCGCGATGCGGCCGGCGCGCACGCCGCCGGACCCGGCCCCGATGACGAAGAGGTCGTAGTCGAACGCCACCATGCCCGCCCCCGTTTGGTTCGCGCCGGCGCCCGGCCGATCGGAAAGTCCCGGCCCGGCCGGGGTCGGATGAACGAAAAAGGCCGCCGGGACGCCCGACGGCCGCGCATCCGGTCCTGATCTATCAGAACTGGTGGCCGCGCTTGATCAACTCCTCGCGCGCCTTCGTGACCAGTTCGGTGGAGAGCGTGTCGCGCCAGATGCTGGCAGAGCGCATGCTGTCGCGGATCACGAGCGGCATGGTCTGGCCGAACTTGATGCCGACCTCGGAGGAGTAGAAGGCGGTGATCTCCTTCAGCTCGGCCTCGGTGAAGCGGGCGGCCCAGGCGCGCTCCAGCTCCCGGTCGAGCTCCGGCCGCTGCTTGGCAAGGCCGAGCGCGACCTCGTTGACGACCTCGTCGATCTCCTGGACGAGGGACGGATTGGACCGCTGGAACAGCGCCTTCGCCTGATCGGCGAGCATCGGCAGGATGGTGTCGAACTGCTCGGAGGCGTGGGCGGCCGTCATGGTGGCGCGGGCGGCGGCCAGGTGCGTCTCGCTGAACTCCTGGGCGTTGGACGGCCCGGCCAGAACGGCGACGCAGAGCGCCAGGCCGGTCAGGCGACCGAGACGCTGTAGAGTGCTTCTCATCGAATTCCTCCGGAAGGAGATCATGTCGGACTTCTATCGATGCGCTGGATGCCGGTTCGGCCTGCCACGATCACACTCGAGGCAAGGCCGATGAAGAGACCATGCTCGACCACGCCGGGGATTCGCGATAGCGCTGATGCAAGTGCTTTTGGGTCTGAAATCTGGCGAAATGATGCATCCACCAGCCAATTTCCCTGGTCGGTGACGAGCTTGTCGCCCTCGGCGGACCGGCGGAACCCGAGCGCGCCGCTGAGGCCCACGCTGCGGGCGGCGTCGGCGATGGCCCGAATGGTAGCGGTGGCGCCGAAGGTCACCACCTCGATCGGCAGCGGAAAGGCGCCGAGCGTCTCCACCCGCTTGCTCTCGTCGGTGATGACGATCATGCGCCGGCTGTCGGCGGCGACGATCTTCTCGCGCAGAAGCGCCGCGCCGCCGCCCTTGATGAGGTCGAGATTCGGATCGAACTCGTCGGCGCCGTCAACGGTCAGGTCGAGGCCCGCCACGTCGTCGAGGGTGATCAGCCGGATGCCGAGCTCGCGTGCCAGCACCTCGGTGGCCTTGGAGGTCGGCACGCCGACCACGTCGAGGCCGGCCGCGACGCGCTCGGCGAGGAGGCGCACGAACCAGGTCGCGGTCGAGCCGGTACCGAGCCCGAGGCGCATGCCCGGCCGGACCTCCTCCAGCGCAGCCGCGGCGGCCGCCTTCTTCATCTCGTCGGCCGACATGGTCCGCCCCGTTTCGTACCTCTTCCCGGCTCGGCTCATACCATGGTGGCGCGCGCGGTCAAGCGCGGGCGGTGGCGCGCGCCGGCCGATCGGGCGGGACCGCCCGCCCCTCGCCCCCGGGTCCGGGGTCGAGGCGGATTGCACGCCAGCGAAGCCGTCTGCGTCGAAGGCACAAGGGGTGCGGCGCACACGGGCGCTTGCCGCCCCTCTGACGGCACCGTAAGGAAGGAACACCGCAACCGGAACCGACCGATGGCCGCGCCGCTCCTCGTCCTCGATCTCGACGGCACTCTCCTCGACACGGCCCCCGACCTTCTCGGGGCGCTGAACACCCTGCTCGGCGAGGAAGGCCTGCCGGCGGTGGACCGGTCGGCGGTGAAGAACAACTTCGGCCAGGGCGCCCGCGCGCTGATCGTGGAGGGCTTCCGGCGGGCCGGCGTGCCGCTGGCGGTGGACCGGCTGGAGCCGCTGGTCGACCGCTTCATCGCCCTCTACGCCGGCCGGATCGCCGACGAGACGCTGCCGTTTCCAGGCGCGCTCGCGGCGCTCGACCGGCTCGGCGGGCGCGGCATCCGGTTCGCCATCTGCACCAACAAGCGCCTGCACCTGGCGCTTCCGCTCTTGGCGACGCTCGGCCTCAAGGACCGGTTCGACGCGGTGCTCGGCGGCGACAGCCTTTCGGTGCGCAAGCCCCATCCGGACCACATCACCGGCACCATCGCGGCGGCGGGCGGGACCGTCGAGACGGCGGTGATGGTGGGCGACAGCGAGGCCGACGTGGCGGCGGCGCTGGCCGCCGGGGTGCCGGTGATCGGCGTCAGCTTCGGCTATACGGCCGAGCCCATCGACAGCTTCGGGCCGACCACCGTGATCGACCATTTCGATGCCATCGACGCCGCCCTCGCCCGCATCTCCCCGGCCTTCGCCGCCGCTCTCCGCTGATCGCGGGAGAGACGGTGATCGCGCTTGACTTGGCCCGGCACCGCCCCTTATATCGCCCCCACGCCGACGATGTCGGGGGCGCGTAGCTCAGCGGGAGAGCACCTCGTTCACACCGAGGGGGTCACAGGTTCGATCCCTGTCGCGCCCACCATCGACGGCCTGCCCTTCCAACGAATCCGTTACAGCCGGACCTGAGCCGCCTGATGCAGGCGACTGATTCGCCATGCGTTCTGCCGGCGGTCGCTGCACGGCTTACTGCGGCTCCCTCAGCCCGTACCACGCGTAAACCGCCTTGAGGCCGACGCGGCGGATCAGCGGGTGGCCGAGGTGGGGCGGGAGGCCGCGGAGCGGCGCGGGCAGGTCGATCGGGCGGCCCTTCTCCTCCACGATCGCGCGGGCGATCCGCCGGCCGGCCCAGGTCGCGGCGGCGACGCCGTTGCCGTGCCAGCCGAACGCATAGTGGACGCCGGGCTCGTCATCGAGGCGGCCCAGGGCGGGGGTGAGGCGGCCGGTCAGGCAGACGAGGCCGTTCCAGGCGTGGTCGATCTCCACGTCCTTCCAGGGCGGGAAGACCTCGCCGAGGCGGCGGGTGAGCCAGGCGGTGACGCGGGCCTGTTCGGCGGGCGAGCCGGAGGTGCCGCCGCGGCCGCCGAACAGGAACCGTCCGTCCGGCAGAAGGCGGTAGTAGAACAAGAGGTTGCGTGTGTTCGACACCGGACAGGCGGTGCGCCAGCCGACGGCGGCAAGCTCGGCTTCGGTCAGCGGCCGGGTGACGATGATGCTGGAGATCGCCGGAAGCGTGCGGTTGGCGAAGGCGCGGTGGATCGTGTCCGGCGTGTAGCCGTTTGTAGCGACAACCACGGTCCTTGTCCGGATTGTAGCGCCCGGTGTCGTCAGGATGTAGCCGCCGCTGTCGCGCGTCCAGGCGATGACCGGACTGTCGGCGTGGACCTTGGCCCCGTGGCGCGCCACGAGCGCCCTGAGGCCGGCCAGATATTTCAACGGATGAATACCGAAGGCGCCGCGCAAGCCCGCCGCGCCGAACTGTTCGGTGCCGCCGTGACCCATCTTGGTGAACGCGTGCCGGTCCATGAAGAAGGCCGGGAGTCCGAGCTTGCGCACGTGGAAATCCACGGACGCCCGAAGGGCCGGCGCGACGGAGGCCCGGTGGGCCACCTCGTAGGTGGCGTCCCCTTGCGGGTCGGCGTCGATGCCCTCGGCGAGGAGCGCGCGGACGAGGTCGATGCCCTCCATCTCGGCGGCGTAGAAGCGCCGGGTCTCCGCCTCGCCGTGGCGGGCGATCATGGCCTCGGCGGAGAGCTTGGCGGACGACAGGCTGACGAAGCCGCCGTTCCGCCCGGACGCGCCCCAGCCGATCGGGCCGGCCTCCAGCACGACGGCGGAGACATGGTGGTCGCGGGCGAGGTGGAGGGCGGCGGAGAGGCCGGTGTATCCGCCGCCGATCACCACCACGTCGGCAGCCTGGTCGGCGGCGAGCCGGGGCGCCGGCGGAACGACGGCGGTGGCCTCCCAGTAGCTCGGGGCCTTCCGGTCGGTGCGGTAGGCATCGGGATGGTAGACGGCCACGGTCCAGGGGCTCCGAGCGGGACGGTGGGGGGAGGTTAGCGGGGTTTTGGGGCGGGGGGTATGGGGGGGAATAGGGTTCGCTCAGGGGCGGCGCCGACGTCCGGCGGACGCGGGGACGCAGCCGACGGAGGAGTGCTTGGAGCCGGTGCGGGTGATGGGTTCTCTGCGTGCGGCGCCGTCATCCCGGCGGACGCCGAGATCCAGCCAACGGAGGAGTCTATCGAGCCGGCGCGGGTGATGTCCTCGTCGGTTGGGCCCCGGCTTTCGCCGGGGTGACGCGTTGGGGGGAGCGGAGCCGCTCAATGGGGGGATGGGGTGCCCTCCCCTAAGCTGATGTTCATCGCCATCGTCATGGTCCGGTTTCGCCGGACCATCCACGCTTTTGACGGGGAAGGAATGCGTGGGTGGTCCGCCTTCGCGGACCATGACGGAGGGCGCGGGTGGAGCCACGGAGGGGGCGCTCTAGAAGACATGCATAAACTACGAATCAGAAATCCTTTTCCCGGCTGGCCTCATCCTCTTTCGAGCGGCGGGGGGATGGAGTAGGTGGCGCTCGCGATGGCGTAGGGCGCGCGGCCATCGGCGTCGCCGATTTCGACGGACGAGACGGCGAGGCGCTTGCCGAGCTTCATCAGGCGGGCGCGGCCGAAGAGGAGGCCGGGCTCGGGCTTGCGCAGGAAATCGATGGAGAGATGGGTGGTGACCGTAAGGGCGGAGCGGCCCACGTGGGCGAGGATGACCACCCAGGCGGCGATGTCGGCAAGCGTCATCAGGGTCGGGCCCGACACCGTGCCGCCGGGACGAAGGGATTCCGGGCCGGCCGCGCAGGTGACGACCGCCGTCCCCTCCCCGACGTCCGTGACCACGTAGGCGCGCCGAGTCGCGTTCAGCTCCGGGAAGACGTCGTCGAGATAGCGGTTGATCTCGTCGGGGGTCAGCACGGGGGTCGGCGGCGGCATCAGGGGGTCTCTCCTGGGTCTTACGGGGCCCGGCCGGTCGGCACTGGTGACGGAGGCTGACCGGCGTGGCGCGCAGTCTCTGCTAGCATGGTCCCGCGGCCCGTCGCCATGGCGGCCGGCCCCACCTTTCGCCGCATAGAAGGATTGCCGAAGGATGCCGCCCTTTCTCAACGCCGTTTCGATCATCACCCTCGGCGTCTCGGATCTCGCCGCGTTGCGCCGGTTCTACGAGGCGCTCGGCTTCACCGCCGCGCCGGCCTCCCAGGAGAGCGTGACCTTCTTCCAGCTGTCGGGCGTGGTGCTCGCCCTCTACGGCCGGGAGGCGCTGGCCGAGGACGCGCGGGTGTCGGCGGAGGGCAGCGGCTTCCGGGCGGTGACGCTGGCGCAGAACCTGCCCTCCCCGGCCGCCGTGGACGCGGCGATCGCCCATGCGGTCGCCTGCGGGGCGACGCTGGTGAAGGCGGCGGAGCCGGTGTTCTGGGGCGGCTATTCGGGCTATTTCGCCGATCCGGACGGGCACCTCTGGGAGGTGGCCCACAACCCCTTCTTCCCGCTGGCCGAGGACGGCCGCGTCAGCCTCGGCTGAACGGACGAAGGCCGCCGCGCGGGTTCACGCGCGGCGGCCTTGGATGGGATCAGGCGGTGCGGATCAGCGGCCGGGTGTCACCACCAGTCGGTCCAGCGGTTGCGGCGGCGGGGCGCGACCCAGTCGGGCAGCGCCTCTCGGGCCCGGCGGGCCAGATGCTCGGCCTCGGTCTCGACGGCGTCGCCATAGCGGTGCAGGCGGCGGCCGGCATCGGCCGTGAGCGCGGCGAGCCGGGACTCGGTTTCCGCCTCGGTGGCGCCGAAGCGGCGCTGCACGTCGCCGCCGAGCGCCCCGAGGGCATGGCGGGCGCTGCCGGCGAGCGCGCCGAGGCGGTGCTGGGCGGCGCCGGTGAGGCCGCCGAGCCGGTGCTGGGCCGTACCGGCCGCGGCGCCGAGCCGGTGCTGCGTCTCGCCGGCGGTGTCGCCGATCCAGTGGCGCGCCGAGCCGGTCCAGCCGCCGACAGTGTCGTGAGCGCGGCCGAGCCAGTCGGTGCCGACCATGCGGCGCCAGCCGCGCGGGGGCTCCTCCCACGGCCAGCGGCCGGTGGAGACGCGGGTGACGACCACATAGCCGACGCCGAGGGCGACGCCGGCCAGAAGCAGCGCGGCGACGGGGCGCAGGCGCATCTCGGTGTAGAGCGACGTCTCGCGGGCCGGAAGACCGGGGCTGCCGCGCTCTTCGCCGTCGCGGGTCGGAGCGTGGAGGTTGTCGCGGGTCGCCTGGTCGCCGTCACCGACGGCGGCGTCGCGCATCTGCGAGGTGTGCCAGTTGGACGAGACGGAATAGTCGTAGAAGGCCGGGAAGGCCCTCTGCATGAGGACGGTGAGCTTGCCGCCGCCGCCGACGGTCATCTCGCGGCGCGGATGGGTGGCGCAGTGCAGGATGGCGCGGGCGACGATGTGCGGCGCGTAGCGCACCGGCGGCGTCTTCGGCTGGCGGTTGAACAGCGTCTTGGCGTGGTCGACATAGGGCGTGTCGATCGCCGCCGGCTTGATCAGCGTGATGCTGATCGGGGCGTGCTCCGCGTCGAGATCCTGGCGGAGCGCGTCGGTGAAGCCGCGGACCGCGTGCTTGGAGGCCACATAGGGGCCCTGCAGCGGGACGGCGATCTCCGACAGGATGCTGCCGATGGTGATGATCGCCCCGCCCTTCTGGCGCAGGTGCTCCACCGCCTTCAGGGAGCCGTAGACGACGCCCCAGTAGTTGGTGTCGAACACCCGCCGGTGATCCTCCATGGAGACCTCGTCGAGGAATCCGTAGAGGGCGACGGCGGCGCCGTTGACCCAGGTGTCGAAGCCGCCGAATCGCTCCGTGGCGGTGCGCACGATCCGGTCCACGTCGGCTTCCACGGCGACGTCCGCCGTCACCGTCGCCACGGTGCCGCCGTCGATCCGGATCTCCTCGGCGACGGCCGCGAGCGCTTCCGCGTTGCGGGCGGCCATCACCACCCGGGCGCCGCGGGCGGCCGCCATGCGGGCCGTGACCAGGCCGATGCCGCTGCTGGCGCCGGTGATGACGATCACCTGGTCGCGCAGGGGCTTGAGGCGGTTTCGTGACAGCATGGAAAAAACTCCGGATCAGGGCGGCGGCGCCCCGGCACCAGGGACGGGGGCCGCGCGCGGAAAAGACGCCGCCCGGAAGACGCGCGCGCCGCCGCAATGGTTCCGAACCGGAAACGTCCGGTGGCGCGATAGCCCTTGCCGGCGGGCGCCGCTGTTGGCAGGGTCCGGCGACGATCAACCGGCCGGAGTGCGCGCGTGCCCGGATTCACCACCCTCGACCTGGCGGCCGGATTGTTCTTCCTGGCGTCCTGGATCGGCTACGCCTGGCTGACCGAGCGCAGCCCGTTCCGGCACCGGACCCTTTCGGCCGCCATGAACCGGCAACGCCACGCCTGGATCCGCCAGTTGGCGGAGCGGGACCTCCGGATGATCGACACCGCCATCATGGGCGGCCTGCAGAACGGCACCGCCTTCTTCGCCTCCACCAGCCTTCTGGCCATCGGCGGCGGCTTCGCGGTGCTGAACGCCAGCGACCGGGTGGTGGAGATCGCCCGCGACCTGCCGTTCGGCCTGACCGTCGCGCGGGCCGCCTGGGAGACCAAGGCGGTGGGGCTGCTCCTCATCTACGCCTATGCGTTCTTCAAGTTCGGCTGGTCCTACCGGCTGTTCAACTACGCCTCCATCCTGATCGGCGCGGTGCCCCACCGCTCGCTGATGGGCACGCCGGAAATGGAGGCCGCGATCGCCAGGGCCGCCAAGATGGTGGTGCTGGCCGGCGCACAATTCAACCAGGGACTGCGGGCCTTCTTCCTCTCGGTGGGCTATCTCGGCTGGTTCGTCGGACCCATTCCGCTGATGATCAGTTCGGCGATCGTGCTGACGGTGCTGACCCGGCGCCAGTTCTTCTCTCCCTCGCGTGCCGCCGTGGCCGTGGACGAGCCCTCCTGACGAGTAGATTGCGATGATCGATCCCCGCCGCATCAAGGCCGCCGCCATCCGCGAGCAGGCGATGGCGCTCGCCACCGAACGCCGCGACGGCCGCCCCGTGGACCCGAGCGAGGTCGCCCGCGCGCTCGTCGGCAGCAACGAGAAGCTCTGGCGCCAGCTGATGAAGCCGGTGAAGGACGAGGTGGTGCGCCTCGCCGAGGACGGGCGCGTGGTGATCCTGCGCAAGAACCGGCCGGTGCCGCCGCGCGAGGTGCGCGGGCTCTACCGCTTTCGCCTGCGCGCCGAGGACGAGCCGGCGCCGACCTTCGCACCCTCCGAGGCGGTGCTGGCCGACGACGACGCGTTCTGGATGGACGACGAGGAGGATTGAGGGATCGGAAGGCGGCGGTTCACGGCGCCGGGAAGAGCGCGTCGGTGTAGCCGGCGAAGCGGTAGGCGACGAGGCCGATCCATTCCTTGACGGCGACGTCCACCTGGAAGAGCGACTCGCTGGCGAACTGCCGACCGATGATGGGCGGGTCCGACACGGAGCGGTAGTCGACCGGATAGGCGGTGATGCCGGTCCAGCCGGCGGCGCGGAAGACGCCGACGGAGCGCGGCATGTGGAAGGCGGAGGTGACCAGGAGCCAGCGGTCGCCGGGCTTCGGCGCCACGATGTCGTAGGTGAGCGTGGCGTTCTCGCGGGTGTTGCGGGAGGCGCGCTCCAGCACCAGACGCTCCGGCGGAACGCCGAGGCTGGTGAGGACCGTCCGGGCGACGTCCGCCTCCTGGCGCTCGGTGGGCAGCACTTCGCCGGAGCCGCCGGTGAAGATCACGCGGGCGTTCGGATAGCGGCGGGCGAGCTCCACGCCGGCGAACAGGCGCTCGGCCCCGTCGGTGAGCTGGGGCTGGTCGTTGCGCTCGTGGGTGCCGATGATGTCGAGGGCGCCGCCGAGGATGATGATGCCGGTCGGCTCGCCGTCCATGGCGGTGAACTGCGGGAAGCGCGTCTCCAGCGGCCAGAGGAGCGCGTTGGAGATGGTGGTCCAGCCGAATAGGATGAGGCCGCCGAGGCCGAGGGCGAACACCGTCGCGCCGGTGCGCCGGCGACCGAACCAGCGCAGCGCGAGGCCGAGCAGCATCAACAGGATGACGGCGTTGGACGGCCGGATGACCAGATAGATCAGCTTGGACGCGATGAAGAACATGGGCGGCTGCGGCGATCGGTCCGAGGGAAGCCGGCCGGCGTCGCCGCCGGCCGTCGGGACAGGGGACGGAGACCGGATGGGGCCGGCGGGGACCGCCGGGTCATTCCGGCGCCAGCGCCGATCCGGGCACGTTGCCGACGACGCCCGCGTGGGACACCTCGCACCAGCGCGCGTCGAGGAGCTTCATCTGCTCGGCCTTGGTGCCGAACTGCCAGGCGCCGAACGGGATCTCGCTGCGGCACCAGCGGAGCACGATGCCGGTGGCGCCGGCCGGGATCTCGCCGACGGCCTTGGCGCCCTCCACCATGGCGGCACGGAGTGCGACGGGACCCTTGGCGCGGAGCGCGTAGGTCATGTCGTAGGGCGAGGCGGACTGGGCGGCGGCGGGGCCGACCGCCAGCGGGCCGGGGCCCGACAGGACCGCGGCGGCGAGCACGATGGCGGCAGCCGCCGGGCCGAGGACGCGTCGCGTCCGCCGCATGGTGATGCGCATGACCGTCCCCCCGGGTCGCGACGGCCGGCGGGGCGCCGGCCGCCCTCTCGTCAGCCGGTGATCTCGCCCGCGGACCGGACGACGCGGCCGGCGAGGCCGTAGGCGATCGCCTCGTCGGCGCTCATCCAGTAGTCGCGGTCGGTGTCCTTCTCGATGCGCTCGAGCGGCTGGCCGGTGGCGACGGAGAAGATCTTGTTCAGGCGGTCGCGCATCTTGAGGATCTCGCGGGCCTGGATCTCGATGTCCGTCGCCATGCCGCCGGTGCCGCCGGAGGGTTGATGGAGAAGGAAGCGGGTGTTCGGCGTGCAGAAGCGGCGCTCCTTCGGCACGGACACGTAGATCAGCGCGCCGGCGCTCGCCACCCAGCCGGTGCCGAGGATGTTCACCGGGGCCGGGACGAACTGGATCATGTCGTGGATCATGTCGCCGCTCTCCACATGCCCGCCGGGCGAGGAGACGATGACGGTGATCGGGTCGGTGTGGCTGGCTTCGGCAAGGGCCAGGAGGCGGGCGGTGACGTCCTTCGCCAGGTCCTGGTTGATGCCGCCGGTGATGAGAACGGTCCGGGACTTGAAGAGGTACTTGTCGACCTGCGGCGCCGGGGCGGCGTCCTTCTTCTCTTCCTTCTCGTCCTCGTCGTCGAGACGGGCGAGCCACTCGGTGGCGATGGCCTTGGTCATGGGTACCTTCTTCGACGTTCTGGCCCCGAAGCCGACTCCGGGACGATGTGTGGTCAGGTCTGTTGGTAGCGCAGTTCCCGGCCCGGCGGCAACCCGATCCGCCGGACGTCTCGTTCTATAGAAGAACTTGCCAGGGCGGGTTCAAGGCCGGTTGCGGATTCGGGAACTCCGGGAGTTGACGTAAACGCATCCTTTCTGCACGGTCCAGCGAACAGAGGCATGAACTATGCAGATATCTGAAGTAGTTGCCATCCTGGAACGGGTCCGTGACCGGGCTCCCCTCATCCACAACATCACCAACTATGTGGTGATGAACAACACCGCCAACGCGCTCCTGGCGTTCGGCGCCTCGCCGGCGATGGTGCACGCCACCGAGGAGGTGGAGGAGTTCACCGCGCTTTCGGCGGCGTTGGTGATCAACATCGGCACATTGTCGAGCCAATGGACCGCCGCCATGCGGCTGGCCGCCATCACGGCGCAGCGTTTCGGCAAGCCCTGGGTGCTGGACCCGGTGGGCGTGGGCGCGACGCGCTACCGCACCGTCGCGGCGGCCGACCTCGTGAAGCTGAAGCCGACGGTCGTGCGCGGCAACGCCTCGGAGGTGATGACGCTGGCGGGCGCGGCCGGGGCGGCGCCGAAGGGCGTCGACAGCGTGCTCGCATCCGACGCGGCGGTGCGAGGGGCGATCGCCTTCGCGGCCGAACACGGGCTGGTGGCGGCGGTGACGGGCGCGGTGGACGTGGTGAGCAACGGCCAGCGCACCCACTTGGTGGAGGGCGGCGACCCGCTGATGGCGCGGGTGACCGGCCTCGGCTGCACCGCCTCGGCCCTGGTGGCCGCGTGCCTTGCAGTGGAACCGGATCCGCTCGCCGCCACGGTGGCCGCCCTGGCGGCACTGAAGGCCGCCGGCAAGGCGGCGGCCGACGTGGCCGGGGGACCGGGCAGCCTGCAGGTGGCGCTTCTCGACATGCTGCACTCCCTGGATGCGGCGACGCTGGAGGCGCATGTGGCCGTGCGCAAGCTCTGACCCGAATGCCCTCCCCCGCCGTCCGCCATCGCCTGGACCTCAGGCTCTATTTCGTCACCGACCACCGCCTCGCCTTCCCGACCCTTCTGTCGGTGACTCGGAAGGCGGTGTCCGGTGGAGTCACGCTTGTCCAGCTGCGCAATCCGGACATCGGCGGGCGGGCGCTTCTTGAGCAGGCGATCGCCCTCAAGGCCATGCTGGACCCGCTCGGCGTGCCGCTGATCGTCAACGACCGGGCGGATGTGGCGGCAGCAGCGGGCGCCGCGGGCGTGCACGTGGGCCAGTCGGACCTGCCGGCGGCGGCGGCGCGGGCGCTGCTCGGCCCCGACGCGGTGGTGGGGCTCTCGATCACCGACGCGGGCCAGCTTGCGGCGGTCGACGGCGCGGCGGTGGATTACCTGGGCATCGGTCCGGTGTTCGCCACCGGCACCAAGCCGGACGCGGCGGCGGCCCTCGGGCTCGACGGCACGGCGGACATCGTGGCGGCGGCCGGCCTGCCGTCCGTCGCCATCGGCGGCATCGACGCGGAGAACGCGGCGGCGGTGGCGGCGACCGGGGTGGCCGGGCTCTCGGTGGTGAGCGCGCTCTCCGCCGCGGAGGACCCGGCGGAGGCGGCGCGGCACCTGCGCGCCGTCATGGCCGCGCGGCCGGCCTGAGGCGCATCGCGGCGGGATTGGTCGGGACGGCCGGTGCGGGCCTCAACTGGTCGGGTCGTGGGCGCCGTTAAGGAAGGTCTGCCACTGGCGGGGCGAGCCGTAGAAGACGTTGCGGTCCACATTGCCCCGGATGCCGGGCACCCGGCCGGTGGCGGTGTGCTGCCAGAAATGCCAGCGGCGGTCGCCATAGCGCACGGACGGATGGCCGGCGACGCTGCGCAGCCAGATGTGATAGTCGCCGAACGCGCCGACCATGCGGTCGCGGTGGAAATCCACGGTGGTGTAGATCACCGGCCGCTTGCCGTAGTGCGCCTCGATGGCGGTCAGCCAGCGGCGCATGTCGGCGTGGATCTCCGCGCGGGACGGCTGGCGGCGGCAGGTCTTGCTGTCGTGGTTCCATTCCATGTCGAGCACCGGCGGCAGGGCCGACGGGTCGACCGGCACGTTCTGGATGAACCAGGCGATCTGGTCCTCCACCGGCCGGCAGAAGTACCAGAAGTGATAGGCCCCACGCGCCACCCCGGCGGCGCCGGCGGCGTTGTAGTTTTCAGCGAAACGCGGATCGAGCCAATCGCCGCCCTCGGTGGCCTTGATCCACGCAAAGGTGACGCCGCCGCTGCGCACGGCCGTCCAGTTGACGGCCTCCTGGTAGTAGGAGACGTCGATGCCGTGGACGGCGAAATCCTCCGGCTCCGGGGGATCATAGTCGAAGAGGGCGCACGAGGCGGCGACCAGCGCCATGGAGGCCACCAGCAGCGCCCGAGCGGCCCGGCGGACCCTCGGCGCCTGGGTGCGGCCGGCGTCCATCGCCTGCCCTCCCCGTGCCTTCGGCTGGTCGAACGTCGCGGCGGCGGGGGCGGGCGTGGGCGTCATCGAGCGGTCCTGCGTGCGCGAAAGGCGGTCCTGGCGAGGGGGCGTCCGGATGCGACGGAGACGGGCATCTGATCCGCCGGCCGGCGTCGTGACGGCGGCTGGAACGCCGGACCCTGCCCCACGATGGTGAACGGGGAATTAAGATTGCCGCATACTCATGCGGGCACAAGCGGAGCCGAGTGGGGATAACGGACTCCCTACCACCCTTCCCCTCAGCCGAGCAGGATCAGCGTCGCGAGGCCGAGGAAGGCGACGAAGCCGACGATGTCGGTGATCATGGTGACGAAGACGCCGGAGGCCACGGCCGGATCCACCTCGAACTTGTCGAGCGCGAGGGGGATGAGGATGCCGGCGAGCGCGGCACACACGAGGTTGATCACCATGGCGGCGCCGATCACCACCCCGAGCATGGGGTTCTGGAACCAGAGCCCGGCCACCAGCCCGACCGCGATCGCGAACGCGAAGCCGTTGAGGAGGCCGACCATCACCTCGCGGCCGACGATGCGCCAGGCGTTGTTGGCGTCGAGGTCGCGGGTGGCGAGCGCCCGGACGGCCACCGTCATGGTCTGGGTGCCGGCGTTGCCGCCCATGGAGGCGACGATGGGCATGAGCACGGCGAGCGCCACCATCTGCTCGATGGTGGCGTCGAAGAGGCCGATCACCGAGGAGGCGAGGAAGGCCGTGGCGAGGTTCACGATGAGCCACACCGAGCGGGTGCGTACGGTGTAGAGCACGCTGTCGGAGATCTCCTCGTCGCCGACGCCGGCGAGCGCGCGGATGTCCTCCTCCGCCTCGGCCTGGATCACGTCCACGATGTCGTCGATGGTGAGGACGCCGACGAGACGCTCGCCCTCGTCCACCACGGCGGCGGAGATGAGGTTGTAGCGCTCGAAGAGGCGCGCCACCTCCTCCTGGTCCTCGGTGGCCTGAACCAGATGGCGGTTCTCGTGCATGATGTCGGCGATCTTCGTCGGCCGGCTGGCGCGGAGGATCTTGTTGAGCGACACGGAGCCGAGCAGGCGGAAGCCGGGATCAATGACGTAGAGCTCGTAGAACTCCTCCGGCAGATCCTCGCGCTCGCGCAGGTAGTCGATGGTCTGGCCGACGGTCCAGAACGGCGGGACGGCGATGAAGTCCGTCTGCATGCGCCGGCCGGCTGTCTCCTCCGGATAGTCCAGGCTGCGCTGGAGCGCGAGCCGGTCCGTGAAGGGCAGTTGGGCGAGAATCTCGGCCTTGTCCTCCTCGGCGAGGTCCTCCAGGAGGTAGACCGCGTCGTCGCTGTCCATCTCGCGGACGCCCTCGGCGACCGTGGCGGTGGGCAGCTCCTCCAGGATCTGGACGCGGATGGTCTCGTCGACCTCGGTGAGGGCGGTGAAGTCGAACGCGTCGCCGAGAAGGCGCACCAGCGGCGCGCGGTCCTCCGGATGAAGCGCCTCCAGGAGGTCGCCCACGTCCGCCTCGTGCAGGTCGCCGGCGAGCGCCCGCACCCGATCCGAATCGGCGGTCTCGATGGCGTCCGTCAGGGCCGCCACGAAGGCGGGGTTCAGGTCGCCGTCCTCGTCGCGAAGCGCCAGCACCGCGGAGAACTCGGGATCGTCGGGCGCGTGGGAGTCGGGATCGACCATGGCGGCCCCCGTGGTTCGGGCATGACTTCGGATGCGGATGAGGCGGTGCCCGGACCTTCGGCCGGTCAGGCTCCGTGGGCGGACATAGCGTTTCGCAGGCGCACACTCAAAGGCAAAATTGCCCGCGCGGGCGGACGGCGGCCTGCGGCGGGACGGCTGTGGCCACCGGGCGGCAGGCCTCGGCGCCGGATTTCCGGAGCGATGCCTGGAAACGACGACGGCCGCCCAAGAGGGCGGCCGATCGCTTCGTCAAACACTGGTGCGGTCGAGAAGACTCGAACTTCCACGGGTTGCCCCACAGCGACCTCAACGCTGCGCGTCTACCAATTCCGCCACGACCGCTCTCGTGGACTTTGCCGCCGGGCGTCCCGTCGGCGCCGGCTTAGTAGCAAACCCGCATGGGGGTTACAAGGGGGTATCGGCGGCGCCCGTCCTGTTCGGGTTCAGAGCTTCTTCACATTGATCTGCGGGCGCGAGCCCGGCCGGCGGAACAGCACCTCGGTGATGGAGATGCCGACGTGCTCGCCCTTCAGCACCACCTGCCCGCGGGCGACCGGAATATCGTTGGCAAGGATCTGGACGTCGTCGTCCGCGTGGGTGTCGAGCTCGATCACCGCGCCGCGGCCCATGCGCAGCAGCTGGTGGATGGGCATGGTCTGCCCGCCGAGCACGACCGATATATCGACGAAGATCTTCTCGAAGGTCGACATGCGGATTATGGATCCTGGCAAGGGGCGCCGTTGGTGTGGCCGGCTCGGCGAGTCGGCGGACGGATGGGGACGCCTGTCACGATGTTTCGGACCTCATGGTTACCGGATGGTTAATGCGCGCGACGCCCTCGACACCCGCTTTGCCGCACGCCCCGGCTCGCCGCCGGTGGAATGGGTGGTGGCCGACGTGCCGGTGCCCTACCCGGCCGCCGTCGCCGAGATGGAGGCGCGGGCCGCGCTGATCGCCGACGGGCGGGCGGCGGAGCGGATTTGGCTGGTGGAGCACCCGCCGCTCTACACGGCGGGCACCAGCGCCGACGCGGCCGACCTGATCGAGCCGGACCGGTTTCCGGTCTACGCCACCGGGCGCGGCGGGCAGTACACCTACCACGGCCCCGGCCAGCGGGTGGCCTATGTGATGCTCGACCTGAAGCGCCGGCGCGAGGACGTGCGGGCCTTCGTGGCGGCGCTGGAGGCGTGGATCATCGGCACGCTCGACGCCTTCACCGTGCGCGGGGAACGGCGCGAGGACCGGGTGGGTGTCTGGGTTCGCCGGCCGGACCGGGGGGACGGGGCGGAGGACAAGATCGCCGCCATCGGCATCCGGGTGCGCCGCTGGGTGACCTTCCACGGCATCAGCCTCAACGTGGAGCCGGATCTCTCCCACTTCTCCGGCATCGTGCCGTGCGGGGTGACAGACCACGGGGTGACGAGCCTCGTCGACCTCGGCCTGCCGGTGACCATGGCGGACGCCGACGTGGCGCTGAGGGTGGCGTTCGAGCGGGTGTTCGGCGAGACGGTGACGGTGGACGAGCGGGCCGCGGCCGAGGCGGCGGTGGCGCAGGCGGCGGGCGGCGCGGTGGGTTAGGCGCCGGTCGGTCGAATTGTTCGGAAATCCACCATCCTTTGCTGGGGCGAAGAATGGATGATGGACAGGGATCTTCGCCGCGCGCGTGTGGCGGGACCCGGCCCGGGCGCCTTGCCCCGGGTCCACCGTGGGGGTGGGCCATGGAAATTCTGGAAAACCCGTTCGTGCTCGCCGGCCTGCTCGTCGTCGTCATCATGCTGACGCGGCTGATGACGGTGATCCAGGTGCAGTTCGTGTGGCTCGATCTGGACTGGCTGTTCGACGACAGCGATGGGGACGGGGACGGCGGCGGGGATGGCGGGGACTGAGGCGATGGGGGACGGGCTGGGTCGGCGGTGGATGCCATCGTCCGGGTCGGCCGTTGCCGGAAGGAAAGCGTGGGTGGTCCGCCTGCGCGGACCATGACGGAGGTTGGTGGGGGGTGTGGGGGTTGGCGGGAGTTGTCGGGGCTGGCGTAGTCGTCCTCCCGGTGGACGCCGGGTTCCAGCCGTCGTTTCCGCGTCGCGCCCGTCGAGTCGGCCCTGGCGTCGGTTGGATCCCGGCGTTCGCCGGGATGACGGGAATGGGGGATGGAGGGGGCGGGGCGGCGGAGGCGAGTCGGGGTGGGTAGCCGTCATCCCGGCGGACGCCGGGACTACGGGATCGGGGGATGGTGGGCGTGCGGACAGCGGCCACTGCCCTCAACGCCCTTCCCCTCAGGCGAATTCCAGGATGACCGCGTCGACCGCGAGGCTGTCGCCGGGTTTGGCCTTGATGGCGGAGACGGTGCCGTCGCGTTCGGCGCGGAGGACGTTTTCCATCTTCATGGCTTCCACCACCGCCAGCGTCTCGCCGGCCTTCACCTCCTGGCCCTCGGCGACCGAGATGGAGACGACGAGGCCGGGCATCGGGCAGAGCAGGTACTTGGAGAGGTCCGGCGGCTGCTTCACCGGCATCAGGGCGTCGAGGGCCGCCACCTCGGGCGTCATGACGCGGCTGAAGGTGGTGACGCCGCGCCAGGCCAAGAGCGTGCCGCCGGGGGCCGGGCGGGCCTGGACGGCGACGGTGTCGCCGCCGACGGAGCCGATCCAGACCGGCTCGCCCGGACGCCACTCGGAGGTGACCGTGAGGGTGCGGCCGGCGATGGTGACGTCGATCTCAAGCGGCACGGCGGCGTAGCCCTCCGGCACGGTGACCGGGATGTGCTCGCGGTCGAGCCGGACCACGTAGTCGGTCCGCCACTTGCCGGAGGCCGGGCGCAGGCGGCCGGTGTGGTGCTCCAGGCGCTCGCGGCGGATGAGATCCATGCTGAGGGCCGCGATGGCGAGGACCGCGCGGGTCTCCTCGTCGGTGGCGCGGCCGGTGAAGCCGTCCGGATACTCCTCCTTGATGAAGCCGGTGGAGAGGTTGCCGGCGCGCCAGCGCTCGTGCTGCATCAGGGCGGTGAGGAAGGGGATGTTGGGCTGGATGCCGTCGATGACGAAGCTGTCGAGAGCCTCCGCCTGGGCGTCGATGGCGGCGAGGCGGGTCGGGCCGTGGGTGACCAGCTTGGCGATCATCGGGTCGTAGAACATGGAGATCTCCGAGCCCTCCACGACGCCGGTGTCGTTGCGCACGGTGATGCCGTCCTTCACGCCTTCCGCCGGCGGGCGGTACTTCACGAGGCGGCCGGTGGAGGGCAGGAAGCTGCGGTAGGGATCCTCCGCGTAGACGCGGCTTTCAACGGCCCAGCCGTCGATCTTCACGTCGGCTTGCGTGATGGACAGCTTCTCGCCGGCGGCGACGCGGATCATCTGCTCGACGAGGTCGATGCCGGTGATGAGCTCGGTGACCGGATGCTCCACCTGAAGACGCGTGTTCATCTCCAGGAAGAAGAAGGACTTGTCCTGCCCGGCGACGAATTCCACGGTGCCGGCGCTGTCGTAGCCGACCGCCTTGGCGAGGGCGACGGACTGCTCGCCCATCGCGCGGCGGGTGGCCTCGTCGAGGAGCGGCGACGGCGCCTCCTCGATGACCTTCTGATTGCGGCGCTGGATCGAGCACTCGCGTTCGTTGAGATAGATGACGTTGCCGTGCTTGTCGCCGAGGAGCTGGATCTCGATGTGACGCGGGTTGACTATGAACTTCTCGATGAAGACACGGTCGTCACCGAACGAGGACGCGGCTTCCGACTTGGCGCGGGCGAAGCCGTCGGCCACCTCGGACGCGTCCCAGGCGATGCGCATGCCCTTGCCGCCGCCGCCGGCGGAGGCCTTGATCATCACCGGGAAGCCGATGTCGCGGGCGACGACCACCGCCTCCTCCGGGCTCTCGATGACGCCGAGGTTGCCCGGCACGGTGGAGACGCCGGCCCGGTCGGCGAAGATCTTCGACTGGATCTTGTCGCCCATGGCGTCGATCGCGTCCGGGTTCGGACCGATGAAGACGATGCCCTCGGCGGCAAGCGCGCGCGGGAAGGCCGCGCGCTCGGAGAGGAAGCCGTAGCCAGGATGCACGGCCTCGGCACCGGTCTGCTTGCAGGCAGCGATGATCTTGTCGATCACCAGATAGGACTGGGCGGCCTGGGGCGGACCGATGTGGACCGCCTCGTCGGCCATCTCCACGTGGAGCGCATCGCGGTCCGCGTCGGAGAAGACCGCGACGGTCTTGATGCCCATGCGGCGAGCGGTCTTGATGACCCGGCAGGCGATCTCACCCCGGTTGGCGATCAGGATCTTGGAGAACATTCGCTTTGCGCCGCCCTTGCACTGGTTCGTGTTTGTCCCGGACTTCTAAAGGACTTCCGCACCGCCGAAAACTAAGCCGATGGGCTGATACCATGCTCCCGGTGACGCAGGAGGCAGTCGGTCGCAGGCACGTGGCGGTCGCCGGGGCGGGTTCCACGGGCGCCGGATCATGACACAATGGCGGGCATGACCAGCATGCTTCCTTCGCCCCCTTCGCCGGCCCGTCTCGGGCCACTCCGTGTCCTCGCCGCCTTCGCGCTGGGTCTTCTCGTGACGGCCGGAGACGGCCGCGCCGCCGTGGACCGGCCCGCCGTGGAGGCGGCGTTCCAGCGCTGGCTTGCCGACACGGCCGCGCCGGCGGCCCGGCGGGCGGGCGTTTCGGACGCCACCATCCGGGCGGCGACCGCCGGGCTGACGCCGGACTGGTCGCTGCCGGACCTGGTGCCGCCCGGCGCGCCGCCGCCACGCGGGCCGTCCTTCCAGGCGGAATTCGCCTCGCCGGGCCGCTACCTGGACGCCAAGCGGCTCGCCGGCCTGACGAGCGCCGGCCGGGCGCGGCTGAAGACGCACGGGGCGGTGCTGGATGCCGCCGAGCGGCGATACGGGGTGCCGGCCGAGATCATCGTGGCGATCTGGGGCCGGGAATCGGATTTCGGGCGCGTGCCGCTGAAGCATTCCGCCATCCGGGTCACGTCCACGCAGGCCTTCATGGGCGCGCGGAAGGCCATGTTCCTCGACGAATTCGTGGCGGCCCTGACGATCGCCGACGAAGATCACCTGCCACTCGGGGAAATCCGCAGTTCGTGGGCGGGCGCGCTCGGCCAGCCGCAGTTCATGCCGACCAAGATGCTGTCCCACGCGGTCGACTTCGACGGAGACGGCGCGCGGGACATCTGGCGGTCGACCGCCGACGTGCTGGGGTCCATCGGCCACTACCTCCAGGATTTCGGCTGGCGACCGGGGGTGCGCTGGGGGGTGGAGGTGAACCTGCCGGACAGTGTGCCGTGCACCCTGGAAGGCCCCGACAAGGGCCGGCCGCTCGGCGACTTCGCGGCGGCGGGCGTGACGCTGGCGGACGGCCGGCCGCTTCAGGCCGACGCGCTCGGCGCCGGGAACCCGGACGCGCATCTCCTGATGCCGGCGGGCCGCAAGGGGCCGGCCTTCCTGGTCTCGGAGAACTTTTACGTGCTGAAGCGCTACAACGAGAGCGACCTCTACGCGATCTTCATCGGCCATCTGGGCGACCGGCTCCGTGCCGATGCGGCGATCCGGGGCCGCTGGGCGACCGTGTCGGGCTTCACGCGGGGCGACGTGCGCGACCTGCAGGAGCGGCTGATCGCGGCCGGCTACGACGTGGGCGGGGCCGACGGGCTGGTCGGCTGGCGGACGCGGACGGCCATCGGCGCGGTGGAGACCGCGCGCGGCCTGCCGCCCACGTGCTATCCGGGCAAGGCGCTGATGGGCGGCTGAGGGCGGCCGTCAACACACGCGCCGTCGATCGAAGGTGCCGCGTCGCAACAATCCGCGCGGCCAGCCGTTACCCCTCCGAACGGCCGGGCCGCACCCGGCCGGCTGCGACGACCGGGGGATGGCGAATGTCGCGACGAACGATCAGTCTGGCGGTGATGGCCGGGATCCTGGTGCTGGTCCTTTGGGCC
This sequence comes from Mongoliimonas terrestris, assembly GCF_001927285.1. Lineage (GTDB taxonomy): Bacteria > Pseudomonadota > Alphaproteobacteria > Rhizobiales > Pleomorphomonadaceae > Chthonobacter > Chthonobacter terrestris. The sequence continues at coordinate 24,499 of NZ_MSIG01000009.1, read as the reverse complement.
GCTCCGACCGCGCTGCTTCTCGTGTTCGCCGGCATCCTGGTGGCGGTGTTCCTCACCGGCGGCGGCGACCGGCTGGCCGCCTGGCTGCACCTGCCGAAGACGGGCGGCCTTGCGCTCTTCGTCGTGCTTCTGATCGCCGTGTTCTCGGTCTTCTGGATCGTGGCCGCGCCATTCCTCGCCGAGCAGGCCGACCAGCTGTGGACCCAGGTGCCGGAGGCACTCCGGACCCTTCGCGAGCGGCTTCAGGCCTACAGCTGGAGCCGGGAGCTACTGCAGGACGTGGAGGCCTCGGAGGTCGCCTCACAGGCGACGTCGAGCGGCATGTCGGCCGTCAGCATGGTGACGGGCATCGTGGTGAGCCTCGGCAACGCCGTGATCGTGCTCTTCCTCGGCCTTTATCTGGCGATCAACCCCGGCTCCTACGTGACGGGGTTCGCCTTCCTGTTCGATCCGGCGCTCCGGCCGCGCGTGCGCATGATGATGCGGGAGGCCGGCGTCGCGCTGCGCGGCTGGATCGGCGCGCAGCTCGTCTCCATGACGGCGGTGGGCGTGCTGACCTGGCTCGGGCTCTGGTTCCTCGGGGTGCCGCTCGCCCCGGTGCTTGGGCTGCTGGCCGGCCTCTTCGCCTTCATCCCCAACCTCGGGCCGTTGCTCGGCGCCCTCCCCGCCGTGCTCCTCGCCTTCACGGACGGATGGTACCTGGCGGTGCAGGTGGTGATCCTGGTGCTCGCCGTGCAAACGGTGGAGAGCTACATGATCACCCCGACCCTGCAGAAGGAGACGGTGGACCTGCCGCCGGCGCTCACGATCGCGGTTCAGCTCTTCTTCGGGCTCCTGTTCGGCACCCTCGGGCTGGCGCTCGCCACCCCGTTCGCGGCGGCGATGCTCCGGGTGACGCGGATCTTCTACGTGAAGGGCTATCTCGACACGCGGCCGGCGGCCGAGCGCATGGGCGAGGCGACAGCCGGCCCGGCTTGAACCGAGGCCGGCCGGCTCAGGCGGCAGTGTCGAGGAGCGTGCGGAGCGACGGATGGATGTCCGGGCTCTCCTCGCGGAGGAAGAGCAGGAGCGCGCGCTCGTTGGCGTGCAGCGGACCGTCCCGGCCGATGCGGTCGGCGAGCCATTTCACTTCGTCGGCGGTGACCACCTCGGCGGCCTTGATCTCGGCCTCCATGGCGCGCACACGGCGGGTGGCCTCGCTCTCCTCCGGCTCGCGGAAGGACGACCAGATGCCCTTGAGGCCGTGGGTGAGAAGGCCCGACATGGCGTCGCCGAAGATACCGACGATGCCGCCGGTCGGCTGGTCGAGCCAGGCTTCGCGGCGGAGCGCCTCCTCGCGGGTCGGCACCGTATAGCCGCGCGCCGCCATCAGGAAGTTGGCGACGGCCTTGACGAAGAGGTCAGACCAGGCCGGATCGCTCTCGCCCTCGACGAGGCCGTCGTTGAGGTCGAACAGGACTTCCGCCTCCTCGCGGCTGATGCCGACCGCGCCGGAGCTGCCGAAGGCGAAGAGGACGCGGCGAAGGAGTTCCACCTCGTCGCGGGTGATGACGCCGGGCTCGCCCCGGTGCTCGGGCGCGAGCGGGCCTTCGCCGTCGAGGACGGCCAGGGCGACCTGGCGAAGCACGAAGGCGGAAAGCTTGGGCGGGCAGGAGGACGCCGCTTCCAGGACGCGGATGAGCACCTCCAGTTCGGCGCGGGTGCGCACCAGCCGGCGGTCGCTGACGCTGTCGATCAGCCAGTCGGCGGTCGCCTCGGTCACGTAGCCTTTCGGCTGCTCCTGCCAGACGGCGAAATCGACCACCGCCTCGACGAAGAAGCCGATCCACTCCGGACAGGTCTCCGACACGCGCTCGTCGAGCGCGAAGGCCCACTCGGCCTCCTCGCGGGAGACGACCGCGTTGCCGTAGACTGTCTCGCGCAGCCGGCGCACGTCCGCCGGTTCGATCCGGCCCTTGCGGACCAGCGACAGCACGGCCGGCGGCCAGGTTTTCTCACTCATCCCACACGCCCCCTGACAGGCGGAAAGCCCATTCGGAGACGTACGCTAGCGAAGAAGGGTGGCGGGGGGCTTAAGCGAAAGGGTTAAGGGATTGGTGGTGGGGGTGGGGACAGGTGGGGCGCTTGTCCGCCTCGGTCGCGAACCGTCATCCCGGCGCACGCCGGGATGACGGTGTGGGGACGGCGGCGGGGTGGGGGAGGCGCGCTTCCCTTCCACGTCATGGTCTGCTTTCGGCAGACCATCCACGCATTCGTCAGACGGCGGCGAAATGCGTGGGTGGTCCGCCTGCGCGGACCATGACGGTCGGCGGAGGATGCGGGTGGTACGGGCGGGCGGCGGAGGGTGCGGTGGGCGGGGGAGTTGCCTTTCCCCGCCCTGCCCTCGAACCCTCACCGCCAGAGCGTGACCGACGTGCCGTCGGGGAGGCGGCCGGTGAAGACGTCGGGGCCGGTGGGGCGGAGGGCGAGGATGGGTTGGCGGTTGAGGTCGAAGGCGACGAGGCCGTCGTCGACCGGGGCCCAGAGGGCGATGCTGGCAAGCGGCAGGGCCTCGCAGCCGCGGGTGCGGGCAGTGTAGTCGCCGACCGCGTTCGGGGAGCCGAGCGAGATGGCGCAACCGCGATCGCCGGAGCGGGCGAGCGTCCAGGGGCCAAAAAGGACTTGCGGGTCGGCCGTGCGGGAGAAGGCGGCCGGGCGGACCGGCGCGGAGAAGCGGGCGGTGCCGACGGACGCGGAGAGGCCGCCGGCCGGACCGCCGATCGAGCCGGTTGCGGTGTCGGTCTGCACGGCGACGGGGCCGATGGGGGTGGGCGCGAGGGGTGCCGCGGCGACCGGACCGGGGCCGACGGGACCGGGCGCGCCCGTGAAGAGGGAGGCGCGCGGGTCGAGGAGGCCGCTGTCGCTGGACATCTGGCAGCCGGATAGGACGAGCGCCGCAACAACGGCGACGGTGCACGCAAGGCCCGACGGCAGCGAGGACATCCGGCCGATGCACGACCGGCTGAGAGACAACCGGCTGAGAGACAACCGGCCACTTAACGATCGGCCGAGATATTTCGGGCCGAGAGACGAACGGCCGAGGGGCGGCAGTCCGAGAGTCCTGCCGGTGCGAGGCCGGCCGGCGCCGGTCGATACGAAACGAAGGGGCATCGGCGAATCTCTGTTGCCGCTCGGGAACGCCGTCGATGCTGCTGGGTTCCCGACCGCCTCGCAAGAACGGCGGAGGGTCCTCCACCCCAAAAATGGGGGTCGTGGGAGGAGGGGCACCACGACCCTCAGTCAGTCCCGGGAGCGGGAGCTGCCTGCCGGCCTATCGGAAGAAGCAGGTCGAGAGGGACGGTGGCTGCGTTCCGACAGGTGGCCATCGAAAGTGAGTGTACATGAGTGGCGCCCCGCCGCCAGCCGGCAAATCGCCAAAATGAACAGACGGACATGGTGGAGAGCGGCGCCCGCGCATCGCACCTGCCGAAACCACGGAGCCGCTATCGATAGAAGACTTGACGTTCTGTTGATCGTGAGGTGATCGCGGCTGCCTTGCGCCCGTCGCATGCCGTTGCGAGCATCGCCTCGTCGGCCGCCCATCGGCCGAACTGGCAGGCAGAAGAGGCTCTTAAATGAAGAAGTTTGTGATCGCGGGGGCGTTCGCCGTCTCTCTTCTCGGGATGGTCGGGTCGATGGCCGTTGCGGCGGACGATCCGATCAAGGTGCGCGAGGAGCTCATGGAAGGCATCGGCGATGCCATGAAGGTGCTCGGACCCACCGCGCAGGGCAAGATGGAGTATGACGCCGCCAAGGTGACGGCGGCGCTGCAGACCATCGCCACCAACTCCGCTGACTTCCCCAACCACTTTCCGGAAGGGTCGGACGCCGGCAAGACCGAGGCGCTGCCGGCGATCTGGGAGAACAAGGCCGATTTCGACGCCCGCTCGCAGAAGCTCGCCAAGGACGCCGAAGCGGCCATCGCGGTGTCCAGCAACGGGCTCGACGCCTTCAAGCCGGCGTTCGGCGAAGTCGCGTCCAACTGCAAGGGCTGCCACGAGAAGTACCGCAAGCCGAGCTGACCTGAGCCTCACCCACCAGACATTGGCGATCGAGGGCCGTCGGAGCGATCCGACGGCCTTCGTGCGTTCGGGAGATCAGCTCTCGCCGCCGCCCTGGCGTTCGCGGCGAAGGCGGGCCCAGTAGTCGAGCCGCTTGCGGAGGTCGCGCTCGAAGCCGCGTTCCACCGGGTTGTAGAAGCGCGCGCGCCCCATCTTCTCGGGGAAGTAGTCCTGGCCGGAGAAGGCGTCCGGCTCGTCGTGGTCGTAGCGGTAGCCGGTGCCGTAGCCCTCCGCCTTCATGAGCTTGGTGGGGGCGTTGAGGATGTGCTTGGGCGGCAGGAGGGAGCCGTTCTCCTTGGCGGCGCGGGTGGCGGCCTTGAAGGCGGTGTAGAGCGCGTTGGATTTGGGCGCCGTAGCCACGTAGACGACCGCCTGGGCGATGGCAAGCTCGCCCTCCGGCGAGCCGAGCATCTCGTAGGCATCCTTGGCGGCGATGCACTGGGCGAGCGCCTGGGGGTCGGCGAGGCCGATGTCCTCCACGGCCATGCGGATCAGCCGGCGGACGAGGTAGAGCGGGTCCTCGCCGGCGTCCACCATGCGGCAGAACCAGTAGAGCGCGGCGTCCGGGTCGGAGCCGCGCACCGACTTGTGGAGCGCCGAGATGAGGTTGTAGTGGCCGTCCTGCGCCTTGTCGTAGACGGGCGCCCGACGCTGGACCACCTCCTGCAGGGTCTTGGCGTCGAACGTCTCCCCCTCCCCGGCCGCGCGCCAGACGTCCTCGGCGAGGGTGAGCGCCGCCCGGCCGTCGCCGTCGGCCATGCGCACGAGCACGGCCCTCGCCTCCTCGTCGAGCGGCAGCGGGCGCTCCATCACGGCCTCGGCGCGATCGAGGAGCTGGCCGATGGAGGTCTCGTCGTGGGCCTTGAAGACGAGCACGTGGGCGCGGGAGAGGAGCGCGGCGTTCAGCTCGAAGGACGGGTTTTCCGTGGTTGCGCCGACGAGCGTGATGGTGCCGTCCTCCATCACGGGGAGGAAGCCGTCCTGCTGGGCGCGGTTGAAGCGGTGGATCTCGTCGACGAAGAGGAGCGTGCCGCGGCCGAGCTGGCGGCGGGCGCGGGCGGCCTCGAACATCTTCTTCAGGTCGGCGACGCCGGAGAAGATGGCGGAGATCTGCTCGAAGGCGAGGTCGGTCTCGCGGGCGAGGAGCCGCGCCACGGTGGTCTTGCCGGTGCCGGGCGGTCCCCAGAGGACGAGCGAGCCGAGGCTGCCGGAGCGCAGCATGCGGGTGATCGTGCCGGACGGACCGACCAGGTGGTCCTGGCCGACCACGTCGGCGAGGCGCTCGGGGCGCAGGCGGTCGGCGAGCGGGCGGGGACCGCCGCGGGCCGGATCGGCGAAGAGGTCGGTCACCGTCGGGGTGCCTCGGCAAGGGGAACGGGCGGCCGGTTCTCCCCTGCGAGGCGCCGGCCGGCCCGAGGGGCGACGGCGAGACTAGAGCGCTTTCCGACCTGATGGAACCATCAGGTCGACTAGAAATCGCTCCAGATTCAATCAGCTGGAGCATTCTCTCATCGATTAAGTCGTGCAATTTGATCGGAGAATGCTCTAGCCGCTTCGCTCACCGGAAGGCGAGACGAATGATGCGCCCGTTGCGGTCGAGCGTCAGGCGCCAGAGGAGCGGCCGGTCGGCCGTGAGGGCGGCGAGGTCCTCGGTGGAGGCGATCTCCTGGCCGTTGACCACAACGATGATGTCGCCGGGCGCAAGCCCCACCCGGGCCGCCGGCGACCGGCGGGCGACGTCGGTGATCACCACGCCGATCTGGCCGCGGAACGGGATGCCGAGCTCGCGCGCGACGGCCGGCGACAGGTTGGCGACGGTGGCCCCCTGGAAGGGCGAGGGCTCGGTGACCACCAGCTCGTCGCGGGGGGCGCTCTCCGGCGGCGGGGCGAGCGGCACGCGCACGGTGCGCTCGCGGCCGTCGCGGTAGACCGTGAGCTCGGCCTCGTTGCCGATGCCCTTGGTGGCGAGGCGGTAGTTGAAGACGCGCGGGTCGGACACCTCCACGCCGTCGACGGCGGTGACGAGGTCGCCGACTTCCAGGCCCGCCGTGGCGGCGGGGCTGTCGTCGAACACGGACGTGACGAGGACGCCGGAGGGGCGCTCCAGGCCGAGCGTCTCGGCGATGTCGGCAGTGACGGGCTGCAGGTCGGCGCCGATCCAGGGCAGCTCCACCGTGGAGCCGCCCTTGCGGGCCTGGTCGATCACCACGCCGACCATGTTGGACGGGATGGCGAAGCCGATGCCGTTGGAGCCGCCGCCCCGGGTGAAGATGGCGGTGTTGATGCCGACGAGCCGGCCGTCCATGTCCACGAGCGCGCCGCCGGAATTGCCCGGGTTGATGGCCGCGTCGGTCTGGATGAAGAACTGGTAGTCGGAGATGCCCACCTGGCTGCGGGCGAGCGCCGAGACGATGCCCTGGGTGACGGTCTGGCCGACGCCGAACGGGTTGCCGATGGCCAGCACCAGGTCGCCGACCTGCAGGTCGTCGCTGTTGCCGAGTGGCAGGGAGGGGAAGTCGCCGCGCCCGTCGCGGATCTTTAGGATGGCGATGTCGAGCTGCTCGTCCTTCAGGATGACGTCGCACTCGTACTCGCGCCGGTCGCTGAGGGCGACCTTCACCTCGGTCCCCTCCCCGATCACGTGGTTGTTCGTCACGATCAGGCCGGACGGGTCCACGATGACGCCGGAGCCGAGGGAGTTCTGCTGCCGCTCCCGGCGTGGCTGCGGCAGGTCGCGGCCGAAGAACTGGCGGAAGAAGGGATCGTCCATCAGCATGGAGCGGTTGTCGGCGACCCGGCGGCGGGAGGCGTAGACGTTGACGACGGCCGGCGCCGCCTCGCGGGCGACGGGGGCGAAGGAGAGCTTCATCTCCGTGTCCGAACGGGGCGGCACCCGGTCCTGGGCCAGCGCCGGGCCGGCGAGCCCGGTCACCAGGATGACCAAAGCGGCAGCGAATTGTCTGACCATGAATGAGTCCCCGTCGGCGCTCGTCGATGCGCTGTCCTTTAGAGGATCAGGCGCGGCGACGCTACGGCGGGGTTTCGGCGGCAGTTTGACAGCCCCACCGCCGCCGACGCGCGCCCAAGCGGGCCGGGACGCGATATGCTGGGGCGGACGCGATTCGCCGGTTCGCGGAGCGGGATGTCATGACGAGTTCCAATACCCCGACGCCCCACTGGATCGAGGACGCCCTCGGCCTCATCGGCCGCGGTGCCCTCGGCGAGGCCGAGACGCTGACCAAGGCGCGGCTCGCCGACGCGCGGACGGCGGACGGGCTGCACGCCCTCGGCCTCATCCGCCTGGAGCAGGGGGACGTGAACGCCGCGCTGACGCTGCTGCGCGCCGCCGAGCACCTGCTGCCGACGCCGCGGCTTCTGCACAACCTCGCCACCGCGCTGGAACGCGCCGGCCGGGTGGACGAGGCGGTGCTTCTGGAACGCCGGCTGATCGAGGCGGCGCCGGACTATCTGCCGGCCTACCGTGGCCTCGCCAACCTGATGGTGCGGGCGGGCGACCTGCAGGCGGCCGCGGACGTGTGGGGCGTGATCGGCGCCCGGGCGGCGGAGGCGCGGGCGATCGACGTGGTGCAGACGGTGATCGCCAGCCTGAAGGGGCTCGGCCGGGTGCCGCGCAACTGGTCGCGGCTCGCCAACATGCTGCGGATCGACGGCCACGAGACCGAGGCGGTGGCCGTGCTGGACCTGCGGCTCGCCGACCAGCCGACGGACCTCGGCGCGCTGCTGATCAAGGCCATGACCCATCTGAAGGTGGTGCACGCCGGCGAGGCCGAGATCCGCGACCGGCGGGCGCGCTATGCGGGCGCGATGGAATACTTGGAGGCGCGCGTCGGGACGGCGGCGCCGGTGGATCTGGCGGCGGCGGCCGTGGAAGTGGGCATGGCCAAGCCCTTCTACCTTTCCTACCAGGGCGAGGACGACACGGAGCTGCAGAAGCGCTACGGCCGGATCGTCTCGGCCATGATGGCGGCGCGCTTTCCCGAGCCAGCGCCCCGGCCGCCGGCGGACCGGCCGCGCATCCGGGTGGGGTTCGTGTCGGCCTATTTCACCCTCCACTCCGTGTCGAAGCTCTTCCGCACCTGGATCCGCGACCTCGACCGGGAGCGGTTCGAAGTGATCGGCTACCAGCTCTCCACCGACGTGGACGCCTGCCGCGACGAGATCGCCGGATGGTGCGACCGGTTTGTTTCGGGCGACCGGGACGTGGCGGGCTGGCGGGAGGCGATCCTCGCCGATGCGCCGGACGTGCTGATCTACCCTGAGATCGGCATGCACACCCTGGCGGTGCAGCTCGGCTGCCAGCGGCTGGCGCCGGTGCAGGCGATGGCCTGGGGTCATCCGGTGACCTCCGGCTTTGCCAGCATGGACTATTTCCTGTCGAGCGCCCTGATGGAGCCAGAGGGCGGCGACGCGCACTATACGGAGACGCTGGTGCGCCTGCCGGGGCTCTCCATCGGCTACGACCCGCTGCCGATCGACGACGCCGTGATGGACCGCGCCGACCTCGGCCTGCGGGAGGACGCGGTCGTCTACGTGTGCTGCCAGTCGCTGTTCAAATACCTGCCGCGCCATGACGAGGTGTTCCTGGCGCTCGCCATGGCACTGCCGGACGCGCAGTTCCTCTTCATCGGCGCGGCGGGACAGCCGGCCACGGTGACGTTCCGGGCGCGGCTGGAGGCGGCCTTCCGCAAGGCGGCGCTCGACCCAGACCGGCACCTGGTGTTCGCGGACCCGGTGATGCCGGACCGCTTCCCGGCGCTGATCCGGGCGGGCGACGTCTATCTGGATTCGATCGGCTGGTCGGGCGGCAACACCACGCTGGAGGCGATCGCCTGCGACCTGCCGATCGTGACGCTGCCGACCGGGCTGATGCGCGGCCGCCACTCGGCCGGCATCCTCACTCAGATGGGCCTCGGCGACACGGTGGCGACGGATGTGGTGGACTACATGACGCGCGCCGTGCGGCTGGCAGACCCGGAGGCGCGTGCCGCGCTGGTGGAGCGGCAGAAGGCGGCGCGCTTCAAGCTCTACGGCGACCAGCGGCCGGTGCGGGCGCTGGAGCGGATGCTGATCCGGGCGGTTGTGGAACGGCGGACGCCGCCGACGCTGGACGAGGCCGACCAGGGACTGTTCGCGCAGGGGTGAACGCGGCCGCAGCCGGATGTGGCCCCGATCACGCCTGCCGTCCGGGTTGCGCGCGCCCGCGCCGACATGAAAAAAGGGCGGCCGGAGCCGCCCTTGTTCTTTCGCAGATACCTGACCGCGCTGTCGATCGATCAGGCGGCTTCGGCTTCGGCGGTCGCCTCGGCGCGGGCCTTGTCGGCGGCGCCCTTGGCGTTGACGTCGCGATCGACGAACTCGATCACCGCCACCGGGGCCGAATCGCCGTAGCGGAAGCCGGCCTTCAGGATGCGCGTGTAGCCGCCGGAGCGGGCCTTGTAGCGCGGGCCGAGAATCTCGAAGAGCTTCTTGGCGGCGACTTCGTTGTTCTGCAGCTCGGCCACCAGCTGGCGGCGGGCGGCGAGGTCACCCTTCTTGGCGAGGGTGATGAGCTTCTCGACGATCGGACGCAGGTCCTTCGCCTTCGGCAGGGTGGTGACGATCTGCTCGTGCTCGACGAGCGAAGCCACCATGTTGGCGAACATCGCCTTGCGGTGGCTCTGGGTGCGGCTGAACCGACGGCCAGCAAAACCGTGACGCATGGCCTTCTCCTTCGTGTGTCTCTGTGCGCGGCATCACGCCGGGCGTGGGGTCGTTGGGTAAAGGAGCCGGCAGACCGGATGGACCGCCGGCGGCTCTCGTCAGTAGTTGTGGTCTTCATAGCGCTTGGCGAGATCCTCGATGTTCTCCGGCGGCCAGTTGGGCACTTCCATGCCGAGATGGAGACCCATCTGGGCGAGAACTTCCTTGATCTCGTTGAGCGACTTGCGGCCGAAGTTCGGCGTGCGGAGCATCTCCGCCTCGGACTTCTGGATCAGGTCGCCGATGTAGACGATGTTGTCGTTCTTCAGGCAGTTCGCCGAGCGGACCGACAGCTCCAGTTCGTCGACCTTCTTGAGCAGCGCCGGATTGAAGGCGAGTTCGGGGACCGACTCGACCTTGGTGTCCTTCTGCGGCTCTTCGAAGTTGACGAAGATGGACAGCTGGTCCTGCAGGATGCGGGCCGCGTAGGCGACCGCGTCGTCCGGCTTGACCGCGCCGTTCGTCTCCACCGTCAGGGTCAGCTTGTCGTAGTCGAGAACCTGACCCTCGCGGGTGTTCTCCACCTTGTAGCTGACCTTGCGCACCGGCGAGTAGAGGCTGTCGACCGGGATGAGCCCGATGGGAGCGTCTTCCGGACGGTTGCGCTCGGCGGCCACATAGCCTTTGCCGGTGTCGACGGTGAATTCCATGCGGATCTCCGCGCCCTCGTCGAGGGTGCAGATCACGAGGTCCGGGTTCAGGATCTCGATGTCGCCGACGGTCTGGATGTCACCGGCCACGACGACGCCCGGGCCCGACTTGCGCACGACCATGCGCTTCGGACCCTGGCCCTGCATCTTGACCGCGATCTCCTTGATGTTAAGGACGATGTCGGTCACGTCCTCGCGCACGCCGGCGATCGAGGAGAACTCGTGCAGCACGCCGTCGATCTGCACCGCCGTCACCGCCGCACCCTGCAGCGACGACAGCAGCACGCGACGCAGCGCGTTGCCGAGGGTGAGGCCGAAACCACGCTCCAGCGGCTCGGCGACCACGGTCGCGACCCGCTTCGGATCGCGGCTCTGCGCAACCTCGAGCTTGTTCGGCTTGATGAGCTCCTGCCAGTTCTTCTGGATGCTCACGATGATACCCTTTCCTTGAGAGCGGACGGGCGAGCCCCATTCTGTCGGACCCGTCACCGCCGCTCGAAACGGCAGAACCGGTGCTCCTCAAGAGCACCGGGCATTCCCGGCGATCGTCAGACGCGACGACGCTTGCGCGGGCGGCAGCCGTTGTGCGGGATCGGGGTCACGTCGCGGATCGACGTGACCAGGAAACCGGCCGCCTGCAGCGCGCGGAGCGCGGACTCGCGCCCGGAACCCGGGCCACGGACCTCGACCTCGAGGGTCTTCACGCCGTGCTCGCTCGCCTTGCGGGCGGCATCCTCGGCGGCCATCTGGGCGGCGTAGGGGGTCGACTTGCGCGAACCCTTGAAGCCCATGGTGCCCGACGACGACCAGGAGATGGTGTTGCCCTGGGCGTCCGTGATGGTGATCATGGTGTTGTTGAAGGTCGAATTCACATGGGCGATGCCCGACGTGATGTTCTTGCGCTCGCGGCGACGAACGCGTGCAGCTTCCTTAGCCATCCGTGGTCTCTCTTATTCCTTGATGGACGATCTCGACACCGCCGTAGTTCCAGCGGCTACACCGGAGCGCACGCCAACAGTCCTCAACTCGCGCACCGGAAATGTGATCCCGGACTCCGCCGAAACGGCCCCGGACGACGGAAGACCCGCCGTGAACGCAAACAAGGCCCGGATCGCGATCAAGACCGCGACACCGGCGCCAGGCCCGCACGCATGACAGAACGGCGCCTCGATCCCGAGCCGCCGCCCCGACACGCGAAACTTACTTCTTCTTGCCCGCGATCGCCTTCGCCGGACCCTTGCGGGTGCGGGCGTTGGTGTGCGTGCGCTGACCGCGGACCGGGAGACCGCGACGATGACGCAGGCCGCGGTAGCAGCCGAGGTCCATCAGGCGCTTGATGTTCATCGCGGTGTCGCGACGAAGGTCACCCTCGACCATGTAGTCGCGGTCGATGACTTCGCGGATCTGCAGCACTTCGGCGTCGCTCAGTTCGTTGACGCGACGCTCGATCGGCACACCGACCTTCTCCAGGATCTCGGACGCGAACTTCGGGCCGATGCCGTGGATGTACTGGAGCGCGATCAGAACGCGCTTGCCGGTGGGGATGTTGACGCCTGCAATACGGGCCACTGTGTTCTTCTCCTGTCGTCGCGGGAGGCATGCTCGCCGCTCCCTCCCGCCGACGGGGCGATGCGCCCGCAAGGGAGGTCTTGTCTCATAAGCGGCTCGCAAAGCTCGGACGGGTCCGACCATTGCGAGCGTCACGGCCCGACCGGCCGGTGCCCGTTCGGGCTAGCCTGCGCTCCCGACGCCCTGACAGGTCAGATCGTCGCGAGCTTGGGTCTCAAGCACGAGGCCGGGGCCGCATGCCGCCGCCGCAGGATCGGATTGCTCCAACCGCAAACGCGCGACGATGCCCCGACCGTGCATGGATCGTGGATAGGTGCGGGTTGATAAACGACCCGCCCTCGCCCGTCAACCGATTCCGCGCCGAAACGCCGGAAACGGGCTGCCTCAAGCCGACACGGCCTCGTCCAGGATGGCGGCGATCGAGGCCGATACCTGGTCGATCGGCGCCATGCCGTCCACGGTCCGCAGAAGCCCCCTCTCCCGGTAGTAGGGGGAGAGCGCCGCCGTGAGGCTGGCGAACTCCTGCAGGCGCTTGGTGAAGACCTCCGGATTGTCATCCTTGCGGACGGGCAGGCCGGCGGCCTCGGTGTCCTTCGCGCGCTGGACGATGCGGCCGACCAGCTTGTCGTTGTCGACCTTGAACTCGATCACGGCGTCGAGCTTCAGGCCCTTCTGCTTCAGCATGGCGTCGAGCGCTTCCGCCTGGGCGATGGTGCGCGGAAAGCCGTCGAGCACGAAGCCCTTGCGGGCGTCCGGCTCCTCGATGCGGTCCGCCACGATGCCGATGACGATCTCGTCGGAGACGAGCTGGCCGGCATCCATGACGGCCTTGGCCTTGAGGCCGACCTCGGTCCCCGCGGCGACGGCCGCCCGCAGCATGTCACCGGTGGAGAGCTGCACGATCCCGTGCCGCTCGACCAGACGCTGCGCCTGCGTTCCCTTGCCCGCGCCCGGTGGTCCGAGCAAAATCAGCCTCATCGACGCCTCCCCCGCAGTTTCGACTTCTTGATCAGCCCCTCGTACTGGTGCGCGAGCAGGTGTCCCTGGATCTGCGCGACCGTATCCATCGTGACGCTGACCACGATGAGGAGAGACGTCCCCCCGAAATAGAACGGAACGCCCGTGGCCGATATGAGAAATTCGGGTAAGAGGCAGACCACCACCAGGTAGGCCGCGCCGATCACCGTGATGCGGGTGAGCACGTGGTCGATGAACTCGGCGGTGCGCTCGCCCGGGCGGATGCCGGGGATGAAGCCGCCGTGCTTCTTCAGGTTCTCCGCCGTTTCGGTCGGGTTGAACACGATCGCCGTGTAGAAGAAGGCGAAGAAGACGATCATGCCGCCGTAGAGCAGCATGTAGAGCGGCTGCCCATGGCCGAGGAGCGTCGTCGTCGTCTGCAGCCAGCCCGGTTCGCCCGTGCCGGCAAAACCCGCCAGCGTGGCGGGGACGAGCAGCAGCGAGGAGGCGAAGATCGGCGGGATGACGCCGGCGGTGTTGAGCTTCAGCGGCAGATGGCTGGAATCGCCCTGGAACATCCGGTTGCCGACCTGGCGCTTCGGATACTGGATGATCAGCCGGCGCTGCGCCCGCTCCACGAACACGATGGCGGCGATCACCACCACGGCGAGGATGATCACGCCGATGATGATGGGCGTGCCGAGCGCGCCCTGGCGACCGAGCTCCAGCATGCCCGCGAGCGCCGACGGCAGCGCCGCCACGATGCCGGCGAAGATGATGAGCGACGTGCCCTGGCCGACGCCGCGGGCGGTGATCTGCTCGCCGAGCCACATCAGGAACATGGTGCCACCGACGAGGGTGATCACCGTGGACACGATGAAGAACGGACCCGGATCCAGCACCAGACCGCCGGAATTCTGCAGGCCGACGGCGATGCCATAGGCCTGGAAGGTGCCGAGAATCACGGTCAGGTAGCGGGTGTACTGGTTGATCTTCTTGCGGCCGGCCTCGCCCTCCTTCTTGAGGGCCTCCAGCGACGGCACCACGCTCGTCATCAGCTGCACGATGATCGACGCGGAGATGTAGGGCATGATGCCCAGCGCGAAGATCGCCATGCGCTCCACGGCGCCGCCGGCGAACATGTTGAAGAGGCCGAGGATGCCCTGGCTCTGCTGCTGGAACGCCTGGCGGAGCGCTTCGAGGTCGACGCCGGGGATGGGGATGTAGGTGCCGAGGCGATAGATCACCAGAGCGCCGAGCGTGAACCAGATCCGCTTCTTCAGCTCTTCCGCCTTGGCGAAAGCCCCGAAATTCAGATTGGCTGCAAGCTGTTCTGCCGCAGAAGCCATGTGTCACTCCGTCCACAGAGGACAAGTCGTCGAAAACGCGGGATCCGGCCGGCGCACCAACGCCCCTCTTCGGGGTCCGTCGATGCCGCCTGCCGTCTCGTGAGCCGTTTGCCGTTCGCCGGCGGCGCGGACCACTGAGCCGAGTGCCAGCCGGACGAGCCGCCCTGCCCTGCCGCCCCTTGCGGCGGCCGCGGACGACCGGTGGAAGCTGACGCCCATATAGGTGGCGCGCCAGAACGGAATAAGCCCCCGGGCGCGTCGATGGCAAGGCCCACCCGGCGGGTGTGCCCCTTCGACGCCCCCGAGGGCCTTGATCCGATCAGGCCTCGGCCGGAGCCGGGGCCGCCTGGACGGTTATGGTGCCGCCGGCCTTCTCGATCGCCGCAACCGCAGGCGCCGAGGCGCCGGCCACGTCGAAGGTGACGGCCGTGGTGAGGGTGCCGCCGAGGATCCGCACGCCGTCCTTGACGCGGCGGATGAGGCCGGCCGCCTTCAGAACGTCCGCGGTGATCGGGGTGCCCTTGTCGAGCACGCCAGCGTCGAGCGCCTTCTGGATGCGATCCAGGCCGACTTCGTTGAAGTCCTTGGCGAAGATGTTGTTGAAGCCGCGCTTCGGCAGGCGCCGATGCAGCGGCATCTGGCCACCTTCGAAGCCCTTGATGGAAACGCCCGACCGCGAGGTCTGGCCCTTCACACCACGGCCGCCGGTCTTGCCCTTGCCGGAGCCGATGCCGCGACCGACCCGCATGCGGTTCTTCGTGGCGCCGGGATTGTCCCTGAGCTCGTTGAGCTTCATGTCCTTCAGTCCTTCCGACCGGTGGTTTCTCAGGCCTCGTCCACGACGCGGACGAGATGCTGGACCTTCGCGATCATGCCGCGCACCGCAGGGGTATCCTGCAGCACCGCGCGGCGATGGAGCTTGTTGAGGCCGAGGCCGATCAGCGTGGCGCGCTGCTCGGACGGCCGACGGATGGGGCTGCCCGTCTGTTCGACGGTGACGGTCTTGCCCGCGGTTTCAGTGGTCGACATCTGTCAGATCCTTGGCAGAGACGGCGGGCACCCGGAGGGCACCCGCCTCGTCCGTCGATCAGGCCTCGGCCGCCACCGCATCCGGATCCACGTCGCGACGACGGGACTGGAGGGCGGAGACCTTGAGACCCCGGCGAGCCGCGACCGAGCGCGGGCTGTCTTCACGGGCGAGCGCATCGAAGGTCGCGCGCACCATGTTGTACGGGTTGGACGAGCCGAGCGACTTCGTCACGATGTCCTGGACGCCCAGGGCCTCGAAGACGGCGCGCATCGGACCGCCGGCGATGATGCCGGTACCGGCCGGAGCCGCCCGGAGCACCACGCGGCCCGCGCCCCAACGACCGTTGGTGTCGTGGTGCAGGGTGCGGCCTTCGCGCAGCGGCACGCGGACCAGCGCCCGCTTGGCGGCTTCCGTCGCCTTGCGGATGGCTTCCGGCACTTCGCGCGCCTTGCCGTGGCCGTAGCCGACCCGGCCCTTCTGGTCGCCGACGACGACGAGGGCGGCGAAACCGAAGCGCCGGCCGCCCTTCACCACCTTGGCGACGCGGTTGATGTGAACCAGGCGGTCGACGAATTCGCTGTCGCGCTCTTCCCGGTCCCGATTGTTGCGATCACGTTCAGCCATGTTTTTCTCTCTCTCGGGTCCGGGACCGTCAGAAGTCCAGGCCGCCCTCGCGGGCGGCGTCGGCAAGCGCCTTGACGCGGCCGTGATAGAGGAACTGGCCGCGATCGAACACGACCTTCGTGACGCCGGCCGCGAGCGCACGCTCGGCGATCAGCTTGCCGATGGCCGCCGCGGCGTCCTTGTCGGCGCCGCTCTTCAGATCTTCGCGGAGCGACTTGTCGAGCGACGACGCCGCGGCGAGCGTGGCGCCCGCCGTGTCGTCGATCACCTGGGCGTAGATGTGACGCCCGGTGCGGTGCACGCTGAGGCGGGGGCGACCGTAAGCCACCGCCTTGATCGACCGGCGCACGCGAGCGCGGCGACGACCGTTACCAATGAGCTTAGCCATGGCCGACCCTTACTTCTTCTTGCCTTCCTTGCGGACGATCACCTCGTCCGAGTACCGGACGCCCTTGCCCTTGTAGGGCTCCGGCGGACGGAACTTGCGGATTTCGGCGGCCACCTGTCCCACGCGCTGGGCGTCGATGCCGGAGATGTTGATCTCCGTCGGCTTCGGCGTGGTGATGGTGATGCCCTCAGGAATGGGATAGATGACGTCGTGGCTGTAGCCGAGCGACAGGTTCAGGTTCTTGCCCTGAACCGCCGCCTTGTAGCCGACGCCGGTGATCTCGAGCTTGCGGTCGAACCCGGTCGTCACCCCTTTGAAGAGGTTGGCGATCTGGGTCCGGGACATGCCCCAGCTGGCGCGTGCCGGCTTGGACTCGTCCTTCGGGTCGACCTTGATCGAGCCGTCCGCGTCCTTGGAGACGAGAACGAGATCGTTGACGAGGAACTTTAGCTGACCCTTCGGCCCCTTGGCCACCACGGTCTGCCCGTCGATATCGGCCGTGACCCCCTTGGGGACCGGGACGGCCTTCTTTCCAATGCGAGACATTGTGAAATTCCGTTGCCAGTCTGGAGTGGTCAGAACACGCGCAGGAGAATCTCGCCGCCGACGTTCTTCTCGCGGGCCTCGTGGTCGGCCATCACACCCTGGGGGGTGGAGAGGATCGACACGCCGAGGCCGTTGGCCACGCGGGGGAGGTTCTTCACGGACGCGTACACGCGCCGACCCGGCTTGGAGACACGCTCCAGGGTCCGGATCACAGGCTCGCCGTCGTAGTACTTGAGTTCGATCTCGTACTCCGAACGACCGGCTTGCTCGACGGCGGCATAGCCACGGATGTAGCCCTCGGCGGCCAGGACATCGAGGACGTTGCCGCGCAGCTTGGAAGCCGGCGTCACGACCTTGGACATCTTGCGCATCTGGGCGTTGCGAATACGGGTGAGCATATCACCCAAAGGATCGGTCATGGACATGGGACCGTTCTCCTTACCAGCTCGACTTCACGAGGCCCGGGATGAGGCCCTGCGAACCCAGCTCACGCAGGGCAATGCGGCTCATCTTGAGCTTGCGGTAGTAGGCGCGCGGACGGCCCGTGACTTCGCAGCGGTTGCGAATGCGGACGGCGGCGGAGTTGCGCGGCAGTTCGGCCAGCTTGAGGGTGGCGGCGAACCGCTCCTCGATGGGCAGCTCCTGGTTGGACACGATGTCCTTCAGGCTCTTCCGCTTGGCGGCGTACTGCTTCGTCAGCTTCTCGCGACGCTTGTTCTTCTCGATGGCGCTCTTCTTAGCCATGGTGTCTGAACCCTCTCGTCACTGCCGGAACGGGAAATTGAAGGCCTTGAGAAGCGCGCGCGCCTCGTCGTCGGACTTCGCCGTCGTGCAGACGATGATATCCATGCCCCAGATCTGATCGACCTTGTCGTAGACGATCTCCGGGAAGATGATGTGTTCCTTCACGCCCATGGCAAAGTTGCCGCGGCCGTCGAAGGACTTCGGGTTCAGACCCCGGAAGTCACGCACGCGGGGAAGCGCGATGGTGACCAGGCGGTCGAGGAACTCGTACATGCGGGTCTTGCGCAAGGTGACCTTGGCGCCGACGTTCATGCCCTCGCGGAGCTTGAAGGTGGCGATCGAGGTGCGGGCCTTGGTGATGACCGGCCGCTGGCCGGCGATCAGGGTGAGGTCGTTGACAGCCGAATTGATCTTCTTGCTGTCCGCGACCGTCTCGCCGACGCCCATGTTGATGACGACCTTATCGATCGCCGGGACTTCGAACGGGTTCTTGTAGCCGTACTGCTCGATGAGAGCCGGACGGATCGTCTCTTCGTAGGTGCGCTTGAGACGCGGCGCGTAGGTCGCCTCAGCCATCGATCGTCTCTCCAGAACGCTTGGCGACGCGGACCTTGCGGCCGTCGTCGAGAAGCTTGAATCCCACACGGGTCGCCTTGCCGTCCTTCGGATCGGCGATCGCGATGTTCGACAGGTGGATCGCCGCTTCCTTGGCGATGATGCCACCTTCCGACTGCGCGCTCTGGCGGGTGTGCTTGCGAACGATGTTGATGCCGCGAACCACGGCCCGTTCTTCCGTCGGACGGACTTCGACCACTTCGCCGGTCTTGCCCTTGTCCTTGCCGGTCAGAACGACGACCTTGTCGCCCTTCTTGATCTTGGCGGCCATTGTTAGAGAACCTCCGGGGCCAGCGAGATGATCTTCATGTGGTTCTTCGCGCGCAGTTCGCGCGGAACCGGTCCGAAGATACGGGTCCCGATCGGCTCCTTCTGATTGTTGATCAAAACGGCGGCGTTCCGGTCGAACCGGATCACCGAGCCGTCCGAGCGACGGATGTCCTTGGCCGTGCGGACCACGACCGCCTTCATCACGTCACCCTTCTTCACGCGACCACGAGGGATGGCCTCCTTCACCGAGACGACGATGATGTCGCCCACGGAGGCATACTTCCGCTTCGAGCCGCCGAGCACCTTGATGCACATGACACGACGGGCGCCGGAGTTGTCCGCCACGTCGAGGTTTGTTTGCATCTGAATCATGACTTGGCCGCCTTATCTTCTTCTCGTCCCTCCTGCCGTATCCGCAGCGGAAGGGGAAAACCAAACCAAACGCTCAGTTCGTCCTCAGCCGGCCTGTTCGGCCCCGACGACGATCCAGCGCTTGGTCTTGGAAATCGGACGGCTCTCCTCGATGAAGACCACGTCCCCGACCTTGTGCTGGTTCGTCTCGTCGTGCGCCTGGTACTGCTTGGACCGGCGCACGGTCTTCTTCAGCAGCGGATGGGTGAAGCGACGCTCCACCTTGACCACCACCGTCTTGTCGGTCTTGTCGCTGACGACGGTGCCCTGCAACACGCGCTTCGGCATCTTCGTCTCCTTCAAGCGTTCTCGGCCGTGCGCTTCTGGCGCAGGACCGTATGGATACGGGCGATATCGCGACGAACGACCCGCACCCGCGAGGTGTTCTCGAGCTGGCCCGTCGCCTTCTGGAAGCGCAGGTTGAACTGCTCTTTCTTCAGCTTCCCCAGCTCGTCCTCGAGCTGGTCGGGCGTCATCACCCGGACATCGTTCGCCTTCATCGTCTTTCTCGTCCTCAGTTGAGTCTGACGCGGATCAACGCCGGATCAGTCAAGCCGGCGCTCTTTTGCCGTGTCGTCATCAATAGTTCAAGCGTGTTTTACCGGCGGAACGGTATGTCCCGCCGGCATGGCTGCGCTGCCGCCCGAAAGCCGGGCAAGCCCGGCGCCGGATCACTCGGCGATACGCTGCACGAAACGCGTCTTGATCGGCAGCTTGGCGGCCCCCAGACGCAGCGCCTCGCGGGCTACATCCTCCGGAACACCATCGAGCTCGAACATGATGCGGCCCGGCTTGACCCGCGCCGCCCAGTATTCGGGCGAGCCCTTACCCTTGCCCATGCGGACTTCCGTCGGCTTGGCCGAGACCGGAACGTCCGGGAACACGCGGATCCAGACGCGGCCCTGACGCTTCATCTGGCGCGTGATCGCGCGGCGAGCCGCCTCGATCTGCCGGGCGGTGACCCGCTCCGGCTCCAGCGCCTTGAGCCCGAAGGCCCCGAAGTTCAGGTCCGTGCCGCCCTTGGCGACCCCGTGAATGCGGCCTTTGAAGGCCTTGCGGAATTTGGTGCGCTTCGGCTGAAGCATGACGCCTCTCCCGTGTCCTTACTGTGTCAGCCGTTGTCGCGATCGCGGTCGCGATCACGACGGCCACGGCCGCCGTCGCGGTCGCGATCCCGATCACGGTCGCGGCGACGTTCGCCGCTCGGACGATCACCGTCGCCGGCGCCTTCCATGGCGCGGCGCTCGGAGGCCATCGGGTCATGCTCCAGGATCTCGCCCTTGAACACCCAGACCTTGATGCCGTTAGTGCCATAGGCGGTGTGCGCCGTGGCGGTGCCGTAGTCGATGTCCGCGCGGAGGGTATGCAGGGGCACGCGGCCCTCGCGGTACCACTCCAGACGGGCGATCTCGGCGCCGCCGAGACGGCCGCCCGCGTTGATGCGGATGCCTTCGGCGCCGAGGCGCATGGCCGACTGCACGGCGCGCTTCATGGCGCGACGGAAGGCGACACGGCGCTCCAGCTGCTGGGCGATCGAGAGCGCGATCAGGTTCGCGTCCGTCTCCGGCTTGCGGACCTCAACGATGTTGAGGTGCACTTCGCTGTCGGTGAAGTCACCGATGCGCTTGCGCAGCTTCTCGATGTCGGCGCCCTTCTTGCCGATCACCACGCCCGGACGGGCGGTGTGGATCGTCACGCGGGCCTTGCGGTGCGGACGCTCGATGACGACCTTGGAAACCGCGGCCGCCTTGAGCTCGTCCATCAGCCACGCGCGGATCTTGATGTCCTCGTGCAGCAGCTTGCCGTACTCGCCCTTGTTGGCGAACCAGCGGGAGTCCCAGGTCCGGTTGATGCCGAGCCGCAGACCGATCGGATTGACTTTGTGACCCATCAGGCGGTCTCCTCGACTTCACGAACCACGATGGTCAGGTTCGAGAACGGCTTGTGGATAGAGCCGACGCGACCGCGGGCCCGCGGCGAGAAGCGCTTCATGACGAGCGCCTTGCCGACCCAGGCCTCCTTGACGACGAGGGCGTCGACGTCGAGGTCGTGGTTGTTCTCCGCGTTCGCGATCGCCGACATGAGCGTCTTCTTGACGTCGATGGCGATGCGCTTGCGCGAGAAGGTGAGGTCCGCGAGCGCCGTGGAAACCTTCTTGCCGCGGATCATCGCCGCGACCAGATTGAGCTTCTGCGGGCTGACGCGGATGTTGCGGGTGACCGCCTGCGCCTCGTTATCGGCGAGCGAGCGTTCGCGCTTCGGCTTGCCCATGTTACTTCCTCTTCGCCTTCTTGTCGGCGCCGTGACCATAGTAGGTCCGGGTCGGCGCGAACTCGCCGAACTTGTGACCGACCATGTCCTCGTTGACCGAGACCGGAATGTGCTTCTGCCCGTTGTAGACGCCGAACGTCAGTCCGACGAACTGGGGCAGGATCGTGGAGCGACGGCTCCAGATCTTGATCACTTCGTTGCGCCCGCCACCGCGAACGGTCTCCGCCTTCTTGAGGAGGTAGCCGTCGACGAACGGACCTTTCCATACAGAACGAGCCACGGTCGTTCTCCCTTAGTTGGTCTTCTTGCGCGCGTGACGGCTGCGCACGATGAACTTGTCGGTCGACTTGTTCGACCGGGTCTTCTTGCCCTTGGTCGGCTTGCCCCACGGGGTGACCGGATGACGGCCACCGGACGTGCGACCCTCGCCACCGCCGTGCGGATGGTCGATCGGGTTCATGGCCACGCCGCGGACGGTCGGACGGCGGCCGAGCCAGCGGCTGCGGCCGGCCTTGCCGATCGACACGTTCGCATGATCCGGGTTCGACACCGCGCCGATGGAGGCGAAGCAGGTGCCGAGGATCTTGCGCTGCTCGCCCGAATTCAGGCGAACGATGGCGTAACCCTGGTCACGACCGACCAGCTGGGCATAGGACCCGGCCGAGCGGGCGATCTGGCCACCCTTGCCCGGCTTCAGCTCCACATTGTGGATCAGCGTGCCGACCGGAATGGCCGAGAGCGGCATGGCGTTGCCGGGCTTCACGTCCGCCTGGGCGGAGGCGATCACCTGGTCGCCGACGGCAAGCCGCTGCGGGGCCAGGATGTAGCTCAGCTCGTCGTCCGCATAGCGCACCAGCGCGATGAAGGCGGTGCGGTTCGGGTCGTACTCGAGCCGCTCCACGGTCGCCACCACGTCGAGCTTGCGACGCTTGAAATCGACGATGCGGTAGGACCGCTTGTGCCCGCCGCCACGATCGAAGGCCGTGATCCGACCCTTGTTGTTGCGGCCGCCGCTCTTGTTCAGACCGTGCGTCAGCGTCTTGATCGGCGCGCCCTTGTGGAGCTCGCTGCGATCGACCAGGACCAGCTGTCGCTGGCCCGGCGTCGTCGGCTTGTAATGCTTCAGTGCCATTGTCGTCCTGCCAAGTCGCTCAGAGGCCGGTCGTCACGTCGATCGAATGCCCTTCCTCGAGCGTCACGATCGCCTTCTTCACGTCCGACTGGGTGCCGAGAACGCCGCGGAAGCGCTTCACCTTGCCCTTGCGGATGAGCGTGTTGACGCTCTTGACCTTGACGGAGAAGAGCTGCTCGACGGCAGCCTTGATCTCCGGCTTGGTCGCCGTCTTGGCAACGTTGAAGACCACCTTGTTGTTTTCCGCCTGGATGGTCGCCTTTTCGGTGATCACCGGGCTGCGGATGATGTCGTAGTGCTTCAGGGTGCTCATTTGAACCGCTCCTCGAGCGCCGACACCGCCGCCTTGGTCAGCACCAGCGTCTCGCGACGCAGGATGTCGTACACGTTGATGCCCTGGACCGGCAGCACGTCCACGTTCGGGATGGCGCGGGCCGCGAGGCGGAAGGCCTCCTGCGGCTCGGCGCCGTCGACGATGAGCGCGTTGGTGAGACCGAGACCCGCCAGCTTGGCCAGCAGGAACTTGGTCTTGGCTTCCGCCGCGACCGCCTCGTCGAGAACCAGGATGTTGGCACCCTTGGCCTTGGACGAGAGCGCCAGCTTGAGGCCGAGGGCACGGACCTTCTTGGGCAGGTCGTGCGCATGGCTGCGAACAACCGGACCGAAGGCCTTGCCGCCGCCGCGGAACTGCGGCGCCGCCTTGTTGCCGTGACGGGCGCCACCGGTGCCCTTCTGGCGGTACATCTTCTTGCCGGTCTTGTTGACCTCGGTCCGGGTCAGCGTCTTGTGGGTGCCGGCCTGGCGCTTGGCCAGCTGCCAGCGCACCACGCGCTGAAGGATGTCGGCGCGCGGCTCGAGACCGAAGATCTCGTCGGCGAGCGCGACCGTGCCGGCGCTGGCGCCGTCGAGGGTCTTGACTTCGAGTTCCATCACTCACCTGCCTCCGCGGTCGCCGGAACGGCGGCGCCGTCCGTCTTGCGGAACTTGCCCGGGGTCGGCACGCCGTCCGGAAGCTTCTTCTTGACCGCGTCGCGGACGAGGATCCAGCCGCCCTTGGCGCCCGGAACCGCACCCTCGACCAGGATCAGACCGCGCTCCACGTCGGTGCGGACGATCTTGAGGTTCTGGGTGGTCACCCGCTCGTCGCCCATGTGACCGGCCATCTTCTTGTTCTTGAAGACCTTGCCGGGATCCTGGCGCTGACCGGTCGAACCGTGCACGCGATGCGACAGCGAGTTGCCGTGCGTCGCGCGGCCGCCGGAGAAGTTCCAGCGCTTCATCGGACCGGCGAAGCCCTTGCCGATCGAGGTGCCGGTCACGTCCACGTACTGGCCGGTGACGAAGTGATCCGCCGTGATTTCGGCGCCGACTTCGATCATGTTGTCCGGCGTGACGCGGAACTCGACCACCTCTCGCTTCGGCTCGACGTTCGCCACGGCGAAATGACCGCGCATGGCCTTCGAGACGTTCTTGACCTTGACCTTACCGGCGCCAAGCTGCAGCGCGGTATAGCCGTTCTTTTCTTCCGTCCGGTGGGCGACGACCTGGCAGTTCTCAAGCTTGAGAACCGTCACCGGGACGTGCTCGCCCGCGTCGTTGTAGACGCGGGTCATGCCCACCTTCTGTGCGATGACACCTGAGCGCATGGCGTTCTCTCTCAACACGGCCCGTCGATCAGAGCTTGATCTCGACGTCCACGCCGGCCGCCAGATCGAGCTTCATCAGCGCGTCGACGGTCTGCGGGGTCGGATCGATGATGTCCAAGAGGCGCTTGTGGGTGCGCATCTCGAACTGCTCGCGGCTCTTCTTGTCGATGTGCGGCGAACGGTTCACGGTGAACTTCTCGATCCGCGTCGGCAGCGGAACGGGTCCACGAACCTGCGCGCCGGTCCGCTTCGCCGTGTTGACGATCTCGCGGGTCGAAGCATCGAGGATACGATGATCGAACGCCTTGAGCCGGATACGGATATTCTGGCCGTTCATTGTCTTGACTACCTTGTGAGACGAAGCACGGGCACGACCCGTGCCCCGTCCTGGCTTGACCTTACTCGATGATGGACGCGACCACGCCCGCACCGACGGT
>NZ_MSIG01000088.1 GCF_001927285.1 Mongoliimonas terrestris | reverse complement strand
ACTTGGATATCATGATATACACTACTCACAGAACATCATAGTGTTGACAGTCTAATCTTGACCTGTATTTGCATTTGAATTTTTTTTTTCTCCCAATGATTTCAAATTGTAGAACAGTACATTTTCCATTGCATTTACAAATGCAATGCTGTCTGCCATTTTTCAGAACTTGAGGCCTCATCTGCCCGAGGACTGTCCTGCTGCGGTGAAAGC
>NZ_MSIG01000087.1 GCF_001927285.1 Mongoliimonas terrestris | reverse complement strand
CTCCCAAGACCATCTTCAGAAACACATCGGATCCTGGGTGGCTTTGCCATCCGCCGGTCCCGGCCCTCACGCCGGACGGCAGGGATCCATTATGCGGCAGCCGCCGTCTTCGTTTCTCTTTCTTCTTCCAGATGTTCGGTTCGCGACCGATCGGGCTGGCCGTTGCGGCAACGCAAGGGCTGAAGGCTCCGGTCTGCCGGGCCGTCACGGCGTCGTCATGCCTGGTGCGCCAGGGTGGCGGGGTCCGTGCGGCATGGCGCGGGGCCTGTAGCTCAGGTGGTTAGAGCACACGCCTGATAAGCGTGAGGTCAGTGGTTCGAGTCCACTCAGGCCCACCA
>NZ_MSIG01000086.1 GCF_001927285.1 Mongoliimonas terrestris | reverse complement strand
TTATATCCATTTGTTATATGAACACCCAAATACTTTGTCTCAAAAACTGCATTGAGACAAATCAAAATCACCTTGGGATGAAAGGAAAAGGTTTATAATTTTCACTGATATGCCAACTCAAACAAATAATAAGTGAAAAACTTCTCTACATCACAAAACACTTAAGGTGGGAAGATTGTGGTTTCTTGGGCCACTTACTTGTAAGCTTTGTCCACCATTTCTTGGGCATC
>NZ_MSIG01000085.1 GCF_001927285.1 Mongoliimonas terrestris | reverse complement strand
AGAATGCTGTTGAGGCTTATGTTTATGAAATGAGGAATAAGGTATGCAGAAGGGTGGTGTTCTTGTTTACCACATGAAGTACTTGCCACCAACAGTCTTTTTGTTTCTGCAGCTATATGACAAGTATCACGAGTTCGTAACAGATTCAGACAGAGAGCAGTTTATTGTTAAACTCCAGGAGGTCGAAGACTGGTTGTATGATGATGGAGAGGATGAAACCAAAGGCGTATATATTGCTAAGCTGGAGGAGCTTAAGAAGGTAAGAGTCCTGATGATTAGTTCTTCTTTGTCCTTTTAGTTCTCAGTCTAGAAGGATTGTTTTTCAAATTTGTTCTAAATTCCTGCAGCAAGGTGATCCAATAGAGGAA
>NZ_MSIG01000084.1 GCF_001927285.1 Mongoliimonas terrestris | reverse complement strand
CAGACCAAGTAACATTTCAATGGCATAAAAAGCCAGACAAAAATCATGGGAATTCAATGAAAAGTGCAGAATACAAAGCCTTTGCATGTAAGTAGCTGTCCATATTCCCATGTCCCCCAAAAGATTGTAGCTGATTCATCGGCAACATAGACCCTATCTGTCATTAAGGTAATGATGGAAATCCAAAGTCCAAAAATGCTATGTTTAGTTTGCCATTTTGGACAATTTTCGTTCCATTAAACAACA
>NZ_MSIG01000083.1 GCF_001927285.1 Mongoliimonas terrestris | reverse complement strand
GATCAAAGGCTGGCTGATGAGAGATGTGTACGCAGTCAATAATATCCCCGTCTGGACTCTGTTCAATCATCACATGCAGAGCAACAACAAACAAATGAGATCTTTAAACTGTTGAGTTGCTAATTCCAAACCCAGAAACCTCTTCTTTAAGACCCTAAAAAAGACGAACACTAAGATAACAAAAAAAAGAGAAGAAAATGGGAACACAAACAGAAGAGGAGAAATACCCTTAAATAACAGAAGGAAATATCGTAAAAATAATTGC
>NZ_MSIG01000082.1 GCF_001927285.1 Mongoliimonas terrestris | reverse complement strand
GCAGATCTTCGAAGAGATCGGCCAGCAGGCGCCGCATCATCGGCGTGAGGTCGTTGCCCTCGTTGGCGATGATCCCCGGCAGATCGGCCTTGAACTTGCCCCCGCCCTGGTGGATGGCGACACCCGCCTCCAGGCAGAAGGCGCGCATTTGGCAGATCAGGCGTGTGCGGCTGCCGACCAGCTGATCCCGGATCCGGTGAAGGGCCTGCAGGTCCGACTGCTCCGGCGTCTTCACCTCGACGAAGCGCATCGTCGGCCGTGTCACGGCCTCGGCGATCGCAGCAGCATCGATCGTGTCGTTCTTGTTCGACTTAACGTAGGGCTTCACGAACTGCGCCGGAATGATCCGGACGCGGTGGCCGATCGCCATCAGCTTGCGCGCGAGCCACTGCGAACCGGGACA
>NZ_MSIG01000081.1 GCF_001927285.1 Mongoliimonas terrestris | reverse complement strand
GAGTGAGAAGTATGACATCGAGATGGAAACCAATAAGAAGGATTACGAGATCAACGAACTCAACATTCAGGTCAACGATCTCCGCGGCAAATTCATCAAGCCCACCCTGAAGAAGGTCTCCAAGTACGAGAACAAGTTTGCCAAGCTGCAGAAGAAGGCCGCTGAGTTCAACTTCAGGAACCAGCTCAAGACTGTCAAGAAGAAGGAATTCGAGCTCGAGGACGACAAGGA
>NZ_MSIG01000080.1 GCF_001927285.1 Mongoliimonas terrestris | reverse complement strand
GAATTCAATCTCGTTGTTTGACTTGAGTTTTATAAAATTGAGATGAGCAATATTCGAGTAATAATTCGAGCTCAATTCATCAACACCCCTAGATAGGATAAATAATATAGGTTTGAACACACTCATTTGAGGTTGAAATGTTAAGATATGCACGTAAAGTTAGTACCCTGAGTTTTCCCATTGTGGAGGACACATTAACAATCCTTGGAGAATCAGACAACTGGAGTAGCGGGAGC
>NZ_MSIG01000008.1 GCF_001927285.1 Mongoliimonas terrestris | reverse complement strand
CTTGTCGGCGACCTCTTCGACGTCGTACCGGAGCTCGTGAACGGCTTGAGCTGACACGGCTTGAGCTGTCAGAGCGTTCAGCGATCGCGCCGCTGACTTCACGAGAGCCGAACCGAACCGACCCTCTGGCGCGCCGGCATCGTGTTTCAGCCGCCATCTCGGCTCGATCAACAGCGCTCCGTCCGGATCTCACTCCATATCGGCGAGCCGATACCCGATGCCCGGTTCGGTGACGATGACCGGATGCTCCTCCGTCGCCCCGAGCTTCTGGCGGATCTGCCCGACGTAGACCCGCAGATACTGGGTGTCCCCGGCATGCGAGGGACCCCAGACGGCCGTCAGGAGTTGACGATGGGTCAGCACCGTGCCGGCATTCCGGGCGAGGAGGGCGAGGAGGTCGAACTCCCGGCGGGTCAGGCGGATCTCCTCGCCGTCCTGCGTCACCCGATGGGCGGCAAGATCGATCCTGCACCGACCGACGCCGATCACCGAAGGAGCCGCGCGGCCGGGACGATGCTTGCGAAGCGCGGCCCTCACGCGCGCGAGCAGTTCCCCGACGCCGAAGGGCTTGTTGACGAAATCGTCGGCGCCAAGGTCCAGCGCCTCGATCTTCTCGGCCTCCCGATCGCGTGCGGAGAGAATCACGACGGGAACGTCGCTCCAGGCGCGGAGGCGCTGCAGCACGACCTTGCCGTCGATGTCGGGCAGCCCGAGGTCCAGAATGACCACGTCCGGCGCCTGACCGGCGGCGAGCGACAGCGCCTCGCGCCCGTCCTTGGCCGACGCAACGACATATCCTTCCGCCGAAAGGGACGGGCACAGGAAGCGGTGGATCGCCGGTTCGTCGTCGACGAGGAGGACGGTGGTCATGGCTCGGCCCTCGGCCGGGGAAGGAAAAGGGTGAAACGCGCGCCGCGGCCGTCCGCGACCGGGCTTTCGGCGCGCACGGAACCACCGTGGGCTTCGCCGATGCCCTTGGCGATCGCGAGGCCGAGGCCCGAGCCCTCGCCGCCGTCTCCGCGGTCGGACGCGGCACGGACGAATTTCTCGAAGAGGAACGGCAGCAAGCCGGGATCGATGCCCGGTCCATCGTCCTCGATGGTGAGTCTCAAGGCCCGGTCGTCGGCCGCCGCCGCGATGGCGATCGTCGCCACGGGACCAGCGTAGCGCACGGCGTTGCCGAGGATGTTGCCGAGGGCCTGTTCAAGGAGGATGGGATCGGCGAAGGCGAGCGGAAGGTCCGGCGTGGTCGTCACGGTGATCGCCTGCGTCGCTCCACGCCGCCGGGTCGCCGCCGCGACCCGCTCCAAGATCTCACCGACATCCGTCCAGTCCATCCGGATCTCCAGCGCCCCCGCCTCCAGCCGCGTCATCGCGAGCAGGTTGCGCACCATGGTGTCGAGATGCTCCGCCTCCTGCCGGATGGAGTCGAGCAGATCGGCGCGCTGGTATGGCGCCAGCCTGTCGCCGAGCTCCGTCAGGCTCGTCGCCGCGCCGAGCACGGACGCGAGCGGGGTTCGGAAGTCGTGACTGATGGAGGCGAGCAGGATGTTGCGGACCCGCTCCGTCTCCGCCGCCATCCGGGTCGCCTCGATCTCGCCGGCGAGCGTGGCGCGGTCGAGAGCGACGGCGGTCTGCTCGACGAGGCTGTCGAGGAGCGAGCGCCGTTCGGGATCGAGCGCCACGCCGTCCGGCGCGTCCTCCACGCCCACGACGCCGATCGGGCCGCGCCCGGCGCAGCGGCAGGAAAAGCCAGGGCACGTTCGGCAGGGTTCCGGTGTCCGCGCCGGCCACTTCCTTGCGCTCGAAGGCCCAGCGGGCCGCCATCATCGACGAGGTATCCAGCCTGTCCTCGGGCGGCCAGGCGGCGGCGATCGCGAGCCCGCCCGGTTCCTCGCGCAGAAGCACGGTGCTGCGGCCGACGATCGCGTGAATCTCGGAGGCCGCCGCCTCGGCCACGGCATCGGCTGCAGGCAGCGCGGAGAGCTTGCGGGTGAACTCGTAGAGCCGGCGCGTCGCCCGGACGCGGTGGATCGCCGCGCGGGCCTGCTCGCGGGCCCGTCCCGCGACCGCCGAGGTCACGACGGCGATCAGGAGGAAGATGGCAAGTGCCAGGAGTTCGTGCGGGCGCGCGATGGTGAACGTGTAGAGCGGGTCGATGAAGAAGAAGTTGTAGGTGAGAAAGGACAATACGGAGGCATAGATGGCGGGCCAGACACCGGACCGGACGGCCGGCACAAGGACGGCCGTCAGGAACAGCATCGAGATGTTGGGCAGAGCGACCACCTGGGTCAGCCCGTGGCCGATCCCGACGGCGAGCGCCACGCCAAGCGTCGCCTCCAGGTAGCCGCGGAGCGGACCCGGATCCGGCAGCCGGTCGCGCCAGGACGGCCGCGCATCCTGCCCGCGGTCCGACGTCACCACGTGGACGGCGATCCCGTCGGCCGCATGGACGAGCGCTTCGGACACCGCCGCGCGGAACCAACGTGCAAAAGGCTTCCGGCGGGCGCGGCCGACCACGATCTGCGTCACGTTCTCGAAGCGGGCGACGCGCAGGATCTCCTCGACGAGATCCGTTGCGACAACCAATCGGGTTTCCGCGCCGAGACGCTCGGCGAGCCGCAGGGCGGCATCCCGCCTCGACCGGGCAGCGGAATCGAGATCCGACCCCGGACGTTCGACGGCGACCGCGAACCAGGAGGCGTCCATCAGGTCGGCGAGTCGCTTGGCGTGGCGGACCACGCGCGCCGCGGCCGCGTCGGACCCGACGCAGACGAGGATCCGCTCGCCAGCCGCCCAAGGCCCCTCGATGGCGCCGCCTTTCATCCGCTCCACGAGATCGCTGTCGACGCGGGCGGCCACGCGGCGGAGCGCGAGTTCGCGGAGCGCCGTCAGGTTGGATGGCTTGAAGAAGTTCTGCACCGCCCGCGCCGCGGTGTCCTCCACATAGACCTTGCCGTCGGCGAGCCGCTTCAGGAGCTCGTCCGGCGGCAGATCGACGAGGACGATGTCGTCGGCCTCCTCGAGCGCGCTATCCGGGACGGTCTCGCGGACGCGGACGCCGGAAATCCTCTGGACCACGTCGTTGAGGCTTTCCAGATGCTGGACGTTGAGCGTGGTCCAGACGTCGAGACCCGCGTCGAGCAGTTCCCTGACGTCCTGCCAGCGCTTCGGGTGGCGCGAGCCGGGGACGTTGGAGTGCGCGTATTCGTCGACGAGCAGCAGCGCTGGCTTCCTTGCCAAAGCCGCGTCCACGTCGAACTCCGGGACGAGACGCCCGCGATAGGCGATCTGAGCCCGCGGCATCACCTCCAGCCCGCGAAGGAGGGCCTCGGTCTCCCGGCGGCCGTGGGTCTCCACAAGGCCGACCACCACCTCCGCCCCGCCTTCGACCGCGGCCCGCGCCGCCTGCAGCATGGCGAAGGTCTTGCCGACCCCTGGGGCCGCCCCGAGGAACACACGAAGCTTTCCCCGCCCCTCCCGTCCGGCGAGGGCGAGCAGGGCATCGGGCGAGGCGCGGGGCGGCATCGAGGCGGCCATCGGTCAGGGTTTCAGGTCGTCGAGGGCGGCGTTGAGGGCGAGCACATTCACCCGCGGCTCGCCGATCAGGCCGAAGAGGCGCCCCTCGACGGAGCCGAGCACGACGGCCCGCACTTCGGCCTCCGGCAGGCGGCGGGCCTTTGCGATCCGCGGCACCTGGAGGAGCGCGGTGTCGGGCGAGATGTGCGGATCGAGGCCGCTGCCGGACGTGGTGACGGCGTCCGCCGGAATGAGGCCCGTGATGCCGCCCGACCGGAGGGTGCCCACGTCCGCCGTGATGCGGTCGGCGAGCGTCCGCGCCGTCGGGGCAAGGTTCGAACCCGACGAGGCGAGGCCGTCGTAACCGGCTCCGGCGGCAGACGGACGCGGGTGGACGTATCCCGGACCCGTGAAGGTCTGCCCGACCAGGGCGGATCCGATCACCGCGCCGTCCCGTGTGACGAGACTGCCATTCGCCGCGGCGGGAAACACGGCCTGCGCGATCCCGGTCACGGCCAGCGGATAGGCGATGCCGAGGAGGAGGGTGAAGGCGGCGACGAGGACGACGGCGGGCCGCACCTGCGCGGCGAGCGTCGAGGGACCTTCCGTCTGCGCCGCCGTTTCGATGCGCTGTGAGACTGTCATGGGTTCGATCCTTCAGGCGAGGCCGAGCGCGGCGATGGTCATGTCGATGATCTTGATCCCGACGAAGGGCACGATCAGGCCGCCAAGGCCATAGACCGCAAGATTGCGGGACAACACAGAAGCGGCATCCACAGCCCGGTAGGGAACGCCCCTGAGGGCCAGCGGGATCAACCCGATGATGATCAGAGCGTTGAAGATCACCGCGGAGAGAATGGCGCTTTCCGGCGTCGCCAGGCTCATGACGTTGAGGACGCCGAGTTCCGGGATGGCGGTGACGAACAGCGCCGGGATGATGGCGAAGTACTTGGCGACGTCGTTGGCGATCGAGAAGGTCGTCAGCGAACCCCGCGTCATCAGGAGCTGCTTGCCGATCCCGACGATCTCGATGAGCTTCGTCGGGTCCGAGTCGAGGTCGACCATGTTGCCGGCTTCGCGGGCGGCCTGCGTGCCGGACTGCATGGCGACGCCGACGTCCGCCTGGGCGAGCGCGGGGGCGTCGTTGGTGCCGTCGCCGCACATGGCGACAAGCCGGCCCTTGGCCTGTTCGGCACGGATGTAGGCGAGCTTGTCCTGCGGCGTGGCCTCCGCGATGAAGTCGTCGACGCCGGCCTCCGACGCGATGGCCGCCGCCGTGACCGGATTGTCGCCGGTCACCATCACGGTGCGGATGCCCATGCGCCGAAGCTCGGCGAAGCGGGCCTTGATGTCGGGCTTGACCACGTCCTTGAGGTGGATGACGCCAAGAAGGCGCCCGTCCTCCGCCAAGCCGAGCGGCGTGCCGCCGGACCGGGCGATCCGCTCGACGGCCTGGGCAAAGGCCGGCTGCTCGGCGACCGACGCTCTGCCCTTTGCGACGAAGCGGCGGACGGCGTCGACCGCGCCCTTGCGGATGCGGCGCGCACCGATGTCGACGCCGGAGAGCCGCGTCGCCGCCGAGAAGTCGATGAACGCCGCGCCGTCCGGCCGGGTCCCCGGCGTCGCGACGCCGTAGCGCTCGGCCACGAGCTTGACGATCGACTTGCCCTCGGCCGTGTCGTCGGAAAGGCTTGCCAGCAGCGCCGCCTCGGCCGCCACCGCCTCGGCCACGCCGGGCATGGCGATGATCTCGGCCGCCATTCGGTTGCCGAAGGTGATCGTGCCCGTCTTGTCGAGAAGCAGGGTATCCACGTCGCCCGCCGCCTCGACCGCCCGGCCGGACATGGCCATCACGTTGAATCGGATCAGCCGGTCCATGCCGGCGATGCCGATGGCGGAAAGGAGGCCGCCGATCGTGGTCGGGATCAGCGTGACGAGGAGCGCGACCAGGATCGGCACGGAGACGGCCGCCCCGGAATAGGCCGCAAGCCCCGAGAGGGTCACCACGGCGATCATGAAGATGAGCGTCAAGCCGACGAGGAGGATGGTCAGTGCGATCTCGTTCGGCGTCTTCTGGCGCTCGGCGCCCTCGACGAGGGCGATCATGCGGTCCAGGAAGGACGAGCCCGGCGCCGCGGTGATGCGAACGACGATCCAGTCGGAGAGCACGGTGGTGCCGCCGGTCACGCCGGACCGGTCGCCGCCCGCCTCGCGGATGACCGGCGCGGACTCGCCGGTCACGGCCGCTTCGTTCACCGAGGCGATGCCTTCCACGATCTCGCCGTCGCCGGGGATGAGGTCGCCGGCTTCGACGAGCACATGGTCGCCGACCGCCAGGTCGAGCGCCGAACCCTTGCTCCAGAGGGTGCGGTCGTCCGCGCGGAGCAGGCGCTTGGCGAGCGTGTCGGTGCGCGCCGTGCGCAGACTGTCGGCCTGAGCGCGACCGCGGCCTTCCGCAATCGCCTCGGCGAAGTTGGCGAAGAGCACGGTGAACCACAGCCAGGCGGTGATCTGCCCGATGAAGAGCACCGGGTTGCCTGTCATCAGATCGCGGACGAACAGGAGGGTGACGAGGGCGGCGACAACCTCGGTGACGAAGATCACCGGGTTCTTCGCGAGCGTCTTCGGGCTGAGCTTCTTGAAGGCATCGATGGCGGCCCGGCCGATCAAGTCGGAGGAGGCGACGGACGCGACGGTTTTGGTGGACATGTCGAAGGCACTCCGGCTTGCGGTCAGTACAGCGCGCCCGCCTGCATCTGCACGTGCTCGGCGATCGGGCCGAGGGCGAGAGCGGGGAAGAACTGCAGACCACCGAGAATGAGGATGATGCCGACCAGGAGGCCGACGAAGAGCGGCCCGTGCGTCGGAAAGGTGCCGGACGAGGCGGCGAGCTTCGGCTTGGCGACGAGCGAGCCGGCGATCGCCATCACCGGCACGATGAAGGCGAAGCGGCCGAGCAGCATCGCGAGGGCGAGGGTGGTGTTGTACCAGGGCGTGTTGCCGGAGAGTGATCCGAAGGCGGAGCCGTTGTTGCCGGCCGCCGACGAGTAGGCATAGAGAATTTCCGACAACCCGTGCGGCCCCCCGTTGCCGGGACCGGCGAGCCCCGCCGGGATCACTGCCGAAACCGCCGAGAAGCCGAGGATCGCTGTCGGCAGGACCAGGATGGCGAGCATGGCCATCTTGACCTCCTTGGCCTCGATCTTCTTGCCGAGATACTCCGGCGTGCGGCCGACCATCAGGCCCGCCACGAAGACGGCGAGAATCGCGACCACCAGCATGCCGTAGAGGCCGGACCCGACGCCGCCGGGCAGGATCTCCCCGAGTTGAATGAGCACCATCGGCACCATGCCGCCGAGCGGCGTGAAGGACGCGTGCATGGCGTTGACGGCGCCGTCCGAGAGCCCGGTCGTCACGGCCGCGAACAGCGCGGACATGGCAATCCCGAACCGGACCTCCTTGCCCTCCATGTTGCCGCCGGCCGGATCGAGCCCGGCTGCGGCCAGCATCGGCGTGCCGGCGCTTTCCGCCAGATAGCAGAGGCCGACCGCCGTGACGAGCAGAAGGCCCGTGACGGCGAGGATGGCCCGACCCTGTCGCCTGTCGCCGACGAGACGGCCGAAGGCGAACACCAGCGCCGTGGAGACCACCAGCATCTGCCAGATGGTCAGCATGTTGGAGAGGGCGTTGGGGTTCTCGAAGGGATGCGCTGCGTTGGCGTTGAAGAAGCCGCCGCCGTTGGTGCCGAGCTGCTTGATGGCGATCTGGCTTGCGACCGGCCCCATGGCAAGCGTCTGCTGCCCGCCTTCCAGGGTGGTGAGGACGACGGAACCGTCCAGCGTCTGAGGCGTGCCGAGAGACACTTGAACGAGGGCGGTGACGAGAGCGAGCGGAAGCAGGATGTAGAGCGTCGACCGCGTGATGTCGGCGAATACATGGCCCACGGTCGTCGCGCCCGAGCGCGAGAAGGCCCTGACGAACGCGATGGCGAGGGCCAGGCCCGTCGCCGCGCTGAGAAAGTTCTGCACCGTCAATCCGGCCATCTGGCTGAAGTGACTGAGTGTGCTCTCGCCGCTGTAGTTCTGCCAGTTCGTGTTGGTGACGAAGCTGACGGCCGTATTGAAGGCAAGGTCCGGTGCGACGGCACCGAACCCCTGCGGATTGAGCGGCAGGATGTCCTGGAGCCGGAGGATCGAAAAGAGCAGCGCGAAACCTGCGGCATTGAAGACGAGCATGCCGAGCGTGTAGCCGAGCCAACCCTGTTCGCGGGCGGGATCGACACCGGCGGCGCGGTAGAGCAGTCGCTCGGCAGGGGCGAGGACGGGCGTGAGGACTGTGCGCTCGCCGGCGTAGACCTTGGCCATGTACGCCCCGAGCGGAGCGGCGGCGGCAAGGACGAGGCCGAAGACGAGCACGATCTGGAGCCAGCCGACGAAGGTCATGGCGATCGCTTTCGTTGCAAGGATCAGAATCTCTCAGGCCGGATGAGCACGGCGATGAGATAGAGGGCGAGAGCGGCGGCAACGGCCGCGCCGAGGATGAGGTCGAGCATTGTGAGCCTCAGGCCCGGGCCGCCCAGCGGGCGTAGAGCGCCATCAGGGCGAAGAAGCCAAGACCGACGGCGAGATAGACGATATCGAGCATGGATGCCTCCTTGTTCAGGCATCCCATCCACTAGGCCCGATCGGCATAAAGGATCCATGCGGAATTGAAGCGGAGAAGTGCACGGCCTCCGCATGACCGCCCCCGGGCCGGTTCCGTTGAACGATCAGGCGTCGCTGCGGACCCGAAGCCCTGGGTCACTTGGCTTTCGGCAGGACGGCTGCGTGATGACGGGCGAGCGCGACAGGGTGCGGAAGGCGATGCCAAGGGTTCCGCCGTCTCGGTCCGGACGCCGCCGTGCCGGGCCGCTCCGCTGGCCTCTCCAGGCTCTTTCCATGGAGCCGCCCGCCGCGCTCTGAACACCCTCGTCGCGGCCCTGTGGAGGCCCGCCAGAGCTGGCGCACCCGCTCCACGACCACGACGGTCCCACAAGCGCCTGCGGGCGGCTCTGCATGTGCAGACAGAAGGCCGGCCTCTCGATCCACTTTGCTGGACGCAGGGTCGGTGCCATGGAAGTCGACGAGGGCCTCTGCCTCGTCTCGTTCATGCACGGCGATGTGGGAGATATGGACCTCGCGCAGAGGACCCTTCAGCCACTCGCCCCCCCGTTCGGCAGAGGGTTTTCAATTGAGTGACCGGACAAAACCGGCACCTGTCGGTCCGGCATGGGCAACACAGTCATTGGCGGAGAGAGAGGGATTCGAACCCTCGATACGGTTTCCCGTATACACGCGTTCCAGGCGTGCGCCTTCAACCACTCGGCCACCTCTCCAGGCAAACGGCAGTGCCGTCCGCGGGCGGCACTATACCCATCGGGGGGCGGGGTTCAAGCGACGTTTCGAGCGGGCGGGGCTGAATCGGGAAAGCCGGCGAAAAAGGCCGGAATGGCGGGTCAGGCGCTCATCTCCACGCCAGGGGCGCGCATGGGAACGAGCGCGAGCCGGGCGATGAGGGGGACGAGGTCGTCGAGGATGCGCGATTCGAGGGCGTCGAACACCGCCTGGGCGACGGCACGGCGCTCGCGCCGGTTCTCCACCAGCGCGGCGTCGCGGAGCGGCCAGCGGATCACCGCCCGCTCGGCCAACTGCTTCAGTTCCGGGGCGGTCCAGGTCACCGTGGCGAGATCCACCACCAGGTCCGGACGGCGGGCGCCCGGCAGGGCGAAGATCGGCCAGGCCTTCGGCTCCAGGCCCTCTGTGGCGATCGCCCGTGCGGCGAGCACGGCCTGCGCCTCCGCCAAAAGCCCGGGCGCCGGGTTGCGGCCGGCGCTGAAGGCTCTCACCCGGGCGTCGCCGCGGTGGTTCACGATCGCCTCGGCCATCAGGCTGGTGGCCGCGTTCGTCTCGCACAGGAACAGCACGTCGATCGGCTTCATCACCATCTCCCGATGTCCGAACCCGGGGCGAACCGGCCTCACCGACGCCCATCGGATGCACCATCGACATGTCACGGCGGTGACGCACCGGCCGGCCGCGGCGATCCTGATGAGGGGCTGGCAATGCATCGATCGCGCCAACTTCGCGATCAGGGCTTGGCCGAGCCTTGCGGCGGGCGCGGCCGCCCATCCGGCGGCTGGTGTCGCGCGTAGACGAGAGCATCGGTTTTGGTTCGCGAGGTGCCCGTCGTGCCGCTTTCCCTCTGGTGTCTTCTGGCGGCGATGATCCTGCCCATCGTGGCGGCCGGGCCGGCCAAGGTCCGGCCCGGCTTCAGCAACCGCGAGCCGCGCAACCCGGATTTCTGGCGGAGCGGCTTTCCGGCGCGCGCCTATGGCGCCATGCAGAACGGTTTCGAGGCCTTTCCGCCGTTCGCCGCGGCCGTGCTGGCGGGCCTTACCCAAGGCGGCGACCCTGCCATCGTGGACGCCCTGGCGGTGGCGTTCGTGGCCGCGCGCGTCGCCTATGTGGTCGCCTATTGGACGGACCGCGCGACCCTGCGCTCGATGATCTGGGTCGTCGGCTTTGCCTTGACTGCAGCCATTCTGCTCACGCCCCTGTGGGCACCGGTCGGAGATATATGAAGCTTCTGAAACTAATCAGAGCACGGCTGTTCGGTCCGATGTCTGTTACGGCCTAAAATTGCATCAGACGCTGGATGCGCGGCCTCCGTTCCGGCGTGGCGGCAGGGGCGCGACAGCAAGGCGAGGGGTGATCGGAGCGGCCCCGGACCACCGGGGACGAACCGCGCTGCAACACGTCGGGCTTGTCCGGACGGTGCGTGCGGCCGGGACAAAACCGGCGGGGGCGTTCGTTCAAGGCCCTGGCGCGGCGTGAACCGGGTCAGGGCAGTTCCCTGGCGCCGCCGCTCGTTCAGGGGCGGTGCGGCATGATCCGCGCGCCGGGATGGAGCCGCAGCCCCGGGCCAAGGCGGGGCGGCCGGCGGGGCTTGCCGCCGGCCGGACGCGATCAGACGCGGCGTTCCACCATCATCTTCTTGATCTCGGCGATGGCCTTGGCCGGGTTGAGGCCCTTCGGGCAGGTCTGCGCACAGTTCATGATGGTGTGGCAGCGGTAGAGCCGGAAGGGATCCTCCAGGTTGTCCAGGCGGTCGCCGGTGGCCTCGTCGCGGCTGTCGATCAGCCAGCGGTAGGCCTGCAGCAGGGTGGCCGGGCCGAGATAGCGGTCGCCGTTCCACCAGTAGCTCGGGCAGGAGGTGGTGCAGCAGGCGCAGAGGATGCATTCGTAGAGGCCGTCCAGCTTCTCGCGGTCCTCCCGGCTCTGCTTCCACTCGGTCTCGGGGGCCGGCGTGGAGGTGTGCAGCCAGGGCTCGATGGAGCGGTGCTGGGCGTAGAAGGTGGTGAGATCCGGCACGAGATCCTTCACCACGGCCATGTGAGGCAGCGGGTAGATCTTCACCGCGCCCTTCACCTCGTCCATGCCCTTGGTGCAGGCGAGGGTGTTCATGCCGTCGATGTTCATGGCGCAGGAGCCGCAGATGCCCTCCCGGCACGAGCGGCGGAACGTCAGCGTCGGGTCGATCTTGTTCTTGATCCAGATCAGCCCGTCGAGAACCATCGGCCCGCAGTCGTCGAGGTCGACGAAATAGGTGTCGATGCGGGGGTTGCTGTCATCCTCCGGATCCCAGCGGTAGATCCGATACTCCTTGAGCTTGGTGGCACCGGCCGGCTTCGGCCACACCTTGCCCTCGGTCATCTTGGAGTTCTTCGGCAGCGTGAGCTGGACCATGGTCCTTGCGCCTTTCCTGGATTTTCATCTGGGTGCCGGACGCGCCCCCGACGCCGCGCCCATGCGGCGCGCGTCGGGGGCAAGCGGGCGTCCGCGTCAGTACACGCGCGCCTTGGGGGCGATGTACTCGATCTCGTTGGACATGGTGTAGGTATGCACGGGCCGGTAGTCGATCGAGACGGTGCGACTGTTGGTATCGACGAAGGCGAGCGTGTGCTTCATCCAGTCCTTGTCGTCGCGGTCGGGGAAGTCCTCGCGGGCGTGGGCGCCGCGGCTTTCCTGGCGGTTCACCGCCGAGTCCATGGTGACGACGGCCTGGACGATCAGGTTGTCGTACTCCAGGGCCTCCACGAGGTCCGTGTTCCAGATCAGCGACCGGTCGGTGACGCGCACGTCGTCGGTGCCGGACCAGACCTTGTGGATCAGCTGATGACCCTCCTCCAGCACCTCGCCGGTGCGGAACACCGCGCAGTTGTTCTGCATGGTGCGCTGCATGTCGAGGCGGAGTTCGGCGACCGGGGTGCCGCCGGCGGCATGGCGGAAGTGGTCCAGCCGCTCCAGGCTGTTGACGCCCGCGTCGCGCGGCAGGTCCGGCAGGCGGGCGCCGCGCTCCACCGTCTCGGCGCAGCGCGCGCCGGCGGCGCGGCCGAACACCACGAGGTCGATCAGCGAGTTGGAGCCGAGCCGGTTGGCGCCGTGCACGGAGACGCAGGCCGCCTCGCCGATGGCGAGCAGGCCCGGCACCACCTGGTCCGGATCGCCGTTCACCTTGGTCAGCACCTCGCCGTAGTAGTTGGTCGGGATGCCGCCCATGTTGTAGTGCACCGTCGGCAGCACCGGGATCGGCTCGCGCGTCACGTCGACGCCGGCGAAGATCTTGGCGCTTTCGGAGATGCCCGGCAGGCGCTCGGCGAGGATCTTCGGATCCAGGTGGTCGAGGTGCAGGTAGATGTGGTCCTTGGCCTTGCCGACGCCGCGACCCTCGCGGATCTCCATGGTCATGGCGCGGGAAACCACGTCTCGCGAGGCGAGGTCCTTGGCGGACGGCGCGTAGCGCTCCATGAAGCGCTCGCCCTCCGAATTGGTGAGGTAACCGCCCTCGCCGCGCGAGCCTTCGGTGATCAGGCAACCGGCGCCGTAGATGCCGGTCGGGTGGAACTGCACGAACTCCATGTCCTGCAGCGGCAGGCCGGCGCGCAGCACCATGGCGTTGCCGTCGCCCGTGCAGGTGTGGGCGGAGGTGCAGGAGAAATAGGCGCGGCCGTAGCCGCCGGTCGCCAGCACCGTCTTCTGCGCCCGGAAGCGGTGCAGCGTGCCGTCCTCCATGGAGAGGGCGACGACGCCGCGGCAGATGCCCTCCTCCATGATCAGGTCGATGGCGAAATACTCGATGAAGAACTCCGCCGAGTAGCGCAGGCTCTGGCCGTAGAGCGTGTGCAGGATGGCGTGGCCGGTGCGGTCGGCGGCCGCGCAGGTGCGCTGGGCGCGGCCCTCGCCGTAGTTGGTGGTCATGCCGCCGAACGGGCGCTGGTAGATCTTGCCCGCCTCGGTGCGCGAGAAGGGCACGCCCCAGTGCTCCAGCTCGTAGACGGCCGCCGGCGCGTTCTTGCAGAGGTACTCGATCGCGTCCTGGTCGCCGAGCCAGTCGGAACCCTTGACGGTGTCGTACATGTGCCAGCGCCAGTCGTCCTCGCCCATGTTGCCGAGCGCGGCCGAGATGCCGCCCTGGGCGGCGACGGTGTGCGAGCGGGTCGGGAACACCTTGGTGATGCAGGCGGTCCTGAGGCCCGCCTCCGAGGCGCCGACGACGGCGCGAAGGCCCGCGCCACCGGCGCCCACCACCACCACGTCGAAGGTGTGGTCGGTGA
Source organism: Mongoliimonas terrestris (assembly GCF_001927285.1). Lineage (GTDB taxonomy): Bacteria > Pseudomonadota > Alphaproteobacteria > Rhizobiales > Pleomorphomonadaceae > Chthonobacter > Chthonobacter terrestris. The sequence continues at coordinate 216,542 of NZ_MSIG01000008.1, read as the reverse complement.
AGGTGTACGCGCGGCCGCCGACGGTGAAGCTGGAGGGGGTGCCGGTCTTGTGGGTCTCAGCCATGGCTCAGGCTCCGAACGCGATCTTGAGGAGGGCGAACACCGACGCGATGGCGATGAAGGCGGTGAAGAAGGTGTTGGCGCCGAGCGCAACCACCTTCCAGCCCTCCTCGTGCACGTAGTCCTCGATGATCACCTGCATGCCTATACGCATGTGGATGCTGACGGAGATCATCATGCCGATCAGCAAGATCGCCACCAGCGGGTTGCCGAGCGTGGCGAGCACGTCGGCGTAGGTGCCGGTCTGCAGCGCCAGCACGAGCCCGACGAAGAAGGTGGTGAGGAAGAGGTTGGAGACCGCCGTCAGGCGCTGGCGCCAGAAGTGCTCGGTGCCCTCGCGGGCGGAACCGAGACCGCGGACCTTGGCGAGCGGGGTGCGCATGGAGGAAAAGCGGGCCATCGGTCTCTCCTCAGCGCACGATCAGGGCGACGATCCAGATCAGGATCGTGATCGACACGGACCCGACCAGGGTGGCCTTGGCGAGCCAGTTGCGCGCCTCCACCCCGTAGCCGTGGCCGGTGTCCCAGATGAAGTGGCGGATGCCGCCGAGGGCGTGGTGGATCCAGGCCCAGGTGTAGCCGAACAGGATCAACTGTCCGATGATGGAGCCGAAGAACCAGGACGCCGTCGCGAAGGCTTCCGGGCCGCTCGCCGCCGCCACCAGATACCAGGCGAAGAAGGCCGTGCCCACGTAGAGCGCGCTGCCGGTGATGCGATGCACGATCGACATCACCATGGTCATCAGCGGCCGGAAGATCTGGAGATGGGGCGATAGGGGTCGCGCCACTTTGGTCTGGAGTTCCGCCATCCTAGTCCCTCAGCCCTTCCGGCCCGTCGGCCGTCGTTCGGTTCAGGAGATTGACGCTTACGTAAGCGTCAACTTGTTGAAGACCCTGGATTTCTTCTAGCTTCTTCGCAGACCGGCGTCAAAGCCGTTCTTGCAGTGCAAAAGTCGTAAGACTTGCCAAGCACAGCCACCCTGGACTTCCGCGCGCGCGGCGCTATCGGCCGGGCGGGCAAGGCCAGGAGGGCGGATCCTGGGGCGGGGGACACCTGAGGCTTACCTCGGCCCGCCTCCGGAGGAGACGCGGTCGGTCGTCGCGCCCCGCCCCATGGTGTCGCACCGCCGTCGCAATGGCCGCGCTGGTCTTCAGCGCGGCAGCAGCACCCAGAGGTCGAGGTCGAGCGCCACCGACGGGTCGGTCTCGCCGCTCTCCAGCTTGTCCGGGAAGTCCGCGCACGGCCGGTCCTTGGTTGCGACCAGGCGGATCCGGAGCGCGCCGACGTCGGTGCGGCCAGGGATCGCCTGCTTGTCCAGCACCTCGGACCAGGCATGCAGCGTGTCGCCGGCGAACGACGGATTGGCGTGCCGCCCGCCGTTGATGGCCGCCACGTGGAAGGCGTTGCCGAGGCCGTTGAAGGTGAGCGAGCGGGCGATCGAGATGATGTGGCCGCCGTAGACCAGGCGTCGGCCGAAGCGGCCCTTGCCTTCGGTGTACTGGTTGAAGTGCACCTTGGCGGTGTTCTGGTAGAGGCGCGTCGCCATCTGGTGCTCGGCCTCCTCGATGGTGGTGCCGTCCACGTGGTCGATGCGCTCGCCGATCGCGTAGTCGTCCCACCTATAGGGGCTGCCCGAGAGGTCGTCGTCCCACTTGGACGGATCGATCAGCGGCACCGCATTGCCGAGCGCCTCCGGCGGCAGGTGGTCCGGCAGGCGCGGCACCACCGGCTCCGGCGCGGGCGCGCTCTCGTCGCGCTTCCTCACCATCACCCAGCGGGCATAATCCAGCACCTCCGTGCCGTCCGACTTGTAACCGGTGGAGCGCACGTAGACGACGCCGGTCTTGCGGTTGGAATTCTCCTTGAGGCCGATCACCTCGGAGACGGTGGAGAGCGTGTCGCCCGGATAGACGGGGGCGAGGAAGCGCCCGCCCGCGTAGCCGAGGTTGGCGATGGCGTTCAGCGACACGTCCGGGACGGTCTTTCCGAACACCACGTGGAAGGTGAGGAGATCGTCGAGCGGCGCGTCCGGATAGCCGATGGCCCGGGCGAAGGCGGCGGACGACTGCACAGCGAACCGGTTGCCGTAGAGGGCCTGGTAGAGCGCCACGTCGCCGTGGTTCACCGTGCGCGGGGTCGCGTGCCGGATCACCTGGCCGATGCGGAAATCCTCAAAGAAGTTGCCGCTGTTGGTCTTCGACACCCTTTAGGCCCTCCTGTCCCGTTGCGTCTGGCGAGGACCATGCTGGGGGCCGGCCGGGCTTGTCACCCCCGCCCTTCGTCGCGGCGACGCGGCGCCGCGCCCGGCCGCCGAACTCCCGAAGACGCGGCCGTTAAGGTCACCAGTTAACAAAGTCTCTATTTCACCGAATCAGAAGCTTCCAGTCCGGGCCGTTTTTATTCAAGTTATGTCAAGTATCGAGCGGACCGTGGCCATCGGCAGGCACGGACCCTCGGCCGGCCCGGCGTTCCGGCAGCGTTTTGGAGGCGTGCCATGGTGAGTTCCCGCGTGGACTGGGTCGATGTGGCCAAGGGCCTCTGCATCGTCTTCGTGGTGATGATGCACTCCACGCACGGCGTGGAGCGCGTGGTGGGCGAAACCGGCTGGATGGGTCATGTGGTGGCCTTCGCCCAGCCCTTCCGTATGCCGGACTTCTTCCTGATCTCCGGGCTCTTCCTGTCGCGGGTGGTCGACCGGGACTGGCGCACCTTCGCGGACCGGCGGATCGTGCATTTCTTCTACTTCTATCTCCTCTGGCTGGTGATCCAGTTCGCCTTCCGGGCGCCCGGCCTCGTCGGCGAGTTCGGCGTCGGCGGTGCCGCGCTTCACTTCGTGGAGGCGCTCTTCATCGAGCCCTTCGGCACCCTCTGGTTCATCTGGATCCTGCCCTTCTTCGCCCTCATCGTGCGTCTCGTCCGGCACGTGCCGGTGCCGCTGGTGTTCGCCGTCGCGGCCGTCCTGGAGATCGCCCCGGCCGGCCTGCCGCTGCCCATCCTCGACGAATTCCTGTCGCGCTTCGTCTATTTCTACGCGGGCTACGCTTTCGCGCCGTGGATCTTCTCCTTCGCCGACCAGGTCGCCGCCCGGCCCGGCGCGGCCGTTGCCGGCCTTGGCCTCTGGGCCGTGGTGAACGGCGCCTTCGTGGCCGCCGGCGCGGCGCAACTGCCCTTCCTCTCCCTCGGCCTCGGTTTCCTCGGCGCCGCCGCCATCGTGGCGAGCGCGGTCCTCATCGGCCGCACCGTCCGGCCCGGCGCCGTCGCCCGCTTCCTCGGCAGCCACTCCATCGTGGTCTACCTCGCCTTCTTCCTGCCGATGGGGATCACCCGCACGGTGCTGGTTAAGACAGGCCTCGTGCCGGACGTCGGCACGATGTCCCTGATCGTGACGGTCGCCTCGGTCATCGGCCCCCTGGTGATCTGGTGGATCGCCATGCGCACCGGCGCCCGCTTCCTCTTCGAGCGTCCTGCCTGGGCCCGCCTGGAACGGCCGCGGGCCGCCGCCCGCCCGCGCTTCGTCGCCGCCGAGTAGGCCCGCCGGTCGCAGCCGTTCGGCCCGCTGCTGACACGTCGCGTCAGCCGGCCCCGCGCGGCGCCCCTTTCCACCGTCCGACGGCCGGGGCATAGTCCCGGCCATGTCGAATGCCTCCTCCTTCTCCCGCCCCGTCGCCAGCGGCGATCACGTCTTCCTCGTCGACGGATCCGGCTACATCTTCCGCGCCTACCACGCCCTGCCGCCGCTGACCCGCAAGTCGGACGGCGTGCCGGTCGGCGCCGTCGCGGGCTTCTGCAACATGCTGTGGCGGCTTCTGAAGGAGGCCGACGCCACGGCGGCGCGGGTGAAGCCCACCCATCTGGCGGTGATCTTCGACGCCTCGGCGGTGACCTTCCGCAACGCCCTCTACGACCAGTACAAGGCCCAGCGGCCGGAGCCGCCGGCGGACCTCCGGCCCCAGTTCGGCCTGATCCGCGAGGCGGTGCGCGCCCTCAACGTCGCCTGCGTGGAGCAGGAGGGCTTCGAGGCCGACGACCTGATCGCCACCTACACGGCCATGGCCCGCGCGGTCGGCGCCGACGTCACCATCGTGTCGTCCGACAAGGACCTGATGCAGCTGGTGGAGAACGACTGCGTCGTGCTCCTCGACACCATGAAGGACAAGCGGATCGGCCCTGACGAGGTGATCGAGAAGTTCGGCGTACCGCCGGAGAAGGTGGTGGACGTCCAGTCGCTTGCCGGCGACAGCGTCGACAACGTGCCCGGCGTGCCCGGCATCGGCGTCAAGACCGCCGCCCAGCTGATCCTGGAGTATGGCGACCTCGACAGCCTGCTCGCCCGCGCCGGCGAGATCAAGCAGCCCAAGAGGCGAGAGAACCTGATCCAGTTCGCCGACCAGGCCCGCATCTCCCGCCAGCTCGTCACCCTCGACCGCGCCGTGCCGGTCGCCTGCCCGATCGACGACCTCGCCGTCCGGCCGATCGACGGCGAGCGTGCCATCGCCTTCCTGAAGGCCATGGAGTTCGTCACCCTCACCCGCCGCGTCGCCGAGGCGACCGGCACCGAGATGGCCAAGGTCGCCGCCGCCACCGTGCCGGTGAAGCACTGGCCGCCGGAGAGCGCGGAGACCGCCGCTGTCGGTGCGGGGATCCCCCCCACCCCGGCCCTCCCCCTCGAGGGGGGAGGGAGCGCCGACGATGGCACAGGCGCCTCCTCGGCCGCCGAAGCAAGCACCGCCCCTTCCTCCTCCGCCACGGCACCCCCTCCCCCCTTGAGGGGGAGGGTTGGGGAGAGGGGGGAACCTCCGTCCCTGGCCGCCCCCTCCCCCGCCGCCCTCGCGGCCCGCCGCCTCGCCGAGGTCGCCGCCATCCCGGTGGACCACGCCGCCTACGAGACCATCCTCACCCTCGATGCCCTGAAAGCCTTCGTGAACGAGGCGGCCGAGGCCGGCGTCGTCGCCTTCGACACCGAATCCACCTCGCTCGACGTGATGCGGGCGGATCTCTGCGGCGTCTCCCTCGCCACCCGGCCGGGGCGGGCCTGCTATATTCCGCTCATCCACAAGTCGGGCGCCGGCGACCTTCTCGGCGGCGGCCTCGTTCCCGGCCAGATCCCGGTCGCCGACGCACTCGCCGCCCTGAAGCCGCTTCTTGAAAGCCCCGCCGTCCTCAAGGTGGCGCAGAACGCCAAGTACGACGTCACGCTGCTGGCCCGCCACGGGATCCAGGTCGCGCCGTTCGACGACACCATGCTCCTTTCCTATGCCCTCGACGCCGGCAAGAACGGCCACGGCATGGACGAGCTGTCGGAAAAGTGGCTCGGCCACAAGCCGATCGCCTTCAAGGACGTGTGCGGATCCGGCAAGGGCCAGCTGACCTTCGATATGGTCGCGCTCGACAAGGCCACCGCCTACGCAGCCGAGGACGCGGACGTGACGCTGCGGCTCTGGCTGGTCCTGAAGCCACGGCTCGCCGCCGAGGGCATGACCACCCTCTACGAGACGCTGGAGCGGCCCCTGGTGCCGGTGCTGTCGCGCATGGAGCAGCGCGGCATCAGCGTCGACCGGCAGATCCTCTCCCGCCTCTCCGGCGACTTCGCCCAAGGGATGGCGCGGCTCGAAGCCGAGATCCACGATCTTGCCGGCGAGAGCTTCAACATCGGCTCGCCCAAACAGCTCGGCGACATCCTCTTCGGCAAGATGGGCCTCGGCGGCGCCAAGAAGACCAAGACGGGCGCCTATGCCACAGGCGCCGACGTGCTGGAGGAGCTGGCCGAAGCCGGCCACGAGCTGCCCCGCCGCATCCTCGACTGGCGCCAGCTCTCCAAGCTGAAATCCACCTACACGGACGCCCTGCCCGGATACATGCACCCGGTGGACGGGCGGGTGCACACCTCCTTCTCGCTCGCCTCCACCACCACCGGCCGGCTCTCCTCCTCCGAGCCGAACCTCCAGAACATCCCGATCCGCACCGAGGAGGGGCGCAAGATCCGCACCGCCTTCGTGGCGCCGCCGGGCCGCAAGCTGGTCTCCGCCGACTACAGCCAGATCGAGCTCCGGGTGCTTGCCCACGTGGCCGACATCCCCCAGCTGAAGCGCGCCTTCGAGGACGGCCTCGACATCCACGCCATGACGGCCTCGGAGATGTTCAACACCCCGATCGAGGGGATGGACCCGATGGTCCGCCGGCGCGCCAAGGCGATCAACTTCGGCATCATCTACGGCATCTCGGCCTTCGGCCTCGCCAACCAGCTCGGCATCGACCGACAGGAGGCGGGCGACTACATCAAGCGCTACTTCGAGCGTTTTCCCGGCATTCGGGACTACATGGACGCTACACGGCGCACCGCCCGCGAGCACGGCTTCGTCACCACCGTGTTCGGCCGCAAGGCCCACTACCCGGACATCAACGCCCCCAATGCCTCCATGCGGGCCTTCATGGAGCGCGCCGCCATCAACGCGCCAATCCAGGGCTCCGCCGCCGACATCATCCGCCGGGCCATGGTGCGGATGGAGGACGCCCTGAAAGAGGCTGGCCTCTCCGCCCTCCTCCTCCTCCAGGTCCATGACGAACTGGTGTTCGAGGTGCCGGACGCGGAGATCGAGGCGACGCTGCCGGTCGTCCGCCACGTGATGGAGACCGCCGCGGAACCGGCCGTCCGCCTCTCCGTGCCGCTCCGGGTCGACGCCCGCGCGGCGCAGAACTGGGAGGAGGCGCACTGACCCCGGACCCATGCCCGGGGCCGGTGGCCGGATGCTTAACCACCCGTTAAACCGCCGCATTTAGCGTCGACAGCAAGGCCCATGGGCAGGCGCCGGCCGGATCCTCCGGCCTGCCTGCCGCCTGTTGGACGACGGCCGGGGCAGAGCGCGATGACGGGACGGAACACGCGGGACGAGCGGATCGAGCCCCGGCTCGGCCGCGGCGCTTCGGACAACGACCTCCGGGTCACGCTCGACGACCGGGCCGGCGGCGCCCCGCCGCGCGGCCGGCGCCCGGTTGCCGAGCCTCTGCGCCCGCCGCACCGCGCCGACCGCCCCGAGCCGCCCTTCGCCGAGCCCTCCCTCACCGGACGGCGGCCGGCCACCATGCCCGAGATCGAAGCCGATCCGTTCATCGACGACGAGGAGACCGCCCCCGTGGCCAAGGCGAAGCGCGGCAGGCGCCGCGAGGAACCCGCCGGCCGCGGCCGGCGCAGGCGGCGCGGCTCCCTGACCGGCCGTCTCGTGCGCGGCATCCTCTCCACCGGCACCACGCTCGTGCTCTGGGGTGCGATCGGCGTCGGCGGCGTCCTCGCCTACACGGCCGCCACCATGCCGCCCACGTCGGAATGGGCGGTGCCGAAGCGCCCGCCCAACGTGGAGATCCTCGACGCCAACGGCGCCCTCATCGCCAACCGGGGCGACACCGGCGGCGAGGCGCTCCGCCTGGAACAGATGCCGCCGCACTTGCCGCAGGCGGTGATCGCCATCGAGGACCGACGCTTCTACAGCCATTTCGGCATCGATCCGATCGGCCTTGCCCGCGCGCTCGCCACCAACGCCGCCGCCGGCAGCGTGGTCCAGGGTGGGTCCACCCTCACCCAGCAGCTCGCCAAGAACCTCTTCCTGGAGCCGGACCGGACCGTGGAGCGCAAGCTGCAGGAGGTGGTGCTGTCGCTCTGGCTGGAGTGGACGTATTCCAAGGACGAGATCCTTGAGATGTACCTCAACCGCGTCTACCTGGGCGCCGGCGCCTACGGGGCCGACGCGGCGGCGCGGCGCTATTTCGGCAAGCCGGCCCGCGACCTGACCCTCGGCGAGTCGGCCATGATCGCGGGCCTGCTGAAGGCGCCTTCGCGCTTCGCGCCGACCCGCGACCCGGCGCTCGCCCGCGAGCGTGCCGCGGTGGTGCTGAACGCCATGGTGGAGGAGGGCTACGCGACCCGGGAGGCGGCCCGCAAGGCGGCCGAGGCCCCGAGCCGCATCGTCACCGCCCACAACGCCAAGGCGGCCAACTACGTGGCCGACTGGGTGATGGAGCTGCTGCCGGGCTATGTGGCCTCGGTCGGCGGCGACATCGTGGTGGAGACCACCATCGACGTGGACATGCAGAAGGCCGCCGAGGCGGCGCTCCGCGACACGCTCGCCGAGGAAGGCAAGGGCCACAACGTGAGCCAGGGCGCGATCGTGGCGCTCGACAACGGCGGCGCAGTGAAGGCCCTCGTCGGCGGGCGCGACTATGCCACCAGCCAGTTCAACCGCGCCGTGGCGGCCCGGCGCCAGCCCGGTTCGGCCTTCAAGCCCTTCGTCTTCCTCGCCGCCATCGAGCAGGGCTACACGCCCGACCACATCGTGGTGGACGAGCCGATCTCCATCAAAGGCTGGGAGCCGAAAAACTATTCACGCGAATACATGGGACCGGTGACGCTGACGACGGCGCTCGCCAAGTCGCTGAACACGGTCGCGGCGCGGCTGGCGGCGGAGGTCGGTCCGTCCACCGTGGTGCAGACCGCCCGGCGGGTCGGCATCGTGTCAGCGCTCCACGACAGCCCGTCGATCGCGCTCGGCACCGCCGAGGTCACCCCGATGGAGATCACCGCCGCCTACGTGCCGTTCGCCAACGGCGGCTTCGGCGTCATCCCCTATGTGATCGAGCGCATCCGCACCGAGGAGGGCGAGGTGCTGTTCCAGCGTCAGGGCGACGGGCCGGGCCGGGTGATTGACCCGCGCGCCGTCGGCACCATGAACCAGATGATGCAGGCGGTGCTCTATGCCGGCACCGGCCAGAAGGCGATGCTGAAGGACCGCCCGGCGGCCGGCAAGACCGGCACCAGCCAGGATTTCCGCGACGCCTGGTTCCTCGGCTACGTGAACGGGCTGACGGCCGGCGTCTGGCTCGGCAACGACGACAACTCGCCGACCAAGAAGGCGACCGGCGGCAGCGTCACCGCCGTCGTGTGGAACCGCTTCATGACGAAGGCGACCGCCGGCATGGCCGTCGGGCCGCTGCCCGGCCTCGACCTCGTGCCACCGCTGGTGGTGGATCCGGGCACGCCCGTCGCCAACGCGGACGGCCTGCCGACGGTCTTCGGCGAGAGCGCCCCGCCGATGCCGCCCGTGGACGTGGGCGTCGCCGGCGGCCCGACGGATCACGAGCGCGGGCTTTTGGAAAGGCTGTTCGGCGGCTGAGGTCGGGGCCCGCCTGTCCTACCGCCCTACCCCACCTGGTGCAGCATGCGGCCGTTCTGCTTCAGCCAGGCCTTGGCCTCGTCGGTGCGCGGGGCAAGCGCGACGCAGAGGCGCCAGAAGGCGTCCGAGTGGTTCATCTCCTTCAGATGCGCCACCTCGTGGGCCGCCAGATAGTCGAGCACATAGGGCGGCGCCATGACGAGCCGCCATGAGAAGGAGAGCGTCCCGCGGCTGGAGGCCGAACCCCAGCGGGAGGCGGTATCCTTGAGGCGAATGGCCGACGGGGTGACGCCGAGGATGCGGGCATGCCGCTCCACCGCGGCCGTCAGGTCGCGCCGGGCTTCCGCTTTCAGGTGATCGAGAATGCGCCGGTTGAGATGCGCCGCCTCGCCCGGCACCAGCAGCACCGGTTCGCCCGCTTCCACGCCGATCCGCACCACGCCCCGGGCACTGCCGGTGGCGTGGATCCGGTGAACCACCCCGCGCAAAGGCACGGTGCCGCCGTCCGCAAGGGCGCTCGCCGGCGCGGCCTCGCCGATGCGGTCGGCCAGCCAGTCGAGGTGGCGGGAAACGAAGGCCTTGGCTTCCGACACCGTGCCGCGCTTCGGCAAGGTAACGACGGCGCCGTCGCGGCGCGGATCGAGCCGGAGGGTATAGCGCTTGGCGCGCGTGTTCCGGCGCATCAGAACCGGCACGCGCCGGCCGGCCACGTCCACCTCGAAGGCGGTCGCGGCCGGCTTGGGCGACGTCTTTTTCTGGACGGAGAAGAGAAAGGGGATCCAGCGATTCGGCATGCCGGATCCTACCAGCCGCCGGCCGATGCCCGGAATCCCGAAGTTGCTTCGCGAACAGCGAAGTGCCGGTGTGGGCGGCACCCGAAGGGCCACCCACACCGGCTGGAGGTCAGGAAAGAGCCAGCCCCATGGCGGGGGATTAGCCGGTGGGGTTCGTCCGGCTCGCCATGAAGCGATCGAACTCTTCCTGGTCCTTCGCACGTCTCAGGTTGCGAAGGAACTCGTCGAAGTCGGTGCGCATCCGCTCGATCTTGGCGCGCTCCTCTTCCAGACGCTGCAGCTCGCGCTCGCGATAGTCGTCGAACGCGGCGTTGCCGGTGCGGCCGAAGTCGGGAGACCGGAAACCGGCCTCGCGGACCACGGTCTCCATATTCGGGCGCATCTTCATCCAGGTCGTCCGCATACGATCCCCCCACAGAATGTAGGCCAGCATGGCAAGACCAAGCGGCCAGAACACGATGAATCCGAGCACCATCAGGCCGACCGAAGTCGGATGCCACCCAGGCTTCACCACGCATGTCTTCGTCATCTCAAGTCCTCGACAGTCAACCACGACAGATTACGAGGTGGCCCCGGTCGAGGCTGCGTTCAAGAGCTTGAGCGGTGTTTTTTGGACGGACTGCAGCCGTCGGGATCTTCTTGCAAACGAATAGGGCGTGAAAAAGATCCTGATGCGAGGTCTTGAAAACGCGACCGACCATCACGCCGGCGTGATGCCGATCGGCAAGGTTCGCTTCGCACGCACGCGATCGAAAAGGTTGGAGGATCAGGCGTTTCGAGCGCCGAACAGGACGACGAGAGCGCCGAGGAGAACGAGGGCGGCGCCGATTCCGTCGGTGGCGCGGAGCGGGACGCCTTCCACGACGTGCAACCAGATCAGGGAGGCGATCACGTAGATGCCGCCGTAGGCCGCGAAGGTGCGCCCGGCGCCGCCGGTGTCCACGAGGGTGAGGGCGGCGCCGAAACCCGCCAGGCCGACGAGCCCGGCGGCCAGGAAGGCCGGATGCCAGCCGAGGCGGACGACCGCGTAGATCAGCCAGCAGCCGCCGATCTCAAGAGCGGCGGCCAGCAGGAACACCGGCAGGGCGAACGGCGCGCCGGTCACGCCAACCGCCGACCCCGGCGGGAGGCCTGGCTGCGGCGCCCCGCTCTCATCAAGCGGGCGCCATCAGCCGCCGGGCCTGGCCAACCCAATCCTGCCGCCGGATCCGGCCATGGGTGCCGAGGCGCCGGTCGAGGTCGTCGACCTGGGCGTCGGTCAGATCCGCCAGCTGATCGAGGAGGAAGATGCCCTCCTTGTAGAGCGCGGCCTCCAGCTGCGGGCCGATCCCTTCGATCCGCTTCAGGTCATGGGTCGGCTCGTTGGACTTCCGGCTCTTCGCCCCGCGAGCGGCCGCCGTCTGGGCGGCCCGTTTGGAAGAGCGCTGCTCCTGCGTCAGCACGAAGTCCGTGATGCGCGGGCAGATCTCGCTGCGCCAGCGCGAGCCGTTGAAGACGCCATAGTGGCCGACGCCCGGCTGCATGTAGTGGATCTTCATGTCTTCGGGGAGCGCCGTGCAGAGGTCGTGGGCCGCCGCCGTCTGGCCGACGCCGGTGATGTCGTCCTTCTCGCCCTCCACGGTGAGGAGCGCGGTCTTGGTGATCAGGCCGCAGTCGACCAGCCGCCCCCGGTGCATGAAGGCGCGCTCCGGCAGGGCGTGCGTCATGAACACGGTCTCCACCGTCTGCAGGTAGAATTCCGCCGTCAGGTCCATCACCGCCAGGTATTCGTCGTAGAACTCCCGGTGCTTGGCCGCGCTGTCGCCGTCGCCCTTCACCAGGTTGCCGAAGTATTCCTTGTGGGCGCCCACGTGCCGGTCGAGGTTCATGCTCATGAAGCCGGTGAGCTGCAGGAAGCCCGGATAGACGTCGCGGTAGATGCCCGGATGCGGGAAGGGCACCTTCATGATCACGTTGCGCCGGAACCAGTCGATGTCGCGTTCGGCGGCGAGATCGTTGACGGCGGTCGGGTTCTTGCGGGTGTCGATCGGCCCGCCCATGAGCGTCATGCTGAGCGGCGCCAGCGGATCCTCGTTGGCGGCCATCACGGCGACCGCCGCGAGCACCGGCACGGACGGCTGGCAGACGGCGAGCACGTGGCTGTCGCCGCCGAGCGCCTGCAGCATCTCGATCACGTAATCGATGTAGTCGTCGAGGTCGAAGCGACCGGCCGCCAGCGGCACCATCCGGGCGTCTTCCCAGTCGGTGATGTAGACGTCGTGCTTGGGCAGCAGTGCCTCCACGGTGCCGCGCAGGAGCGTGGCGTAGTGGCCCGACATGGGGGCCACCACCAGCACCTTCGGGTCCTTGCGGCGAGAGGCCGGCACCGCGCGCTCGAACCGCACCATGCGGCAGAAGGGCTTCTGCCAGACCACCTTCTCGGTGACCGGAACGCGCACGCCGCCGACCGTGGTGGCATTCAGCCCGAAGGCCGGCTTGCCGTAGCGGCGGGTGGAGCGCTCGAACAACTCGCAGGCCGCGGCGATCGACCGGCCGACCTGGGTCTGCGAGAAAGGATTGAAGGGGTTCTGGAAATAAAGCCGCGTCATGTCCGCGGCCGCTCGCGCAGGCCCCATTGCTGCGTGGTTGAACTCGTACAGATGATAGTACGGCACGTTCATCCTCTGCGGTCCTCGCAACCCCAGCCGCGGGGCTGGATATTGCCACGCGTCGTCTAAAAAAGCGGTTTCAATGACCAGGGGTTCCACCGCGACGGACTTGAGGATAGATCCGGTTTTCTTCCAACCGCAAGGATGAGCCGCTACACCTTAAGTACGGTCGCGCGGGAACGCTGTCGGCGCGGCGGGAAAAACCGTTCGCCTGCTTACAGTTATGCCAGTCGCTCCCTTTGAGGCAAATCGGATAGGCCATGCCCCAGACCATCGTGCTCACCCCGCCTTCGCCGCTTCGGCTGAAGCTCGACACGCTGGTCCGGCTGCGCTGGCTGGCTGTCGCCGGGCAGACGCTGGCGGTTCTGACGGTCTGGTACGGCCTCGGCTACCCGCTGCCGCTCGGCTGGTGCCTGGGGCTGATCGCCCTGTCAGCCTGGCTCAACCTCTTCCTGAAGATCCGCTATCCGGCAAGCCTCCGGCTGGCCGACCCGGCCGCGGCGAGCCTTCTTGCCTACGACATCCTGCAGTTGGCGAGCCTCCTCTACCTGACAGGCGGCCTCACCAACCCGTTCGCCATCCTGCTGATCGCCCCCGTGCTCGTCTCCGCCACCGCCCTCACGGTGCGCACCACCGTGGCGCTCGGGACCCTGGTGGTGGTGCTCGCCAGCCTGCTCGCGGTCTGGCACCGGCCGCTGCCCTGGACCGACGATCCCGGCTTCTTCCTGCCCGACCCCTATGTGGCCGGGCTCTGGATCTCCCTCGTCTGCGCCCTCGGCTTCATGGCGGCCTACTCCTTCCGGGTCGCCGACGAGGCGCGCCAGCTCCACGCGGCGCTGACGGCGACCGAGCTGGTGCTGACCCGCGAGCAGCACCTGCACCAGCTGGACGGGCTCGCCGCCGCCGCCGCCCACGAGCTCGGCACGCCGCTCGCCACCATCGCGCTCGTCGCCAAGGAGCTCGACCGGGAGGTGCCGCCCGACGCCCCCTGGCGCGACGACATCGCGCTTCTGCGCTCCCAGTCGGAGCGCTGCCGGGAGATCCTGAAGAAGCTCACCTCGCTTGCCACCGACTTCGGCGACCACCTCGCCCGCCAGCCGATCACCCACCTGATCGAAGACGTGATCGCGCCGCACCGGGAATTCGGGGTGGCGCTGATCGTGCACCTCGACGGCGAGCGCGAGCAGGAACCGGTCGGCACCCGCAACCCGGCCATCCTCTACGGGCTCGGCAACATCGTGGAGAACGCCATCGACTTCGCCCGTTCGCGGGTGGACATCGGCGCCGCCTGGAACGACGAGGAGGTGGTGGTCACCATCCGTGACGACGGCCCGGGCTTCTCGCCGGAGGTGATCGACCGGCTCGGCGAGCCCTACGTCACGACCCGCGGCCGCGCCGCCGCCGAACCGCGCGAGGGCGGCGGCCTCGGTCTCGGCTTCTTCATCGCCAAGACGCTCCTGGAGCGGACCGGCGCCCGTGTCGCAATCACCAATCGGGCTCTTCCGGATAGCGGCGCGGTCATCACGGTGCGCTGGCCGCGCGAGGTGATGGACGCCCACACCGGCGAGGCTTGGTGAAACAGGTTTCAGAAGTTTCGAAACCTTAGCGCATTCAATGGCCATATGGATTGTTGCCGCAGCTTGGCCGCCCCATATAGGGTGGCGAGCGAGTAGGCATCCATCCGGATCCGGGGCACGTAGAACTTCGGACGTATTTGGTGGGCCGACGGGGACGGAACACGAGGGCCGACGCTCATGGACATGCACACCGCCGACATGCACGCCACCGACAGGCAGGCAACGACTGTGATGGATACGGAAAAGACCCTGCTCATCGTCGACGACGACAAGCCCTTTCTGCAGCGCCTCGCACGGGCCATGGAGGCGCGCGGCTTCGAGGTCGACACCGCCGACAGCGTGTCCGACGGTCTCAGCAAGCTGGAGGAGCGCTCTCCCGCCTATGCGGTGGTCGACATGCGCCTCGGCGACGGCAACGGCCTCGACGTGATCGAGCGCCTGCGCCAGCACCGGCCCGACGCGCGCGCCATCATCCTCACCGGCTACGGCAACATCGCCACGGCGGTGACGGCCGTGAAGATGGGCGCGGTGGACTATCTCGCCAAGCCGGCCGACGCCGACGAGGTGATCGCCGCCCTCACCCGCGATCCGGAAAGCCGCGCCATCCCGCCGGAAAACCCCATGTCGGCCGATCGGGTGCGCTGGGAGCATATCCAACGGGTCTACGAGCTCTGCGAGCGCAACGTCTCGGAGACGGCCCGGCGGCTCAACATGCATCGGCGGACGCTGCAGCGCATCCTCGCCAAGCGCGCGCCGCGCTGACCAAGCCGCGGCCGGACCTGCCGGTCCTTTGTTTCTCACAACGCGAAGGGCGTCCCGCCGGAACGGGACGCCCTTTTTCATGTACGGTCTTGTCCCGGGCGTTACTCCGCCGCGACGGCCATCTCGGGGGCCGCGGAGCGCACGTCGGCGTCCACGTAGCGCTCGAACTTCTCGAAGTTGCGGATGAACATGGAGACGAGCTTGGCGGCCTGGGCGTCGTAGGCGGCCTTGTCGGTCCAGGTCTGGCGCGGCTGTAGGATGCTGCCATCGACGCCCGGGACGGCGACCGGCACCGAGAAGCCGAAGGCGCTGTCGGTGTAGAAGTCCGCCTTCTTCAGCGAACCGTCGAGCGCCGCGGTGAGGAGCGTGCGGGTGGCCTTGATGGGCATGCGGCGGCCGACGCCGTAGGCGCCGCCGGTCCAGCCGGTGTTGACCAGCCAGCAGTCCACCTGGTGCTCGGCGATCAGCCGCTTCAGGAGTTCGCCGTACTCCGACGGATGGCGCGGCATGAACGGCGCGCCGAAGCAGGTGGAGAAGGTCGCCTGCGGCTCGGTCACGCCCTTTTCCGTGCCGGCCACCTTGGCGGTGTAGCCGGAGAGGAAGTGGTACATGGCCTGCGCTGGTGTCAGCTTGGCGATCGGCGGCATCACGCCGAAGGCGTCCGCCGTCAGCATGATGATGTTCTTCGGCTGGCCGGCGCGCCCGGTCGGGCTGGCGTTCGGGATGAAGTGCAGCGGGTAGGCGCAGCGCGTGTTCTCGGTCTTCGACGCGTCGTTGAAGTCCGGCACCCGGGTCAGCGGGTCGAGCGGCACGTTCTCGATGATGGTGCCGAAGCGCTCCGTGGTGGCGTAGATCTCCGGCTCGGCTTCGCGCGAGAGGCGGATGGTCTTGGCGTAGCAGCCGCCCTCGAAGTTGAAGATGCCCGCCTCGCCCCAGCCGTGCTCGTCGTCGCCGACGAGAACGCGGTTCGGATCGGCCGAGAGGGTGGTCTTGCCGGTGCCCGAAAGGCCGAAGAAGAGCGCGGAATCCCCGGCCGGACCGACGTTCGCCGAGCAGTGCATCGGCATCACGCCCTTGGCCGGCAGCAGGAAGTTCAACATCGTGAACACCGACTTCTTCATCTCGCCCGCGTAGGACGTGCCGCCGATCAGTACGATCTTGCGGGTGAAGTCGCAGGCGATGACCGTCTCGGTGCGCACGCCGTGGCGGGCCGGGTCAGCCTTGAAGCTCGGCAGGTCGATGATGGTCATCTCCGGCTCGAAGCTGGCGAGGTCCTCGCGCGACGGCCGGATCAGGAGGTTGCGGATGAAGAGCGAGTGCCAGGCGAACTCGCTGACGACGCGCGTCTTCAGCGCGTGGACCGGATCGGCGCCGCCGATCAGGTCCTGCACGAACACCCCGAGGCCGGCGGCGTGGGCGATGAAGTCGGCGTAGAGGAGCTCGAACTTCTCCGGGTCGAGGGGCTTGTTGTTGTCCCACCAGACATTGTCGGTGGTGGTGGCGTCCCGCACGACGAACTTGTCCTGCGGCGACCGGCCGGTGTGAACGCCGGTGTCCACCGCGAGCGCGCCGCCGGCGGCGATCTGGCCTTCCGAGCGGGCGAGGGCGTGCTCGTAGAGGTCGGCCTCGACGAGGTTCCAATGCACGGCGGCGAGCCCCTTCAGGCCCGTCGTTTCGATCCCTTTGGCGGTGTTCCAGATGCCGGTCTGTTCCACGTGATCCATCCCGTCAGGGTGCCGGGGTGACGCTATCGTCAACCGCTCGGACATTGAACCTGTCCCGCACGAGCGTCCCGGTCGGCGAATGGCGACACGGGAACGGCGCGGGGGCCGCGATCCGCAGCTAACGTAAAGGGGAGGTAAATCGCCCAACAGCGACGCCCAACCCTCAGGCCAGCGCCGAGATCGCCTTCAACCTACGGACAAGAACGTGCTGCGACAAGTTCGCGTCAGGTCATTCTGCCTCATGGACAGGAAGTAAATCGGTTAGATGCGACTAAGTTGTTATGCGCGACCCGGTGCCGGATCGTTAATTCGCAGCGCGAATAAAGAATATGTTGCTGAATGGTTGCTGGCGACGGGTTCTACTGCGGAAAAGCAATAAGACAAAGGTCGCGTTGACGCCACTTCGGGCTTGCGGCCGATGGACCTGCCGTCGGCCGGCCTGTCTCAACCGCGGGCGCGGGCAATGTCCGACAAAGCCTTCAGTTCGCGGCGAAGCCCCATGACCTCACCTTGACGTTGGCGGAAGGGAAGCCGAACCACCTCCTCGTCGGAGGCAAGGTCCAGCCCGTCCGCGTCCGCCGCCACCACGCGCCAGTCCCCGTCCGGGCGGCCGAGGAGGCGGGTGGCGTAGAGGCGCACCGCGTCCAGATGGTCCTCGTTCATGTGGTCCACGGCGCCGGCCTCGGAGGCCGCGAAGGCGGCGGCAAGGTCGGGCTCCACCAGCATGTCGGCGGCCGGGATCGCGTGGATGCGGCCGAAGCCGGCCACCAGGTGACCCTCCACCATCTCCACCCGCATCAGGCCGAAGTCCGCGAAGGACGCGTAGCCCTCCGCCTCCGGATGCCGGGCAAGGAATCGGGCGAGCAGGCGCGCGTGCGCCTCGTCGTCGCGAGCCACCCGCACCGCCCGCCCCTGCAGGGTGATCCTGCCGCCGGCGAGCGGATCGCCGCCTTCGCCGCCCGGCGCCACCAGCAGCAGCGAGCAGCGCGGGTCGCGGTCGAGGTTGCGGGTGTGGACGGCAAGGCGCGAGACGAGCAGCAACGGCGCGCCGGCCCCGTCGGTCGCCACCGTGACGAAGCTGGTGAACGGGTCGCCCGCCTCGGTCAGCGTCGCCAGCGACGCGGTGGCGGCGCCCCGCAGGATGAGGCGCGCGGCCCGGACGGGATCGAAGGGGGTCTGGTCCGACACGGCTTCTGTCTCCTCTCTCTGGTGATGAATCGGGCACGGGACTTGGTCCCAGGCGCATGGCAATAGCTCGAGCGCACATCCATTGTTCGTTTGCTCGGTTGGCGAGCAGCCTCTGCTCGCCTATAAGGCATTTTCTCCGCAAGCCGGTCGTCGTCCTGCCCGGCCAACGAGGCGAAGACCTTCGTGACGCTCGTCGCTTCCCTTTCCGTCGCCGGCCCCGGTTCGTCCTACGGGGCGCACGTGGACCGGACCATCCGGCTCGCCGCGCCCATCATCGTGGCCCGGGCCGGGCTGGTGGTGATGATCTCGGTGGACAGCATCATGGCCGGCCACGCCGGGCAACTGGATCTTGCGGCCTTCGGCCTCGGCGTCGCGCCGCTGATGACGCTGATGCTCGTCTGCCTCGGCGCCCTGCAGGCGACGGTGGTGCTGGCCGCCCAGGCGATCGGCCGCGGCGAACCCGCGGCCGTCGGCGCGGTACTCCGGGCCGGCGTCGTCAACGCTTTCGTGCTCGGCTGCCTCACCGGCGCCCTCGCCTTCCTCGCCGAGCCCTTCTTCCTGCTGACCGGCCAGGACCCGGCAGTCTCCGCCACGGCGGGCCGGGTCGCCGAGACCTTCGCGCTCGGGCTGCCCGGGCTCCTCCTCTTCATCACCGTCAACCTCATCCTGGAGGCGACCGGCCGGGCGCGCACCGGCATGGTGCTGATGGCCGTCGCCAACGTGCTGAACCTGATCCTCGACGGCATCCTGGTGCTCGGCTGGCACGGCCTCGTGGCGGAGGGCGGCGGCGCCGTCATGGCGACGGCCACCTCGTCGGCTCTGCGCTGGGGGCTGTTCGTGGCCGCCCTGGCGATCGTTCTTGCCGACGCGCGCCGCACCGGCGACCTCTACGCGGTGCGGGTGCGGGCCGCCATCTGGATCGCCGCGGCGCTCGACCTCGGCGGGGAGCCCGGACGGGTGATCCGCCGCATGGGCCTTCCTATGGGCCTTGCCCAAGGGGTGGAGAGCGCGGCCTTTTCGGCCATGATGTTCTTCGCCGGCATGCTCGGGACCGCGGCGCTCGCGGCGCACCAGACCACCATGACGGTGATGTCGCTCGTCTACATGAACGCGGTCGGTCTCGCCGGCGCCACGTCCATCCGCGTCGGCAACGCGGTCGGCCGCGCCGTGCCGCTCGACGTCGCGCGCGCCGGCTGGAGCGGGATCGGGCTCGGCGGGCTTCTGTCGGGGGTCTGCGGACTGATGATGATCGTCTATCCGGAGACGATCGCGCGTCTCGTCGTCAGCGACCCGGAGGCGGTGGCGGTCGCCACGGACACCCTGCGCTTCGCCGGCTTCTTCACGGCCTTCGACGCCATGATGGGCGTCGCCATGGGGGCGCTGCGCGGCATCGGCGACGTGTGGATGCCGCTCGTCCTGCAGTCGGCGGCCTTCTGGATCGCGGCGGTGCCGACCGCCTGGCTCCTCGGCTTCCACCTGGAGTATGGCGCGGTCGGATTGTTCGCCGGTATCGGCGCCGGGATCACCGCCTCCCTTGCGCTTCTCCTGCCGCGTTTCCATGTGGCGTCGGGACGGGTGGCGCGGGCGCTCGCGTCGAAGCCTCGGCCTTCGCCATAAATTCCGCCACTTTCTCGGCGGAAAGGGGCACGGTGGGGTGTAGGATCGGGACCGCCCGGTCCGCGACCCTTGGCGGACCTGCCGGACGGGCCTTTTCGCCGGCCGGACGATGATGAAGGAGACGGCATGCCGACCATCGCGCTCGTCGACGACGACCGGAACATCCTCACCTCGGTGTCGATCGCGCTGGAGGCGGAGGGCTACCGCGTGGAGACCTACACGGACGGCGCCTCCGCGCTCGACGGCCTCGCCCAGTCCACGCCGGACCTCGCCATCCTGGATATCAAGATGCCGCGCATGGACGGCATGGAGCTCCTGCGGCGCCTGCGCCAGCGCAGCGACATGCCGGTGATCTTCCTCACCTCCAAGGACGACGAGATCGACGAGCTGTTCGGCTTGAAGATGGGCGCGGACGACTTCATCCGGAAGCCCTTCTCCCAGCGCCTGCTGGTGGAGCGCGTGAAGGCGGTGCTGCGCCGCGCCGCGCCGCGCGACGCCACCGCGCCGAAGCCCACCGACGCCGCCAAGACGATCGAGCGCGGCCCGCTGATGATGGATCAGGAGCGCCACACCTGCACCTGGAACGGCGCCGCGGTGACCCTGACCGTCACCGAATTCCTCATCCTCTTCGCCCTCGCCCAGCGGCCCGGCGTCGTGAAGAGCCGCAACGCCCTGATGGACGCCGCCTACGACGATCAGGTCTATGTGGACGACCGCACCATCGACAGCCACATCAAGCGGCTGCGCAAGAAGTTCAAGGCGATCGACGACGACTTCGACATGATCGAGACGCTCTACGGCGTCGGCTATCGCTTCAAGGAGATGTGACGCCGGCCCGCGGCCGCGCCCGGCTTTCGGGCGGACGTGGTCGGCGGTGCGGCTCCAAGGCTGCCATGACGTCCGAGATCGAGTCCATCCGGGAGGCCGAGGCGCGGCGGGGCACTGAGCGCCGGCGCGCCACATCGCGCTCCCGCCTGCGCAGGCTGGTGTTCGGCCGGATCAGCCGGATCATCGGCTCCTTCGTCTTCTCCAGCCTCACCCGCCGCATCCTCGTCCTCAACCTCGCCGCGCTGATCGCCCTCGTCACCGGCATCCTCTATCTCAACCAGTTCCGCGCCGGCCTGATCGACGCCCGGGTGGAGAGCCTCCTCACCCAAGGGGAGATCATCGCGGCGGCGATCGCCGCCTCGGCCACCGTCGACACCGACAGCATCACCATCGACCCGGAGCGGCTGCTGCAGCTGCAGGCGGGCGAAAGCATGTCGCCCTTCGACGAGATGCAGGCGCTCGACTTCCCCATCAACCCGGAGCGGGTCGCACCCATCCTCAGGCGACTCATATCGCCGACGCGCACCCGCGCGCGCATCTATGACCGTGACGGCACGCTCATCCTCGACAGCCGCTTCCTCTACTCCCGCGGCCAGGTGCTGCGCTTCGACCTGCCGCCGCCCCAGCCGGACGAGCCGTCGATCCTGGAGCAGGCGTGGTCGCAGGTGAAGTTCTGGCTGCGCCGGGCCGACATGCCGGTCTACCAGGAGCTCGCCGGCTCCAACGGCCGCGGCTATCCGGAGGTCGCCACCGCCCTCGACGGATCGCCCGGCACGGTGGTGCGGGTGAACGAGCGCGGCGAGATGATCGTCTCGGTCGCCGTGCCGGTGCAGCGTTTCCGCGCGGTGGTGGGCAGCCTTCTCCTCTCCACCCAGGGCGGCGACATCGACGCCATCGTGGAGGCGGAACGGCTCGGCATCGTGCGCGTCGCCCTCGTGGCCGCCGTGGTCACCGGGATGCTGTCCATCCTCCTCGCCGGCACCATCGCGGCGCCGCTCCGCCGCCTCTCCGCCGCCGCCGACCGGGTCCGCCGGGGCGTCAAGCACCGGGAGGCCATCCCGGACTTCCCCGACCGGGAGGACGAGATCGGCCATCTGGCCCGCTCCTTCCGCGACATGACGGCGGCGCTCTTCAACCGTATGGACGCTATCGAGAGCTTCGCCGCCGACGTCAGCCACGAACTGAAGAACCCGCTCACCTCCCTGCGGAGCGCGGTGGAGACCTTGCCGCTCGCCAAGACCGACGAGAGCCGCGCCCGGTTGATGGCGGTTATCCAGCACGACGTGAAGCGGCTCGACCGGCTGATCACAGACATCTCCGACGCCTCCCGCCTCGACGCCGAACTCGCCCGCGAGGACGCGGTGCCGCTCGACGTGGCGAAGCTCCTGGCCGGCGTGGTGGGCATCGCCCGCGAGGCGGGCCGGCGCATTCAGGTGGCGATCGACCTTTCCATCGCGCCGACAGCGGAAAAGCCCGGCTTCATGGTGGCGGGCCACGACAGCCGCCTCGGCCAGGTGATCCACAACCTGATCGACAACGCCCGCTCCTTCTCGCCCGCCGACGGCACAGTCCGCGTCTCCGCCGCCCGGGAGGGCGACACCGTGGTGATCCGGGTCGACGACGACGGTCCCGGCATCCGCCCGGACGCGCTCGACCGCATCTTCGAGCGCTTCTACACGGACCGCCCCGAGGGCGAGGGCTTCGGCAACAACTCCGGCCTCGGCCTTTCCATCTCGCGCCAGATTGTGGAGGCGCACCGGGGCACCATCACGGCGGAGAACCGGCAGGACGACCCGTCCGATCCGGAGCGGATCACCGGCGCGCGCTTCACCGTGCGTCTGCCGGCGGAGACCTGAGCCGATGGCGCCGACCGTCCATGCCGGTTGCGTGGTGCTCGGCGAAGCCGGCGTGCTCGTCCGGGGGCCGTCCGGCAGCGGCAAGTCGGCGCTTGCCGCCGCGCTCGTCGCCCGCTGGCGGGCGGCCGGCGCGTTTGCGGCGATCGTCGCCGACGACCGGGTGGTGCTGGAGGCGGCCGGGGGCCGCCTGATCGCCCGGGCGCCGGCGCCCCTTGCCGGGCTCATGGAGATCGCCGGCCGCGGCATCGTGACCGTGGCCGCCGCCGAAGCGGCGGTGGTCCGGCTGGTGCTCGACCTCGTCCCCGCCGTCGAGCTTGCCCGCATGCCGGAGGCGGACCAGGTTTCCATCCACCTGCAAGGCGTCTCGGTCGCCCGCCAACCGGTGCCCGCGCAAGCCATCGAACGGGCGGCGGCCCTCGCCGAGGCTGCGCTCGCGCCGCTGGGGCACTTGTTGCCGACGGGCCACGTCCGGGGCGACTCGCCCGGCCTTCTGCCGACCGGCAAGGCTGATCGGCGATGATTGTTCTTGCGTCCGCTTCGCGACTGGTGAAGATGGGCCTCCGTTCCGGTGCGCAATCCGGACCACTCTGCGGCGACGCGGGCGTCACGCCCTGCGCGCCGATGCTTGGGGGACGGACGAGGGAATGATCGGCTTGGTTCTCGTGACCCACGGACGTCTGGCAGACGAATTCCGTGCCGCGCTCGAGCACGTGGTCGGCCCCCAGACCCGGCTGGAGACCATCTGCATCGGGCCCGAGGATGACATGGAGCGCCGCCGGCGCGACATCCTGGAGGCTGTCGACCGGGTGGAGGACGGCAAGGGCGTCGTGCTCCTCACCGACATGTTCGGCGGCACGCCCTCCAACCTCGCCATCTCGGTGATGGACCACGGCACCGTGGAGGTCATCGCCGGGGTGAACCTGCCCATGCTCATCAAGCTCGCCAGCGTGCGGGCGGACAAGTCGCTCGCCGACGCGGTGACGGACGCGCGCGACGCCGGCCGCAAGTACATCAGCGTTGCCAGCCAGGTGCTTTCCGGCCAATGACGGACCACGAACTCCAGGACGACGCCAGCCTCGTCCGCGACCTGCCGATCATCAACCGCAAGGGTCTCCATGCCCGTGCGTCCGCCAAGTTCGTGCAGTGCGTGGAATCCTTCGACGCGGAGGTCACCGTCTCCAAGGACGGCCACGGTGTGTCCGGCACCTCCATCATGGGGCTGATGATGCTGGCCGCCGGCATCGGCTCCACCATCCAGGTGTCGGCGACGGGCCCAGAGGCCGAGGCCGCGCTGTCGGCCATCACGGCCCTCGTCGGCAACCGCTTCGGCGAGGACGAGTAGGCGCAGCGCCTAGAGCATTGTCCGACCAAGTTGAAAGACTTGGTCGATGAGACAATGCTCCAGGATACTGAATCTGGAGCGATTTCTTATCGACCTGATGATTCCATCAGGTCGGAAAGCGCCCCGGCCGTCCGCGTCCAAGGGCCTTTCCTTCAGAACCCGCCCATCTCCTGCACACCCGGATCGAGCAGCGCATGGAAGCGCCGCGCCGCAACGTGGGCGAAGCGCAAGGTGGTGGCCTTGCGGGTGGCCGGCGCCAGCCGGTGCTCCGGCGCATCCCTTAGCACCGCGGCGCCGAAGCCGTCCGCCAGGATAAGGCCGGCGTCGTCGGGGAAGATGTCGAGCGGCACGCCGTCGAGGGTGGCGAAGAAGAGCCGGTCGCAGTGGAGCCGGTAGTCCGGCCACTTCCGGTCGGCGCGGAAATCCTCCACCGACGACTTGATTTCCACGATCCAAACCGCCCCCGTCGGCGACAGCCCCACCACGTCCGCCCGCCGGCCCGAGGCGAGCGGCATCTCGGTCAGCACCGAAAAGCCGAGCCCGACCATCAGTCGCCCGACGCCACGCTGCACGAGCCGCGCCCGCTCCGACTGGCGGCCGTCCACGACGACGGCCTCGAGGATGCGCGTGGCGATGATGTCCGTCATGGCTTGGCTCCCCGGCCCACGTCAGGCGTCCACCCCCATCGAGGGCGGCATTGTTCTTTATTCGTTCCGCTCTGGCAAGCCCGTATCCGCATCCGGCGCGCCGAGCACGCGCGCGGCGAACCCCGCGTCTTCCGGAAAGGCGCGGGCGGCTTCAACGGCGACTGCGCGGGCGTCGTCGGCGCGGCCCAGCCGCTCCAGGAGATCGATCCGCCGGCGCGGCACGGCCTTGCGGTAGCGCTTCGGCAGGCCGGAGAGGACCGGCGAGGCCGCGATCGTCGCCTGAAGCGCCCGGAGGCAGCGCTCGGCGCCGTCGAGGTCGCCCTCCGACTCCAGGAGGTCCGCCTCCAGGAAGGCGACGCCCGGGTTGCCGTCAAGCCCGAGGGCCCGAACGTCGGCCACCGACGGGCGGTCCTTGCCGCCGAGCGCGCGGGCAAGGGCGGCGAACCGCCCGTGGCGTACCGGATCGAGCACCGCCGCGACCCCGCGCGCCGCCACTGCGTCGACGGGCGAGCGGGTGAAAGTGGCGATGATCCGCCGGACCACGTTGAGGGCATAGAGATGATCGTGGATCTCGTGGCCGGACGCGACCGTCACGAGATCCAGCATCCCGTCGGCCGCTGGCACCGCGAGCCGGCTCGCCACCCCAGCGTCATAGGGGTCGAACAGGCCGGTCAGCACCGTCACGGCGCCGGTCCGTCGTGCCGCCACCAGGTCCGCCACGGAGGGCTCGCCGGCGCGCGGCAGGAGGCCGGCGGCAGCGGACTGGCTGCCCGGCTCCCCCGGCCGGAAGTCGGGCGCATAGGCGATCACACGCGCCTCCGGGTGCCGCGCCCCGGCGGCGAGCGCCCCGGTGCCGCCCATGCTGCTGCCGTAGAAGACCACCCGCCCCGGCCGCACGGCGGACCGTGCGGCGGCGATCGCGGCGTCGACGGCGTCGTCCGCGTCCCGGTACCAGGCGTTCTCCGGCTGGTTGAGGAAGAGCGCCGCGTGGCTTGTCCGGGCAAACAGGCGGGAAAGGCCGAAGGCGCCCGCCGGCACGCGCACCTGGGAGAAGACCACCGCAAGCACGTCGCTGCCGCGCCCGGCCACCGCGCGGGCGTGCAGCCCTCCGGCGATGTCGTCGAAGAGAATGCGAGGGTGATCCTGTGGCGGAGCGTCCGTCGGGGCGGTGTCGCGCTTCACTTTCCCTCACCTCGGCCGTTGCGTCCGTCCGCCCGCTGCCGCAAACCCTATCGGCCGATCCGCTTGCCCTGGATTCGGACCGGACCGTTCGGCGCGGGCGCGCCTGACGGGCAGCAGACGAGGATCCATGCAGACGCCACACGAGACGCACCGGCCGCTGAGCCGCCTCGACGGAATCGACCAGGTCCGCGGCCTGGCGATCGTCGCCATGGTGGTCTACCACGCCGCCTGGGACCTCGCCTATGTGGGTCTCGTCGACTGGGACGTGGCCGGCGCACCGCTCTGGCGCGGCTTCGCCATGTCGATCGCCGGTACCTTCCTCGTCCTCGTCGGGATCAGCCTCGTGCTCGCCGATCGCGCCGGCGTCCCGCTCACCCGGCGCCTCCGCCGTATCGGCGTGATCGCAGCGGCGGCGGCGCTGGTGACGGGTGTGACCCTTGTGGTGTTTCCGGCCACCTTCGTGTTCTTCGGCATCCTGCACATGATCGCGCTCGGCAGTCTCCTGGCCCTGCCGCTCGTGCGGGCGCCGGTGCCGCTCGTCGCCGTGGCCGCCGTGCTCGCGCTGGCGATGCCCTCGATCGCGACCGGGCCGCTGTTCGACGCGCCGGCGCTCCTCCCCCTCGGGCTTGCCGAGACGGCCCGGCCATCCAACGACTATGTGCCGGTCTTCCCCTGGTTCGCCGGCATTCTCGCCGGCATCGTGCTCGGCCGCCTGCTGCCCGCCGGTGACGGCCGAAGCACGCCCGGCCGGACCACCGCCGTGCCCGGCCCGGCCGGCCGGATCCTCGCCACCCTCGGCCGCTGGAGCCTCGTGATCTATCTGGTCCACCAGCCGGTGCTGTTCGGCCTTGCCAGCGGCGCGGCCGCCCTGGTCCCGATCGACCCGGCGGCCGAACGGGCGCGCTTCACCAAGGGGTGCCAGCAGGAATGCACACGCGGCGCCGGCGACGAGGCGCTCTGCCGGGCCTTCTGCGGCTGCGTGACCGACGCGCTCGACGGCACCTTGATGTTCCAGACCCGCGACTCCGATCCGTCCCTCGACAGCCTCGTCGCCGCCGCGGCCGGCAGTTGCCGGTCCAGCCTGGAATACGACGACCTTCTTGGCGGGGGCGGCGAGTAAGCGGGCCTCAGTCGTCGGTCTTGACGCCCTCGGCGGCTTCGCGGCGCTCCTGCGCCTTCAATTCGTCGATACGCGGCATGGACAAGATGGAATAGCCGCTGTCGACGAAATGCACCTCGCCGGTGACGCCGGAAGCAAGGTCCGACAGGAGGTAGAGGGCCGAGCCGCCCACCTCCTCGATGGTGACGGTGCGCTTCAACGGCGCGTTCTTCTTCTGGAAATTGTACATCAGCCGCGCGTCGGTGACGCCCGCCCCGGCGAGCGTGCGCACCGGCCCGGCCGAAACCGCGTTCACCCGGATGCCGCGGTCGCCGTAGTCGGCGGCGAGATAGCGCACCGAGCTTTCCAGCGCCGCCTTGGCGACGCCCATCACGTTGTAGTTCGGCATCACCCGGGTGGAGCCGCCGTAGGTGAGCGTCAGGAGCGAGCCGCCGTTCGGCATCAGGTCCGCGGCGCGGCGGGCGA
Organism: Mongoliimonas terrestris; assembly: GCF_001927285.1. GTDB lineage: Bacteria > Pseudomonadota > Alphaproteobacteria > Rhizobiales > Pleomorphomonadaceae > Chthonobacter > Chthonobacter terrestris. Next base: position 189,570 of record NZ_MSIG01000008.1, on the reverse strand, counting down.
CTTCCGTGAAGGAGAAGCAGGAGATCACCATGGTGCGCACGAAGTTGTCTCGCGTGGTGTCCGCGTAGCGGCCCTTCAGCTCGTTCTTGTTGGAGAAGCCGATGGAGTGGACGACGAAGTCGATCGCCCCCCAGGCGTCCTTGAGGGCCTCGAACACCGCGTCCACCGTGGCGACGTCCTCCACGTCGCAGGGGAGCAGGAGCTTGGAGCCTGCCTCCTCGGCGAGCGGCTTCACCCGCCGGCCGAAAGCCTCGCCCTGGTAGGTGAAGGCGAGCTCCGCGCCCTCCCCCGCCAGCCGCTTGGCGATGCCCCAGGCGATCGAGTGGTCGTTGGCGACACCCATGATGAGGCCGCGCTTGCCGGCCATCAGTCCGGTCATGGCTGTCACTTTCCGTTGCTGGGAGACGCGCGCCGCCGTCAGGCGGCGTAGCGCTGGAACACCAGGGTGGCGTTGGTGCCGCCGAAGCCGAAGGAGTTGGAGAGCACCGTCTCCAGCTTGGCGTCGTCGATGCGCTCGCGCACGATCGGCACGTCGGCGAACAGCGGGTCGATCTCCTCGATGTGGGCGCTCTTGCAGATGAAGCCGTTGTTCATCATCAGGAGGGAGTAGATCGCCTCCTGCACGCCGGTGGCGCCGAGCGAATGGCCGGTGAGCGACTTGGTGGCTGCGATCGGCGGGATGGCGTCGCCGAACACGGCCCGGATCGCCTCGATCTCCTTCTCGTCGCCGACCGGCGTGGAGGTGGCGTGCGGGTTGATGTAGTCGACCTTGCCCTTCACCGTGGAGAGCGCCTGGCGCATGCAGCGGATCGCGCCCTCGCCGGACGGTGCCACCATGTCGTAGCCGTCGGATGTCGCCCCGTAGCCGACCACCTCGCCATAGATGCGGGCGCCGCGCGCCTTGGCGTGCTCCAGCTCTTCAAGCACGAGCACGCCCGCGCCGCCGGCGATGACGAAGCCGTCGCGGTTCTTGTCATAGGCGCGCGAGGCGACCGCCGGGGTCTCGTTGTACTTGGACGACATGGCGCCCATGGCGTCGAACAGCACGGAGAGCGTCCAGTCGAGCTCCTCGGAGCCGCCGGCGAACACCACGTCCTGCTTGCCCCACTGGATCGTCTCGTAGGCGTTGCCGATGCAGTGGTTGGACGTCGCGCAGGCGGACGAGATGGAATAGTTCACGCCCTTGATCTTGAACCAGGTGGCGAGCGTCGCGGACGCCGTGGACGACATCGCCTTCGGCACCGCGAACGGCCCGACGCGCTTCGGCCCCTTGGTGCGGGTGATGTCGGCCGCCTCCACGATGGCGTGGGTGCTCGGCCCGCCGGAGCCCATGATGATGCCCGTGCGCGGGTTGGAGACCTCGGTCTCCTCAAGGCCGGAGTCGCGGATGGCCTGGTCCATCGCCACGTGGTTCCAGGCGGTGCCGCCGCCGTGGAAGCGCATCGCCCGGCGGTCGACCACGTCCTCGGCGACGAGTGTCGGCGCGCCCTGGACCTGACAGCGGAAGCCGTGCTCGGCGAAGGCCTCGGCCCGGGTGATGCCGGACTTCGCCTCGCGCAAGGAGGCGAGCACCTCCTGGGTGGTGTTGCCGATGGACGACACGATGCCCATCCCCGTCACGACGACGCGTCTCATGACAGTCACTTATCCTCTTCGACCAGACGACGGGCGGTGGCGACCGGATCGGACGCCGACCGCGGATGAACGGCCCCGAAGGCCGGCGGCCCGGCGGCGGCCGTGCCGGGCGGCAGCGGCCCCGATCGGGCGGGTTTCCTGCCGCGCGCTCAGCCGCCGACGGCGGGCTCGGTCTTGAACAGCCCGACCCGCAGGTCGGCCGCCTTGTAGATCGTCTCGCCGTCCGCCTTCAGCCAGCCGTCGGCGATGCCGAGCACCAGCTTGGAACGGAGCACGCGCTTCAGGTCCACCCCGTATTCGACGGTCTTCACGTCCGGCGTCACCATGCCGGAGAACTTCACCTCGCCGACCGAGAGGGCGCGACCGCGCCCTTCCGAGCCGAGCCAGCCGAGGAAGAAGCCGAGCATCTGCCAGAGCGCGTCGAGGCCGAGGCAGCCGGGCATCACCGGGTCGCCCTTGAAGTGACAAGGGAAGAACCAGAGGTCCGGCCGGATCGCCAGAGTGGCGCGCACGTGACCCTTGCCGTATTCGCCGCCCGTCTCGGCGATCGCGGAGATGCGGTCGAACATCAGCATGGGCGGCAAGGGCAGCTGGGCATTGCCGGCACCGAACAGCTCGCCGCGTCCGCAGGCAAGCAGGTCCTCGAATTCGAAACTCGTCTGTCGCCCATCCATGCCGGGTCGTCTTCCTCTGGTGGCCGGACGAGGGCGCGCGGCCGTGCGGGGCCACAGCCGTTGCCGGCAAATTTCGCGTGCAGTCCTAACACAGCTATACTGGCATCGAAAGCCTTGCCGCCGTCGGCGATCCTCACCGGTAGAAACTTGCGAACCTCCGGCAGGATCCCTATTATTCAAGCCGTATGGCGTCGTGATGGACCGGTCGGACGTGGACCGGAACCGGCGTCGTCATGGCGGGATGGCTGGTTCAAGAGCGTGGCCGACCGGCGGGCGGTTCCGGTGACGGGGCTGACGGCAGGTCCCCACAGGCTGCGGGCTGAACCTTCTGAAGGCGAGCTGGAACATTTGTCGATGGATCGAAAGCGGCCGCCGGCCACCATGACCTACGAACGCGCGCGATCGACCCACGCGCCGGATGCACACGCGCCCGGCGGGTCCGACGGTGTCGTCGTGCATGGCGCGGTCGGGATCGAGGGCGGCCCTTTGCACGCGGCGTCCCACGGGACGGCGCGGGCAGGCGTCCGGCATCTCCTCAGCCACGCCGGCCTCAGGCCCACCCGCCAACGGGTCGCGCTCGGCGAGATCCTCTTCAACAAAGGTCATCGGCACGTCAGCGCCGAGCAGCTCCACGACGAAGCCGTGACGGCCCGGGTGCCGGTGTCGCTCGCCACCATCTACAACACGCTGCACCAGTTCACCGAGGCGGGGCTTCTGCGCGAAGTCGCGATCGAGGGCACGAAGACCTACTTCGACACCAATGTCGACGATCACCACCACTTTTTCGTGGAGGGGTCCAATGACGTCCTCGACATTCCGGCCGCCGGGGTGACGATCGGGTCCGTTCCCGAGCCGCCGGAGGGCATGGAGATCGTCCGCGTCGACGTGGTGGTGCGCCTGCGTCCGCGCGACCGGACCTGACCGATCCGACGTCCGCCGACCCTGCGGCAACGACCAACCCTTTTTCGCCGCCTGGACGAGCCAGATGGCCGGGCTGCGGCCTAGTCGAAGCTTTCGTTCGGATAGACGCCCCAGAGCGACTGCTGGGCGATCCAGCCCTCGAAGGTCTTGCCCTTCAGGCGGCACCAGCTGCCGGTGCATTCCGGCACCGCCGCCTGCACGCCCGGCTCCACCAGGGCGGTGACCCGGGCGGTCTCGTTGGCATCCGCGTAGAGGTTCATGGCGGTGCCGCTCTTGTCCCAGGGGGCGACCAGCGCCGTGCGCACGCCGGTCAGCAGGCTGTGGAAGACCCAGCCTTCCGCCCCCTCGAAGTCGCGGATCCGCCGCCAGTTGTCGAACTCCTGGGTGACCTCCACCGGCAAGCCGGCGCGCACATAGCGCCAGACCACTTCGTGCTCGCGGCTCGGGCCGCGCCGGACGTTCACCGCATCCGATTTCAGACTGACGAAGCGGGGCACCGGCAGGCCGCTCGGCCCCTTGGTGGTGCCCTGTGCGGCGACCGGCGGGACCGAACCTGCCACCGGGATCAGGCCGACGGCGATCGCGACGACCGGCACGAGGGCGCGCATGCACGCAAGGAAGCGATGGAGCATTCTACTCATGACCAGAACGAAAGGTTGAAATGCGGCGACTTGGCGGCAAAGACGGGACGAAGCGGTGGATGACCGCGTCCTGTCCGGCCGCGCACGCACGGGTTCGCCCGTCCATGCGCCTGTTGTCGCAGTTTGTATTCGTCCGTCCTTCTGCTACGAAGACTGAAGGTGGAAGGCCGGTCACGACGCCGGTTCCGACCACTTTCTCCGGCCGCGGTTAAGACTTCATCAACAGTGGTTTCGCAGCCGTTTCCAACGGGCGGGCGCGCCCCGCGAGGGAGGTTCGTCGAGTGATGGCCCGAAAGAAGCCCCTGGTGGTGGTGACGCGCAGGTTGCCGGACGTGGTCGAAACGCGCATGCGCGAGCTGTTCGAGACCCGTCTCAGCCAAGAGGACCGGCCGCTCACCCAGGCGGAGCTCGTCGACGCCGTCCGCACCGCCGACGTGCTGGTCCCGACCGTGACCGACCGGATCGACGCGGGCGTGCTCGGCCAGGCCGGGCCGAACCTCAAGCTGATCGCCAACTTCGGCAACGGCGTCGACAACATCGACGTGGACACCGCCACCGCGCGGGGCATCACGGTCACCAACACGCCGGGCGTCCTCACCGAGGACACCGCCGACATGACCATGGCGCTGATCCTGGCGGTGCCGCGCCGGATCGCCCAGGGCATCAAGGTGATCGAGAACGAGGAATGGCACGGCTGGTCGCCCACCTGGATGCTGGGCCACCGGATCTGGGGCAAGCGCCTCGGCATCATTGGCATGGGGCGTATCGGCCAGGCAGTGGCCCGCCGGGCGCTCGCCTTCGGCATGTCGATCCACTACCACAACCGCCGCCGGTTGCCGCACGAGATCGAGGAGAAACTGGAGGCCACCTGGTGGGAAAGCCTCGACCAGATGCTCGCCCGCATGGACGTGATCTCCATCCACTGCCCGCACACGCCCGGCACCTACCACCTGCTCTCCGCCCGCCGCCTGAAGCTCCTGAAGAAGGAAGCCTATGTGGTGAACACCGCCCGCGGCGAGGTGCTGGACGAGAACGCCCTCGCCCGCATGCTGGAGGCGGGCGAACTCGCCGGCGCCGGCCTCGACGTGTTCGAGCACGAGCCGGCGGTGAACCCCAAGCTGGTGAAGTCGGACCGGGTGGTGCTGCTGCCGCACATGGGCTCGGCCACCATCGAGGGCCGCATCGACATGGGCGAGAAGGTCATCATCAACATCAAGACCTTCATGGACGGCCACCGGCCGCCCGACCGCGTGCTGCCGTCCATGCTCTGAGTGTTGGCGACGCGCCCGGCGCGCCGGCGGGGCTCTGACGGGTTACGGCGCGCTCAACGCGCCAGTTGGTCAAGCGGCAGCGGCGCGGCCGACTTCACCGTGTTGAGCACGAAGTTGCTGCGGATGTCCTTGACGTGCGGCAGCTTCAAGAGCGTGTCGAGCAGCATCCGCTCGTAGGCGGCGAGATCCTTCAGAACGATCTGCAGCAGGAAGTCCGATTCGCCCGATACCAGGTGGCACGAGATCACCTCGGGCAGTGCCGCGGCGGCCTCCCGGAAGGCGGTGGCGTGGGCGTCGTCGTGCCGGTCCACCTTGATGCCGACGAACACCGTGAGCCCGAGCCCGACCGCGTCCCGGTCCAGAATCGCCCTGTAGGCGGTGATCACCCCCGCTTCCTCCAGAAGCCGGACCCGCCGCAGGCAGGGCGAGGGCGACAGCCCGACCTCGGCCGCGAGGTCGACGTTGGAAAGGCGCGCATCGCGCTGAAGCGCCGCCAGAATGCGGCGATCAAGAGCATCGAGGACGGGTGTTGGCATAATTGCGCTTCCGACGCTTATCTGACCTAGTGTTCGTTGCGCCATTCTGCCGCTCGGCAGCTCACTTCGCAAGGACCTGCCACGGCCCTCTCGCCTATGGTGCGGCTCGCCGGACACCCCATCCCCTCCTTCGTCCGGTGCCGGAGGCACGGTCGCCATGTGGGACCTTCTGATCAACCAAGGACCGCTTTTCGTGACCGCCCTCGCGGTCGTCTATCTCGTCCCCGGTCCGGACATGATCCTGGTGCTGCAGACCGCCGCGACCCGCGGTCGCGCGGCGGCGCTTTCGGTGGCCGGCGGCCTCGCGCTCGCGCGCGGCTTGCACGTGGCCCTGTCGGCGATCGGCCTCGCGGCCCTGATCCAGGCGTCCGACATTGCCTATGAGGCTGTGCGCTACGCCGGAGCCGCCTACCTGGTGCTGCTCGGGGTCAGGCTTCTGCGCGCGCCGTCGCTCGGCCTTCCGACGAACACGGGCGATGCACCCGCTATGGCCGGTGCGGGTTTTCGGGCGGGGCTTCTCACCAACCTGATGAACCCCAAGGCGCTTCTCTTCTGCTCGGTGCTCCTGCCGCAGTTCGTCCACCCGGAAGCCGGGCCGACGGCGCCGCAGTTCGCCGTCCTCGGCGCCCTCCTGGTGGCGACGGGCTTCCTGTTCGACGCGGTGTTCGCCAGCCTCGGCCTGCGGATCGGTGCCTTCGTCTCGGGCCACCGGCTGGCGGAGCGGCTGCAGCAGTGGCTGTTCGGCTCGCTCCTGATCGCCTTCGGCGTCCGCCTGGCCTGGGCCTGAGCAACCCCAACCCCGAGCGGTCAGGCCGCCCGGGTGCGGGCGGCTTTGTAGCGGACGGTTTCGAACCGCATGGAGAGCGCGTCGATGAGGAGCAGGCGGCCGACCAGCGGCTCGCCGATGCCGCAGACGAGCTTGATCACCTCCATGGCTTGCAGCGAGCCGACGATGCCGGGCAGCGCCCCGATCACGCCCGCCTCCGCGCAGGTCGGCACCGTGCCGGCCGGCGGCGGCTCCGGGAAGAGGTCGCGGTAGTGCGGATTCGGCCGGCCGTCTGCGTCGGCCGCGTAGGGCATCAGCACGGTGAGCGAGCCGTCGAAGGTGCCGATGGCGCCGCTCACCAGGGGTCGCCGCTCGCTCGCGCAGGTGTCGGCGAGCAGGTAGCGGGTGGCGAAATTGTCGGACCCGTCCACCACCACGTCGTAGCGGCGGACGAGGTCCCCGGCATTCGCCTCCGTCAGCCGGACGCCGTGCGCCTCCACGACCACGTGCGGGTTGAGGGCCGCCACGGCAGCCGCCGCGCTTTCCACCTTGGGCCGCCCCACCGTGTCGGTCGCGTGGATCACCTGCCGCTGCAGGTTGGAGAGCGAGACCGTGTCGTCGTCCACGAGCCCGAGCGTGCCGACGCCCGCCGCCGCCAGATACTGGATCGCCGGCGCTCCGAGCCCTCCTGCTCCCACCACCAGCACCCGGGCGGCCTTCAGCCGCTGCTGCCCCGGCCCGCCCACTTCGCGCAGGATGATGTGGCGGGCATAGCGTTCGATCTCGGCGGGGGAGAGGGTCATGGCATGCGCCTCAAGGCAACAGGGGGACGCCCTCGGACAGGGCAGCGGTTCTCAACGCAGCGTCCAGGGTGGCGAGCGCAAGACCAAGGCGGCGGGCGAGTTCAAGATAGGTCGCATCGTAGATCGTCAGACGATGGCGCGTGGCGAGGTCTAGGACCACGGAGAAGGCCGAGCCGGTCGATTCATGGTCGAGTGCGACCGGCAAGGCCAGGATCGAGCGAAGCTCACCGTCGAGCACCTCCGGCGTCAGCCGCCCCCGTCGGCGCGCGACCAGCAGAGCGTTGCCGACTTCCAGCCGCCACAAGGCGGGCGCAAAGGCGCCATCCGCCTTGACCCGGTCGAGCAGCCGTTCGGTTTCCGGCGTTGTCTCGTCGCCAAAGCTCCAGGTCAGCGCCACGGACGCGTCGATCACGATCGTCAACGACGTCCCTCGTCACGCAGATCCTTCCAGGAGAGCCCGCTGAGCGTCACGCCCTGGCGGAGCCGGCGCAGCGTGCCGACAGGATCATCCTCCGGCGCCGGAAAGCGCGGGTCCACATAGCGAGCCAGCGCTTCCACGTCCTGTTCTGCCACGGCTGATCCCGCTGCCTGGTCACTCTTGGCAGGCGTCAGCCGGGCGATCAGATGGCCGTCCTTCTCGATCCATATCTCTTCGCCGCGCTCGACCCGTTTCAGGAGTTCGGCGCTATCCCTGGCGAAATCCTCGGCGGCGACCCTGATCATCGGTCCACTCCTTGGGTCTCCGATCATAGCCGCCGCCGCGGACGTTGTCACAGGATGAAGCGGCTGAGGTCCGTGTTCTTGGCGAGGTCGCCAAGGGCGGCGCGGACGAAGGCGGCGTCGATGGTGACCGTCTGACCGGACCGGTCGGGCGCATTGAACGAGATGTCGTCCAGGATCCGCTCCATCACGGTCTGCAGCCGGCGGGCGCCGATGTTCTCCACCGTGGCGTTCACCTCCACGGCGACGCCCGCGATCTCGTCGATGGCGTCGTCCTTGAACGCAAGCGTCACGCCCTCGGTCGCCATCAGGGCCACATACTGCTTGATGAGGCTCGCCTCCGGCTCGGTGAGGATGCGCCGGAAGTCGTCCCGCTCCAGGGGCCGCAGCTCCACCCGGATCGGCAGACGGCCCTGCAGCTCCGGCAGAAGGTCGGAGGGCTTGGCCACGTGGAAGGCGCCGGAGGCGATGAAGAGGATGTGGTCCGTCTTCACCGGCCCGTACTTGGTCGACACCGTGGTGCCCTCGATTAGCGGCAGCAGGTCGCGCTGCACGCCTTCGCGGGAGACGTCGCCGCCGATCCGGCCGTCGCGGGCACAGATCTTGTCGATCTCGTCGAGGAAGACGATGCCGTTGTTCTCCACCACCGAGATCGCCTCCTGGACGATCTGGTCCTGGTCGAGCAGCTTGTCGCTCTCCTCCTGGATCAGCATCTCGTAGCTGTCCTTGACGTTCACGCGGCGGGTCTTCTTCTGACCGCCCATCATCTTGGACATCATGTCCTGGAGGTTCATGACGCCGATGGAGCCGCCCGGCATGCCGGGAATCTCGAAGGTCGCCGGTCCCGCCGTGGCGGCCACCTGCACCTCGATCTCCTTGTCGTCGAGCAGGCCGTCGCGCAGCTTCTTGCGGAAGCTGTCGCGGGTCGCCGGGCTGGAGGTCGCGCCGACGAGGGCATCGAGCACCCGCTCCTCCGCCTGCATGTGCGCCTTGGCGCGCACGTCCTTGCGGCGGTTCTCCTTGACGAGGCCGATGGAGGCTTCCAGGAGGTCGCGGACGATCTGCTCCACGTCGCGGCCGACATAGCCGACCTCGGTGAACTTGGTGGCCTCCACCTTGATGAAGGGCGCGTTGGCGAGCTTGGCGAGCCGGCGGGAGATCTCCGTCTTGCCGACACCGGTCGGGCCGATCATCAGGATGTTCTTCGGCAGCACCTCCTCGCGCAGCGATCCCTCCAGCTGCAGGCGGCGCCAGCGGTTGCGGAGCGCGACGGCCACAGCGCGCTTGGCATCCTTCTGGCCGACGATGTAGCGGTCGAGTTCCGAGACGATCTCCCGGGGCGAAAAATCGGTCATGGCTTGTCCTCGGGCGATCAGCGGGCGGCGGCGTCGAGCTTTTCCAGCGTGACGCTCTCGTTGGTGTAGACGCAGATCTCGGCGGCGATCTTCATGGCCCGGCGGGCGATGGTCTCCGCGTCGAGGTCCATGTCCACGAGGGCGCGGGCGGCGGCGAGGGCGTAGTTGCCACCCGATCCGATGGCCGCCACCCCGTGCTCCGGCTCGAGCACGTCGCCGGTGCCGGTGAGGACGAGGCTGGTCGACCGGTCGGCGACGATCATCATCGCCTCCAGGCGGCGGAGGTACCGGTCGGTACGCCAGTCCTTGGCGAGTTCCACGCAGGCGCGGGTCAACTGGCCGGGATACTGCTCCAGCTTGGCTTCCAGCCGCTCGAACAGCGTGAAGGCATCGGCGGTGGCCCCGGCGAAGCCGGCGATCACGTCGCCCTTGCCGAGCGGGCGCACCTTGCGCGCCGTGTGCTTGATCACGGTGGCGCCAAGGCTCACCTGGCCGTCGCCGGCAACGACGACCGTGCCGCCCTTGCGCACGGTCACGATGGTCGTGCCGTGCCAGGTGGGCAGCTGATTGGGGTCGGACATTCATGGTCTCCTGGTTGGGCGGGCCCGCACCGGTCCGAAGCCCCGGTGCCGTCCCCCGTCAGGCGCTTTATGTATGCGCCGCGACCGTCTATGCAATCGTCCGGACTCTCCGTCTCTCCGGAAGGATCGTTCATGCGCCTGTTCGTCTTCGGCCTCGGCTATTCGGCCCTCGCCTTCGTGCGCCGGAACCGCGGCCGGTTCAGCGCCGTCGGCGGCACCACGCGCTCGCCCGAGAAGGCCGACGCCCTGCGCGCCGAAGGCATCGAGGCCGTCCTGTTCGACGGCACGCGGCCGGGCGAGGGCGTCGGGGCGGCGCTCCGCGAGGCGACCTTCGTCTTGCAGTCCATCGCGCCGTCCGAAGCGGGCGCCGGCACCAACGACCCGGTCCTGAAGTGGCACGGCGCCGACCTGATGGTGGGCCGCAAGCCGATGGCGGTCGCCTATCTCTCCACCGTCGGCGTCTACGGCGACCACGGCGGCGCCTGGGTGGACGAGCGCGCGCGCCTGAAGCCGAAGAGCGCGCGCTCCCTCGCCCGGGTCGCCGCCGAGGAGGCCTGGACCGCCTACGGGGCCGAGACCGGCGTGCCGACCGCCATCCTGCGGCTCTCCGGCATCTACGGGCCCGGCCGCAACGGCTTCGTGAACCTCGCCGAGGGCAGCGCCAAGCGTCTCGTCAAGCCCGGCCAGGTGTTCAACCGCATCCACGTGGAGGATATCGCCTCGGCCACCGCCGCCGCCCTCTTCTCGCGCACGGGCGGGGTGTTCAACATCACCGACGACGAACCGGCGCCGCCGCAGGACGTGGTGGCCTTCGCGGCCGGTCTGATGGGCGTCGAGCCGCCGCCGGAGCAGGACTTCGCCGCCGCCGAACTCTCGCCCATGGCGCGCAGCTTCTACGGCGAGAACAAGCGCGTGGCGAACGGCAAGTCCAAGCGCGACCTCGGCCTCGTCTACGCCTACCCGGACTACCGCACCGCGCTCACGCGCATGTGGACGGAGGGGACCTGGCGCTGACGCGCCGCACCGCCGCCGGCCAACAGGAGAGCTACGCCCGCCCGGTCAGGCGAGGCCCGCGACCGCCGGCTCCACGTCGACGACGCGCTCCATCGGCACCCAGGGGTGCACCAGCCGCCGCGCCGTCCAGTCGGCGGTGAAGACGTGGCCGCCGCCGGCCGGCTGGTCGTGCGCCCGGTCGATCGGCCGGCCCGCGATGTGGCAGGCGAGAAGCGTCCCGACCGCCCCGTGACCGACCATGAGGATGCGGCGGCCGTGCGGTAGCGCCAGCGCGCGCTCCACCGCCGCCACGATGCGCGCCTGGGCGTCCACCGCCCGCTCCCAGCCGCGCACGCTCTCCTCCGGCCTGGCGAAGAACTGGTCCGCCACCGTCTCGAACTCCGCCGGCGGCAGGAAGCCGGTCGCCGAGCGGTCGTTCTCGTGCATGAAGCCGTCCACCTCGATCAGCACCCCTTCGGCGGCGGCAATGAGTTCGGCCGTCTCCACCGCCTTGGCCTCGTCGGAGGATAGGATGCGGTCGATGCCGGCGCACCAGCCGCTCGCCACGAAAGCCTCCACCCGGGCCCGTCCCACGTCCGAAAGGCCCCAGCGGGGCACCGGCACCGCCGGGTCGATCCGCACCTGCGGGTGGGTGAGGTAGTGAAGAGTCCGCGTCATGGTCCGTGCCGTCCGGTGTTTGCCGCCAAGGCCGCACGGTCGCGGCGGACCGTGACGACACGATGACGGGATCAGACCGCGTAGCGGGCCGCCTCGTCGACGAGCCGGGCGGCCACCGCGTCCAACCGGGCCGCCAGCCGCTCGTCGGCAAGGCCGCCATCGACGGAAAAGGCGCTGCCGGCGGACGGCACCGAGATCTGTTCCGGGATCACCGTGGCCCCGAGGCCGAGTTCGAGCACTTGGCGCAGGTGCATGAGGCTGCGGATGCCCGCGAAGGCCCCCGGCGACGCCGACCCGAGCGCGTAGGTCCGGCCACGCCAGGGCGACGGGTCGCCCGCCGCGCCACGAATCCGGCTCACCCAATCGATGGCGTTCTTCAGGAGCGGCGGCACCGAGGCGTTGTACTCGGGGCTGGCGATGAAGATGCCCGTGTGCGCCGTCATCTGGGCGCCGAGCCGGCGCGCGCCCTCCGGCACGCCGGAGGCGGACTCCAGGTCCGCGTCGTAGAGCGGCATCGCATAGTCGGCGAGCGACAGGAGCGTCGGCTCCGCGTCCTTGAGGGCGATCGCCTTCACCATCTGCGCCGCCAGACGAGCGTTGTGGCTGCCGGACCGGGTGGATCCTGCGAAGACGAGGATGCGGGGGCGCGGACGGATCATGCGGACTCTCCAGGTGGGAACGAGGTCGGACCCTTGGCCAAGTGACCTCTCGGCCGGCACGCGTCAAGCCGGTGCAAAGGCCGGGCATAACCCTTGCCCTGGCATGTCTACCTCTCTATTTTAGAATAATTCTAATATAGAGGCATTCGCCACTCATGTTTTCCTCCGCCAAGCGCGCCTTCTCCGACCTCTCCGAGCGGGAGATCCTGGCCCTCGCCATCGCGTCGGAGGAGGAGGACATGCGCATCTACGCCTCCTATTCCGACGGCCTGAAGGCCGACTATCCGGCTACCGCCGCCGTCTTCGACGACATGGCCCGGGAGGAGAGCGAGCACCGGGGCCGCCTGATCGAGATCTTCCGCGCCCGGCACGGGGAGACCATCCCGCTGGTCAGCCGCGAGCACATCCGCGGCTTCTACCGCCGCGCGCCCTACTGGCTGGTCCGCCCGCTCGGGCTCGACCGGGTGCGCCGGGAGGCCGAGGCGATGGAGGCGGAGGCGCACGACTTCTACCTGAAGGCCGCCGCCCGTTCGACGGACGCGTCCGTGCGCAGCCTGCTCGGCCAGTTGGCGGCGGCGGAGCGGGGCCACATGGCCATGGCCGAACGGCTCGGCCTGAAGCACCTCACCTCCGAGACCCGCAGCGCGGAGGACGCCTCGGCGCATCGGCGCTTCCTCCTGCAGGTGGTCCAGCCGGGCCTTGCCGGGCTGATGGACGGGTCCGTCTCCACCCTGGCGCCGGTGTTCGCCGCCGCCTTCGCCACCGGCAGCACCTGGGAGACCTTCCTGGTCGGCACCGCCGCCGCCCTTGGCGCCGGCATCTCCATGGGCCTCACCGAGGCGCTCTCCGACGACGGCGCCCTCACCGGGCGCGGCAGCCCGGTCATCCGCGGCCTCTCGGCCGGCATCATGACGGCGGTCGGCGGCCTCGGCCACGCCCTTCCCTACCTGATCCCGGATTTCTGGACCGCGACGGCCCTCGCCGTCGTCATCGTCTTCGTCGAGCTCTGGGCCATCTCCTGGATCCGCTGGCGCTACATGGACACGCCTTTCCTCCGGGCGGCCTTCCAGATCGTGGTGGGCGGCTTCCTGGTCTTCCTCACCGGGATCCTGATCGGCAGCGGCTGACAGTGGCCCGGAACGCAAACCGGCCGCCCTTTGCAAGGGCGGCCGGCGGGAAGACTTGCAGGGAAAGGGCGCGGTCCCCTCAGGCGGTGACGCCCGTCGGGATCGGGCACGAGACGCCGGTGCCGCCGAGGCCGCAGTAGCCGTTCGGGTTCTTGGCCAGATACTGCTGGTGGTAGGCCTCCGCATAGTAGAAGGGCGGCGCCTCCAGGATCTCGGTGGTCACGTCCTTGTAGCCGGCCTTCTTCAGCGCCGCGTCGTAGCGGGCCTTGGCGCTCTCGGCGGCGGTGCGCTGCGCCTCGGAGGTCACGTAGATGCCCGAGCGGTACTGGGTGCCCACGTCGTTGCCCTGGCGCATGCCCTGGGTCGGGTCGTGCGCCTCGAAGAACACCTTGAGGACCCCCTCCAGGCTGATCTTCGCCGGGTCGAACACCACCTTCACCACCTCGTTGTGGCCGGTAAGGCCGGTGCAGACCTCCTCGTAGGTGGCGTTCGGCGTGTGGCCGGCCTGGTAGCCGACGGCCGTCACATGGACGCCCGGCGTCTGCCAGAACTTGCGCTCGGCACCCCAGAAGCAGCCGAGGCCGAAATAGATGACCTCCATGCCGTCCGGATAGGGCTCCTTGAGCGCGTTGCCGTTGACGAAGTGGCGCTCCGCCGTCGGCAGCGGCGTCGGCCGGCCCGGCAGAGCCTCGCCGGCGGACGGCACGGTGAGCTTCTTGGAGAGCATGTTCAAAAGGTACATGAGCGGTCTCCCATGGATCAGTCGACCGTCCGACGACGGCGTCGGCGTCCGGCCAGCATGAGAAGGATGCCGAGAACGCCGCCGACCGCGAAGGTGGGCCAGAGGAGGACGGTGACGATGATCGGATCCCAGATATAGGGATGAAGATAGCGCTGCACCACGGCCTGGAGCAGATTGAGCGATCCGGGCATCAGTTGGAACCAGGTCTGGCCGAGCGGCGTCAACACCAGGGCGTCGGAGGCGAGCGAGCGGATGCCGTCGGCGATCAGCGCGATGAAGGAGGCGGCGAAGATCAGGACGCCGAGGGCGCGGACCAGAAAGGCGAGCATGGGACGGGGGACGCCTTGCGAACGGGTGGGGCGGGATGGACGCGCGCCGAACGCGCATCTCCCCGGCCAGAACTATGGCCGAGAAGCCACGGTGTCCATCGAAAGCGCCATCATCATGCCGTGAGCGGCCCGTGCACGGTGGTCCTGGCCGGAATTCCGCCTTGCATCCTGCGTTTATCCGCAGTGACAACCGACACCGGTGCGAACAGTTTCGAATCAACGGAGCAGAGACCCATGCGTTGGACCCCGTTCGTCAGCGTCGCCGTCGTGCTCGGCCTTGCCGGGTGTGGCAGCTACAGCCTGAGCACCCCGTCCGCGCCGCGCGGCCCCGCGCCTTTGCCGGCCTCGCCGATCTCGCCCGTCCAGTCGCAGACCTTGCCGCCGCCGGTCGCCGGCGACCCGCTGGCGCCGCCCCTCGGCACCCCGCAGGCACCGGTCGATCTCGCCGCCACCACGCCCCCGCCGGCGGCCCCCTCGACGGCGACCGAGGTGCGCCGGCCGGAGCTGTCCGGCGGCTGGACGCTCGCCTCCGCGGGCGAATCCTGCCAGCTCTTCATGAGCCTCACCACCTGGTCCGGCGGCTACCGCGCCAACACCCGCGGCTGCGCCTCCGACGAACTCAAGTCCGTCGGCGCCTGGGACCTCGCCGGCCAGACCGTGGTGCTGAAGGACGCGTCCGGCTCGCCGGTGGCGCGCCTCTCCTCCACCGCGCCGGCCCGCTTCTCCGGCCAGACGGAAATCTCCAAGCGCGGCGTGCAGTTCTACCGCTGAGGTCCGGCGGCGGGCGGCGCACACGACCTTCGATGCGCTTGTGAGCCACCCCGGAAAGGGGCTAAGCAGGCAGGAAGAGGTGTCCGGCGGCATTTCCGCCGGCAAACCCGCGCCAAGCCAGCGATCCCGAGCCGGAAACCCGTCGCTTCGCCGACGGAAGTCCGGCGCCGGGGTCCGCCGACCGCCCTCTCCGCCCCCGCTTCGACGAGGCCCGTTGACCCCGCCCGATTCCACGCCGGCAGCGCTCCTGCCACCCGACACCTACGGCGTCGACCGGCCGCTCGGCACCGGCGTGCTCGCGCTCTACGACCACAAGGTGGCCGAGGGCGAGATCACCGCCGATCCGGCCCAGCGCGCGGTCGCCAACCACCTGGACCGGCTGCACCGGTCGCTGTCGGAGGAGCGGCTCGCCTCCAAAAAGAGCGCCCTCGGCTGGCTGTTCGGCCGCAAGGCCAAGGCCGAGCCCGGTCCGCGCGGCCTCTACGTCTGGGGCAGCGTCGGCCGCGGCAAGACCATGCTGATGGATCTCTTCTTCCAGGTGGTGCCGGTGGAGAAGAAGCGCCGCCAGCACTTTCACGTCTTCATGGCGGACGTGCACGAGCGGGTGTTCGCCGCCCGCCAGGCGCTCGCCCGCGGCACCGACCGGGACCCGGTGGACCTCGTCGCCGACAGCCTCACGGACGAGGTGCACCTCCTCTGCTTCGACGAGTTCGCCGTCACCGACATCGCCGACGCCATGATCCTCGGGCGTCTCTTCACCAAGCTCTTCGAGCGTGGCGTGGTGCTGGTGGCGACCTCCAACGTGGTGCCGGACCGGCTCTACCACGACGGCATCAACCGCGATCACTTCGTCCCCTTCATCCGCCTCCTGAAGGAGCGCTGCGAGGTGGTGCGCCTCGACGCCGCCGTCGACTACCGGCTGGAGAAGCTCGACTTCGCCGACGTCTACCACGCGCCGATCGGCCCGGACGCGGACCGGGAGATGAACGCCCTCTGGGGCCGCCTCCTCGGCGAGGCGGCGGAGGAGCGGCGCATCCTGTCGGTGAAGGGCCGCAAGCTGGTGGTGCGGCGCGCCGGCCCCGGCATCGCCCGATTCACCTTCGAGGAGCTCTGCGAGCAGCCGCTCGGCGCCGTCGACTACCAGGCGATCGCGGCCGCCTTCGGGACCGTGCTTCTGGAAGATGTGCCGGTGATGAGCTACGAGCGGCGCAACGAGGCCAAGCGCTTCATCACGCTCGTCGACACCTTCTACGACGAAGGCATCAAGCTCGCCGTCTCGGCCGCCGCGGAGCCCGCCGCCCTCTATCACGCGCGCCAGGGCGCCGAGGCCTTCGAGTTCGACCGCACCGCCTCCCGCCTCACCGAGATGCGCTCGGAAGCCTACCTCGCCGCGCCGCGCCGGTCGCTCCGCGAGGCGGAGGGCTGATCCGACGCTCCGGGCGCGGCTCGGACGATCAGGCGTCGGGTGCCGGCTCGGCGAAGAGCGCGTCGATGCCGAAGAGGTCCGGCACCTCCACGATCGCCATGGGCGGCTTGCCGGGAAAGCGCAGCGGCTCGCCGAAGCGCCAGGCGGCGCACGCCGCCGCCACCGCGTCGACGAAGCCCGGCAGCGCCGCCGACGACGTGTTGGCGAGCTTGGACCGGAGCCCGTCGCGGCGGACCAGATTCATGTGCAGCATGGCCACCTCGTCCGGCTCGAACAGGTGCGCGGACGTGCCGGATCCGGTGATCCGTCGGGTCGGGTCCACCGGCAGCGGGTAGGTCGCCCCGGGCGTCAGGCGGGTGTGGGGCGTCAGTCGGCTCAGGAAGCACACGCAGGTGGTGTCCGGCTCCGCCGAGCGCCAGATCGGCCGGCGGATGTGCAGGTAGGTGCGCGCCAGCGTGAGGGCGTGCCCCTCCCGCTCGATCCGCTCGCGCGCGGCGGCAAGCCTGACCGGCTCGTAGTATTCGTCCGCGTCGAGGGTGAGGAAGAGCTCCACCCCCCGTTCGCGGGCGCGCTCCAGGCCGATGGACCGCTTGCGATGCTCGTTCGCCTGCGCTGGCAGCGACAGGTCCGGCTCGTAGACGATCACCTCGTCGGCGAGCCGCTGGCGGACGGCGGAGGCCACCACGTCCATCAGGCCCGGGTCGGCCGGATGGCCGAGGTTGGAGACGGTCTGCACCAGGAGACTGATGTGGTCGAGGCTCGCCCGCACGCTTGCAAGCGACGCGAGCAGATGCTCCTCGCCATTGAAAAGGTTGTAAGATCCGCCGGTCTTCATGGCCCGTCCCGCGCCCTCGCCGCCCGCTCCGACCCTCTCCGGCACCGCCCTTGCCGGGCGTCCGGCCGTATCGGCGGTGCCGACTCTCCACTTCGCCGTATCAGAACTCACTTAAGTATTACCGGCGGTAACCGACCGGAAGCGCCCGTCGCTTTTCGTGCCGGACGGACCACATTTTCTTCTCCAGTCGCCTTTCGTTGCGCTTGCACCGCAGCAGGATGCGGGTTAATGCCTTCCTGGCTGTAGTCGAAACTGTTGACCTTTACGTAAACGGAAGGCCGGAAAGATGGCGCGAAACAAGATCGCTCTCGTCGGTGCGGGTCAGATCGGGGGCACGCTCGCCCACCTGGTCGGCCTGAAGGAGCTCGGGGACGTGGTCCTCTTCGACATCGCCGAGGGCGTGCCCCAGGGCAAGTCGCTCGACATCGCCGAGAGTTCCCCCGTCGACGGGTTCGACAGCCGCCTCACCGGCACCCAGACCTACGAGGCCATCGAGGGCGCCGACGTCGTCATCGTCACCGCCGGCGTGCCGCGCAAGCCCGGCATGAGCCGCGACGACCTCCTCGGCATCAACCTCGGCGTGATGGAGCAGGTCGGCGCCGGCATCGCCAAGTACGCGCCGAACGCCTTCGTCATCTGCATCACCAACCCGCTCGACGCCATGGTGTGGGCGCTGCAGAAGTTCTCCGGCCTGCCCGCCAACAAGGTGGTCGGCATGGCGGGCGTGCTCGATTCCTCGCGCTTCCGCTACTTCCTCGCCGAGGAGTTCAACGTCTCCGTGGAGGACGTGACCGCCTTCGTGCTCGGCGGCCACGGCGACACCATGGTGCCGCTCACCCGCTATTCCACCGTCGCCGGCATTCCGCTGCCGGACCTCGTCAAGATGGGCTGGACCACCCAGGAACGGCTCGACCAGATCGTCCAGCGCACCCGCGACGGCGGCGCCGAGATCGTCGCCCTCCTGAAGACCGGCTCGGCCTTCTACGCGCCCGCCGCCTCGGCCATCGCCATGGCGGAGAGCTACCTGAAGGACAAGAAGCGCGTCCTGCCGGTCGCCGCCCACCTCAACGGCGAGTACGGCCTGAAGGACACCTACGTGGGCGTTCCGGTGGTGATCGGCGCCGCCGGCGTCGAGCGCGTGCTGGAGATCGAGCTCAACGCCGACGAACAGGCCGCGTTCGAGAAGTCCGTCGGCGCCGTCAAGGGCCTCGTGGACGCCTGCAAGACCATCGCGCCGGCCCTTCAAGGCTGACGGCATACGCTCCCGACCGGTCCGGGGGCCGGTCGGGGGTCTCCCCCTTCCGTCCCCACCCGTTCGAGGGCGTCCGGATGAACATTCACGAATATCAGGCCAAGGCCATCTTCAAGACGTACGGCGTTCCGGTGAACCCGGGCGTCGCCGTGCTCAGTGTCGACGAGGCCGAGACGGCCGCCAAGTCGCTTCCCGGCCCGCTCTGGGTCGTCAAGAGCCAGATCCACGCCGGCGGGCGCGGCAAGGGCAAGTTCAAGGAGGCCGACGCGGGCGAGAAGGGCGGCGTGCGTCTGGCGAAGTCCGCCGACGAGGCGGCCGCCTTCGTGCGGCAGATGTTCGGCAAGACCCTGGTGACCATCCAGACCGGCCCGGCCGGCAAGCAGGTCAACCGGATGTATATCGAGAGCGGCTCCGACATCGAGAAGGAGCTCTATCTCTCCATCCTGGTCGACCGCGCGACCAGCCGCGTCGCCTTCGTGGCGTCGACGGAAGGCGGCATGGACATCGAGCAGGTGGCCCACGATACCCCGGAGAAGATCGTCACCTTCTCCATCGACCCGGCCACCGGCTTCATGCCCCACCACGGCCGCACCCTCGCCAAGGCGCTGAACCTCTCCGGCACCGCCGCCAAGCAGATCGGCCCGGTGGCGGAGAAGCTCTACAACGCCTTCGTCGGCACCGACATGGCCATGCTGGAGGTCAACCCGCTGATCGTCACGCCGGCCGGCGACGTGGTCGCCCTCGACGGCAAGGTGACGTTCGACAGCAACTCGCTCTACCGCCACCCGGACATCGTGGAACTCCGCGACGTGACGGAAGAGGACGACAAGGAGATCGAGGCGTCCAAGTACGACCTCGCCTACATCGCCCTCGACGGCACCATCGGCTGCATGGTCAACGGCGCCGGCCTTGCGATGGCGACGCTCGACATCATCAAGCTCTACGGCGAGGAGCCGGCCAACTTCCTCGACGTCGGCGGCGGCGCCACGGAGGAGAAGGTCACCGCGGCCTTCAAGATCATCACCGCCGACCCCAACGTGAAGGGCATCCTGGTCAACATCTTCGGCGGCATCATGAAGTGCGACGTGATCGCCCGCGGCGTCATCGCCGCCGTCAAGGCGGTCGGCCTGCAGGTGCCGCTGGTGGTGCGCCTGGAAGGCACCAACGTGGAGCTCGGCAAAGAGATCATCGCCGAATCCGGCCTGAACGTGCTCGCCGCCGACGACCTCGACGACGCGGCCCAGAAGATCGTCAACGCCGTTCGCGGAGCCCGCTGATGTCCGTCCTCATCGACAAGAACACCAAGGTCCTCACCCAGGGCATCACCGGCAAGACCGGCACCTTCCACACCGAGCAGGGCCTCGCCTACGGCACGAAGATGGTCGGCGGCGTCACCCCCGGCAAGGGCGGCTCCAAGTGGACCGCGGCCACCGGCGAGGAGTTGCCGGTGTTCGACACCGTGCTGGAGGCCAAGGAGGCGACCGGCGCCAACGCGTCCGTCGTCTACGTGCCGCCCCCGTTCGCGGCCGATTCCATCTGCGAGGCCATCGAGGCGGAGATCCCGCTCGTCGTCTGCATCACCGAGGGCATTCCGGTGCTCGACATGGTGCGGGTGAAGCGCGCGCTCGCCGGCTCCAAGACCCGCCTCGTCGGGCCGAACTGCCCGGGCATCGTCACCGCGGGTGAATCCAAGATCGGCATCATGCCGGCCAACATCTTCTCCAAGGGCAACGTCGGGATCGTGTCGCGCTCCGGCACGCTCACCTACGAGGCGGTGTTCCAGACCACCCGGGCCGGCCTCGGTCAGACCTCGGCGGTCGGCATCGGCGGCGACCCGGTGAAGGGCACCGAGTTCATCGACGTCCTGGAGATGTTTCTCGCCGACCCCGACACCCACTCGATCATCATGATCGGCGAGATCGGCGGCTCGGCCGAGGAGGAGGCCGCGCAGTTCATCGCCGACGAGGCCAAGCGCGGGCGCAAGAAGCCCATGGTCGGCTTCATCGCCGGCCGCACGGCGCCTCCGGGCCGCCGCATGGGCCATGCCGGCGCCATCATCTCCGGCGGCAAGGGCGGCGCGGAAGACAAGATCGCCGCCATGGAAGCCGCGGGCATCCGCGTGTCGCCGTCGCCGGCGCGCCTCGGCACCACCCTCGTGGAAGTCCTGAAGGGCTGACGTCAACGGGATCTTGAGCCCTTCCGGTCCAGGATCCCGATCCTATCTAGAGGCGGCCCGTCCCTCCCCCATCGACGGGGACGGGCCGCCCATCCGACAGGGCGCCGCAATCCGCGGCGCATCTCCAGACAGCGAGGACGGGGTCCCGGACCCCGAAGCAGCCATGGCACGGCAAGACCAGAACGACGCCTTCGCGCTGACGTCCTTCCTCTACGGCGGCAACGCCGCCTACATCGAGGATCTCTACGCCCGCTACGAGGCGGACCCGAACGCGGTCGACGCCGAATGGCGGGACTTCTTCCAGGGTCTCGGCGAGAGCCGGGCCGACGTGGAGAAGAACGCCAAGGGCGCGCCCTGGAAGCGGCCCGACTGGCCGATCGCGCCGAACGGCGAGTGGGTCGCCGCCCTCGACGGCAACTGGGGCGAGGTCCAGAAGAAGGTCGGCGACAAGATCAAGGAGAAGTCGGCGGAAAAGAGCGCCGGCCTCTCGGAAGCGCAGGTGCAGCAGGCGACGCGCGATTCCACGCGCGCCCTGATGATGATCCGCGCCTACCGCATGCGCGGCCATCTGCACGCCAACCTGGATCCGCTCGGCCTTGCCAAGAAGGTCAACCCGGACGAGCTGCACCCGGCATCCTTCGGCTTCACCGAAGCCGACATGGACCGGCGCATCTTCATCGACAACGTGCTCGGCCTGGAGTTCGCCACGCCGCGCCAGATGGTCGACATCCTGCAGCGCACCTATTGCTCCACCATGGGCGTGGAGTTCATGCACATCTCTGACCCGGCCGAGAAGGCCTGGATCCAGGAGCGCATCGAGGGCCCGGACAAGGCCATCAGCTTCACCCGGGAAGGCAAGCGCGCCATCCTCAACAAGCTGGTCGAGGCCGAGGGCTTCGAGAAGTTCATCGACGTCAAGTACACCGGCACCAAGCGCTTCGGCCTCGACGGCGGCGAGTCGCTGATCCCGGCGCTCGAGCAGATCATCAAGCGCGGCGGCAACCTCGGCGTCCGCGAGATCGTCGTCGGCATGGCCCACCGCGGCCGCCTCAACGTGCTCACCCAGGTGATGGGCAAGCCGCACCGGGCGCTCTTCCACGAGTTCAAGGGCGGCTCCTTCGCGCCTGACGACGTGGAGGGCTCCGGCGACGTGAAGTACCACCTCGGCGCGTCGTCGGACCGGGAGTTCGACGGCAACAAGGTGCACCTGTCGCTCACCCCCAACCCGTCCCACCTGGAGATCGTCGACCCGGTGGTGCTCGGCAAGGTGCGCGCCAAGCAGGACCAGCTCGCCACCGTGTGGGAGGGCGACATCATCCCGCTCCGCGAGCGCGCCAAGGTGCTGCCGCTGCTCCTTCACGGCGACGCGGCCTTCGCCGGCCAGGGCGTGGTGGCGGAGTGCTTCGGCCTTTCCGGCCTGCGCGGCCACCGCACGGCGGGGTCGATCCACTTCATCATCAACAACCAGATCGGCTTCACCACCAACCCGCACTTCTCGCGCTCGTCGCCCTATCCGTCCGACGTCGCCAAGATGATCGAGGCGCCGATCCTGCACGTGAACGGCGACGACCCGGAGGCGGTGGTCTACGCGGCCAAGATCGCCATCGAGTTCCGGCAGAAGTTCCACAAGCCGGTGGTCGTGGACATGATCTGCTACCGCCGCTTCGGCCACAACGAGGGCGACGAGCCGGGCTTCACCCAGCCCATCATGTACCGCAAGATCCGCGGCCAGCCCTCCACGCTGCAGATCTACTCGGAGAAGCTGATCGCCGAGGGCGTGGTGACCACCGATGAGGTGGAGGCCATGAAGGCGGAGTGGCGGTCGCGGCTCGACGCGGAGTTCGAGTCCGGCCAGTCCTACAAGCCCAACAAGGCCGACTGGCTCGACGGCGTCTGGGCCGGCCTCAAGGTGGCGGATAGCTTCGACGAGCAGCGGCGCGGCCAGTCCGGCGTCAACATCGAGACGCTGCGCGACATCGGCCGCAAGCTCACCACCGTGCCGGAGGGCTTCAAGGTTCATCGCACCATCCAGCGCTTCCTCGACGCCCGATCGAAGGCGATCGAGACCGGCGAAGGCATCGACTGGGCGACCGCGGAATCGCTCGCCTTCGGCTCGCTCCTCGTCGGCGGCCACAAGGTGCGCCTCTCCGGCCAGGACGTGGAGCGCGGCACCTTCAGCCAGCGCCATTCGGTGCTCTACCACCAGGAGACCGAGGAGCGCTTCATCCCGCTCACCCAGCTCGCCGAGGGTCAGGCCCGCTACGAGGTCATCAACTCGATGCTCTCCGAAGAGGCGGTGCTCGGCTTCGAGTACGGCTATTCGCTGGCCCGGCCGAACGCCCTCACCCTGTGGGAGGCCCAGTTCGGCGACTTCGCCAACGGCGCCCAGGTGCTGTTCGACCAGTTCCTCTCCGCCGGCGAGCGCAAGTGGCTGCGCATGTCGGGCCTCGTCTGCCTCCTGCCGCACGGCTACGAGGGCCAGGGACCGGAGCATTCCTCCGCCCGTCTGGAGCGCTTCCTGCAGATGTGCGCCGAGGACAACATGCAGGTCGCCAACTGCACCACCCCGGCCAACTACTTCCACATCCTGCGCCGGCAGCTGACCCGCGACTTCCGCAAGCCGCTGATCCTGATGACGCCGAAGTCGCTGCTCCGCCACAAGCGGGCGGTGTCGCGGCTCGACGAGATGGGCGCCGACACCTCCTTCCACCGGCTCCTTTGGGACGACGCCCAGTCGGCTCCCTCCTCCACCACGGTGAAGCTCGTTCCCGACGAGAAGATCCGCCGCGTGGTGCTGTCGTCGGGCAAGGTCTACTACGACCTCTTCGAGGAGCGCGAGAAGCGCGGCATCGACGACGTCTACCTGCTGCGCGTCGAACAGCTCTATCCCTTCCCGGCCAAGGCGCTCGTCAACGAACTGTCGCGGTTCAAGGGGGCGGAGATCGTCTGGTGCCAGGAAGAGCCCAAGAACATGGGCTCGTGGACCTTCATCGAGCCCTATATCGAGTGGGTGCTGAAGCAGATCGGCGCCAAGGTCACCCGGCCGCGCTACGCCGGCCGGGCCCCGGCCGCCGCCACGGCGACCGGCCTCATGTCCAAGCACCTCGCGCAATTGGCCGCCTTCCTGGAGGAGGCGCTCGGCTGACGTGACTGACTGGAACCGCCCAGCCGGGCGGTTCCCCCGACCTTCCCCCGACATTCCTATCGAACGACAGAGACGAGCACCCCATGGCGACGGAGATCCGCGTTCCGACTCTCGGCGAGTCCGTGACAGAGGCCACGATCGGCCGCTGGTTCAAGAAGGCTGGCGAGGCGGTCAAGGCCGACGAGCCGGTCGTGGAACTGGAGACCGACAAGGTCACCATCGAGGTTCCGGCGCCGGCCGCGGGCGTCCTCGCCGAGATCCTGGTCGCCGACGGCGAGACCGTCGGCGTCGGCGCGCTGCTCGGCTCCATCGGCGAGGGCTCCGTTGCCGCGGCACCGGCGCCCGCCGCCAAGCCGGCCCCGGCCGCCGCCCCGGCGCCGGCCGCGAGCGCGCCCGCCCCCGCCGGCGCGCCGGCCTCCGCCATGCCGCCCGCGCCCTCCGCCGCCAAGATGATGGCCGAGAGCGGCATCGCGCTCGACGCCGGCTCCGGCCGCCGCGGCCAGGTGCTGAAGGAGGACGTGCTCGCCGCCATGGCCGGCGGCGCCACCGCCAAGGCCCCGGCGCCCGCGCCCGTGCAGGCGCCCCGCCCGGCGTCCGGCGCCGACGACGCCGCCCGCGAGGAGCGGGTCAAGATGACCAAGCTGCGCCAGACCATAGCGCGCCGCCTCAAGGACGCCCAGAACACCGCCGCCATGCTGACGACCTTCAACGAGGTCGACATGACGAACGTGATGGCGCTCCGCAACAGCTACAAGGATCTCTTCGAGAAGAAGCACGGCGTGAAGCTCGGCTTCATGGGCTTTTTCGTGAAGGCCTGCATCCAGGCCCTGAAGGAACTGCCGGCGGTCAACGCCGAGATCGACGGCCAGGACATCATCTACAAGAACTACTACCACGTCGGCATCGCCGTCGGCACCGACAAGGGCCTGGTGGTGCCGGTGGTGCGCGACGCGGACCAGCTGTCGCTCGCCGGCATCGAGAAGACCATCACCGGCTACGGCAAGCGGGCCCGCGACGGCCAGCTGAAGATCGACGAGATGCAGGGCGGCACCTTCACCATCACCAACGGCGGCGTCTACGGCTCGCTGATGTCGACGCCCATCCTCAACGCGCCGCAGTCCGGCATCCTCGGCATGCACAAGATCCAGGAGCGGCCCATGGTGGTCGGCGGCAAGATCGAGGTGCGGCCGATGATGTACCTCGCCCTCAGCTACGACCACCGGATCGTCGACGGCAAGGAGGCCGTGACCTTCCTCGTCCGCGTCAAGGAGAGCCTGGAGGACCCGCAGCGCCTGGTGCTGGACCTCTGAGACGAGATGGCGGGTGCCGACGATCGGCGCATTCCAGGGAATGACGGTCCACATCTACGCGAATGATCACCCGCCTCCCCACGTGCATGTGCGGGCGGGTGATCGCGAGGCCCTGATCTCGATTGCCACAGGTGATACCTTACGAGGATCAATCCCGAAGTCGAAGGCCAACGCCTTCCGCGTCTGTTTTGTGCCTCGGCAGGACTGGGTCGCTTTCTGCTGGGTGGAATTCCAGGCGGGCCGATCGATCGAAGGACCATGGACATGAAGGCCTACCGAATCGCCACGGTCGACATGGTTCGCCATCCGGTCGTCCGGGTCCGGTACGACGATGGATTCGAGGAGGAGATGGACTTCTCCGAGCACATCGAGACTGGCGACCTGTTCGCGCCGCTCTTCGATCCCGCCTTGTTCGCGACCGTCACGGTCGGCCCATCGGGACGGAGCTTCGGCTGGCGACTGTCCGAGGCCGGCCGGGAGATAGACCTCTGCGCGGACGGCGTTCGGTCCGCCCTTGAAGAACAGCGAGTCCGCCGGATGGCAGACACCTACAGGCAGCGGCGGTCTGCCGCGGAATGACAAAAGGGGATTTGATGTCCTACGACCTGATCGTCATCGGAACCGGCCCCGGCGGCTATGTCTGCGCCATTCGCGCGGCCCAGCTCGGCTTGAAGGTGGCGGTCGTCGAGAAGCGCGGCACCCACGGCGGCACCTGCCTCAACGTCGGCTGCATCCCGTCGAAGGCGCTGCTGCACGCCTCCGAGCTGTTCGAGGAGGCCGCGCACGGCTTCAAGAAGCTCGGCATCGACGTCGGCACGCCGCGGCTCGATCTGCCGGCCATGATGGCGCACAAGGACACGACGGTGAAGTCGAACGTCCAGGGCATCGACTTTCTCCTGAAGAAGAACAAGGTCGATCCCTTTCTCGGCGCGGGCAAGATCGTCGCGCCGGGCAAGGTGGAGGTGACGATGAACGACGGCTCCGGCGCCAAGGTGCTGGAGGGCAAGGCCATCGTGATCGCCACCGGCTCCGACGTCGCCACGCTGCCCGGCATCGAGATTGACGAGAAGACGGTGGTCTCCTCCACCGGCGCCATCGCGCTCGACAAGGTGCCCGACACCCTGGTGGTGATCGGTGCCGGCGTCATCGGCCTGGAGCTCGGCTCGGTCTGGGCCCGGCTCGGCGCCAAGGTGACGGTGCTGGAATATCTCGACCGCATCCTGCCCGGCATGGACGGGGAGGTCGCCAAGCAGTTCCAGCGCATGCTGGAGAAGCAGGGCTTCGCCTTCAAGCTCGGCCAGAAGGTGACGAGCGTCGCCCCGGCCGGGAACGGCCCGGTGACGGTGACGTTCGAGCCCGCCGCCGGCGGCGGCGGC
The DNA here is from genome assembly GCF_001927285.1 of Mongoliimonas terrestris. Lineage (GTDB taxonomy): Bacteria > Pseudomonadota > Alphaproteobacteria > Rhizobiales > Pleomorphomonadaceae > Chthonobacter > Chthonobacter terrestris. The sequence continues at coordinate 162,848 of NZ_MSIG01000008.1, read as the reverse complement.
GAGACGATCGCGGCCGACGTGGTGCTGGTGGCCGTCGGGCGCAAGCCCTACACGGACGGCCTCGGCCTCGACGAGGTGGGGGTTGCCCGCGACAACCGGGGCCGCGTCGTCACCGACGCCCACTACGCCACCACCGTGCCCGGCATCTACGCCATCGGCGACGTGATCGTCGGCCCCATGCTCGCCCACAAGGCCGAGGACGAGGGCGTGGCGCTCGCCGAAATCCTCGCCGGCCAGCACGGGCACGTGAACTACGGCGTCATCCCGGGCGTGGTCTATACCATGCCGGAGGTGGCCGCCGTGGGGCAGACCGAGGAGGAGCTGAAGGCCGCCGGCATCGCCTACCGGTCGGGCAAGTTCCCCTTCACGGCCAACGGTCGCGCCAAGGCGACCTTGCACACGGACGGCTTCGTGAAGGTGCTGGCGGATGCCGCCACCGACCGGGTGCTCGGCGTCCACATCGTCGGCGCCGGCGCCGGCGACCTCATCCACGAAGCGGCGGTGCTGATGGAGTTCGGCGGTTCCTCCGAGGATCTCGCCCGCACCTGCCATGCCCACCCGACCATGTCGGAGGCCGTCAAGGAAGCCGCGCTCGCCGTCGACAAGCGCCCGATCCACATCTGATCCGCGCCCAAAGCGGCTCTGACCATAGAGCGGCCCCAAACAGCAAGGCCCGGCTCGATGCCGGGCCTTTCATCTTTCGGCGCGATACCCGTCCCGCTTACTGGCGGACGGTCTCGGCCGGGGCCGGGGTCGCCGGCTGGGTCGTCACGGTCGTCTGGCCTTCCGGCAGCAGCACGGGCTGGGAGAGGTTCGCCACCTGCACGGGCTCGGCCGGGATCGTGGAGGCGGTCCGCATCTTGGAATAGTTGCACTCGGCCGCGGCAAGCCCGGTGGAGAGGGCCATGGCCAGGGCGGCACCACCCGTCAGCATCAGCTTGGTCATCGTCAGGTCTCCTCGCAAGAAGTCGGCGTTCCCCCGCCGAGGAGACAGGCTAGGGCGAGGCCGGGCGATCCCGAAGACAGATTTTCGTGAAGACGCCTTCAGCCCGTCTCGAATCCCGCGCCGAACCGGGTGCCGTCACCGCGCCCGGTCGAGGCGGGTGAAGAGCCAGATCCCGCCGATCACGAGGGCGGTGCCGACAAGGTCCAACGGGCCCGCCGTCTCGCCGAGGAAGGCGACCGCGAGCCCGAGCGTCACCACCGGGCTCAAGGTGCTGATCATGGCGTTCGCCTGGGCGGAGATGCGCGAGAGCGACGCGCTGAGGAGAAACGCCGGCAGAACGGTGGCGCCGATCGCAAGACCGAGGGCGATGGCGAGGCTCGGCCCGGTGACGAGCAGCCGCTCCAGCGGCCGCGTGGCGGCGAACTGCGTCAGGAGGCCGGCGCTCGCGGCCGTCATGGCGATGGAGGTGAAGAGCGGCGCGCCGAGCCTTCGGATCAGCGGCTTGGCGAGGAGCTGGTAGAGCGCGAAGGCCACCGCCGAGGCGAGCACCCAGAGGGTGCCGACGGTGATCGCCGAGCCCATGGCCGCATAGTCCTTCACGAACACGATGGCGAGGCCGCCGTAGCTGATGGCGAAGGCGCCGAGGGCGAGCGGGCGGACGGGCTGGGCGAAGAAGAGCGCGCCGAAGAGGACGACGAACAGCGGATAGGTGAAGAGAATGAGCCGCGAGAACTGCGGCGACAGGGTCATCAGGCCCATGAAGTCCGCGTAGCTGGCGAACCAGTAGCCGAGCATGCCGACCCCGGCGGCCGCGGCGATGTCGCGCCCGCGATAGCCGCCCCAGCCCGCCCGGATCGACGTCCAGAGACCCACCGCCGCGAAGATCGGCACGGAGAAGAGCATGCGGAGCGCCAGGAGGGTGATCGGATCGAGGCCCTCCGCATAGCCGAGCTTGATGAAGATGCCCTTGGTGGCAAAGAGGACCGCGCTCGACAGAGCGAGCGCGTAGCCGACCAGCGGCACGATAGGCCGTCCGGTGGCGGGCGGCGCGGAGGAGACGGTCACGGGCAGGTCACGGGCAGGTCCGGGGCGGCGAGGATCCGGCGCGGGCACGCCGGCCGCCGGTGCGGCGGAGGATGGTCGACGGCGCGGGCCTTAGGCGAAGGCGCTCTCCCCGTCCGCTTGAGCCTAGGCCATCCGTGGCCGAATCGGAAAGGCCTTTGTCATCGCGCTGTTACAAGGCAGCCGTGCCCCCTGCGGCAAACCCTCACCCCGCGCGCGGGTGCGCCTTTTCCCAGGCGGCGATCAGGCGCACCTGGTCGACGGCGGTGTACATCTGCGTGGTGCCGAGGCTGGCGTGGCCGAGCAGTTCCTGGATGGTGCGAAGGTCGCCGCCGGCGCCGAGGAGATGGGTGGCGAAGGAATGCCGGAGGGCGTGCGGCGTCGCCGTGTCCGGCAGGCCGAGGGCGCCGCGCAGCCGCTGCATGGCGGCCTGAATCAGGCGCGGCTGCAAGGGTCCGCCCTTGGCGCCGCGGAAGATCGGCGTGTTGGCGGGGATCCGGTAGGGGAGAAGCGCCAGATAGGCGTCGATCGCCGCCCGAACCTGCGGCAGCACCGGCACGATCCGCACCTTGGACCCCTTGCCGAGCACGCGGAGGGACCCGCCCTCCGGCGGCGGAAGGTCCGCGCGGGTGATCGCCAGCGCCTCGGAGATGCGCAGCCCCGACCCGTAGAGGAGGGCCAGCACGGCCGCGTCGCGCGCCGCGATCCAGGGCTCCTCGGCCAGTTGCCGGTCCGGATCGACCACCGAGAGGGCGTCGGCGACGGGCAGCGGCTTCGGCAGGCGCCGGCCCACCTTCGGGGTATGGACCGCGTTCACCGCCGTGGAGGAGAGGTGCCCCTGCCGCTCCAGGTGGCGGACGAGGGAGCGCACGCCCGAGAGCCCGCGGGCAAGCGTCGCCGCCGAAGCACCGTCGCGGCGCCGGTGGGCCAGGAAGGCCCGGTAGTCGGCGGGCTTCAGCCCGGCCACGTTGGCGATCGTCGGCGGCCCGCCGAGGTGGACCGTGAGGAAACGGACGAATTGCTCCACGTCGCGGCCATAAGCCTCCAGGGTGCGGTCGGCCATGCGGCGCACGCCGCCGAGGGTCTCGGTCCAGCGGGCGACGGCGTCGGCGAGATCGGGCGCCATCACCAGGAGCGGCGGCAAATCCGGCATCGGGCGGTCTCCTCGAAGGTCGGTCCACCCTGTCGCGGAAGGATGAACGCCGTCTGAACGGCTGCCTCAGTCCGGGTTCATTGCGAGAGGCGCATACCTTTCCCACGCGGTCGGCGATCCAGCCGGCCCTTGGACACCCGAGGAGGACATCCATGCTCCGCACCGCTCTCATCCGCCTCACCGCCGGCGTCCTGGCGCTCGCCGGCACCGCCGCCGTCGTGGTGCCGTCCGCGAGCGCCGCCGAGGCGTCCCTCGTCATCACGGTGGATCACCGGGACTGGCGCGACCACCGCGACGACGATCGCCGCCGCTGGGACGACCACCGCCGCTGGGACGGGGACCGCCGCTGGGACGACCGGGACCGCTACGAGCGCCGTCACGACCGCCGGGAGCGCCGCGCGGACCGACACCACCGGGTGCGGGAGATCTGCGAGCCGACCTGGCGGGTGAAGCGCTCCTACGACCGCTACGGCCGGGTCGACAAGGTGGTGCGCGTGCGTGTCACCGAGTGCCGCCTCGTCCGCCGCTGAAGGCGCGAGCGAACGCCCGAACGCGCGGTTCGAACCGCCGTGTTCGCCGTCCGGACGGTCGCGCCGCTTCCAGCCCCCGTCGGCGTGGCGCAACGAAAAAGCCCGCGGTCACGGCGTCCTCGACGCCGGTCCGCGGGCTTTTTCATGGAGTGCGCGCCGGGTTCTACTCGGCTTCGTTGGCGCCGACGGCGTTCAGCAGGCCGTAGCGCTCCTCGCCGAGCTTTTCCAGAAGGTTGATCTGGGTCTCCAGGAAGTCGATGTGGCCTTCCTCGTCCTTCAGCAGGTCCTCGAAGATCTGCATGGACACATAGTCGTTTTCGTCGCGGCAGACGTCGCGCGAGATCCGGTAGGACGTGCGGGCGTCATATTCGCCGGCGAGATCCGCGTCCAGAACCTCGCGGAGGGTCTGGCCGATCCGCAGCGGCGCCAGCGTCTGCAGGTTGGGATGGCCTTCCAGGAAGATGATCCGCGCGATGATGCGATCGGCGTGATGCATCTCCTCGATGGATTCCTCCCGCTCCTTCTTGGCGAGCTTGGTAAAGCCCCAATCGTCCAGCAGCCGATAGTGCAGCCAGTACTGATTCACGGCACCGAGTTCGAGAAAGAGGGCTTCGTTCAGCCGCTCGAGAACCTTGGGACTACCCTTCATCTAGCTCTCCTGTCGAGATCGCTCGTCAATGGCGGAGAGCCTAATCAGCCAGCCTCTGCGGCGCAACACGCGCGCTTTGGTTTCCAGGGATTTAGGCAGTTCTACGCAGAGGAACGACCACCGCCGGCTGCTCAGGACGCGAGTCCGGCGCCTGCGGCACCCGCGCCGGCAGATCGCTCGCGCCGCGCCGCAGCTGCACGCGCTCCTCGATCACCTGCACGGCGTTCGGGAAGCAGCCGCAGCAGCGGCCCCGTTTGCCGAGCGTCATATAGACAAGGCCGGGCGTCACGATCCGCCAGGGGTCGGCATCGAGAAGATCGTCGATGACGCTGTGGATGTCCGCCAGCGTGATCACATTGCAGTGGCAGACGATCATGTCTGGCCTCCCGTGCCGAGCGGCAGCCGGGTCGAGGTGAAAGGTCCGGTCATCGTTCAAGCCTCTGTCCGAAGGTCAAGGCTTCGGGGAAGATTGAACTTGAGTATGACGGGCCAGTTTTTCACCGTCAAGCGCGGCGGGCGGGCGGACGGGAGAGGGCCAATACGGAGGACCGCCCCCAACGAGCCCACATCCCGCGCGGCCGGCCTCATTGCGGGCCGAATGCGCGGCGACGGGTCAAGCTCATGACGGTCGAACCAGCCGAGCCGTCATGAGCCGAACATCAGTAGTAGGACGGCGCCCGGCGGAACTTGCCGGCGTCGATCTCGCGCTGGCGGCGTTCCAGGTCGATCCGGTCCATGGCCTCGTTGAGGTAGGCGTTCTCCGGGTCGAAGGAGACGAAGCGGGTCCAGGCCTTGCGAGCCTTGGCGATGGGTCCGAACATGACGGCCTCCGTTGATGGGACCGCGACGCGGTCCGAGGGTGCGCGACCGCGGTGGGGCGGTCTGGCGGCCGGGGGTCCCGCGACGCGGTTTCCGGCGTTTTCGTTGACCGGAAGATAGGTGCGTCGGGCGCCCATGAGCAGATGTCTTTGTTGCATCGCAGCAATGCACGCAGATCATGGACGCTCTCGGTTTCAGATCTCGTTAATCCGTTTCTGCATGGCTCCTTCGACTCACGATCCCCGCATCAAGGGTCGGCGGCTCTCCAGCGCGGCCAGACCTTCGAGGGCTGGCCGGTGACCCGCCGCGGCGGCGGCCTGGAACAGGTCCCTGGCGGCGGCGAACTCGCGCATGTGATAGTGCGCCCAGCCGCGCAAGGTCATCAGGTCGGTCGTCTCCGCCGCCACCGCGCCACGCGCGTCGAGGAGGGCAACCGTCTCGCGAAAGGCGCCGGCCGAGAAGGCCGCCAAGCTGTCGTCGGCCAGGATGGCGGCCTCCAGCTCCGCGCTCCGGGGAGCCGACTGCGGCACCGCCGCCGCGGCGGCGGCCTCCCGGGTCATGCCGAGGCGCAGATAGGCGAGCGACAGGCCGTAGGCCGCGTCCTGCCGGGCCCGGGCGCCGCCGGTGCCGAGCGCCCGCTCGAAATGGGCGAGCGCCTCGTAGGGGCGGTTCAGCCGCATCAGCGACCAGCCGCGCGCCAGCCCCTGGCCGCCGCCCGCCGTCGCGTCCCACCCGCCGTCGTCGACCCGTGCGGCCGCCCCGCCACCGGGGATCGCCCCGTTCGCCGAGCCATAGGCCGCTGGCAACACCCCCAGCGAGCCGGTCGGCATGTGGGCGAAGGCCGCTTCCGCGGCGGTCCCGGCCGCCGACGCGGCGGTCCCGGCCGCCGACGGCCAATAGGCCGCCGGCGTGGCGTCCCGCCACCCGGTCGTCGCCACCGCGGCGACGGCCTGCGGCGCGCGGCGCCCCGGCGCGGCGGCAAGCGCCACCGCCTCGGCGATGCGCGGCGAGCGGGCCGCCCACAGGCGGGCGATCTCCGCCACGCCCGCCTTGTCGTCCCGCGCCTGGCGGGCGATCAGGAGGCCGAAGGCCGCGTCCTCCAGGTCGGGCGCCCAGACGAGGGCGGTCGCCTGCCACTGGCCGGCCGTCTCCACCTGCCCGAGCGCATAGGCGTACCAGCCGACCTGCTGGGCGAGGTCCGCGTTGCGGGTCGCCATCACCACCTGGACGATGCGCTCGATCACCGGCGGCTCGATGGTCGCCCGCGGCTCCGTCGCGAGCAGCCGGGCGACGGCCGCCGCGTAGACCTTCGCCAGATCCTCCGAGGCCGCGTGATGGGGATAAAGCACCGCCTCCGCCTCGGCCGGGCGTTCCGCCGCGATGAGGGCGAGCCCCAGCCCCTCGGCCGCCTCGGCGGACGGCTGGCGTTCGCCGGCGAGCCGGAACCAGGTCTCCGCGTCGGCGGCAGTGGTCCGCTTCAGGTGATACCAGCCGAGGAGCAGCGCGTCGCGGGCGTCGGCCGCAGCACGGCCGGCCGCCTCCAGCACGGCCCGGTCCGCGTCCGCCAGCGCCATGTCCGGGTCGTTGATGGCCGCCACGATGGCGCTCCGGGCGATCTCGGCCCTGAGGGCGGCGAACTCCGGCGCGCCCGTACTGTCGGGGCGCTCCAGGGCGAAAAGGGCGGTCAGTGCCGCGCGCGGCAGCCGCTCGGCCGCCTTCTGCAGGGTGGCGAGCCGTTCGGCCGGGTTGTCGCAATGGGTCAGGATGTGCGTGTAGACGTCGCCGGCGCGCCCCGGCTGGTCGGTGGCCGCGAAGGCCGTCGCAACGTGCCAGAGCACGTTCATCTCGGCGCAGACGAGGAGGTCCGGCGTCTCGGTCGCCACCGCCAGCACCGCCGGCCAGCGCTCCGCTTCGGCCGCCGCCACCAGCTGCTGGCGCTTCTCGCCGACGCGGATCGCCGTCGCGAGGTCCTCCGGCACCGGCCAGTCGGGCTCGCGCGCCTGGCGGTCGGCGATCGCCTGGCGCACCTCGGCGAACTGGCCGCGCGCCTGCAGCCGCCACAGGCGGTCGATCTCCGGGTCGGGCCGTCCGCCGGCCCGGCCGAGGTCCGCCGGCCGCACCCAGCCCGGGTAGAGCGCCTCCAGCCGCGCCGCCTCCGCCTCCAGCCGGCGGATGTCGCCCTCCCGGGCGAAATAGTGGAGCGCGGTCTCGTCCACATCGCCGCCCGCCCGTGTGGCGGGCGCAAGGGCCGGGTCGGCCGCCGGCACCGTGCCGGTCGGCAGGGCACCGTCGGCGAGGAGCGGAAAGACCTCGGCCGCGGGCGCTTCCGCCGCGGGCGCTTCCGCCGGCGGACGCAGCGGCTCGGCGAGCGCCGGCGGCGTGGCGGCCTGCGCGAGCACGTCGCGGATCACCACCGGCGACGGATCGGCCGCCACGGCCGGCAGGAAGGTCGGAGTGCCGAGGTCCGGGCCGGCATAGACCACGAACACGGCGAGCGCCGCGACGGCGAGGGACACGGTCTTGCTCATAGGCACTCCTTGTGGCTCAACCTCAGGTGGCTGAGCGTCAGCAGATGGAGGGTGGACGGGTAGTAGAGCGTCGGCTCGAACCGGGCGAGATCGGCCGGCACGGGCGTGCCCGCGCGGGCGCAGGCGAGCGCGGCGAGGATGATCCGGTAGCCCGGATCCGGCAGCGGCTCCGTGACCGTGCCGTCGGCGAGCGACAGCACCGCCGGCCGGCCGCCGCTCCGGCGCAGCCACGCCGCCGCCACGGCCGCCGCCGTCGGGTGGTCGTGAAGGCCGGCGCGCATCAGATAAAGCGGCAGCCGGAGGGCGTTGTAGCCGAACACGGCCGGAAAGCGCTCCGCCGGCACCGGCACCGGCCCGGCGACGGAGAGCCATTCGGGCGGCAGCCGGTCCGGGCCGGCGACGGCGCGCGACAGGAAGCGGGGCGCGGACGCTCCCAGCGCGCGCCAGTCGCTGTCCGGCAGGAGGAGGCCGAAGGCCGCGATCGCCTCCAGGACCAGGTAGGAGGGGTTGACCACCGGCCCGTCGGGCCGGTCGGCCGCGCCGAATCCGCTCACCCCCGGCAGGAGCACGACACCGCCGTCGTGGCGAAGGAGCACCGTCTCCGCGAGCCGCCCGGCGATCGCCAACGCCTCCCTGGCATAGCCCGGCTCGGCGAAGGCCGAGGCGGCGCGCAGCAGCGCGTAGGCGATCAAGAGGTCGCCGTCGCTCGCCGTGTTCGGATCGCCCACCGGCGGGTCGGCCGCCGGGTCGTAGCGCCAGGCGAACAGCCCGTCCGGGCGGCGCAGGCGCGTCGCCGCGAAATTCCAGAGCGCCCGGAAGGTCGCCTCATCGCCGGCGGCGAGCGCCAGCAACATGCCGTAGCCCTGGCCCTCCGAATGGGAGACGCCGCCGTTGCCGTCGTCGACCACCCGCCCGTCCGCCGTCACGAAGCGCGCCCGGTAGAGCGCCCACTCGGCGGCCGTCACCGAGCCGCGTCCGCCGTCGTCCACGTGGGCGGCGAGCCGGTGGCCCGCCGGGGCCGCCGCGGCCAGCAGGAAGGCGGCCGACAGGCCGAGGGCGGCGAGCGCCTTCATGACGGCCGCCCCGAGCGGTCGAGGACGACGGAGGCGGCGAGGCCGCAGAGGAGGCTCGCGGCGATCAGGCCGGCGGCGAACACCAGGAGGTTCTCCGACACCCAGTTGGCAAGAATCAGGCGGAGGTTGGCGAGTGACAGCGGCGCCGTCGGCACCAGCCGCGCGTCGGTGGCCGGCACGGTGACGACCCGGTCGGCGCCGATCCGCCAGACCACGATGCGCCCGTCGATCCCGGTCCAGAGGCTCGACCCGGCGAGCGCCTCGGCCCCGGCGAGCAGCGAGGCCGGCGAGGGGCCGGTCAGCATGGTCCAGGCGCCCGCGCCCGACGGGCTGATCGCCTGGGCCAGGATGGCGGCCGAGCCGGCGGGCGGCACGTAGGAGAGATCCGCCGGCGGCTGGATCCTCAGATCGGCGAACGAGATGCCGAGCCGGGCCTCCAGCGCGTCGGCAACCCAGCCCACATAGCCGCCCGCGCCGGACTGGCGGGTGATCTCCTGCCACCGCTCCGCCACCGCCACCGCGTCGCCGCCCGGAAAGGACACCGGCGCCCGGGCGGCCCGGTCCAGCCCGGCGATCGCCCGCACCGGCTGCCAGCCGGTGCGCAGCGTCTCGGCAAGCCCGAAGGCCGTCATCACGCCCGATCCGAACTGGGCGGCGGTGCCGACGAAGAGGGCGGAACCCGGCGCCTGCCGGCGGTCGAGGACGAGCGGCAGCACCTGGTCGCTGGCGCGGGCAAGCCGGGCCACCAGGGTGGCGGCCGCCGACAGGGTGGTGTCGTCGGTGGCGGCCAGCACCACCGGGAGGGGGTCCTGCCGCGAGGCGTAGGGGTAGCCGGTGGTGGCGAGGGCCGACAGGTCCGGCCAGCGCGCCACCCGGGCGAACGACGGCATCTCGAACGCGCTGGTGTCGAACAGGACGAAACGGCTGGCCGCGTTGGCGGCGGCGCCCGGCGGACAGAGCCGGTCCTCCACGGTCTCGGTGATGATCTGGATCTCGATCTCGTTGACGCCGGGCCGGAAGGCCCGGAGCGGCACGTCGATGACGAAATCGCGCAGCACCACGTCCCGCGATCCGCCGATCGGCAGGGAAGCGGCCGCCTGACCGTTGACGAACACGTCGAACCGGCCGCCCGGCACCACCTCCGGCGCGTAGGCGGCGTCGAGGTGGATCCGGCCGGTGCCGGAGGCGGCCGCGTAGAAGTCCGCCGGCACCTGGATGGCGAAGCGCGTGGAGAAGCGCCGGCCGGCGATCTCCTGGGTGGCGATGCCGAGGTCGGCGAAGCTGAACCGCGCCGCCTCGGTGGCGACCGGGCCGAGCGCCGTGCGCAGGAGCCCGAGGTCCGCCGCCTCCGTCCGGCGGCCCGGCGCGTCGGCGGCGGGCTCCAGCCGCCGGGCGGCGGCGGCGACGCCGGTCCAGTCCGGCGCGGTGACGAGGAGCACCGCCTGTCCGGAGCGTCCGGCGACGAAGCCCGCATAGGGCCGGTCCGGGGCCGGCGCGGGGAGGTCGGCGAGCCCCCGCAGGTCGGCGCTCCGCCCGACCAGCACCGGCACCACGCCCGGGCCGATCTCGGCGGGCAGCCGCTCCACCACCCGGACCACCTGGTTCGGCTGCTGCAGCCGAAGGGCGATCGCCTGGGCGACGGCCAGCACGCTGGCGGCCGCCTCCGTCCGGTCGCCGGCCGGCGTGGCGATCAGGATGGTGGCGCGCCCGTTGGCGTCCACCCCGACGGCGCCAAGGTCGTCGAGCGCCATGGCCCCGCCGGCCGAGAGCGTCGGGAAGACGAGGGCGGTGGCGCGCGGGTCGATGTCCGTCCAGAGGTCGAAGGTGGATTGCACCGTGCAGTCGGTGCGGTGGCGCTGGGTCACCTCCATCCGGATCCGGTTGGCGCCGGCCTTCAGAAGCCCGGCCGGCAGCGGCACCGAGAGCCGGTCCTCGTCGGCGGAGGAGGCCAACGGGCGGAGCACCACTACCGTGTCGTTCACCACCACGCGAAGCTGGGAGGCCTCCGGCATGACGAAGACCGAGTTGATGAAGCCGAGCTCCAGCGCCACCGGCGCCAGCGCCTCGCTCGCCGACAGATGGACCGTCCAGGCGGCATAATCCTCCTCGCCCTCGAGGCGCAGGCTGCGCACCGGCACGATGAGCTTGCGCCGGCCGGCGGGCACGGCGGCGGCGGCAGGACGCTCGATCGGGGCGGCGGCAAGCGGTTGGGCTGGTCCGGGGATGGCCTCTGCCCCGCCGACGACCGGGCCGATCCGGAAGATCGGGCCGGCGGCATCGGCCGTTCCGGATCCGGGCGAGCCTGGAGCGGGGGCGCCCGCCCCGGCAGCCGGATCGGGGTGGACAGCCGCCGGCCCCATCGCGAACGGCGGCGCGTCCTCCGCGGCGGCCGGAAGCGCCGACAGCACCATGGCGAGAAGCACGACAAAGCGGATCATCGGGTCGCCTCCTGGCCAGCCGGCGCGTTCTTTAGCGCCTTCGGCCGGGCGTGACGGACGAGGTAGTAGAGGCCGCGCGCGGTCTGCTTGGCTGAGAGCAAGAGGAAGGTCAGGGTGCCGGCGATCAGCCCCATGCCGGAGCGGCGGGCCCGCAGCGTCTCCACCCAGCGCGTGCTGTCCCCGTAGACGAGGTCGGCGGTCATCCGTCCGCGTTCCGCCGGCCCGCCGACGAAGCCGAGCGAGACCGGGCCGTGCAGCACGCGCTCGCCGGCCTTCACGGTCACCACCGCCTCCAGCACCGGGTCGTTGTCCCGGGTCGGCAGGCGCAAGGTGGCGAGGCTGCCCGGCGCGAGCTCGCGGTGGTCGCCCTCCACCCGCGCCTGCAGACCCGTCCCGGTGACGGCGTCGACGACTGCCGGCCAGACCCGGTCGCCCTGGACGAGGTCGCAGCGGCGCCGGACCGGCAGGGTCTGCCAGCGGTCGTCCGGCCGCTCGGACACCGCCCCGAGGGCGCAGCCGGCAAGGAGCAGGTTGAAGAGGTTCCAGCCGCCGACCATCAGCGTCATGTCGGCGCGGAACGGGTCGGTGGCGTAGCGGACCGCCGTCATGACGAGCCCGAGGGCCATCAGGGCGAAGATCAGGAAGAAGGGCTTGGCCATCGGCGACAGGTGCGGTTCCGTCACCTCTTCGTTCTTCGCCGTCACCTTGAACGCGGGCTTGCGCGGGCTGACGAGGACGCTGATCACGGCCGGCAGCAGGTAGACCGACAGCACGTATTCGTAGAGTTCCGAAATCCACGGCCGCCGGTAGGCGCCGTAAATGTAGTTCTGCAGCATCATGTTGGCGAGGATGTAGGGGACCGTGTAGCTGACGAATTCCGACCCGGAGGCGTTGAAGATCTGCAAATCCAGGAAGATGTAGCAGAGCGGCGCCATCAGGAAGACCATGCGCCAGAGCGGGAACATCCAGAACAGGATGCTCGACGCATAGGCGATGCGCTGGGGCGTGCTGAGGCCGGCCTTCAGGAACGGGGTGTGGAAGATCAGGATCTGGATCATCCCCTGGGCCCAGCGGGTGCGCTGGCCGACGAAGCTGGCGAAGGTGGCCGGCTGCAGGCCCGCCACCATGGGCCGGTCCACGTAGAGGCTGGTCCAGCCGAGGGCGTGCAGGCGGAGCGCGGTCTCGCTGTCCTCGGTGATGGAGTCCGTCTGGATGCCGCCGACCTGGTCGAGGGCCGACCGGCGCAGCACGGCGGCGGAGCCGCAGAAGAAGCTGCCGTTCCACTTGTCGAGGCCGCGCTGGATCAGCCCGTAGAACATCTCGTTCTCGGCCGGCATGCGCTGGAACGTGCCGAGGTTGCGCTCCACCGGATCCGGATTGACGAAGAAGTGGGGGCTCTGCACCAGGAACAGACGGTCGTCTTCGGCGAAGTGGCCGACGGTCTGCTGCAGGAAGTCGCGGGTGGGCGCATGGTCGGCGTCGAACACCACCACGAGGTCGCCGTTGCAGTGGCCGAGCGCGTGGTTGATGTTGCCGGCCTTGGCGTCGAGGTTCCGGTCGCGCGTCAGGTAGCGGACGCCGAGGTCGGCGCAGAGCGCCTGCAGGTCCGCGTGCCGCCGGCGCGCCGCAGCCGCCTCCTCGAACCGGTCGGATTCCCGCTTCTGCCGGGTGCCGCCGTCGTCGAGCAGCCACACCGTGAACCGGTCGGCCGGATAGTCCATCGCCTTGGCGGCCGCCAGCGTGGTGGCGAGCAGGTCGGCGTCCTCGTTGTAGCTCGGTACCAGCACGTCCACCGTCGGCAGGTCGTCCGGCAGCGGCGGCGCCGGGCGGGGCGGCAGCGGCTTGGCGATGACGAAGAGGGTGACGCCCAGCATGAGGATGCCGGCCATCTCGGCCAGGTAGAGGATCAGGCCGGGGATGAAGTCGGCGAGGCTCTCCGCCGACGGCAAGGTGGTGGCGGTGCGCCACACCACGTAGCGGAGCACCACAGTCACGCCGAGGGTGAGCGTGACGATGCGCCAGACGCCCTCCGAGCGCACCGCGTGCAGCACGGCCATCAGGGCGACGGTGGCAAAGCCCGCCACCAGGTTGGCCTGCAGGCTGACCGGCAGCGACACGAGGCTGGCGATGATCGCCAGCGCCAGCAGTCCGAGGAAGGCAAAGACCGTCGTCGTCATGGCAGGGCGGCCTTCAGGGGTTCGGCCGTCCGGGTGGGGACGGCGCTCCGGGAGAGCGGGATCATGGACCGGGGACCGGTGGACCGGCGGGAACCGCGGGCGGCGGCGGGATGCGCAGGCCGGCGCCCGGCGGCGGCGCCACGCCCGCCCCGGCGCCCGTCGCCAGCGGCACCGGCGGCGGCACCAGCACCGCCGGACGGGCGCAGAGCACGCCGAGCCCCGGCTGCGCGCACGGCGGGACGACAGCTGCGGACCGGCGGGCGTTGATCTCCGCGGCGCCGGACGCGCCGGCACCGGCGGCGAGGGGCGCGGGCACCAGGACCGCACCGGCTCCCGGCATGACCTCGCCGGCAGCCGGCGGTCCGCCCCGCCCGGTCGACACCACTGAACCGGCAGTCGGCACCATGATGCCGCCGAGTTCGGGCAGCGCCAGCATGCCGTTGGTCGGCACCGCGGCCGCGCGCGCAGGCGCCCGGCGGCCACGCGGTGCGTCGGCGAAGACCGGATCCGGGTCGACGAAGCGGCCCGCACCCGGCCGGCCGGATCCGCCGCCCGCCGCGCGCGCCGCGGCGCCGACCGCGTAGGCCTGCATCAGCCCGTCGACGCGCGCGGCTGTCAGGCGCGTGTCGCAGACGCGCAGGCGCACTTGCACGACGCCGCCGGCACGCTGGCCGAGGCGGCTGCCGCCGGCGATCCGCTGCCAGCCGTAGACGCAAGGCTCGCCGCGGGCGGAGCGGCCGGTGGCATAGCCGTAGGGGCCGTAGGCGTTCTCCCCGTAGGCCGTGGTGCGGCCGAGCGCGACGCCCGGAATGGCGCGCGCCAGTTCCTGGTCGAGGGCGCTGCTCGCCGGCCGCACGTCGTCGAGCCGGGGTCCGTAGCCGGTGCCGCCGCCCGGCACCAGGAAGGCGGCCGAAACATAGTTGGAGCCCGGCACGCGCGAGCGGGTCGCCAGGATGAGCTTGCGCTCATGGCCGTTGGCATAGGCCTTCTCGACCTCGCCGAGCACGGCGAGCCCGGCGGCCTGGAACGCCAGGCGGCTTCCCCACGCCCCCGCCCCGACGCCCGGCGCGGGCGCGGTCGTCACGCAGCCCGCCAGCAGTCCGGCCGAAAGCCAAAGTCCAACGACGCCCGACAGGCGCCGCAGAAGCCGCACAGGTACGCACATGACCATCTCCTTCCCGTGCCAGAGAAGGATACTTCCGAGTCGATCTCAATTGAATACCTTTATTAAGGTGAATTTAACCGCTTTATACATTGCATTATTTCACATTGTTGAGTCATGATTCATGGACTCGACTCGATTTTATAATTTCTTTCTTGAATTCATATGAGGCGCCTCCCAAGCCCCGCGCCCCGCCGACCATGTCCGCGGGCCCGCGCCGATGGGGCGGCGATGGAACGATCCTGCCGAGTGTCGGTTGAATCGGGCATTGGCAAGGAGAGAGACGAATGGCCACCAAGACAAAGACCCTGGAAGATGCCTTCTACGAAACCCTGAAGGACGTCTACTATGCGGAAAAGAACTCGGTCCGCGCGCTGAAGAAGTCTGCCAAGTCGGCTCAGTCCGAGGACTTGAAGGCTGCGTTCCAGACGCACGCCGAGGAAAGTCAGGGCCAGGTCGAACGACTCGAGAAGGTGTTCGAGATCATCGGCAAGCCTTCCCGCTCCAAGACCTGCGAAGCCATGCAGGGCCTCACGGCCGAGATGCAGGAGGACCTGGAGGACTTCGAGGGCTCGCCGGCCGCCGACGCGGTGCTGATCGGCTCCGCCCAGGCGATCGAGCACTACGAGATTGCCCGCTACGGCACCCTGAAGACCTGGGCGAGCCAGCTCGGCCACGACGAGGCGGCTTCGCTCCTCGACGAGACGCTCCAGGAGGAGAAGAAGACCGACGAGCTTCTCTCCCAGATCGCCGGCTCGATCAACGCCATGGGCACCGGCGAGGACCAGCCGAAGCGCGCCGCCGGCAGCGCCCGCGCCAAGTAGGCGCCGCCACGCCCGGCCCGCGCCGCCGGGATCTAACCATGACGCCGGAACCCGCCGCGCCCGAAAGGCCGCGGCGGGTTTTTTCGTGTCGTTTTCGGCTGTGTGACGGCGCTCACAGCCGGCGGGCCGGGCGTCAGGCAGGATCCACTCATCGCCGGACGGAAAGTCCAAAGCCGGCGGGACAGACCAGACCAACCCACTGACCTCAACCTCACGCAAAGGAAAACCATCATGATCGATCCGTGGCTCGCCTCCTTCGGCGCCGACCTCAACCAGGGCCTCAACACCGCCGACGTGAACGCCGCGAACGGCCTCGGCAACACCATCGGTGGCGATGTCGCCGCCGTCGCCGACCAGCAGGTGGGCGATGCCGAGTTCGGCTTCGGCGACTTCTTCGGTGGCCCGCTCGTCGGCGACATCAACATCAACATCGGCGTCAACACGGCGACCACGGTGGTCGGCAACGGTGCCTTCAACAGCATCGAAGGCGACGTCCTCGCCCAGGCCACCCAGTCGATCGGTGACTTCGACCTCTTCGGGGTCGCCTGATCGAGGCCGGGACGGAGCGGCGCCCCGGCGCCGCTCTCCCCTCCCCTCTTCGCCTTCTCCCTCCACCCCTTCCGCCCCAATCCCTTTTCCCCTCTCCCTGACCTTTTTCTTTCTCCCTCCCCTCTCGTTCGTCAGACCCCTTTTTTCCTCCCTCCCCTCCTGTTCCCCCTCTCCCTCCTGTCCTCCCCCTCGGACAGCCCCTCGCCCTCCCCGTCCCGGGGAGGGTTTTTTTTTGCGCGCGGCCAAGCGCGCGGGCAGCGGAGAGGGGCGCCGGCAACAGAAAGGCCCGGCGCAGTCCTTGCGGACGGCGCCGGGCCTTTTCCGATGGCCTCCCGGGGAACCGGATCAGAACGGCAGGAAGCCGCCCGCGTCGGCCACCAGCGCCTCCTGGACGCCGAAGGCCGTCACGTCGCCGCCGACCGAAACGCTCCCGCCGCCGGAGGCGTCGAACAGCACCTGGGTGTTCTGCACCAGGGTGTTCTGGACGATGTTGAAGAGGTCGATGTCGATCGTGTCGATGTTGACCGTGATGGCCGGACGATCGTCGCCGGTGCCGGAGAGCCATTCCAGGAGCACGTCGCCGAGCACCGCCTCGAACCCGCCGGCCTCGTCGAAGGCCGCCTCGTCCCAGCCGAGGTCGTTCGCCGGCGGCGCGCCGTAGCCGCCCGATCCGCCGCCGAAGTCCGTGGGATAGCCTGCACCGGCCGACGATCCCGCCGCCGGTCCGGCGAACGCCGGGCCATCGGTGATCCCGGGCGCCGGCTGGCCCACTCCTTGGCTCCCGCCCGGCTGGCCGCCGAAGCCCTGGTCCCCGGCGGGCTGGCCGGGGGTCTCGGCACCCTTGCCGGCCACCGGTTCGGCCTTGGGGCCGCCGTCGGCGGGGCTGTCGTTGCCGTTGCCGTGCCGGCCGAAGCCGGGCTCGTGGTCGGGCCTGTCCGGCTGGTCTGGTTGGTCCGGCCGGTCGACGCCGCGACCGCTGCCGAAGAACTTGCTGAGCATGGCTGTCGATCCTTCCGCCGCCCCGCCGCGCCCGGCGCACCACGCGCCGGACCCCGCGGCAGGGGCGGTCCGTCCGGTGCTAGCAGGCGGAAGGGGTGGGGATCCGTGACGGCCGTCACACCGGGCCGGCGGGCCGGCGCCGCGCCGGCCTCAGGCGCGCGTCCGGCGTACGATCCGGCGGGCCTTCAGCAGAAACTGCGGCCGCTCGGCGGCGGCCGGGATCTCGGCCGCCAGGGTGTCGACGAGGAGATCCGGATCGGCGATCCGGCCAGCGTGCCGGCGCACCAGCATGCGGGCGACCGGGCCGATATGGAGCGTGAGCGCCTGGATGAGGTCCTCCACGCAGTCGTCCGGCAGAAGGCGGGCCGCGCGGGCGAGATCGATCGGCACGGCGGACGTCATGGTGGTGTCGGTCACCGTCGTGTCGCCGAGCGGCCGCGGCGGCAGATCGGGCACCACCAGCGGCGTGGCGATCGGCAGGGACAGCACCGGCGCCGGCGGCGAGGCGGCGATGGTGGCCGGCTCGGACGCGGTCGGCGCGTTCACGTGCAGCGCGTTCGCGGGCGGCAGGTCATCGGGCGGCGCGGCCAGGGGCGACACGATCACCGGCGGCACCGCCACCTGAGGCAGGGTCACGGGCGCCAGGGTCACGGGCGGCAAGGTCACGGGCGGCAAGGTCACGGGCGACGCCGCCGCCGTTGGCATGGCCGCGGTCGCCCTCGGCGGCGTCGGGATCGGGGCCACCATGGGCGGCAGGGCCGGCAGCGGTGACGGCGCGCGGCGCGGCGCGGCGTCGAACACATCGCCCGGTGCGTCCGTCGACGATATGTCGTCCCGGAACGGGGTCGGGGCCGACAGGCGCTCGCCGGACGGCGGCGCGAAGGTCGCGCCCGCTGAGGCGCCCTGCGGCGGGCCGGTGGCGGCGTCGGTTCGCCCGCCAGCCGTCGGGGGTGGCGCGGCCCCCTCCGGCGGTGTCGCCATCCGCTCGGCGTCCGACCGGACCGGCGGATCGCCGGCCGTCTCCGGCCCGCGGCCGCGGCGGGCGGGCGCCATGGTGTGGTCGAGGGCGTCGCCCGCGGCCTCGCCGCCGGATCGCCCGTTGCCGCCGCGGTCGGCGCGGTCGTCGGCGCGCGGCACCGCCACGCTGAAGGTCGCGACCCGGCGCGGGCTGTGCTTCAGGCTGATCACGCCCCGCTCGGCGAAATCGGCGCTGATGCGCGGCGCCACCGCCTCCATGACGGCGGAGGAGATCAGGATGCCGCCGGGCTCGGCGAGGCTTTCCAGGCGGGCCGCGATCACCAGGGCCTCGCCGAACGGCAGGTCGTCCTGGAACAGCACCTCGCCGAGATGCACGCCGACCCGGAGACGGAGCGCGTCGAGGCCCGGGGCGGCGGCGAGGCGCACCTGGGTGTCGAGGGCGCAGCGCACCGCGTCCACCGCGCTCTCGAACAGCGCGAAGATGCCGTCGCCGGGCAGGCCGAACAGCCAGCCGCCGTGCACCGCCAGCTGTTCGCGGGCGATCCGGCGGGTGGTCCACAGCGCCTCCAGGGTGCTGGTCTCGTCCACCGAGACGAGCCCGCCGAAGTTCGCCACGTCGGCCGCCATCACGGCTCGCAGGCGACGCCGCCGCGGACCGCTCTCGAAAGGGGGGGACGGCGCGTTGCTCATGGGTGATGTCCGCCGGGCGGGCCGGTCAGGCGCCTTCGCGGCCGCCGAGTTTCGTACGAAGGGCGAGGAACGAGGCCCTATCTTGCTCGCTGGGGATGAACTCGGCAAGGCGGCGGTAGAAGTCTTCCCGTCCGACGGCCTTCTCGGCCTGGCGGGTGACGAGCACGGAGGCGACCGGGCCGACCAGCGGCAGCAGCATGCCGGTCACCGCCTTGATCTCCGCGTCGGACACCACCTTCATCACCGGGCCGGTGGTGGCGAACACCGGCGCCACCTGCAGCACCCGACCGGCCGCCGCGCGGAACGCCGCCGCGTCGGTGTCCTGCTTGATCTCCCGGTGGAGGAGATCGATGAAGGTGTCCATGTCGCTCGCCTGGGTGGAGGCCTTCTTGACCACCAGCCGGGCGATCGGCCCGAGGAAGCGGGCGAGCGTCTTGCTGAGCGCGTCGATCGTGTCGGGTGCCAGCACGTCCGCCATGGTCTGGTTGAGCGCCTGGCGGGTGGTGCCGGCGCTTTCCCGAGCCGGCTGGTGCGACAGGGCGGTGAGGTCCAGCGGCGCGCCGTTGTCGGGCGGGCGCTGCTCGATCGCCTGGTTGAGAGCGTCGATGAAAAGGTCGGCAGACTGGAAGCGGTCGTCCGGGTTGCGGGCGAGCGAGCGCTGCACCACCGCGTCGAGCTCCGGCCAGAGCTCCGGCCGGAACGAGCGCACCGACGGCGGCGAGGTATCCATCAGGAGGCGCAGCAGTTCGGCAAGGTCGCTCGCCACGAACGGCTTGGCCCCGGTGAGGAGCTGGAAGAGGATGATGCCGGCGGAGAAGAGATCCGAGCGCGCGTCCGCCGGACGGCCGAGGAATCGCTCCGGGGCCATGTAGTTGGGCGTGCCCACCGGGCCGCCGTAGCCGGGCCGGGTCAGCTCCAGGGTCTCCAGGTGGGCGACGCCGAAGTCCGACACCTTGATCGACGAGGCCGACGGACAGAGGATGTTGGCCGGCTTCACGTCCCGGTGGATGACCCCCTTGGAGTGGGCGTAACCGAGGGCGAACAGGAGCTGGGCCATGATCTCGCCCACCTGCCGCACGGGCGGCAGGGCGCCGCGCTTCAGCACGTTGTCGAGCGTGCCGGCGTTCACATACTCCATGACGATGTAGGGGGCGCCGTCCTGCTCGACGAAGTCGAACACGGTGACGATGTTCGGGTGCAGGCAGCGCCCGGCCGAACGGGCCTCCACGGCGAAGCGGCGCAGCAGGTCGTCGTTCTCGCCGATGCCGGCGAGGAATTCCGGCCTGAGCGTCTTGATGGCGAGCGGCCGGTCGATGTGCTCGTCATAGCCCTTGTAGACCACGCCGACGGCGCCGCGACCGATCACGTGATCGACGCGGTACTTGCCGACCCGTGTCGGCGCTCCCTCCCCGTGTGCCGGAGGGGCGCCGCCCGCGCCCCTCTTCTCGCCGCCTGAAACCATCCGGTCCTCTTCTCACACCCGACTCATGGGATGGCCCGACCGGCCGGCGGCCGGTCGGGCTTGCCTGCGCCCGTCGCGGCCCGACAGGTCGGGACTTGACGGGCTTGGTATCCTCGGCTGGCCGGGCGGCGGTCCGCCCGTCACGCCTCCAGCATCTTCATGGCGCTGTCCAGGCTCCGGCGCATGCGGTTGAACGACCGGGACAGCGAGGCGATCTCGTCCTTGCCGGTGTGCTCGAACTCCGGCACCGACGTGTCCCCCATGCTCACCGCCTCCGCCGCCTTGGCCATCCTGAGCACCGGGCTGATCACGAGCCGGTTGAGGAGGATGTTGAGGAGGAGGAGGAGCACGAAGAAGATGGCGCTCGCCGTGCCGACGAAAAGGGCGAGGTTCCGCCAGATCCGCTCCTCGGCGATGCTCATGGGGACGGAGAAGATCTGCGCCCCGATGGTCTCATTCAACTGCCAGCCGAAGCCGTTCTTCGGGCCGTAGAGCGCCACCATGGAGGCGGGGGCGCGGTCCGGCGTCGAGTGGCACTCCAGGCAGGATTCCGAGCGGATCGTCAGCGGGTAGGCCACCGTGTAGTGATCGCCCCGCTCGGTCTCACGGATCCGCACGTCGCGGGTCAGGCTGGGGTCGGCGCGCAGGGTCTCGATCAGTTCGCGCTCCCACTCCTCGGCAAGGTCCGCCGGATTGGTGGGGTTGAGCGCGGCTTCCTTGTAGAAGAACTCCGGATAGTATTCCCGGAAATTCCGGAACGCCGTCTGCGCCGAGAACGACGGCACCGTCTGTGGCAGGAACTGCACGGACGAGAAGTCCGCCAGCAACGGCTGCACCTCCTCAGAAGTATATTTGCGAATGGACAACGCCTGTGCCCGCAGCACAGCGATCTGTGACTGCAGCTGTTCTATCACTTCCTGTCTGGATATGTAGTAGAACGGGACGACCGATACGCCTAGACCAAGCAGGTAGCAGACGATAAGAACAACGTTGAACTTCAGCCGCAAGCCCATGAAATCCTCCAACGAGCGATATGGTTGGCGTGAACCGCGGACTGCATTAAAACATTCTAACCCATTGATGGGAGGGCCGCCATGAATTTCGCCCCGTTACGGGCTCTGCAGTCCGCGCGTGAACTTCACCTATTTTTCTCATCCATTTTGATGATGATTACTGGACGGGTCCGCCGTTCGGGGGCGGTTCTGCTTGCACTCGCGTTGCTTGCCGCCCTTTCCGGTCCGGCCGCCGCGGCGGGGCGGGTCGCCCTGGTGATGGCCGCGGAGGAATACGCCGCGGCCCAGCCCTCCGGCATCGGCGTCAAGCGCGCCGCCGCCATCGCGGAGGCGCTGGAACGGCTGGATTTCGACGTGGTGATGGCCGCCAATCCGACCAACGCGACGGCGCGGGCGCGGCTGCGCGAATTCTCCGATGCGGTCGGCGAGGCGGACCTTGCCATCGTGGTCCTCGCCGGGCACGGCATCACCTGGTCGGGCCAGACCTTCTTCCTGCCGGCCAACACCGACATCGGCCGGCCCACGGACCTTTTGTCGCGCGCGCTCTCGCTCGGCAGCATCACGCAGATCACCGGGCGGGCGAAGGCGGGCGGGGTGTTCTTCTTCGTGTCGCAGCCGCGCTTCCGCGCGCCGGTCGCCGGCCTCGACCCGCGCCCGACCATCACCGGCGAGGCGCCGGCCGGCACGGTGGTGGCCCTGTCGACGGCAAGCTCGGTGCCGGTGTCGCAGATCGACACGGCGAGCGCCCAGGCCGCCGACGCCGCCCTTGCGGTGCTTGCCGGATCGGACCCGACCCTGAAGGACCTCCTCGGCGCGCTGGAGGACGGCGGCCGGGCCCTCGTGGTCGGGACTGCGGCCGACATGCCGCTCCGCCGCCCGGCCGACCCGCCGCCGCAGCCGGTCGCCGTCGCGCCGGTCGTGCCCGAAACGGTCGCCCGCGGCGCGAGCGAGGACGCTTCGGCCGACCGGCTTGCCCTGGAAGAGGCCGAGGAGGCCATCGCCCTGGAGCGGCAGCGGGCCGACGAGGCGCGGCTTGCCGCCGAGAAGGCCCAGGCGGATGTGCTGAAGGCGCAGGCCGAGGCCGCCAAGGCCCAGGCCGACGCGGAGAAGGCGCAGGCCGACGCCCGCAAGGCCCAGGCCGACGCGCAGCGCGCCCTCGCCGAGGCCGAGCGCACCAAGGCGGAGGCGGAAGCGGAGGTCGCCGTCGCGACTCCGGACGACACCACCGGCACCGTTTCGGCGGAGCCGATGGACGAGCGCGACCTCGGTCGGCGGCAGCGCCAGCTGATCCAGGAGAAGTTGCGCGACATGAGCCTCTACACCGGTCCGATCGACAGCATCATGGGTCCGCTGACCCGCGAGGCCATCATGGGGTTCCAGAAGGGCCGCGGCGCCGCGGTGACCGGCTATCTGACGCCGGATCAGTACGATGCGCTGCTGGCGACCGGAGAGTGAACCGGCCGGCGCGGCGGGTTCTGTGACCCGCCGCACGGACCGGCGGGCGCCGGGCGGGCAAGCTCCAGGGCATTGAGGACAAACGCCCGAGGAGGCTGCCATGCTCGTCGCCGAAACCGCCGGACAGCTTTATGTCTACGAAGTGCTGCAACAGGCCGAGGGCTACCTCGTCCGCATGCGCGACCTTGAGACCGGCGAAATCGACCCGGACGCCGCCACCCTTTTCCGTACCGCGGCCGTGGCCTTCCGCTTCGCCGAACTCGCCGCTTCGGCCGAGCGCTGCGCGGTCGCCGAGGCGCTCCGGGACGGATCGCCCGCGTCCACGCTCTGCGGCGCCGGGGAGCGGCCGGAGGACTGCCGCCGCGATGTCGCCCGCGCCGAGGCCGACTACCGCATGCTGAGCCGCCAGTTCGCCGACGAGGGCCTGTCGGCGGGGCAGCTTCGCGCCCGCGCCGAGGCCGAGAGCGCCATTATCCGGCGCGCCCTCCACTGATCCGCCAGCACGGCCGATTCCGGATGCGCCGGCGGGCTCGCTCAGTCGTCCCGCTCGCCCTGGCCCGCCTCCCGCACGATCTGGGCGCGATCGACGATGCGGATCCGGCTGCGGCCGAGTTCCACCGCCCCGCTGCGGCGCCACACCTGCAGCTGCCGGTTCACCGTCTCGCGGGCGGAGCCGACCAGGATGCTGAGCTCCTCCTGGGAGATCTCGATCTCGTCGCCGAAATCCTCCGCCAGCTTCAGGAGCCGCCGGGCGAGCCGCGGCGGCAGCGCCAGCAGCGAGGCCTCCTCCATACGGTCGCTCGTCCAGCGCAGCCGGGCGCAGAGCAATTCGATCAGCCGCACGGCGATCTCCGGCTGGCGGCGCAAGAGATCCTTGAAGTCGGCGCGGGTGATCATCAGGAGCTCGGTCGGGCCCGACGCCATGGCGTCCGCGGTGCGCGACCGGCCGTCGAGGAGCGCGATCTCGCCGAACACGTCGCCGGAGCCGAGCACGTTGAGGATCAGCTGCTTGCCGCTCGCCGTGCTCGCCATGATCAGCACCCGGCCGCGCCGCACGCAGTAGAGCGCGTCGCCCGGGTCGCCCTTCAGGAACAGCGTCTCGCCGTCGGCGAGCGACTGGGTCACGCAAAGGTCCGCGATGATCTGGATGATCTCCGGGCCGAGGCCGGAGAAGAAGTCGTTCGTCGAAAGTGCCGCCACCAATGGGGAAATCTTGGTCACCGCTCCCGCCCTTCCGCCACCGTTCGCCATCCGGACAGTGTGCCTGCCGGGCGGAACACAATCGAGTCCTTCTATGTGTTTTCGGCGATCTTGCCGATCCGCCTCGGGTGCCGAACAGGGTCTTTCCTTGTTTTTACCGCAGCCCTTTCGGCCTTGACGCGTTTCCCCCCGGTCGGGACCGGACGACAGCCGGCCCGACCCAACCTTGAAAAGGAGTGAGCCCATGAGACAGACCCTGCTCGCCGCCGCGCTCGGTGCAGCCCTCTGGCCGGTGGCCGCCGGCGCCGCGCCCGGCGACACCGCCTCGGCCGCCATCACGGGCGCCGACGGCGCCTCGCACGGCACGCTGACCCTCACCGAGACCCCCCACGGCGTCCTCGTCACCGGCACGCTCAGCGACCTGCCGCCCGGCCCGCATGGCTTCCACGTGCACGCGGTCGGCGTCTGCGAGCCGCCGTTCACGTCGGCCGGCGGTCACTTCAACCCGACCGACAAGGCGCACGGCTTCCACGTGGAGGGCGGCCACCACGCGGGCGACATCCCGAACATCACGGCCCTTGAGGACGGCACCGCCGCCGTGGAGGTGCTGGCCCCCGGCCTCACCCTCAACAACGGCGAGACCGCCGCGCTCGACGACGACGGCGCCGCCCTGGTGGTCCACGCAGGGCCCGACGACTACCGCACCGACCCGGCCGGCGCCTCCGGCGACCGCATCGCCTGCGGGGTGATCTCCGCCGGCACCTGACGCCGGCGCCGCCGACCCGGCCGGCTATCGCGATCGCCGGAAAACGCACGAGGCCCGCCGGGATGGCGGGCCTCGTCGCGTTCAGGCAGGAGACGAAGACGGATGCGGGTTGACGCGACGAAAGGGCCGGCGCGCCGGTCCCGGTCAGACCTCCCCGTCCGGCCGGTACTCGCAGGAGATCGAAACCACCTCCTTGTGCTGGAACAGTGGGATCTTCGGCGGCTTGCCGTTGTCGATCATCGAGAGGGCGCAAAGGGCGAGGGTGAGGGTGAGAATGGGAAGGCTGCGCATCGGACCGTCTCCTGTTGAAACGATCATCGCGCCGACAGCCCCGCCGATCTGTGTGCGCCGTCACACAGGGATCCCGCCGCTCGGCGGAAGCCCATACTCGACGGCGTGATGCCCCCCGCCCCTGCTTGCCGCCGGGAGCCGCCCGTTCCCATCCTGGCAAGCCCCCGTTCATGCAGGTCGTCACCCCGGCGAACGCCGGGGCCCAACCGTCCACGGCCGAACCCGCCCCGGTTCGGACCTCCCCCGCCGTCGGCTGGATCCCGACGTCCGTCGGGATGACGTTGAGATACCTAAGGTTCCCCTCGAGATGGTCCCGTGCAAAAGCAGACCGGCGGCGCGAGGGAAACCCCCGCCCGCCGGCCAGACCCGCATCCATCGCCGCGCTCGCATCCACCACCGGCGGCGCGGGACCTCGCCCGCCCCGCCGGCGCCGCTCACTTCTCGCGGAAGGCGAGCTCGATCTTCTCGGTCAGCGGCTGCGTCAGGTAGGTGATCACCCGGCGGCGCTCGCCGAGGATCATCACCTCCGCCGGCAGGCCCGGCGTCAGCTCCTTGCCCTCAAGCTTGTCCCGTTCGCCGGGCGCGATGGCGATGGTCACCTCGAAGAAGCTCTGGCCGGTCCGGTTGTCCACCACCCGGTCGGGCGAGAGGTTGGAGACGGTCCCGTCCAGTTCCATCACCACCGGCAGCTTGAAGGAGTTGATCATCACCGTGGCGGCCTGGCCGAGGTGCACCTGGTCGATCTCGTTGGCCGGGATGCGGGCGCTCACCACCAGCGGGTCGGAGCTCGGGATGATGCTCATCACCGTCTGGCCGGAGCTCACCACGCCGCCGACCGTGTGGATGGCGAGCTGGTGTACCCGGCCGGTGCGCGGCGCCCGGATCTCCAGGCGGGTCAGCCGGTCGCGGGCGGCAAGCGCCTGCTCGGCCGCCTCGGCGAGCAGGGCCTCCACGGCGTTGAGGCGGGTCAGCACCTCGCCGTGGACGCTGCGGCCGTGTTCGGTGATCTTCAGCTCCGTCTCCACCAGCTGCGACTGGGCGCCGGCGATGCGGGCCTCCGTGTCGCCGATGTCGCCGCGCAGGCGGCTCACGTCGCGCTCGCTCTGGCGCAGCACCGGCCGGCGGATCAGGCCCTTCTTGTCGAGGAAGCGGCGGTCTTCGAGCTCGGCGCTCGCCTGCTCGAACTCCTCCTTGATGGCGCGGAAGCGCTGGTTGAGGCCGTCGATCTGCATCTCGATCTGGCGGCGCCGCTCGATCAGCTGGGAGAGCTGGCTCTCGCGGCTGAAGCGGCGCTCGGTGAGAATGGCCTGCTCGGCCGCCACCGCGACGGCGAGCGCCGTGCGGGCCTCCGGCGTCGTCACCGGCATCTCGGGGATGTCGATGGTGGCGCGGTCGTCGCGTTCGGCGACGAGGCGGGCCTTCTCGGCGGCAAGGCCCACCAGGCGGCGCTCGGCGATGCTGGTCTCGGCGATCACCTTGGCGGCGTCGAGCCGGACCAGCACCTGCCCCTCCTGAACCAGGTCGCCTTCCTTGACCAGGATGGCGCCGACGACGCCGCCTTCCAGGTGCTGCACCGCCTGGGCGTTCGAGGCCGGCGCGAAGGTGCCGCTGGTCAGGACGGCGCTGTCCACCTCGGCGAGCGCCGACCAGCTGCCCACGCCGCCGAGCACGATGACGGTGCCGACCAGGAACCAGCGCATCAGGTGGCGGATCGACGAGGCGTTGTCGACGAGATCGGTGTCGAATTCGGTCATGGCGTCCCCCTCGGGTCAAAGCCGCCGGCCTCCATCGGGCAGGCGGTCTTCAGAGCGTTGCGCCGGTCCGGCGAAGGTTCCCGCCGGACCGGCTTCGATGGAGGAGAGGATGCGCTCGCCGGGGGGCGGCGACTGTGACGGAAGTCACGAAGCGGCCGCCTCGCCGGAAGTTTGCTCAGGCCTTGCGCAGCGGCTGGCCTTCGGCCCGCCGGGCCCGCGTGGTGTCCAGGTTGGCGACGATGCCGCGGAGCGTCCGGTCGAGGGCGGCGGCGGTCGCCGGGGTCAGGATCTCCACCGCCGGCAGGGGAGCGGCCGGGCTGGCCTGAGCGGCGGCCGAGGCCGGATGGGCCACCGCCTCGGTGTTGGCCACCTGGTTGGCGGCGACCGGAGCCGGCTTGTGGGGCTGGCCGGCGCGGGGGAAGAGCGCGGTCAGCACCTGGGCCTTCGGGCCGAACATCTCGGCGCGGCCGTTGCGCAGCGACAGGATCTTGTTGGCGGCGAAGATGGCGCTCGGCCGGTGGGCCACGATGATGACGATCTTGCCGGCCTGGCGCAGGCGCTGGATGGCCTCGTTGAGGGACTGCTCGCCGACCGGGTCGAGGTTGGAGTTGGGCTCGTCGAGGACCACCAGGAAGGGGTTGCCGAACACCGCCCGGGCCAGGCCGATGCGCTGGCGCTGGCCGCCGGAGAGGATGGCGCCGCCTTCGCCGACCGGGGTGTCGTAGCCCTTCGGGAAGGCGAGGACCATCTCGTGCACCCCGGCGAGGCGGGCCGCGGCCACGATGTCGTCGGTGCTGGCGTCCTTGCGGAAGCGGGCGATGTTCTCCCCGATGGTGCCGTCGAAGAGTTCGATCGACTGCGGCAGGTGGCCGATGCTATCGGCGAGCGCTTCCGGCGAGTACTGGGCGATCAGGGCGCCGTCGAAGCGCACTTCGCCGCGGGCCACCGGCCAGGCGCCGACGAGGGCCCGGATCAGGGTGGACTTGCCCGAGCCGCTCGGCCCGATGATGCCGAGGGCGTCGCCCGCCTCGATCTCGAACGAGACGCCGGAGACGGTGGCCTGGGCGGCGCCCGGCGGCACGATGACCACGTCGCGGACCGAGAGCTGGCTCTTCGGCTTCGGCATGCCGTGCTGCTGGGCGGTGGTCTTGGGCAGGCGGGCCACCAGGGCGCGGAGGCGCTTCAGGGCACCCCAGGCGCCGGAGGTCATGCGCCACTGGCCGATGATCTGGTCGATGGGGGCGAGGGCGCGGGCCAGGATGATGGAGCTCGCCAGCATGGCGCCGGCCGACAGTTCGCCCTCGATCACCAGGAAGGCGCCGAGCGCCAGCATGGCGGACTGCAGGGTCAGGCGGGCGGTCTTGGCGATGGCGCCGAACACGCTTGCCTGGTCGGCGAGGTCACGGGCGTGGACGATGGCCGACACGTAGCCGGTGCCCCAGCGCTTGCACAGGTCGTCGCCCATGCTCATGGCGGCGGCGGCTTCGGCGTTGCGGCGGGCGTCGGTGAGGAGCACCGCGGTGGCCGCATGGACGCGGTTGGCGGCGCGGCTGGTGTCGCGGGTGGCGCGCTGGTTGACGAGGCTGAGGAGCACCAGGAAGGCCGCGCCCGCCGCCGCCGCCGCGCCGAGCAGCGGGTGCATGACGAAGAGGATCGAGTAGTAGAGCGGGATCCACGGCAGGTCGAGGAGGGTGGCCGGGCCCTGGCCCATCAGGTAGTTGCGGATCACCGCCAGGTCCTGCAGCGGGTCGTGCTCGCGAGACTGGTGGCCGAAGGTCAGCGGCAGGCGGAGCGTGGCGTTGAAGAGGCCGGGCGCCAGGCGGTGGTCGAAGGCGATGCCGACGCGGGCCATCAGCTTGCCGCGCAGGCCCTCCAGGAAGCCGTAGAAGGTGTAGAGCACCAGCACCAGGAGGCTGAGCGCCACGAGGGTCGGCATGCTCTTCGACGCCAGCACCTTGTTGTAGACCAGCATCATGAACACCGGGCCGGTGAGCATCAGGATGTTGCCGAAGCAGCTGATCGCGCTGACGCCCCAAAGGGTCCGGCGGACGCCGGAGAGAGCGGACTTGAGCTGCGCCTCGGGGCCGGTCTCTTCGATCTTCATGGCTCGTCTCCATCGGGTCTGGTGCGGGGCGGCGGCGCTTGACGTGTTCGGGCCGTGCCCTCTCGTACCCGCAGAGTGCGACGGCGGCGGCCCGGCGACTGTGAGGCCCCTCACAGAGCGTGCCCCACCCGTCCCCCCTTTCTCAGCCGCGACACCCCGCGGCCGTCGCGGCGTCCCGTCCCGCCCGGCGCGGGCTTGAACCGGGCCTTCATCCCACCGATCTGAGGTCCGCCGCGGCCGCCGTGCCGCCAAGGGACGAGACGATGATCCAGGACTTCCTGTTCGCGCTCTTCATGATGCTGGTGGTCGACCCGGCCAAGGCCGAGGTGGCGTCGGCGCTCGCCGCCGCGCGGGTGCCGGCGGCAGCCATCGGCGAGGTCACCGCTTGCCTCGACGGCGCCGTGCCGGACCTCGTCGACCGCGCCTTCGCGGATCCCTGGTGGGGCGTCTCTACCGCGGTCTCGGTGGCGACCGGCCTCACCGACCCGCGCGACGCGGTGGCGGACGTCGCCCCGGCCTGCGCGGCCGCCCTCGACGGCATCCTGACGGCGACCGGCGAGGCCTGAGCCGCCGGCCGGGCAGTCTTACTCACCGCATCCCACACGCATTGAGCCCGCCAATGGACGACCCCGCCGCCCTCAGCGCCGGGGCGCCTGGGCCGGCGCCGCCGCGCGGGCCGCCTCCAGCGACTGCACGATGTGGTCGGCAAGCCGCGCCGCCGCCCGGCTCGGGTCGCCGGAGGCGTGGCGGAGCACGATCTCGGTCGGCGGCAGCGCCGGCAGGCCGAGGGCGGCGCCGGCCGGCGAAAGCCCGGTCGGCACCATCTCGCTCGGCAGCACGGTGACGCCGAGCCCGGCGTGGACCGCCGCCTGCAGGCCGGCGAGGCTGGGGCTCGTGAAGGCGATCCGCCACGGCCGGCCGGCGGCGTCGAGCGCCGCGATGGCGCGGCGGCGGTAGACGTCCGGCGGCGGCGCCAGCACCAGCGGCAGCGGGTCGTCCACCCGGATCGCGAGGTCCGGCGCCGCCACCCACTCCAGCACCTCCTGCCACACGTGAAGCCCGTCCATCCGCCCCTGCGGCTCCCGCTTGAAGAGGATGAGGTCGAAAGCGCCCTTGGCGAAGCCGTCGAGGAGGTTCACCGTGAAGTCGCAGTGCACCTCCAGGGCGACCCGCGGATGGCTGCGGGCGAACCGCGCCAGCACGTCCGCCAGGTGCACGGTGGCGAAGTCCTCCGGCGTGCCGAGCCGCACCGTGCCGGCCACCTCCTCCTCGCCGATCCGCGCGTGGATGGCGTCGGCGAGCGCCAGCATGCGCCGCGCCGCGTCCGCCAGCATCTCGCCCTCCGCCGTCAGGTGCACCGCCCGCCCTTCGCGCACGAACACCGGCTTGCCGAGCCCGCGCTCCAGCCGACGGATCTGCAGGCTGACGCTCGACTGGGTGAGGCCGACGCGCCCGGCCGCGCGGGTGAAGCTGCCGCCGTCCACGATGGCGAGGAAGGTGCGCAACAGGTCGAGGTCGAACGGCAGCGGCGCCATGGCGGGATCTCATCCATTGATGCCGCCAATGTGGCGCATTGGGGTCGCAGCCTCAATGCGGGATTTGCCACCGCCCATATGGGACCGAGCGGCCGGCCCGGCCGCCGACGGACACCTCCGGAGGAAAACCATGGGACTCTTCGACCGCTTCAAGTCCGACCAGGGTCAGACGATGACGCCGCATCTCGCCTTCGCCACCTGCCTCATCTACGTGATGGCGGCGGACGGCGAGATGGACAACGAGGAGGTCGGCCACCTGTTGAGCGTCCTCGGCGGCGCCAAGGACAAGTCCGGCGGCATCGGCGTCGGCGCCAACAACCGGGCGCTGCTCGACCAGGCGCTCCGCATAGCCCGCACCAAGCCGATCGATCACTTTCTCGCCGACGCGACGCCCATGCTGAGCGACGCCCAGCGCATGTGCATCCTCCTCAACCTGATCGACAGCGCCATGTCGGACGGCGAGGCGGAGCCCGAGGAGCAGGCGCTGATCGGCCGCATCCAGCACGCCTTCGGCATCACCGACCAGCGCTTCGCGCCCTTCTTCGAGGTGCTGATGGCCAAGAACGACCGCACCATCTTCGTCGACGCCAGCCATCCGCACAACGCCGCCGATTTCCGGGTCGAGCTCGGCATGCCGGCGCGCAACTGATCGAAGGCGCGACCGGGGCGGGCGCCGGCCGGCATCCGCCCCGACACTTTTGGCCGACGGAGTATCAGCCATCCCGGAAGGCGCGGGCAAGGTGGTCGGCGAACGGCTTGGTCAGATAGCTGAGGAGCGTGCGCTCGCCGGTGCGCACGAACACCTCCACCGGCATGCCGGCGACGAGGCGCACGCCGGTCCGGCCGAGCGTCGCGGCGTCCGGCTCGATGCGCACGGCATAGTGCTGTTCGCCCGTGCGCGGATCGCCGGTCAGGTCGGCGGCCACCCGCACCACGGTGCCGTCGATCTCCGGCGTGGTGCGCTGGTCGAAGGCCGAGAGGCGCAGCACCGCGCCCTGCCCGGCGCGGACCTGGTCGATGTCCTCCGGTCGGATCCGGGCCTCCACGGCGAGCGCCTCGCCCTCCGGCACGAGGCTCATGATCATCTGCCCCGCCACCACCACGCCGCCGGTCGCCCGGATGGCGAGCTCGTGCACCAGCCCGTCGCGAGGCGCGCGGATCTCCACCCGGTTCAGCACGTCGAGGGCCCCGACCCGGCGCTCGGTCAGCTCCGCGATCCGCGCTTCCGCCTCGCGCAGCGCCACCGCGGCCTCGCTGCGCACATCCTCGTCGAGCTGCAGCATCTGCAGGCGGGTCTCGCTGATCCGGCCCCGCACCTCCGCCTCGGCGGAGACGAGCTGGGCGCGGGCACCCTCGAGGGCCGCCAGCGTCCGCTCCAGGGCGGTCAGGCGGGAGACCTGCAGCAGCTTGCGGTCGGTGAGCGCCCGCACGCCGACGAGCTCCTCGCGCGTCCAGTGCATCTCCCGGTCCTTGGCGGCCGCCTGCTCCACAAGCCCGGCCGCCTGCTGGTGAAGCTGCGCCACCCGCTCGTCCAGCTGGGCGCGCCGGCCTGCGCGGGCCCGCGCGGCCAAGTCGAGCACCGCCTGCTCGGCGGCGAGCAGCGCCGCCGCGTCCGCCCGGTCGCGAAGGGCCGGCGACGGCACCAGCCGGTCGAGCCCGTCCCGCTCCGCGCGAAGACGCGCGGCCCGCGTCTCCGCCTCCAGGAGCGCGGCCTCCACCATGGCGAGGTTGGATCGGGTGGCGGTGGCATCGAGGCGCATCAGCACGGTGCCGGCCGTCACCCGGTCGCCCTCGCGCACCAGGATGGCCTCCACCACGCCGCCGGTCGGGTGCTGCACCGGCGTGCGGCTCGTCTCCACAACCAGCACGCCGGGCGCCATCACGGCGCCGGCAAGTTCGGTGGTGGCCGACAGGGTGCCGACGCCGCCGAGGAGCAGAAGGCCGGTCAGCGCCGTCGCCATCAGATGCCGGCGAAGCGAGGCGCGCGCCTCCCCGCCCGGCTCCCCGACCGGGTCTCCGGAAGACCCCGTCGCCCTCTCGATGATCCGCTCAGCCATCCCGTGCCATCCTGAGGTAGAAGAGCCCCGTTTCCGTGGTGGCCGGCCCGATCCCGCCGGCCGGTGCGCTCCGGTCCGCCGCGCCGCCCGCCGCGGCTTCCGCCGGCTTGGCGGCGGTTCCCCTGGCCTCCGCCGGCACGCCGGCGAGCGGCCGGGCGAGCCCGAGCACCTGGTCGCGCGGCCCGAAGGCCTGGATGCGGCCGGCGCCCATCACCAGCACCAGGTCCACCGTGGCCAGCACCTCCGGCCGGTGGGCGGCCACCAGCACGATGCCGGCCCGCGCCTTGACGCCTGCGATGGCGGCGGCGAGCGCCTGCTCGCCCGCCGGGTCGAGGTTGGCGTTGGGCTCGTCGAGCACCACCAGGAAGGGATCCCGGTAGAGCGCCCGCGCCAGTCCGATGCGCTGGCGCTGCCCGGCCGAAAGCCCGCTGCCGCCGTCGCCGAGGCGGGTGTCGTAGCCGTCGGGAAGGCGCACGATCAGGTCGTGCGCGCCCGCCGCCGCGGCCGCCTTCACGACGGCGTCCGGATCCGCGTCCGGGTCGAAGCGGGCGATGTTCTCCGCCACCGTGCCGGCCATCAGGGCCACGTCCTGCGGCAGGTAGCCCACGTGCCGGCCGCGGGCGGCGGGCGCCCACTGGTCGAGCGCGGCGCCGTCCAGCCGGACGGTGCCGGCGGCAGCCGGCCAGACCCCGACGAGGGCGCGGAGAAGGCTGGACTTGCCCGATCCGCTCGGTCCGAGCACGGCCGCCACCTGCCCGGCCTCCAGCCGGAAGGTGGCGTCCATGACGGTCAGCCGGTCGGCACCGGGCGGGCCGGCGGTGACGGCCTCGGCGGTGATCGACCGGCACGGCGGCGGCAGGGCCATGGGCGCCCGGTCCGGCCCCTTGGCCCGCAGCGCCAGGCCAAGTCGGCGCCAGCCGGCGCGCGCCGCCGCAAAGCCCCGCCAGTGGGCGATCGCCGTGTCGACCGGCGCCAGCGCCCGGGCGGTCAGGATGGAGCTCGCGATGATGGCGCCGCCGGTCACCTCGCCGCGAATCGCAAGGGCGGCGCCGACGGCGAGCACCAGCGCCTGAAGGGCGACCCGCACGGCGCGTGCGAGCGCGCCGAAGCCGGACACCACGTCGGCGGTCCGCTGTTGGGCCGCGCGGGTGCGCCCGTTCGCCGTCGCCCAGCGGTCGGCGACCGCGTCCGCCATGCCGAGCGCCGCCACCGCCTCGGCGGCGCGGCAGCCGTCCCGGACGATGCGGTCGCGGTGATCCGCCTCGGCCGCCGCCTGCCGCCCGGGGCCGCGGACGCGCCATTCGGTCAGTGCCGTGACGGCAACGAGCACCAGCGCGCCGGCAAGCGCCGTGCCGCCGATCATCGGGTGGAAGGCAAAGCAGATGGCGAGATAGAAGGGGATCCACGGCAGGTCGAACAGGGCCGCCGGTCCGGCGCCGGATAGGAAGCTGCGCACCTGGTCGAGGTCGCGGAGCGGCTGCTCGCCGACCTGGTCGCCGCCGGGGGCGAGCGGCAGGCGGAGCACCGAGCGGATCAGCCGGCTGGCGTGGATCTCGTCGACCCCGGCGCCGATCCGCGCCAGCATGCGGCCGCGCAGAAGGTCGAGCAGGCCCTGGAAGGCGAACAGCACGCCCGCGATGGCCAGGAGCCCCACCAGCGTCGGCAGGCTCCGGCTCGGCAGCACCCGGTCGTAGACCTCCATCATGAAGAGCGAGCCGGTGAGGGCGAGCACGTTGATGAGCGCGGTGGCGAACGCGACCCCGACGAGGGCGGACCGGAACGGCTTCAGGGCGGCCATGTCGGGGCGTGTCTCCGTCAGCCGAGAACGCCGTCGCCGAAGGCCGATCGGCCCTCGTGCACGCCGTACTCGAGAAAATGCTGCAAGGGGTTGAGGCCGGCGGCGGCGACGTCCGTGTAGGCCGCCAGATAGGCCCGCGTGTCGAACGCGCCGCTCGGGTCGCGGCCCTCGGCGGCGCCGTAGCGCATGTAGTGGTCGAGCGGATCGAGCCCGGCCGCCTTCACGTCCTGATAGCGCTCCAGGTAGGCGGAGACGTCCAGATAGGCGTTCGGATCGAGGCCCGCCGTCCAGCCCGCCGTCTGGTAGTGGGCCTTGGCGGACATCTTGAAGGCCGTCGCCGACGGGTTGGCGAGCACGTAGTAGGCCGCGTCGAAGCCGGCGTCGATGCGCGGCCCCACGGCGGCGAACGCCGCGCGCCCCTCCGCCTCTCCGTAGGTCAGATAGTGGACGAGCGGGTTGAGGCCCGCCCCCCGCACGTCCGGGTTGGCGGCGAGATAAAGGGTCGTGTCGAACGCCGCGGAGGCGTCGCGGCCCTCGCGCCAGCCGTGGTCGAGATAGTGGTCGAACGGATTGAGCCGCGCGGCGCGGACGTCCGGATTGGCGGCGATGTAGCCGGCCGACGAGAAGAAGGCGTTCGGATCGCGCCCTTCGATCCATCCGTAGGTCCGGTAGTGGGTCTCCGGGTCGAGGCCCGCGGCGGCCACGTCCGGGTTCCGGGCGAGATAGAAGGCGCGGTCGAACGACGTGTCGGTGCTGACCGGCGGCTCGGGCTCCGGCGGCGTCGGCGGCACCACCGGCGGATCGGGGGGCGACGGCGGAACCACCGGGGGCTCCGGCGGAGACGGGGGAACGACCGGCGGATCGGGCGGCGGCGGCGCGGGCGGTTCGGTGCTGCCGTCGGAAAGGCCGAGGACCTGGGTGCGCACGCTGGCGCCGGGCGCGCCCGTCTCCCGGTCCCACGAGACCGCGAACCGGTTGCCCGCAAGGGCGACCACGTCCACGTCCGGCGCCTCCCCCTGACGCGCCAGCACGACGTCGTCGCCGATCCGCCGACCGGCGGCGTCGAACACCCTCGCTTCCACCCGGAAGGCTTCCGACGCGCTCGCGCCCGGAACGTAGCGGTAGTAGGTGGCCACGAAGCCACCGCCGGAAAGGCCCGCGATCTCCAGGTCGCCCATGGTGGCGCTCGGCCCGATGTCGATCACCCCGCCGGATTTGGCGCCGGCCGGGGAGAACAGCTGCGCCTTCAGCATGGAGGCGACGCCAAGGCTGCCGGCGCCCCAGCTGTCCTCGGTCCAGCTCACCACGAAGCCGCCGTTGGCGAGCGTGGCGACCCGGTTGTCGCTGGTCAGGTTGAGGGGGTTGGTGGAGACCGCCACCTCCGCGCCGATCCGGCTGCCGTTCGCCGCGAAGCGCTGCACGGCCGTCCGGTTCTCGTCGTCCCACACCGCCACGAAGCCGCCGCCCGGAAGGCCCGCCACGTCGGCGGCGAACTGCTCGCCCGTCCGGCCCCCGTCGAGCAGGAACTCGCCGCCGACCTTCGCGCCCGCCCGCGTGAAGACCTGCCCGCGCACGTCGGTGCCGAAGCTGCCGCCGCCGCCGAGATCGTCCCACACCGCCACGAAATTGCCGTCCGAAAGGGCGGTCACCCGGGCGCCGAGCTGGGCGTTGGCGGTGGTGGTGTTGAGGATGAAAGGCTGGCCCGCGGGCGCCCCGCCGGTGCCGATCAGCTGGCCGACGACCGTGTAGTCGCTGGTGTCGGCGCCGACCACCGGCGCGCTGCGCACCGTGCCGCTGTCGCCGTGCCAGGCGACCACATAGGTGCCGTCGCCAAGGGCCGCCACCGCCGGATAGGTCTCGTCGCCATAACGCGGCGTGCCGCTGATCGTCGCCGGCGACCCGAGCTTGGCGCCGGACGCGTCGAACAGCTGGCTCTTCACCCGCCAGACGCTGTCCGATCCGCTGGTCTCCTGCTCGCCATAGACGAGCAGGAAGCCGCTTCCCGACGCGGCCAGGCCGACGCTTGCGAACGGATAGGGCGCGGACGTCGCCGCGCTCACCGAAACCTCCGGGCCGATCCTGGTCACTGTGGTCATCGGGCGATGGCCTTTTGTATTCTAAATGCACATGAACGCGGAGCCTCGGGGCGCTCGCCACGGCGGAGCCCCCGGGCGGGGAGCCCGTCGCGTCGGCGAACGCCGCCGATGGCGGCATCCGACCGTGCCGCCGGTTTGGTTAAGAGAGTGTCAACGCCGGCGAAAGGACGCCCGGTCCGGCCCAGCGCCGGCCGACGGTCAGCCGATCACCCCGTCCACCGCGAAGGTGCGCCCCTCGTAGAGGCCGTAGGCGAGATAGTGCTCCAGCGGGTTCAGCTGGGCCGCCGCCACGTCGCCGTTCGCCGCCAGATAGGCCTCGGTGTCGAAGCCCGCCGAGGGGTCGCGGCCCTCCCGCCAGCCGTAGGTCACATAGTGCTCCAGCGGGTTCATCCCGGCCGCCCGCACGTCCGCGTAGGCGTCAAGATAGCCGGCCACGTCGAAGAAGAGGTTGGGGTTGAGCCCCTCGCGCCAGCCGACGGTCTGGAAATGGCTGAAGGCATCGAGGCCGCTCGTGGCGGCGGTCGGGTTGGCGAGGAGATAATAGGTGGCGTCGAACCCCTGGTTCAGGTCGCGGCCGACCGCCCCGAAGGTGGCGCGCTGCTCCTGGCGGCCATAGGTCAGGTAGTGCTCCAGCGGATTGAGCCCGGCCGCCCGCACGTCCGGGTTGGCGAGAAGATAGCGCTCCGTGTCGAAGTCCGCCGCCGCGTCCCGGCCTTCCCGCCAGCCGTAGGTGTTGTAGTGGTCGAGCGGGTTGAGGCCGGCGGCCCGCACGTCCGCGTAGGCGGCCAGATAGCCGGACGTGGAGAAGTGGCCGGACGGGTCGCGGCCCTCGCGCCAGCCGTATTCGGCATAGTGGGCGTCCGGGTCCAGCCGGGCGTTCCAGACGTCCCGGTAGCGCGCCGCATAGGCGAGATCGTCCACCATCACGGCCGCATCCGGCGCGATCTCCCCGTCGGCGAAGCGGAAGCCCTCGATGCCGCGCATCCGGGTCTGGTCGCTGCCCGCGGCGAGCAGCGTGTAGCCGCCGCCGTAGGTGACGGTCGCCTCGCCAAGCGTGATCTGGAACACCGCCGTGTCGGCCCCCTCGCCGCCGTCGAGGATGTCGATCCCGCCGCCTGGCAGCAGCGTGTCGTTGCCGGCGATGCCTTCGAGCGTGTCGTTGCCCCGGCCGCCCTCCAGCACGTTGCCGGCGATGTTGCCGATCAGGGTGTCGTCGCCCGCACCGCCGCGGGCGTTCTCGATCAGCGAGCGGGTGTCGCCGTTGAAGAGGAAGGCGTTGGCCATGGTGCCGGCCGCCTTCTGACTGCCGTTCCAGTGCAGGTCGGCGAGCTGCGCCGCCGCCGTGGTGGACCAGGCGCCCGGCCGGAGGTCGACGTTGACGCCGCCGCCGTAGGCCGACAGGTCGTAGGTGTCCGTGCCGCCGCCGTCCCAGACCGTCATCAGGATCTTGTTGCCGCCGGGCGCGCCCTGCCCGGCGCCGTTGATGCTCATCTCCCCAGTCGTCGGGCTCCAGCGGTACACGCTGTCGCCGGCGTTCGTGGCGAAGTTGGCGCCGTAGAGCCGCTGGATGGCCGCGATGTCGTACATCATCGGCGTCTGCGGCTCGCTCCACGTCCCGGCCAGCGAGCCGGTCGGGCTGGCACCCACGTAGGAGCGGTAGCTCATCACCGTGTATTCCAGCGAGTCCCGGTCCGCCGGCATCACGGTGTCTTCGTGCGGATGGGCGAGCCCGAGCGCGTGGCCGAGTTCGTGCAGATAGGTCGACCAGCCGTGGTTGCCCCGCGCCGGGCTGTCGAGCGCCGTGGAAGAGCGGTTGAACCAGGCGTCGCCGCCCTCCTCGGCGGTGGACGGATAATAGGCCCAGGCATAGTCCGGCGCGTCGGATTCGGCGAAGCGGAGCGTCGCGTGGAGGGAGGCCGTCTCGGTCCATTCGGTGAAGGTCAGCTGGCTGACGGCCGCATAGGCGGCGAGCGCCGCCCGCATGGCGTCC
The DNA here is from genome assembly GCF_001927285.1 of Mongoliimonas terrestris. GTDB lineage: Bacteria > Pseudomonadota > Alphaproteobacteria > Rhizobiales > Pleomorphomonadaceae > Chthonobacter > Chthonobacter terrestris. Next base: position 124,750 of record NZ_MSIG01000008.1, on the reverse strand, counting down.
TTCTGGAGCGCCGAGAAGGCGCCGAAGTTGGTGCTCGGCTCGCTCCCGCCATAGCCCCCGTAGAAACTGCCCGAGGCCGGAAAGCTGTAGGTGAGCGCAGGGCTCGCCCACCGCACGTCGGAGAGCACCCCGTCCAGATAGGGATCCCCGCTCGGGATCACGAAACTCACCGCCGCCATGTCGCCCCGCTCCCAGACCGAAGGCCCCAGTGTGCGACACGCGCGTTACTCAGAACTTTCCATGCCCGGCGCAAAGGCACTCGGCGGACCGGCGTCGACAAGCGCCCGTCGGCGCCGCCTCCTGCGCGGACCGTCGGGCCCGGCGCCGGACCGTCTACTTGGGCAGATCTCCCGCCGCCTCGGCGGCGGCAATGGCGCCGTCGTCGGCCATCAAGGACCGCATGTCCGACGGCGACAGTCTCTGCCCGTCCGGTCCGATGATCTGCTGGACGGCCCCCACCGCCGCGCGCGATGCGGTGATCGCCTGCAGCGCCTTGTCGGTGCTGGCGTTCATGACGGAGGGGTCCAAGGACGGCGGCGACACGTTGATATCGGCGGGGTCGATCTGCAACACGTTGGCGGTCTCGTCCTTGATCCGCGCGTCCACCGACATGGCGGTCGCGCCATCCGGGTCGGCCCCGATCGGATTGTCCGGCGCCAGCGCAAGCCCCTCGAACGACGTGTTGTTGCTGAAGGCTTCCGCGCTCCGGGACGAGTCCTCCAGGCGGTCGGCCTCCGCTTGCAGCGTCTCCCGCGACGCATCGGATTGCGCGAGCGCCGGACGCGGCACCGAGGCGACCAGCGTGGCCGCCGCGAACAGCGTGGTGACGGCCGGGACGACGAACGTGCCGCGCATGGAACTCTCCCGTTGATGATCGGGAAGAGTAGCGCCTAACCGTGAAGGATGCGGAACAGTTCCACCGCAAGGTCGAACCGTTCCGGCAAGACTTCGTTGAGACCGCCGGCCGCCTCCGCCTGACGTTCGCTGCAATCACACGTCCAGATTGCTCACGCTGAGCGCGTTCGTCTGGATGAACTCCCGCCGCGGCTCCACCTCGTCGCCCATCAGGCGGTCGAAGATGTCGTCGGCTTCCACCGCTTCGGTCACCTTCACCTGCAGCAGCGAGCGCGCGTTCACGTCGAGCGTCGTCTCCCAGAGCTGCTCGGCGTTCATCTCGCCGAGGCCCTTGTAGCGCTGCAGGGAGATACCCTTGCGGCCGACGGCGAACACGGCGTCGAGGAGGGCGCGGGGGCCGCGGACCGGCAGTTCGCCGTCCTTGCGGCGCAGATGCGCCGCCTTGCCGTAGACCTCCTGGAGGTGGGTCGTGTGCCCATCCAGCTTGCGCGCGTCCGCCGAGGAGAGGAGCGCCGGGTCGATCATGGTGGTCTCGGTCACGCCGCGGACCGTGCGGCGGAACACGAGGGTGCCGTCGTCGTTGGCCTCGCCGGTCCAGCCCTTCTCGAACTCGTCGGCGAGAATGTCCAGCCGGCGCGCCACATAGGCGGCGGCCTCGTGGGCCTTCTCCGGATTGGTCAGGATCTCGGCGTTGAGGGCGCCGGCGATCGCCGCCTGCTCCACCACGGACCGGTCGTAGCGGTGGTGCAGCCCGTCGAGCACGGCGCGGATCTGGCGCGCCCGGTCCACGATGGCGCGCAGGTCCTGGCCGGCGCGCTCCTCGCCCGTCGCCAGCCGGAGCACCGCCTCGTCGAGGCCTTGGGCGATCAGGTAGTCTTCCAGCGCCCGCTCGTCCTTCAGATACTGCTCCGACTTGCCCTTGGTCACCTTGTAGAGCGGCGGCTGGGCGATGAACACGTGGCCGCGCTCGATCAGGTCCGGCATCTGGCGGAAGAAGAAGGTGAGCAGCAGGGTGCGGATGTGGGCGCCGTCCACGTCGGCGTCCGTCATGATGATGATCTTGTGATAGCGCAGCTTGCCGGCGTCGAACTCGTCCGGCCCGATGCCGGTGCCGAGCGCGGTGATCAGCGTGCCGATCTCGTTCGACGACAGCATCTTGTCGAAGCGGGCGCGCTCCACGTTGAGGATCTTGCCGCGCAGCGGCAGCACCGCCTGGAACTCGCGGTTGCGGCCCTGCTTGGCCGAGCCGCCGGCCGAATCGCCCTCCACCAGGAAGAGCTCGGACTTGGCCGGATCGCGCTCCTGGCAGTCGGCGAGCTTGCCGGGCAGCGAGGCGATGTCGAGCGCGCCCTTGCGGCGGGTCAGCTCGCGTGCCTTGCGGGCGGCCTCGCGCGCCGCGGCCGCCTCGACCACCTTGGCGACCACGATGCGGGCTTCCGGGGCGTGCTCCTCGAACCAGGTGCCGAACGCCTCGTTGAGAGCGCTCTCCACCACCGGACGGACCTCGGACGACACCAGCTTGTCCTTGGTCTGGCTCGAAAACTTCGGGTCCGGCACCTTCACGGAAAGAACGCAGGTCAGCCCCTCCCGGCAATCGTCGCCGGTGATGGAGACCTTCTCCTTCTTGGTGATGCCGCTGGTCTCGCCGTAGGCGGTCACCTGCCGCGTCAGCGCCGCCCGGAAGCCGGCCAGATGCGTGCCGCCGTCCCGCTGCGGGATGTTGTTGGTGAAGCAGAGCACGTTCTCGTGGTAGCTGTCGTTCCACCAGAGCGCGACCTCGACGGTGATGCCGTCCTTCTCCGTCATGACCGTGATCGGCCGGCTGATCAGCGGCTTCTTGGAGCGGTCCAGATACTTCACGAAGGCCTCAAGGCCGCCCTCGTAGAAGAGCTCGTCGGACTTCGGCTCCACGCCCCGCGCGTCGGTGAGGATGATGCGGACGCCGGAGTTGAGGAAGGCGAGTTCGCGCAGGCGCCGCTCCAGGGTGGCGTAGTCGAAGTCGAGCACGCCCTTGAAGGTCTCCTGGCTCGGCAGGAAGGTCACCTCCGTGCCGCTCCGCCCGCCGCTGTCGCCCACCACCACCAGCGGCGCGTCGGCGACGCCATGGGTGAAGGTGATCTGGTGCTCCTTGCCGGCGCGCCAGATCCTGAGCTTCAGATAGATCGAGAGGGCATTCACCACCGAGACGCCGACGCCATGCAGGCCGCCGGACACCTTGTAGGAGTTCTGGTCGAACTTACCGCCCGCGTGCAGCTGGGTCATGATGACCTCGGCCGCCGAGACGCCCTCGCCCTTGTGGATGTCGGTCGGGATGCCGCGGCCGTTGTCGGACACGGTGCACGAGCCGTCCGCGTTCAGGGTGACCCGCACCTCGTTGGCCCAGCCGGCCAGCGCCTCGTCGATGGCGTTGTCCACCACCTCGTAGACCATGTGGTGCAGGCCGGATCCGTCGTCCGTGTCGCCGATGTACATGCCGGGGCGCTTGCGCACCGCGTCGAGGCCCTTGAGGACCTTGATCGACTCGGCGCCGTACTCCTCGGCGGTGACGCGGGCGGGTTCGGACATCGGGATTTCACGCTCTTCTTCAGGATCGCAGTCAGGTCCCGTCTTAGCGAGGTCGGGAGGCTCGTTCAACACGGCAGGAATCTTAGCAGAATGCGAGAGAAATCAGGCTCTTTGGAGGCGTCCCGCCGCCGCTTGCGCCGGTTATCCACCGCGCCGGGCCGTTAGGCGCGAATCACCCGGCGAGCGGGGCCACCAGCGCCCTGTCGGCGATCGCCTCGAAGGGCGCCCGGTCGGTGCCGGTCATGAAGGCCTGGGAGCCCGCCGCCTCCAGGATGGCGAAGAGCCCGGCCCGCCGGCCGGGGTCCAGATGGGCCGCCACCTCGTCGAGGAGGAGCACGGGAGTCTGGCGGGCGAGTTCGGCGACGAGCCGGGCCTGGGCGAGCACCAGGCCGATCAGGAGCGCCTTCTGCTCGCCGGTGGAGGAGGCCGCCGCCGGCATGGCCTTTCCGGCGTGATGGACCACGAGGTCGGCCCGGTGCGGCCCGACCAGCGTGCGCCCCGCCGCCCGGTCGCGCGAGCGGCCGGCGGCGAGATCGGTGCGGTACCAGTCCTCCACGTCGGCGGCGGAGGCCCGGTCGAGGGCGGTCTCCACGTCCCCTTCCAGGAGCACCCGGGCAACCGGGAAGACCGCGTCCGCCGGATGGCCGGCGTCGAGCAGCCGGACGAGGCAGCCGACCGCCTCGCGCCGCGCCGCCGCCACCGCGACGCCGAGTTCGGCGATCTGCGCCTCCACCCCGTCGAGCCAGGCCGGATCGGACCGGTGGTCCTCCAAGAGCCGATTGCGGCCGGTCAGCGCCTGTTCGAACGCCGCCACCCGCCGCCCGTGGGCGGGGTCGAGGGCAAGCACCATCCGGTCGAGGAAGCGCCGCCGGTCGGCGGCCGGGCCGGTGAAGAGCCCGTCCATGGACGGCGTCAGCCAAAGGAGGCGCACATGGTCCGTGAAGGCGTCGGCGGAGCGGACCGGCGCGCCGTCGATCCGGGCGAGCCGGCCGGGCTCGCCGGGAAGGCTGCCGGTGCCGAGCCGCACGTCGCCGAGGGCGCCGTCCACCGTGGCGGCCACCGACCAGCCGCCGGCGGCGCCCTGTCGGACGACCTCCGCCAGGGTGGCGCGGCGAAGGCCCCGCCCCGGCGACAGGAAGGAGAGCGCCTCCAGGCAGTTGGTCTTGCCGACCCCGTTGTCGCCGACGAGCACCACCGACCTGCGCCCGGGGTCGAGCGCGAACGCCGTGTGGTTGCGGTAGTCGGTCAGCCGCAGCGTGGTGACGTGGACGCGGGTGGGTACGCCGATGGTCATGACCGGTGGGCCCGCGGCCCTCATCAGACCCGCATCGGCATCAGGACGTAGAGGGTCTCCCCGTCGTCGGCGTCCTGGACCAGCGTCGGCGAGCCCGGGTCGGCGAGGCGGAACACCGCCGTCTCGGTGGTCAGCTGGCCGGTGATGTCGAGCAGGTAGCGGGCGTTGAAGCCGATGTCGAGCGGGTCGTCCTCATAGTCGACGACCAGTTCCTCGGTGGCCGAGCCGCTGTCCGGGTTCACCACGGTCAGCGTCATCTTGCCGTCCGCCAGGGTGAGCTTCACCGCCCGCCCGCGCTCCGACGAGATGGTGGAGACCCGGTCCACCGCCTCGGCGAACTCGGCCCGGTCCACCTTCAGCTCCTTGTCGTTGCCCTGGGGGATGACGCGCCCGTAGTCCGGGAAGGTGCCGTCGATCAGCTTGGAGGTCAGCACCACGTCGCCGGTGGCGATGCGGATCTTGGCCTCGGAGAGCTCCACCACCACGTCGGCGTCCGGCTCGTCCAAGAGGCGCTGGATCTCGCCCACGGTCTTCCTCGGCACGATGATGCCGGGCATCCCCTCCGACCCGGCGGGCGCCGGCACGTCGGCGCGGGCGAGCCGGTGGCCATCGGTGGCGACGGCGCGGAAGCGGCGGCCGTTCGGCGTGTCCACCGTGTGCAGGAAGATGCCGTTCAGATAGTAGCGGATCTCCTCGTTGGAGATGGCGAACTGGGTCTTGTCGATCAGCCGGCGGAGGTCGCGGGCCTTGATGTCGAACCGGTGGCTGAGCTCGCCGACCGTGATGTCCGGAAAGTCGCTCTCCGGCAGCATCTGAAGGCTGAACCGGGACCGGCCCGACTGGATGGCGAGGGTGCCGCCGTCGCCGGAGGTCTCCAGGCTCACCTGGGCACCGTCCGGCAGCTTGCGCACGATGTCGTAGAACATGTGCGCCGGCACCGTGGTGGCGCCCGGGCGCTCCACCATGGCGGGCACCGCCTCCAGCGCCTCCAGGTCGAGGTCCGTCGCCTTCAGCTGCAGGCCGCCGTCGCGGGTGCGGATCAGCACGTTGGAGAGGATCGGGATCGTGTTGCGGCGCTCGACGACCCGGTGCACGTGCGTGAGGGATTTCAGGAGGTGCGACCGCTCGAGCGTAACGCGCATGGTGGTCCCGTGTGGCGTGGAAGACCGACCGACCGGGCCACAGGCGAACGCGGAACGGCGACCGGACTTCTCGTCTTGAAGAGGGTTTCTCGCCAAGGAGAAAGGCGGTCCGCGGGCGACCGCCGGAGCGATCCCCGCGGGGACACGCAATGTGGCCACCACGGCCTCGGAAAGCAAGCCCTGCCGGGCCGGCAGGGCCGCGGCCCTTGCGCTGCGACGATCGGGGCTGTGCACAACGGGGATGACCGGTCCGGGACCCGTCAATCCGCCCGTCACCGGACGCGCCCTGTCGACGGCGCGGTCCGGGGCTGCCCGGCGTGCGCGCCTCAGGCCTCCAGCATGCGCTTCAGGACCTCGATCTCTTGCGCCAGGACCTCGTCGGTCCCGACCAGCTCCTCCACCTTGCGCACCGCATGGAGGACGGTGGTGTGGTCCCGGCCGCCGAACCGGCGACCGATCTCCGGCAGCGAGCGCGGGGTGAGGATCTTGGAGAGATACATGGCGATCTGTCGCGGCCAGACGATCGACCGGGTCCGGCGGCTCGACAGAAGGTCTTGTTTCGACACGTTATAATGCTTGGCGACGACGCGCTGGATGTCCTCGATCTTGACCCGGCGGCTGTCGGTCGCCCGGATCAGGTCGCGCAAGGTGGTCTCGGCCATGGCGAGCGTCACGGCAAGGCCGGTCAGCTGGTTGTGGCCGACGAGGCGGGTGACGGCGCCCTCCAGGTCGCGGCCGTTGGTGGTGACGTTGCGGGTGATGAAATCCACAACATCCTCAGGCACTTGGAAGGCCGGGTGCTGCTGCCGGGAGGCCTCGATGCGGCGCTCCACGATCTGTCGGCGAAGGCCGATGTCGGGCGCCGCGATCTCCACCAGCAGCCCGCCGGCGAGCCTGGAGCGAACCCGCTCGTCGAGGGTCTCCAGCTCCACCGGTGGCCGGTCCGCCGCCACGATCACCTGCCGGGCGCCGTCGATCAACGAGTTGACCGTGTGGCAGAATTCCTGCTGGACCTGCTTGCCGTGCAGGAACTGCATGTCGTCGATGATGAGCAGATCGATGGTCCGCAGCGCCTCCTTGAAGGCGATCGCCGACTGGGTCTGAAGCGCATGGACGAAGCGGTACATGAAGTGCTCGGCCGTCAGGTAGAGCACCTTCAGGTCCGGCCGCGCCGCCCGGATCTGGTGGGTGATCGCCTGCAGCAGATGCGTCTTTCCAAGGCCGACGGCCGCATGGAGATAGAGCGGGTTGAACTTCACCCCGCCATGGCCTGGACCATCCGCCACCTGGCGGGCGGCCGCGAGGGCGAAGCGGTTGGCGGTGCCTTCCACGAAGGTATCGAACGTGTACCGCCCGTCGAGCGGCGAGGAGCATTCCTCGAACACGTTCGGCAGCGCCGGCGCCGCGGACGGACGGGGCGCGTCCTTGCGCGGGCTGTCCGCCTCGAAACGGATGGTCTGCGCGGTGACGGGCGGAACCACCCCGTGGCCCTGGCCGGCCGAGGCGGCGGGTCCGCCGTTCGGCACCAGGCTCACCGGCTGGTCGGGACGGCCGCGGATGGCGGTGCGCACCGTCACCTCCACCTTGCGCACCGACGGGCTCTGGCTCTGCCAGATGGAGGTCAGGAGGTCGCGGTAGTGGGTGGCGATCCAGGACTTCAGGAAGCGGCTCGGCACCGAGAGCACGACGGTGCCGCCGTCGAGGCCTTCCAGGTTCATGCCGGCGAACCAGCTGGAGAACACTTCGTCGCCGAGTTCGGCCTTGAGGCGGCCCCTCACCTGGGACCACGCGTCGCGATGGCGGGGCTTGTCGCCTTCCTGGCCGAAGTCCGCATCGAGCATTCCTGCCTCCTCATCCGTGACACCCCGCTTCGCACCGCCGCCGAAACCGGGAGAATAGTCCGCTGCCGGACAAGCCGTACCGCTGCCGCCCGTTCCCGGGTACGGCAGGGCCGCTCGCTGTCCATGCATTCTCGAAATCTGATGCGCTTGCCCGCCCGGGCTGCCGCGCGCTAGGCCCGACCGGCCGGGCCGCCGAGGCCTGTCACGGGTGCCGCATCCTGCAGCCGCCGTTCCGAGCCACCCGCCGCATCAGCGTCGGCGCGCCGATCGCTCGTCCACCCCGCCGCCGGGCCTTGCCGATGAGAGCCGGCGGGTCGCGGCGCAGGAGCGCCCCCTCGTTGTAACCGATCACGTGCCATGCCGTCCCCGTTGCCGAGTGTGCCAAGCTCGACTTCCAATTCTTGTATTTGTATGTAGATTTCCCAGTGATCCGCCGCCGGCGCTAAGGGCTGCAACGTATCCATCTGGAGAGGAAAAGGTTGGGCTGCATGATTACGAACCCGCATCTTTCGTTATGATGATCTAGGATCCGTAAGTATCAGAAACCTTTACCACAAAGCGCCGAAATCTCTCTGTCTTCCGGCGTTAAGTCGACCATACACAGGCGGTTTGCGGCGGGCAAGTCGTGAATCCCCCCCCCTCGACAGCGGCCCTTTCGGGGATCCGTGAAACCCGCTCACGTGCCCTCGGGAGCCCCCGTGGAAGGCTTTGGGATTCCAGCGGTTCCCGAAATCCAGGCCGATTGGTACGAATATTGTAGCTCGCATAAATAGGTGCACGCGGATCACGCCAACTCGGGTTTCTAGCCGGCTCGCCAATGGGCGCCTCGCTCGACGTATCTATAAGCAGCTGAATTGGTTACCAAATTCCTGCCACGTGACAGGCCGCTGACGAACCTGCTTGTAAGCCGGAAAAGAATACGGACATGAAAAAGCCCGGCTCTAGGCCGGGCTTGGTCGTCATGTTTCAACCGGTCTGTTCAACCGGAAGACGTGTCCGTGTCAGGCAGTCAAGGCCTTCACGCGGCTCGCCAGACGGGACACCTTCCGGGACGCCGTGTTCTTGTGCACGATGCCCTTGGAGGCAGCCCGCATCAGCTCCGGCTGCGCCGCCTGGAGCGCGGTCCGCGCCGCGGTGGCGTCGCCGCTGGCGATGGCCTCTTCGACCTTGCGGAGGAACGTGCGCATGCGGCTGCGGCGCGCCTTGTTGACTTCGGTGCGGGCCGCGATCTTGCGCGTCGCCTTCTTGGCCGAGGGTGTATTGGCCATAACCAGCCTGATCCTTCCTTGTTCGAGACGGTCGCTCGACGACGTTGCTCGAAGAAACGAGAGCGACCGTCCCAAGCGGTGACGCGGACACGTCGGATCGGGAGATCGCGGATGAGTGGGGCCGGCGGCGAACCCCTGGTCCACCACCGTCTTCGGCGCGGGGTTATAGTCGCTCCCGCGCGGGTCGTCAACAAAGGTGTCGGCGCGCCGCAAGGACGCCCCGGATCCGCAGAGGCTCAGCGGCCGGTGAAGACCGGCGGCCGCTTCTCGATGAAGGCCGCCATGCCCTCCTTCTGGTCCTCGGTGGAAAAGAGCGCGTGGAACAGGCGGCGCTCGTAGCGAAGGCCTTCCGCCAGCGTCGTCTCCGGCGCCCGGTTCACCGCCTCCTTGGCCATCATCACCGCCGTCGGCGAGAAGCCGGCGATGCGCGCGGCCGCCGCAAGGGTCTCCTCCAGCAGGCTCTCCGCCGGCAGCACCCGGGCGACAAGGCCGGAGCGCTCGGCCTCGGCGGCGTCCATCATGCGCCCGGTCAGGATCAGGTCCATGGCCTTGGCCTTGCCGACCGCCCGGATCAGCCGCTGGGTGCCGCCGATGCCCGGGATGATGCCGAGGGTGATCTCCGGCTGGCCGAACTTCGCCGTCTCGGCCGCGTAGATGAGGTCGCACATCATGGCAAGCTCGCAGCCGCCGCCGAGCGCATAGCCCGAGACGGCCGCCAGGATCGGCTTGCGGGCGGCGGTGAAGCGCTCCCAGGCGGCCATCAGGTCGCCCCTGAAGGCGGTGGTGAAGTCGAGGCTCGCCATCTCCTTGATGTCGGCGCCGGCCGCGAAGGCCTTCTCCGAGCCGGTCAGCACCAGGGCGCCGATCCCGTCGTCGGCGTCGAGGGCGGCGACCGCGTCGGTGAGGTCGGCGAGGAGCCGCGCCGAGAGGGCGTTGAGCGCCTTCGGCCGGTCGAGGGTGATCAGCCCCACCCGGTCGCGGATCTCGACGCGGACGGTTTCGAACGAGAGGGTCTCGGCGGACAAGGCGGCCTCCTTGGCTTGCACCCGGGCGACGCGTCAGCGCTGGCACGCCGGGCAGTGGAAGGTGGAGCGTCCGGACTGGACGGTCCGGCGGACGACACCGGCGCAGGTCGGACGGGGGCACGGGTCCCCCTCCCGATCGTAGACGGCGAACCGGTGCTGGAAATAGCCGAGCGAGCCGTCCGCCTGCACATAGTCCCGCAGCGACGAGCCCCCCGCCGCGATGGCGTCGGCGATCACTGCGCGGATCGCCTCCGCCAGCCGGCCGAGCCGCGCGGTCGGCGCCCCCGCCTTGGTGACGACGGATCCGGCGGCGCGGAGCGGCGACAGGCCGGCGCGCCAGAGCGCCTCGCACACATAGATATTGCCGAGCCCGGCCACGATGGTCTGGTCGAGGAGCGCCGCCTTGAGGCTGGTCGCCTTGCCGGCGAAGGCGGCGGCCAGGAAGGCCGCGTCGAGGTCGTTGCCGGTCGGCTCCCGGCCGAGGTGGCGCATCAGCGGATGCCGGTCGAGGTCGGCCCGGGTGGCGAGCGCCATGAAGCCGAACCGGCGCGGGTCGTTGTAGGTCACCGCGGCGCCGTCGCCCGTGTGGAACACCACGTGATCGTGGGCGGCGTCCTTGCCGCGCGCCCGGTGGAAGACCCCCGGCGTCTCGGCCTCGCCGGGCCGCTCGATCCGGAACGACCCGGACATGCCGAGATGCATGAGAAGAACCGAGCCGTCGTCGAGGTCGCCGACGAGATACTTCGCCCGTCGGCCGAGCCCCGTCACCGTGCGCCCGGTCAGCCGTTCGGCGAAGCGCTCCGGAAACGGAAAGCGCAGGTCCGGCCGGCGCACCGTGACGGCGCTGATCCGCGCCCCTTCCAGGACCGGCTGGAGGCCACGGCGGACGGTTTCGACTTCAGGCAGCTCGGGCATGGATCCTGTCGGGCCTTGAACGGAGGTGCGCCGGCCGGCGCGCGGCATCGCCTCCAGGCCGGACCGACGACGCCCCGATCCGGCGCCTCGCCCGCGCCGGCAGGTCGCGACGGACCGGCCATCCCCTTGGCGGCGCAACATAGCGCGGCCGATCCGCTTCCGCTATGGTCCGCCCGCCGCCCCCGGGGCCGAGACGACGAGGAGACATCCATGGCCGAGAGACCTTCCGCATCCTTCGGGTTTCGCGACGTCGCGCTCGACGAGAAACAGGGGATGGTGGACGAGGTCTTCCACAAGGTGGCGCGCCGCTACGACCTCATGAACGACCTGATGTCCGCCGGCCTGCACCGTCTCTGGAAGGACGCCCTGGTGTCGCGCCTCGCCCCGCCGCGGAGCGGCCGGCGGCCCTATCAGGTGGTGGACGTGGCCGGCGGCACCGGCGACGTGGCCTTCCGCATCGTCGATCGCTCCAACGGCCACGCCCGGGTGACGGTCGCCGACATCAACGGCTCCATGCTGCAGGTCGGCCGCGAGCGCGCCGAGGCGCGGCGGATCGACGGCGTCACCTTCGTGGAGGCGAACGCGGAGGACCTGCCGTTCGAGAGCGGCCGGTTCGACGCCTACACCATCGCCTTCGGCATCCGCAACGTGCCGCGCATCGACGTCGCGTTGAGCGAGGCCTACCGGGTGCTGAAGCCGGGTGGGCGCTTCCTCTGCCTGGAGTTCTCCGCCGTCGACGCTCCCATCGCCGACAAGGTCTACGAGGCCTATTCCATGCGGGTGATCCCGGCCATGGGCCGGGTGGTGGCGCGCGACGAGGACAGCTATCGCTATCTGGTGGAATCCATCCGTCGCTTTCCGAACCAGGAGCGGTTCAAGGCGATGATCGAGACCGCCGGCTTCTCCCGGGTCGGCTACACCAACCTCACCCTCGGCGTCGCCGCCCTCCATGTCGGCGTGAAGATCTGAGCAGGGCATTCCATGGCATTGGGTGATCTCTTCCGGCTGGCGCGCGGCGCCTTCGTGCTCGCCCGCGAGGGCGTGGCGACGGCCTTTCCGCTGCCGGAGCCGATCCCGCTGCCGATCCGGCTGCTGCTCGGGGTGGCCCGGCTGATCCAGCGGCCCGCGGCCGGCGACCGGGCCGGGGCGGAGCGCATCACCCGGGCGGTGAACCGGCTCGGGCCCTCCTACGTGAAGCTCGGCCAGTTCCTCGCCACCCGCCCCGACGTGGTCGGCCGGCTGATGGCGGCGGACTTGAGCGCCCTCCAGGACAACGTGCCGCCGTTCGGCGAGGCGGTCGCCCGCGCCGAAGTGGCGGCCGCCTTCGGGGCGCCGGTGGAGGCCGTGTTCGAGAGCTTCGGCCCGCCGATCGCCGCCGCCTCCATCGCCCAGGTGCACCAGGCGGTGGTCCGCGACCCCTCGACCGGCGAGCCCCGCACCGTCGCCGTGAAGGTGCTGCGGCCGGGCGTCGCCCGCCGGTTCGCGAGCGACGTCAACAGCTTCTACATCGCCGCAAGGCTGATCGAGCGCTTCCATCCGCCGTCCCGGCGCCTGAAGCCGCGGGCGGTGGTGGACACCCTCGCCCGCTCCGTCGCCCTGGAGATGGACTTCCGCCTGGAGGCGGCCGCCCTTTCGGAGATGGCCGAGAACATTTCAGCCGACACCGGCTTCCGGGTGCCGACGGTGGTCTGGGAGCGGACGGCCAAGAGCGTCCTCACCATGGAGTGGATCGACGGCACCAAGCTTTCCAACGTGCCGCGCATCGTGGAGGCCGGGCACGACCCGGTGACGCTCGCCGCCACGCTGATCCAGAGCTTCCTGCGCCACGCCATGCGGGACGGCTTCTTCCACGCGGACATGCACCAGGGCAATCTCTTCGTCGACCCGTCGGGCACGCTCGTCGCCGTCGACTTCGGCATCATGGGCCGGCTCGGCCGCAAGGAGCGGCGCTTCCTCGCCGAGATCCTGTTCGGCTTCATCCGGCGCGACTACCGCCGGGTGGCGGAGGTGCATTTCGAGGCGGGCTACGTGCCCGGCCACCACGACGTGGACACCTTCGCCCAGGCGCTCCGGGCCATCGGCGAGCCGCTGCAGGGCCATACCGCCGCCGACATCTCCATGGCGCGGCTCCTCACCCAGCTCTTCGAGGTGACCGAGCTCTTCGACATGCAGACCCGGCCCGAGCTCATAATGCTGCAGAAGACCATGGTGGTGGTGGAGGGCGTCGCCCGCACCCTCGACCCGCGCCTCGACATGTGGCGGACTGCCGAACCGGTTGTGGCCGAGTGGATCGCCCGCAACCTCGGCCCGGTCGGCCGCGTCGAGGAGGTGGCCGGCACCCTCGGCTCCCTCGTCCGGCTCGCCGGCCAGCTGCCGGTGCTCGCCCGCGACCTGGAGGCCGCGGCGGCGGCCGAACGCGACCGCAACCTCTACCTGGAACGCCAGCGCTGGAGCCTCGACCGGCTGGTCTGGCCGGCCTGGATCGCCGCCCTGGCGCTTGCCGCCCTCGCCGTCACGGCTGTTGTGTGACGGCTGCGGCCGTCACGACCGGGAGCCGGATGCTCAGACCGGCAGGCCGTACTCGGCCGCGAGCCCCTTCAGCGACACCGCCGGCCGCGGCCCGATGTGGCCGATCACCTCGGTGGCGGCGAGGCAGCCGAGGCTTGCGGCCTCGGTCAAGCCACGGCCGCGCGTGAGGCCGACGAGGAAGCCGGCGGCGAACTGGTCGCCGGCGCCGGTGAGGTCCACCACCTCGGCCACCGGATAGGCCGGTACCCGGTAGGTCGCCTCGCCCTGCACCACGAGCGCGCCCTCCTCGCCGAGGGTGACGGCGGCGAGCGCCACGTCGCGCCGGAGCGCCTCCACGGCGGTCGGCACGTCGGCGGTCTGATAGAGCGCCTTCACCTCGCTCTCGTTGGCGAACACGATGTCCACCGTGCGGCTGCGCATCAGGTCCAGGAACTCCGCCCGCCAGCGGTCCACGCAGAAGCTGTCCGAAAGGGTGATGGCCACCTGCCGGCCGTTGGCGTGGGCGATGGCGGCCGCCTTGCGGAAGGCCTTCTTGGCCTCCGGCGGATCCCAGAGATAGCCTTCCAGGTAGGTGATCGCCGCGCCGGCGACCGTCGGCTCGTCGATGTCCGCCTCGGTCAGCGCCTGGCAGGCGCCGAGATAGGTGTTCATGGTCCGCTCGCCATCCGGCGTGATCAGGATGGTGGAGCGGGCCGTCGGAGCCCCGCCTTCCAGCGGGGCGGTGGGGAAGTGGACGCCAAGGGCCGTGATGTCGTGCCGGAAGATGGTGCCGAGCTGGTCGACGGCGATCTTGCCGATATAGGCCGCCCTGGCGCCGAAGGACGCAAGTCCCGCCGCCGTGTTGCCGGCGGACCCGCCGGACGCCTCGATGGCCGGCCCGATCAGGGTGTAGAGCCGGTCCGCCTCGGCGGCGTCGATCAGGCGCATCATGCCCTTGGAAAGGCCGAGGCGGACGATGAGGTCGTCCTCGGCGCGGGCCAGGATGTCCACGATGGCGTTGCCGATCGTCAGCACATCGAAACGGGTCTCGGTCATCAGGTCGCTCTCTCCACGTCCATCCGTCTGTCTACCGGCACTCGACCATCACCGCGCGCGTGTCGGCGCCGGGTCGGCGACGCCTCGCCCTCGAACCTTATCGCGCCGGTCGCCATCCGGCGGACCGACACTTTCGCCTTTCAAGATCCATGCCGCCCGTTCCGGGCTCTCGCGCCGGCCGGCCGGACACACTATGTGTCGCTCACGTCAAACGGAGCCTTTCATGCTGGCCGCCGCCTCCCGCGCCTTCTCCCAGATCGTCTCGCCCCCCTTCCGGCAGGTGCTCATCCGGTCGGTGGGCCTGACGCTTCTCATGCTCGCCGCCGTCTGGGCGGCGCTCTACGGCACCTTCACCCATTTCGTGGTGGTGGAGAACGCCTGGCTCCAGACCTCGATCGAGATTCTCACCGGCCTCGGCCTCGTCATCGGCCTCGGCTTCCTGGTGGCGCCGGTCACGTCCCTGTTCGCCGGGCTTTTCCTGGACGAAATCGCCGAGGAAGTCGAGCGGGTCCACTATCCGGGCGATCCGCCCGGCCAGGCCATGCCGCTGGTGCCGAGCCTCCTGTCGGCGATGCGCTTCACGCTCCTCGTGGTGGCGGTCAACCTCCTGGTGCTCGTTCTCATCCTCCTGCCCGGCATCAACGTGATGGCCTTCTTCATCGCCAACGCCTACCTGCTCGGGCGGGAGTATTTCGAGATGATCGCCCACCGCTTCCACGACCCGGACAGCGTGCGGGTGCTCCGCGAGGAGGCCGGCACGCGCATCTTCCTCGCCGGCCTCGTGATCGCCGGCGTCCTCGCCATTCCCATTTTGAACCTCCTCACCCCCCTCTTCGCCACCGCCTTCATGGTCCACATCTACAAGGACCTTCGCGCCAGGCGCCGCCGGACCGGGCGCTAGAGCGCTTTCCGACCTGATGGGATCATCAGGTCGATAAGAAATCGCTCCAGATTCAATATCCTGGAGCATTGTCTCATCGACCAGTCTTTCAACTTGGTCGGACATTGCTCTAGGCGGCGGCCTGACCGAGCATCGGGGGCACCAAAGTCCGATGGCGGCGCGCCGCTGACAGGCAGATAGAATGACGACCACGATGGATCGAGGAAGCGACATGCAAATCGACGCAACCGGTACCGACGTGCCCGGAACCGATGTGCCCGGAACCGATGTACTGGGCGTGGCGGAGCGTTGGATCGCCGCCGGCCGGCCCGTCGCCCTTGCCACCGTGGTTGAGACCTGGGGCTCGGCGCCCCGCCCGGTCGGCAGCCATCTGGTGATCGACGGCGAGGGCGCCTTCGAGGGCTCCGTGTCGGGCGGCTGCGTGGAGGGCGCCGTGATTGCCGAGGCCGTCGAGGTCATCGCCGACGGCGCCCCCCGCCTCCTGGAGTTCGGCGTCGCCGACGAGACCGCCTGGCGCGTCGGCCTTTCCTGCGGCGGCCGCATCCGCGTTCTCGTGGAACGGGTCGGCTGACATGGACGCGCGTCTGCTCGCCGACCTCAACGCCCGCCGCCACGCGCGTCAGGCCGTCGCGGTGGTGACGCCGCTGCCGGGCGGCGAGACCCGCCTCGTCGGCGACGGCGACGACCTTGCCGGCGACCCGCTCGCCGTGGAGATCGCCGCAGCGCTCCGGGCCGGCCGGTCCGGCATCGTGGCCAAGGACGGCGCGGAAACGTTCATCAACGTGCACGTGCCGGCGCCGCGCATCGTGGCGATCGGGGCGGTGCACATCTCCCAGGCGCTGATCCCGGTGGCCGCCGCCGCCGGCTACGACCTCATCGTGGTCGACCCGCGCACCGCCTTCGCCACGCCCGAGCGGTTCGCCGCGACGACGCTTCTGGCCGACTGGCCCGAAGCGGTGCTGCCGGGCCTCGGCATCGACCGCTACACGGCGCTCGCCGCCGTCACCCACGACCCGAAGATCGACGACTGGGCCATCGTCCACGCCATCCGCCGCGATGCCTTCTACGTGGGCGCCCTCGGCAGCCGGAAGACCCACGCCAAGCGGCGCGAGCGGCTGCTGTCGGCCGGGCTCACGGAGGCGGACGTGGAGGGCATCCACGCGCCGATCGGCATCGACATCGGTGCCGCCTCGCCCGGCGAGATCGCCGTCGCCGTCATGGCCGAGGTGATCGAGGCCTTCCGCAGGCGCCCGATCGGGGCACCGCGCTCCCCCGGAGCACCGCGCTCCCCCGGAGCGCCGGGCTCCATCGGGTCAAGACCGCCCGGCGCGCCGTCGTGAGGTTCGGACCCGCCACCCCCGAGGCGGCGATCGGCGCCTATCTGGCGCACGCGGTGTCGACGCCCGCCGGCACGGTGCGCAAGGGCACGCGCGTCGATGCGGCCCTCGCCGCCGCCCTCATCGACGCCGCGATCAAGACCGTGACGGTCGCCCGCCTGGAGCCGGACGACGTGCACGAGGACGAGGCCGCGGCGGCGCTCGCCCACGCGCTCGCCGGCCCGAACGTCCGGGCCGAGGCGCCGGCGACCGGGCGCAGCAATCTTTTCGCCGCGGCCGCCGGCCTCTTCGTGCTCGATCCGGACCGGATCCACGCCATCAACCGCATCGACCCGGCCGTCACCGTGGCGACCCGGCCGCCGCTTCGCGGCGTGGAGGCGGGCCGCATGGTGGCGACCGTGAAGATCATCCCCTTCGCGGTCGGCCGGGCCGTGCTCGACGCGGCCATCCGGATGGCCGGCGGCGCGCCCGCGCTCGCCGTGGAGGCCTACCGGCCGCTCCGCGTCGCGGTGGTCTCGACGCTGTTGCCGAGCCTCAAGTCCAAGGTGGTGGAGAAGACCCTTTCGGTCCTCGCCGACCGGCTGCGTCCGGCCGGCGCCACCATCACGGCGGACCTTCGCGTGCCGCACGACGACCGGGCCGTGGCGGAGGCGCTCGCCTCCGTGCGGGGGAAAGCGGACCTCACCGTGGTGTTCGGCGCCTCGGCGGTGGTCGACGCCGACGACGTGATCCCGGCGGCGATCCGGGCCGCCGGCGGCACGGTGGTCCACCTCGGCATGCCGGTCGACCCCGGCAACCTCCTCATCCTCGGCGCGCTCGACGGCCGGCCGGTGCTCGGCGCGCCGGGCTGCGCCCGCAGCCCGCGCGAGAACGGCTTCGACTTCGTGCTGGAGCGCCTGCTGGCCGACCATCCGGTCGGGGCGGACGACATCGTCCGCATGGGCGTCGGCGGCCTCCTCATGGACATCGTCAGCCGGCCGGCGCCCCGGACCGGCGACGCCCTGAAGGAGGACCCGGACCGGCCGGCGGTGGCCGCCATCGTGCTCGCGGCCGGACGGTCCACCCGATTCGGGCCCGCCAACAAGCTGCTCGCCCCGGTGCGCGGCGCGCCCATGGTGCGCCATGCGGCAAAGGCCGCGCTCGCCTCCTCGGCCGCCGAGGTGATCGTGGTGACCGGCCACGAGGCCGAGGCGGTGGAGGCCGCCCTCGCCGATCTTCCCCGCGTCCGCCTGGTGCGCAATCCCGCCTACCGGGAGGGCCAGTCCACTTCGCTCCGCGCCGGGCTTCAGGCCGTCTCGCCGGCCTGCGAGGCCGCCATCGTGCTCCTCGGCGACATGCCGGCGGTGGACGCCGCCCTCGTCGACCGGCTGATCGCCGCCTACCGGCCGCTGAGCGGCAGCCTGATCGTGATGCCCGTGCACGAGGGCCGGCGTGGCAATCCGGTGCTCTGGTCCCGCCGTTTCTTCCAGGAGCTTGCCGCGATCGAGGGCGACCAGGGCGGCCGGACGCTCCTCACACGCTATGCCGAGGCGGTGGCGGAGGTGGAGGCCGGGCCCGCCGCCCACCTGGACCTCGACGACCCTAAGGCCCTTTCGGATCACGATCCGCAAAGACCGGCCCGTTCCGATCAGGATCCGAAAAGCGACGAGGCCTGACCGGCGTTTCGGTTTCATTCAACAAATTCGGTCAATAGCTTGGTAAGCCTCGTTCGGCGCCGGTGTCCTGTGCTTCAAGGGCAACAGGCAAAGCCGGAAAGGGGGTGCGGCTTGGCGAAGGCTCGTTTTCGCCGGACCGATACCTTAAGAGAAATGCGGTTGGAGTGAGGTTGCGATCTCTATGTCGAGGCTTACCGTTGTCGTCGTTGCCGGGCTGCTCGCATCGTGCTCCCAGCTCCCCGCCGGTGGACCGGCCGGGGACGAATTCGTCTCCATTGCGTCCCAGACCTCCAGCCTGAAGTACGAACTGGTCGAGGTCACCCCGGCGACGCTCGACGTGCTGCGCTACCGTGAGGACGAGACCTTCGCCGGCCGCTTCAAGGGCGAGGGCGGTCGCGGCAGCGACATCATCGGCGTCGGCGACTATGTGGCCGTGACGATCTGGGAGGCGGGCGCCGGCGGCCTGTTCTCCTCGCCCGCCGGAACCCTCGGCGGCGGCACCAAGTCGGCCCTGATCCCGGAACAGCCGGTCTCCCAGCAGGGCACGATCTCCATCCCCTACGCGGGCAGCGTCAACGTGGCGGGCAAGTCCCCCGACGAGGTGAAGCTCGCCATCGAGGAGGCTCTTGCCGGCAAGGCGATCGAGCCGCAGGTGCTCGTCAGCGTCACCCGCAACATCGCCAACACCGTGACCCTCACCGGCGAGATCGCCGGCGGCGGCCGCCTGCCGCTCTCCAACCGGGGCGACCGGCTGCTCGACGTCCTCTCCGCCGCGACCCTCGGCGCGCCGACCCACGAGCTCTTCGTGCAGTTGACCCGCGGGCGCGACACCATCCGGGTGCCGCTGCAGCGCATCACGACGGTGCCGTCGGAGAACATCTTCCTGCGGTCGGGCGACGTCATCACCGTCACCCGCGAGCCGCAGACCTTCACGGCCTTCGGCGCCACCGGCGGCAACGCCCAGGTGCCGTTCGACGCCCTCGGCGTCACGCTGAGCGAGGCCATCGCCAAGGTGGGCGGCCTGCAGGACATGCGGGCGGATCCGGCCGGCGTGTTCGTGTTCCGCCTGGAACCGCCCGAAATCGTCCGCGGCCTCGCGCCGGAAAGCCCGCTGCTCGCCACCGGCGCGCCGGTGCCCGTCGTCTACCGGGTCAATCTGCGCGACCCCGCCGGCCTCTTCCTCGCCAAGGCGATGCGGATCTACAACAAGGATCTGGTCTACATCTCCAACGCGCCGCTGAACGAGCTGCAGAAGTTCCTGCTCCTGGTCAACTCCGTGACCCAGCCGGCCTTCACGGGCCTCTCCGTGGCGAACCAGCTGGACAACTAATACCAAGCTCGTTCAGTCCCGACCTCTCGGCGCTGAACGAGCGCAGGCAAGCCCGAACGGGCGTCGGCCGGTCAGGCCGTCACGCTCATCATGGTCGGACGAGTCCGACCTTTATGAGCCGAGTATGAGGTCCGGCCCGCGACGGCTCGGCCGTTCGGGCCGTCGCAGGCCGGGGCAAGGCCGGACTCCGGCCGGTCCGGGCTCGTTGCGGGAAACGGCCGCGCGTGCCGCGGCGGGTTCGAGAGACCGATCGCGTGCGCCCCGCGCGACACCCTTGGTATGGCCACCTTCGTTCGACTATAGAACGGGCAGTTCCGCCTTCAGGACGCCTGACCCCATGCAGTTCACCATCGACCAAGACCTCGGACACCTGATCACCGGCTGGACCGTCCTCGACAATCCGGCGATCGTTCCGCAGTTCCAGGTCATGCTGGACGAGGACACCGAACTGGTGGTGGAGGCGAACTCGCAGCGCGAGGACCTCCGGGTGCTCGGCTGGCACACCACCGGGCAGTGCGGCCTGAAGCTCGACGAGAAGCTCGTGCCGGGGCTCGCCGGCTACGCCTCGCTGGAGATCCGCGAGGTCACGAGCGGCATCACCATCTACCGCCGCTTCGACGGCACCCGGCAGGTCGACAGCAAGCTCTTCTTCTTCGACTGCTCGGCCATGCCCCAGCTGCGCCTCATCAACGCGATCCGCGGTCGCTTCGGCCACACCTACGCGAACGTGGAGCGGTTCGCCTACGACACCATCGTCAACATCACCTTCAACATCCAAGCCCGGTCCATCTTCATCCACGGCCGGCCGAGTTTCCCGCGCTATTCCTCGCTCCTGCGCGAGCGGCAGTACAAGACCACCTGCCTCCTGCGCGATCCGCTGGAGGAGTTCGCTGAGCGCCTGCTGTTCGCCAGCCTGGTGTCGCGCGTGCCGAAGTTCGCGCCGCTCCGACGCTGCTTCAGCGGCCTGGAGGTGCTGTTCGAACTGGTCCAGGGGCTGCCGGATCTCGACCCGGACGCGGTCGTGGCTCGGATCAAGGCGCTCGCCCCGCGCGACCGCGCCACCCTCGTCAACCCGCTCACCAAGATGCTCGCCTGCAATCCGGACGAATCCGCGATCCGCAGCCACACGGCGACGGCGCTCGACAACCTGGCGAGCTTCGACCTCGTCGGCATCCGGTCCCACCTGCCGGTGTTCCAGGACCTCCTGGAGCAGATGCTGGACGTGAGCGCGCTCGACAGCATCACGTTCCACGAGTTCACCGAGACCCCCGAGGTCCGCGACGCGCTCCGCAAGCACGCGGTCGTGCGCGAGATGGTCGACCTAGACATGCTGGTCTACGACTACGCGGCCAAGGCCATCGACGAAGCCCTGACCGGTTGACGCGGTCGCGCCCTCTCCTCTCCGACAAACGGAAGACGATGCGAATCCTGTCTCAGATCGATGCGTTCATTCGGCTCCTCCTTGGCTGGGTCGTGTCCCTCCTGCCCATGCGCATCCGTCTGAAGCCGAGGCCCGGCGTCGTGGTCGATCCGAACTCCGGGCTCTGGCGCTGGACCGACGAGGACCCGTGGATCCACTTCAGGCCGCCGCTCCTGGTCGCCTATCCGCCGGGGCTCTACGAGGTGACGTTCACGGGGATCCGGTCCACCGCCGATCTTGCCGAGCCGAAGCTCTACTACAACCGGGGTCGCGGCTTCACCGAACAGGACACCGTCGATCTCGCCGCCCTGCGCACCGCCGCCGACGTTCACCGCATCCGCCTGCGGCTGCCGGCCGCCGCCTCCAGGATCCGCTTCGACCCGAGCACCCGGCCGGGAGCCATGGGCATCGTGACGGTCCGCATGCGCCGGATCACCGGGGCGGAGACCGTCGCCCGGGCGCTCGACCGGCTGCGCCGCCGGCACCCGATGACGCCGCGCGCCCTTCTCGGCTACCTGAAGCTCGCCCGCGACACGGCGCGGGCCCGCGGCTGGGTCAGGCTCGGCCGCATCATCGTCAGCGCGCTCACCCAGGACCAGGACGACCGGGCGTCCGACTACGGCCACTGGGCCCGGGTGCACGACACGCCCGGGCCGGCGGACCTCGCCCGCCTCCGCGCGGCCGGTCTTCGCCTGCCCGAACGCCCGCTCCTGTCGGTGGTGGTGCCCACCTACAACACCCCGATCAAGCTCCTGAAGGCGATGATCGAAAGCGTCCAGGCGCAGACCTACGCGCGCTTCGAGCTCTGCATCGCCGACGACGCCTCGCCCGATCCGGCGGTGGTGCGCACCATCCGCGCCTATCAGGCGGCGGACGACCGGATCCGGCTGGTGGTGCGGCCGGAGAACGGCCACATCTCGCGGGCGACCAACGCGGCGATCGAGATCGCCACCGGCGACTGGATCGTCCTCCTCGACCACGACGACGAACTGCCGCCGCACGCCCTCCACACGGTGGCGGCGGCCATCAACCGGCATCCGGGCGCCAAGGTGATCTTCAGCGACGAGGACAAGATCACCGAGGCGGGCCAGCGGCTCGATCCCTACTTCAAGGGGTCGTTCGACCCTTACCTCTTCTACGGCCACAACATGGTCAGCCATCTCGGCGTCTACCGCCGGGATCTGGTGGGGGCCGTCGGCGGCTTCCGGCCCGGCTACGAAGGCAGCCAGGACTATGATCTGGCGCTGCGGATCCTGGAGCTCTGCCGGGACGACGAGGTGATCCACATCCCGCACGTCCTCTATCACTGGCGCATGACGATCGGCTCGACGGCCCTCGGCGCCGGCCAGAAGAGCTATGCCATCGACGCCGCCCGGCGGGCGATCGACGACCACTTCCAGCGCACCGGCGCCCCCTATCGCTCGCTGCCGGGCCGCGCGCCCGGCATCTCGCGGATCGGCGTCGACCCGGCGCGCATCAAGCCCGGCCAGTCGATCTCGCTCGTGATCCCGACCCGCGACGGCCACGACCTCCTCGCCGCCTGCCTCGGCTCGCTTGAGGCCGACCTCGACCGCGGCACCATCCACGAGATCATCGTGGTGGACCATCAGTCCACCGAGCCCGAGACCCTTCGGCTCCTCGACGAAATGCGCGCGCGGCATCCGGCCTTCCGCGTCGTCCGCTTCGACGAGCCGTTCAACTTCTCGCGCATGAACAACCGCGCCGCGGCTGTGGCGACGGGGACCATCCTGGGCTTTCTCAACAACGACACCGAGATGGTCTCCACCGACTGGGCCGATCGCGTGCGGGCCCATTTCAGCGTGCCGTCGATCGGCGCCGTCGGCGCGCGGCTCCTCTATCCGGACCACACGCTCCAGCATTTCGGCATCCACGTGGGCGCGGGCGAGCACAAGGTCGCGGTGCATGCCCACCACGGCCTCCGGGAGGCGGAGGCCGGCAACATGAGCCGGTCCTGGCTGACCCAGCAGTTCGCGGCGGTGACGGCGGCCTGCCTGTTCGTGGACAAGGCGCTCTACACCGCCATCGGCGGCTTCGACGAGGCCTTTCCCGTCGCCTACAACGACGTGGATCTCTGCCTGAAGGTCCGCGCGGCCGGCCGAAAGATTATCTGCGACGCCGATCTCGTGCTGATCCACAAGGAATCCAAGACACGCGGGTCCGACATGTCGGCGGAGAAGCGGGCACGCCTCGACCGGGACGCCGCCGCCATGCACGCCAAGTGGGGCGCGACCCTCCTCGACGATCCCTTCACCAACCCCAACCTGGACACGTTCGGCCGCGGCATCCGCCTTGCCTATCCGCCGCGCGTCGCCGCCCCGTGGGCGACCGACGAACCGGCAGCGGTGGCGCAGGGCCTCCAACGGGCGGCGCTGATCTGAACCCGGTCGTCCGGGGCCGATCGGCCGGTCGGCGCACGGGTCCGGCCGCGATCCCAAGCCCGAAAGGGCGCCGGCCGGTCAGGCCGTCGCGGCTCGTGGCGGTCGGAGACATCCGACCGTCACGAGCCGGATCTCAGCGCCGCGCGGACGATGGACGGCAGGGCGTAATCCGTCGACGAGAGGGCGCCGCCCGACCGGTAGAGGGTCGCCACGACGTCCACCAGGGCGCCGGCGCCGGGATCGGACCCGTCGACCAGGATGTCGGCGTCCGGCCCCTCGCCCACGAAGCCGACGCCGCCCGGCTCGAGGCGGGCCGCGTCCAGCCGGGCCAGGATGTCGCCGGCGCCGCTCCGCCACAGAAGGACCGTCCGCCCCGGCAGGCGATGGAGCAGGCGATCGAGGCCGTAGGCCTCGAACCCGGCGGCGAGATAGGCCGCGCCGCGGTCGGCGCCGGCCCCGAGCAGCGCGGTGGTCCTCAGGTCCGTGAGGGCGGCCGGATAGTCGCCTTCCACGTTCAGCACCGTGACGACGCCCTGGCCGTCGACCTTGTGATCGGTGCCGAGCACCCCGTCCGGCCGCGGCAGCCCGAGCGCCCGCAGGGCCTCGAACGCCGGGACGGCATCCTCGCCCCGGCCGATCCGCAGCACGGTCACCGTCCGGTCCGCGGGCGCCGTCATGGAATCAACTCCCGCTCTTCCATCTCCAGGAGCAGGCGCCAGGCCTTCCCGGAGCGCATTTCCTCGAGGCTGTACTGGCAGTAGGCCAGATAGGCGAGCCAGGCGTCCCGGTCGGGGAAGACGGGGCTCTCGATGCCGGCGAGATCGGTCCGGCCCATGGGGGCCGCGGCGCTGGTGGGCGAGACGAAGACCGGCGTGCCGGCGATCACCGCCTCGACGGCGACGTTCGACGAGTGGGTGACGAGGGCGTGAGCCTTCCGCAGCGCCGCTTCCAGAGGCTCCACCGTCTCGCCCGGCTGCGGCTTCCGGCGCACCACCACCGGACGGTCGGTGTGCCGCGCGAGGTCCGCCAGCGTGGTCTCCAGCCAGTCGGCGCAGCCGTGCGCGGCCATGAAATAGTCCGTCGGCGGGCAGACGAGGATGGTCTCTCCGCCCCTTTGCCAGGGCTGAAGCGCGATGCCGTGCGCCGCGATGCGGTCGGCGGGGCACCGGCGCACCGGCCCGGCCTCGTAGGCGTTGCGGGCGACCCGGTAGTTCCGGCCGTGGCCCCGGCCGAAGTACGCGTGGTCCACGTAGAAGAAATAGCGGCCGGCTGCCCGCGCCCGCGCGACGATCGCGTCGCTGCCGCGAAGAACGCCCCAGACGATCGGAACGCCCGGACGATCCTCCGCCTCGTCCTCGGCGTAGCGGAGCGCGCAGCCGATTCCCTCGGCGAAAGCCCGCATCATGGCGTTGCCGCCGCCGCCCCGGTTGAGATAGCAGGTCACCATGAAGGGCTCGATCCGCGACGGCGGCACGCGCAGATGCAGCGGCACCCGCTTCACCTCGCTGTCGGTCCGCAGCAGGAGATCGACGGCGCACCCGGTCTCGCTCACCGCGTCGAGCGGCGGGTCGATCCGGATCGCCTGGCGGTCCCCCGCCGGTAGGAGGCGTCGCTGGAGGATCCGTTCGCCGGCCCCGGATCCGCCGCCGGTGCGCACGACCATCAGGTCGATCGGGCCGCCCGCGCCGAGCGAAAGCCGCAGCCCGCCCTCCCCGCCGGCCGCCAACGCCCGCCGCCGCGGCAGGCCGCCGGCCCGGGGCGGCGCACACGCCGCGGCCGTGCTCCGGAACGCCTCCATGATGGTGTCGATCGACAGGTCCACCGCGTCCGGCGGTTCGGTGCGCAGCAGCGGACCGAGTTGGAAGACGACGCCGTCGTTGCGTCGGTCACCGGCCGACCGGGTCCAGGCGCTGGCGGCGTCGGCCGCGATGACGAGCCCGGACGGCTCCGCGTACACGGTTTCCGTGCCGGCGAGGACGGCGCCGAGCCGGTCGAGGAAGTCCACGTCGAGCACGGCCCCGACGGGCAGGCGGCAGACCGGGATGCCGCCCGGCAAGGCGCTCGCGGCCGCCTGGACGGCGATCTCGGTCCCGACGACGACCCGCTGGTCGAAACCGAGATCGCGGGCGCGGACCCGGAACAGCCGGGCTGCGGCCTCCGTCGGCAGGGCGAAGGCGAACAGCGGATCGATCCAGCCGACCGAGAGGATCTGGCCGACCGCCGGCACGGATTCGATGTCCTCCACCACACTGAGCGGGATCACGATGAGCACGCGCCGGGCCGCCCCGTGGTGCGCCGGCCGCGCCGCCAGGAAGCCGCGCCATGCCGCCCGCAGCCGGTCCCGCACGGCCGGCATGGCTGTCTCCACGGTCCGCCGCCGCCTGAGGTGATCCGCCGCCTGCACCGCCGTCATTGGCCGAACTCCGTGATGATCCGCGCGAACGTCTCCCAGGTGTGGTCGACCACCGTGGCGCGCACGTCCGTGCGGATGTCGAAGGCCGCGTCGATCAGCCCGGCGATCTCGGCGGCCGAGGCGCCGATGTCGAACAGGAAGCCGTTCTCGCCGTGGCGGATCAGATCCGGCCCGAACCCGGTCCGGCTCGCCACCGGCACCGCGTTGCTCATCATGGCTTCCAGAAGCGGGATCGGTCCGCCCTCCAGGGTGGACATGGACAGGAAGACGTCGAACCGCCCGTAGTGCTCGGGATAGCGTTCGTACGGAACGGTGATGTAGCGGAAATTGGGCGCCGACCGCAGCTCCTCGAACAGGGCGTACTGCTCCCAGTGGCGGCCGATCAGGTGGAAGCGCCGGTGCGGCAGGAGCCGGACGATCTCCATCAGGCCGTCCGGGTTCTTGCGCTCGTAGAAGGACGACGACAGCCCGACGACGCCGGAGCCCCGCTCGTGGGCGCGGAACATCTCCGCGTCCGCGCCGCCGAGCACCACGCAGGTCTTCTCCTCCGGCAGGCCGCGCTGCAGCCAGAGATCCCGGTTGGCCGCGCAGGTGAAGATGACGCGCGTCGCGCTCTGGAAGCCCTCCAGGAGTTCCGCCACCGCCTCCGGCGTCTCGGACCTTGGATGGGTGTACCAGATGAAGACCTTGCTCTTCCCGAGCATCTCGGGAACCTTCTTCAGGTAGCGCAGGAAGAGCGAGTGGTGCGAGAAGAAGTAGTTCTTCGCCTCGGGCATCACCGCCGGCAGGTAGACCACCTGCCAGCTGTCCGGCTGGCGCGAGCCGATCTCGCGGCAGATGGCGTCGAGGATCCAGCCGCGCGCCTTCTGGTGGACGCAGAAGGCCCAGGTGGACGATCCGTCCGCCTCGGCGCGTTCCGGATAGGGCCCCGGCTGCCGGGGCGACGCCGCGAGGGGCGGCGGCAGGGGCGGCGGGTTCGCCAGGATGGCCCGGCAATAGGACTGCACCGACTGGACCTCGATGCCGGCTTCGCGCGCCCATCGCACGAAGGTGGCCGAGTAGGGCGTCGCGTCGGATTCCACCACCAGCTTGCCGACCCCCTTCAGCCGGTGCCGGTAGACGTCGCGCCGGCCGCCGATGAGCATGGGCGTGATGCCCTGGGCGGCGAACAGGTGGACGAAGCGCCGGTCGGCGATCAGGGCGCCGACGTCGGCCAGCACGTCGAACCGGGGCTGCGGTTTCAGGTTGGCGCCAAAGAGCGCCTCCAGGGCCGCGAAGGTCCGGCCCTCCTCGAGGAAGACCAGAGTGGTGCCGCCCGCCTCGGCGCGCGGGGCCTCCCGCATTGTCACCCGCTGGCGGGCCAGGATCCCGTACCACAGCCGGCCGATCCGCTCCGGCGTGTAGCGCTCCAGGATCGGCCGTGCGGCCTCCAGGGCTTCCGCCCGCCGCCGCTCGCCGTCCGGACCGATGAAGGCGAGAACGCCTGCCTTCGGCTGGTCGACGATCACGCTGTTGATGAACTCGGCCACCGCCTGGGTCGCGGTGGCCACCACCGGAACGCCCATCGCGAGCGCCTGGAGCACCCTGTTGGAGGACTTGACGGTGCAGTACTCGTCCTCCCCGTTGGTCAGGAGGGCGACATCGGCCCGGCGCAGCTCCCGGTAGACGGCCCGCGGCGTCCAGGGCACGTAGCGGGTCGGCACGTCGAACGCGCCCACGATGGCGTCGTGGGCGCGATCGCTGTTGCTGACCACGACCAGTTCGAGCGGGATGCGGCGGTTGAGGGACTGCAGCACCGGCAACGCCGGCAGCAGGCTCGGAATGCCGAACGCGCCGTGGGGGGCGCCGTAGTTGCCGAACCAGATGATCGTCTTGCGCGTCGGCCGGGCGGGCGGCGCGTCGTCGTCGGGCCAGCTTGCCGGCTGGCCGGTGACGAAGGTCTCCGTCGCCAGGAAGTCGGCTTCCGTTTCCGCCGGGTCGGGAACGACGTGGATCGGCAGGTCGACCGAAAGGTCGGCGCAATAGCCGCCGATCCGGCCGGCCATCTGGGCGCTCGGCACCACGATCCCGGCGAGCTGCCGGGCGATGGCGGAGAACACCATCTGGTGCGCGCCGCCCATGTTGTTCGGATAGCGCGCGCCCATCAGATCGTCGCAAAGGTCCAGGAACACCGGCATGGAACGTTCGCGGGCCCTTGCGGCCACCGCGATCACCTCCTTGTCCAGTCGCTTGACGATGACGAGGATGTCGATCCGCGGCGCCAGGACGGACAATTCCTCCGCCGTCGTCAGATAGACGCTCTCCACCCCCTGGCCCGCGAGGGCGCGAGCCATGTGGAAGCAGCGGTACCGGTTCGAGGCGGAGTTGGTGTCCTTGCTCGGCAGGAACCAGCCGACCCGGATCGGATCGCGGAGGTCCCACTGGTCGGCGAACCCGTTAAGAGCCGGCTCGACCGTCACCACCGCCGGCGACAGATCGATCTTCAGAAAGCCCGTCATGGTTCGTCATTCCAATGCCGGCGGGACGGTGATCAGACCGGGACCATGATGTAGTCCCAGCCGCGCGGACAGGTCGCCGCATGGCGATAGCCCCGGTCCTCCAGCCACTTCTTGGCGAAGAGCGGACCCTCGTCCGGCAGGAAGACGTCGTTCTGCTCGATGACGATCACGGGCTTGTCCCGCTCCACCGTCTTGATGCCGCCGCCCAGCACCTTGGTCTCGAACCCCTCGACGTCGACCTTGATGTAGTCGACCGTCTCCAGCTCGAAGTCGTCCAGGCGGAACACCGGCACGGTCTTCATCTTGCCTTCGACGAAGCGGTGGGTGCCGCCGTGCATCTGGATGACGCCCGGCTCGTCGCCGAGCGCGCAGTTGAAATGGACCACCTTCTTCAGGTCCACATTGCTGGCGAAGCCCTTCCAGAGATTCGGATCGAAGCAATAGGTCATGGCGAAGTGGTGCTGCAGGAACCGGCTGTACTCGCCGAGCCGGCAGCCCACGTCCACCGCGGTGCGGAAGTTGCGCACGAAGGGCAGCGAGATGTCGAAGGTCAGCTTGCAGTGATGCTTCGGATGCTCGGCGGCGCCGTCCGGCGTGAAGATGTAATTGCGATCGTACCACTCGGCCTGGTACGGGTTTTCCGAGAATTCGGTCGGCGGCAGCATCGGTTTCATACGGGCGTTTCCTGAAGGTCGGGATCCGTCGGCGCCGGTGAGGGCGATGTCCCGGCGTTACTTGAAAGTCTTGGCGGCCTCACGAACCGACGGACGCGGCCGTCCTTCCTTCACCCCGAAGACGAGATAGTGGACGAGGGGGTTGGCCCCGGCCTCCGCCACGTCGGGATTGGCCCTGAGGTAGCCGGACGTGCTGAAGGCCGGCGACGGGTCGCGCCGTTCGGCCGCGCCGTGGGTGAGGTAGTGGAGAACCGGGTCCGCGCCGCCGACGAGAACGTCGTGATAGGTCGCCAGATACCAATCCACGTCGAAGAGGGGGCTGGAGCGCAGCAGATCCACGTCGTCGGCCAGCGCCTTGCCGGTGCGCGGATCGACGAGGGCGTGCGTGCGGGGCACGTCGGAGTCCGCGGCGGTCCGCCCCTCCGCCCGCCCGTGGCGGATGAAGTGGACCAGTGGATTGAGCCCCGACGACCGCACGTCCGGATAGGCGTCCAGATACTGCCGGGTGCTGAAGCGCGGTCCGGGATCGCGTCCTTCGGCGGCGCCGAACCGGACGTAGTGGAGCGCCGCGTCCATCCCGGAGGTCCGCACGTCCGGATAGGCGTCGGCATACCAGGCGGCGTCGAACAGGTCGTCGGCCGCCACCGTGGCGGCCGCCGCCTGGGCCTGGCGCGTGCGCTTGGGGGCGAAGAGAAGCGCGGTTCCTTGGGCGAACGCCGACAGGGTGGACACGAGGGCGGCCATCCGGCCGAGGGCCGATCCGCGGTAGCCCTCCAGCCGGGCCGACGCCCGGTCCAGGCGCCGGGCGGTGTCGGCGGCGTCCTTGCGCAGACGCTCGAGTTCCTGACGCGCCTTGGAGAACCCGCCCCGGAAGAGGTCCGCCGACGCCCGCGTGGCGGCCTCGCGCGCCTCGAAGCGCGCGGCGATCTCCGCCTCCGCCCGCTCTGCCCGGATCTTCTGGGCCGCCAGCTCGGCCTTGCGCCAGGTCAGTTGGTTGAGGGCCTCGGCCAGTTCGGCTTCCAGGGTGGCGACCCGGTCGTCACAGGCGCCGGGTCCGGCCTCGGCCCGGTCGATCACGGTCATCACGACGCTGCCCTCCCCGGCCCCGCGGGTCAGGATCGGCGCGGCCGGCCCCGTGTGCTCGCCGGATGGAAAGCGGCTGTTCAGACCAGACGTCTTGTCGGCCAGATCGGGCATGTCGGGCGCGTCCATCCGCTGTTGGCGATCCTGAATGACGGGCAGGGGGCGCGCTCGGAGGGCTTGCGCCGCGCGGCGCCCGGCGGGCGCACCGTCTCGGCAAAATGCCCCTTCGTCGCGGCCGGCACCGGGGCGTTGACCCCCGGCGCACGGGACGATGGCCCGCGCGACCCTGCGTCCGACTGTGGGACGCCCGGCCGCGGTGCCGGCGTCACTCGGCGGCTTCGGCGATCTTCAGATACCGGTCGCGCTCGGCGAGCCACAGGTCGCCGAAGTCGACGTTCTGCCAGTTCTCGAACCACGGCCCGCCGTTGGTGTAGTGGATCGCCGCCGGCACCGTGTCGGGCTTGTGGTACTCGCCCTCCAGGAAGTTCCACTCCAGGTCCAGCGCGCCGATCAGGTCGTCGTCCGGGATCCACGAGAACCGATGCAGGTAGGCCGGCGTCGCGCTGTTCACCACGTCGGGGGTGAGCGCCTTGACGTGCTCGTTGCGGCCGTTGAAGACGATGAAGGACGACCAGTTCTTGCGCGGATAGACGGTCTGCTGCTTGCCGTCCATCTTGATCGTCTTCGACGGGCTGTAGTCGTGCTGCACCACGTAGACGGCCTTGGCCGGATCCAGCGTGTCGAGCAGGCTGTAGATGTCGCGGCTGAACAGGAAGTCGCAGTCCACGAAGATGGACCAGCCGTCGAAGTGCGCCAGATAGGGCGTCAGGAAGCGCGTCAGCGAGAATTCGGTCGTCGCGTTGGCGTCGAGCGGCCGGGTGTAGAGGCCGAGTTCACGCAAGGTCGCCTGCTTCAGGGGATGGATCGCAAGGGGGCGGCTCTTGTGCCGATCGAGCGAGAAGCGGCACACCTGCCAGGCGATGTCCTCCCGCGTGTCGTAGCCCACGAATACCTTCGCCGCATCCGTCATGGTCATCTCCGCTCCTGATGCCGGTTGGTCCGCCCGCGACCACAGAGCCCGAACGGGCACTGGTCCGAACCGAGGCACCCCGGCCCTCGATTCGGCACTTCGATCTCCGCCGACACGGATATCGATCCGTCGATTTATCGCCAGGAACAGATAACGGATATGCAATATTTCAACAACCCGTCTCACGCGGGCTGCGACCGCAACAGGCGGGCAAGTGCCGCGGACGGCAGCCCGCACGGTGAAAGGTCGGATGGTGAGGCGGCTCCGCCGATCGTTGGCGCGATCGCGGCGGGGGACGCCGGCGCGCAAAGCCGTGCGTCGTCATGAGCGGAGGAGGGGCGGATCAACGGCGGTGAGGGTCCGGCGACGCCGCCGGCCGGATCGATTCGCCGCGACAGGGCTGAACGCCGGGGGCGTCGGCAGGGGTCTCTCGCGGCCCGCGACAGCGCTCGGCCGGAGGGACGGCGGATGTCACCCGGCCCCTGCCCCCCTTTAGGCGGGCAGGGCGTCCGTGCAGACGGCGGCGGCCTCGATCAGGCGCCGGCACTCTCCCGCGACCATTCCGCCAGCCGCGCCGCGCCGGTCTGGAACGAGGTCTCGGCGGTAAAGCCGAGGAGGTCGCGCGCCCGTCCGGTGTCGGCGAGCGCGTGGCGGACATCCCCCAGCCGGAACGCGCCCGTCACGGCGAGCCCGTCGTCCGGCCGGCCGAGCGCCCGCAGGATCTCGGCGGCGGCCGCATGGATGGAGATGCGCCGGCCGGTTCCGATGTTGATGGTGCGGTCCAGCGCGGCGGGCACGTGGCAGGCGGCCACGAAGGCCCGGACCACGTCGTCCACGAACACGAAATCCCGGAAGATGTCGCCGTCCTCGAAGATGTTCAGCCGCTGTCC
The DNA here is from genome assembly GCF_001927285.1 of Mongoliimonas terrestris. Classification (GTDB taxonomy): domain Bacteria; phylum Pseudomonadota; class Alphaproteobacteria; order Rhizobiales; family Pleomorphomonadaceae; genus Chthonobacter; species Chthonobacter terrestris. The sequence continues at coordinate 92,651 of NZ_MSIG01000008.1, read as the reverse complement.
GGCGAGCGCCTGCTGGCAGAAGATCGACAGCACGCCGGTGTAGGGGTTGCGCAGGGACTGGCCCGGCCCGTAGACGTTCTGCAGCCTGAGGATGACGGGCTGCCAGGACGCGGAGACCTGCTTCAGGAGATACTCCTGCATCAGCTTGGTGGAGCCGTAGACCGACCCCGGGTTGGGCGGCAGGGTTTCCGGCGTCGCCACCGGCTCCAGCCGGGCGCCGGACGCGTCGTGGATGTCGAACCGGCCGGCCGCAAGGTCCGCGTGGAGCCGCGGCGGCGGAACCACCAGCTGGCCCGCCGGATCCCGGTAGGCGCCTTCGCCGTAGACCGCGCGCGTCCCGGCCAGCACCACCCGCTCCGGGCCGGTCTTCAAGCCCCGCAGCGCCTCGATCAGGCGGGCCGTGCCGCCGGCGTTGACGTCCACATAGCGCGTGGGCTCGTCCGCCGACTGGCCGGTGCCGGTCTCGGCGGCGAGGTGGACCACCACGGTCGGTTCGCACTGGCGGACGGCGTCGGCGAGTTGGGCGCCGTCGCGCACGTCGCCGACGATCAGCCGTCCCGGCAGGTCGGTCGGCGGGGTCGGCCCGTGCACCTGCGCCAGAAGGTTGTCGTAGAGCGTCACCGCGGCGCCGCGATCGGCGAGCGCCTTCGCGAGGCGCCGGCCGATGAAGCCGGCACCGCCGGTGATGAAGACGCGGTGGGCGCTGAAATCGGGGGCGGAGCTCATGACCGGACCTCCTCGTGGGGGCGGTGGGCACCCTCTGCCAGCCGCCGGGCCGCCGCCAGGACGTCGGCGATCTGGGCCCGGAGCGCGGCGTGCGGATAGGTGGCGGCAAGTTTGGCGCGGGCGGCGGCGACGAGGCGCTGCCGTTCCGGCGCATGGTCGATCAGGTGGCGGAGGATGGGGTACCAATCCTCCGGACCGCGGGCAAGACGCCCGGCATCGCCCGCGCAGGCGCGATGATAGACCGGCAGGTCCGAGGCGACCACCGCGGCGCCCGCGACGCTGTACTCCACCCACTTCGTGTCCGCCTTGCAGCGGTTGAAGGGGTTGTCCTCCAGGGGCGCGAGGCCGATCCACCAGCCGAGGGCCGAAAGCCGGTCGAGAAACCCGGCGTAATTGTCCACCGGCCCGTGGTGCGCCACGCGCGCGCCATGGGCGGCGAGCCCGCGCGGGGAGGCGATGGTGCCGAAGGTCTCGAACCGGAGGCTCGGATAGTCCCTCAGCAGACGGTCGAGCACCGGCACGATCATCTCCAGGTCCGCCGAGTGGCCGCCGGTCCCCATGTAGCCGATCACCGGCCGGGTGGCCGGCAGAGGCTGCGGCAGCCTGTCCGGGTCGACCGTGCAATAGACCGAACCGGCGACCACCGGCCGGCCGATGCCGTGGGCGACGAGAGCCTCCGCGAGCGGCCCCGTGGAGGCGTAGACGAGGTCGCATTCCTCCATCGTCGCCCTCAGCGCCGCCAGCCGTTCCGGCGCGTTGTAGAAGTCGTACTTGGACCGGCCGAGCGACAGTGGGACGGCCAGCAGGTCGTCGTCGATGTGGAAGACCACCGGAAGTCCCGCGTCCCGCAGGCGGAGGGCGACGTCGCGCCCCTCCGGCCGCGTCACCCGCGAGAGGACCGCCGCCGTCGGGCGGAAGTCCCGGAGGTCGCGCAGAAGATCCGGCCGGCCGGCGAGCGCCAGGAAGGCGACGGGGGTGCCCGGGCGGCGGGCGAGCGGGTTGAGGAAGCTGATGACCTGGGTCGCGCTCACCTGGTCGGTCACGACCAGGAGGCGTTCGGGGGGGGCGGCCTGCGTCATGGCGGCGGTGCTCCCCGTCCGTCGGCATCACGGGCGGCCGCCTGAAGCGACGGCGGGCGGAACGAGGCGGGCGCGTCGTCCCGCGGACCGGCGCGCACCGCACCGACGGACGGCCCGTCGACGCCGCAGGCAATGAGGCGCGCGAACCGCCGGTGGACCTCGGCGGGATCGGCCACGATGCCGCACGACGCCACGAACGCCCGTTGCCGCTCCAGGAGAGCGTCGGGCCGGATCACCGCGTCCCGCACGAAGGCGAGCCAGTCGGCGAGCCGGCTGATCGGGGTCAATCCCTCGTAGTTGGTGGTGTCCATCACCCCGGCCTCGTCCCGCCAGACGGCGGTCGGGATGCCGGCGAACACCATGTCGAGGACGACGGTCGAGGGCGCCGAGATGCCGTAGGCATAGGCTCTGAGATCGACGTCGTAGATCGGCAGGTTGTTGAGGGTCACGTTCGGCGGCAGGGCGATCTTGTTCTTGATCACATACTGGCCGCCGGGGTGCGGGCGCAGCGTCACGCCCTGGCCCGCCGACGCCAGGGTGGCGCAGAAGGCATTGAACGTGTCCATGAACGGCGGCCCGAACGCGCCGGCCGCCCGGAACCGCACGGAATGGAGGTTTTCGCAGACGATGCCGCCGACCACCGGCGGCGGCACCGCTCCCGGACGCGGCCGGTTGAGAACGGCGGTCGGCCCGGTCACGTAGAGCTTCGGCCGCTGCGACGCCACCAGGGCCGTCAGCCGGTGCGGCGCGGACCAGCCGCAGATCACGTCGGCGGCGAACGTCACGGTGCGGCCGTGCGACAGCACGTGCTCCTGGTTCTGCAGGAAACCGACGCATTCGTAGCCGTGCTGCAGCGTGACCTTGAGGAAGCCGGACGGCGCCACCTGCATGGCGCTGTGCGTCTCGTGGTGGCCGAAGAGATCGGATTCGCTCCCCGCGAGCAGGAGGCCCCGGCGGCCTTCCAGCACCGCGTAGACGTCGAGGCTCGTCTCGAACACGTGGGTGGCGGCGTCCACGTCCACGGCCAGACGCGCCAGTTCGCGCTGCCACAGGGCGGTGCGGTCGCGGCTCGTGAAGGTGTGGCTGACGAGGAGGACGATGTCCGCGTCGCAGTCCCGCGCGGCGAGAAAGACCAGCGGCCTGAGGATGTTGACGTCCTGCAGGAGGTTGAACAGGAAGACGATGGCCGGTCGCATCATGGGGCGGCTCCCGGCCCGTCGAGCCCGCCGGGTCCGATCCACGCCGGCGCGGTGGTCTCGGCCGCGTAGAGGGCGATCGGCCCGAACAGACGCCGCACCGCGTCCGCCACCGCGCCCTGCCCGCGCCCGTAGGCGGCAAGCCGCACGCTCTGCTCCGGACCGACCGCCGACGGCAGGTCCGCCGCCGCGTCGCCGAGGACGTCCGCCAGCGCGATCCGATAGAGGCGCTTCCCGCCGTCGCCCTCCACCGGCATCAGCCTCGCCCTGAAATCCGCCCGGGCGGCCGCGCGGGCCCGTTCGGAGAGCCGAAGATCGGGGTCGGCGCCCGGTGCGGGCCAGGTGACGTCGAAGGCCAGCGGCAGGTGGGCGAACGGACCGCCGATCGACAGGTAGCCGAGCTTGCGGACGAACTTGTGGACCTGTCCCGTGGAGCCGTGACCGTGCACCACGCCCACGAGATCCGGCAGGTCGCCCGCCGCGTCCGCCGGCGGGAGGGAGGCGAGGAAACGGGCGAGGTCCGCCGCGATGGTGTCCGGGTCGGCCAGATGCGCCAGGGATCCGAGCACACGCGCGCGCCGCTCCGCCGTGTTGCGGGGGGTCCCGGCGCGGAGATCCGCCGCCAGTCGACCCACGTCGGTGTAGAGAAGGTCCGACAGGTCCGCGTAGAGCGGATGGCCTGTCGTCAGCACCTGGGCGCCGGCCGCAAGGGCGGTGAGGGCGCGGTTGAGCGACTTGGCGCGGCTGAACGGCTGGCCGTTCACCGGCAGGAAGACGGCATCGACGCGCGACAGCACCCGGGCCTGCCGGTCCTCGCTCCAGTCTTCCAGCCGGATGGCGAACGGCAGCCGCACGAGCGCGGCGAGCGCGGGGCCGGTGAGCGCCCGCCGGTTGGTGAGGACGGTGAGGGCGGGCTCCAGGCCGCGGGCGCGAAAGCCGGCGAGGACCGGGCCGAAGGCCGCCAGATCGTGCACCCCCACGGGAAAGAAGGGATTGTCGCCGATCCCGAACCAGCAGAGGTCGATGGCGCCATCGCCGATGGCCGACGCCGGCCGACCGGACGCGGCCGGCGCCGGATCGGTCGGTTCCGGAGCCGGGTCGGTCCGTTCCGGAGCCGGATCGGCGACCAGCACCGCCGGAAGATCCGGGCGATGGGCATGGAGCGCCGTTCGGATCGCCGCCGTGGAGCAGACCGCGAAGGTGGCGAGCGGCAGCATGGCCCGGGTCCACGTCCGGCTCGGAACGAGGCGGCTGTCGTCGTCCTGGCTGATGTAGTCGTCGAAGACGTCGAGGCCGACGGGCACCCCGGCGCGCCGAAGGCCGTGCGCGGCCGCAAGTGCGCGCGCGTCCAGGCATTTGGAGAAGAGGAAGGCGTGCGCGCCCTCGGCCGCGCCGAAGACCACCTGATCGATCGTCTCCACCGCAAGGGAGACGCCTTTTGCGGCCAGCGGCGCCGCAAGGCGTCCGTAGCGGATCCGCACCCCGGCGCTTCGCCGGTGGGCGTCGTCCGGCACCACCACCGTCAGGCGCATCATCGCACCTCCTTGAGGAGGGTCACCGCGCCGAGGAGCCCGTCGAGACCGCGCGGCCCGAGGGCGGCGAGGCCGATCGGGTCCACCACCTCGGAAAGGCCGTCCGGGTGACGGTCCCCCACCCGGACGACCGTGGTGCAGGCGTGGCGGTGACCGGCCGCAAGGGCCGCCAGCGCGAAGCGGACGGGCTCCGGGATCGAGCCCGGCGACCCGACGGCCGCAAGGTCGAGGTCGCCGAGGACGGCGGTCCGCACCATGCAGCAGGCGAACCGGTTCGCCACCACCGGATAGGTGGCGTCCGGCAGGGCGCCGGCCGTCTCCGGCAGCGACAGGATCAGGCCGGGGCTGCCGCCCAGTCCCACGTGGCTTGGAAAATAGCCGCCCGTCTCCACGGAAAGCGCACTGCCGTGCTTGGAGAAGCGCTCGTGGACCGTCGCCGCCGCGGCGCTGGCGACGCCCTCCGCCCGGGCGATGGTGCCGAGCACCGACACGGTCCGCCGATCGTGGAGGACCATGGTGTCGTCGAGGAAGAGCGTCAGGGGCGCGGTGACGAGAGCCGCGAGACCGGCAAGGTCGGGCCAGTCCTCGCCGGTGCCCCCGACGATCCGCAGCGGGGCATCGATCCGCCCGCCGACGAGGGCGGCCCAGTCCGCCGTCTCCGGCGTCTCGACGAGGACGAGGACCTGGGCGATCTCCGTGTTCGCCTGGTCGCCGAGGCTGTCGAGGAGCGCCGGCAGGCGGGCCGGGTCCGTCGCCTTGATCACCACGGCGATCCGGAACGGGACCGGTTCCGACGGTGTCGCGACCAGGATCGGGTCCGGGTTGTCCGGCGCGTGGGGCATGAGGAGGCTTGCGTCCATCGGCCGACCCGCGGGCCGCAGACGGATCGCCCACGGAAACGGCCGGGCGCCGGAGGCGCACTGGCCGGCCGGCAGTCTCTGCGGGAAACCCGCCGTCTGCCGCCGCGGCTGCAGGGCGCTCCAGATCGCATCGAGCGGCGGAACCGCCACGCTGGCGACGGGCGTGTTGGTGATCGCCTCCGCGACCAGGAAGGAGCCGAGCGGCGCCGTGTCGGACCGGAGCATCGGCCCTTCTCTTGCCGTGAGGGCGTCCAGGGTGGGCACGCAGTCCGGCGGCAGCAGCAGCGTGCCGGCGGACGTGTCCGCCCCGGCTTCTGCCGCGTCCGACACGAGATCGAACACCTGGCGCAGCCACCGGCCCATCTCGGCGGAGAGGAGCGGTTCCGACAGAAGGGCGGCGCGTCGGTCCACCGCCAGCCGGCCGATCCAGCGGTCGCCGGGCTTTGCGCCAAGCCGCGCGGTCGCCAGCCGCAGCGACCGCCGGGCGATCTCGTCGATGGGCGAGGCGGCGAGCGCGCCGGCGACCAGTTCCACATGGTGCAGGCCGCCGCGGCAGAGCGACGGGAAGGGCAGGAGCACCGCGACGGGCTGCCCCGCCATGTCCGTCCCGACGAGGAGCACCGGATGAAGCGGCGCCGGCAGCTTCGCGTCGACGATCTGGAAGCCGCCGTCGCGGCGGACCGTGACGTGCGCCGCGACCGGCCGACCGCCCTCCGCGTCCCACTGGTGGACGGCGAGGGCCTGACCGCCGCCCCCCGCTGGCCCGTCCCGCCGGATCCGCAGCGTGCCGGCGTCCGCGAACCAGAGGTCGCTGACGGCCAGCCGGGCAAGATCCGTCACGGCGCGCGCGAGGGCGCCGTCGGGCGGCGTCGGGTCGTCCCCGCCGCCGACGGCGAGCGGGGCGGTTCCCGTGCCGCCGGACAGGCGCCAGAAGGCCAGCGCGGCGGCGGCGTTCCCGCGAAGGGCCGCGGCATCGCCGGCCGGCACCAGCGGCGCGCCGGAAAGCGTCAGCCAGAGATCCCCGTCCGCCGGCGGCGCGGCAGGCGGGACGGCGTCCGCGTCCTCGACCGGGTCCGCGGGGGCGACGATCGGATAGGCGTCCCGGTGCAGCGGCGAAAGCCGCGGCGGCGCGTCGAGGAGCGGATGGGGCCGTGCGCCGGTCGCCCGGCCGAACAGCAGGAAATGGATGAGCGGATCCACATCCGCTTCGGCGGCCTCCGGCACCTGCGCGCGATAGAAGGCCGGGTCGAACTGGAGGCTCGGCGGCCGGCCTTCCGGCCCGCCGTGGCGCACATAGTGGAGGTCCGGCTGAAGGTCGCTCCGCGCCACGTCCAGGTGCCGGGTCATGTACCAGTCCGCGTTGAAGAGCGGGCTGGAGCGGACGAGGGCGGCGGCCTGGTCCTCCGAAAGGCCGACCCGGCCGAGCCACGTCCGGGGCGTCGCCTCCACGGCGGGCGGCGGCGTCGGCGTCGGCAGCGGCGCGCGGCCCTCGGCCCTGCCGTGCTGCACATAGTGGACGAGCGGATGGAGGCCGGCCGCCTCCACGTCCGGGTAGAGGGCGCCATAGTGGGCGACGTCGAAGCCCGGGCCGGGGTCGTAGCCGCGCGGCAGTCCGTGCCGGACGAAGTGCGCGATCGGCGGCAGCCCCGACCGGCCGACGTCCGGATAGGCGTTGGTGTACCAGGCCGCGTCGAAGAGGCCGCTCGCGGCCACCAGCGCGGTCAGGTCGTCCTCCGGCGTGGTCTCCGCCTCCAAGGGGTCGACCGGGTGGTGGGCGCGCCCCTCCGCGGCCCCGTGGGTCAGGTAGTGGAGAAAGGGATCGCCCCCCCCCGCCGCCACGTCCGGGTTGTCGGCCGCGTAGCGCCTCGCGTCGAACAGCGGGCCGGGATGCCGGACCCCGTTCCCCCGCCTGCGCACATAGTGCACGGCCGGGGCGACGCCGGAGGCCGCGACGTCCGGATGGCGGTCCGCATACCAGGCCGCGTCGAACAGCGGGCTCGCCGCGACGCGCACCACGAGACCGATCTCCTCGCCGTCAAGGGAGGAGAAGCCCAGCCGGTCGAGCGCTTCGCCGGTCGGCACGGGCCGCCCCTCGGCCCGTCCGTGGTCGAGATAATGCAGCAGCGGATTCAAGCCCGCGCGCGCCACGTCCGGGTTGAGCACAAGGTAGGCGGCGCCGTGGAAGGCGGGGCCGGCGGCGCGCCCCTCCAGGCCGCCGTGGCCGAGATAGTGGTCGAGCGGGTCGAGCCCCGCGCGCGCCACGTCCGGATAGGCGGCGCGGTAGACGTCCGCGTCGAACAGACCGGACGCGAGCACCCGCGTGCGGTCGGCCGCGCGCCCCTTGCGGCGACCACCGCCCACCGACGACCAGACGCGGACCGCACGCCCGAGCAGCCGATCCAGCCCGGTCTTCGCTGAAGCCATGGAGCACCCCGTCTCGAACCCTGAAACCGCGTCAGGTCGGCTTGCGCAGCACGGCGCAGAACTCGTTGCGGCCCGATGCCGTCTGGTAAACCCGTTCGATCGTCAGATCTATGAGATTCAGCGCACGCAACAGGTTGAGGTTCTGGCGGAAGGATTCCGGCGTGAACTGCCAGGCGTGCACGTCCACATAGCCGCCCTGTGCGGCCTTCCATTCCTTGATGGCGTGCTTGACCCGCGCCGCCGTGATCTCGTGGGGACCGGAATCCCCCGCCCAGTGGCGCGGCGTGTCGTTGTGGCACGTCAGGGCGCGGTGCTCGATGATGCTCGCCAGGGAATGCACCCGCCGGTTCGTGTAGTGGGCGTCCAGGATGGCGGCGATCGAGCTCTCCGGGATGAAGTGGTCGAAGCAGTAGCGCTTGTCCGGGATGAGCGCCACGTAGAGCCCGCCGGGGGCGAGAACGCCGGAGACGCCGCGCAGGTGCCCCACCAGGTTCGGCTGGTGTTCCAGGCAGTGGCTGCTGATGGCGATGTCGAACACCGCGTCCACCACGTCCAGCCGCCCGGTCGGCTCCACATAGTGGACGTGCGGCACGTCCGTGTGGCTGTCGCCGACCTTCGCCGCCCGGGCGACCAGGGCCTCGGTCGACAGCACGTCGAAGTATTTCACGTGCGGCCCGCGGAGCACCGGCTTGCCGAACGGCCCGATCTCCAGGCAGGACGCGCCCTCGGGGATCAGCGCCAGCACGTCCTCCCGGACCATGGCGCGCCGCAGCGCCGGATCCTTCTCGCTCTCCAGATAGCCGGCGATCTCCTTGTCGGCGAGCGGCCAGAGCCCCGGATAGCGGCGCCGGATGGCGTCCGTGTCGTATTCCGCCGGCAGGCGTTCCAGCAAAGCCCCGGTGTCCGTCATCGTGCCACTGTCGCCTTTCGCCTGACGAGATGCGCGCCCTGCGCCGGTCCGAACGGCAGGGCGCATGACCGTGGTCGCATAGCATGATGTCCGCGCGTCGGCACGCATCCTCTGCGCGGGAAGCGCGGACCCCGTCCGCGCTTCGAGAGGGTTGGAATCAGTTGCTGTGGTCGCGCACGGCCGCCACCATCAGGGCGGCGATGCTCCACAGCACCCCGGCGGTCGCGAACACCAGGAAGGCGCCCGACGGGATGTCCGGGTAGGACGCCCGTTCCGGCTGTTCCGGCTCGATCACCCGGATCACGTAGAGGCTCTTGCGGTCGCTGCGCGCCTTCGCCTCCGAGTACGCCGCCTGGGCGGCGGTGTAGAGCTGGGAGGCGAACACGCTTTCGATCTGCAGGGCCTCGTAGGTGCGGATCTGCTCGGAGAGCACGTTCCCGCCCTGCTCACCGGCGATCTGGCCGCGCAACTCGTCAATCTGCTTGTCGAGTTCGGCGATCTGCCCCTCCAGCATGCGGCGCGACGGCGCGTCCTCGGCCAGGTCGCGCGAGGAGGTGGCGAGCTGGGTCTCGGCGGACACCTTCTGCAGCATCAGCTCCGCCACCACCGTGCCCACCGACTTGGCCTCGATCACCGGGTCGATGATCTTCATCCGGTCCCGGAACGCGTTCACCGCCAGCATGGCGGCGGTCAGGCGGTCGCGGTGAAGCTGCAGTTCCGCCTCGGCCCTGAGGAGGGCGTCGCGTCGGGCCTCTTCGGAGATGCGGTTGATCATGCCCTCCGTCGCCCGCAGGATCTCCTCGGACAGCCAGAGGGCGGCCGCCGGGTCGCTCGATTGCACGCGCAGCGTGGCGATGCCCGAGGTCGTGTTGTACTCGGTCCGGATGCGGCTCTTCCAATAGTCCCAGACCTTCTCCGACGGACCGTTCACGTCCAGGCGCGAGAAATAGTCCGCCGTCGCCGGGTCGAAGGCGCGCACCAGCATGGGCACGCCGCCGAGGTCGGCGATGATGTTGCGGCTGCGGATGTAGTTGAGGGCGATGAACACGTCCTGCGCGGACTGCGAGCCGCCGCGATTGCCGCCCGCCAGCGTGGAGAGCGCCTCGCCGAAGACGCGGGAGGCGGCCGAGGACTCGGTCGCGGACCGCACCGTGAAGCGGGATTCCGCCTCGTAGAGCGGGCTTGCCACGAACGCCAGGTAGAGCACGGACATGAAGGTCGGCAGGATGACGAACAGCCCGAAGCTGATCTTCAGGAAGTCGCCGAAGGACTGCGGCCGCGGCACCCGCATCCGGCCCTTCAGCCGGCCGGCCGGGCCGGGCGTGCGGGGGGCCGGATCGGTCTCGGCCGGATCCGTCCTGCCCGGATCCGTCCTGCCCGGATCCGTCTTGCCCGGATCCGTCTTGCCCGGTCCGGGAACGGCGCGCCCGGACGGCGCCTTGGCGACCGACGTTCCGGCCCGCTCGTCGGCCTCCAGCCTTGCCGTCGCGCCCCGCTCGGGGGTCTTGGTTGCGGTCGACATGCTGCGGCGCCTCAGACTGCTACGTGGTTGCGCACGAGGACACCGATGCCGACCACGGCGCCCCACGCCCCGAGGCAGGCGAGCACGGCGTAGAAGATGGCGAGGGCGCGGTTGGGATAGAGCGCCATGTCGGGAAGCATCGGCTCGATGAAGGACATCAGATAGAATTTCTTCTGCTCGGCGTCGATGCGTGCCCGCTCGTAGGTGACCACGGACCGCTGGTAGTCCGTCTGGGCGATCTTCTGGTTGAGGGCGAGTTCGTCGAAGGACCGCATGGCCTCCGAAATCACCGAGGAGCCGGCTTGCCCGCCCGAAGACGTGAGTTGCGTTTCCAGCTGCCCGATCTGCGCTTCCAGGCTCTCGATGCTGACGCTGAGATAACGCATCGTCGGCGAATCGGAGGAGAGATACTCCTTTCGCGTGTCGAAGTCGCGCCGGAGTGTCGTCAGTTCCGACTTCAGCTGCCCGACCACCGACGAGATCGCGCCCGCCGTCGCGGTCGGGTCGAGAACGCCGCGATCGTTGCGCAGGGTGCGCACCTCGTCGAGCACCGCCCGCAGGCGGTCCTGGCTCGCCTTCAGGTCGGCCTCTGCATAGGCGATGGCGTCGTGCTTGCTGCGGTCGGAGAGTTCGTTGATGACGCGCTCGGCCTCGGCGAGGATGATCTTCGACACCGCGACCGCCTGCTGCGGATCGAACGCCCACACCTTCACGGTCAGGATCTTGGACATGGAATCCCGGTCCACCGAGACCTGATGCCGCCAGTAGCGGACCACGTCCTCGATCGGCACGCCGGGCTCCAGCCGGGAGAGGGCATCGATCTCCTCGCCGGAGAACAGCGTCTCCATGCCGATCTCCCGGTCGATGATCTGCACCATCGCCCGGCTGACGATGAATTCCTCGACGATCTCGATCTCCTGGCTGGCAGACCCGCTGATCCCGGTCAGGTTCTCCAGGATGTCGAAGCCGCCCTTCTCGGGCGAGCGGATCGAGAGCTGCGATTCCACCACATACTGGGACGAGGCGAAGAACAGGAAGTAGGGGATGGCGAAGGCCAGCGGCGTCAACACGATCGCCGCGAAGGTGACGGCGACGAAGATCCGGAAGATCTTGTTGCCCTGGCGCGCGGAGAAACCGCCGCCGCCCATCCGCATCGACTTGGCGCGGGCCGTGCGGGCCGCCCGGCTCAACGCCTCGGAGATGGCGCGTGCGTTGTTCTTGCGGTTCCGGCTGCGATCCTCGACCAGATCGAGATCGAAGGCATCGTCCGCGACTTCGAGAGACAGTTTCTTCATCGGTCACATGTTCAGGCGTCGGTAGGTTTCGATCGCCTCGTCCAGGTTATGGAACTGCATCATCTGGCCGTCGGCGAGAACCACAGCCCGATGACAATAGCTCCGGATCGACGCCATGTCATGGGACGCCATGATGATGCTGGCCCGCTCGCGCCGCTTGGCGAACTCCGCGTCGCAGCGCGAGCGGAAGCGCGCGTCGCCGACCGCGATCACCTCGTCGATCAGATAGCAGTCGAAATCGACCGCCATGCTGAGGCCGAAGGCGAGGCGCTGCAGCATGCCGGACGAATAGGTCCCGACCGGCGCGTCCAGATAGGAGCCCAGTTCGGCGAAGTCCTCCACGAAGTCCACCACCTGGCGGGCGTTCTGGCCGTAGATGCGCGCCACGAACTGCACGTTCTCGCGCCCGGTCATCTTGCTGTGCAGCGATCCGGCGAAGCCGAGCGGCCAGGACACCCGGCAGTTCCGCCGGATCTTGCCGCCGTTCGGCAGTTCGGTTCCGGCGATCACCCGCATGGTGGTGGACTTGCCGGCGCCGTTGATCCCCAGGATGGCGTAGTTGTAGCCGGCTTCGAAGTTGATCGACACGTGGTCGAGCACGATCTTCAGCGTCGCGTGCGTCCGGTAGAACTTGAAGACGTTGTCCAGCGTGATCATCCCTGGATGATCCTCCCGCGCAGGAAGCGCTCGCTGGCGAGCGCCACCAGGAGAATGCAGGTGGAGACCTGCAGGAGATAGATCTCGTCCAGATGATCGGAGCCGTAGCCCTCGTAGTAGGCCGATCTCAGCCAGTCCACGCAGTGCAGCATCGGATTGTAGGCGAGCACGTCCTGCACGGATTGCGGCAGCCGGGTGATCGGCATGATGGCGCCGGACGTCAGGTACATCAGGATCATGACGACGATGGAGATCACCGTCCAGCCCGGGACGAAGGTCACCATCACGGCGTTCAGCATGCCGAACGCCGCCCCGAGATAGACCGTCGCCAGCACGCCTTCGATGGCGCGTACGGGCGAGTTGGGCCAGAAGTCCACCCCCGCCAGGGTCACGATGATGATGAAGGCGACGGTCACGTTCGCCGCGATGGTCAGCGACAGCACGGTCCGGGCGAGGATGAGGTCGATGGATTTCACGATCGGGAACAGGAGGAGCGCCCTGTTCTCCGTGACGGCCGAGGTGGTCATGCGCGAGGGATAGAGGCAGAGGATGTAGGGAAGCAAGCCGGTGCCGACGAAGATCGTCATGTTGGTCCCCATCGGGGTGACCCGCTGCATCAGCACGTTGGCGGCCGTCAGGATGGTCAGATGCGCCAGCGGCCAGGCGACGGCGATCAGATAGCCGAAGTGGGTACGGCCGAACCGGGTGCGCATGTCGCGAAGGAGGATCGCGCCGATCACGCGGATCTGCACGGCGAACGCCTCGCGCAACCGACCGGTCGCTGTCATCGGGGGGAGACCCATCACGCTTCGCTCATGGTTGACATCCAGGGGACGACCGATCATGCCGGATCGACGCCGCCCGCCGGCGTCGCTCTCGACGACCCATCGTCTCCTATCACTGTGGCAGGATTTATGTCGTTTGCGTGTGCACCGCGAAAGGGTCGGGCGCCGCGCCGGGCGCAGCGGCCCCGGCTTCGGCCGGAGGAACACGGGTGCGACAGGCGGCAGACCGGCGTGACGGCGCCCGCGGCGACGTGCCTCCCGGCGAGGCCGCCCGGCGAGAGGGCGCGATGATCGCCCGCAGCGGCCCTTTGGCCGATGACCTCGATCCGGTCGCCCGCGCCGCCGCGTCGTGGATCCCGTCCCCTGGCGCGCGCCTCGGCGCCGCCACCTGGAAGCAAGTGGACTTCGACCGCGTCGCGCCGTTCCTCGACGAGGCCGCCTTCGTGTCGCTCTGGTCCGGGCGCGCCGACATCGACGGCGTGATCGGCTGGGGCCTGAAGATCGGCGGCCGCCTCGGCCGTCTGGTGGCCGCCGCCCGCGGCCTGCCCTACTGGTGCCTGGAGGACGGCTTCCTGCGCTCGCTCGGCCTCGGCAAGGCCGGCGCGGCCGCCTGGTCCATCGTCGTCGACGATCTCGGCCTCTTCATCGACGCGCGCCGGCCCTCCCGGCTGGAGCGGATCCTCGCCGGCGCGGATCTTGAACCGCTGCGGGGCCGTGCGGAGGCGCTCGGCCAGGCGATCGTGGCGGGCCGGCTCTCCAAGTACAATCATGCGCCCGACACCCCCGTCTCCATCGCCGGGCGCGGCCGGCGCATCCTGCTCGTCGACCAGGTCTGGGGCGACTGGTCGGTTCCGGCCGCCGGCGCCGACGCGGCGGTGTTCGAGCGCATGTTCCGGGAGGCCTGCGCGGTCGGCGGGGCGACCGTCGTCGTCCGCGTCCATCCGGACGTGGCGGCCGGCTATCGCAAGGGCTTCCTCGGCCTGGAGCGCCGCACCGCCGACGGCCACGTCCAGGTGCTCGACGCGGTCACGTCGCCGCACGCCATCCTGGACGCGGTCGACGAGGTCTGGACCGTGTCGAGCCAGTTCGGCTTCGACGCGCTCCTGCGCGGGGTCCAGGTGGTGTGCTACGGAACGCCCTTCTACGCCGGATGGGGCCTGACCGACGACCGGGCGACAACCCCGGTCGCCGACGCGGCGCGGGCCCGGCGGTCCGCCGTCCGCAGCCTCACGCTCCCGGACCTCGTCGCCGGCGCCCTTCTTCTTTATGCGCGCTACCGCGATCCGACGACCGGCGGCCGGATCGACGCGGAGACCGCCGTCGCCCGGATGACGCGCGCGCTCCGCGCCTGATCAGCCGGACAGCAGCAGGGACGGGCCGCCCTCGCCGAACCGCGCCACGGCGCGCCGTGTCGCCGCCGCGAGCGCCGTGCGCCGCGCCGGATCCGACGCAAGGGCGAGGATGGCGTCGTGCCAGGCGTCGGCGGACGGGCCGAGCATCCATTCGCCGGTGTCCGTGCCGTCGCCGTAGGCGTCCGACCGGGCGAACAGGCCGGCGGCGCCGAGACGGGCCACGTCGATCTTCTTCGTCGCCGTCCGGGCCCGGTTGACCGCCGTCGGCAGCAGCGGCACCAAGGCGATGTCGGCGCCCGTCTCGTAGGTGTGGTCCCGGAAGGCCGGCCAGGACAGGGGCGGCACCACGGTCGTCCGCGGCAGCCCCGCCCAGGCCTTCGCCACCGCGTCCCCTGCGACCACCTCCATGGAAAGCGCCGGCAAGGCCCTGAGGACCCGGTCCACCACCGGGATCAGGAAGGCGTGCTCCCCCGCGTGGATGTCGGTGGCATGGAACACCATCCGCACCGCGCCGCCCGGCGCGCGAGGTCGCGGCGTCGCATCCGCCGGATCCGGCAAGGGACCGAGCACCTCCGCGTCGGCGCCGATCCGGGCCCTCAGCACGGCGTTCGCGGCAAAGAGGCGGTCGAATTCGCCGGAGAGCGCCTGCCACGGCAGGAGCGCCTGCCGGAGCATCCGGACGCGGTACCTGGCCCGGGCGGTGCCGTCGGCGACGATCGCGTGCACGTCGTCGTCGATGAGGAGCGCGCAGCCGGCGAGGCGGGGCCGGTTCTGCCGGACGTAGGCGGCGAGCGCCGGGTGCGGATAGCGGCAGACGATCACAGCGGTGCCCGCGCCGTCGCCCGCCGCCGCCGGCCAGGGCGCCCGCCGGTCGGCGAGGATCACCGGCAGGCCGAGGCCCGCGAGGCGGGCTTTCAGGAAATAGTCGAAGGTCGGGTTCGGAAAACTGCCCGTCACCAGGACCCGTGTCACCGGCACCCGTGTCGCCGACCCGTCGTGCGGCGGGCCGGCGCGCCGGCGCGGATAGGGCAGGACCGCCCGCAGCAGCGCGTCTAGCATGGCGGCTCCAACCGCACCGGCGGCCGGCGGAGCCGCGGGTCGGTGCAGAAGGGCGCCAGCCGCACCGCCCGCGACAGGCGCGAGAGGCGCGGGCTGTAGAAGGGATCCGCCCCGATCAGATGTCCCCACCGCGCCTGCATGTGCGCCACCTCGGCCCGATGGGCGGCGGCCCGCTCCGGCGACGGCAGGCGGCGGCGGGAGACGGACTCGTGGTGGACCAGCGTCGCATCCGGCGTGCACACCACCCGATGGCCCGCCTCCCAGATCCGCAGGCAGAGGTCCACGTCGTTGTAGGCGACCGGCAGCCGCGCCGCGTCGAAGCCGCCGACCGCCTCGAACACGGAGCGGCGCACCAGGAGGCAGGCGCCGGTGACGGCGCTCACCTCGCGCGGCAGATCGGCGTGCGGCGCGGCCGAGCGAGCGACGGCCGCCGGCCGCAGGAACTGGAAGGCGTGGCCGGCCACCGGTCCGAGGCCGAGCACGATGCCGAGATGCTGCAGCGACCCGTCCGGATAGAGAAGCCGCGCGCCGACGGCGCCGACCGCCGGATCGTCCAGCACGGCCACCATCCGGTCCAGCCAGTCCGGGTGGAGGGCCTCCACGTCGTCGTTGAGGAAGAGGAGAAGCTCCGACCGGCTCTCGCCGGCGAGCCGGTTGCAGAGCGCCGCGTAGTTGAACGGCCCGGGCGCGGCGATCCGCCGGGCCGTCGCCCCGTCGAGCCAGCGCGCGAACACCCGGAAGGTCGCAGGCTCGCAACTGTCGTTGTCGCCGACGACCACCTCCGCCGGCGGATGGTCCGTCTCGCGGAGGAGGCTCTTCAGACACCGGTCGAGGAGCCCCGGCTGGTCCCGCGTCGGGATCAGCGCCGCGACCGTGCGCGAGCCGGCCTGCACCGCGCCGCCGGACCGCACCGGCGGTGGGCAGGCGGACGCCTGCCCGGTCAGCACCGGATCATGCGCGATGCGGCCGTCGACCCCGTCGGAGAGCGCGAGCAGGCACCGCGTCACCGGATCCGCCCCGCCGGGATCGAGGCGCCGATGGTCAAGCGCCACAAGCAGCCGGTCGCGGCGCACGAGCGCGATCGACACCGGCAGACCGCCCGCCCGGGCGAGCGTCGGTGACCAGGCCGGCAGCGCCCGCACCGCCGCCACCCGGCCGGCACCGTCGAGCACCACCACGTCGCCATATGCGCCGGAGAGCCGATCATCTGCCGCGAGCCGCCGACGAAGATGCTCCACCGCCCCGGCCGCCACGCGCGCGTCGGCCGTCCTGAGGAGAACCGCGGTCGTCTCGCCGGCCCGCAGCGCCGCCATGAGGTCGTCGTGCCCGACGCCTTTGTCGAGCACCAGGTCGGCGACGTCCGCCGCCTCCGGCGACCCGGACCCGGAGCGTCCGCCCGCGTCCGCCCACCGGGCATGCACGGCCGGCGACGTCGGCGGATCGAGAAGGGCTGCGAGCGCCTTGGCCCGGGCCGCCCGCCGGCGCCCGCGAAGCCCGTCGGCGACCGCCGTCAGCGCCATCGCCGGATCCTGCACCAGGGCCGCGAGCATCATGCCCGGCCACCCGACCGGCCGCAGCGCCGGACCGGCCGCCGGCACCGATCGGCCGTCGCGGGCATCGACCACCGCGACCGACCGCGTGTCCGCCGGCAGGAAGAGGCGGTGCGCCCAGCCGTCCTTGACGGGGCGCATCGGCACCGGGTCGCGGCCCCGGTCCGGACCGGGGTCCAGCATGGGCAGGAGGCCAGCCTGTCCGCCGCGCAAGGTCGCCCGCACCAGCCGGCCCGCGAGCGCTTCGGCGGAGAAGGACGCCGAACCGGCCGCCTGCGCGTCAGGCCCGTCGGCCGCCCGCCCACCCCCGTCCGCCCTCACCTCTCCCCCCGCCGCAGTTCGTAGAGCATCACGCCCGTCGCCACCGCCAGATTGAGGCTGTCCGCCTTGCCCCACATGGGAATCTTCACCCGCACCTGGCACGCCTCGGCGAGCGCGTCGGTGAGGCCCTGCTGCTCGTTGCCCATCACGAGCACGGTCGGCGCGGGGCTTGCCACGGCGCGGTAGTCGGCGGTCGCCTTCAGGTGGGTGCCGACCAGCCGGGCGCCGGAGGTGCGCGCCCACGCCAGGAAGGCGTCGCGGGGCGTGCGCACCAGCGGCACGTGGAAGAGCGAGCCCATGGTGGCGCGCACCGCCTCCATGGAGAAGGGGTCGCAGGTCTCGCCCACCAGGATCACGCCCTTGGCGCCCACCGAATCGGCGGTGCGCGCGATGGTGCCGAGGTTGCCCGGGTCGCGCACCTGTTCGAGCGCCACGAAGATGTCGCCGGCCTTCGGCCGCACCTCGGCCAGCGGGGTCAAGCGCTGGCGGAACACGCCCACGACCATCTGCGGGTTGTCGCGCCGGGTGATCTTGCCGAGCACCTGCTCGGAGACGTCCAGCACCATGCCGCCGCGGGCGTGCACCGTGGCGGCGGCGCGGGTCACCGCCTCGTTCGTCCGCACGGCGGCGGCAAAGCAGATGGTGTGCACCGGCCAGGATTCCTCCAGGGCGTCGGTGACAAGCTTCAACCCCTCGCCGAGAAAGAGCCCGGTCTCGTCCCGGTGCTTCTTCATGGCAAGGCCGCGGATGTCCTTGACGATCGGGTTGGTGAGCGAGGTGATCTGCTTCACCGCGCCGGGCGCCGCGATGGCTGGGCGGTCGGTCATTCTTGCGCGCCTTCAAAGCGGGTGTAGAGCGAGGTGGAGAGGCGCCGTCCCGGCCGGCCGGTCGCGCCGGTCTCCAGGAGCACCAGCTCGCCGGAGGTGAGCACGCCCGACCGGTGGCCGAGGAGATCGGCGGCAAGCTCATGGATGGAGAGGAAGGAGGCCCGGATCGCGTAGGCCGTCAGGATCAGGAAGGACGGCCCCGGCGCCAGCACCTGGCGCATCAGGTCGACCAGGTGCGGCAGGTCCGCCTCCAGGCTCCACACTTCGCCGTCCGGGCCGCGGCCGAAGCGCGGCGGGTCGAGCAGGATGCCGTCGTAGAGCCGGCCGCGGCGCACCTCGCGCTCGGCGAAGGCCACCGCGTCGTCGACGATCCAGCGGATCGGCGCTGCCTCGAGCCCGGCGAGGGCCTGGTTCTCGCGGCCCCAGGCGATCGCCTTCTTGGAGGCGTCCACGTGCGTCACCTCGGCGCCCGCCGCGGCGGCCACCAGCGAGGCGATCCCCGTGTAGCCGAAGAGGTTCAGAAGCCGCGGCCTCTCGCCGCCGGCCGCCATGGCGCGCAAGCGCTCCGCCATGAAGGACCAGTGGGCGATCTGCTCGGGGAAGACGCCCACGTGCCGGAAGGCGGTCAGGCGGCAGACGAAGGGCACGCCGAGCACGGCCATCTCCCAGGTCTCGCCGATGCCCGCCGCCGTGCGCCAGCGCCCCGGCCCCTCCTCCTCCACGTCGCCCGTGAAGGCGGCGCCGGCCTCGGTCCAGCGGTCGGCGGACAGGCGGCGCGGCACCATGGCCTGCGGCTCCGGCCGCACCACCGTCAGCGCGCCATAGCGCTCCAGCTTGGCGCCCTCGCCGCTGTCGAGCAGCTGGTAATCGTCCCAGCCGGGCGTCTCCAGGAGAACGCCGATCCGTTCCTGAACGATTCGCGGTCCGAGCGGCCCGGGCGTCGGACGGCTCTCGCGCGCCACCCCCGCCGGCTTCGCCGGTCCGCGCTCGACAGACGGCTTCGCCGGTCCTCTTTCAAAAGCCGGCTTCGCCACCCCCTTGTCGACCATGGGCCGTGCCGCCGCCCGATCGCCAGCCGGCCGCGACGGTCCGGCCTTCGCGGTCTCCGGCAGCATCGCCGCGGACCCCGACCGTCGGTCGGGCGCGGCGGCCTTCGTGCGAGCCCCGCCGGACCGGGCCTCGCCGCGCGGCGGATCCGCGCGCGCCCCATCCGGCCGCTTGGCGGCGCCGTCGTGCCGCTTGGCGGCGCCGGCCTGCCGCTTGGCACCGTCGGCCTCCGGCCGCGGCTTCGGCCGGCCGGACCGGTCATCCCGCTTCGCTCCGGCGGGCGCCGGACGGCCGGGGGGACGAGGCTTCGGCAAGGGGGATCACTCCAAAGGCACGGGTTGCGGTGAACCGCGCAAACGGTCGTTATACGAACGGCCGTTATACACTGGGGGGCGCCGGAATGAAGCCGGGCTCGACAGAAGGGATCCCTCTCACTAAAGCGTCGTCATGCTCGTCCTTGCCCTCGACACCGCTCTCGACCAGACCGCCGTCGCCCTCGCCGATGGCCGCCGCCTCTTTGTGGCGCGGGTGGAGAGCATGGACCGGGGCCACGCGGAGCGCCTCTTCCCTCTTGTCGACGCGGTGATCGCCGAGGCCGGCGTGCCGCTCGCGGCGATCGACCGGATCGCCGTCACCGTCGGGCCGGGCAGCTTCACCGGCATCCGGATCGCCATCGCGGCCGCCCGCGGCCTCGGCCTCGCGCTCGACCGGCCGGTGGTCGGCGTCGGCAGCCTCAGGGCGCTCGCCGCCTCCCTGCCCGAGCGGCCGACCGGCCCGGTGCTCGCCGCCATCGACGCCCGGCGGGGCGAGCTCTACGCCGCCCTCTTCGCCCCGGACGGCACGGAACTCCACGCCCCCTTCGCGGCCGACGCCGCCACGGTGCTCGCCCGCCTGGGCGATGCCGCCACGGTGATGGTCGGCTCCGGCGCCCCCCTCCTTGCCCATCAGGCGGCAATCGACGGCCGGCAGAGGCCGCAGAGCGTAACCCTCGCCGGGCCGGACCCGCGCCGGGTGGCGGCGATCGGCGCGGCGCTCGATCCGGCCGAAGACACGCCGGTGCCGGCCTACCTGCGTCCGCCGGACGCCAAGCCGCAGGCCCGCATCGCCGGCCTTCTCGTCGGGGCGGCCGGGTCCGCGGAGGTGCGGCCGTGATCCTCTGGTACGATCCCTTTCCGGCCTTCCTCGACGAGGCCCGCCTCACCGACGTGGACGATCTCGCCGAGATCCACGCCGCCGGCTTCCACCGGGGCTGGCACGCGGCGGAGGTGGAGGCGCTCCTCGTCCAGGACGGCGTCATCACCCTGGTGGCACGGCGCGGCACCCCGTTCGGCACGCGCCGGCCGGTCGGCTTCGTGATGGTGCGCGCGGCCGCCGACGAGGCGGAAGTGCTGACCATCGCGGTCAGCCCGCGGCACCGGGGCAAGGGCCTCGGCCGGCGCCTCCTGGACGAGGCGATCCGCCGCCTCTACCGCGACCGGGTCCGGCATCTCTTCCTGGAGGTGGACGAGACCAACGAGGCGGCGCGCCGGCTCTACAAGCGGCTCGGCTTCAAGACCGTGGCCTCGCGGCCGAACTACTACGCCGGACCGGACGCCCGGCCGGCGACGGCCCTTGTCATGCGTGCGGATCTCTCTTAAGCGCAGAAGACCCGGCCGGTTTTCCCTGGCGGACGGCGGGCCGACATCCGAGGACGGACCAGCGGTGACCGACGACCCGAAAGCCACGCCCCTGGAGGACATCTGCGTCGCCAAGGGCATGCGCATGACCGAACAGCGCCGGGTGATCGCCCGCGTGCTGGAGGCCTCGTCCGACCATCCGGACGTGGAGGAGGTCTACCGGCGCGCCGTGGCGATCGACGACAACATCTCCATCTCCACGGTCTACCGCACGGTGAAGCTGTTCGAGGACGCCGGCATCATCGCCCGGCACGACTTCCGCGACGGCCGCTCGCGCTACGAGACGGTGCCGGACGAGCATCACGACCACCTGATCGACCTGCGCTCCGGCCGGGTGATCGAATTCCGCAGCGAGGACATCGAGGCTTTGCAGGAGGTGATCGCCGAGCGGCTCGGCTACCGCCTCGTCGACCATCGCCTGGAGCTCTACGCGGTGCCGATCGACGACCCGAAGCGACGCTGACCGGTCGATGGCGCGTCTTCGTCCGTTCCTCGCCCTCGCGCCGCTCGTGCTCCTGACGCTCGCGCTCTTGCCGGTGCAGATGCTGGCGGTGCGCCTCGACTGGCGGATCGCCCACCGGATCCCGCTGATCTTCCACCGGGCGGCCTGCCGGGCGCTCGGCGTGCGCGTCACGGTCCACGGCCGGCCCGAGACGGCGCGCCCGCTGCTCTTTGCCGCCAACCACGTCTCCTGGCTCGACATCGTGGTGCTCGGCGGAATTCTGCCGCTCTCCTTCATCGCCAAGAGCGAAATCGCGGCCTGGCCGCTGTTCGGCATGCTGGCGCGGCTGCAGCGGACCGTGTTCGTGGAGCGCGAACGGCGCGCCCGCACGGGCGACCAGGCGGCCGCCATCGCGGCGCGGCTGTCGAACGGCGACGCCATGGTGCTCTTTGCCGAGGGCACCACCGGCGACGGCAACCAGATCCTGCCGTTCCGCTCCGCCCTCGTCGGCGCCGCCCGGGCGGCGCTCGACGCCGGCGGCCATTCCCACGTGCTGGTGCAGCCGGTCGCCATCGCCTACACCCGCCTGCACGGGCTGCCCATGGGCCGGCTGTGGCGCCCGCACGTGGCCTGGATCGGCGACCTCGAACTGCCGCCGCACCTCCTCGCCATCGCCCGGGAGGGCGGCATCGACGTCACCGTGTCGTTCGGCACGCCGATCGCCTACGACCGGGACGGCGACCGCAAGCGGGTGACGGCCGGCGCGGAGGCGAGCGTGCGCACCCTCCTCGTGGAGGCGCTCCGGCGCGGCGGTTGAGCGGTCCGGCGCCGGCGCTCCGCCGCTCCTATTCTCATCCCCGCCGAAAAGCGGTAGAGGTCTTCCTTCAGGGAGGCGAGGCGGCCGTCCGGACCGACCGGCCCCGGCCGCTTCCTCCGCCGCCGAAGAGCAGATCGAGACCCGTGACCGCCGACAAGACCGTCTTCATCAAGACCTATGGCTGCCAGATGAACGTGTACGACAGCGAGCGCATGTCGGACACCCTGGTGCCGCTCGGGTACGCCCAGACCGATACCCTCGAAGCGGCCGACCTCGTCATCCTGAACACCTGCCACATCCGCGAGAAGGCGGCCGAGAAGGTCTATTCCGAGCTTGGCCGCATCCGCGTCCTCAAGGCCGAGCGCGACCGGGAGGGCCGCGGCCTGATGGTGGCGGTCGCCGGCTGCGTCGCCCAGGCCGAGGGCGAGGAGATCATCCGCCGCGCGCCGGTGGTCGACATGGTGTTCGGGCCGCAGACCTATCACCGCCTGCCGGATCTCATCGACCGGGTGACGCGCGGCGAGCGGCCGAGCGCGACCGAGCCGGACGCGCCCGCCGCCCCGGCCCGGCGGACCCGCGTGGTGGAGACCGAGTTCCCGGCCGAGGACAAGTTCGACCACCTGCCGCCGGTGGACGGCGCCCGGGCGCGCGGGCGCGGCGTCACCGCCTTCCTCACCGTCCAGGAGGGCTGCGACAAGTTCTGCACCTTCTGCGTGGTGCCCTACACCCGCGGCGCGGAAGTCTCCCGGCCCGCCGAAAAGATCCTCGCCGAGGCGCGGGCCCTTGCCGCCGCCGGCGTGCGCGAGATCACCCTCCTCGGCCAGAACGTCAACGCCTACCACGGCGACGGACCGGACGGCGGCGCCTGGACGCTCGCCCGGCTCCTGCGCGCGCTCGCCGCTATCCCGGGCCTTGCCCGGCTGCGCTACACCACCAGCCACCCGCGCGACATGGACGACGACCTGATCGCCGCCCACCGGGACCTCGGCGCCCTGATGCCCTACCTGCATCTGCCCGTGCAGTCCGGCTCCGACCGCATCCTCGCCGCCATGAACCGGCGCCACACGGCCGACGACTACCGCCGCCTCGTGGACCGGATCCGCGCTGCCCGGCCGGACATCGCGCTCTCCGGCGACTTCATCGTGGGCTTTCCCGGCGAGACCGACGCGGACTTCGAGGCGACCCTCGATCTCGTCCGCGCGATAGACTACGTCGGCGCCTACACCTTCAAGTATTCGCCCCGCCCCGGCACGCCCGCCGCCGACCTCGCCGACGCGGTGCCGGAGGCGGTGGCGACGGAGCGGCTCCACCGGCTCCAGGCGTTGATCGATGCCGGCGAGCGCGCCTTCGCCGAAAGCCTCGTCGGCCGCACCCTGCCGGTGCTCCTGGAAAAGGCCGGCCGCCAACAGGGCCAGCTCGTCGGCCGCTCGCCCTACCTGCAGCCGGTCCACGTGATGGCCCCGCCGGAGCGGATCGGCGCCATCGTGCCCGTCACCGTGGAGAGCC
Source organism: Mongoliimonas terrestris (assembly GCF_001927285.1). Lineage (GTDB taxonomy): Bacteria > Pseudomonadota > Alphaproteobacteria > Rhizobiales > Pleomorphomonadaceae > Chthonobacter > Chthonobacter terrestris. The sequence continues at coordinate 69,068 of NZ_MSIG01000008.1, read as the reverse complement.
TCGGCCGCCACAGCCTCAACGGCACGCTCGCCGAGGCGCGGGAACCGGCGGGGGCGTCGGCGGTTCGGCTGTCGGCATGAGACCCGCGCCCGCCCGTTCCCCCCGGCCCCGGCCGGCCGTTTCCTCCTCCATCCCGGAGAGTGCATGACCCACGCCTCGGACATGACCCATGTGGTTCTCGTCTTCGACGACAACCGTCTGATCGGCGATCTCTATGGGCAGTTCGACCAGCATCTGGCCCTCATCGAGCAGCGGCTCGGCGTCGACACCACCGCGCGCGGCAACCAGGTGACCATCCGCGGCCCGCACGAAGCCTGCGCCCGCGCCCGCGACGTGCTGGAGGCGCTCTACGCCCGCCTGCAGAGCGGCCAGGAGGTCACCGGCGGCGACGTGGAGGGCGCCATCCGCATGGCCATCACCCTCGACGGCCAGCTCGCCCTGCCGACGCTGGAGCCGAAGACGCGGCTGAAGCTCGCCCAGATCGCCACCAGGCGGAAGACCGTGGTCGCCCGCAACCCGGCCCAGGACGCCTACATCCGGGCGATGGACCGGGCCTCGCTTGTGTTCGGCCTCGGCCCGGCCGGCACCGGCAAGACCTATCTGGCGGTCGCCTACGCGGCCGCCCTCCTGGAGCGCGGCGACGTCGCCCGCCTGATCCTCTCCCGCCCGGCCGTGGAGGCCGGCGAGCGCCTCGGCTTCCTGCCCGGCGACATGCGCGAGAAGATCGACCCCTATCTCAGGCCCCTCTACGACGCCCTCTACGACATGATGGCGCCGGAGAAGGTGGAGCGCGCCCTCACCTCCGGCGCCATCGAAGTGGCGCCGCTGGCCTTCATGCGCGGCCGCACCCTCGCCAACGCGGCGGTGATCCTCGACGAGGCGCAGAACACCACGTCCATGCAGATGAAGATGTTCCTCACCCGCCTCGGCGACGGTTCCAAGATGATCGTCACCGGCGACCCGACCCAGGTGGACCTGCCGCCCGGCCAGGTCTCCGGCCTTGCCGAATCCACCCGGATCCTCCGCGACGTGCCGGGCGTGGTGCAGGTCACCTTCAGCCATGAGGACGTGGTGCGCCACGAGCTGGTCGCCCGCATCGTCAAGGCCTACGACGACGACGGACGCGAGAAGATCGCCCAGCGCAAGGGGGCCTCGTGAGCCGCCCTCCGCCGGCCGTCCCGGCGCTCGTCGCCGACATCCGCGTCGAGGCGGGCGCCTGGGGCGACGCGGCCATCCTGCAGCGTCTGGTGGACCGCGCCCTTTCGGCGGCGGCGGCCCTGGCGGATGCGGAAATCCTCGACGGGTCGGAGGTTTCGATCCTCCTCACCGACGACGCCCACATCCGCGTGCTCAACCGCGACCACCGGGGTTTCGACAAGCCCACCAACGTCCTCTCCTTCCCCCAGGACGACCCGGACGCGGACGCCTACGGCCCGCTACTCGGCGACATCGTGGTCGCACGCGAGACGCTGGAACGCGAGGCGTTGGACGAAGGGCTTCCTTTCAGTCATCATCTGACCCACATGATTGTGCATGGTCTCCTCCATCTGGTGGGCTACGACCATGTGCAGGACCACGAGGCCGCCGAAATGGAGGCGCTGGAGACAGCGATCCTGGCGGACCTTGGAATACCGGATCCCTATGCCGAGCCGCCGGTGGACGGGGCAGGCGGGCAGGGCCGCCAGGGATCCGGCGAGACGGACACGGCCCCAAGAGCGAAGGACCCATGAGCGACCCCGATACCCAGAGTACGTCCGCGGCGACCGTGCTGCACCCTGCCCAGAGCTTCGCGCCCCCGGCAGACCAGAACGGAACGCCGCTCCAGCATTCCGGTTGGCTCGACCGGCTCCGCGAGGCCTTCGGCTTCCGGGCGGTCTCCCTGAGGCAGAACCTGGAAGAGGCCCTCAGCCGCGACAACGCGCTGGGCGCGGCCTTCTCGCCCGAAGAGCGGGCGATGATCCGCAACATCCTCCGCCTGCGCGAAACGCGCGTCGACGACGTCATGGTGCCGCGGGCCGACATCCTGGCCGTGCCGCACGACGTCAGCCTCAACGACCTTCTCTCGACCTTCGAGACGTCCGGCCATTCGCGGATGCCGGTCTTTCGGGAGACGCTCGACGACGCCCTCGGCATGGTCCACATCAAGGACCTGATGGCCTACATGGTCACCGCCGCCCGCGCCGCCACCACGGACGGCACCGGCCCGCTGGCGATCGGCGCCATCGACCTCGCCCGCGCCCTCAGCACCACGGAGCTGCTGCGCCCGGTGCTCTTCGTGCCGCCGTCCATGCCGGCGACCGATCTCCTCGCCAAGATGCAGGCGACCCGCACCCAGATGGCCCTCGTCATCGACGAATACGGCGGCACCGACGGCCTCGTCTCCATCGAGGACCTGGTGGAGACCATCGTCGGCGAGATCGACGACGAGCACGACGAGAGCGACGGGCCGCTGATCGTCCGCAGCGACGACGGCAGCTTCCTCGCCGACGCCCGGGCCGACCTGGAGACCGTGGAGGAGGCCATCCCGGACTTCGTGCCGGAGGCCTACGACGACGAGGCCGACACCCTCGGCGGCCTCGTCTACGCGCTCCTCGGCCGCATTCCGGCCCGCGGCGAGATCGTGGCGGCCGACGATCTGCCCGGGTTCCGCATCGAGGTGCTGGAGGCGGACGGCCGGCGCATCGGCAAGCTGCGCATCGTCCCCGTGCCGCCGGCGGACGGCCGCGACGGCACCGACGACGGCGCCGCTCCGGCCTGATCCGGGTCAGGCCCCGACACCGGCTTCGGCCTGATCGGCCGTGCTGAGAGAGCCCTTCGGCTCGCCGGACGCTTGACCTGCGTCCGGCGGCGCGAACACCCTCCGGTCGTCGGCGGGTGATTCGCCAGAGCGTTCTCCGATCGCGTCGCTCGACTGGATCGACGAGAGAATGCTCCAGGCTTTTGTATCTGGAGCGATGTCTTGTCGACCGGACGATTGCGTCCGGTCGGACAGCGCCCCAGGACCGAAGGAGCGTCTATGAGGTCGATCGCACGGGCGGCGGTCCTGTCGTGGGGCTGGAGCCGCGTCGCCTTGGCATTCGGCGCGGGGGCGCTGTCCTCCCTGGCGCAGGCGCCGGTGCATGCCGCGCCGCTGCTCTTCGTCACCCTCCCGCTTCTCGTCCTTCTCCTCGACGGCGCGGTGGCGCCCGGCCGGCACGGCATCCGGCGGCTCCGGCCGGCCGCGGCCGTCGGCTGGTGGTTCGGCTTCGGCTATTTCCTCGGCGGCCTCTGGTGGATCGGCGCCGCCTTCCTGGTGGAGGCGGAGACGTTCGGCTGGCTGATGCCCTTCGCCGTCCTGGCGCTGCCGGCGGGGCTGGCGCTCTTCTTCGCGGCCGGCGCCATGCTGGCGCGGCTTCTGTGGGTCGACAGTCCCGTCCGGGTGCTCTCCCTTGCGGTCGGCCTCTCGGCCACCGAATGGCTGCGCGGCCATGTGCTCACGGGCTTTCCCTGGAACCTCCTCGGCCAGGCGGTGGCCTTCACGGACCAGACGTCCCAGGCGGCGAGCCTCGTCGGGGTCTACGGCCTGACGGCGCTCGGCATCCTGGTCTTCGCCGCGCCCGTCCTCCTTCTCGACGATCGCCGCCATCCGCTTGCCGGCCGCCTCGTCGGCGGCGCCGCGGTGCTGATCGCCGCCGGCACGGTCGGCTTCGGCCTCCACCGGCTGGCGGAGGCGCCCGCGGTCGGCGCGGATCCGGTGCCGGACGTCCGGATCCGGATCGTGCAGCCGGCGGTGAACCAGGCGCAGAAATGGGACCCGGACCTCCGCCGGCGCACCCTCGACGACTATCTCGCCCTCTCGGACGCCCGCGCGGGGCCGGAAACGCTCGGCGCCATCAGCTTCAGCCACATCATCTGGCCGGAGACAGCCCTCCCCTTCTTCCTCACCGAGGAGCCGGACGCCCTTTCAAGGATCGCCGAGGTGCTGCCGACCGGCACCATGCTGGTCACCGGGGCGCCGCGGCTGGAGGTCGGGGCCGACCGGCGCCGCTTCTACAACAGCGTCTACGCCCTCGACGACGCGGGCCGCATCGTCGGCGCCTACGACAAGGTGCACCTCGTCCCGTTCGGCGAATACCTGCCGCTGCAGCCGCTCCTGGAAGCCATCGGCCTTCGCCAGATCACCAAGGTGATCGGCGGCTTCTCGGCCGGTCCCGGCCTCAGGACCTTGCCGCTCGGATCGCTCCGCGCCGGCATCCTCGTCTGCTACGAGATCATCTTCTCCGCCGACGTGGTGGCCGCCGAGCGGCCGGACCTTCTTCTCAACGTGACGAACGACGCCTGGTTCGGCCAGACCTTCGGTCCCTACCAGCACCTGGACATGGCCCGGCTGCGCGCCATCGAGGAGGGCCTGCCGGTCGTCAGGGCCGCCAACACGGGCATTTCAGCGGTGTTCGACCCCTATGGCCGCCCCTGGGCGCTGCTCGGCCTCGGTGAGCGCGGAGTGCTCGACTCCGACCTCCCGCGGGCGCTGCCCCCATCGTTTTTTTCCAACTCCGGCGCACATTTTTTATTAACGTTCTACGTAATTTCGGTCATTTTGATCGGGCTCGGCGCGCGCAAGTATGCGGGGAAGCGTTGACACGCTCTAAACCTAGGCGGACAATCACTACTGTCGCTACGAGTAAGTGTTAGATACCGCAGCGGCGATATGGGCGGGACCAAAATAGAACAACCGCCTCGATAACCGCGATAACAAAAAAGACTTCTTCAGAAGTCTAACCGCTAACGAGAAACACATGGCCAGCAAAAAGTCACCGAATCCAATCGACATACATGTTGGAAGCCGCGTCCGTCTTCGGCGTATGATGTTGGGTATGAGCCAGGAGAAGCTTGGCGAAGCGCTCGGGATCACGTTCCAGCAGATTCAGAAGTACGAAAAGGGCACGAACCGGGTCGGCGCCAGCCGCCTGCAGCACATCGCCACCGTCCTCAAGGTGCCGGTCTCGTTCTTCTTCGAGGACGCGCCGGGCTCTCCCGATGAGGCGGTGGGCTTCGGCGAGCAGTCCCATTCCTACGTGGTGGATTTCCTGTCCAGCTCCGAGGGCCTGTCGCTGAACAAGGCCTTCGTGCGGATCAAGGACGCGCGCGTTCGCCGCCGCCTGGTCGATCTCGTCCAGTCGCTCGCCGGCGAGGAGGAAGCCGGCGCCTGAGCGTGCGTTTGCCGGAACGAGGCCGCCCAGGACAGGCGGCGTCAGGCATGGCCGTCCATGGGCGAGAGCAGTCTCCGATCAAGTTGCACGACTTGATCGAAGAGAGAATGCTCCAGGTCATTGAATCTGGAGCGATTGCTTGTCGACCTGACGAGTCCGTCCGGTCGGAAGGCACTCTAGGCGGTCGAAGACAGGCGGCGGGGCGCAGCCAGCAGGGGAGAAGCCGGCCGGATCCGGGTCGGGCCACGGGGCCTTCGAACCGGTCGCGGCCCCGTGCGGCATTAATCTCGCCGCGCGCCTTCGCTTGCTATTTCAGAGTCGCCTTGCGAAAACGGTTCGCCGCGCGCGCCGAGCGCCGTGCGCGGCGATCAATCTTTACTTTGAGGGGTATCTCCCTAATGGCTCGTCAAGACTATCTCTTCACCAGCGAATCCGTATCCGAAGGCCATCCCGACAAGGTGTGCGATCGGATCTCCGACACCATCGTGGATGCTTACTTGTCGGCGCAGCCCGATGCCCGCGTCGCCGCCGAGACCCTCGCCACCACCAACCGGGTGGTCATCGCGGGCGAGGTCCGCGGCCCGGCGAGCATCACGCCGGACATGATCGAGCACATGGCCCGCGCGGCCATTCGCGACATCGGCTACGAGCAGGACGGCTTCCACTGGGAGACCGCCAAGATCGACGTTCTCCTCCATGCCCAGTCGTCCGACATCGCCCAGGGCGTCGACGCGGCCGCCAACAAGGACGAGGGCGCCGGCGACCAGGGCATCATGTTCGGCTACGCCTGCCGGGAGACCCCGGCGCTCATGCCGGCGCCGATCTTCTACGCCCACCGCATCCTGAAGCGGCTGGCGGACGCCCGCAAATCCGGAGAGGAGCCGCGGCTCGGCCCCGACGCCAAGAGCCAGGTGACCCTGCGCTACGTGGACGGCAAGCCCGTGGAGGCCGCCTCCATCGTCCTGTCCACCCAGCACCTGGACGAGAGCCTCACCTCCGACGACGTGAAGGCCATCGTCACCCCCTACATCCGCGAGACCCTGCCGGAGGGCTGGATCACCGACGGCACGGTCTGGCACGTGAACCCGACCGGCAAGTTCGTGATCGGCGGGCCGGACGGCGACGCCGGCCTCACCGGCCGCAAGATCATCGTGGACACCTACGGCGGCGCGGCCCCGCACGGCGGCGGGGCCTTCTCCGGCAAGGATCCCACCAAGGTGGACCGGTCGGCCGCCTACGCGGCGCGCTGGCTCGCCAAGAACGTGGTGGCCGCCGGTCTCGCCGAGCGGGCCACCATCCAGGTGTCCTACGCCATCGGCGTCTCCGAGCCCCTCTCCATCTACGTCGACCTGCACGACACCGGCGTCGTGGATCCGGCCAGGCTGGAGGCGGTTCTCGCCGACACGGACATCGTCCGCCTGAGCCCGCGCGGCATCCGCGAGCGCCTCGGCCTCAACCGGCCGATCTACGCCCGCACGTCCGCCTACGGCCACTTCGGCCGCGAGCCGGACGCCGACGGCGGCTTCTCCTGGGAGAAGCTCGACCTCGTCGACACCCTGCGGTCCGCTCTCCTCTGACCGCCCCTGCGCGGGCGGCAGCGCGCCGCCCGCGCCTCCCCGCCGGGGCCGGACAGGCTCCGGCGCCCGGGAACCCTGCCGGAGCCGGATCGGCGCCGGCACCTGGGACCCCCACCGGAGCCGGACAGGCTCCGGCACCTTGGACCCCCGCCGGAGCCGGATCGGCGCCGGCACCTGGGACCCCCACCGGAGCCGGACAGGCTCCGGCACCTGGGAACCAAGCGCATCGAGAGACCCATGACGCCTTCCGACGACGCGCGCGAGGCCGCCTTCTTCGGCCGCCGCAAGGGCAAGCCCCTCCGCGCGCTGCAGGCCGAACGACTGTCCGCCCTCCTGCCCCGGCTCGCCCTGCCGCTGCACCGGCCCCACACCGACCCCCTTTCCGCCCTCTTTGCGCACGCCCCGTCCGAGATCCGCCTGGAGATCGGCTTCGGCGGCGGCGAGCATCTGGTCCACCGGGCGCTGGAGCGTCCGGACGTCGGCTTCATCGGCGTGGAGCCCTTCGTCAACGGCATGGCCAAGGCCCTCGTCGCCGTGGAGGCGCATGCGCTCTCCAACATCCGTTTCAGCGACCGGGACGCCATCGAGGTGCTCGACTGGCTGCCCGCCGGATCGCTCGACCGGGTGGTGCTTCTCTACCCGGACCCCTGGCCGAAGAAGCGGCACTGGAAGCGGCGCTTCGTCGGCCCCGACACCCTCGACCGCTTCGCCCGCGTCCTCAAACCCGGCGGCGCCTTCCACTTCGCCTCCGACATCGAGAGCTACGTGGACTGGACCCTGTTCGAGACCCGCCGCCACCCGGCCTTCCGCTGGACGGCCGAACGGCCGGCGGACTGGAGCCTTCCCTGGGCCGGATGGCCCGGCACCCGCTACGAGGCAAAGGCCTTGCGCGAGGGGCGCAAGCCGGCCTACCTGACCTTTGCGCGACAAGACGCTACACCGGGCGCTTCGTTGTCCGACTGAAGGCTACAAACGGGCTACATTCGGCGCTACCAAGGGCTACAAACGCGGACCGCACGCTACAAGGACAAGGGCCCATGCAAATCGAAGAGACCTCCCTCCCTGGCGTTCTTGTGTTCACGCCGAAGCGGTTCGGGGATGAGCGGGGGTGGTTTTCGGAGGTGTTCCGGGACGACCTGTTCCGGGCGGCGGCCGGGGATGTGGGGTTCGTGCAGGACAATCACTCGCTGTCGCGGCCGGTCGGCACCGTGCGCGGCCTGCACTTCCAGCGGCACCCGACCGCCCAGGGCAAGCTGATCCGCTGCGTGGCGGGCGCCGTCCTCGACGTGGCGGTGGACATCCGGGTCGGCTCGCCCACCTTCGGCCGGCACGTGGCGGTGGAGCTTTCGGCCGAAACCGGGCGCCAGCTGTGGGTGCCGGTGGGTTTCGCCCACGGCTTCTGCACCCTCGTTCCCGACACGGAGGTCGTCTACAAGGTGACCGCCCCTTATAGCGCCGCCGACGACGGCGGCATCCTGTGGGACGATCCCGCGCTTGGCATCGCCTGGCCGGTGACGGGCGAGACGGCCCTCCTGTCCGACAAGGACCGCCGCCAGCCGCGCCTCGCCGACCTTGCCCCGGTGTTCACCTATGCGCCGGCGTGAGCGGCGGTTCCGCCTGGCCCCGCCGGTCCGTCTTCTGCCGATTTGTCCTTTTCTACTGAAGCTCTAGAGGTCACCCCATGCGCATTCTGGTCACCGGCGGCGCCGGCTTCATCGGATCGGCGCTCGTCCGCCATCTGGTCGGCAGCGTGGGCGCGGAGGTGCTCACCGTCGACAAGCTCACCTATGCGGGCAACCTCGCCTCGCTGAAGACGATCGAGAACGCCCCCAACCACCGCTTCGCCCGCCTCGACATCTGCGACCGGGCCGCCATGGCGGAGGCGATCGAGAGCTTCCGGCCGACCCGGATCATGCATCTGGCCGCGGAAAGCCACGTGGACCGCTCCATCACCGGCGCCGGCGACTTCATCACCACCAACATCAACGGCACCTTCACCCTCCTGGAGGCCGCCCGGGCCTACTGGTCGGGCCTTCCCCAGCCGGAGAAGGAGGCCTTCCGCTTCCTCCACGTCTCCACCGACGAGGTCTACGGCTCGCTCGGGCCGGACGGGCTCTTCACCGAGGAGACGCCCTACGACCCGTCCTCGCCCTACTCGGCCTCCAAGGCGGCGTCGGATCACCTCGCCATCGCCTGGCACCGCACCTACGGGCTGCCGGTGGTCGTCTCCAACTGCTCCAACAACTACGGGCCCTACCACTTCCCGGAAAAGCTCATCCCGCTCATCATCCTCAACGCCCTCGACGGCAAGCCGCTGCCGGTCTACGGCGACGGCTCCAACGTGCGCGACTGGCTCTATGTAGAGGACCACGCCAAGGCCCTGCACCTGATCGCCAGCCAAGGCCGGCTCGGCGAGAAGTACAATGTGGGCGGGCGCAACGAGCGGGCCAACATCGACGTGGTGCGCCGCATCTGCCGCACCCTCGACGCGCTCCGCCCGGCCGCCGCTCCGCGCGAGAGCCTGATCCGCTTCGTCACCGACCGGCCCGGCCATGACCACCGCTACGCCATCGACGCCAGCAAGCTGGAGGCCGAACTCGGCTGGCGCGCCGAGGAGACCTTCGAGACCGGCATCGAGCGCACCGTGCGCTGGTACCTGGAGAACGACTGGTGGTGGGGGCCGCTGCGCCAGGGCGTCTACGGCGGCGAGCGCCTCGGCGTGCTGCCGGCGGACCCGGCCGTCAACGCCGCCGCTTCGGCCACGACGGGAGGCTGAACCCATGCGCATCGCCGTCACCGGCCGCGAAGGCCAGGTCGTCCAATCGCTCCTGGAGCGCGGGCCCGTCGCGGGCGTCACCGTGGTGGCGGTCGGCCGGCCCGACCTCGACCTCGCCGATCCGGACAGCGTTTTCGCCGCCCTCAAGGCCGCCGCGCCCGATCTCGTCGTCTCCGCCGCCGCCTACACGGCCGTCGACAAGGCCGAGAGCGAGCCGGTCCTCGCCCATGCGGTGAACGGGGCCGGCGCGGGCGCCGTGGCGGCGGCCGCCGCCGCCTTCAAGGTGCCGGTGGTGCACCTGTCCACCGACTATGTGTTCGACGGCGCCAAGCCGACCCCTTACGGCGAGGACGACCCCACCGGCCCGCTCAGCGTCTACGGCGCCTCCAAGCTTGCCGGCGAGGCGGCCGTCGCCGCCCATGCGGCGGACCACGTCATCCTCAGAACCGCCTGGGTCTACAGCCCGTTCGGCGCCAACTTCGTCAAGACTATGCTGCGGATCGGCGAAGGCCGGCCGGTGGTGCGCGTGGTCGCCGACCAGGTCGGCCGGCCGACCAGCGCCCTCGACATCGCCGACGCGGTGATCGCGGTCGGCCGCACGCTGGCGGCGCGGCCGGACGAGCCGGCGCTCCGCGGCGTCTTCCACCTTGCCGCCGCCGGCGAGGCCAGTTGGGCGGACTTCGCCGAGGCCGTCTTCGCCGGCGCCAAGGCCCGCGGCCGAACCGTGCCGGCCGTGGAGCGCATCACCACCGCCGACTACCCGACCCCGGCGCGCCGGCCCGCCAACTCGCGCCTCGACGGCAGCCGGCTCGCCGCCCGCCACGGCGTGACGCTGCCGGACTGGCGCGCCTCGCTCGACACCGTGCTCGACCGCCTCCTCGCCTGAGGCGGGCGGGCCAGCCGATCTCCGCGCGCGCCGGCCCGCCGGCCCGCGGGACGAGAGACCTCACCCGAGGGCCGGCTCCGGCCCCGGATCCGGAACCCCGAAGACCTGGCCGCTCCTCCTCCCCGGCCCCGGCCTTCGCCAACGCTGAGAGAGCACACCCGATGAAGGGCATCATCCTGGCCGGCGGCAGCGGCACGCGGCTGCACCCCATGACGCTGGTGACCTCCAAGCAGCTCATGCCGGTCTACGACAAGCCGATGATCTACTACCCGCTGTCGGCGCTGATGCTGATGGGCATCCGCGAGGTGCTGATCATCTCCACCCCGCGCGACCTGCCGTCCTTCCAGGCGCTCCTCGGCGACGGCACCCAGTGGGGCATGGCCTTCACCTATGCCGAGCAGCCGCAGCCGAACGGCCTTGCGGAGGCCTACCGCATCGGCGCCCGCTTCGTGGAGGGCGGACCGTCCTGCCTCATCCTCGGCGACAACATCTTCTACGGCCACGGCCTGCCGGACCTTCTGGCCGGCGCCCGCGCCCGAGTCTCCGGCGCCTCCGTGTTCGCCTACCACGTGACCGACCCGGAACGGTACGGCGTGGTGGAGTTCGACGCCGCCATGCGGGCCGTCTCTATCGAGGAGAAGCCGGCCAAGCCGAAGTCCAACTGGGCCGTCACCGGCCTCTATCTCTACGACGCCGACGTGGTCGACATCGCCGCCGACCTGAAGCCCTCGCCGCGCGGGGAGTTGGAGATCACCGACGTCAACCGCGCCTATCTGGAGCGCGGCAGCCTCACCGTGGAGATCATGGGCCGCGGCTTCGCCTGGCTCGACACCGGCACCCCCGACAGCCTGATCGAGGCCGCCGAGTTCGTCCGAACCCTGGAAAAGCGCCAGGGATTCAAGATCGCCTGCCCCGAGGAAATCGCCTACAAGAAGGGCTTCATCGACCAGGCCCAGTTGGAGGCGCTCGGCAAGGCCTTGGGCAAGAGCACCTACGGGCGGTACCTGATCGACGTGGTGTTGACCGGGGCATGACCGTTTCGAACGGCCGAGGGGCCCGAACCGCTCAGCGCGGTCTCAGAGCACCGGTCGTGGCAGCCAGCCGGGTTCCGGCGAAGCCGGTCTCGGCCACCGCCGTGCAGAGGTCCGACCAGGGACAGCCCCGACAAGCCTCCCGCGTGGCGCCGGTGCGAAACGCGACGCGCGCCGCCTCCAGGGGGAAGGGGCCGAGCCGTCCCCCCGGCGCCGGGCGGACGTGGAGGACCGCCGCCATCGCGGCAATCGCCTTTACATCGCGGTCCGCCGCGGACGCCAGCACGCAATGGGGCTCGGCGGCCTCGTCCATTAGGGCGGCGCAGATGTCGTCCGGACCGTCGACAAGTTCGACCGGCGCGCCGGCCCTGATCCGGTCCACCACGGCGTCCATGGCGGCGACGAACCCGGCCGAATAGCCCTTGCCCACATAGGTCAGGATGCAGAGGAGATGGTGGCCGCGAAGGCGCACCGGGCGCGGACCCGCCTGAGGATCGGGCCGGTCCGCCGTCGACATCGCCCGTCCTTCAGCCCGCCGCGACCGCGCGCCGCTCGCGCTTGCGCTCGTTCGACGGCTGATAGGCGACCCGCGCGTGGAAGGCGCAGTAGGGAATGCCGCTGTCGGACTTGCGGCCGCAGAAGAAGAAGTCCGGCCGGCCCGGATCGCCGATCGGCCACTTGCAGGTCTGCTCGGTGAGGTTGAGGATCGTCACCCGCTCGAAGGCCACCGCCTCGGCCTCCACCACCGGCAGGATGCGCGGCGCGACGGCCGGTTCCATGTCGAGGTCCGGCGACGCCTTGATGACCACGTTGCCGATGGTCAGCGGCTGGGTCGGACGGGTGGCGACCGGCGCCTGGACCGTCGGCCGGCCCGCGGCGGGCGCGACCTTCGGCTTCTGCGGCTGGGCCGCCGGGCGGGCGGACTGCACCTGCGGCTTCACCCGGCCGCTGAGCCCCAGGCGATGCACCTTGCCGATCACGGCGTTCCGCGTGACACCCCCAAGTTCGGCTGCGATCTGGCTGGCCGACAGGCCTTCCGACCACAGTGCCTTCAGGCGTTCCACACGTTCATCCGTCCAGGACATGGCCTCATCCCTTGCTCGTGCCGCATCGGCAGAATCCCGGTTCACGCGCCCGGACGACACTCCGGATACGCTTGGGTAAGCGCGCACATGAACCGATGACTGTTCCTGACCACGACATCTCGTGGCCGTTATGGTGAATCTATAATACCCCTAGACTCGGAGGCAATGCCGGCGGTCGCGGGGCGATCCCGAAGATCCACTTTTCCCCAAATATCGTGGCGTTTCGGCAGCACTTGTCAGAACACCGAATCTTGGCTCGCCTCGAGTGTTGCAAGAAGACAGGCAGATGAATCGATCCAATGCCCCCGCGGGCCCACAGCATTGACAGTCAAGCCGTCGTTCATGGTATATGGGACAGGGGCCGCGCCTGCCGGAAATGGGGGCGCGGCCTACCGTTTTCTGGCGGGTTCGGAAGGCCCCGCCAGGGTTCACGCCTGGATCGTCGTCCGTTCGCAGAGGTAGGCCATGAGTGCCGTCACGTCCCCGGTTTCGCCCGCCCCCTCCCCGCTCTTCTCCACGTTCGCGCGCGCGGACGTGGCCTTCGAGCGCGGTGAAGGCGCCTGGCTGACGGCGACGGACGGAAGCCGATGGCTGGACTTCGGATCCGGCATCGCGGTGAACGCCCTCGGACACGCCCATCCGCATCTGGTGGAGGCGCTGGCCGGGCAGGCCGCCAAGCTCTGGCACGTGTCCAACGCCTTCCGGATCCCCGAGCAGGAGCGGCTGGCGGCCCGGCTGGTGGAGGCCTCCTTCGCGGACCGGGTGTTCTTCACCAACTCCGGCGCCGAGGCGCTGGAGTGCGCCATCAAGACGGCGCGCCGCTATCATCACGCCGCCGGCCAGCCGGAGCGCTTCCGGATCCTCACCTTCGAGGGGGCCTTCCACGGCCGCACCCTGGCCACCCTGGCGGCCGGTGGGCAGCAGAAATATCTGGAAGGCTTCGGCCCCAAGGTCGAAGGCTTCGACCAGGTGCCGTTCGCCGATCACGAGGCGCTGAAGGCCGCCATCACGCCGGAGACAGGCGCCATCCTGGTGGAGCCCATCCAGGGCGAGGGCGGCGTGCGCGCGCTGCCGCACGTATGCCTGCGCGGCCTGCGGGAGCTCTGCGATGCGCACGGCATGCTGCTGATCTTCGACGAGGTGCAGACCGGCATCGGCCGCACCGGCAAGCTGTTCGCCCACGAGTGGGCCGGCGTCGCGCCGGACATCCTCGCCTCCGCCAAGGGGCTCGGTGGCGGCTTTCCGGTCGGCGCGTGCCTTGCCACGGAAGCGGCCGCCGCGGCGATGACGGCCGGCACCCACGGCACGACCTTCGGCGGCAACCCGCTCGCCATGGCGGTCGGCAACGCGGTACTCGACGTGGTGCTGGCGCCGGGTTTCCTGGAGCACGTGCAGTCGATCGGCCTTCGCCTGAAGCAGTCCATGGCCCAGGTGGTGGACCAGAACCCGACCGTGTTCGAGACCGTGCGCGGCGAGGGGCTTCTGCTCGGCCTCAAGTGCAAGGTGCCGTCCGCCGACGTGGTGGCCGCCATGCGGGCCGAGAAGGTGCTCGGCATCGGCGCCGGCGACAATGTGGTGCGCCTCCTGCCGCCGCTGATCATCGGCGAGGACGAGGTGCGCGAGGCGGTGACCCGGGTGGATGCGGCGGCCAAGGCCGTCGCCGCCAAGGCCGCGGCCGTTTGAAGGGGGGCGGGAGCGATGACCATGCAAACCGGCCCCCGGCATTTCCTCGACCTCACCGACGTCCCGGCCACGGAGCTGCGGCGCATCCTTGACGGCGGCCTCGCCATGAAATCGGCGCTGAAGGGCGGCCGGCGCGGGGAGCGCCCGCTCGACGGCAAGGTGCTCGCCATGGTGTTCGAGCGCCCCTCCACCCGCACGCGCGTCTCCTTCGACGTGGGAATGCGCCAGCTCGGCGGCGAGACGCTGATGCTCACCGGCGACGAGATGCAGCTCGGCCGCGGCGAAACCATCGCCGACACCGCCCGCGTGCTGTCGCGCTATGTGGACGCCATCATGATCCGCATTCTCGACCACGCGGCGCTGACGGAGCTGGCCGAGAACGCCACCGTGCCGGTGATCAACGGCCTGACGCGGCTCTCCCACCCGTGCCAGATCATGGCCGACGTGATGACGTTCGAGGAACACCGCGGCCCCATCAAGGGCCGCACCGTCGCCTGGTCCGGCGACAGCAACAACGTGCTCGCCTCCTGGGTGCACGCGGCGGCCCGCTTCGACTTCACCCTGCGCATCGCCACGCCGCCGGAGCTCACGCCGCGCGAGGCGCCGGTCGCCTGGGCCCGGGCCAACGGCGCCACCGTGGAGGTGACCACCGACCCCTTTGCGGCGGTGGACGGGGCCGACGCGGTGGTGACCGACACCTGGGTCTCCATGGGCGACGCGGACGGCGAGCGCCGTCACAACCTCCTGAAACCATATCAGGTGAACGATCGTTTGATGGCGGCGGCGTCCAAGGACGCCATCTTCCTGCATTGCCTTCCCGCGCACCGCGAGGAGGAGGTGACGGCGAGCGTGATGGACGGCCCCCAGTCGGTGGTGTTCGACGAGGCGGAGAACCGCCTGCACGCCCAGAAAGGCATCCTGGCCTGGTGCCTGGGAGCGATTGGCTGATGACTGACCAGCTTGCGGCCGGCCCGGTGGCGGCCGGCGACGACAGCGTTCTGCCGTTCCAGGTGGAGGGGCTCGACGCCCGCGGGCGCGTGGTGCATCTGGGCGCGGCGCTCGACACCATCATCGGCCGCCACGACTACCCGCCGGCGGTCTCCCGCCTGCTCGGCGAGGCGGTGGCGCTGACGGCGCTGCTCGGCACCTCGTTAAAGTTCGAGGGCCGCTTCATCGTCCAGACCCAGTCGGACGGGCCCGTCCACATGCTGGTGGTGGACTTCGAGACGCCCGACCGGCTGCGCGCCTGCGCCCGGTTCGACCGGGAGGCCGTGCTGGCCTCGGTCGCCGCCGGCATGGACCGGCCCGAGGATCTGCTCGGCAAGGGCCACCTCGCAATGACGGTCGACCAGGGCCAGTACACCAGCCGCTACCAGGGCGTCGTGCCGCTCGACGGCCGGTCGCTGGAGGACGCGGCGCACCAGTATTTCGCCCAGTCGGAGCAGATCCCCACCCGCGTGCGGCTCGCCGTCGGCGAACTGGTGACCCGCGACCCGGGCCACGAGCCGCGCCGGGAATGGCGTGCCGGCGGCATCCTCGTCCAGTTCCTGCCGGAGTCGGAGGACCGGGTACGCGTGCGCGACCTCCATCCCGGCGACGCGCCGGACGGCAGCGACCCGTTCGCCGACCAGGTGGAGGACGACGACGCCTGGACCGAGGCGCGCGTGCTGGTGGAGACGGTGGAGGACGTGGAACTCACCGATCCGGCGGTGTCCGCGGAAAGCCTCCTGTTCCGCCTGTTCCATGAGCGCGGCGTGCGCGTCTTCGACCGCCAGCCGCTTCAGGAGCGTTGCCGCTGCTCGCGCGAGCGCATCGACGACATGCTGCGCACCTTTACGCCTGAAGAGCGCCGCGACATGACCGTGGACGCGCGCATCACCGTCACGTGCGAGTTCTGCTCCACGGTCTATGACTTCGACCCGACGGACTTCGACGCGGCGGAGGAGAACAACGTGGCGGCGGACGATGGCTCGGCGGGCGGCGACCTGTCGGGCGTGGACACGGCCGCCGAGGGCGGCGCCGGGCCGACCGCCCCGGACGCGACCGATGGCGACCGGACGTCCCCCGAGGACGACGAACCGACCGTCCGCTGAAGGGCCGGACGCTGTACGACCGGATCAGGCGCACGCGCGTCCGGTCACGACGGCATGGCGACGAGACCTGTCCAAAACGAGTCCGGCGATCAGCCGCAAACCCTGTTGACGAAGGCGCGCACCACGGTCGCCGCCGCCCGTCGGTGGTCGTCCGCCGTGAAGCCGGACGTGCGCCGGGGTTTCAGGTCGTGGTCGCCATCCTCGAACCAGGTCAGCGACACGGCCTCGGGCAACGCGTAGTCAGCCACCTCCTCGCAGGTCCCGAACGGATCGCGCGTTCCCTGGAGCACCAGCACCGGCAGGCAGGCGGTCTGAAGCGGCACCAACCGCGTCGCTTCCGGTTTGGCGGGCGGGTGGAAAGGATAGCCGATCGCCACGACGCCGCGCACCCGGGCGTCAAGGGCATCGCCGGCGGTCAGCACCGACACGCGCCCGCCGAGGGACTTGCCCGCGAGAAGAACCGGCCCGTCGACCGTGGCGAGCAGTTGGGCGAGCGCGGCGGCGCAGGCCGGCACGAGCGTCTCGGCCTTCGGCGGCGGCCGTTTGGACCCGGAGCGCCGCGCAGCCATGTAGGGGAATTCGTAGCGCACCACCCGAAGGCCTGCGTCCGCAAAGGCTCCGGCGAAAGCCGTCATGGCGGCGCTGTCCATGGGCGCGCCGGCGCCGTGGGCGAAAAGGAGCGTGGCCACGGCCGGGCCACCGACCGCCTCCGTCACCAGGACGTCCACCGGAAGCCTTGTCGGCGTCGCCCCGGCCGTCATCGGCCGTCGACCACCCGGGCGGCGGCGGCGAGATCCTCCAGGGCCGTGCCGACCGACTTGAAGAGCGTGATCTCGGCCGGCGTCTCCCGGCCACGGTGCCGGCCCGCGGCGAGATCGAACAGGTCGGCGCGGATGTCGGCCGCCGTGATCACGCCGGCCTGCAACGGCTGCACGATGTCGCCGGCCTCCGTGGTGGCGCCGGTGCGCGTGTCGACGAAGACGGAGGCGCGCCGGACCGCCGCGTCGTCCGCCTCCCGCATGGCGGGCGTGAAGCCGCCGACCAGGTCCACGTGGATGCCGGGTGGCAGATCGCCACCGTGGATCAGCGCCTCGGTCGCAAGCGTCGCGGCGCTCGCCACGTCGGCGTCCGCGAGCGCGGCGGGAAGATCGGTCGTGACCGCGACGGCGCAGGGGCGCGGCAGCGTCGCCCGGTCGAGGTCGCGCGCGAGCGCCGCCGCTTTGGCGGGGTCGCGGGCCCAGATGGTCACCGTGTCGATCGGCCGGACGGCGCAGTGGGCGGCGATCAGGTGGGGCGCCATGGCGCCGGCGCCGATCATCAGCAGCCGTCGCGCGTCGGGCCGGGCGAGGTAGTCGGCCGCCAGCGCCGAGGCGGCGGCCGTGCGCCGGACCGTGATCTCCTTGCCGTCGAGCACCGCCACGGGTACGCCGGTGTCACCGTCCATCAGCACGTAGACGCCGTTCACGGCCGGCAGGCCGCGCCTGCCGTTGCCCGGAAACACACTGACGAGCTTGGTGCCGATGTAGCCGCCTGTCCGATGCCAGGACGGCATGAGGAGGAGGGTCGCCGCCTCGCCGCTGCCGCGCGCGATGGTGTGGTGATGGCGGAGCGGCGTCACGATCTCGCTTCGAAACGCGTCGCGCAGCGCCTCCACGAGGGCGGACGGCGGCAAGGCCGCCGCCACTTCGGCGGCTGAGAAGTGCCGCATGGCCGGATCGGTCCTTCCGGTCAGGCGGCGCGGCGGCCGGGCGCGGGCAGCGCCGGACCGGCGGGCGTGACGGCGGTCTGCTCGCGCAGACGCTCGGCCTCGCCGCGCCAGCGGCTCGCCTCGCGACGGTTTTGGCGGGCGGCCTTGCGGAAGCGGCCCTGGCGCGCCCAGACGGCGATCCCGCCGATGAACACGCCGACCATCAGCGTGACGAAGAAGATCACGTAGAGCGAGACCGTCACGGTCAGGTAAGGCGTTTCGGGCGTGAACGGATCGAGCAGGATGGTGACCGGCTGGTTGTTGACGAGCGCGAGGGCCACGACGACCAGGGCGATCGGCGCGCCGATCAGAAGAAAGATGAGGGTTCGCACGACCTGAAGTCCCCTTTCCTGCGTTCGGCGTCCGCCGGTATCCATCCCGGCGGTGCCGGTTCGGCATCGGCACGAGCCCCGCGACACTAGCCTGCGCGGACCCGTCCCGACCAGCCCTCCTCCCGGCGTATCCGGGTCGAAGGACGAACCGGCGCGCCGCACCGGTGGTTCCGCGTGCCGTTCTGCCGGTTCTGCCAAACTCGCGGCTTCGCCCGTCCGTCGACTTCGCCGATCAGTCGGCGTCGCCGATCAGTCGGCGTCGCCGTTCAGGCGCTCGCGCATCTCCTTGCCGGTCTTGAAGAAGGGGACGGACTTCTCGTCCACCTCTACCTTCTCGCCGGTTCGCGGGTTGCGGCCGAGGCGCGCCGGGCGGCTCTTCACCGAGAAGGCGCCGAAGCCGCGCAGTTCCACCCGATCGCCGTTGGCCAGCGCCTCCACCACCTTGTCCAGGATGGTGTTGACGATGTTCTCCACGTCGCGCTGGTAGAGATGCGGATTGCGGGCCGCGATGCGGCTCACCAGTTCCGACTTGATCATGTGAGGTCAGTCTCCCCCGAACCGTTGCCGACCAGCCCCCGCGGCTGCCCGTCCGTCATGCCGCCAATGATGGTCCGCGTGGGGCCACATCGGCCCTGGATGGTCGGCGAGGCCACCGGCCCGATGCCCGTGACAGGCGTTCGGGTGCGTCCTGCGGCGCCAGACCTTCGCCCCGGCGACGGCAACGTCCGCCGAAAGACGCCGGCGCCGTTACGGCCGAGGGTTCGGCCAAGCGCCATCGGCGGACGAAAATCTCATTGTCCGTCCAAGAGTTGAGGTTGCCAAACGGAAACGAGGCCGTCAAGCGCGGGTGCCGTGCGGAAGATCGAAACCGGCAGGCCGAGTGCGCTTGCGACCGAGGTGGCCGCCTCGCCCGCCAGTCCGGCGAGGGTCAGGTCGCGGCGCGGACGCCAGTCGACCACCGGCAGGTCCTCCGGCACGCCCCGCTCCCGCTCCATCCAGGAGACCGCTTCCGCCTCGCCGCCGATGGCGTCGACGAGCCGGAGCTCGAAGGCTTGGCGTCCGGTGTAGACGGACCCGTCGGCCAGCCTCAGCGCCTCGGCGCGGTCGAGACCACGGCGCTCGGCCACGATGTCGACGAACCACTGGTAGGTGTCGTCCACCATGCGGGCGATCATCTCGCGGGCGCCCGGCACTTCGCCCGGGGTGAACGGCGAGGGCTCCGCCTTAAGCGGCGCGGATTTCACGCTCCGGACCGTGACGCCAAGGCTGTCGAGCAGCGCGGTGACGTTTCCGTACTGGAAGAGGACGCCGATCGACCCGGTGATGGAGGTTCGCTGGGCAACCACATGGTCGGCCGCAATGGCCGTCATGTAACCAGCGGACGCGCCGAGGGTGCCGACCGTCGCGACGGTCGGCTTCGCCTTTGCCAGGGTCCGGAGGGCTTCATAGAGCCCCTCGCCACCCGTGGTCGACCCGCCCGGGCTGTCGATCGCCACCACCACGCCGCGCACCCGGTCGCTCTCGCGGATGCGCTCGATCATCTTCAGAACGTCCCGGTCCTGCAGGATCACGCCGGTCACGGTGATGCGCGCCACGTGATCGGAGGCGGTCCGGTCGCCGGCCCAGAACAGCAGGCCGAGACCCGCGACCGTGAGGCCAAGGACCAGGAAAGTGGCCGCCCGCCAGAACACGATCCTGCGCTGGGCGCGGCGGCGGTCGACGATCAGATCGGCATCAAGGCTCATGACGGCGCGGCTCCCTCCGGGACCGGGGGGATATACACCGGATCCGATGCATTAGACCAGTCGAACGGCCGCGCCGGCGCGCGGTCGGGTGCCGGAGGCGGGGCGATGGCGCCCAGTCCGTCGGGAACTGCGCGCCGGCAGACCGGACTTACGCAAGCAGGAAGGGGGGCGAGAGATGCAAAAGGGCGCCGCCCGAAGCGACGCCCTGCTTGTGCCGGACGATCATGTCGTTGCCGGCGGGCCAGCTTCGACGAGGAAGCCAGTCTATGCGCCCAGACCCGAGTGCGGGTGGGACAATGGAGAGTATCCATCCACGTCCCACCCGCGTCAAGTATGCATGCTCGGCAACAGTCTCAGTCCGCGCAAACAGGTCCGCAGTATGCTTTCGTCATCAAAATCCATGACGCGTCAAAAGACGCGAAGATCAGGTCCGCTGAAACAGCCGTCCTCGATCGGACGAGCGGCGAAACGCCGGTCAATAGAAACGAATGCACAAATCAGCTACGAGGCCATGATGACATGATCATCTTGGCCAAGCCTTAAATGGACCGGTGAAGTCCCGCTTCTGGTAAATGAAACGCGAACCCATCGGTTGAGATAAATAAAACATAAAATGCTTCGGATGCTCAACCGCCGAGGGCTGATACATGCCGGTAGACTGATGTTAAGATGAATGATTATGATTAACGCGCCGCTCGGCTGCTTGTATACAGCAGGCGATCGGCGCGGGGCGCAGACGTGTCGTCAAAGATGACGGATCGCGGGCGGGCGCTCCGGACACAAAAAAAGGGCCCGCCGAAGCGGACCCTCCATGATGGGTCTGGTGAACAGGTCGGGCCGTGAGGCCCGACGCCGGATCACTCCTCGCCGCCCTCCTGGCGGGCCTTCAGGGCCGCGCCGAGAATGTCGCCGAGCGAAGCGCCCGAGTCGGACGAACCGAACTGGGCCACGGCCTCCTTCTCCTCGGCGATCTCGAGCGCCTTGATGGAGAGACCGACCTTGCGGGTCTTCCGGTCGAACTGGGTGACGCGGGCGTCCACCTTCTCGCCGACGGCGAAGCGCTCGGGACGCTGCTCGGAGCGTTCGCGCGACAGGTCCGCACGGCGGATGAAGGCCGTGATGTCCGTGTCGACGATCTTGACCTCCAGGCCGGCTTCCTTGATCTCCAGCACTTCGGTGGTGACCACCGCGTTGCGGCGAAGATCGCCAGCCGTCTCCAGCGGGTCGTTGCCGAGCTGCTTCATGCCGAGGCTGATGCGCTCCTTCTCGACGTCCACGTCAAGCACCACGGCCTTGACCATGTCGCCCTTCTGGAACTCCTCGATCACCTGCTCGCCCGGACGGTTCCAGTCGAGGTCGGAGAGATGGACCATGCCGTCCACGTCGCCGTCGAGACCGATGAAGAGGCCGAACTCGGTCTTGTTCTTGACCTCGCCCTCGACCACCGAACCGGACGGGTGCTTCTCCAGGAAGGCCTCCCAGGGGTTCTGCAGGGTCTGCTTGAGGCCGAGCGAGATGCGGCGCTTGACCGGATCAACCTCGAGCACCATCACGTCCACCTCCTGCGAGGTGGCGACGATCTTGCCCGGATGGACGTTCTTCTTGGTCCAGGACATCTCCGAGACGTGAATCAGGCCTTCGATGCCCGGCTCCAGTTCGACGAACGCGCCGTAGTCGGTGATGTTGGTCACGCGGCCATGGAACTTGACGCCGACCGGGTACTTGGCCTCGATGCCGTCCCACGGATCCGCCTCGAGCTGCTTCATGCCGAGGGAGATGCGGTGGGTTTCCTGGTTGACGCGGATGATCTGCACCTTGACCTGCTGGCCGATGGACAGCACTTCGGTCGGGTGGTTGATGCGCCGCCAGGCGATGTCGGTGACGTGCAGGAGGCCGTCGATGCCGCCGAGGTCCACGAACGCACCGTAGTCGGTGATGTTCTTGACCACGCCCTCGACCACCTGACCCTCTTCCAGGCTCTGGACGAGCTCGGAGCGCTGCTCGGCGCGGGTCTCTTCCAGCACCACGCGGCGCGACACCACGATGTTGCCGCGGCGCTTGTCCATCTTGAGGATCTGGAACGGCTGCGGGGTGTGCATCAGCGGGCCGACGTCGCGCACCGGGCGGATGTCCACCTGGGAGCGCGGCAGGAAGGCGGTGGCGCCGTCGAGATCGACGGTGAAGCCGCCCTTGACCTGGTTGAAGATGTGGCCGACCACCTTCTCGTTCTTCTCGAAGGCGACCTCGAGGCGAACCCAGCTCTCCTCGCGGCGGGCCTTGTCGCGGCTGAGGACGGCCTCGCCGAGCGCATTCTCCACGCGCTCCAGGTAGACCTCGACCTCGTCGCCGATCTTCAGTTCGCCGTCACGGGCCCGGGCGCCGAATTCCTTGAGCGGAACGCGGCCTTCCACCTTGAGGCCCACGTCGATGACCGCGAGGTCCTTCTCGATGCCGACGACGATGCCCTTGACCACGGCACCCTCGATGACGTCCGAGGCGGTCAGGCTCTCGGCGAGAAGGGCGGCGAAATCCTCACGGGTTGGGTTCTGCAGTGCCATTGAAACTCCTGGTGCCGGAAGACCGGCTCGCGTCGGCGGGGCAAGTGTGGCGACAAGGCTTCGACCGACCGAGGTCCGGATGTGTCCGGACCGCCCGTGGATCCCACGGGTGCCGACGCTGATGGCCGGACGGACGAAGCCGCAATGGATTGGGTCACCGGCGGCCGGCGGCCGCCCGTGAAGCGCGCACGATATAGACCAACCGGCGGGCGGTGGCAACCCGTGGCGGTGCGCGGTCCGGAGCCCCGCCGCTCGGCCGCACTGCCGACGGCACGGCGTTCGGACGCCGTTCAGGCCGGACGGCGGGCGTCCACGATGGCGACGGCGGCGGCGAACACCTGGTCACGGTCGAGGGCGCTGGTGTCGAGCACCACCGCGTCCGCGGCGGGCATCAGGGGCGCCACGGTCCGGGTGCTGTCGCGGGCGTCGCGCGCGCGGATCTCGGCGAGGATCTGCCCGTAGTCCGGCGCGGCGCCGCCGGCGGCGAGTTCGTCGGCGCGCCGGCGCGCCCGGACCTCCGCGCTTGCCGTCACGAAGAGCTTCACGTCCGCGTCCGGGACGATCACCGTGCCGATGTCGCGCCCGTCGAGCACGGCTCCACCCGGCCGGGCCGCGAAGGCGCGCTGGAAATCGACAAGCGCCGCGCGCACCGGCGGATGGACGGCGACCCGCGAGGCCAGGTCGCCCGCCGCGCGGCCGCGAAGGTCGCCACGCTTGAGGTCGGCGGCCTGGAGCCGTTCCGCATAGCCGCCGGCGACCGCCGGGTCGTCGAGGTCCGCCCCCGCATCGACCATCAGGCGGCCGATCGCCCGGTAGAGGAGCCCGGTGTCGAGGAAGGGCAGCCCGTAGTGGCGGGCGAGCCGCTCGGCGAGGGTGCCCTTGCCGGCGCCCGCCGGGCCGTCGATGGCGATCCTCATGCGTCGTCGTCCCCGGCCGGCAGGAAGACCGCCCCGGCACCGGCCATCAGCGGCTGGAAGGTCGGGAAGGAGGTGGCGATCATGGCGGCGTCGTCCACGGTGACCGGCGCCTTGGCGACGAAGCCGAGGATGAGGAAGCTCATGGCGATGCGGTGGTCCAGATGGGTCGCGACGCGTCCGCCGCCCGGCACGCTTCCGCCGCGCACCACCAGCCAGTCCGGGCCTTCGGTGCAGTCGACGCCGTTGATCTTGAGGCCGTCCGCCACCGCGGAGAGACGGTCGGACTCCTTCACCCGCATCTCTTCCAGGCCCTGCATGCGGGTCTCGCCGTGGGCGGTCGCGGCCGCCACCGCCAGGATCGGATACTCGTCGATCATGGACGGCGCTCGCGACGCCGGGACGGTCACGCCCTTCAGGGCGGCGGACCGCACGCGAAGGTCGGCGAGCCGCTCGCCGCCGGTTTCGCGGCTCTCCACCACCTCGATGTCGGCGCCCATCTCCAGGAGGGTGTCGATGAGGCCGATGCGCGCCGGGTTCATCAGCACGCCCTCCACCACCACGTCGGAGCCCGGCACGATGGTGGCGGCGACGATCGGGAAGGCGGCCGACGAGGGATCCGACGGCACGGTGATGGCCTGCGGCTTCAGCTCCGGGCGCCCTTCCAGGCGGATGGTGCGCACCCCGTCCGGGGCGGTCTCGATGCCGATCGCCGCGCCGAAGCCTTCCAGCATGCGTTCGGTGTGGTCGCGGGTGAACACCGGCTCCACGACCGTGGTGACGCCGGGCGTACCGAGGCCGGCAAGGAGCACCGCCGACTTCACCTGGGCGGAGGCCATCGGCACGCGGTAGGTGACGGGCATGGGTGTCGCCGCCCCGCGCAGCGTCAGCGGCAGCCGGTCGCCGGAGCGCGCCAGCACCTCCGCGCCCATCTGGCGGAGCGGATCGAGCACCCGGCCCATGGGCCGCTTCACCAGCGAGGCGTCGCCCGTGAAGGTGACGGCGATGGGCTGGCTCGCCACCAGCCCCATGCAGAGGCGCACGCCGGTGCCGGCATTGCCGAAGTCGATCACGCCGGTCGGCTCCAGGAGGCCGCCGACGCCGACCCCCGTCACGTGCCACCGGCCGTCGCCGTCCTTGACGATGGTGGCGCCGAGCGCCCGCATGGCGGCGGCGGTGTTGAGCACGTCGTCGCCTTCCAGGAGGCCGTCGATCGTGGTGGTGCCGACCGCGAGCGCGCCGAGCATCAGCGAACGGTGGGAGATGGACTTGTCGCCCGGCACGCGCATGCGGCCGGTCAGCGGGCCGGAGCGTCCGGCCGCGAGGGGACGGGTGGCGGAATGGGAACCCATCGCGGGCCTCCGATGTTGCGGCGCCGCTCAGAACGGCTCGTTTGATCGGCGTTGGCTCTAGCATAGGGCCGGGGCGCCGTCATCCGGCTCACCCCCCCGGACCCGGCACCGGCCGGCGCTTGAATTGGTCTTTGACAGGGGGGAAGCCACCGTCTATGTCCGATTCCCGAATCCCAGCCCTTCAGTCCCCGCTATCCTTGAGGTCGAACCCGTGGCGAAACCGGAACTTGGGACCAAGCGCCTCTGCCCGAGCTGCGGCGCCAAATACTACGACTTGAACAAGAGCCCCATCCTGTGTCCGCGCTGCGGGGCTCCGTTCGATCCGCACCTCATCGCCAAGGCGCGGCCGTCGGCCGCGATCGCCGACGACCCCGAGGAGGAGGAAGAGGATCTGACGGAGGCGAGCCCGGAGTTCGTGTCGCTGGAGGACGCGGAAGACGCGGACGGCGACGACGTGCCGGACATCGAGGATCCGGAGATCGAGGACGACGCGGAGGTGGACGACACCTTCCTGGAAGAGGACGAGGAAGACGAAGGCGACGTCTCCGACATCATCGGCGATGTGGAGGACGAGGAGGAGCGCTGACCGCGCGCCACCGGTCCACGCGGCCTTTCAGGGAAGACCGCCGGCCAGTCGGCCATCGTCGTCCCGAACACCCGCCATGACGGGAGCGCGAACCCGGTTCGCGCTCCTTTTTCGTTTGCCGCCTCCGGGCCTTCCGGTCGGTTCGGCCACGCCCAGACGGCGGGGGGCGGCGCCTCAAATGGCAGTCGGGACGCTCGGCGGGCCTGTTTTCCGCCACTTGAAGCGCCCGTCGCGAGCCCTCTCCCGATCCTCAGAAAAAAGGACTTGATCAGCGATCCGATGCCCCGTATATCCCGGCGCGTCGAGCCGGAACCCAGACCGGCGGCGCCGAAATCCGGCGCGGACATCAGTCGAACCGGCAACGGTCCGGCGACCTCGCGTGGGGCCATAGCTCAGTTGGGAGAGCGCTTGAATGGCATTCAAGAGGTCAGGGGTTCGACTCCCCTTGGCTCCACCAGGTCTCCTCTCCAGGATTAAACCATAACCGCATCAGGTGATCCCCATGGGATCCGTCCTGACGGTGTTCCGTCTGGCCGGTCAACGCGTGTCTTGGCCGGTTCGGTTCCTGACGCAAACCTGCCGTCGGCCTTCGCTCCAGGATGATCGACCCTGAGGCGAGAGACATGGCGGGAGGGCCGGAAGGGCAGCCCGGTCAACGAACCGGTCGTGAAGAGCCGGTCGTGGAGTCATTCCGCTTCGGCACAGCCTCTCGGCGGATCGAGACGGCGCTCCTCCGACCGGGCGGGGCGTCCACCGCGCAGGCTCTGGAAACGAACGATGGCACCCTCGGAAGGAATTCCGACTCGTTCTCGCCGCGGGCGTGACCTGCTTGACAGCGCGTCCTACCAAGCCGGTTGTCGACGACGTGCCGTCGCGGTTCGGAGGCCGGTGGTGTGTCCCCGGCCAAGACATGCCCAGAATACGAATTCCGGGTTGTCGAGGTGAAGACCGAGGTTTGCAAGGACGCCCGGCGCGGATCAAAGCCCGGTGCAGGTGGCGGAGGCGTTGCACGGCCATCTCGCCCGTGGCAGCGCATGGCGCCGAACAGCCGGCCCTGTCGCCACCCTCCCCTCGGTTCCGCCGTCGATCCTGACCGTGTTCACGAGATGGCGTCCGCGTCGGCTTGTTTGCTGGTGTTGACGGGCACATTGCCTTCAGGATGCCGAACATATACTGTTCGCGACATTCTTTGAGGCTATGATGATACTCAATACGTATTCCGGACAATCAGACGACGACCTCGTCGATCGCCTGTCCAAGCTGACGCTCTTGCTTGCGTTCGCTTGTGTCGCGGGCGTTCTCATGTCGATCCCATTTCTGCAGATCTTTCAGAAGGTACCGCTGAACTACAATGAGGGCTTCAACGGCTATCACGTCTTGGCGCTGCTGGGCGGTGAGCCGCTCTATCCGCCGCTCGACGCCTTCTCGACGAACAATTACCCGCCCCTCTCCTTCCATGTCGTCGCGGCGCTGACGCCTCTTTTCGGAGATCCGATCATCGCCGGCCGCTTCCTGGCGGCCGCCAGCCTTCTCGTCAGCGGTCTCAACATCGCCATCGTCGTCTTCGTGCTGACGCGCTATCGCTTCGCCGCGCTGCTGACGCCGCTGGTGCTCCTCGTCTACGTGGGGATGTGGTTCAACAACTACACGGCCATGAACGACCCGCAGTGGTTCGGCCACGCGCTGCAGACATCCGGCCTCGCCGTGTTCGTCACCGGCCGCCGGCTGGTGCCGGAGACCGGGCGGCTGGTGCTTGCGGTGGCGCTCCTCTTCCTCGGCGGCCTGGTCAAGCACAACCTCCTTGTGCTCCCGCTGGCGCTTCTGATCTGGCTTGCGATCCACGACCGGCGCGCCGCGCTGCACTTCATCGCCGCCGGAATGGTCGCGGTCGTCGTCGCTGCGGCGGTCGGCTGGCTGCTCTACGGGCCATCGGTGTTCCGCAGCGTGTTCCTGCACGCCCGGGTGTTCGATCCGCAGTTGATGGCCCACATGATGGCGCGGCACGCCTCAGCCTTCGCGCCGTTCGCGGTCGCCATGGTGGCGCTGGCGCTGCTTGCCTGGCGCGACGCGGGCGTCCAGCTCGTTCTCCTGATCTATGCGGTGGGCCTCCTGGTCGGGGTACCGGCGCTCGGCGGCGAGGGGGTCAACTTCAATGCCCTCTTTGATGTCGTGCTTGCCACCTGCATGGGCCTGATGCTGTTCGCCGCGCTCCTCGCGACGCGGCTGGAGCCGGCCGGCCTCGGCTTCGGCACGGCCTTCTCGCTCAGCGCCGCCCTCATGGCCGCCCCGCTTCTCGGCGGCCTCACAGAGGCGAACGGCGCGTTCAAGCACTGGCGTTGGGTCGGCCAGCGGGAGGGGGAGTATCTCGCCCTCATCGAGAGCCTCGCCACCACGGAGGGGCCGGTCGCCTGCCACATGCTGTCCATGTGCCTGTGGGCCGGCAAGGCGTTCGAGGTGGAGGTCTACAATTACGGGCAGAAGCTGAAGACCGGCCGGGTGCCTTCCGAACTTCTCCTCGAGCGGATCCGGACCGGATACTACAAGCGCCTGCAGCTGCAGGAGAATTTCTTCGAGATCGGCGTCGTCCCGGAGAACGTCGAACAGGCGATCCGCGAGCGTTACGTGGTCGAACGGTCCGCCCCCTCCCTCGTGCTTGTGCCGAGGCCCTGACCGGCGCGGCGCGGCGGCTCTTGCGGCAGTGCAACAGGCTCGGGTTTTCAGCAGCTGCCCGGCATTCCGGCCGTGCCGGACGAGCGGCGCGCATGTATATGCAATTAAGGCGTTTTGCCGATGTCTAATCTCAGGTCGGCCCCCATGACGATCCAGCAACCCGCGACCATGCGACCGGCGGCCGTCGCCATCCCGGATCCGGGCGCGGCCCCCGTGCCGCTGGTCGTGGATGTGGACGGTACGCTGATCGTGTCGGACTTCCTGCACGAATCCGCCCTGCGGCTCGCCGCCGAGCGCCCGTTCACGGCGGCTCTCATTCCCTTCTGGCTGATCGGTGGGCGCGCCCGGCTGAAGGCGCACATCAACGACCATGTGGGCATTCTGTCCGACATTCCGCTCCGCCAGAGCGTCGTCGACCTGATCCATACAGCCAAGGCCGAAGGTCGGCCGGTCTACCTGGCGTCAGCCTCCGACCATCGGCAGGTGCAGGCCCTGGCGGACCGGATCGGCGTGATCGACGGCGTCTTCGCCACGTCCGCCGGGCGCAATCTCGCCGGTTCGGCCAAGGCCGAGACCCTGGTGGAGGCCTTCGGCGCGGGTGGTTACGACTATGTGGCGGACGCCGACGTGGACTTCCCCGTATGGCGGAGCGCCCGGCAGGTGCTGGTCGTCAGCCATGGAACGGCGTTCGAGAAGCGGGTGCTCGCCGCTTTCCCGGCGGCGACGGTCGTCGATCGCACCCGCCGGTCCGCCAGCCCCTACCTGCGGGTCCTCCGGGTGCACCAGTGGGCCAAGAACGCCCTCGTCTTCCTGCCGCTCGTCCTCAACCATTCGTACGCGGATCCGGGCCAGGTCCTGGCGACGCTCCTGGCCTTCCTGTGCTTCTCCTTCGCGGCGTCCAGCGCCTATGCGCTGAACGACCTCCTGGACCTGCCGGCGGACCGCCGGCACCCGACCAAGCACCGGCGCCCCTTCGCGGCCGGCGCGGTGGCGGTCAGCCACGGGGTGGTGATGAGCGCCCTCCTCATCCTCTCCGCCTTCGCGATCGGCTTCCTCGCTTTGCCCCCGGCCTTCCTGGCGGTGCTCGGCGCCTATTTCGTCGCCACGGTCACCTATTCGCTCATCCTGAAGCGGAAGGTCTTCGTCGACGTGGTGGTGCTCGGCGGGCTCTACGCGGTGCGGGTGCTGGGCGGCGCCGCGGCGATCGGGGCGCCAGGGTCCAACTGGCTCCTGATGCTCTGCCTCTTCCTGTTCCTCTGCCTCGCCATCGCCAAGCGCTACACGGAACTCGCCGCCAAGGAGGCAGCCGGCGGGCCGCCCCCGTCTGGGCGCGGCTACCGGTTCGAGGACATGCGCGTCCTCCTGCCGCTCGCGGCCGCGTCCGGCTACATGTCGGTGCTGGTCGTGGCGCTCTACATGAATTCCGAGCAGGTCACGGTGCTCTATTCCAATCCGGACGTGCTATGGCTGACCTGCGTGATCCAGCTCTACTGGGTCTCCCGTGTTCTCATCCTGGCGAACCGCGGCGAACTGCACGAGGACCCCGTGGTGTTCGCGCTTCGCGATCGCATCAGTTGGCTCTGCGCCCTCGGCGTGCTGTCGCTGGTGGTGGTGGCGGTCTGAACGAGGCAATGGTGCTGGATCGCTCCCTTCCGACCACCCGCCTCAGCGGCTGGAGCCGCTACCCGGTCCTCGATTGCGCCGTGCTGCCGGTCCGTCGTCCGGAGGACGCGGCCATGCCCGCCGGCCATCCGGTGATCGCCCGCGGCAACGGCCGCTCCTACGGCGACGCCTCTCTCGGCGTGCCGACAACCCTCGCGATGCGGCCACTCGATCGCTTCCTCGCCTTCGACGAGGCGACCGGCGTCCTGTCGTGCGAGGCCGGCGTGCTGCTCTCCGACATCGTGGACGTGTTCACGCCGCGCGGCTGGTTTCCCGCCGTCACGCCGGGCACGCGCTTCGTCACCGTGGGCGGCGCCATCGCGGCGGACGTGCACGGCAAGAACCACCATGGGGCCGGCTCCTTCGGCGCTCACGTGATCGACCTCGACCTCGCCCTCGGCGACGGGCGGATCGTCACCTGCTCGCGCGACGCGGAGGCGGACCTCTTCCTCGCCACGCTCGGCGGCATGGGCCTCACCGGCGTCATCCTCGCCGCCCGCCTTCGCCTGCAGCCGATCCGCACCGCCACGATCCGCCAGACGACCCATCGGGTGGCCGACCTCGACGGCGCGTTGGAGCGTCTCGCCGGATCGACGAGCACCTACTCGGTCGCCTGGATCGACTGCCTCGCCAGCGGGGCCTCGCTCGGCCGTTCCGTGGTGATGGATGGCGAACACGCCGAACCGGAGGAGCTTCCCGCCGGCATCGCCGATCCCCTCGCCCGCACCCGGCGACGCGGCAAGACGGTGCCGTTCGACTTTCCCGCCCTTGCGATCAGCGGCCCGACCGTGAAGGCGTTCAACGCCCTCTATTATCGCCGCCACCGGAACGGGACCGGCCTCGTCGATCTGGACAGCTACTTCTACCCGCTCGACGCCCTCCTGGAGTGGCACCGGATCTACGGCTCCAAGGGCTTCCTGCAATACCAGTTCGTGGTGCCGCTCGCCGGCGCCCGCGCCGCGCTGGTGCGCATTCTCGGCGCCATCGCCGAGGCCCGGTCCGGCTCCTTCCTGGCGGTCCTGAAGCAGTTCGGCCCGGAGGGCGAGGGCCATCTCTCCTTTCCGATGGAGGGCCTGACCCTTGCGCTCGACTTTCCGGCGTCGCCCGACGCCCTCGCCCTTCTGGACCGGCTGGACGATCTGGTGCTCGACGCCGGCGGCCGCATCTACCTTGCCAAGGACGCCCGCATGAAACCCGCCCTCCTGGCGGCCGGCTATCCGCGCCTGCCGCTCTTTCGCGCGGTCCGCGCCCGTCACGGGCTCGAAGACCGCTTCCAATCCGCCCTGTCGCGACGGCTCGGCCTGTGAGCGCCGCCACGCCGCCTCGGTCCGTGCTGGTGCTCGGGGGCCGCTCCGACATCGGCCTTGCCATCGCCCACCGCTACGCCGCGGGGGGCGCCAGCGTGGTGCTGGCGGCCCGCGACCCGGCGGATCTCGCCCGGGCTGCGACCGACATCGAAATCCGCCACAAGGTCAGCGCAACCGTGGTGCCCTTCGACGCGGTGGACCCGGACCCGGACCGCTTCCTCGACAGCCTCGCGGCACTACCCGACACGGTGGTGTGCGCCGTCGGCCTCCTCGGCGACCAGACGCGGTCCGAGGCCGATCCCGCCGCCGCCACCGCCGTCATGGAAGCCAACTATCTCGGGCCCGCCCGGGTGCTCGGCGCCGTCGCCAACCGCATGGCGGCGCGCGGCACCGGCTGCATCGTCGGCATCAGCTCGGTCGCCGGCGACCGGGGCCGCGCCTCCAACTACGTCTATGGATCCGCCAAGGCGGGCTTCACCGCCTTTCTTTCGGGCCTGCGCAACCGGCTCGCCAGGACCGGCGTCCACGTGGTGACCGTGAAGCCCGGCTTCGTGCGCACCCGGATGACGGAGGGGATGCCGCTGCCCGGGCCGATCACCGCGGCGCCGGCCGAGGTCGGCGAAGCGGTCTACCGAGCCGACCTGAAGCGCCGCAACACCATCCACGTGCGCCCGGTCTGGCGCCTGATCATGCTGGTGATCGGCGCCATCCCGGAGCCCATCTTCAAGCGGCTTTCACTTTGAACCGGCAGGGCACCGGGGCCATCGAGCAAAGCACGTGACAAGAAATGTGGTTTCGGCTATCTGCGATCGGGTTCTTCGGCGGCGCACCATGCGCTGCCCTCTTTCCGGCCGATGGCGACCGCCCCCGCGGGGGACGGCCCCGCCGGCCAAATCGTCTTTGCTCCGCACCCGCCGCGCGGCCGGCTTTTTCCTCGTTGCTTGGGCAACCGGCCGGACGGGCGGGCCCGTCGCAGGTCCGGAGCGTTCTGAATTCGGACGAGGCAGTGTGACACCATGGCCCTGACGCTCCTGATGATCCTGTTCACCGTCACCACCAACGCGGCGGCCCAGATCATCCTGAAGACCGGCATGCGCTCCCTGGGACCGTTGTCTGTCGCCACGGACGGCCTCGTGTCCACCGTCTTTTCGGTGCTGTTCAATCCCTGGATCCTTGGCGGGCTCACGGTGTTCGCCATCAGCATGGCCTCCCATCTGGCGGTGCTGTCGCGGGTCGATCTCAGCTTCGCCTACCCCTTTCTCAGCCTCGCCTACATCATGGTCGCCGCCTATGCGTTCTTCGTCTTCGGGGAGGATGTCGGTGTGATCCGCATGGCCGGATATGCGCTGATCTGCGCCGGAACCGTCCTGATCGCGTTCAGCTGAGAGCCGGCGGCGGCCCGTTCGCATCCATAGGAGACGACCTCATGAAGCACATCATCATCGGCGGCAACGGCTTCGTCGGCCGCCATCTCGCGGCCGACCTCCTGAAGATGGGCGAGGAGGTCATCGTCGGCGACATCGAGCGCAGCAACCTTTCCCACTATGGGCCGGTGCGCTTCGTCTCGCTCGACGTCACCAAGCCGGAGACGCTGCGCGCCATCCCGCTCGGGCCGGACGACGTGGTCTACAATCTCGCCGCCAAGATGCTCGCCCCCATCGTCCTGAAGCGGGAGCGATACGACTTCTTCTGGCCGGTGAACTACCACGGCGTGCGCAACCTGCTGGAGTGGATCGAGGGCGCGGGCGCCAGCCGCTACGTGCAGTTCACCACCGACATGGTCTATGGCCACACCCCGACGGTGATGACCCGCGAGGACGCCCCCCGCAACCCGCTCGGCGAGTATGGCGCCTCCAAGAAGGGCGCGGAGGATCTCTGCGACGCCTTCCGGGCCCGCGGCATCGACAGCACCATCTTCCGCCCGCGCCTCATCATCGGCCCGGGCCGGCTCGGCATCCTCACCAAGCTGTTCCGGCTGATCGAGCTGAACTTGCCGGTGCCGATGATCGGGTCGGGCAAGAATCCCTACCAGTTCATCTCCGTCTACGACTGCGCCTCGGCCTGCATCGCCGCCTGGAAGGGCGGTTTTCCGAACAAGGCCTACAACCTCGGTTCGTCGAACCCGCCGCCGGTGCGCGAGCTCTTGGGCACGCTGATCCGCGAGGCCGGCAGCAAGTCCGTGCTGGTGCCGACGCCCGCCCCGCTGGTGAAGTCGGTGCTCGGCCTCCTCGACAAGGTGAACAGGCCGCTGATGGATCCGGAACAGTTCCTGATCGCCGACGAGACCTGCATCCGCGACACCTCCGCGGCCGAGCGGGATCTCGGCTGGCGGCCACTCCACAACGACGTGGACATGCTGAACGCGGCCTATCGGGAGTATCGGGCCGGCCGCGCCGCCAAGCCGTTGGCCGCCGCCGCCTGACGGCTGCGCTCCTCTCGGCCCGCCGTTCCTTGTCTTCGCCCCTCGGGTGCAAGACGAAGACCGCAAGCACGCCCGCAACGTCGGGCGTGCTTTTTTATTCCCGCCCCCCAGCGAAGTGGTTAGCAGTTCGTGTTGAGGAACCAACTTCCGACGCGGCCGTTGTTTGGCCGGGACTACTTCACAGGAAAGGTTCTCACCATGAATAAGTCTCTTCCCATTCTTGCTGCGCTTGCTCTCTCGGCGACCGTATCGGCAGCCCCGGCGCAGGAAGGCACCGTCAGCGGCGCTGCCGGCGGCGCGGTCACGGGTGCCATCGTGGGCGGCCCGATCGGCGCGGCCGTCGGCGGCGTCGCCGGCGCGGCCCTCGGCTCGATCGTGGCGCCGCCGGAGCCGGAGGTGCGCGAGTATGTGGTGCAGCAGCAGGTGCCGTCCGTGCAACTCCAGGAGCAGGTCGTCGTCGGCCAGCCGCTGCCGCAGACCGTGGAGCTCTACGAGGTGCCGCAGTACACCCAGTACCGCTACGCCATCGTGAATGGCCAGCGCGTGATCGTGGAGCCGCAGACCCGCCAGATCATCCAGGTGGTCGAGTAATCGACCCCTCATTCCCGGCGACCATCGGCGGGACGGAAAAAGGGCCGGACGCTCCCGACGGAGCGCCCGGCCCTTTTGTCTTCACGTCTCGGGTTTGCCGGAACCGGCGCCGGTCAGGCCCGCGGCGGGAGCTGGCTGAGGCTGCGCTCCACCTTCAGGATGCGGCCGGTGAGCCGGAAGGAGAGGGCGAGACCGGGCAGCCCGACCGCCGCCATGATCACGTAGGTGACCGTCGGGCCGAGGCCGATCAGGCCGCCGATGGCCCAGGCGAAAGCGAAGGCGGCGCCGAGCATCTCCGTGACGATCAGCAGGGTTGCCCCCACGGCCGACAGCATGGCGTCGGTGCCGGAGAAGCGGGTCTCGTCTTCGGGGATCTTGGTCGTGGACATGGGGCTCGGCCGGTGGCGGGTTTCGGCCGCATCAAGGGACGCGGCCGGCGGGATGTCAAGCGGAGGCGGTCTTCAAGCGACGAGAGCCGGCGCAACGAGCGCCGGCTCCAGGATCGTCAGGCGGACGGGCCGGCCGCTTTCCAGGAAGCAGCCCGGACCCGGTGGACCCGGCGCCGTCAGCCGTCGGCGCGGTCGTCGCCCTTGATCTCCTGGCCGGTCGCCTGATCGACGATCTTCATGGAGAGGCGCACCTTGCCACGCTCGTCGAAGCCGACGAGCTTGACCCAGACCTTGTCGCCTTCCTTCACCACGTCCTTGACGTTCTGGACGCGCTGCGGAGCGAGCTGGCTGACGTGCACGAGGCCGTCGCGGGAGCCGAAGAAGTTCACGAAGGCGCCGAAATCGACGACCTTCACCACGGTGCCCTCGTAGATGGCGCCGATCTCCGGTTCCGCCGCGATGCCCTTCACCCAGTTCATGGCGGCCTGGATGGCCTTCATGTCGCTGGAGGCGAACTTCACGGTGCCGTCGTCCTGGATGTCGATCTTGGCGCCGGTCTTCTCCACGATCTCGCGGATCACCTTGCCGCCGGTGCCGATCACTTCGCGGATCTTGTCGGTCGGGATCTTCATGACCTCGATGCGCGGCGCGAACTCGCCGAGCTCCGCGCGGGCGCCGGTGATGGCCTTGGCCATCTCGCCGAGGATGTGCTGGCGGCCGCCGCGGGCCTGCTCCAGCGCGACCTTCATGATCTCCTCGGTGATGCCGGTGATCTTGATGTCCATCTGCAGCGAGGTGATGCCGTGCTCGGTGCCGGCCACCTTGAAGTCCATGTCGCCGAGGTGATCCTCGTCGCCGAGGATGTCGGAGAGAACCGCGAAGCGTTCACCCTCCTTGATCAGGCCCATGGCGATGCCCGCGGTGGCGGCCTTCAGCGGCACGCCCGCGTCCATCAGCGCCAGCGACGAGCCGCAGACGGTGGCCATGGACGAGGAGCCGTTCGACTCGGTGATCTCGGAGACCACGCGGATCGTGTACGGGAACTCGTGCTTCTCCGGCAGCATCGGGTGGACGGCGCGCCAGGCGAGCTTGCCGTGGCCGATTTCGCGGCGGCCGGGCGACCCCATGCGGCCGGTCTCGCCCACCGAATAGGGCGGGAAGTTGTAGTGCAGCAGGAAGTGCTGCTTGTAGGTGCCTTCCAGGCTGTCGACGAACTGCTCGTCCTCGCCGGTGCCGAGGGTCGCGACCACCAGGGCCTGCGTCTCGCCGCGGGTGAAGAGGGCCGAGCCGTGGGCGCGCGGCAGCACGCCGACTTCGGCGACGATCGGGCGGACCGTGGAGAGGTCGCGGCCGTCGATGCGCATGCCGGTGTCGAGGATGTTCCAGCGGACGATCTTGGCCTGCAGCTCCTTGAAGACCGAGCCCACCTGCTCCTTGGAGAACTCCGGCTCGGCGCCCTCGGGGAAGAAGGCGGCCATCACCTTCGCCTTGGCGGCGTCGACGGCGGCGTAGCGGTCCTGCTTGCGGGTGATCTTGTAGGCCTCGCGGAGGTCCGTCTCGGCCACGGCCAGCATCTTCTGCTCGATGGCGGAGAAGTCCGGCGCGGTGAAGTCGCGCGGCTCCTTGGCGGCGCGCTCGGCGAGGCGGATGATGGCGTCGATCACCGGCTGGAAGCCCTGATGGCCGAACATCACGGCCTTCAGCATAGTGTCCTCGTCGAGCTCCTTGGCCTCAGACTCCACCATCAGCACCGCGTCCTGGGTGCCGGCGACCACGAGGTCGAGCTTGGAGTCGGCCATGGAATCGACCGGCGGGTTGAGGACGAAGGCGCCGTCGATGAGACCGACTCGGGCGCCGGCGATCGGCCCCATGAAGGGCACGCCGGAGAGCGTCAGCGCGGCGGAGGCCGCCACCATGGCGAGGATGTCCGGCGCGTTCTCCATGTCATGGGAGAGCGTCGTGACGATCACCTGGGTGTCGTTCTTGTACCCGTCCGGGAAGAGCGGGCGGATCGGACGGTCGATCAGGCGGGAGGTGAGCGTCTCGTGCTCGGACGGACGGCCCTCGCGCTTGAAGTAGCCACCCGGGATCTTGCCGGCCGCGAAGGCCTTCTCCTGGTAATTGACCGTCAGCGGAAAGAAGTCCTGGCCGGGCTTCGGCTCCTTGGCGGAGACGACGGTGGCCAGCACCGTGCTCTCGCCATAGGTGGCGAACACGGAGCCGTCCGCCTGGCGGGCGATGCGACCGGTCTCGAGGGTCAGCAGGCGACCCGCCCACTCGATCTCGACCTTCTGGATATCGAACATGAATGTTTCCTGTCTTGTCGTAGGTTCCGGCGCCGCGGACCACGGGCAAGACGGCGGGACGCTCCGGCCGGAGATGGCGGCGAAGCGTCCGGCAATCCTGCCCCATGGCCGAACGCACCGGTCGGCGGCGACATGCGGTGGCCCCACGCCGCGAAAGGGCGGGGATGGGCCGCTTTTGTCGCCAGTTCGAGGTGTCCGCCGCGTGCGAAGCACCTTCGGCATGGCCCTTAGCACGTTTTGACGGCCAGGGCGTCTAAATCCATCCGACGACGGATGCCGAAAATCGCAGCCGACGGCGTGGATAGGCGAAGGGGGCGACCCTTGCGGGAACCGCCCCCTTCGAACCGGACGTCAGCGGCGCAGACCCAGGCGGCCGATGAGGGTCGTGTAGCGCTCCTCGCTCGACTTCTTGAGATAGTCGAGCAGCTGGCGGCGCTGGCTGACCAGCTTCAGGAGGCCGCGGCGGGAGTGGTTGTCCTTGCCGTGCGTCTTGAAATGCTCGGTGAGGTTGGAGATGCGCTCGGAGAGGATCGCAACCTGCACTTCCGGCGACCCGGTGTCGCCGTCCTTGGTGCCATAGTCCTTGATGAGCGCGGCCTTGCGCTCTGCGGTGATCGACATCGTCGAATCCTTTTTCGGTCGTGGGACCGTGCCCTCAGGCGGCGGTCAGGTTGAAGACGCGCTTGGGGTGAAGCTCGCCGCGTTCGACGTCGCCGAACGCGATCAACTGCCCCTGGCAGGTCGCGTAGGCGGGTCCTTCGAAGGCGGGAGCGTCCCGTCCGCGCAAGAGAACCGGTTGGCCGGAGCGCAACCGATTGGCATCCGTCGCCGTCACGGCCAGGGCCGGGATGTCGTCCAGCGCGGTCTCGACGGGGCGGAGTGCGGCAGCCAGACGGCTGTCAGCGGGGTCCTCTTGCCAAAAGTCGCGCAAGGAGTCCAGGGGAATCATGTCCGCCTCGCCGAACGGGCCGACGGCAAGCCGGCGAAGCGCCGTCACGTGGCCGCGGCAGCCGAGGAGGCGGCCGAGGTCGCGGGCGATCGCCCGCACGTAGGTGCCCTTGCCGCACTCGGCCTCGAACACCGCCGTGTCGGCGTCCGGCACCGCGACGAGGTCGATGCGGTGGATGGTCACAGGCCGGGCCTCCAGGTCCACCACCTCGCCGTCGCGGGCAAGGTCGTAGGCCCGCTCGCCGTTGACCTTGATGGCCGAGAAGGCGGGCGGCGTCTGCAGGATCTCGCCCTCGAAGCCGTCGAGCGCGTCGTCGATCGCCTCGGCGGTCGGCCGCAGGTCGGACATGGCGACGACGGAGCCCTCCGTGTCGTCCGTGGTGGTTTCCTCGCCCCAGCGCACCGTGAAACTATAGAGCTTGCGGCCGTCCTGGACGAAGGGCACCGTCTTGGTGGCCTCGCCGAGGGCGATCGGCAGGAGGCCCGAGGCGAGCGGGTCGAGCGTGCCGGCGTGGCCGGCCTTGGACGTGCCGTAGAGGCGCTTGATGGCCCCGACCGCCTGGGTGGAGGTCATCCCCACCGGCTTGTCGAGGATGATCCAGCCATGGACCGTGTTGGGCTTCTTCTTGCGGGACATGGACCGTCTCGGGCGTCAGTCGTGGATCGTCGGGCTCCGCCGCGCCGGCCGGGCTTGGACCGGCGGCGTGCGGGATCGGAAGCGGGCCGCGGGGCCGTCAGGCGTCGCCCCGCTCGTCGCGCGCCTCTTCGGGGGACTCTTCGGCTGACTCGGGGGCGAGGTCCTGGCGCACCTCCGGGCTGCGCAGGATGGCGTCGATGCGGGCGCTCTCCTCGAAGCGGTCGTCGAAGCGGAAGGTGAGGTCTGGCGCGTACTTGAGATTGATGCGGGTGGCCACCTGGCCGCGGATGAAGCGCTTGTGGCGGTCGAGCGCCTTGACGGCCACCTTGGGTTCGCCGCCGGCGAGCGGGGTGACGAAGACGGTGGCGTTCTTCAGGTCCGGCGAGACGCGGACTTCCGGCACGGTGATCATCAGCGCGCTCAGCTCCGGATCGAGGATCTCGCCGCGTGCGAGGAGTTCCGCCATGGCGTGCCGGATCAGTTCGCCGACGCGGAGCTGGCGCTGGGACGGGCCGCGAGCCTCGTCGCGGCCGCGAGGGGAGTTCTTGGACATGGAAACGGAAATCCGATCGAACGATCGCCCACGCCCGGCAACGGCGGGGCAGGACTTTGACGAATAAAACAGGCCGGGCGCGCCAGGGGGCCGGCAAGCGGAACCGGCACGATGCCGGAACGGGTCCGGCGCCGGCGGGATCGTCCGCCCGGCGCCGCACCCGGTTTCAACGGTGACGGATCGCGCGCGTCAGAGGGTGCGCGCGATCTCCTCCACGCGGAAGCATTCGATCACGTCCCCGGCACGCATGTCCTGGTAGTTCTCGAAGTTCATGCCGCATTCCTGGCCGGCGTGAACTTCCTTCACGTCGTCCTTGAAGCGCTTCAGGGTGCCGAGCTTGCCTTCGTGGATCACCACGTTGTCGCGGATCAGGCGGACGCTGGCGCCGCGCTCGACCACACCTTCGACCACCCGGCAACCGGCGACCTTGCCGACCTTGGTGATGTTGAAGATCTCCAGGATCTCGGCGTTGCCGAGGAAGGTCTCCCGGCGCTCCGGCGACAGCAGGCCCGACATGGCCGCCTTCACGTCATCCACGAGGTTGTAGATGATGTTGTAGTAGCGGATCTCGATGCCCGAGCGTTCCGCCGACTGGCGGGCCTGGGCGTTGGCGCGGACGTTGAAGCCGATGATGGCCGCGTCCGATGCTTCCGCCAGGGTCACGTCCGATTCCGTCACGCCGCCGACACCGCCATGGATGATGCGGGCCGCCACCTCGTCGGTGCCGAGCTTCTCCAGCGCGCCGGTGATCGCCTCCAGGGAGCCCTGCACGTCGGTCTTGACGACGAGCGGGAACTCCTTGCGGCCGGCGGTCTGCAGCTTGCTCATCATCTGCTCGAGCGAGCCGCGGGCGCCGGAGACGCGCTTCTGCATGTTGTCGCGCTTCAGGCGGATGCGGTACTCGGTGATCTCGCGGGCCCGCGCCTCGTTCTCCACCACGGCGACCCGGTCGCCGGCGTCCGGGGTGCCCTGGAAGCCCAGGATCTCCACCGGCATGGACGGACCGGCGGTCGGCACCGTGCGGCCGTGATCGTCGAGGAGCGCGCGGACGCGGCCCCACTCCGACCCGGCGACGACGATGTCGCCCACCTTCAGGGTGCCGCGTTCCACCAGCACGGAGGCCACCGGGCCGCGGCCCTTGTCGAGCTTGGCCTCGACCACGATGCCCTCGGCGGCGCGGTCCGGATTGGCCTTCAGCTCCAGCACTTCCGACTGCAGCAGGATGGCTTCCAGAAGCTTGTCGAGGTTCATCTTCTTGGTGGCCGACACCTCGACCTCCAGGATGTCGCCGCCCATGGATTCCACCTGCACCTCGTAGCGCAGCAGTTCCGTGCGCACGCGCTCCGGCTTGGCTTCCGGCTTGTCGATCTTGTTGATCGCAACGATCATCGGCACGCCCGCCGCCTTGGCATGGGCGATGGCCTCGATGGTCTGCGGCATCACGCCGTCGTCGGCCGCCACCACCAGGATGACGATGTCCGTCACCTTGGCGCCGCGGGCGCGCATGGCCGTGAAGGCCGCGTGGCCCGGGGTGTCGATGAAGGTGATCTTCTGACCGTTCATCTCCACCTGGTAGGCGCCGATGTGCTGGGTGATGCCACCGGCCTCGCCCGCCGCCACGTTGGCCTGGCGGAGCGCGTCGAGCAGCGACGTCTTGCCGTGGTCGACGTGGCCCATGATGGTGACCACCGGCGGCCGCGCCACCGTGTCCTCGGCAACGTCCGGAGCCGCGTAGAGGCCCTCCTCCACGTCCGCCTCGGACACGCGCTTGACCGTGTGCCCCATCTCCACCGCGACGAGTTCGGCCGTGTCGGCGTCGATCACGTCGTTGATCTTCAGCATCTGGCCCTGCTTCATCAGCAGGCGGATGACGTCCACCGCGCGCTCGGCCATGCGGTTGGCGAGCTCCTGGATGGTGATCGCCTCCGGCAGCACGACCTCGCGCATGACCTTCTCGCGCGGCCCGGACTGCTGGGCGCGCTTTTCCTTCTCGCGCCGACGGCGGAGGGCGGCGAGCGAGCGGGACCGCTCGCCCTCGTCGTCCGTGAGGGCGGTCGTGATGGTGAGGCGACCCTTGCGGCGGTCCTCCTCGGCGCGCTTGACCGGCGCCGGGGCCGGCACGCGGGCCTTCTTGACGGCCGCGGCCGCCGTACGGCCGCGGGGGCTCTCGTCCTCGTCCTCGGCGACGGCCGGGGTCGCCGGGGCACCGCCGGGGGCGGCCTTGGCTCGGGCCGGCTGCGGGATCTCGATCACCGGCGGCCGCTTGGACTCGCTGCCGGTGAGGCGCACGGAGGTGACGGCCGGCTCGGCCGCTTCCGCGGCAACGGGCTGCGCCGGCGCCGGCTCGGCGACGGCGGGCGCGTTCAGGGCGCGCTCGGCAGCTTCCTTCTCGGCAATGGCGTCGGCCTCGGCACGCGCGCGGGCCTCCTCGGCCTCGCGAACGGCGCGGGCCTCGTCCTCGATCTTGCGGCGCGCCTCGTCCTCGGCGCGGCGACGCGCCTCCTCGACGGCGCGGCGCTTCTCTTCCGCATCGCGGGCGAGCGCCTGGGCGAGCGCCTGCTGGCGCGCCTCCATCTCGTCCTGGGAGAGCGAGCGCAGCACCATGCCGCCGGCGTTCGGCCGCCGGTCCTGCGGCCTGGGCTGGCCGCCCTGGTCGCGACGGGGCTCGCCGCGGGGCGGCGCCTGGTCGGCACGGGCGGGCTGCTGGGGAGCGGGCGCCGGGGCGCCGTCGCCCTGGCCGGGGCCGCGGCTCTTCTTCTTCTCCACGACGACAGCCTTCGTGCGTCCGTGGCTGAAGCTCTGCCGGACGGTTCCCTGCTCGACGGTGCGTCGGCCAAGGGACAAGGTCGCCTTCTTCGGGGCGACGCTGAGGGTCTTGTCGTCAGTGTTCTTCGTATCGCTCATACGTGTGCTCTATCCTCGCCGGTCAGGAGGCTTCGCGTCCGCGCCCAATGACCAATCGTGCCGCGGGGTCCTCTGTTTCAAAGGCCCGCTGTCCAGTCCGTATCCTGCGCCGCGCCCCTGTAGCGGGCCAGCGCGGCGGCGTTATGGAGGAAGCTGGTGCTCGCTCCGCCGGCGAGCAGTGCAGCATGTATCACATTTGCGCCGCCCAATGCCAAATCCAATTCGCGGCTGGTGAAGATCCCGCCGATCACCCGCGGCAGCAATGCCGGGTCGATCGCGGAACCGCCGTCCGCAGCGCGCGGCCCCGGCTCGCCAGAGCCCGGATCCGCGTCATCGTCAACCTCAAGGCCGTCGTCCGGCGCGAGGCCGTCGCGTTCGAGGGCGTCGAGATCGCTCTCGTCGTCGTCCTCATCGTACCCCGCCTCGTCGTCGAGCCCGGCCTCGGCCCGCGCGCGGCGTCGCATCACCTGCGCCACCTTGCGTCGCCCGTCGTCGGCCGCCTCGACCGCGTGGATCACGGCGACCGCTTGGCCGCGCCCGAGGGCGCTCGTGACCTTGCCGAAGCCCGTCACGACCTTTCCGGCCTTGCGCGCCATGGAAAGCGCGCCGAGCGCCGCGTCCGCCATCAGCCGGTCGACCAGATCCGGCAGGTCCGCCGGCGTCTCGGTCTCGGCCTTGAAGCCGCGGGAGAACGCCCGCTTCTTCACCGCCTCGGCGACCACCGTCCGGCGGCCCGTCAGCCAGACCCCGCGACCGGGCAGCTTGCCCTTCAGGTCCGGCACCACCTGCCCGTCCGGCCCGCGGACGAACCGGATGAGGCCGGCGCTCGGACCCGTCGCCCGCGTCACCAGGCAGGTCCGTTCGGACTCGTCCCGCTTCGGCGCCATGGTCCCGTCTTCCTCGTTTCCCGGCCGTGCCGGCGTCAAGGCGCCGGGCGACGATCGCCGCCGGGCGCGTGTCTCGTTTCGTCAGGCGCTCGCGGCCTCGGTCGCCGCGTCGTCGGCCGGTGCCGCATCGTCGGCCTCGGCGCCATCCGCCTCGCCCCCGTCCGCCTCGGCGTCGTCGTCGGCCGCATCGGCTTCCGGGGTCTCGACGGGCGCTTCGATCCAGCCGGCGGCGACGCGCGCCGCCATGACGATCGCCTCGGCGTCCGCCCGGCTCACGTCGAGATCGGAGAGCGCGCCCTTGTGACGGGTGGTCTCGCCGCCCTTGCGCTCGGTCCAGCCGACGAGGTCGTCGGTGGCGCAGCCGGCGAGGTCCTCGACCGTCTTCACGCCGTCCTTGCCGAGGGCCACCATCATGGCGGTGGTCACGCCCGGCACATCCTTCAACTCGTCCGCGACCCCGAGCTTGACGCGCTCCTCGTCGAGCTCGCGCTCCTTGGCGTCGAGGAATTCCAGAGCGCGCGCCTGGATCTCCTCGGCGGTGTCGTCGTCGAAGCCCTCGATGGACGCGATCTCGTCGCGGTCCACGTAGGCGAGTTCCTCCACCGAGCCGAAGCCTTCGGTGGCGAGCAGCTGGCCCACCACCTCGTCCACGTTGAGGGCGTTCATGAAGAGCTCGGTGCGCTCGTTGAACTCCTTCTGGCGGCGCTCGCTTTCCTCGGCCTCGGTCATGATGTCGATCGCCCAGCCGGTCAGCTGGCTGGCGAGGCGTACGTTCTGGCCGCGGCGGCCGATGGCGAGCGACAGCTGCTCGTCGGGCACCACCACCTCGATGCGCTCGGCGTCCTCGTCAAGGACAACCTTGGAAACCTCGGCGGGTTGCAGCGCATTGACGATGAAGGTCGCCGCATCGCCGTTCCAGGGGATGATGTCGATCTTCTCGCCCTGGAGCTCCTGCACCACCGCCTGGACGCGGCTGCCGCGCATGCCGACGCACGCGCCGACCGGATCGATGGAGCTGTCCTTGGAGATGACGGCGATCTTGGCGCGCGAGCCCGGGTCGCGGGCGACGGACTTCACCTCGATGACGCCGTCGTAGATCTCCGGCACTTCCTGGGCGAACAGCTTGGCCATGAACTGCGGATGGGTGCGGCTGAGGAAGACCTGCGGGCCGCGCTGCTCGCGCCTGACGTCGAAGATGAGGGCGCGGATGCGGTCGCCGTAGCGGAAGGTCTCGCGCGGGATCAGCTCGTCGCGGCGCACGATCGCCTCGCCGCGGCCGAGGTCCACGATCACGTTGCCGTATTCCACGCGCTTGACCACGCCGTTCACGATTTCGCCGATGCGGTCCTTGAATTCGTCGAACTGCCGGTCGCGCTCGGCTTCGCGCACCTTCTGCACGATCACCTGCTTGGCTGACTGGGCGGCGATGCGGCCGAAGTCGATCGGCGGCAGCGGCTCGGCGATGAAGTCGCCGATGCGGGCGGCCGGGTTGCGGTGGCGCGCCTCGGCGAGGTCGACCTCGGTCGACACGTTCTCCACGCTCTCCACCACCTGCAACAGGCGCTGC
Organism: Mongoliimonas terrestris; assembly: GCF_001927285.1. Taxonomy (GTDB): domain Bacteria; phylum Pseudomonadota; class Alphaproteobacteria; order Rhizobiales; family Pleomorphomonadaceae; genus Chthonobacter; species Chthonobacter terrestris. Next base: position 24,671 of record NZ_MSIG01000008.1, on the reverse strand, counting down.
AGCCGGATCTCGCCGGTGCGCGGGTTGATCTCGGCGCGCACGTCCGTGTCGGAGCCGTAGCGGGACCGGGCCGCCTTCTGGATGGCGTCCTCCATGGCGGCGATCACGATCTGGCGATCGATCGACTTCTCACGCGCGACCGCGTCGGCGATCTGCAGGAGTTCCAGTCGGTTCGCGCTGACGGCCATGCTTTCTCTCTCCTGACCTTTTCGAAGGTCCATGGTCTGAGGACCCACCGATCCGGGCGCTCCCGGTTCTCCGGGGGGCCGGTGATCGACGGACCCGTGCTCGTCGGCCTGTCGGGGCGTCCGGCCCCGGCAGACCGCCCCTCGTCTAGTTCTTGCTCGCCTTCAGCGAGTCGCGGATCAACGCGTCGTTGAGGACGAGCCGGGCATCCGCCACCGTGTCGAGCGGAAACCAGACCTCGTCGATCCCGTCCGCCGCCTGCAAGAGGCGCATGCCGCCATCGCGGGCCGCGTCGTCTCCGCGCGTGCCCAAAAGCCAGCCGCGGAAGCGCTTGCGGCCGATCTGCGGCACGGTGAGTTCCAGCTTGGCCTCGAACCCGGACCAACGGTCGAAGTCGGACCGGCGCACCAGCGGACGATCGATGCCCGGAGACGAGACCTCCAGGTGGTAGGCCTTGTCGATCGGGTCGTCCACGTCGAGCACCGGCGAGATGGCGCGGCTCACCGCCTCGCAGTCCTCCACCGCCATGGTGCCGTCCGGCCGCTCCGCCATGATCTGCAGCGTCAGGCCGTTGAGGCCGGACAGCTTCACCCGCACGAGCCGGTAGCCGAGATCGACGAGCACCGGCTCCACGATCGCCGCCACCCGCGCGTCCACGCCGGTCTCGGACACCACGCGCGGCTCGTTCAGATCCGCGACCGGAGCGTCGGCGGTGGCCTGTCCTTCGGCGGGCGCGGTCGGAGGGGTCGGGGCGATCTCGTCAGCAGTCATATGGGTCGGTCGGTGCCTTCGTGCAATCGATGTCCCGCCTCGGATTGTGGGGCCGCGGATAATAAAAAGGAGCGGGTTCCGGGGGAACCCACTCCAATCCGCTCTTAGCGAGCACATCAGAACTGATGGGCTCTCTATAGCGGCGGCAAGCCGCTTTGGCAAGCCCGACCGGCCTTGACGAAGCCCGGCTGATACAGCTCGGCTAGAGCGTCAGCACCACGCGCCCGTCCACCTGGCCGGCCTTCAGCCGGTCGAACACGCCGTTGATCGCCTCCAGCGGTTCGGTGCTCGTGGTCGCCGTCACCTTGCCTTCGGCGGCGAACTCGATCGCCTCGGCGAGGTCGCGCCGGGTGCCCACGATGGAGCCGCGGATCGTCACCCGCTTCAGCACCACGTCGAAGATCGGCGTCGGGAAATCGCCCGGCGGCAGGCCGACGAGGCTGACCGTGCCGCGCCGGCGGACCATCTTCAGGGCGTCCGCGAAGGCCTGCCGGGACACGGCGGTGACCAGAACCCCGTGCGCCCCGCCGTGGGTCGCCTTGCCGATGGCCGCGCCCACGTCCTCCTCGGCCGCGTTCACCGTCACGTCGGCACCGAGCTTGCGGGCAAGCGCCAGCTTGTCCTCCGCCACGTCCACCGCCGCCACGTGCAGGCCCATGGCCTTGGCGTACTGGACGGCCACATGGCCGAGGCCGCCGATGCCGGAGATCACCACCCATTGGCCGGGGCGGGCCTCGGTCTCCTTCAGGCCCTTGTAGGTGGTGACGCCGGCGCAGAGGATGGGCGCCATGGCGACGAAGTCCGGGTTCTCCGGCAGGCGTCCCACGTAGTCGGCGTCGGCGAGCACGTATTCGGCATAGCCGCCGTCGACGCCATAGCCGGTGTTGTGCTGGTCCTCGCAGAGCGTCTCCCACCCGGTGGTGCAATGCTCGCAGCAGCCGCAGGCGTCGTGGAGCCACGGCACGCCGACCGGATCGCCCTCCTTCAGGCCCTTCACGCCGGGCCCGAGCGCCGCCACATAGCCGACGCCCTCGTGTCCGGGGATGAAGGGCAGCTTGGGCTTCACCGGCCAGTCGCCGTCGGCCGCGTGGATGTCCGTGTGGCAGACGCCGCTCGCCACGATCTTGACGAGCACCTGGCCGGGTCCGGGCTCCGGCACCGCGACCTCCTCCAGGACGAGAGGTTGGCCGAAGGCGTGCACGACGGCGGCTTTCATGGTCTTCGACATGGGAAAGGAGCTCCGCTTCTCGGCTGGTAGGATGCCAGGAAGCATAGAGGTCCCCCGTGCCGGTCCGCCTTGACCCGCATCAATCACCGGACTGTCATATGGGGAGGCGGCCGGTGCCGGTCAGGCCCGGCGCTGCGCCGGAGCCCCCTGCCGAGGCCGGCTCTCAGGCGCCGGCGGCCCGCTCCTCGAACCGCTCGTCGAAGCTGTAGCCGGCGCCCCGGACGGTGCGGATCGGATCCGGCAGGTCGCCGTGGTTGAGCGAGCGCCGCAGGCGGCCGACGTGCACGTCCACGGTGCGGTCGTCCACATAGACGTCCCGCCCCCAGACACCGTCCAGCAGCTGGTCGCGCGAATAGACCCGCCCGGGGCTGCGCATCAGGAAGTCCAGGAGCTTGAACTCGGTCGGGCCGAGGTGCACATCCCGGCCGGATCGGCGGACCCGGTGCGTCTCGCGGTCGAGTTCGATGTCGCCGACCACCAGCCGGCTCGCCGTGGCGTCCGGATCGACCCGGCGCAGCAGCGCGCGGACCCGGGCGATCAGCTCCGGCACCGAGAAGGGCTTCACCACATAGTCGTCGGCGCCGGTGGCAAGCCCACGGACCCGGTCTGTCTCGTCGGCGCGGGCGGTCAGCATGATGATCGGCAGCCGCCGAGAGCGCGGATCCTGGCGCAGGCGCCGGCAGAGCTCGATTCCGGAGAGGCCCGGCAGCATCCAGTCCAGCACCAGGACGTCGGGCAGGCCCTCGTCCAGGCGGACGGCGGCGTCGTCGCCCCGGGCCGCCACGTCCACCTGGAAGCCCTCGGCCTCCAGGTTATAGGTGAGCAGCGCCCGAAGGGGCTCCTCATCCTCCACGATCAGTACGCGCGTCACGGAACCCGTCTCGTTGTCCCCGGCGACGGCCGGCGGTCCGGCCGTTGTCGCAGAGGAGACATTGCATGGCCTCCGATCGGCGGCCTGCGACGGAGGCGCGGACCGGGGCCGGGCGGCGACGCCAGCGCCACCGCTCTTCCATGACGTTCTAGTGACGGTCGAGGGAAAGATCAACGGCCGGGCCGGGGCGCACGGCCGACCCCGCGCCTGCGGCCGCCGCGGGGGCCGATTCCAGCCAGATGCTGAAGCTCGCGCCCTCGCCCGGCGTGGAGCGGATCGAAAGCCGGCCCCGATGGCGGGCGACGATGTGCTTGACGATGGCGAGCCCGAGGCCGGTGCCTTTGCGCCGGCGGCTCTGGTCGGCGTCGACCCGATAGAAGCGCTCGGTCAGCCGCGGCAGGTGTTCCGGTGCGATCCCTGGACCGTCGTCGCGCACCGTGAGCAGCCGCCCCTCGGCGCCGTCCGGGCCCTTCTCCGCCGTCAAGGTGATGTCCACCCGCCCGCCGTCCCGCCCGTATTTGAGGGCGTTCTCCACGAGATTGGTGGTCACCTGGATGAGCTCGTCCCGGTCGCCGCGCACCCGGTGGTCGACCGGCGCCAGGGTGCGGACGACGCGCGCGCCGGTCTCCTCGGCGAGCGGCCCCAGCATGTCGATCACCTGCCCGACCACCTGCGCCATGTCGACGGAGGTCTCCGGCCGCAGGTGCGCCTTCATCTCGATGCGCGACAGGGAGAGAAGGTCGTCGATCAGGCGGGCCATGCGGCCGGCCTGCTCCAGCATGATCTTCAGGAAGCGCTCGCGGTTCACCTCGTCGTTGCGGGCCGGACCGAGCAGGGTCTCGACGAAGCCGGTGAGGGACGCGAGCGGCGTGCGCAGTTCGTGGCTGGCGTTGGCGATGAAGTCCACGCGCATGCGCTCCACGCGCATCATCTCGGTTTCGTCGTGCAGCCGGACGAGAATGAAGTCCGTGCGCGCCCGGCCCTCCCGGCGGCCGACGCGCACCCCGGCGACGCGGGCGAGCCAGGCTCGTTCTGTCGGCACCCGCTCGGCGAACCGGACCGCTTCCACGTCGCCGCCGCGACCGACCCGCTCCAGGGCGGCGAGAAGCTCCGGCACCCGCAGCTTGAACGACAGCGGATCGCCGGGTCGTGCCATCCCGAACCGCTCGCCGGCGGCGTGGTTCTGGTAGCGGACGATGCCGGTCCCGTCGGTGATGAAGCACGGGTCCTCGATCACGTCGACCACGAGCTTCATGCCGGTGTCGGGCCACACAGGGGTCGTGCCGGAGGTCCGCGCCGGCCGGTCCGGCGGGCGATGCGGGGCGCCGCCAAGGCCGAACGCCACCGCGCCGGCCAGGATCAGCAGCCCGGCGGCCGCGCCTGCCATCGGCACGTCGTAGACGAGGATCGCCGCCCCGGCGACCATGGCGGCGACCGCCAGCAGCAGCCGATGCGCCCGCAGCCGCGCCACGGCCCGCGAGGATGCCGTCGTCGGTGTCCGGCTGTCGTCCGCCCCGGCCATCTCCATGTCCACTCCCGTGCCCGACGGGCACCGTCGGCATGCCCTGTCGCGGTTTGCCGGCAAAAGATGGGCGTCCACCGTGCCAGGCTGTTCGACAGTCTGCCCGCGAATCATCCAGCGTGTCGCTTTCGTCGCCCAGCCTGTTAGCATCATGCGGCGACGCTGGGGTGACGGGAGGCGGACATGAGCAAGAAGCCGAAGGCAAAGACCAAGAAATCGGCCACGGAAGCCAGCGCGAACGGCCGCGACGGGCACGCGGTCGACACCGCCCTTGCGGCGGCGGAGCCGCAGGCCCTCGCCGACCGCGAAGGGGCCGCGGTGCTCGCCAACCATGCGCCGCAGGCACCAAGCATTCCGGTCGGCGACATCCATTTCGACCTGGACGACCCGGTGCTCGCGCCCGAGATCGTCGAGCGGGCGCTGGCGTCCGGCGGCTATCCCTACGAGGATACCACCAAGGACCGGGTCTACGAGGACCAGTTGCGGCTCCTGCAGATCGAACTCGTCAAGTTGCAGAAGTGGGTGAGCGAGACCGGCGCTCGGGTCGTCATCCTGTTCGAGGGGCGCGACGCGGCCGGCAAGGGCGGCATGGTGGAGACGGTACGCGCCTACCTCAACCCCCGCTCCGCTCGCGCCGTGGCCCTGCCCAAGCCGAGCGACACCGAACGCGGCCAATGGTACTTCCAGCGCTATGTGGCGCAGCTGCCGACCCGCGGCGAGATCGTGCTGTTCGACCGCTCCTGGTACAACCGGGCAGGGGTGGAACGGGTGATGGGCTTCTGCAGCGAGGCGGAGGTGCGCTCCTTCCTGCACCAGGCGCCGGTGTTCGAACAGTTGCTCGTGGACGACGGCCTGATCCTCTTCAAGATCTGGCTCGACATCGGCCGCGAGATGCAGCTGAAGCGCTTCTACGACCGGCGGCACGACCCGTTGAAGATCTGGAAGCTGTCGCCGATCGACATCAAGGCCCTCGGCCTCTGGGATGCCTACACCAAGGCGCGCGATGCCATGCTGGCGGCCACCCACAGCGTCCACGCCCCGTGGACGGTCATTCTCGCCAACGACAAGAAGCGCGCCCGGCTGAATGCCATCCGGCACATCCTCTCGTCGGTCGACTATGCGGAGAAGGCGCCGGAGGCCATCGGGTCGGTGGACCCGGCCATCCTCGGCCAAGGCCCCGATCTCCTCAACCGGCGCTGATCCCGAAGCCCGTTCGCCGGTGCGGTCAGGCCGCCGGGGGGCGCAGCGGAACCGAGAGGATGGCGGCGAACGGCGCGCTCGGCGCGCCGAAGCCGCAATGGCCGCCCGCCGCCTGGGCCAGAGTCTCGACCAACATGCGGCGGGCATCGGCCGCCGCCCGCGTGCGCGCCGCCTCGCTGCCGTCGACCGGGGCACGGTGCGGCGCGGTGTCGGCGGTCATCCGCACGAGGAGCGCGCCGGAGACGACCTGCGGCGTCACCACGAGCGGACGGCCGGCGCGCACCAGATCGAGGGCTTCCACGAAGAAGCCGTGCAGGAGATCGGTGAAGATGGCCGGGTTGGCCACCAGGGGCACCGGGAGGTAGGGCGCCAGGAAATCGATCCGGGCCGCCCGCCCGCCGCGCACCCGAAGGGTCGCCACCGCGTCGGTCAGATAGGGCACCGCGTCGAAGCGGACCGGTCCGCCCCGGCGGCTCGCCCGGTCGAGGTCGGCGAGCCGGTCGATGACGTCGCCCCTCAGCGATCCGTCGACGGCCGACAGGTCGGCGATGAAGCGGCCGGCGAAGGCCTCGTCGGTGGTCGCGCCCACCACCGGCCCGGCAGCGTCGAGCGTCCGCATCAGCGCCCGCAGCCAGGGGCCGACGCCGCCTGCCTGCCGGGCATCCACCGCATCGGCGACGACGCCGGCCGGCAGGAGCGTGTTGAGGATGCGGTCGAGGGCGGCGGCCGACAGGTCGTCCTTGGCCACGAAGCCGGCGGCTCCGGCCCGGCGCCCGATCAGTTCGATGTCCTCGTTCTCCAAGGACGACACCAGCACCACCGCCGCGTCGGTGGCCCGGGCCAGTTCATCGATGAGCGGCACGGTGGTATCGCCGCCGAGCCAGAAGTCGCAGAACACCACGTCGTAGGCATGCTCGGCCGTCAGGGTCCGCGCCGTATCGAGGGTCGAAGCGTGCACGAGTTCGACCTGGAAGTGGGCGGACTTCGCCAGATGGCGACGCATCAGGAACACGTCGTCGGCGTCATCCTCCACATAGAGGACGGTCAGCGGCCTCAGGGCCTGCGGGCGATCCGTGGCGCCGACCACGGTCAGCCGCGGGGCGCTCCGTCTCTTTGGCACCTTGTGGTCTGAGGGGCCGAACATTGTCTCTCCCACCGCCGAACCCGTTCGACGGGCTTGCGAATCGCCCATCAGCCTCGTCGAAGGCGAAGGCCTTAACAACCCTTCAACCAGTATGATTAACAGTTGGTTAACCGGCTCGCGTCCGACCCCCCGCCCGGCACGGGCTGTGACGGCGCCTCGAGCTGGCGAAGCCGACCCTACGAACCGGGTGCGAAAACCGCGTTTCGCACCGGCCGGTCCGGGCAGGCACGATGAGCGGAACACACCGCAGATTTCGATCGTGGTGAGCAATGGCTTAACCGGCCTGCGGCGCCGTTGACCGCGTTTTTCGTTTCACCAGACCAACGGCGCCTCCCGAATTGCCATGGGCTTTGTGCTCGCCTATTGACGCCAGACGGGGTGTCGAAGGCCGACGCTCCGGAACCGGCGGCGGCGGAGACGGCAACATGGCGATCCTTGTGACGGGCGGAGCGGGCTACATCGGCAGCCACATGGTCCACGCTCTGGTGGACCGCGGCGAAACGGTGGTGGTGGTGGACGATCTTTCCACCGGCTTCGACGCGGTGCTGCCGCCTGCGGCCACGCTGGTGGTGGGCGACATCGGCGACCAGCCTCTCGTGGAAGGCCTGATCGCCCGCCACGGCATCACTGGCATCGCCCATTTCGCCGGCTCCATCGTGGTGCCGGAATCGGTGGTCGACCCGCTGAAATACTACCTGAACAACACCGTCAAATCCCGGGCGCTGATCGAGGCGGCGGTGCGCGGCGGCGTTCAGTCCTTCCTGTTCTCCTCCACCGCCGCCGTCTACGGCGAGCCGCAGCGGGCGCTGATCGACGAGACCATGGCGCCGGCGCCGGTCTCTCCCTACGGCTGGTCCAAGCTGATGACCGAGGTGATGCTGCGCGACACCGCCGCCGCCCACGGGCTGCGCTATGCGGTGCTGCGCTACTTCAACGTGGCCGGCGCCGACCCGGCCGGCCGCACCGGCCAGTCGACCCCGAACGCCACCCACCTCATCAAGATCGCCAGCCAGACCGCCCTCGGCGAACGGCCGATGATGCGCGTGTTCGGCACCGACTACCCGACGCCGGACGGCACGTGCCTGCGCGACTACATCCACGTCAGCGACCTGATCGAGGCCCACGTCCTCGCCCTCGCCCACCTGATGGAGGGGGGCGCCAGCCTCACCTGCAACTGCGGCTACGGCACCGGCTATTCGGTGCTTGAGGTGATCGACGCGGTGAAGCGGGTGTCGGGGGTGGACTTTGCCGTCGAAATCGCAGACCGTCGCGCCGGCGACCCGTCCGCCCTGATCGCCGATTCCACAAGGATCCGCGACCTCCTCGGCTGGGCGCCGAAACACGCGAACCTGGACACGATCGTGTCCCACGCCCTTTCCTGGGAGGATTCGCTCCGCAAGCGCAACAGCCGGCCCTGACGCCGCGACCGTGGCACGGCGCGGCCAAAGGGCCGATCAGGACCCTCCCGCCATGCCTTCCAAGACGACGGCCTCCGCCCTGAGGACCCTCGACATCGCCACGGACGCCATCGAGGCCGTCCGCACCGAGATCCGCGCCGGAGACCTCGGCATCCGTCTCGCCGAGGCGGCCCGGGTCATCCTCGGCGCCGCCGGCCGGCTGATCGTGGTCGGCGTCGGCAAGAGCGGCCATATCGGCCGCAAGCTCGCCGCCACCTTCGCCTCCACCGGCACGCCGGCCTATTTCGTTCATGCCGGCGAGGCCAGCCATGGCGACCTCGGCATGATCGACCGACGCGACGTGGTGCTGGCGCTCTCCTGGTCGGGCGAGACCACCGAGCTTGCCGACATCCTCACCTACGCGCGCCGCTTCGACGTGCCGTTGATCGCCCTCACCTCCGGGGCGCAGTCCACCCTCGCCCGCAACGCGGACGTGGCGCTGGTGCTGCCGAAGGTGCAGGAGGCCTGCCCGAACGGGCTGGCGCCCACCACGTCCACGCTCCTGCAGCTGGCCGTCGGCGACGCCCTGGCGATCGCGCTCCTGGAGGAGAAGGGCTTCTCGGCCATCGACTTCCGGGTCTTCCACCCGGGCGGCAAGCTCGGCGCGCAATTGACCTTCGTGCGCGACCTGATGCACAGCGGCGAGCGCATGCCGCTGCTGTCGGAGGGCGCGCCCATGTCGGAGGCGCTGATGGAGATGACCTCCCGCGGCTTCGGCGTCGTCGGCATCGTCGACCGGGAGGGCGACCTCGTCGGCGTCATCACCGACGGCGACCTTCGCCGCCACATGTCGGCGACGCTGCTCGCCGAGACGGTCGACGCGGTCATGAGCCGCAACCCCAAGACGATCCGGCCGGACGTGATCGCCGGCGAGGGTCTGGAATTCATGCAGGCGCGCCAGATCAGCGTGCTTTTTGTCGTCGAAGATCGTAAGCCGGTCGGCATCGTCCACGTGCTCGACCTGTTGCGCGCCGGCGTCGCCTGACCCGCCCGGCCGAGCCCCGAAGGATCACCAAGATGGCCATCGCCACGCCCCAGAAGACCGTCCCGGTCGGTCGCGTCACGTTCGGAAACGAGCTTCCCTTCGTGCTCATCTCCGGCCCCTGCCAGATCGAAAGCCGCGACCACGCCTTCCGCATCGCCGACGCGCTCGCCGAGGCGACCGCCAAGGCGGACGTGCCCTTCGTCTACAAGTCGTCCTACGACAAGGCGAACCGCACCTCCCTGAAGGGCCAGCGCGGCGTCGGCATCGAGGCCGGCCTGGAGATCCTCGCCGCCGTGCGCGAGACCTACGGCTGCCCGGTGCTCACCGACATCCACGACATCGCCCAGGCCCGCCGGGCCGCCGAGGTGGTGGACATCATCCAGATCCCGGCCTTCCTCTGCCGCCAGACCGACCTTCTGATCGCCGCCGGCGAGACCGGCAAGTGCGTCAACGTGAAGAAGGGCCAGTTCCTCGCCCCGTGGGACATGGCGAACGTCGCCGACAAGATCGCCTCCACGGGCAACGAGAACCTGCTTCTTTGCGACCGCGGCACCTCGTTCGGCTACGGCGCCCTGGTGACGGACTTCCGCGGCCTTCCGATCATGGCCGAGACCGGCTACCCGGTGGTATTCGACGCCACCCATTCGGTGCAGGAGCCCGGCGGGCGCGGCACCTCGTCCGGCGGCAAGCGCGCCTTCGCGCCGACGCTCGCCCGCGCCGCCACGGCGGTCGGCTGCGCCGCCGTGTTCGCCGAGGCGCACGACGACCCGGACAATGCCCCGTCCGACGGCCCGAACATGCTGCCGCTGTCCTGGATCCCGGGCTTCCTCGCCGACCTGAAGGCGCTCGACGAGATCGCCAAGGCCCGCGTCCTCACCGAAGGCTACTGACCGGGCCGGGCGCCGCCCCCGTGCGCGCCCGGCGGCCCCGCCTCAGCGCCGGATGATGGCCTCCACCGGCGCCGTCAGGATGGCGGCCGGCGTGGTGATGATCACGCCGGCGGTGGTGCCGACCGCGCCGCCGATGTTGCGGCCGAGCGTGCCGATCGTCTCGCCGACGCTGGTCGCCTCGAACTCCAGGTCGTCGCCCGCCGCCAGCCGGTCGCGCAGGCGGCGCAGGAAGCCGGGCGCGACGGCGTTGAACTTGTCGTGGTTGAGGCCGTCGAGGCCCTCCACGTTGGTGAGGTCGACGACGATCACCCCGAGGCTGGCGATGGCGGCGGTGTCTTCCGTGTAGCCGCCGACGCGCGGCTTGTCGCCGGCGAGGATGGACGAGACCAGAAGCGCCCGGTCGTCGGTCGACACCATCATGATGAAGGGCTTGTCGGGCACGCCGTAGCGGTCCATCTGCGCCTTGAACACGTCCACGTCGATGTCCGGCGAGGCCAGCACCACGTCGGAGAGCTTGCCGCCGAGGTCCGGGCGGCCGCTGATCTTGGCCTGCCGCAGAGCCTCGACCGCCACCCAGTTGCCCATGGAGTGGGCGAACAGCACCACGTTGCGGGCGCCGCTTTCGGCGGCGAGGCGCAAGGTGAGCTCCAGGGCGTCGCGGGCGACGGTGGCGCTGTCGCGGTCGTACACATAGTCGAGGATCGAGCCGCGCGAGGCCCAGGTGAACAGCACCGGCACGCCGCCGAACCCGGTGTCGTGGTCGATCTGGGCGAGCCGGTAGACCCCCTCGTCGAAGGTGGTGTTGTAGCCGTGCACGAACACGAACACTGTCCGGTCCTCCGGCGCCTTTGCGGCGACGGCCGCCTTCAGCCGCGCCTTGAAGGCGGCCTCGCCGTCGAGATAGCTGCGCTCCCGCGTGACGAAGTGCCGTGACGGATCGCCGGGCGCCCGGGGCGGCCATTCCACCGTGCCGGGCTTGTGGTTCGGCGGGATCGACACCGCCAGATGGGCAAAATCGATGCCCTCGGACCGCTCGCCGGAGAACATCGCGGCGGTCTCCGGCTCGCGCAGCCGCGTGGTGGCGACCAGCACGTCGACCCGCTCGGCGCCCGGCGCCGCCACGTCGGTCGGGATCAGAGCCCCGTCGTCCGGCCGGCCCGCGCAGGCGGCGAGGGCAAGCGCGAGGAGGAGGGCGGGGAGGCGGCACCAGGGCATCGGCATTGACCTATATTGTTATACGCATTCTTTTGTCCGCCCGCGCCCGCTCTGGCAACCCATGACAACCCATCCGGGCGGTTCGGAGGCAACCGGTTGTTCGTGGGTATGACTGGACAAGGCGTGCCGGCCGTGGCTTCGTGCGCCACCCATTCGATATCCGACGATCTCATGACCCCCACCGCCCTTTCCGAGCGCGCCGCCGCCTTCCTGATGTCCGAGCGGGCGCGCTTCATCGACCGGAACCCGGCGTCCCGGGCGCTCGCCGAGGCGGCCGGTCGGCATTTTCCCGGCGGCGTTCCGCTGCACTGGATGAAGGACTGGGGCACGCCCTTTCCGCTTGTGGTCGCCCGGGCGACCGGCGCCGACCTCACCGACGCGGACGGGCATGGGCTGGCGGACTTCTGCCTTGGCGACACCGGCGCCATGTTCGGCCACGCCCCTCCCCCCGTGGTGGCGGCGATCGCGGCGGCGGCCGAGGGCGGTCTCACCGCCATGCTGCCGTCCACCGAGACGGCCGTGGTCGGCGACCTCCTCGCCGAGACGTTCGCCCTGCCCTACTGGCAGGTGACCCAGACGGCGAGCGACGCCAATCGGGCGGTGATCCGCTGGGCCCGGGCCATCACCGGCCGGCCGCGCATCCTCGTCTTCGAGGGCTGCTACCACGGCCAGGTGGACGACGTCTTCGTCACCCGGGCGCTCGACGGCCGCACGGTGGTCCGGCCCGGCCTCCTCGGCCAGGTGGCGGACATCGCCGCCACCACGGTCTGCTGTCCGTTCAACGACCCGGCGGCGGTGGCGGCGGAGCTCGCCCGGGGCGACGTCGCCCTGGTGCTCACCGAACCCGCGCTCACCAACACCGCCATGGTGCTGCCCGCGCCGGGCTTCCTGGACGCCGTCGCCGACGCCTGCCGGGCGGCCGGCACTCTCCTTTGCCTGGACGAGACCCACACCATTTCGACGGCGCGCGGCGGCTATGCCCGGGCGCACGGCCTCGCACCGGATTTCCTGGTGGTCGGCAAGCCGATCGCCGGCGGCCTGCCGGCGGCGGTGTTCGGCTTCACCGCTGCCGTGGAGGCCGCCATGCAGGCGGTGGACGCGCGCCGGCCGGCCGGCTATTCGGGCATCGGCACCACGCTCTCGGGCAACCGGCTGCAGCTCGCCGCCATGCGGGCGACCCTCGAGGCCATGATGACGCCCGCCGCCTACGACCACATGCTGGCGCTTTCCGCCCGGCTCGCCGACGACGTTTCGGCCGTGATCGCCCGCCACGGCCTGCCCTGGTCGGTGACCCGGCTCGGCGCCCGCGCGGAGATCGTCCATAGCACGGCGCCCCTTCGCGACGGGGCCGAGGCGGCCGCCAGCATCGACCACGGCGTGGAGTCCGCCGTCCACCTGGGGCTTCTCAACCGGGGCGTCGTCGTCACGCCCTTCCACAACATGACGCTCGTCTCCCCCGCCACCCGCCCGGACCATGTGGACCGGCTGGTGGCCGCCCTCGACGACGTCCTCTCCCTGCTTGCTCGGTGATCCCGCCCGTGTCCGACCGTCCCGCCTATATCGCCGACCCGTCCGAAGCCGAGGCCTTCCTTGCCGCCAATCCGGACGTGGTGCAGTTCGAGTGCTTCCTCACCGACCCGTCCGGGGTCCAGCGGGGCAAGATCCTCCGGCGGGAGGAGATGATGGGCGCCTACCGCACCGGCCGGCCGCTGCCCTGCTCCATCCTGTCGCTCGACATGCGCGGCGCAGACGTGGAGGAGACCGGGCTCGTCTGGGACGAGGGCGACAGCGACCGCCTGTGCCGGCCGGTGAAGGGCAGCCTCGTCCGCTCGCCCTGGCGGGCGACGCCGACGGCCCAGTTCATCCTCACCTCCTTCGAGGCGGACGGGCGCGGCACCGAGGCCGACCCGCGCCACGCCCTGGTGCGGGTGGCCGAGGCCTGCCGGGCCGCGGGCTTTCAGCCGGTGGCGGCGGTGGAGCTGGAGTTCTACCTTCTCGACGGCAAGGCCGCCGCCGAGGGCCGGGCGGTGCCGCCGACGGCGCCGAACGGCTTCCGCCAGGGCGAGCTGCAGGCCTACCTGATCCAGGATCTCTCCGACTTTTCCGGCTTTCTCGACGACGTCTACCGGGCGGCGGAGATCGCCGGACTGCCGGCGCGCACGCTCATATCGGAGTATTCGCCGGGCCAGCTGGAGATCGTGCTGGAACACCGGACCGACGTTCTGCGCGCCTGCGACGACGCCATCCTCTGGAAGCGCCTCGTCAAGGGCGTGGCGGAGAAGCACGGCTATGCGGCCACCTTCATGGCCAAGCCCTACCAGGGCTTCGCCGGGTCCGGCACCCACCTTCACGTGAGCTTCGCCGACGAGGCCGGCGCCAACCTCTTCGCCGGCGACGAGCCGGCCGGCAACGCGCTCCTCCGCCAGGCGATCGCCGGCCTGGAGGCCACCATGGCGGAGGGCATGGCCTTCTTCGCCCCGAACGCCAACTCCTACCGGCGCTTCCGGGCCAACTCCTACGCGCCGGTCGGGCCGGCCTGGGCGATCGACAACCGCTCGGTGCCCATCCGCGTCACCGCCGGACCGCCGAAGACGCGCCACCTGGAACACCGAGTGTGCGGGGCCGACGCCAATCCTTACGTCGCCATGGCGGCGGTGCTCGCCGGCATGCTGGAAGGTGTGGAGAAAGGACTTCAGCCGTCCGAGCCCATCACCGGCAACGGCTACCAGCAGATCGCGCCGAGCCTGCCGCGGGCCTGGCCGGAGGCGCTCCGGCGCGCCCGCCAGTCGGAGGTGCTGAAGCGGCGGCTCGGCGAGCGATTCACCGACATCTTCCTCACCATCAAGGAGGCGGAGTGCGACCGCTTCTTCGCCGAGGTCACCGACCGCGACTACGCCTGGTACCTGCGCCTCGCCTGAGAGCGTTCCGGTCCCGGCCGCCGCGCCGTCATCGACCTCTCGCGGTTGCGCCCTATAGTCCTTTTCGCCGCCCGATTTCTCGGGCGGCGCCGCCTCCGCCGCGGTCTCGACCCGGCGACGGTGGCCGCATCGATACGAGGACGGGAGAGACGTCATGAAGCGCACGGCGACAGCGGTCTGGAGCGGGGCCCTCAAGGACGGCACGGGCACGATCGACACCCAGAGCGGGGCCTTCTCCAGCCAGCCCTATTCTTTCAAGTCCCGGTTCGAGGACGAAAGCGGCCGGTCCGGCACCAACCCGGAGGAGTTGCTCGCGGCCGCCCACGCAGGCTGCTTTGCCATGCAGCTCTCCCACTTCCTCGCCGAGAACGGCACCCCGGCGGAGCGGCTGGAGGCGAGCGCGGCGGTGGAGCTCGTGCCCGGCACCGGCATCACGGGCAGCGCCCTTACCCTGACGGCGACCGTGCCGGGGATCGATGAAGCCAAGTTCCGCGAACTCGCCGACAAGGCCAAGGCCGAATGCCCGGTGTCGCGGGCCCTCGGCGCCATCACGGTAACGCTGGACGCGTCCCTCGCCTGACGGCGCGGAGACGAAAAGCCGAACGATCAGAACGGTGTGCGGGCCCGGATGGCGGCCGCGAGGGTGCCCTCGTCGAGGTAGTCGAGCTCGCCGCCGACCGGCACCCCGTGGGCGAGCCGGGAGACCTTGACGTCCAGGCCCTGCAGCCGGTCGGTCACGTAATGGGCGGTGGTCTGGCCGTCGACCGTGGCGTTGACGGCCAATATCACCTCCTTGACGGCGGGATCGTGGGCCCGTTCCACCAGACCGGCGATGTCGAGGTCGTCGGGGCCGATGCCGTTGAGGGGGGAGAGGACGCCGCCGAGGACGTGGTAGCGGGCGTCCACCGCGCCGGAGCGCTCCAGCGCCCAGAGGTCGGAGACGTCCTCCACCACCACGATGGTGCTGGCGTCCCGGCGCGGATCGGTGCAGACGAAGCACGGGTCGGTGGTATCGATGTTGCCGCAGGACGAGCAGACGCGCACGGTCTCGCCCACCCGGCCGAGCGCCTCGGCGAGCGGGATCAGCAGCTGGTCCTTGCGCTTGACGAGCTGCAGCGCGGCCCGGCGCGCCGAGCGCGGGCCGAGCCCGGGCAGCCGGGCAAGGAGCTGGACCAGCCGTTCGATCTCCGGTCCGGTGACCCGTCGGGACATGATGGCCTTTCCGCCAAAGCCTTGATCAGAAAGGCAGCTTCATCCCGGCCGGCAGGTTGAGGCCGCCCGTGACCGCCTGCATCTTCTCCGCGATCGCCGCCTCCAGCTTGGTGCGGGCGTCCGCGTGGGCGGCGACGATCAGGTCCTCCAGGATGTCGCCCTCGTCCTCCTTGAGGAGGGAGGGATCGAGCTTAAGGGCCTTCAGGTCGCCCTTGCCGGAGAGGGTGACGGTGACGAGGCCGGCGCCGGCCGCGCCGGTCACCTCCACGCGGCCGATCTCCTCCTGGGCCTCCGCCATCTTGGCCTGCAGGGCCTGCGCCTGCTTCATCATCTTGCCGAGGTCGCCGAACATGGAGGTCTCCTTCGTGTCGCCGGATGTCGTCGTTTGTAGCCGTTTGTCGTCGTTTGTCGTCGGCTTGTAAGGGCTTCGTAGCCGGTTTGTCGTCGTGCGGGCTCCTGAGGTCGGTCCGCCCGTCCGCCCCGTCAAGCGCCGGGGGACGCGTGCCGGTCAGTCGTCGAAATCGGAGGGCTCCCAGTCGGGCACCAGGAAGTCCGGGTCGACCGTGTCGAAATCCTCCGCGGCCGTCCCCACCGGGTCGAACGCCGGCTCCGCCGCCGTCTCGGCGGTCATGCGCACGTCGACGATCTCGGCGCCGGGAAAGCGCGCCAGGATGGCGGAGACCACCGGGTCGGCCCGGGCGTCGTCCACCGCCGTGCGGCGGGCCGCGTCGCGCCGGGCCTGGACGGTCTCCGCCCCGGCCTCGCGGGAGAGGGCGACGATCCAGCGGCGGCCGGTCCAGGCCGTGAGCTTGCGGCCGAGTTCGCCCGCAAGGTTCGGGTTGGCGGTCGGCAGCGGGTTCAATTCCAGCCGCCCGTCCTCCAGACGCACCAGCCGGACGTCCCGTTCGAGGGCGATCTTGAGGCCGATGTCGCGCCGCTCCGCGCAAAGCGCGATGACGTCGTCGAAGGTGGCGAGCGCCACCGCCGGCTCGCCCGCGAAGGCCGGCCGGGCCGGATCGGCGGCCGGCGACGGCCGGGCCGGCGCGCCTCCGGGGCGCCCGTCGCCCGAAACCGTGCGCAGCATCGCCTGGGGCGCGGCGGGCTCGACGCCCAGCCCCGCACTCATGGCGGCGCCGAGCCCCGCACTCATGGCGGCGCCCGGACTCGCACCCATGCCGGCGCCCGCGCCGGTCGGGCCGCCCGGCCCGGTCGGCGTCGCGCTTCGGCCGGCTGCCGGGAGGGCGCCAAGGCCTTCCTTCAATTGACGGATCGCCTCGTCGGGGGTCGGCAGGTCGCTCGCGTAGGCGAGGCGGACGAGCACCATCTCGGCGGCCGGCAGCGGGCGCGGCGCGGCCTGCACCTCGGCGATGCCCTTCAGGAGAAGCTGCCAGGCGCGGCTCAGCACCCGCACCGAGAGCGTCTCGGCGAAGGCGCGGCCGCGGGTGCGCTCGGCTTCCGTCAGCGACGGATCCTCGGTCATGGCCGGCACGTGCTTCATGCGGGTGACGAGATGCACGAAGGCGGCGAGATCGGAAAGCATGACGGCCGGGTCGGCGCCGACGTCATACTGGTCGGCGAGTTCGCCGAGGGCTTCGGCCACGTCGCCCTTCATGACCATCTCGAAGAGGTCGATCACCCGCGCCCGGTCGGCAAGGCCCAGCATGGCCCGCACGGTCTCGGCCGAGACCGCTCCGCCCCCGTGGGCGATGGCCTGGTCCAGGATGGTGAGACTGTCGCGCACCGAGCCTTCGGCCGCGCGGGCGACGAGGGCCAGCGCCTCGTCGTCGACCGTCACCTGTTCGGCCGCCGCGATCCGGCGCAGGTGGCCGGTGAGGAGGCCGCCGTCGACCCGGCGCAGATCGAAGCGCTGGCAGCGGGAGAGCACCGTGATCGGCACCTTGCGGATCTCGGTGGTGGCGAAGATGAACTTCACATGCTCGGGCGGCTCCTCCAGGGTCTTCAGGAGGGCGTTGAAGGCCGCCGTCGACAGCATGTGCACTTCGTCGATGATGTAGACCTTGTAGCGGGCTGTAACCGGCTTGTAGCGCGACGCCTCGATCACCTCGCGCACATCGTTGACGCCGGTGTGGGAGGCGGCGTCCATTTCGATGACGTCCACGTGCCGGCCTTCCATGATGGCGCGGCAGTGGGTGCCCTCCTCGGGAAGGTCGACGGTCGGCCGATCGACGCGGCCGGGGATTTCGTAGTTGAGGGCGCGGGCGAGGATGCGGGCGGTGGTGGTCTTGCCGACGCCGCGCACGCCGGTGAGCATCCAGGCTTGGGCGATGCGGCCGGTCTGAAAGGCGTTGGAGAGGGTGCGCACCATGGCGCCGTGGCCGATCAGGTCGGCGAAGCTCTGCGGCCGGTACTTGCGGGCGAGCACCCGGTAGCCGGCGGCCGGACGGATCGGTTCGGCCGGGATGAGGCCGGCCGGCTCCCGATCGTCGAGCGTGGGGGCGCCAAGGGCGGGCGTGTCGTCCATGCGCGGCTTTCTCCGGCGGCCCGTCCGCCGGCCCTGCGATCGCCGGCCGACGCTGAAGACACTGGCAGACGCCCCGACCGTGCCTGAAAGGGCCAGACGCCCCGTGGGGGAAGACGAGGGGGCGCGGAAAAACGGGGTGGGAGGCCGACGAGTGACCCGAGCCGGAGCTCGTTGGGGCTGCTTCCTTCCGGACCTGACCCGGTTGGCGAGTGGCACGTCCACTGCCAACCTCCCGGCTCACATATCGCGACTGCGCGACGAAAACGCAAGAGGGTCCTTGGCGGCCGTCCCCGGTCGCCGCCGGCAAAGGCCAGAGCGGCCGCCCGTGCGGCGAGACGACCGCGCAACAGTCTGTCGGCCGGGCTCCCCACCATGAAATTTCTGTTATTTTGAGGGGCCGTCCTGGTTTGGCCCGAACTTCGGGCTACCTCTGACCCATGGACCATCGGCGGAAGGGAAGAGCTGGATGCGGTGTGGCTTGGCAAGGACGGCGGCGGCCTCGATCGGCCGGCGCGAGGAAACGGCGGCCGACCGGCCGGCACGCGGCCTTCGCGGCGCCGGCGCCGCGCTTCTGGTGGCGGTGGGGCTCGGCCTTGCGGCCTTGCCGGCGACGGCCGTCGCGCAGGACGCGCCCGCGGCCACCGGCGGCGGCGAACCCGTCTGGCGGCACGCAACGGCACTTGCCGGCACGCCGAAATACGGCCCTGACGCCAAGCACTTCGACTATGTGAACCCGGACGCCCCGAAGGGCGGCACGGTGCGGCTCGGCGGCGCTTCGCAGACCTTCGACACGCTGAACCCCATCCTGCCGCGCGGCGTGCCGGCGGACGGCCTCGGCCTCCTCTACGAGACGCTGACCACCTCCTCGCTCGACGAGCTGGACATCTCGGCCTCCTACGGCCTCCTCTCGGAGGCGCTCTCCTATCCGGACGACCTTTCCTCGGTGACCTTCCGCCTTCGGCCGGAGGCACGCTGGCACGACGGCCAGCCGGTGACCCCGGAGGACGTGATCTGGTCGTTCGAGCAGCTGAAGGCCCTCAATCCGACCCAGCGCTTCTACTACCAGCACGTGGTGAAGGCGGAGAAGACCGGCGAGCGGGACGTGACCTTCACCTTCGACGAGACCGGCAACCGCGAGCTGCCGCACATCGTCGGCCAGCTCCTGGTGCTTCCCAAACACTGGTGGGAGGGCAAGGACGCGAACGGCAACCAGCGCTCCATCGAGAACGGCACCCTGGAGCCGCCGCTCGGCTCCGGCCCCTACCGGATCGCCCGCGTCGACGCCGGCCGCAGCATCACCTACGAACGGGTGCCCGACTACTGGGGCGCGAGCCTGATGGCGAACGTCGGGACGAACAACTTCGACCGCATCAGCTACGAATACTACCGCGACCTGACGGTGGAGTTCGAGGCCTTCAAGGCCGACAAGATCGACTACTGGACCGAGAACGAAGCCAAGCGCTGGAACACCGGCTACGACATCCCGGCCGTGCGCGAGGGCCGTATCCTCAAGGAGGACGTGGCGCTGGAACAGGTGAGCGGCGTCATGGTGGGCTTCGTGCCCAACATCCGCCGTCCGCTCTTTACCGACCGGCGGGTGCGCCAGGCGCTCAATCACGTCTTCGACTTCGAGGAGCTGAACAAGTCGCTCTTCTACGGCCAGTACGAGCGCATCGACAGCTTCTTCTACGGCATCCCGCTCGCCTCCTCGGGCCTGCCGGAAGGCCAGGAGCTTGAGATCCTGGACAAGGTGCGCGACCAGGTGCCGGCGGAGGTGTTCACGGTGCCCTACGACAACCCGGTCGGCGGCACCCCGGAGAACGTGCGCACCAACCTTCGCCGGGCGGTGGAGCTCTTCCGCGAGGCCGGCTACCGGCTGGAAGGCAATCAGATGATCGGCCCGGACGGCCAGCCGGTGACCTTCGAGCTGCTTCTGAACGGCTCCACCATCGAGCGCGTCGCCCTGCCCTACGCCCAGGCGCTGAAGCGCATCGGCGTGACCATGACCATCCGCCCGGTGGACAGCAACCAGTTCGTCAGCCGCGTCCGGTCGCGCGACTTCGACATGATCTACACCGGCTGGGGCCAGTCGCTGTCGCCCGGCAACGAGCAGATGGACTACTGGGGCTCGGCCGCCGCCGACAGCGAGAGCTCGCGCAACTACGCCGGCATCAAGGATCCGGCGGTGGACGCGCTGATCCGCGAGGTGGTGTTCGCCCGCGACCGCGCCACCCTGGAGGCCGCGACCCGGGCGCTCGACCGGGTGCTTCTCGGCAACCAGTTCGTGATCCCGAGCTACACGATCCTGACCGACCGCATCGCCTACTGGAACCGCTTCGGCCACCCGGACCCGCTGCCGCGGTTCGACGTGGGCTTCCCGTCGGTCTGGTGGTTCGACACCGAAAAGGCCGCCAAGACGGGCGGAGGAGGCTGATGGACCCGACGACCCCGCATGCCGCCAGACTGGGCGCCCTCACGCGGCGCCGCCTGCTGCAGCTTTCCGGCACCGCGGCGCTTGCCGCCGCGGCCGGCGTTCTTCCCGTGCGGGTGGCCCAGGCGGGCCGGACGGCGCACGGGCTCAGCGTCTTCGGCGACCTGAAGCACCCGGCGGATTTCCCGCACTTCACTTATGTGAACCCGAACGCCCCGAAGGGCGGGCGCTTCGTCTACGCGGTGCCGAACTGGGTGCTGAACCAGGACCCGGACACGTTCGACACGCTCAACACGCTGGTGCTGCGCGGCAGCGCCCCGCCGCGGAGCGAGATCATCTACGACAGCCTGATGGTGCGCGGCCTCGACGAGGCGGACGCGCTCTACGGTCTCGTCGCCGAGACGGTGGAGGTGTCGGACGATGGCAACACCTACACCTACACGCTCCGCCCGGACGCGCGCTTCCACGACGGCACCCGGCTGACCGCCGAGGACGCCGCCTTCAGCTACCGGATCCTGAAGGAGAAGGGGCACCCGACCTTGTCGGAGGGCCTGCGTGAACTCGTCTCCGTGGAGGCGATCGACGCCGGCATCCTGGAGCTCGTCTTCTCCGGCAAGCAGAGCCTGTCGGCGCCGCTCGACGCGGCCGCCTATCCGATCCTGCCCAAGGCCTATTGGGAGGGCCGCGACTTCGAGGCCTCCACCCTGGAGCCGCCGCTCGGCTCCGGCCCCTACCGGATCGGCCGCTTCGAGGCCGGCCGCTTCATCGACTACGAGCGGGTGGAGGACTACTGGGCCAAGGACCTGCCGGTGAACGTCGGCCGGTTCAACTTCGGCACCATCCGCATCGAGTTCTACCGGGAGCGGCAGGCCGCCTTCGAGGCCTTCAAGAAGGGCGAGATCGACTTCCGCCAGGAGTTCACCTCCAAGACCTGGGCGACCGAATACACCTTCCCGGCACTCGCCGCGGGCCGGGTGATCAAGCGCGAGGTGCCGTCGGAGGCGATCCCGTCGATCCAGGGCACCTTCTTCAACATGCGGCGGCCGAAGTTCGCCGACATCCGGGTGCGCGAGGCGCTCGGCATCCCGTTCGACTTCGAGTGGACGAACAAGAACCTCTTCTACGGCATCTACGAGCGGCAGACCTCGTTCTTCCAGAAGTCGCCGTTCGCGGCGACAGGTCCGATCCCGCCGGAGGAGGCCGCCCTGATCGAGCCCTTCCGGGCCGACCTGCCGGCCGCCACCTTCGGCGAACCGGTGAGCCCGCCGGTGTCGGACGGCTCCGGCCGCGACCGGGCGATGCTGCGCCGGGCGGGTGAGTTGCTCCAGGAGGCCGGCTACCGGCGCGAGGGCAACCAGCTGGTGGGGGCGGACGGGGCGCCGCTGACGGTGGAGATCCTGACGGAATCCTCCATCTGGGAGCGGGTGCTCGGCCCCTATGTGCAGAACCTGACGGCGATCGGCGTGACCGCCACCATCCGGGTGGTGGACGCGAGCCAGTACCAGGCGCGCACCAACGACTTCGACTTCGACATGACGATCCGGGCCTTCTCCATGGGGGCGACCCCGATCGAGAGCCTGGACGCCTTCTTCCATTCGCGGCTGGCGGCGCGGGCGGGCTCCTATAACCTCTCCGGCATCGCGCACCCGGCGATCGACGCCCTGATCGAGCGGGCGGGGCGGGCGACCAGCCGGGAGGACCTGATGGTGACGGTGCGGGCGCTCGACCGGGTGCTGCGCGCCTTGCATGTCTGGATTCCGAACTGGTACTCCTCGGTGCACCGGATCGCCCACTGGGACAAGCTCGGCTGGCCGGAGGCAAAACCCGCCTACGGCTTTCCGGTGGAGACCACCTGGTGGATCGACGCCGACAAGGCCGCGGCGCTCGCCAAGGGCTGACGCCGGTCCCGGCGGGTGGGCGCGGGCTCGTCCGCCGCCGACGCTCCGTCCACGCGGCCGGGGCGTCTTTCGCCGCATGCAGTCAGGGACTGAACACCGCCCATGGGCGCCTACATCCTCCGCCGCCTCCTCCTGATGATCCCGACGCTGATCGGCATCATGGCCATCAACTTCGTGGTTGTGCAGTTCGCCCCCGGCGGGCCGGTGGAGCAGATCATCGCCCGGCTGCAAGGGACCGACGTGTCGGCGACCGAGCGCATCTCCGGCGGCGGCGGCGACTTCTCCGGCGTCCAGGCGGGCGCCGACCAGGGCGGGGCGGTGAACACGTCCAAGTATCGGGGCGCGCAGGGGCTCGACCCGGCCTTCATCGCCGAACTGGAACAGGAGTTCGGCTTCGACAAGCCGCCTCTGGAACGCTTCCTCCTGATGCTGTGGAACTACGCCCGCTTCGACTTCGGCGAGAGCTATTTCCGCGACGTGACGGTGATCGACCTGGTGCTGGAAAAGATGCCGGTCTCCATCTCGCTCGGGCTCTGGATGACGCTTCTGTCCTACGGCATCTCCATCCCGCTCGGCATCGCCAAGGCCGTGCGCGACGGCTCCCGGTTCGACGTGTGGACCTCGGCGGTGGTGATCGTCGGCTATGCGGTGCCGGGCTTCCTCTTCGCCGTGCTCCTGATCGTGCTCTTTGCCGGCGGCAATTTCCTCGACATCTTCCCCTTGCGCGGCCTCACCTCCGACAACTGGGCCGAACTCTCCTGGCCGGAGCGGATCCTCGACTATTTCTGGCACCTGGTGCTGCCGCTGACCGCCATGGCGCTCTCCGCCTTCGCCACCTCCACGCTCCTTGTGAAGAACTCCTTCCTGGACGAGATCCGCAAGCAGTACGTCCAGACCGCCCGCATGAAGGGCCTCACCGAGCGGGCGGTGCTCTACCGGCACGTGTTCCGCAACGCCATGCTGATCGTCATCGCGGGCTTTCCTGGCGCCTTCATCGGGGCCTTCTTCGCCGGATCGCTCCTCATCGAGCAGATCTTCTCGCTGGACGGCCTCGGCCTCCTCGGCTTTGAAAGCGTGATCCAGCGCGACTACGCGGTGGTTTTCGCCACCCTCTACATCTTCTCCCTGATCGGCCTCGTGGTGGGGCTGATCTCGGACCTCACCTACACCTGGATCGATCCGAGGATCGATTTTGAGAGCCGGGAGGTCTGACGCCCATGGACGCCAAGACCCCCGCCGCCGACACCCGACCGGAGCCGCGCGCCAAGCGGCCCTTCCTGTCGCCGCTGAACCAGCGCCGGCTCGCCAACTTCAAGGCCAACCGGCGGGGCACCTGGTCCTTCTTTATCTTCATGGTGCTCTTCGTCGTCACCCTGTTCGCCGAGCTGATCGCCAACGACCGGCCGCTCATCGCCTCCTACAAGGGCGAGATCCTCTATCCGGTGCTCGTCAACTACCCAGAGGAGAAGTTCGGCGGCTTCCTCGCCACCACGGACTTCCGCGACCCCTTCATCCAGGACGAAATCGAGGCCAACGGCTGGATGGTGTGGCCGCCGGTCCGCTATTCCTACCGCACCATCAATACCCAGATGCCGACTCCGGCGCCGGCGCCGCCGGCCTTCCTTCTGACGCGCGAGGAACGCTGCGTCGCCTATGCGGACGGGGCGGCGGACAAGAACTGCACCTTCGGCAACTTCAATTGGCTCGGCACGGACGACCAGGGCCGCGACGTGGTCGCGCGCCTCATCTACGGCTTCCGCATTTCGGTGCTGTTCGGGCTGACGCTCGCCATCATCTCCTCAGCGATCGGCATCGCGGCCGGCGCCGTGCAGGGCTATTTCGGCGGCTGGGTGGACCTTCTCTTCCAGCGCTTCATCGAGATCTGGAGCGCCGTGCCGACGCTCTATCTCCTCATCATTTTGTCCAGCGTGGTGGCGCCCTCCTTCTGGATCCTCCTCGGCATCCTCCTCCTCTTCTCCTGGGTGTCGCTGGTGGGGGTCGTCCGGGCGGAGTTCCTTCGCGCGCGCAACTTCGAATACATCACCGCCGCGCGGGCGCTCGGCGTCTCCAACCTCACCATCATGTGGCGCCACCTCCTGCCCAACGCCATGGTGGCGACGCTGACCTTCATGCCCTTCATCCTTAACGGCTCGATCACCACGCTGACGTCGCTCGACTTCCTCGGCTTCGGCCTGCCGCCCGGCTCGCCGTCGCTCGGCGAACTGCTCGCCCAGGGCAAGTCCAACCTGCAGGCCCCCTGG
>NZ_MSIG01000079.1 GCF_001927285.1 Mongoliimonas terrestris | reverse complement strand
AGCTCCTCCAGTTTGGCAATATACACACCTTTGGTTTCGTCTTCTCCATCCTCATACAACCAATCTTCTACCTCCTGGAGTACAGAAATAAACTGTTCTCTCTCCAAATCTGTTACGAACTCGTAATATTTATCATGAAGCTGCAGAAACAACAGGCTGTTGGTGACAAATAATTAAGGTGATGTACAAGACCAACACACTTTTAAGTACCTTATTCCTCATCTCATAAACATAAGCCTCAACAGCATTCT
>NZ_MSIG01000078.1 GCF_001927285.1 Mongoliimonas terrestris | reverse complement strand
CAGGGTAGACGGCATCACCCATCACCGCGCGCAGCTCAGAGCCTCTGAGCCCAGTCCAGCGCCCGAACCCAGGCCCGCTTCCCGCACAGGCCCGACTGGCCCGATCCTCAGAGCCAATCCTTATCCCGAAGTTACGGATCTAATTTGCCGACTTCCCTTACCTACATTAGTCTATCGACCAGAGGCTTCTTACCTTGGAGACCGGCTGCGGATATGGGTACGCACAGGCCCGAAACTGGGGTGCATCGCGGAGGCCGCGTGCGTACGTGCGCCGCGCCGTGACGCCGCAGAACGACGCCCGGCAGCGGGCAGCAGCAGCAGACCCCCC
>NZ_MSIG01000077.1 GCF_001927285.1 Mongoliimonas terrestris | reverse complement strand
TCATCCTTCCGCACACCCCGGCCGAACGACGAGACGAGGCCGGATTCCGCCGTCTCAATCCACGCGGCCAGGAAGTCGGAGCCAACTTTCCGCCGGATCCCCTCTTGGAAGGTCTCGATGACGGACCTGGCGTCGACGAGGTCCGGCACTCCGTTTTCAATGGCCGCAACCGTGAGCGTCTCGGACCTGGTCAGGTGATTGCGGCCGGTCGTCATCAATCTCGCCAATGCCCGGGCCGACGGCGTTCGCGTCGATGCCATACGACCCGAGCATTTCGCCTTCCGACGTCGTGTGGCCCATTCGGTCACGACCCGCAGGCTTCCGGTGAAGCCTCTGGACTGCAACTCCCGCCAGAGTGCGGCACCATTGCGGTGACCGGCATCCCAGCGCTCATCCAACCAAGACAGATGTCCCTCCAGGGAGGACTGTCGGGTTCGGAAGACGTCGTCCCGTTG
>NZ_MSIG01000075.1 GCF_001927285.1 Mongoliimonas terrestris | reverse complement strand
CTAGCGTCGCAATACGAATGCCCCCGCCTGTTCCTATTAGTCATTACCTCGGGTTCAGAAAACCGACAAAATAGAACCGAGGTCCTATTCCATTATTCCATGCATAGGCATTCAGGCCGTAAGTGTAGCCTGCTTTGAGCACTCTAATTTTTTCAAAGTAAACTCTGCCGGCCACGCGGGACACTCGATGAAGAGCACCCCGTGCGAGCCAGCGGGCTGTTGTGGCTGTTCGGAGCGTGACAGTATGCACCGGGCGGTGAACCGTCAGTCCAGAACTGAAATCCAACTACGAGCTTTTTAACCGCAACAACTTTAATATACGCTAT
>NZ_MSIG01000074.1 GCF_001927285.1 Mongoliimonas terrestris | reverse complement strand
GATGTCGCGAACGATTTCTCGCTCAGCCGTGGTGGTGAAGGAGTAGCCACGCTCAGTCATGATCTTGGTGAGGTAGGCGGTCAGGTCACGGCCAGCCAGATCGAGACGCAGGATGGCGTGGGGAAGGCAGTAACCTTCATAGATGGGGACAGTGTGGGTAACACCATCTCCAGTATCGAGCACGATACCAGTGGTACGGCCAGAGGCGTACAGGGACAGCACAGCCTGGATGGCCACGTACATGGCGGGGGTGTTGAACACCTCAAACATGATCTGGGTCATCTTCTCGCGGTTGGCCTTGGGGTTGAGGGGAGCCTCAGTGAGAAGGACGGGGGACTCCTCGGGGGCAATGCGGAGCTCATTGTAGAAAGAGTGGTGCCAGATCTTCTCCATGTCGTCCCAGTTGGTAATGATGCCGTGCTCGATGGGGTACTTGAGAGTCAGGATACCTCGCTTGCTCTGGGCCTCATC
>NZ_MSIG01000073.1 GCF_001927285.1 Mongoliimonas terrestris | reverse complement strand
GACTCCCTACGACTATTGGAGCACGACAAATTAATAACTGAAGAAGACGATCTCGACTTGAGATGGGAAGCAGCCACCGGAGAGACTGTGCTGGAGATGATCTTTCTATCTCAACACATCGCCTCTTCCAACCGTCCGGCACTCACCGTCCATCCAATAGGTAGCAAAATTCTATGCTGCAATTCCGGTATATTGTATGTATTTTTTTTATGTGGACTAATGCTGGATGTATGCGTGGTGCCAAGATTCGCAGTTTATGGTTAATTGGTTTTGGCAGGTGTGCCTCATTTGAAGGATGGAG
>NZ_MSIG01000072.1 GCF_001927285.1 Mongoliimonas terrestris | reverse complement strand
TGGACAATGCCGGGGCCGGACTCGTCGTATTCCTCCTTGGTGATCCACATGGTCTGGAAGGTGGACAGAGAGGCAAGGATGGAGCCACCGATCCATACGGAGTACTTGCGCTCAGGAGGAGCAATGATCTTGATCTTGATGGTGGGAGGAGCAAGAGCAGTGATTTCCTTCTGCATGCGGTCAGCAATACCAGGGTACATGGTGGTGCCGCCAGACAGAACGTTGTTGGCGAACAGGTCCTTCCTGATATCAATGTCGCACCTCATGATGGAGTTGTAGACGGTCTCGTGGATGCCAACGGATTCCATACCCAGGAAGGAAGGCTGGAAGAGGGACTCGGGGCAGCGGAAGCGCTCGTTGCCGATGGTGATGACCTGACCGTCGGGCAGCTCGTAGGACTTCTCGAGGGAGGAGGAGGCAGCAGCCACGTTCATCTCACTCTCGAAGTCAAGAGCGACATAGCAAAGCTTCTCCTTGATGTCGCGAACGATTTCTCGCT
>NZ_MSIG01000071.1 GCF_001927285.1 Mongoliimonas terrestris | reverse complement strand
CAAATCAGGTGACTCGGACAACAGACTTTCCGCAGCTGCAAGAATCTCTTCTGGATAATCAGTACGAATGTTTAACTTCAACAAATCAAGATCTACATGCACGGGGAAATACCCAATATGAATAAGGAGATTAACTGCAGCTGATGCGGTCTTAGCAAGTCCCATGGCCTTCAGAATCTGCTAGAAGTAACATATTCATGAATCCCTTCACTTATTAACTGCAGCTGATGCGGTCTTAGCAAGTCCCATGGCCTTCAGAATCTGCTAGAAGTAACATATTCATGAATCCCTTCACTTACATCAGTTTCTAATTGAATGGCGTATCATATATGGGTTTTAGCATGGCATTACGTAGCAGTGATGTCCCTTCAATTTAACTATTAATAATGTCGTTTAAGACAATATGGAATCATTAAACAATAAAGGGTATGAAGATCAAACAAGTTACCATCCCCACAGTTTTCTTTTCATCTTCATTCCTGCAGTCATCAATTGCATATGCTTCAAGGGACTCAATTTTCT
>NZ_MSIG01000070.1 GCF_001927285.1 Mongoliimonas terrestris | reverse complement strand
TTTGCGCGGACGAAGCCGCACTGCAACATCGGGACGATCGGCCACGTTGACCATGGCAAGACGTCGCTGACGGCGGCGATCACCAAGGTTCTGGCCGAGACCGGCGGGGCGACGTTCAAGGCGTACGACCAGATCGACGCTGCGCCGGAAGAGAAGGCGCGCGGCATCACGATCAACACGGCGCACGTGGAGTATGAGACGGCGAACCGTCACTACGCCCACGTGGACTGCCCGGGCCACGCCGACTACGTGAAGAACATGATCACCGGCGCCGCGCAGATGGACGGCGCGATCCTGGTGTGCTCGGCCGCCGACGGCCCGATGCCGCAGACGCGCGAGCACATCCTGCTCGCCCGCCAGGTCGGCGTGCCGGCGATCGTGGTGTTCCTCAACAAGTGCGACATGGTCGACGATCCGGAGCTCCTGGAGCTCGTCGAGCTGGAGGTGCGCGAGCTCCTCTCGTCCTACGAGTTCCCCGGCGACGACATCCCGATCATCAAGGGCTCGGCCCTCGTGGCGCTGGAGAACGG
>NZ_MSIG01000007.1 GCF_001927285.1 Mongoliimonas terrestris | reverse complement strand
CTTGTCGGCGACCTCTTCGACGTCGTACCAGAACTGACCAAGGCGCTCGGCTGACCGGTGGACCGGCGCGCTCCAGGAGCGAGCGCGCCGCCAGCTGTCCGGCACGGGCCCGCGTGAGCAATCGAGGACGGGTATGGTCGAGATCAACGCGGTGGGCGTCATCGGGGCCGGCCAGATGGGCAGCGGCATCGCGCACGTCTGCGCCCTGAAGGGCTTCAAGGTCGGCCTGCACGACACGTCGCGCGACCGCATCGAGGCGGGGCTTGCCACCATCAACGGCAACCTCACACGCCAGGTGGCCGGCAAGAAGATCACCGAGGAGGAGCGCGTGGACGCGCTCGCCCGCATCCATCCGATCGTGTCGGCGGAGGAGTTCGGCGACTACGACCTGGTGATCGAGGCGGCGACCGAGAACGAGACCGTCAAGCGCAAGATCTTCAGCGCCCTCTGTCCGTCGCTGAAGCCGGAGGCGATGGTCGGCACCAACACGTCGTCCATCAGCATCACCCGGCTCGCCGCCTCCACGGACCGGCCGGAGCGCTTCATCGGCATCCACTTCATGAACCCGGTGCCGGTGATGCAGCTCGTCGAGCTCGTCCGCGGCATCGCTACTGAGGACGAGACCTTCGACGCCGCCAAGCGCTTCGTCGCCCGCCTCGGCAAGACCATCGCGGTGTCGGAGGATTTTCCGGCCTTCATGGTCAACCGCATCCTCCTGCCGATGATCAACGAGGCCATCTACACCCTCTACGAGGGCGTGGGCTCGGTCGATGCCATCGACACCGCCATGCGGCTCGGCGCCAACCACCCCATGGGCCCGCTGCAGCTGGCCGACTTCATCGGCCTCGACACCTGCCTCTCCATCATGCAGGTGCTCTACGAGGGCCTCGCCGACAGCAAGTACCGCCCCTGCCCGCTGCTGGTGAAGTATGTCGAGGCCGGCTGGCTCGGTCGCAAGACCCAGCGCGGCTTCTACGACTACCGCGGCGAAGTGCCGGTCCCGACCCGCTGAGGGCGCCCGGGAGGGGGGATCGGGGCGTTCGACGCGCGACGGGCGCGCCACGGTCCGCGCGGACGAACGATCTTCGCCTTGCACGGTCGGAGGTATGCGTGGGTGGTCCGGCTGAACCGGACCACGACGATCGCGGAGGGGGTGGCATCGGCGGTACGCCACTGGCAGCGGGGCACGCACCTGCGCCGATGCAACCGGGCCGGTTTCGCGCGCGTTTCAGCCCTTCCATCGTCATGGTCCGCGCAGGCGGACCACCCACGCTTTTTCATAGCCGACCGAAATGCGTGGACTGTCGGCCTGAAGCCGACCCTGACGATGCGGGAGGGTTCGAGAGCAGACAGTTGATCGCCAGCGGGCGCTCGATCGATCCGCTCTCTTCATCCCATCCTCTACAGGCAGCTTCCCCTCCCCTCCGCCCTTTCGGCGCTCCCGCCCTCGACCGCTCCCGCTCAGTGGCGGAAGTGGCGCATGCCGGTGAACACCATGGCGAGACCGGCGGCGTCGGCGGCGGCGATGACCTCGTCGTCGCGGACGGAACCGCCCGGCTGGATAACGGCGGTGGCGCCAGCGTCGATGGCCGCCTGGAGGCCGTCGGCGAAGGGGAAGAAGGCGTCGGAGGCGACCGCGGCGCCGTCCGTCAGGCGACCGGAGAGGCCGGCGGCGCGCACCGCGTCCTCGGCCTTGCGGACTGCAATGCGGGCGCTGTCGACGCGGCTCATCTGACCGGCGCCGATGCCGACCGTGCGGCCATCCTTGCCGTAGACGATGGCGTTGGACTTCACGTGCTTGGCCACCTTGAAGGCGAACAGCATGTCGGCGAACTCGCCGTCCGTCGGGGCCCGCCGGGTCACCACCTTGAGGTCGGCGGCGGTGACGACGCCGTTGTCGCGGGACTGCACCAGGAAGCCGCCCGCCACAGTGCGCACCGCAAGGCCCGGCGCGCGCGGATCCGGCAGGCCGCCGGTGACGAGGAGCCGGAGGTTCTTCTTGGCCGCCACGAGGGCGATCGCCTCGTCGGTGGCCTCCGGCGCGATGATGACCTCGGTGAAGACCTCCACGATCCGGGCCGCCGCCGCCGCGTCGAGTGTCCGGTTCAGCGCCACGATGCCGCCGAAGGCCGAGACGGGGTCCGAGGCGAGCGCCTTGACATAGGCCTCCTCTAGGCTGTCGCCGACGGCGACGCCGCACGGGTTGGCGTGCTTGATGATGGCGACCGCCGGGGTGTCGGCGAACTCGGCGACCAGTTCGAAGGCGGCGTCGGTGTCGTTGATGTTGTTGTAGGAAAGCTGCTTGCCCTGCAGCTGGCGCGCGGTGGCGACGCCCGGTCGGCTATCGCCGCCAACGTAGAAGCGCGCCCACTGGTGCGGGTTCTCGCCGTAGCGGAGCGCCTCCTGAAGCCGGCCGCCGACGGCCGCGAAGTCGCCGGTCTCGCCGCCGAGCGTGCGGGCGAACCAGCCGGAGATGGCGGCGTCGTAAGCGGCGGTGCGGCTGAAGGCCTTGGCGGCGAGGCGGCGGCGAAGGTCGAACGGCACGCCGCCGGCGTCGAGTTCGGCGAGCACAGCCGCATAGTCGGCCGGCTCGACGACCACGGTGACATGGGCGTGGTTCTTGGCCGCCGCGCGGATCATCGCCGGACCACCCACGTCGATGTTCTCGATCGTGTCGTCCACCGGGGCGCCGCGGGCGACGGTGGCCTCGAACGGGTAGAGGTTCACCACGAGGAGATCGATCTCCTCGATGCCGTGCTCGATCATGGCGGCCACGTGGTCCGGGTTGTCGCGGACGGCGAGGAGGCCGCCGTGCACCCGGGGGTGCAGGGTCTTCACCCGCCCGTCCATGATCTCCGGGAAGCCTGTCATCTCGGCCACCTCGGTCACCGGCACGCCGGCCCCCTCCAGAAGCGTCTTCGACCCCCCTGTGGTGAGCACCTGCACGCCACGCCCGGCAAGCGCCCGCGCGAAGTCCACGAGCCCGGTCTTGTCCGACACGGAAAGAAGGGCCCGCTTCGGCAGGATGCGGTCGGGTTGGCCGGTCATGGTCGGGGCTCCGGATGAAGGCGCGCGCTTGCGCGCGGAGTGCACGGGTCGGCCGCGCGATTAGCACGGATCTGCCCCGCACGGAACCCGGCGGACCGGGCGACCGGCAGGCTGGCCAAGCGGAGGCAGCCTCTCAGTCGAAGAGACCGGCGTCCCCTTGGGCGACGGACGCGCGCACGGGCCTGCCGCGCGCGGGCAGGCCGGTGCGGACCAGGGTCCAGGCGACCTCCGGCGTGACGCGTGCGCGCCCTGACACCACAATCTGGGCGGACCGGCGGCGACCGTGCACGTCGGAAAGATAGATGCTCTCGGCAAGCTCCGGCTCGATGAGCGGACAGGAGAAGGTCCAGGCCTCGCCGTCCGGCGCCATCAGGAGGATGTCGCCGCCGGCGGTGCGGTTGGCCCGGATCGCCGGGTGGAGGTGGAATCGGATGGCGAACCGGTCGCGGCCGCGCCCCCGGCTCGACCGCGTCATGAGCCGGTCGATGCCGTCGATCCGCCCGCCGTCGGCCTGAAGCACGATCTGGCGCTCGTGGACGAAGCCGAACTGGGCGGCGTAGCCGTCGTGCCGGGCCGTCACCGTGATGGCATCCCCCGTCTGGCGGCGCTCCGCCGTGACGGCGGACGGACCGGAGACGAGCAGCGGCCCGAGACGGCGGCGAAGCATCCGCCGGGTGAGGGTGCGGGCGGAGGAGGTCTCCTCCAGCGTGACGGTGGAATGGGCCGGCGTGGCGCGGGCCACCTGGCGCCACCGTTCGTCGGCATCGGCGACGCCGCAGTTGACCACGAAGCGATGGTGGGTGCCGCTCATTTCCAACGACAGGAACCCGGCATGCGCATGGGCGCTGAGGGCCAGCGGCGGCGGCATGCCGGTGTCCATCAGGATCACCGTGCTGCCGGCCTCCAGGCGCTGGTAGCCGGACGATGTGGCGTCGTGCACCGGCTGGCCGCGCACGTCGTCATAGGCCAGGATGGTGGCCAGAAGATCCGCGGGGGTGGAGCCCATGCCGTTGAAGTGGGCGAAGGCCCCGTCCGAATGGCGGAAGAAGCGCAGCATCGGCATCATGCGGTCGATCGCGCCGATGAGGCTCGGGGGCGGCGAGAGCCCGCGCGCCGTGTAGGCCTGGCGAAGCGGCAGCAGCTCGGCGAGAATCTCCAGAAGCACGCCCGGATGGCGGCTGATGTGACCGCCGTCGGAGAGGATCTGCTCGGCGAGTTCCTGCTCCAGCCGCTGGGTGCCCTGGCGGACGAGCCGCTGCTGGCCGTCCATGGACAGCGCGGCCGCCACCACGGCGATAGCCGAGAGAAGCTGTGGCCAGCCTTCCGGGGCGTCCAGGAAGCGTGTGCGCAGGCGCCGCACCTGACGGGTCAGCGAACGCAGGAAGCGGCGGTAGAAGGCCCTGTCGGCATCTTCCAGGATCAGCGGCGACTGGGTGATCCAGGCGAGCACCCGGCGGGCCAGCACCTCCGGCTCGTAGGCGATCGGCGGCGCCTTGGTCTCCTGGGCGATCCAGTCGGCGACGAGCGCGCGGGCGTTCTGCCGGGTGAGGGCACCGTCGGCGGCGCGCAGGTGCCGCAGCCAGGTGAAGCCATGAAGGGCCGCGGTCCAGTCGTCCGGCGCGTCGTGCACCTCGAAGGGCGACCGTCCGCCGGTTTCCACCACCTTGCCGGCGAAGGCGAAGATGCCGGCGTAGATGTCGGCGGCAAGGGTCGGGTCGGCGGTGCGGATGTCCTGGGGGGCGATCACCAGCCGCTCGGGTGTCGGGCCCGGCCAGCGCCAGCGGGCGAACGGGCCGGTCTCCACGGTCACGACCGCGCGACGCGCCACGACGCCCGCCGCATGGGCGAGGAGGCGGGCTAGTCCGGCGGCCGACTCCCAGGCCATGGCGTCCGCGCCTCCTTTCGGCATCGCCTGCATCGGCGTGGCGTCTCCTGTCCGGGTTGCGGGATCGGAGGATCCGACCGACGGAACCGGGCCGGGCGTCCGGGCCCGCCCTTACAAAGGACGTCGCCACCACGGGATCGACGGGCGCGCGGCCAGGACGGGACGGCCGCGCCCGACGCTGAACCGCCTACGCTCGACCATTGGACCCGCACGTGGTTACCAAATGGTATGCAACCCACTGCCACATTGCATAAAAACGGCCCCGGGACGTCGCCCCGGGGCCGCTCTTGCATGGCTGCAACAGATGGCGGTCTTCTTGCCCGACCCGCTCTCGCGGTCCGGTTGGCAAAGGCTCAGACCTTGCGGCGGAGCCTGGCGGCGTAGAAGCCGTCGAGGCCGGAAAGCCTCGGGTCGGCATGCGGCAGGTGGGTCGGCAAGGTGCGGATGTCGCCCTCGGGCGTGACGATCTCGGCGAGCCCGGCCACCTCGTCGGCGGTCACCGGCACCCGCTCCACCGGCGCGTCGATCAGCATCAGCCGACGGATCTGGTCGGGGCCCTCCTCCGGCTCCAGCGAGCAGGTGGAATAGACGAAGAGACCGCCCGGCTTCAGGCTGCGGATCGCCTGGTCGATCAACTTGCGCTGCAGGCCGGCGAGCGCGGCGACGTCTCCCTGCCCCTTGGCGAACAAGCCGTCCGGATGGCGGCGGAGCGTGCCGGTGGCGGTGCAGGGTGCGTCGAGCAGGATCATGTCGAACGGCCCGGCCAGCCACTCGGTGATGTCGGCAGTGAGCACGTCGGCCTTGAGGCCGAGCCGGAACAGGTTGCGCTGCAGCCGGGCGAGCCGGTAGCCGGAGACGTCGACGGCCGTGACGGTGGCGCCCAAGTGGGCGAGAAGCGCGGTCTTGCCGCCCGGGGCGGCGCAGAGGTCCGCCACCTTCTTGCCCTTCACGTCGCCGAGGAGGCGCACCGGGAAGGTGGCGGCGGCGTCCTGCACCCACCAGGCGCCCTCGTCGTAGCCGGCGAGCTTTTCGATGGCGCCCTGGGTCGGGATGCGGACGGTGCCGTTCGGCAGCACGGTGCCGCCGAGCCGCTCGGCCCAGGCCGCGGGCTCGCTCTTCACCGTCAGGTCGATGCTGGGGTCCACCATCTGCATCTCGGCGATGCCGCGGGCGGTCTCGGCCCCGTAGGTGGCGGTCCAGCGCTCCATCATCCAGGCGGGCGTGTTAAGGGCCGGGGCGTCCTGCTCGGCGAGGATGAGCTCCTTGGCGCCAGCGATCCGGCGGAGCACAGCGTTGACCAGGCCCTTGAACGGCCGAGCGCCCTTGTCAGCGTCCACCACCTCCACCCCGAGGGCGACGGCGGCGTGGTCGGCGATGTCCATGAAGAGCACCTGGGCGGCGGCGACCGCCATGGCGGGCTTCAGGATGCCGGCGTCGTCCGGCAGCGGCCGCTCGAGAAACCGGCCGATGGCGTCGGTGATCTGGCCGTGGTGGCGCAGCGTGATGCCGACGATCGCCCGGACGAGCCCGCGGTCGCGCGGGTCGAGCAGCTGGTAGCGGTCGGCGAGCTTGCCGGTGTCGAGCAACTGGTCGAGCAGCTTGCCCTTCTGCACCGTGGCGACAAGGTCGACAGCGAGCTGGCGCGCCGCAAGGCCCACCTGGCCCTGGGCCCGCGGGCGGGCGTGGCCGGCAAAGCCGCCGCGGCCGGGTCCGCCGGCGGGCCGGTCGTCGCGGCGGGGTCGTCCTTCGCCGGACGGGCGGAACGGCTTGTCGCCGGACGGCTTGCCGGCACGGGCCGGACGCGGACCCTCCGCGCCGCCGGCGGCGGACGCGCCGGGTCCGCGGGCGGGCGGGCGCGGGCCGGACGGCTTGCGGCCTTCAGGCGGGCGCCCGCTGCCGGAACCCGGTGTCTTCGGTGGTCTCATCCCCAGGGTCCACGACGGTTGCTGCGGCTGCCGGTCGGCGCGCTCGGCCGACCCCACGGTCCCCGCCGCACCGGGCGCGCCGCGGGTTCGGCCTGGAACGGCGCGGCCAGGGGGCCGGTCGTCTGGGCGAAATCCATCAGCGCGGCGATCCGGTTCTCGGTGGCCGGGTGGGTCGAGAAGAGGTTGTCCATGCGCTGACCCGACAGCGGATTGATGATGAACATGTGGGCCGTAGCAGGATTCGCCTCGGCCGTCATGTTGGGAATCCGGGCCGCGCCGCCGGCGATCTTCTGGAGCGCGGAGGCAAGCCACTCCGGCCGGCCGCAGATCTCCGCGCCAAGCCGGTCGGCCGAATACTCGCGGGTGCGCGAGATGGCCATCTGCACCAGCATGGCCGCCATGGGGGCGACGATCATGGCGACGATGACGCCGACGAAGCCGAGCGGGTTGTTGTTCTCCCGGTTGCCGCCGAAGAAGAAGCCGAAGTTCGCCAGCATGGAGATGGCGCCCGCGATGGTGGCGGTGATCGTCATGATCAGCGTGTCGCGGTTCTTCACGTGGGCGAGTTCGTGCGCCATCACGCCAGCCACCTCCTCCGGCTGCAGCATCTCAAGAAGGCCGGTGGTGGCCGCTACGGCGGCGTTCTCGGGATTGCGGCCGGTGGCGAAGGCGTTCGGCTGCGGGTTGTCGATGATGTAGACCTTCGGCATCGGCAGTTCGGCATTGGCCGCCAACTGCCGCACCATGCGGTAGAATTCAGGCGCCGTGCGCTCGTCGACCTCCCGGGCGTTGTGCATCCGGAGCACGAGCTTGTCGGCGTTCCAGTAGCTGAAGACGTTCATCGCCGCCGCGGCGAAAAAGGCGATGACCATGCCCTGCTGGCCGCCGATCAGGAAGCCGACGCCCATGAAGAGCGCCGTCATGGCGGCGAGAAGAAGAGCGGTGCGGAAGATGTTCATGGGAAGCGGAACACGACGGGTGTCGCCCCGATGTCGACCGGCGGGGCGGATCCGGCGCCCGGGACGCGACAGGCGCCACCGGACGCCTATATGATGGGGACGCCGGTGCGCGGCATCAAGAAACGGTTGTTTCGGCCGATCCCGACGCGCCCGAACCCGATCGAAGACCATTCTCCGGAAGACGACCGTCGATGACCGAAGAGAGCCAGCCTCCCGTTCCCTCCGCCGTCCCGCAGCCCGAGACGGCGGCGACGGCCGGCGCGGCACCGACCCGCCGCTTCGAGGACCTGCCCCCGGCCGCCCAACGCGCGCTTCTCGAGGCGGAGGCCCGCCGCAAGGCG
The DNA here is from genome assembly GCF_001927285.1 of Mongoliimonas terrestris. Taxonomy (GTDB): domain Bacteria; phylum Pseudomonadota; class Alphaproteobacteria; order Rhizobiales; family Pleomorphomonadaceae; genus Chthonobacter; species Chthonobacter terrestris. Next base: position 245,069 of record NZ_MSIG01000007.1, on the reverse strand, counting down.
GAGGCTGAGGCGCAGTCCGGGCCGCGCGAAATCAACGGGCGCGGTGGCCTGGAGCCGGTCCGCTACGGCGACTGGGAGATCAAGGGCCTGACGGCGGACTTCTGAGCCGCCCCCTGGCCGGATCGGTGGCCAGACCGGACGCAGGGTCCGGGATGGTGCGTACATCCTGATACAAACAATCCCGTTTCGGCCCACTTTCGGTCGTCTCAAGGCCCCGAGCCGCCGTCAGTCTCGGCAGCGTTGTCCCGGACAGTCGGCGGTGTGGCTTCGATTTCCAGCCCCCCAGCCCCGCGAAGCCGGATCGACGATCCCGCAGGCCCCGGCCCGCGGGGTCCGGGACAATCCGTTCTCCCAGACCAGACGTCCGCCCCGACGGACCGCCGGACCGGCTCGCCCCTCCCGCGGGCCGGTCCGGTTGCGATCGCGGGTGGTCGAGAACCGGCCCGTGGACGATGCGGCGGCAGGCTGATAGAGCAGTCTCGACCTTGACCGGTCTCCTGCGGCCGACGATGCTCCGTCCTTAAACGGACGAGCGCCGGTCGGCAGGATCTTGAGACCGACGGAGCCCATGATGTCCGTGTCCGCCACCGCGCCGTCCACCGGTTCTTTCGTCCGTACGACTGTGTGGAAAGCGCCGCTCGCGGCCGGTTTCCTGGTCGGGCTTGCGGCCATTGCCACCGCGTGGGGCTACCAGATCATCGGCGGCTATGTGCCCTGCAAGCTCTGCTACCAGGAGCGCATCCCCTATTACGTGGGCCTGCCCCTTATCCTCCTGTCGCTGCTTCTGGCCGGACGGGCGCCCGGCGCCGCCCGCCTGTTCGCGGTTCTCGGCGGGATCGCCTTCCTGGTCGGAACCGGGCTCGGGGGCTATCACGCGGGCGCCGAATGGGGCTTCTGGCCGGGGCCGAACGACTGCGGCGGCGGCACCGGGCCGACCACGGACGCCGGCAATCTGCTCGCCCAGCTTCAGTCCACCCGGCTCGTCTCCTGCACCGAGGCGAGCTGGCGCATGCTCGGCCTCTCCTTTGCCGGATGGAACGCCGTGCTTTCCGCGGCCGTCGCTGCCGCCGCCTTCCTGGGTGCCGCCGGAAACCGGTCCGCCCGCGCGATCAGCCGCTGAAGCCGCCGCTCGCCAGATAGGCGTCCTCCGCCTCCGTGGAGACACGGCCGAGAATGGCGTTGCGGTGAGGGAAACGGCCGAAACGGCGGATCGCGTCCATGTGGATCAGGGCGTAGTGGTAGACCTCCATGCCGAGGGTGCGGGTGAGGTCCACGCAAAGCTCCTGGTCGGCCATGTCCTCCGCGTGGGTGAAGGGCAGGTAGAAGAACACCCGCACGTCCTTGCTGAAAGCTTTCGGAAAGCCTTTGTCCAGCGCCCGCCGGGCGATGGCGAGCGCCTTGGCGTCGGTGGCGAAGGCGCGGGGCGTGCCGCGAAAGATGTTGCGGGGGATCTGGTCGAGGAGGATCAGGAGCGCGAGCGTGCCGTGCGGCGTCTCCTCCCAGCTGTCGAACGCCCCGCCCGCCGCCTCCTCGTGGAGGCCGAGGAGGGCCGTCCGGCAGGCCTCGTCGAAGGCCTCGCCGCCGCGGAACCACTTGGCCGCCCCGGCCTCCCACCAGAAGTCCAGCACGGTAAGCGCGGCGTCGGTCATCGGAACATCCTTCTCCCCATGGGTCATTCGCCGCTCACCATACCAAGTTTGGCAGGGTCCGACCTCTTGGACCTTTTAAGGCGCTGAGCAGGAACGCGACGGGGCCGGCCGGTCAGCCGAAATGTTCATGTATTTCAAAGTCGTATCTCGCCCGATACGATGGCGGCGTAAAGGTCCGGGTCGAGGCGGACGTAGCGCTTTTCGACCGGATGCAGGAAGAAGACCGGATCGGCGAGACGCGACGGGTCGAAGCCTTCGCCGACGAGGTCGACCTTCTTAAGCTTGAAGGTGCCGGTCACCTCGATGTCCGACTTGAGGCGCAGGAAGACGGGCTTGGCGTAGGCGGGCAGTTGGGCGTCCAGGTGCCGGGAGAGGCCATCCAGGTCGATGTCGGTGGTGCAGGTGAGCGCCGCCATGCCGGCCCGCCCTTCCCGCCCCGGGACCGCGACCCCGTAGACATTCGGCGTGGCGATCCCCGGATAGACGCCGAGCGCCTCGGAGACCTCCGAAGTCGCCACGTTCTCGCCCTTCCAGCGGAAGGTGTCGCCGATGCGGTCGATGAAGTAGAAATAGCCGAGCGCGTCCTTGCGGACGAGATCTCCGGTGCGGAACCACCTGTCTCCGGGCGTTGAAACGTCGGTGGCGATCTTCTTGGCGGTCGCCACCGGGTCGGCATAACCTTCGAAGCGCTGGGCCGGCTTGGACGGATCGTTGAGGATCTCCGAGATCATCTCACCCACTTCGTCGGGCGCGCACTCGATCGCACGGCCGTCCGGACCGCGCAGCATCTCGCCGGTGTCGAGGTCGGTGCGCACCACCTTGATCGGAAAGCGGTGCCGGATCCACCGCGGCACGCGGCCGATGGAGCCCGGACGGTCGTCGAAATTGAAGATCGCCGCGTTGCCCTCGGTCGCCGCATACCACTCCAGGATCTTCGGAATGCCGAACCGGCTCTGGAACGGCACCCAGATGTCGGGCCTCAGGCCATTGCCGCTGGCGAGGCGGATGGCGTGCTGGCGCTCCTTCGGATGCGGCGGCGAGTTGACGAGGTAGCGGCAAAGTTCGCCGATGTATTGAAACAAAGTGCACTTGTAGCCGGCGATGTCGTCCCAGAAGCGGCCGGCGGAGAATTTGCGGGCGATCACCACCGATCCGCCGACCGTCAACACCGTGCCGACGGCCAGCACGCCGCCGGACGTGTGGTAGAGCGGCAGCGCCACGTACATGCGGTCGTCCTTGGTGGCGTTCATGGCGGCGGAGAAGCCGTTCATGATCGCCTGGACCCGGTAGTGGTTGATGTTGGCGGCCTTCGGCAGACCGGTGGTGCCGGAGGTGTAGATGAAGAGGCAGCGGTCCTCGATGGTGAGGGCCGGGCGCTCGCCCGCCGGGATGTCGGCATCGTCCGTGCGCTCGATCAGAAGGTCCAGGCGCTCGCCGGCCTCGGACGGTCCGTGCGACCAGACGGTCGGTGCGCCGGTGATGGCCGGGCGCGCGGTGGCGAAGGCGGCGGCAAGATCGCTGCCGACGATCACGTGCTTCGGCGCGACGATGTTGACACAGTGGGCGAGCGACGGGCCGGTGAGGTTGGTGTTGACCAGGGCGACCACGCCGCCCGCGCGGGCGATGCCGAGCCAGATCGCCAGATACTCGGCCCGGTTCGCCATGAAAAGGGCCACGCAGTCGCCCTTCTTCACGCCGTGCGCCATGGCCCAGCGGGCATAGCGGTTGCCGCGCCGATGATAGTCCGCGTAGGTGAGGCTCTCCTCCTCGGAGATCAGCGCCGGGCGGTCCCCGAAGCGGGCGGCGAGGTCCGCCACCACGTCCGGCCAGACCCGGTCCCGTGCTTTGGCGACCGGGGTCACCCGGCCCAGCATGCGGACGAATCCGGACGCATAGGCGAATTCGCTTCTGGCACGCGCGACAACACTCATCTGCCGAACCCTCCCCGGGCCGTCTCGCGCGGCCTCTTGCCGGCCCGTGCCGCGCAAGCGGAACCTGGACCGGTCCATCCTCCTGCACGCCCGCCCTCTCGACGTGACGTGAACGTAAGCGTCAACATGCCGCCTTGTCGCCGACCATGCAAGTGTGAACATCCGCGCCCAGGGAGCGGGTGATTTCCGCCTGCCGACCGTTTATGTGTGCGACGGGCGGCCGGATGGAAAGAGCCGCCGGGATCGTGGACAGCCAGGCGCGACGACGGCGCGCCGGCACCTGCGGCGCCCCCGGCCGGATCGAAAATCCTGCCCTCGACGAGGCGCGCCGCCCGAAGCGCGCCCTATCTTGAACGACCTGTGGAGGAAACACGAGACCATGCGCCTGACCCGACGACCTGCGATCCTCGCCCTTGCGGCCCTGCTCGGCCTCGGCGCCGTCGGCCCGGCTCCGGCCCAGTCCATCCAGGAAGCGCCGGTGGAACTGCCGTCCGTGCGCGTCGGCGACCTGGAGATCGTGGCGCCCTGGTCCCGGGCGACCCCGCCCGGCGGCAAGGTGGGCGCCGGCTATATGGTGCTCCGCAACCATGGCACCACGCCCATCGAACTCACCGGCGGCAGCGTGCCGTTCGCGCAGCGCACCGAACTGCATGTGATGAAGGTGGTGGACGGTTACATGCAGATGCGGCCGGTGGAGAGCCTGGCGGTGCCGCCCGGCGGCGAACTCGAACTAAAGCCCGGCGGCCCCCATATCATGTTCCTCGGCCTGACGCAGATGCTGCGGGTCGGCAATGCCTATGACATCACCCTCGCCTTCAAGGACGGCACCTCGACCACCGTGAAGGCGGTCGTCTGGGACGTGGGGCTGATGCGGACCGAAAAGAAGAGCTGACCATGATCAAGTGGGTACGGATCGCCACCTGGGGCCTCGTCGTCGTGCTGGCGGGCGTCACCGGCTGGCTCGTCGTCATGGGCCAGATGGGCCAGGGTCCCGCCGCCGTCACGTCGACGGGCGAGGCGGCCGTCGGCGGTCCGTTCACGCTGGTCAACCAGGACGGCGAGCCGGTGACAGAGGCGATGGTGGCCGGCCGGCCCTACGCCATCTTCTTCGGCTTCACCCACTGCCCGGATGTCTGTCCGACGACCCTCGCCGAGCTGACCGTGGCGCTTCAGGACCTCGGACCGGCGGCGGACGATCTGGCGGTGCTCTTCGTCACCGTGGACCCGGAGCGCGACACGCCTGAGGCCCTGAAAAGCTATATCGCGTCCTTCTCCGATCGGGTGACGGGCCTCACCGGGACCGAGGCCCAGATCGCCGACGTGGTTGCCAAGTATCGGGTCTACCGCCGCAAGGTGCCGTCGGAGAGCGGCGACGACTACACCATGGACCATACGGCCGCCGTCTATCTGATGGGTCCGGACGGACGCTTCCGCGGGACCATCTCCTACGGCGAGCCCCAGGCCGACGCGATCGCCAAGCTGCGCCGGCTGGTGGAAGACGCCGGAACGGGCTAAAATCGGCCGTCGGTTTCCAAAGGATCTCCAGATGTCCGCCCCTTTGCCGCAGGCATACGGCCAGCAGCCGGTCGATACGTCGCCCGCCCTGGACAGCGCCGCGACGCCGGCCATGCCGCGCGTCGTGGAGCGCGCGATCGTGTGGGGCGGCGTCGGTCTGATGTCGGCCGCGGCCGTCGGGGCGGTGCTCCTCAATCTCGCCTACGGGGAGGCGGCCTTCGCGGCGCGGCTGATCGCCGGCATCGCCGGCTGCCTCTAGGATCGAGGCCCGTAAGCCATCCCCTCTCCGTCCATCCGCAAGGTGTGTCATGAGACGCGAACCCGCCCCCGACATGCCGCCGACCGCCCGGCGCAGCGACCTCGTGCTCTCGGTGATGCTGCCCCTCTCGGTCATCCTGGTGGGGGTGGCCCTCTCGGTCGACCCGTCCGCCACACTCGCGGCGGTGATCGATCTCTGCCGCTCGGTTCTGCCTTGAGCGGACAGGTGCCGCTCAGGCCTTCGTCGAGCGACGGCGGGATCGACGATCCGGGCGCCGTCCGGCTCGACCTGAAGGGCCTCAACTGCCCCCTCCCCGTGTTGAAGACCCGGCGGGCGCTGGCCCGCATGGCGCCCGGCGCCCGGCTGCTGGTGGAGGCGACGGACCCCATGGCGGCGATCGACATGCCGCACTTCTGCACAGAGGCCGGCCATCGGCTGGTCGGCCGGGCCACGGACGGCCCGGTGCTGCGCTTCCTGATCGAGCGGGCCTGAACGGTCGCTGATACCTGGCTCGTGAAGGCCGGCTTGGTATGACAGTCCCTGTCAGCGCGCCGGCACGCGGACGCCGGAGAGCAGGAAGGCGCCGACGAGGAAGAAGACCACGAGCGGGACGACGCCCATGCGCTGGCTGTCGGTCAGGTCGGTGGCGATGCCGACGAGAAGCGGCCCGGCGAAGCTGGTGATCTTGCCGGTGAGGGCGAAGAGCCCGAAGAAGCGGCCGGTCTCCCCTTCCGGCGCCAGCCGGCAGAGCAGCGTGCGCGAGGCTGCCTGCACCGGCCCGACCGCAAGGCCGATGAGCGCCCCGAACACCATGTAGACCCGTTCTGGCCAGGTGGCGTAGAGCCCGTCGCCGGGCGCCGGGCCGACCGTCTCCACCACAAGGAAGATGTGGGTGGCGTCCACGGTGAGGATGGCGATGGAGCAGGCGGTGAGGAGGGCGAGCGCGCCGAGCACCACCCGCTTCGACCCGAACCGGTCGTCGAGCCGGCCGCCCACGAAGGCGCCCACCGTGCCGGTGATGGTGAGAAGGATGCCGAAGAGGCCGATCTCGATGGTGCCCCAGCCAAAGGTGCCGGCCGCGTAGACACCGCCGAAGGCGAAGAGGGCGACGAGACCGTCCGTGTAGATCATGTTGGCGATGAGAAAGCGCCCCATGCCGGGCCGATGCTTCAGCCGCGAAAGCGTTTCCTTCAGGGACGCGAAGGCGCCGCGAACCGCGGCGAGGATGGGCACCCCCGTGCCGCCGCGCCCGTCGGGCGTGAAGAGGAGGAGCGGCAGCACCAGCACCGCGAACCAGAGCGCCGTGAGAGGCCCGGCCGCCCGGTCGCCCTCGCGGGCGGCCGGGTCGAGGCCGAACAGCGGCTCCAGGCCGACGAGGGTGCGCCCGGTCTCCGGATCGGCCGCCAGGAAGCCGAGCACGAAGACCAGCGACAGAAGGCCGCCGGCAAAACCCGCCGCCCAACCGGTGCCGGAGAGGCGCCCGAGCCGCTCGGGCGGCACGATGCGGGTCATCATGGCGTTGTTGAAAATGATGGCATATTCCGCCCCGATGGTGCCAAGGGCGAAGAGCACGAGCGCCAGGGGTACGAGGTCGGCCCGTCCGGGCTCGACCAGCCAGAGCCCGGCGGAGGCGAGCGCCATCAGACCGCCGAAGAGCGCGATGAAGGGCTTGCGCCGGCCGGTCTCGTCGGCGATGGCGCCGAGCATGGGGGCGGTGAGCGCGATGGTGAGGCCGGCCGCCGCCGTCGCATAGCCCCAGAGCGCCTGCCCGGCGGCCGGTGTCGGCGCGACGGCGGCGGCGAAATAGGGCGCGAACACGAAGGTGGTGATGAGGGTGAAGAAGGGCTGGGTGGCCGGGTCGAACAGGATCCAGCCGATCACGCCCCGCCGGTCGGCATAGGGTTGGCTCAACGGGTCACCTCGCGGGGCGCGGACGGGTGCGGGTCTGATGCTTGATGCACCGTCGCCGAACCCGGTGTGGGCTGCAAGCCCCGACGGAACGGGTCTGCCCCGATCAGGCTCACAGGCCGAGCGCCAGCGCCCAGGCGGTGACGGTGATCGCCCCGAGCGCCGTCGTCAGCGTGATCACCGACGAGGCGAGGCCGTGGCCGACGCCGAAATGGCTGGCGATCAGGTAGGCGTTGACGCCGGTCGGCACCGCGGAGGTGAGCACGATGGCGGCCGTCCAGGTGGGCGGCAGGCCGAGGAGATGCGCCGCCAGGAAGACGCAGGCGGGCATCAGCACGAGCTTCAGCGCCGACAGGGTGACGGCCGGCCCCACGTGGCCGGAGAAGCCGTATTTCTTCACCGCCATGCCCATGGAGAGAAGCGCCGCCGGACCGGCGATGCCGGCGATCTGGTCGATGACGATCCCGGGGGCGCCGCCCGTTGACAATCCGGTGAGGCGGAAGAGGGAGCCGGCGACGAGGCCGATCACCAGCGGATTGCGGATGAGGTTGCGGCCGACCTGGGCGAGGATGGCGAGGAGCCCGCGCCCGGGCTTGCCCTCCACCTTCCGCTCGGCCCGCTCCATCATGAGCGTGCCGGCCACCATCATCACCGGCAGATGGACGGAAAGCAGGATGGAGAGCGCGACGACGCCCTCGTCGTCGAGCACCCGATCGACCAGCGGCAGGCCGATGAAGACGTTGTTGGCGAAGGCCGACGACACGCCCGCCACCACGCCGAGCCGGGTGTCGCGCTTGAACACCCGGGTGGCGATCAGGTGGCCGACCGTCCAGGTGACGAGCACGCCGAAGAAGTAGGCGATCCAGAGCCCCCAGGGCGAGGCGCCGTGGAAGTCGGCGCGGGCAACGGTGCGGAAGAGGAGGACCGGCACGGCGATCTTGAAGACGAAGTCGCTGAGCGCATCGCCCACATCGGCCTTGAGGAGCTTCACCGTCACCGCGAGCCAGCCGATCGCGATGAGCACGAAGATGGGAAGGACGTCGAGGGCGATCTCGGACATGGGACGGGGGACGGTCTGCCGATCGTGGAGAGGACGACGGCGGAACACCGTCACGCCCCCTGCCTACCCCCGGCACCCTCGTCCGACAAGCGGGCATTCATCCGACAAGTGTGGATTGTCGCCGACGTGGGTCAGGCCGTGGTGACGGACCGCGTCAGCCGGAGAGGCCGCCCGCCTCCTCGATGAAGGCGACCACCTTGTCGACGTTGTGGCCGGCGCGGACGTTGGTGAAGACGAAGGGCTTGCCGCGGCGCATGCGCGTGGCGTCCCGGTCCATCACCTCCAGAGAGGCGCCGACGTAGGGTGCGAGGTCGATCTTGTTGATGACGAGGAGGTCGGAGCGGGTGATGCCGGGGCCGCCCTTGCGGGGGATCTTGTCGCCGGCGGAGACGTCGATGACGTAGATCGTCAGATCGGCGAGTTCGGGCGAAAAGGTAGCGGCGAGGTTGTCGCCGCCGGATTCGATCAGGATGACCTCCAGACCGGGGAAGCGCTCGTTCATGTCGGCGACGGCCGCGAGGTTGATGGAGGCGTCCTCGCGGATGGCCGTGTGCGGGCAGCCGCCTGTCTCCACCCCGGCGATGCGCTCCGGCGGCAGCGCGCCGGACCGGGTGAGGAACTCGGCGTCCTCCTTGGTGTAGATGTCGTTGGTGATGGCGGCGATGTCGTAGCGCTCGCGGAGCACCTTGCAGAGCGCGTCCATCAGCGCCGTCTTGCCGGACCCGACGGGGCCGCCGATGCCGACCCGGAGGGGACCGTGGGCTGGCGTGGACTTGGTTTGCGCGCTCATGAGCGGAACAGCCTCGTGTACTGGGTTTCGTGTTTCATGGACGCGATGTCGGCCCGCAGCGCCGCGCCGCCGACGTCGTCCGGGGCGGCCGCGCGGGCTTCGCCGGCGGTCTCGGCGACGACGCCGGTGAGCGCGCGGATCACGCGCTGGCCGTCGGTCTGGCCGAGCGGCACGGCGCGGACCGCCGCCGAGACGAGATTGGCCACGAAGGCGGTGAGGTGGGCCTCCAGGAGGGCGCCGAGCGGGATGGCGTGGTCGGCGCCGGCGACGCCGACCGCGACCGCATAGGCGACCGGCGTCGGCGCCAGATCGTCGGCGAGCGCGGACAGGGTCGGCGCCTCCCAGGTGGCGGCGACGGCGGTCACGAAGGCCTTGCCCTGGGCACCCGCCTCCAGCCGCCGCTCGCGGGAGGGCTGCAGCGCGAAGGCGAGGTCGGCGGCGTCCGTCAGGCGCAGGGTGTCCCGCACGCGCGTCGCCCGCCAGGCCTCGGCGAGGAGGACCGCGTCGGTCCGCCCGGCGCCGTGGCGGAGCACGGACCCGATCCACGCCTCAAGGCTGGCCGCGTTGGTGACGGTGCCGTCCTCGATCGCCCATTCCAGGCCGTGGCTGTAGGTGAAAGCGCCTACCGGGAAGGCCGGCGACAGCCATGTCATCAGCCGCACGAGCGCCGCCCCGTCGGGCGCGCGGTCCTCGTCGTCGCCGGTGCAGCGTGGTTCGGCGGCGGCGGAGCCGTCAGCCATGCTTGTGACCATGGTCGTGCGCGTGGCCGTGGTCATGGGAATGGTCGTGGCCGCATCCGCAGGCGTCGCCATGGACGTGGGTAGGGGCATCCCCGTGGTCGTGGTCGTGGGCATGGTCATGGTCATGGTCATGACGATGGTCGTGGATGTGCCCATGGTCGAGCGCCTGATCGTGTCCGTGAGCGGGACCGTGGTCGTGACCCTGCACCGTCCCGTGGCCGTAGGCGCCGCCTTCCGGATCGAAGGCGGCCGAGACGTGCGCCACCCGGGCGCCGAGCTTCACGAGCATGTCCTCGATCACGTGATCCTCGCGGATGCGCAGCCGGTCGCCCATCAGCTGGGTCGGCAGGTGCCGGTTGCCGAGGTGCCAGGCGATGCGCACCAGATGCCCGGCGTCGTCGGCCGTCACCTCCAGGAGCCGCTCGGGCTTGGCCACCACGGCGATCAGCCGGCCGTCCTCCAACTCGAGCGCATCGCCCTCCTTCATCACCTGCGCCTCGGGGAGGTTCAGGAGGAAGACGGTCTTCTCCAGGCAGCGCATGACGAGACGGCGGCGGTGCCGGTCGTCGCGTTCCAGCACGAGACGGTCGGCCGGTTCGCCGGACCAGGTGCCGGCGGGGAGTATGCGGGTGGCGGTGATCATGACAATGTCCTGTGGTCAGTCCAGAACGAGATCGTCGGGGGACCAGGGCTGGCCCGGCATGAATCCATAGTAGAGAACATCCCGGACGTCATAAGGGCATCGATCGGGAAGCGTCCGCAGATCGCGGCGCATCTCCTCGGCGGCCTCCCGGCGGGCCGTGGCATAGGCCTGATCGATCACGTTCTCCGGAAACGCGGCGAGGCTGGGGCTGTCCTCGATGAGGCCGTCGATGTGCGTTCGCATCTCGCCGATCGTGGTCTGCCAACTCATCGAACGCCGTTCAGGCTGATGCTCCCACTTGAGCAGATGAGCGAGGAGCTTGATCAGCCGGCTGCGAATTTCGCGCTTTTGCGAACGGCCCAAACTCTCGATCTCCTCCGCGAGATTGTCCCAGTCGACGTCGTTGTGCGTGCGGGCGCGCAGCTTCGCCGCCTGATCCTGCGTCCAGGCGAAAAAGTCCTCCTCGTAGAGGTCGGGCCGTATCGGTTTTTCGAGCGGCTTGGCCATGCTTCCAGTCTAGAACAGGAAGTAACGCTGCGCCATCGGCAGCACCTCGGCGGGTTCGCAGGTCAGAAGCTCGCCGTCGGCGCGGACTTCGTAGGTTTCCGGGTCCACCTCGAGGTTGGGCGTCGCGAAGTTGTGCACCATGGAGGCCTTGGAGATGCCGCCGCGGACGTTTTCCACGGGCAGGACCAGGCTGTCGAGGCCGAGGCGGTTCTTGATGCCGGCGTCAAAGGCGGCCTTCGACACGAAGGTGACGCGGGAGGCCTGGAGCGCCTTGCCGAAGGCGCCGAACATCGGCCGGTAGTGCACCGGCTGCGGCGTCGGGATGGAGGCGTTGGGATCGCCCATGGGGGCGGCCGCGATGGTGCCCATCTTGATCACCAGGTCCGGCTTCACCCCGAAGAAGGCGGGCGACCAGAGGACGAGGTCGGCGAGCTTGCCGACTTCCACGGAGCCCACGTGCTTGTCGAGGCCGTGGGCGATGGCGGCGTTGATGGTGACCTTGGCGATGTAGCGCTTGACGCGGAAGTTGTCGGCGCCGGTGCCGACGTCTTCGGCGAGGGTGCCGCGCTGCACCTTCATCTTGTGGGCGGTCTGGAAGGTGCGGATGATCACCTCGCCGACGCGGCCCATGGCCTGGCTGTCGGAGGCGATGATGGAGAAGGCGCCCATGTCGTGGAGGATGTCCTCCGCCGCGATGGTCTCCTTGCGGATGCGGCTCTCGGCGAAGGCGACGTCCTCGGGAATAGAGGGGTCCAGGTGGTGGCACACCATGAGCATGTCGAGATGCTCGTCGAGGGTGTTGCGGGTGTAGGGCCGGGTCGGGTTGGTGGACGACGGCAGCACGTTCGAAAGGCCCGCCACCTTGATGATGTCCGGCGCGTGGCCGCCACCGGCGCCTTCCGTGTGGAAGGCGTGGATGGTGCGGCCCTTCATGGCCGCCACCGTGTCCTCCACGAAGCCGCTCTCGTTCAGCGTATCCGTGTGGATCATCACCTGGATGTCAAAGGCGTCGGCGACCGAGAGGCAGTTGTCGATGGTGGCGGGGGTGGTGCCCCAGTCCTCGTGGAGCTTCAGTGCGCAGGCGCCGGCCAGAATCTGCTCCTCCAGGGCCGCCGGCAGCGCCGCGTTGCCCTTGCCGGAGAAGGCCAGATTCATCGGGAAGGCCTCGGCGGCCTGAATCATGCGGGTGATGTGCCAGGGGCCGGGGGTGCAGGTGGTGGCCGCGGTGCCCGTCGCCGGACCGGTGCCGCCACCCAGCATGGTGGTGACGCCCGACATGAGGGCATCGTCGATCTGCTGCGGGCAGATGTAGTGGATGTGGGTGTCGAGCGCCCCGGCGGTGAGGATCTTGCCCTCGCCGGCGATCGCCTCGGTGCCCGGGCCGACGATGATGTCGACGCCCGGCTGGACGTCCGGGTTGCCGGCCTTGCCGATGCCGACGATGCGCCCGTCCTTGAGGCCGACGTCCGCCTTGACGATGCCCCAGTGGTCGATGATGAGCGCGTTGGTGATGACCGTGTCGACCGCGCCGGCGGCCCGCGTCACCTGGGACTGGCCCATGCCGTCGCGGATCACCTTGCCGCCGCCGAACTTCACCTCCTCGCCGTAGGTGGTGAAGTCCTTCTCCACCGTGACCAGGAGTTCGGTGTCGGCGAGGCGGACCTTGTCGCCGATGGTGGGGCCGAACATGTCGGCATAGGCGGCACGGGACATACGGAAGGACATGGGCGGGGTCCTGGTGCTTTGGAAAGGACAGGCTCAGGGAACGGCGGAGAAGGGAGCACGCCGGGCGGCGCGGCTGTCGAAGGTGGCGGTCGAGGAACAGCCGTAGACGTCGTTGATCTCGGCGACGAAGCGCTCGATGAAGGATCCGCCGGACAGTTCGGTGTCGCGAAGGGCGCGCAGCACCGCCTCGCGATCGGGAAAGCAGTAGGCCGCGCTCTCCGTCATGGCGCGGAGGATCCCGGCGATCTCGCGGACGGGCATGCGGTAGACCACCTGCAGGGTCATGACGAATTCGGCCAGCACCACCGCGTTGATCACCGCCGGATCGTTGCTGCCGCGTTTGCCGAAGAAGCGGGTGGCGCGGTCCGACTGGGCCGGGTCGTCGAGAAGGACGGCGCGAAGCAGCACGTGCACGTCGACGCCGATCATTCCGGCCCTTCCGACGGATCGGCCGCCGGACGCCCGGCCACCCCCTCGGCGATCAGCCGGGACCGCTCCTCCTCGCCGACCGGGGCCGCGTAGCGCGCCGCCCGTCCGAAGATGGACGACGCCGGGCGGTTGCGCGGGTGGATGAACACCTCTCCGGACCGGTGCACGAAGAATTCGATGGTGTCGCCCGGCCGGATGCCGAGCGCCGAGCGCACCTCCGCGGGCAGGGTGAACTGCCCCTTGGCGGTGACCTTGGACGAGCCGAGATGCATGGCGGGCGCCTCCTGAAGACGGGCCGGAACGCCTTACCTTAGCATGGGAAGTAAGGGGCCTTAAGGGACGGTCCGCGAGGAGGGCCAGCGCGCGCTGCTGATCTCCCGTCGCGACCAACGCGTCGGCGGTGAGGCTGGCCCTTGGGTTGATGGATGCGTAGGTGGTCCGCCTGCGCGGACCATGACGGTCGGGGGTGTCCCGGCGATGCGCCATGGCCGCCGGGCGGCACGGGCGGCTTGCCGCGCGGTGCCGGTCGACGGTCATGGGAGCGGGGGACGTCACCGTCACAGGGACCCCATCACCTTCTGCCGAAAGCCGTAGACCTCCCGCTTGCCGCGGTAGGGGACGAGGGTCACCGACCGGGTCTGGCCCGGCTCGAAGCGGACGGCGGTGCCGGCCGGGATGTCGAGCCGGTGGCCGTGGGCCGCTTCCCGGTCGAACGACAGGGCGCCGTTGGTCTCGGCGAAATGGTAGTGGCTGCCGACCTGGATCGGCCGGTCGCCGGTGTTGGAGACGTCGAGCGTCACGGTCGGCAGGCCGGCGTTGAGTTCGATCTCGCCATCGGCCGGGAAGATTTCTCCAGGGATCATCAGGCAGCCCTTTTCAGCGGATCGGTTGGTGGACGGTGACAAGCTTCGTCCCGTCCGGGAAGGTCGCTTCCACCTGGACGTCGTGGATCATCTCGGCGATGCCCGGCATGACCTGGTCGCGGGTGAGCACGCCGGCGCCCTCGGCCATCAGCTGGGCGACGGTCTTGCCGTCGCGGGCGCCTTCCACCACGAAATCCGTGATGAGGGCGACGGCCTCCGGGTGGTTGAGCTTCACGCCCCGCTCCAGGCGGCGGCGCGCCACCATGGCGGCCATGGCGATCAGAAGCTTGTCCTTTTCTCGCGGCGTCAGATTCATGTCGGAAGTCCTGCCCGTTCGTCGTCCTGTTGGGTCCGTGTCGTCGGTCCGGCCGCGCCCGGAGGTCGCCCGGCCGAATGGTCCTTCGCCGCGCCTCCGCCGGTCAGAGTGCCCAGACCCGCGGCAGCGCGCCGTCGATGAGCCGCTCCAGGAGCGGCGCCATGCCGGCCCGAAGCGCCTGGCCGTCGGCCGCGATGAGACGGACCGACATCAGCCCGTCGAACACGCTCGCGCCCGCCTCCAGCCGCCCGTTTGAGGCGGCGATCGCGGCTTCGAGGCCGTCGCGCACCGCGTCGAGCCGGTCGGCCACGTCGGGCGCCACCTGCACCACCGAGGCGAAGGCCCGCGCGCCGCGGCCGGTCGCGCCGCCGGAGAGAATGGCGCGGGTGTCGCCATGGAAGCGGAGGGCGTCCGCGTAGACCAGCCGGCCGTTCCGGCGAATCCGCCAGCGGTCGGTCAGGCTGAGCGTGGTCACGTCCTCGCCCATGGCGGTTCGCCCCATCACCACCATCTCGCAGCCGGTGAAGCGGGCATCCGGCGCAAGATCCACCTCCAGGGTGCGGGCAAGGCCGGCCCGGTCGAACACGATCGTTTCCTGCGGCAGCCAGAAGGCCTCGGCGCCGGCACCGACGGTCAACCTGTTCTCCACCCGGCCGACGCCGGAGGCGCGGCGGTAGATCCGCTCGGCGGCCTGCGCGGTCACCGTCGCGGACGTGCCGGGACCCCACCCGGCCTCGTAGACCAGATGGTCGCCGCCGGTGATGCCGCCGGCCGTGTTGAGAAGAACCGCCACCGGGCCGCGGCCATCGTAGACCCGCGGCAGCCGGATCTTGGCGGATCCCTCCTGCACCAGGTCCTCAAGCCGGGTCCGGCCGTCGGTCTGGCGGAAGGACACGCGCCCGTAGCCGCGCGCACGCTGAAGGCGCGGCGGCTCGTCGGCCACGATCGGTGTCATCACATGCAATGTCATCGGTCCAGCAGGCGATCCTCAGGGCGGCGGCGCGTCTCGTCCCAACCTTAACCGTCGCCCGGCCCGGTGCAAGCGGAAGGCCAAGCCGACGATCAGCCGCGAACGGTCCAAAAGGCGACCGGGATAGCGGAGCCGGTCTGGCCGAATCGGGGAAGCATGGATGCGACCGGCGGCCGCCGACGGGCGGCACCGGCCGGCGATGCGCCTCTGGCTTGGGCAGAGCCGTCGCACAATCGGACAGCAGGTGCTCACGAAACGGCCACGATCCGGCTCTATCCGGCCGGGCTCGACGGGCATTCGCCGCCGTCCCCCGGTCGGTCGCTAGCCACTTTGCATCATGGCCCGGCTTTGCGGTATGGGAGTCCGGGGATGACACGTGAGGGCGGTCCGGCCAGCCGGACGCCGCGGACCGGCGAGGGGCCGGTTCGATCGGGTCCGCCGTCCGGCGATCCGTGACCCATCACCCCGCGCGCGATCCGCCGCCCCACCGGACGGGATCCGCCGAGCCAAGGGATACGTTGAAGACCGTGACCCCGCCGCCCTGCTCAAAGCCGCCGTCCGCATCGCTCCGCCGACGTTTCGCCGCGCGCCTTCGGGTCGCCATCGGGGCCGCCGTCATCGGCGGCATCGCCCTTGCCGCCTCGCCGGCCGCCGCCGGGCCCTACCTGGTCTTCGACGTCGGCACCGGGGAGGTGCTGGCCGAGCGGGATGCCTTCCATCCCTGGTATCCGGCCTCGCTCACCAAGATGATGACCGCCTACGTGACCTTCCGGGCGGTGCGCGAAGGCCGGATCCGGCCCGAAAGCCCGGTGGTGATGACCGCCAACGCGGCCAAGGAGCCGCCCTCCAAGATGGGCTTCAAGCCCGGCACCGCGGTGAGCGTGGACACCGCCCTGAAGATGCTGATCGTGAAATCGGCCAACGATCTGGCGGTCGCGCTCGCCGAGACGGTCGGCGGCAGCGAGCAGGCCTTCGTGGACCGGATGAACGCGGAGGCGCGGCGCCTCGGCATGACGTCCACCCGCTTCGCCAATCCGAACGGCCTGCCGGATGCGCGCCAGTGGACCACCGCGCGGGACTACGCGCTCCTCACCACCGCCATCATCCGGGAGTTCCCGGAGCACCACGACCTGTTCCGGATCACCGCGCTTTCGCTCGGCGGCAAGCTGATCCGATCCCACAATCACCTCCTGGAGCGCTATCCGGGCACGGACGGCATGAAGACGGGCTTCATCTGTGCCTCCGGCTTCAACGTGGTGGCGACCGCGACCCGCGGGAACCGGCGCCTTGCCGCGGTGGTGTTCGGCGAGGAGAACGCCAAGACGCGCGCCGAGACCACCGCCCGCCTGCTCGAGGCCGGCTTCGGATCGCCCGGCGGCGGGCTCTTCGCCAAGCGCACCCGCCTTGGCGCGCTGGCCCCGTCGTCGCCGGTTCCGGCGGCCCCGCTCGACATGCGCCCGACCGTCTGCGGCAAGAAGGCGCCCGTCGGCGAGGACGCGGAGGACCGGGCGGTGGCGCGCGCCGGGATGACCGGGGCGGAGAAGTCCTTCCTGGTCGAGCGCTTCAAGCTGATGGATCCGGTGCCGGTCGCCCTAGCCCCGGTGGTCAATCCGGCGGAAGCCGCCAAGGGCGTCGCGGCCGCCATCGGCGCGCTGCCGCCGCTGCCACGGGCCCGCCCGGACCGGGCGATCGCCGGCACGCCGGGTCAGGCCGGCGCGGCCGCCTTCGCGCCGGATCCGGCCACGGCCGAGACGGCGCCCCTGCCGGAGGCGGGCGGCGTGCGGCTCGACCAGGGCTCCAACGACGGCGCCGCCCTGGTGCCGCTGCCGGGCGCGCCGCCGATCGAGATCCTCGGGTTGAAAGGCCGCGGCGGCTGATCCATGGTGCCGGCCCCGCCCGACCGACGAGGCCCGCCGCCGTGACCGCCGCTTCCGACGCCCCGACCGCCCCGCGCCGCGCCCCGAAGGAGCCCATCCCGGTGACGGTGCTGACCGGCTTCCTCGGCGCCGGCAAGACCACGCTTCTCAACCGCCTGATCCGGGAGACGGCCTTTCCGAACGCCGCCTTCGTGATCAACGAGTTTGGCGAGGTGGGCCTCGACCACCTGTTCGTGGAGGGCGCCGAGGACGGGGTGGTGGAACTGGCCGCCGGCTGCCTCTGCTGCACCATCCGCGGCGACCTCGTGGCCACTTTGGAGGATTTTCTCCGCCGACTCGACAACGGCCGGATGGAGAGCCTGTCGCGGGTGGTGATCGAGACGACCGGGCTCGCCGACCCGGCGCCCGTCCTCCACACCATCATGGCGCATCCCTATCTGGTGCTGCGCTACCGGCTCGACGGGGTGGTGACCGTGGTGGACGCGGTGAACGGCGCGGCGACCCTCGACGCCCAACCGGAGGCGGTAAAGCAGGTGGCGGTGGCCGACCGCATCGTGTTGACCAAGACCGACCTTCCGCAGGCCACCAGCCGGGTCGCGCCGCTGCTTCGCCGGATCGCGGCGCTCAATCCCGGCGCGCGGGTGCTCGACGCCGCCAAGGGCGAGGCGACCGCGGCGGCGCTCGTCGACACCGGCCTCTGGAACCCGGCGACCAAGACCGCCGACGTCGCCCGCTGGTTGAACGAGGAGGCCTTCCTCGACCGCGACCGGGCGCACACGGCGGCGACGGGCGGCGGGCATGACCATCATCATCATCACCACGACCACGACCACGACCACGACCACGACCACGACCGGGCATCGCACGGCCATGCGCACGATGTGAACCGGCACGACGCCAACATCCGCTCGTTCGCCATCGTGGCCGACCGGGCGCTGCCGCTCGCCGGCGTGGAGATGATGCTGGACCTGTTGCGCTCCGCACACGGGCCGAAGCTCCTCAGGGTGAAGGGCATCGTGCGGATCGCCGAGGAGCCGGACCGACCGCTGGTGGTGCACGGGGTGCAGGAGATCTTCCACCCGCCCGTGCGGTTGCCGGCCTGGCCGGACGCGGACCACCGGACCCGCATGGTGTTCATCACCCGGGATCTGCCGGAAGGCTTCGTCCGCCGCCTGTTCGACGCCTTCGCCGATACGCTGGCGGTCGACACGCCGGACCGCTCCGCCATGATGGACAACCCTTTGTCGCTGAAGGGGTTTTCGCCACCGGGCACGGCACGTTGAGGCCCTGCGGCGGCGGGCGGGGACGCAAACGGGGCGGACATTAACCGCCGGTTGACTCGTTTGTCCCTATGGTCCGGTGGATCAGGGAGCCTTCCGTCATGGACGTCGCCGCCATCGCCGCCTTTCTCGTCGCCGCCCGGACGGAGACCACACGGTCGTCCATCTCCACCGAAATGACCCGGCAGGCGTTGAAGCAAGGCGAAACGGTCGTCGACCTTCTGTCCAGCGATCTCAAGGCCGCCCCGCCCCCCGGCACGGGCCAAGTTGTGGATATGCTCGCCTGAACATCCGGAAATCTGTCAATTCAATGCTTGCGACGATGCACAAAACGGTGCACATTCGTCCCGGCTTGATTGGAAGCATTAACTTCCGGTTAACCATATCGCCGCACTCTCGATAAGACCGCGCATCCGTCGGACATTGTAAACAGTGTGATCGATCCGCGGCGCCAATCCTCGACCGAAGAGGCGATGCCAGTGCCGACAGACCTTGGCCGACCCGAGCACTACTTCTTCTCGTTCTGCCACCATGGCGAGACGTTCGCGATCCGCGTGTCGGGCTATTCCTTCGCCGATGCCCAAGCCCGCTTCGCCGCCATGTCGAACGCCGAGCGCCGCGCGCTCTCGGTCGGTCGGCTGACGCCGCGGGATCCGGACCACCTGCGGTTCGTCGGCGAGTGGATCCGCGGCCGCATGCGCCGCGCCGCCCAACTGGTCGGCTGACGGAGAGCAACGCCCGGGCGGTCCGCGGCGCGTCCGTCGCCGGTTCGGGGACGATCCCCGCACGCGCGGATCGCGTCTCGATCCGATGGCTTCCGTGTCGGATGCCCCGGTGCTGCGCAAAGCACCTGTCCCAACCGGCCTAACTTGGCATGTGACTTGGCATGCGCCGACGATACCCGCGCCATGCATGCGCTGGCGTCTACCCCGTCAGCGCTTCGCCGCGGCGGCCTCGATGAGCCGCACCGCGTCCGGACTGTCCCACTCGGCGGGGCCGTGCAGGGCGCCCAGCTGGCAGCCGGTTTCGTCCACCAGCAGCGTTGTCGGCATGCCGAAGGCGAGGCCGCGGGACTTCAGGTCGTTGAAGATGGCCATCTTCGGATCGCGCCAGCGGGTGAGATGGTCGATGCCCGCCTCCGTCAGGAAGGCCTCGGGCTTGGCCGGATCGCCGATGTCGATGTTCACCGCCACCACCTCGAACCTGTCGGATCCCTCGTTCGCCTGCAGGCGGTCGAGCGCCGGCATCTCCTGACGGCAGGGCGCACACCAGGTGGCCCAGAGGTTGACGAGGACGGTCTTGCCGGCGAACCGGGACAGCGTCACCGGGGCGCCGGCCGGATCCAGGAAGGCGACGTCGGAGAGGGAGATCGCCCGTTCGGCCGGCAGGAAGGCCGCCACCTCGCCGACCGCAAGCGGTTTCAGCGTAGCGGCTTGGTCGGTCGCCGCCGCGCACGCGCGGGCTTCGGCGTTGCCAGCCCCCCATCCGGTCACGTATACGCCTGCGAACCCCGCGAGGAGCCCGGCGACGGCGGCGAAGGCCGCGATCCTGGTCAGTCCGCCGCGGCGGGATGTCTCGGCCATGATCCTCTCGTCAACCTCCGGAGTCCTAGCACCATGAGCAACCGCATGTGGGGTGGCCGTTTCGAGACCGGCCCCGCCGCCATCATGGAGGAGATCAACGCCTCCATCGGGTTCGACCAGAAGCTCTACGCCCAGGACATCCGAGGATCGAAGGCGCACGCCGCCATGCTGGCCGCCCGCGGCATCATCTCCGCCGAGGACGCCGCGACCATCGCCGAAGGTCTCGACCGCATCAAGGCGGAGATCGACGACGGCCGCTTCACCTTCTCGCGAGCGCTGGAGGACATCCACATGAACGTGGAGTCCCGCCTCGCCGAGCTGATCGGCCCGTCGGCCGGCCGGCTGCACACCGCCCGCTCGCGCAACGACCAGGTGGCGCTCGACGTGAAGCTCTGGGTCCGCGACAGCCTGGACCACATCGACGGCCAATTGGGCGACCTGATGCGGGCCCTGGTGGCGCGCGCCGACGAGCACGCCGGCACGGTGATGCCGGGCTTCACCCACCTGCAGTCGGCCCAGCCGGTGACCTTCGGCCACCATCTGATGGCCTATGTGGAGATGCTCGCCCGCGACCGCGGCCGGATCCGCGACGCGCGCGCGCGGCTGAACGAATCGCCGCTCGGGGCCGCCGCGCTCGCCGGCACGTCCTTCCCGATCGACCGGGCGATGACGGCCGCCGCGCTCGGCTTCGACCGGCCGACAGCCAATTCCCTCGACAGCGTCGCCGACCGGGACTTCGCCCTGGAGGCCATGAGCGCCGCGTCGATCTGCGCCATCCACCTGTCGCGCTTCGCCGAGGAGATCGTCATCTGGTCGTCGGCCCAGTTCGGCTTCGTGCGCCTCTCCGACGCCTTCTCCACCGGCTCGTCCATCATGCCGCAGAAGCGCAACCCGGACGCCGCCGAACTGGTGCGCGCCAAGTCCGGACGCATCGTCGGCGGCATGACCGCGCTGATGATCGTCATGAAGGGCCTGCCGCTGACCTACCAGAAGGACATGCAGGAAGACAAGGAGCAGATCTTCGACGCCCTGGAGAGCCTGTCGCTGGCGATCGCCGCGACCACCGGCATGGTGGCCGACATGCAGCCGAACGCGGAGCGCATGCGCGCCGCCGCCGGCTCCGGCTACGCCACCGCGACCGACCTCGCCGACTGGCTGGTGCGGGTGCTCGGGATCCCGTTCCGCGAGGCGCACCACGTGACCGGGCGCATCGTCGCGCTGGCGTCGGCCCGTGGCGTCGGCCTGGAGGACCTCACCCTCGACGAGATGCGCGGCGTCCACGACGGCATCACGCCGGCGGTGTTCCAGGTGCTCGGCGTCGACCGGTCGGTGGAAAGCCGCACGAGCCACGGTGGCACCGCACCGGCGAACGTGCGCGCCGAGGCCGCCCGCTGGGCCGCCGCGCTCGCCGCCGAGGCGGAAAGCGCGTGACGGGGCCGCGGCCGACCGCCATGATCACCGCCCGCACCGCCGCATCCGGACCATCGCCAATGTGGATCCTGCCGAAGACCCTCGTCGTGCTTGCCGCCGTCCTTCTCGCCGTCACCGCCTGCGGCCGGCGCGGCGACCTGGAGCCGCCGGGCGGACTGCCCGAGCGCGAGGCGACGCCCGCCTCGCTGATCGGCGCCATCAGCCGGGACGACCCGGCGCCGGCGCGGACCGGGGAGGCGGACAAGCCGTTCGTGCTCGATCCGCTGATCTGATCCGGCCCGAACCTCGACACGCAGCCCCGCGATCGGCATCCGCGCCCGATCGACGACCGGAGACCGCCGCCCGTGCATCATTTCGCCTATCGTGACGGCGTCCTCCACGCGGAGGACGTGCCGGTGCCGCGGATCGCCGAGGCCCTGCCGACGCCCTTCTACGTCTATTCGACCGCCACCCTCACCCGCCACTACCGGGTGTTCGCGGACGCGTTCAAGGGCATGCCGGCGCACGTCTTCTATGCCATGAAGGCGAACTCCAACCAGGCGGTGATCGCCACGCTCGCCCGGCTCGGCGCCGGCGCCGACGTGGTGTCCGAGGGCGAGCTGCGGCGGGCGCTCGCGGCGGGCATTCCGGCCGGCAAGGTGGTGTTCTCCGGCGTCGGCAAGACGGCGGCCGAGATGGCCTTCGCGCTCGACGCCGGCATCAAGTGCTTCAACGTGGAGAGCGAGCCGGAGCTCTACCGGCTCGCCGAAGTCGCCGCCGCAAAGGGCGTGGGGGCGCCGGTGTCGTTCCGCATCAACCCGGACGTGGACGCCCGCACCCACGCCAAGATCTCCACCGGCAAGTCGGAGAACAAGTTCGGCATTCCCTGGACCGACGCGCCGCGCGTCTACGCGGTGGCGGCAGGGCTGCCGTCCATCCGCGTGACCGGCATCGACATGCACATCGGCTCGCAGATCACCGAACTGGAACCGTTCGACGCCGCCTTCGGCCGGCTCGGCGAGCTGATCGGGCGGCTCAGGGCCGACGGCCACGGGATCGACCATATCGACCTCGGCGGCGGGCTCGGCATCCCCTACAAGGACGACAACGCGCCGCCGCCGGACCCCAGCGCCTACGCGGCCGTCGTCCGCCGGCACGTGGAGCCGCTCGGCTGCGAGGTGCTGTTCGAGCCCGGCCGGCTGATCGCCGGCAACGCCGGCATCCTGGTGACCGAGGTGCTCTACGTGAAGACCGGCGACGCGCGGACCTTCATCATCGTCGACGCCGGCATGAACGACCTGATCCGCCCGACGCTCTACGAGGCCCACCACGAGATCCGCCCGGTGCGCGAGCGGCCGCCGGGTGAGCCGCGCCATACGGCGGATGTGGTCGGCCCGGTGTGCGAGACCGGCGACTACCTGGCGCTCGGCCGCCCGATGCCGGCGGTGACGGCGGGCGAGCAGCTGGCGGTCTTCTCCGCCGGCGCCTACGGGGCGGTGCAGGCGGGCACCTACAACACGCGCCTCCTGGTGCCGGAGGTGCTCGTCGACGGCGACGCCTTCCACGTGGTGCGGCCGCGCACCTCCTTTGAGGCGCTGATCGGCCTCGATTCCCTGCCGCCCTGGCTCGGCTGAGAACGGACGGCCGAGCGCGCCCTCTCCTTGCGGACGGACCGCCAGCGGCGCCGATCGTCCGTGCGGCATCCAGCCTCAACACTTTCATGTGAGCCGCGGCGGGCCGCCGCCGGCTTGGCGAAACGCCGACCTGTGCTATCTTCGCCAACGGGGATCGGGGTTGCCTCCGGGCGCGAAGGCGCGCGCGGACGTCTGCCAATGCATGCATGCCGCGAGCCACCGGTCGCCCGGTTTCGCCGCCTGCGCCAGCGCACGAGGAGATCCGGGTGGCGGATCCGTTGCACACTGAACCGACACGGCCCACCGCGGACACTGATCCGCTCGCGGCCCTTGCCAACAAGACACGCCTTGCCCGCGGTTCGCTCATCTGGGAGCGGATCTGGCCGCGGCTGGTGCCGGTGCTGGCGCTTCTTGCCGTGTTCGCCTCGGCGGCCTGGCTCGGCGTGTTCGCCGCCCTCGGGCCGTACGTGCGTCTCGCCCTCGTGGCGGTCTTCGTCGTCGCGCTCCTCGCCGCGCTCGTCCACCTCGCCCGCGTCCGCTTGCCGGGACGGCCCGAGGCGCTGGGGCGGCTGGAACGGGACAGCGGTTTCAGCCACCATCCGCTGGCGACGCTCGCCGACACCCGGGCGACCGGGCGGGACGACGCGGTGTCGGACGCGCTCTGGCGGGCCCACCGCCGGCGGGTGGCGGCGTCGCTGTCGGCCGTCGAGGTGCGCGCGCCGTCGCCGCGCATGGACCGGCGCGACCCCTATGCGCTCCGCGCAGCGGTCTTCCTTCTCTTCGTCATCGGCCTCGTGGCCGCCCGGCACGACCCCTGGTCGCCGCTCGCCAGCGCCTTCAGCCTGCCCGCGCCGCCGCCGTCCAACGTGCGCATGGACGCCTGGGTGACGCCGCCGGGCTACACCGGCCGCGCGCCCATCTACCTGACCACCGCCCAGGCCGAGGGCGCCGCCCCGCTCGCCAGCGAGGGCAACCCGCTCGCCGTGCCGGAGGGCAGCGTGGTGGCGGTCCGCGTCAACGGCGTGGAGGCCCCGACCGCCCGCTTTGTGCCGGCCGGCAGCGAGGAGGGCGTCGCCATCGAGGGCGCCGCCGCCCCGGCCGCCGCCAACGCCCGGACGGACGAGGGCATCGTGCGGCCGACCGCCTTCGAGCACACGCTGGACGGCTCCGGCACCGTGGACCTCGGCGCGGCGGACGAGACGCTGCGGCGCTTCCACTTCCAGGTGACGCCGGACCTGCCGCCGACGATTCGCCAGGTGGAGGACCCGGCCGCCACTGCCAAAGGCGCCTTCCGCCTCGCCTACGAAGTGACGGACGACTACCGCGTCGCCGGCGCCCGCGCGCTCTTCGAAACACCGCGCACGGCGCTGACGCCCAATTTCGGCCAGACCACCGAGGCCGCCCGGCCCCTGGTGCCGGCACCCGAGATGCCGCTCGGTCTGCCCCGCCGGGGCGCCGAGACGCCGGTGGCGGAGACCTTCCGCGACCTTTCCGCCCATCCGTGGGCGGGCGCTACCGTGTCGATGCGCCTGGAGGCCCGCGACGACGCCGGCAAGCTCGGCCTGTCGCAGCCGATGGATGTGGTGGTCCCGGCGCGGCCCTTCCGCAACCCGATCGCCCGCATGCTGGTGGAGCAGCGGCGGATCCTCGCGCTCGACGCCAACACGCAGCCCTTCGTGACCGATGTGATCGGCACGGTGATCGCTCGCGGCGAGGGCATGCTCGACGGCGCCGGCATGCAGGTGGGCTTCGCGGTCCTGCACAGCCGGCTGGAGAACGCCAGCACGGACGACGAACTCCGGGCCGCCCTCGACCTCATGTGGGAGATGGCGCTCGCCATCGACGGCGGCGACGCCTCGCTTGCCGAGCAGCGCCTGCGCGAGGCCCGCGAAGCGCTCCGCGACGCTCTCCAGAACGACGCCTCGCCGGAGGAGATCGCCCGGCTGACGGAGGAACTCCGCAAGGCGATGGACGAGTATCTGCAGGCCCTCCAGGAGCAGATGCGCAACGATCCGTCGCTCTCCCAGGAGATGTCGCCGCAACAGCAGCAGAACGCTCAGGAGGTCTCGCCCGAGGACTTCCAGGAGATGATCGACCGGATCGAGGAGCTTTCCAAGCTCGGCGACAAGGAGGCGGCGGAGCAGCTTCTCAGCCAGCTCGACCGCATGCTGGAGAACCTGCAGACGGCGCAGCCGCGGCAGAACCAGCGCAACCAGCAGCAGGGCCAGCAAGGCCCGATGAACCAGATGATGAACGAGCTCGCCGACATGATCCGGCGTCAGCAGGAGCTGATGAACGAGACGTTCAACACCTCGCCCGACGGTCAGCAGCAGAACCAGGACGGCCAGCCGATGACGCCCGAGGAGCGGGCCGAGGCCATGCAGCGTCTGCAGGAGGGCCAGTCCGAGCTGCAGAAGCGCCTGGAGCAGATGCTGGGCCAGATGCAGCAGCAGGGCATGCAGCCCGGCGAACAGCTGGGCGAGGCCGGCAAGTCCATGGGCGAGGCGCAGCAGTCGCTCGGCCAGGGCGAGAGCGAGAGCGCCCTTGGCCAGCAGGGCCAGGCACTGGACCAGATGCGCCAGGGCGCCCAGCAGCTCGCCGAGCAGATGGGCGACCAGGAGGGCGAAGGCCAGGGCCGCGGCCGCGGCCAGAGCGAGTTCGCCGAGGACCCGCTCGGCCGGCCGCAGCGCCGCGAGGGGCCGGACTTCGGCGACAGCGTGAAGGTGCCCGGCGAGATCGAGGTGCAGCGGGCCCGCCGCATCCTGGAAGAGCTGCGCCGCCGCTTCTCCGAGCCGACCCGGCCGACCATCGAGCTCGACTATCTGCAGCGGCTGCTGAACCCGTTCTGACAGAGCGGGACCAAGGCGAACAACGGGCAACGGCCGGCGGGTTCACCCGCCGGCCGTTGCCGTTCGTCAAGATCGGAGCGTCGAGAAAGGCACCGCTGCGGAGGGCCGCTGGTCAGCCCGCGAGGCGGCGGTCGCCGGTCGGCACGGCCGCGAGGGCCTGGTCCACCGCGCGTCGGATCTCCGCCAGGCTGAACGGCTTGGAAAGCACGTCGTGCACCAGCTGGTCGAGGCCGTGCGCCCGTTCCCGCTGCTCCGCATAGCCCGTCATCAGGAGGATGGTGAGGTCGGGGAAGTCCCGCGCCGTCGCCATGGCGAGCGCGATGCCGTCCATCACGGGCATCATGATGTCCGACACCAGAAGGTCGAACCGGCCCTCCTGCTCCCGCAGGATCTCCAGCGCCATGCCGCCGTCCTCGGCGGTGGTCACCGTGTGGCCGTCGATCTCCAACGCCCGCCGGACGAACGTCCGGACCGAGTCGTCGTCCTCGGTGAGAAGGATGTGCGCCATCTCCGGTCCCTCTTCCTCTAACGCCCGCCGTCCGCGGCATCGACCACGACGCCGACGAACGGGAGCTGGCGCCATTGGTGCGCCGCGTCCATTCCATACCCGACCACGAACTTGTCCGGGCAGACGAAGCCCACATGGTCGGCTTCGCACGGCGCCTGCCGCTTGCCCGTCTTGTCCAGGAGCACCGCAATCTCCACCGACCGCGCGCCACGCTCTGTCATCAGCCGCTTGGCGAAGGCGAGCGTGCGCCCCGATTCCAGGATGTCGTCGACGAGGAGCACCGCCCGCCCGGACACGTCCGTGTCGATGTCGCGGATGATCCGCACCGTGCCGGACGACACGGTGGCGGCCCCGTAGCTCGACAGCATCATGAACTCGACGCCCGGCACCACGCCTTCCCGGTGAAGGGCGCGCAGGAGGTCGGCGGCGAACATGAAGCTGCCCTTCAGGATGGCGACCACCAGGAGGTCCTTCGGCTGCCGCGCCGCGATGGCGTGCGCCAGGGTGCGGACGGTCTCCGCGATCACCTCCTCGGAAAACAGCACCTCGATCCGCTGGGTCATCCGGTCTCCTTGCCGCGCGCCCGTCACCCGGAGGGCCGATCGGCGAACCGCACCTCCACCGCGTTCGCCGCATCGGGCGGCGCCGGCAGGCGGCTGCGGAATGGCATCATCTCTCCCGGATCCAAGGTGGGCTTGGCCGCCTCCATGGTCCAGGCATAAACCTCGCGCCCGGTGGAACTCATCAGGCCGAACCGGATGCGCGCCACCGGCCGGGTCGTGGCGGAGACATTCTCCAGAATGCCCTCCACCACCAGCACCGGCGTCGCGCCGTCGATCTCCCGTCGGGTCTTCACCTCGACGATGTCGATGCCGCGCAGATTCACCTCAAGGCCCGCAAGGGCGTAGAGTCCGGCAAGGTCCGGCACCAGCCGCACCGCCGTCTCGCGCGCCACGAAGGCTCCCACGAAGGTCGCCGCCACGATGGCGACCGCCACCGAAACCAGCACGACCGAGACCACCGACGACGACAGGCCGCCGGACTTCTTAACGGGCTTCTTCGGCCGGACGACCCGGCGCGGCCGCTCGGCCGGCTCGGCGAATCCGGCCGGGGCGGCGTCGAGCGTGGCCTCCTCGCCCGCCGCCGTATCGGGCTGGAACGGCACCACGTTGGTGCCGACCGGCGCCGCGGGCTCGGCATCGGCCGCGCTCTCGTCGGCCTCGCCGACGTTGTCGTCACCGGCATCGACCCGGCCCGTTCCGGCCTGGACCGGCGTCGTCGATGCCTCGTCCTCCTCCAGCGCCTTGCGCCAGGCGTCCACTTCCTCGTCGCTCGCCGGCCCCTCGCTGACGCTGGACCAGCCGCCGTCCGTCTCCTCCGGCTCGATGGGGTCTTCCATCCCGGGCATGGCTCGCCATATCGTGCCGCATCGGGTGCACCGAACCTTCCGGCCTGTCGCCCCGAGGGCGCCGTCGGCCAGCTGGTAGGTCGATTCGCACGAGGGACACCTGATCTTCATGGCACCGGATCGTTGCCGCCCCCGCACCGCCCCGTTGACGGTGCATGGATACGAGACGGGCGAATCAGTTGCGACGGGAAGCCGCCGCTCTCCCCGCCGCACCCCTAGCGGACCCTCAGATGTTTAATGAAACGTTAAGATCGACACCGCACTGTCACTTCCGGACGCGACGCGCGGCAGCATGCCGCCGTCCGCGAGCGGGAGCGCACACGTGATCCGGTTTGAGAATGTGGGCCTCCGGTACGGCATGGGCCCGGAGGTCCTGAGCGATCTCACCTTCGAGGTGGCGCCCCATTCGCTGCAGTTCCTGACCGGACCGTCCGGCGCCGGCAAGACCACCCTGTTGCGCCTGCTCTTCCTCGCCCTGAAGCCCACCCGGGGGCTGATCCGCCTGTTCGGCCAGGAGACCACCCGGATCGAGCCGCGCGACCTGCCGCGGCTGCGCCGCCGGATCGGCGTGGTGTTCCAGGACTTCCGCCTGCTCGACCACCTGACCACCTACGAGAACGTGGCCCTGCCCTACCGGGTGATCGGCTACGACGAGAGCAGCTACCGGGCCGACGTGGTGGAACTCTTGAAGTGGGTCGGGCTCGGCGAGCGCATGAACGTGCTGCCGCCCGTTCTCTCCGGCGGCGAGAAGCAGCGCGCCGCCATCGCCCGCGCGCTGATCACCAAGCCGGAAATCCTGCTTGCCGACGAGCCCACCGGCAACGTGGACCCGCCGCTCGCCCGCCGCCTCCTGCGCCTGTTCGTGGAGATGAACCGGCTCGGCACGGCCGTCGTCATCGCCACCCACGACATCGCCCTCATGGAGCAGGTGGACGCCCGCCGCCTGGTGCTGATGGACGGCAGGCTGGAGATCTACGAATGAGCGCGCGTGGCCGCCGCAGCCGCACGCCGGCCCCGACCGAGCCGGTGGACGACGCCGTCGCCACCGCCGCGGAAGAGACCCCGGCGGCGGCGCCCGAACGGGCACGGCGGCCGCGGCGGCGCAGCCAGACGTCCATCGTGCCGCCGCAGACCATCGCCGGCCGGGCGCTGACCCTGGTGATCGCCATCATGACCTTCCTGGCGAGCCTCACCATCGGGGCTGTCACCATGGTCAACGATGCCGCCGAAGCCTGGCAGTCGGACATCGGCCGGGAGGTGACCATCGAGGTGCGGCCGCAGGACGGGGTGGCGCTTGCGGGCGAACTCTCCAAGGCCGCCGCCCTTGCGGCCGAGTTTCCCGGCGTCGGCGGCGCCCGCGCGCTCAGCGACGAGGAGACCCGGCGCTTGCTGGAGCCCTGGCTCGGCGCCGGCATCGACCTCAGCGCGCTGCCGGTGCCGCGGCTTGTCGTGGTGACGGTCTCCGATCCCGGGGCGTTCCGTGTGACCGAACTCTCGGCGGCGGTGGAGCGCGAGATTCGCGGCGGCAGCGTGGACGACCACGCCGCCTGGGTGGATCGCCTGCGCGCCATGGCGGCCTCCATGGTGGCGGTCGGGGTCGGCGTGCTGGTGCTGGTGCTGATCGCCATGGTGCTCTCGGTGGTGTTCGCGACGAGGGCCGCCATGGCGGGCAACCGGCAGATCATCGAGGTGCTGCACTTCTGCGGCGCCGAGCACCGCTTCATCGCGGGCGAATTCCAGCGCCACTTCCTGCTCCTCGGCGCCAAGGGCGCCGCCATCGGCGGGGTGCTGGCGCTGGCGATCTTCGCTCTTCTCGGCCTCTTCGTGCGCCAGTCCACCGGCCTGCCCGGTGCCGACCAGTTCGACACCCTGCTCGGCGGCTTCGCCATGGGGCCGGTCGGCTATGGCGCCGTGCTCCTCCTCGGCATCGCGGTCGCGGTGCTGACGGCGGTGACCTCCCGGATGGCGGTGCACCGGTCCCTGGCGACGATCGAGTGACGGCGGCGGCCCGAAACCAAAACCGAAACCCGCACTCCACTGGAAAAGACCTTGCCGCCCAGGCGCCGCAATTCCATAGAATGGTTTTGCCATGAAGCCGAACCGCTCGCCCGTTCCGGCCGCGCCGCGCGCCAACGCGCCGATCGACCCGACGTCCGCCAAGGACGGGCGGCAGGGTCTCGGCGCGCCGCCGTTCGTCCGGCACGCGGCGGTTCTCCTCGCCTGCGTCGCCCTGTTCGGAGCCGGCATCATGGCCGGCGGCTTCCTCGGCTTCGCCGACACGGTGGGGCGCCTCGCCGCGCCCTCGCCCATCGACGCGGACGGCATCGTGGTGCTCACCGGCGGCGCCGAGCGGATCGCCGGGGCGGTGGACCTCCTTGCCCGCGGCCACGCCCGGCGGCTGCTCATCTCCGGCGTCCATCCGGAAACCAGCGCCCGCCAGATCGGCCGGGTGGTGGACGCCGGGCCGAACCTCTTCGACTGCTGCGTCGACCTCGACCACCGGGCGGCCAACACCATCGGCAACGCCGAGGAGGCCGCCAAGTGGACCCGCCGCAACGGCTTCCGCTCGGTGATCGTGGTGACGAGCGCCTACCACATGCCGCGCTCCATGGCCGAACTCTCCTTCGCCATGCCGGGCGTCACCTTGAAGCCCTATCCGGTGGCTCCGGAACGGCTGGCGCTGACCCGCTGGTACGGCAACCGGGAAACCTTGGTGCTTCTTTTGGAGGAGTACCTGAAGTATATGGCCACGCGGGCGCGGCTGGCGCTCGCCACGGTCGACGGATCCGCCGCGACGCTGGCGGCGCTCGGGCGCTGACCGGCGACGGCGGACGGCGCCCGGTGCAACCCAATCCGTCGCCGGACGCCTGATGCTCATTCGCTCGCTGGTCTTCTACACCCTCTTCTACCTCGGCACGTTCACGGCCCTCGTCCTCGGGACGCCGATCGTGCTGCCGCTCGGCTCGCGCGCCGTGATGGCGGTGGCGCGCGCCTGGGGGGCGAGCGTCATGGCGGTCCACCGGGCGGTGATCGGCGCGCGGCACGACGTGAAGGGCCTCCACAACATCCCGGACGGCCCCTGCATCATCGCCGCCAAGCACCAGTCCGCCTGGGAGACCATGGCGCTCCTGCCCTTCGTGCCGAACTTCGCCTTCATCCTGAAGCGCGAGCTGATGTGGATCCCGCTCTTCGGCTGGTGGGCGGCGCGCGCCGGCATGATCCCGGTGGATCGGGGCAAGGGATCTCAGGCGCTTGCCGGCATGACCGAAGCGGCCAAGAAGGCCATGGCGGAGGGCCGGCAGATCATCATCTTTCCGGAAGGCACCCGGCGCGAGGCCGGGGCCGAGCCGCGCTACAAGTACGGCGTCGCCCATCTCTACCGGGATCTCGGCGTGCCGATCGTGCCGGTGGCGCTCAATTCCGGCGTGGTGTGGCCGCGGCGGTCGTTCGTGCAGCGGCGCGGGACCGTCACCATGGAATTCCTGCCGCCGATCCCCCCGGGCCTCGACCCGCGCGAGGCGTTCGACCGGCTGCAGGCCGTGACGGAAGCGGAGTCCGACCGGCTGCTGCTCGTGTCCGCCGCCGCCGGCGACGACCTGCCGCCGCTTGCCGCCGCCCGGGTGGCGGCGCTGCGCGGTGCCTGAGGCCGACCGATCCCGCGCGCCGGATCAGCGGAGCGCGGCGACCAGCGTCTCCACGTGCGGATCGCGGATGCCGAGGGCGACCAGGTGGTCGGCGGTGGAGCGCACATAGTCCGGGTTGGCGCCCGACCGGCCGACCCCCGCGCGCACCAGCGCCAGTTGGGCCTCGGCGCTGAGCCGGCCCGCGTACTGGGGATGGCCGCGGTCCACCACATAGGTGAGCGCCGCCACCATCCGGCCGTCGGACAGGGCGACGGGCCGGACGGCCTCCCGGTAGACGGTGGTGACCTGCTCGCGCGCCCTCAGATAGTCCACCGTCGCCTGCCGGTCGGCGGCCGCCACCCGGAAGGCGAGGCCGCGGCAGGATCCGCCCCGGTCGAGGCCGAAGACGAGGCCGGGGCTCTCCGGCGTGCCGCGGTGGACGTAGGAATAGACGCAGAGCGACCGGTGTGCGCCTTTGAGGAGCGCCGGCGCGACGGCCTCGTGCGGAAAGCCCGGATTCCACATCAAGGAGCCGTAGCCGAACACCCAGAGACTGTCATCCATGGCGGTTTCCCGGTTGCGCGGATCGCCGCCTAGCAGAGCGCCGGCAGCGGTGCAAGCGGCGCTTTCACGCCGTCCAAGTCGGCGACCCGACGACGCCCGCCGCGGCCTTGGCCGACGATGCGGCCTTGACCTTGCCACACGGATCGGGTGGATCGGTGCCAACCAAGGAGACAATCACCCGCATGCGCCGCAACGTCCTTCTGCTCCTCGCCCTCGTCGCCGTGGTGATTGCCGGCTGGAGCTATGCCTGGATGCGGGTTCACGACGCGGTGGTCGCCAGCATCGACGACACGGTCGCGGACCTCGCTCGGCAAGGGATCGTCGTGTCCTGTCCCGAGCGGATCACCGGCGGCTGGCCGTTCCGGGTCACGGTCGCCTGCACCGGGCCGGAGATCCGTCTGCCGGACGGCAGCGCGGTTCTCGCCGACCGGCTCGAGGCGAACGGCGTGGTGGTGGACCCGAACCTCACGGTGGTGCGCATCGGCGCGCCGCTGGTGGTGCGGGCCGCCGACGGATCGCACGCGGACGCCACTTTTGCGGACCTCAGGGCGAGCGTGCGGATGACCGACGGGCGGCTCGGCCGCATCTCGCTGGAGGCCGTCGATCTGGCGGTCAACGGCGTCGTCCTGGAGCGCTCGGTCGGCCGGCTCACCGC
The DNA here is from genome assembly GCF_001927285.1 of Mongoliimonas terrestris. GTDB lineage: Bacteria > Pseudomonadota > Alphaproteobacteria > Rhizobiales > Pleomorphomonadaceae > Chthonobacter > Chthonobacter terrestris. The sequence continues at coordinate 212,373 of NZ_MSIG01000007.1, read as the reverse complement.
CCGCCATGGGGAGATGCACGTGCGACCGGAGGCAGCCGGCCCCGGCGCCGTGGAACTCGCCGCCGTCCTCACCGACGCCAACGTGAGCACCGGTGCGGCGGATCTTCTGCCCGCGGAGGCCGATCTCGGCGCCGCCGTGGTGGTGCGACAGGCGATGCTCCTCGACGGGACCCCGGAGGGCGTCGCCGCCTGGCGGGCGGCGGGCGGCGAGGTCGGCGTCTCCGAGATGGCGATCGACGTGGGCGAGACTCGCCTGGAGGCGAGCGGCACCGCGACCGCCACGGAGGACGGACGGCTCGCCGGCACGTTCGTGGTGGTCGGCACCGGCCTGCAGTGGTTGACCCAGCAAGTCTCGGCCGGCCGGCCGCTGGCAGCCCCGCTCGGGGCGCTCGGCACCGCCTTCATGATCTTCGGCAAGCCGGTGGACGGGGAGGCCGGCGCCCGCGCCGTCACCATGGACATCCGCGACGGCACCATCACGGCCAACGGCTTCGCCCTCGGCAGCGCACCGCGCCTCTACTGAGGACGCGCATGGCGTTTGCGCCGGCCGAAGTCCGGCCCGCGCGGCGCTAGCGCGCCGCGCTCTCTCCTTAGGGTTTGCGCCGGCCGAAGTCCGGCCCGCGCGGCGCTAGCGCGCCGCGCTCTCTCCTTAGGGTTTGCGCCGGCCGAAGTCCGGCCCGCGCGGCGCTAGCGCGCCGCGCTCTCTCCTTAGGGTTTGCGCCGGCCGAAGTCCGGCCCGCGCGGCGCTAGCGCGCCGCGCTCTCTCCTTAGGGTTTGCGCCGGCCGAAGTCCGGCCCGCGCGGCGCTAGCGCGCCGCGCTCTCTTCTTAGGGTTTGCGCCGGCCGAAGTCCGGCCCGCGCGGCGCTAGCGCACCGAGCTCTCTCTTTAGGGTTTGCGCCGGCCGAAGTCCGGCGCGGGCGTCTCCTGGCCGATGCCGATGATGCCGCGGCGGATGGCGCGGGTGCGCGAGAAGAGGTCGTAGAGCTTGTCCGCCTCGCCCCAGCGGATCTGCCGCTGCAAGGCGATCAGGTCCTCGGTGAAGCGGCCCAGCACCTCGATGACCGCCTCCCTGTTGTGCAGGAAGACGTCGCGCCACATGGTCGGGTCAGACGCCGCGATGCGGGTGAAGTCGCGGAAGCCGCCGGCGGAGAATTTCATCACCTCCGACTGGGTGACGGTCTCAAGGTCCGCCGCCGTGCCGACGATGTTGTAGGCGATGAGATGCGGCACGTGGCTGGTGATGGCGAGCACCAGGTCATGGTGGTCCGCCCCCATGGTCTCCACGTTGGAGCCGAGCGCTCTCCAGAAGCGCACGAGAGCCTCGACCGCCGCCGGATCGCTGTCCTCCAGCGGCGTGACGATACACCAGCGGTTCTCGAAGAGCTCGGCGAAGCCCGCGTCGGGGCCGGAGAACTCCGTGCCGGCGACCGGATGGGCCGGCACCAGGTGGACGTTCGCCGGCAGGTGCGGCTGCATCTGCCGGATCACCGAGCCCTTCACCGAGCCGACGTCCGACACGATGGCGCCGGGCTTCAGGTCGCGGCTGATCAGCTTGGCGACCTCCTCCGAGGCGCCCACGGGCACGCAGGAGATGACGAGGTCCGCGTCCTTCACGGCCGCGTCCGCCCCGGCGTGCAGGCTGTCGCCGAGCCCGAGGGCCTCGGCCCGCTCCAGGTGGTCCGGCGAGCGGTCCGCGATGGCGATATGGCCGGCGAGCCCGCGCGCGCGAACGGCGCGGGCGAGCGACGAGCCGATCAGGCCGATGCCGATGATGGCGACCCGGCCGAACTGGGGATCCGTCATGACGCCCCCAGGAAGTCGCGGAGTGCCGCCACGGTGGCGCGGTTGGCCTCCTCGTCGCCGATCGACATGCGGAGCGCGTTGGGCAGCCCGTAGGCGGCGACCCGGCGGACGACCACGCCGCGCCCGACCAGGAAGTCGTCCGCCTCGGCGGCGGTGCGGCCGGCGGTCTCGGGGAAGTGGATCAGCACGAAGTTGCCGACCGACGGCGTGACGGCGAGGCCGAGCTTACCGACCTCCTCGGAGACCCAGGCGAGCCAGGACTCGTTGTGCCGCACCGCGGCGTCCACGAAGGCCTTGTCGCGCACCGCGGCGGCACCAGCCGCGATGGCGGGCGCCGACATGTTGAAGGGCCCGCGGATGCGGTTCACCACGTCCACCACGTGCTCCGGCCCGTAGAGCCAGCCGATCCGGAGCGCCGCGAGGCCGTGCACCTTGGAGAAGGTGCGGGTCATCACGACATTGTCGAACGATGAGACGAGCTCGATGCCGCTCTCGTAGTCGTTCCGGCGCACATACTCCGCGTAAGCCGCGTCGAGCACCAGAAGGGCGGTCTTCGGCAAGGCGGCGTGCAGGCGGCGCACCTCCTGGATCGGCAGGTAGGTGCCGGTCGGGTTGTTCGGGTTGGCGAGGAAGACCACCTTGGTGCGCTCGCTCACCTTGGCGATCAGCGCGTCCACATCGGTGGTGAAGTTCGTCTCCGGCGCAATGACGGGGGTGGCGCCGGCCGCCAGGATGGCGATCTTGTAAACGAGGAAACCGTGCTCCGTGTAGAGCCCCTCGTCGCCCGGCCCCAGATAGGCCGAGGCTAGGAGGTGGAGGAGTTCGTCCGAGCCGTTGCCGCAGAGGATCCGGTCCGGGTTGAGGCCGTGCGACTCGGCGATCGCCTGGCGGAGCGCAAGCGCCGACCCGTCCGGATAGCGCTCCAGGCTGCCGGCCTCCGCGCGGTAAGCCTCGATCGCCTTCGGCGACGGGCCGAGCGGCGTCTCGTTCGACGACAGCTTGTGCAGCTTCACGCCCGGCGCCGCCTTGGAGCGGCCCGGCACGTAGGCGTCGATCGTCATCAGGCTGGCGCGCGGAACGGGGCGGAGGAGCGTGTCGGACATGGGCGTCGGGCTCTTTGAAGGGGGGACGGCGCGGGAGAGGGAGGACGGATCGATCGGCCGCTAGACGGCCGGTCGCGGCTGGATCGGCGCCGCATAGCCGCCGATCGGCTGAAGGTCGGCGAGGATCACGCCGGCCCGGTCGCGGGCACCGTCGACGAGGCTGGCGGCAGTTTCGGCCGGGCGGCGGCCGTTGCCGGCGACGGCGATCACCAGGTCGGCGCCGACGGCACCGGTGTGGTGGCCCCAGGGCGCGTGCCAGGCCAACACCTCGGCACCAAGCGCGGCGAGCGCCGCGTGGGCGGCCGGGTCGGCGGGGCCGCGGCCGGCGAACACCTGCACCTCCGGCTCCACCGGATCGCGGAGCGGCATGGAGAGCACCACCGCCGGGGTGGCGACCGGCCGCGAGTCGATGCCGATGAAGGGCAGCCGGCCGATCACCCGCGGGCGGGCGCCTTCGGCGGAGAGGCCCAGCCACCAGGGCTGCGCCGCTTCCCCGAGGCGGACGACGGCGAGGTCGGACGTCGAACGCGCCACGGCGGCCACCGCGTCCGAAGGCTGGTCGACCGTCTCGAAGGGCACGGTGAAGCCGAAGTAGAAGCGCGCCACGTCCCGCGTCTCGGCCGCGTCGCCGGTGGCCACATGGACCGTGTAGGGCGCCTGCAGCCAGGTGAAGGTGGCGATGACCTCCCGCCAGACATGCTCCACGGTCACCAGCGGCAGGTGGCCGCGATGGCGATCGACGAGGGCGTGCATCATGGCGGCCTCGCGCGCCGGCCGGAAGGCGGCGCCAGTCTCGGCGGTGCGCTTGACGCTGATCAGCTGGTCGATGATCTCGCTACGGCGAATGAGGAGGCCGTGCATCTCCGCGTCGATGGCGTCGATGCGCGCCCGGAGGTCGGCGAGGTCGCGCGGAGGGGCAGGATCGTCGAGGGCCATGACGGGTCTGTTTCGAACGGGATGGGAAAGGCTTGGCCGGCGAGGGCGGACGCACCCGCGCGGCGGCGCTATTCATAGGCGGCGAGCACCGGGAAGGCAAAGGAAAAGCCCTCGCCGAGGGCTGCCGCGGAGCCGCACGACCACGCCAGTCCGCGGCAGGCGCGCCACGGCCCGGCGCGGGATTGGCGAACTTTCGCGGGCGGCCCGGCGCGCCCCGTCGGCACCCGCGCGCTTGACAGCGCCCGCTCCCGATCCCTAGCTAGCGGCCTTCGAACGGGTTTCTCCGAAAGTTCATCATGTCAGCCGTCGACGCCCTCGGTCCCGATGCCCAGAACGCCATGCGGCGGTCCGAGGCGGATCATCCGTCCAGCGCAGTGCTCGCCTTCGGGCCGGACCAGCCGCTCGTCCTTGAAGCCGGCGCCGTCCTGGCGCCCTGGCAGATCGCCTACCAGACCTACGGCAGCCTCAACGCCGACAAGTCGAACGCCATCCTGGTCTGCCACGCCCTCACCGGCGACCAGCACGTGGCGAACGACCATCCGGTGACCGGCAAGCCCGGCTGGTGGACGCTGATGGTCGGCCCCGGCCGGCCGATCGACACCGACCGCTTCTTCGTGATCTGCGCCAACGTGCTCGGCGGCTGCATGGGCACCACCGGGCCGGCCTCCACCGACCCGGCGACCGGCCGCGTCTACGGGCTCGGCCTGCCGGTGGTGACCATCACCGACATGGTGCGGGCGCAGGCCCGCCTCGTCGACCATTTCGGGATCGACAGCCTGTTCGCCGTCGTCGGCGGCTCCATGGGCGGCATGCAGGTGCTGGAATGGGCGGCGGCGCTGCCGCAGCGGGTATTCGCCGCGGTGGCGATCGCCACCAGCCACCGGCATTCCTCGCAGAACATCGCCTTCCACGAGGTGGGCCGGCAGGCCGTGATGGCGGACCCGGACTGGGCCGAGGGCCGGTATCTGGACGCCGGCCGAAACCCGAAGAAGGGCCTCGCGGTCGCCCGTATGGCCGCCCATATCACCTACATGTCCGACCGGTCGCTGCATGCCAAGTTCGGCCGCAACCTTCAGGACCGGGAGGCGCTGACCTTCGGCTTCGACGCGGACTTCCAGATCGAGAGCTACCTGCGCCACCAGGGGATGACCTTCGTCGACCGGTTCGACGCCAATTCCTATCTCTACGTCACCCGCGCCATGGACTATTTCGACCTGTCGGCCCGCACCGAAGGCTCGCTCGCCCGCGTCTTCCAGGGCAGCCGCACCCGATTCTGCCTGATCTCCTTCACCTCCGACTGGCTGTTCCCCACGTCGGAGACCCGGGCCGTCGTGCACGCCCTCAACGGGGCCGGCGCGTCCGTCTCGTTCGTGGAGATCGACAGCGACCGGGGCCACGACAGCTTCCTCCTCGACATTCCGGAGCAGTACCGCATCGTGCGCGGCTTTCTCACCGGCGCCGCCCGGGCGCGCGGCATCGCCGGGCCGGCGCCCGCGCCGGCGGGGGAGTGACGCCCATGGCGGACCTCTCCCTTCCGAACCCGGACGTGCGCGTCGACTTCGACCTCATCGCCGACCTGGTGACGCCCGGAAGCCGGGTGCTCGACGTCGGCTGCGGCGAGGGCGACCTGCTCGCCCTCCTGGAAAGCGTGCGCCAAGTGGACGGCCGCGGCATCGAGCTCTCCCAGGCGGGCGTCAACAAGGGCGTCGCCCGCGGTCTCGCGGTGATCCAGGGCGACGCCGACCGGGACCTCGACCAGTATCCGGCCAACGCCTTCGACTACGTGATCCTCAGCCAGACCATCCAGGCGACGCGCAACCCGAAGGCCGTGCTGGAGAGCCTGTTGCGGATCGGCGGCAAGGTGATCGTCTCCTTTCCGAACTTCGGCCATTTCGACGTGCGGCTGCGGCTCCTCCTCACCGGCCGCATGCCGGTGTCCAAGCGGCTGCCCTACACCTGGTACGACACGCCCAACATCCACTTCTGCACCATCCGGGACTTCGTCGCCCTCTGCGACGAGATCGGCGCCACGGTGGAGAAGGCGATCGCCCTCGACGCGACCGGCAACAAGCTGCCCTTCACCGCGCCCTGGTGGGTTTGGAACCTGATCGGCGCCCAAGGGGTGTTCCTGCTCAGCAAGCCCGCCGCCGACAGGGCCCCGGCGCGCTGACCGGATCGGTCAGCCTGGCGGGTCGCCGGCCGTCTCGCCGAGGCGCGGCGACAGCCCCGCGCCCGCCGGGCTGGGGATCAACGCCGGCCGGAAGGCGGGCGCCCGCACCGCCCGGCGCTTCGCCGGCAGGCCCTGGTAGAGCTGCTTGGTGGCCTCCACGATGATCACCCCGGCAAAGGCCGGCCAGAGCCGCCGGCCGATGGTCTCCCAGGTGTTGGCCGAGCGGCGGAAGCGGCGGCGGTTGAGCGGCATCATGTGCAGCGCCTCGGCCCAGCCGACGGGGGAGAACAGGCTTTCGCGAAGGAGCTGCGTCAACTGTCCGCGCGAGAAGGGCCGGCCGTAGCCGAACGGGGAGGTGTCGACCCGCGCCCACAGGCCGCGCCGGTTCGGCACAACCGCGACCAGCCGCCCGCCCGGCGCCAGCACCCGCCAGACCTCGCGCAGCACCTCGCGCGGGTCGCCGGCGACCTCCAGCGCGTGGACGAGCAGCACCCGGTCGACCGCCGCGTCGGGCAGCGGCAGCATGTCCTCGATCACGAGGGCGGAGGCGGACGGCCCGTCCGGCGGCCAGTTCACCACCCCTTGGGTGGCCGGCATGAAGGCGAGCGTGCGCTCCGCCGTCGGCCGGAATACGGAGAGATAGGGCGTGGTGTAGCCGAGCCCGAGCAGCCGGTCGCCGGCAACCGTCGGCCAGCGCTCGGTTAGACGCTGGATCAGGATCTCCCGGACCGTGAACCCCAGGTCCTGGGCGTAGAAGTCGCGCAGATCGACGACGTCGAGGTACATGAACACGCGATCCTCGGCAGGGCGGCCACGGCCGCCGCGGGTGTGACGTGCGGCGGCCTCACCATGGGGGGCGGCGCGCGCCGGGGCAAGAGGCCGCGTGGCACCCGGTCCGCAGGGACGCGCCGCCGGGTGCCACGCGGCCCGATCCGCATTATGGTGTGCCCCGGCGCCCTTCCATGGGCCGTGCCGTCCGGGTGGGGACGGGCGCGGCCGCCCATCCCGCCCGAGGAGACCGGATGCCCCCCGTCATCGACCTCATCCCGTGCCTGCGCGACAACTACGCCGTCCTCGTCCACGATCCTGCGAGCGGCACGACACTGCTTGTCGACGCGCCCGAGGAGGCGCCCGTGGCGGCCGCGCTCCGCCGTCGCGGCTGGACGCTGACCCACATCCTGATCACCCACCACCACCACGACCACGTGACCGGCCTGATGGCGCTGAAGGACGAGACCGGCGCGCTGGTGCTCGGCCCCGCCGAGGAGGCGGACCGCATCGCCGGGCTCGACCGCACGCTTGAGGACGGCGACGTGGTGGAGATCGGGCCGTGGACGGTCGACGCGATCCGCACGCCGGGGCACACGCTCGGCCACCTCTGCTACCACCTGCCGTCGATCGGCCTCGCCTTCACCGGCGACACCCTGTTCGCGCTCGGCTGCGGCCGGGTGTTCGAGGGCACGCTCGACGCCATGTGGGGCTCGCTCGATCGGCTGAAGACGGTGCTGCCGCCGGAGACCATCATCTACTGCGGCCACGAGTACACGCTCTCCAACGCCCGCTTCGCCGTGTCGATGGATCCCGGAAACACGGCGCTTCAGGCCCGCGCGACGACTATTGCCGCGGCGCGCGAGGCTGGCCGGCCGACGCTGCCGACCACCATGGCGGACGAGCTTGCCACCAACCCCTTCCTGCGTGCCGACGACCCGGCGCTCGCCACCGCCGTCGGCATGGCGGGCGCAGCGCCGGCCGCCGTCTTCGCCCATCTCCGCCGCCGCAAGGACGCGGCCTGAGCCGCTCGCCAACCCGAGGCCCCCATGACCACTGCCCGCGAGATCATCCGCCTGCTCGACATGAAGCCCCATCCGGAGGGCGGCTGGTACAAGGAGACCTTCCGCGACGCGGCCGTCGACGGCGACGGGCGGCCCCGGTCCACGGCGATCTACTTCCTCCTCGACGTCGGCGACGTGTCGGCCTGGCATCGGGTGGACGCGGTGGAGGTCTGGCACTGGCACGCGGGCGCGCCGCTGGCGCTCACCGTCTCGCCGGACGGGCACGACGCCTGGTCGGTCCGCCTCGGGCCGGATCTTGGCGCCGGGCAGCAGCCCCAGGCGGTGGTGCCGGCGGGGCACTGGCAGACGGCGGAGAGCCTCGGCGCCTGGACGCTCGTCGGCTGCACGGTGGCGCCGGGCTTCCGCTTCGAGGGCTTCGAACTCGCCCCGCCGGACTGGCGGCCGACGCCGCGCCCGCCGCGCGGCTGAGGCCCCCGAACGCGCCGGCTCAGGCCGCCGCCGCGGGCTTTCGCGCGACGAAGAGGTCCTTGGCGGCGATCAGCGCGCCGCCCGTGACCAGAAGGCAGGCAAAGCCGACCGAGAGGTCGAGCCGGCCATAGCCCGCCGCCACCAGGGTCAGCGTGGAGAGCACCGGCGCCGCGTAGGCGGCCGCCCCCAGCACCTGGATGTCGCCGCGCTTCACCCCGTAGTCCCAGACGAAGAAGGCGGCCCCCACCGGCAGGACGGCGAGAAGGGCCACCATGGTCCACTCGCCGGCCGAAGCCGGCAGCACCGTCGTCTCGAAGAGGGCGTGCGCGGCGAAGGAGAGGACGGCGGTCGCCACGCAGAAACCCGCCACCGCCTCGGTCGGCACCGCGGCCATGCGGCGCGACACCACCGAGTAGCTGGACCAGGTCAGCGCCGATGCGATGGCCGCCGCATAGCCGATCGTGTGGTCCGCCGAGAGCGAGAAGCCGCCCCGTGCGATCAGGAGAGCGGCCCCGACGAAGCCGAGCAGGACGCCGGCGACATGATGGGCTCTCAGCCGCTCGCCCGGCAGCAGGCCGGAGAAGAGCACGATCAGGAGCGGCCAGAGATAGTTGATGAGATTGGCCTCCACCGGCGGCGCATGACGGAGCGCCGTGAAGTAGAGCGCGTGGAAGCCGAACAGGCCGCCGGTGCCGACGATCCAGACCGGCAGCGGCTGGCGGAGCGCCGACCAGCCCCGGCCTGAGAGCTTCAGATAGGCGAGCGCCGCGGCGCCGGAAAGGCCGAAGCAGAGCCCGTTGAGGAGGAAGGGCGGCACCTCTCCGGATCCGGCGGTGAAGAGGCCGAGCATGGACCACATGACGACCGCCGAGAGGCCGATCAGGGTGGCGCGGCGGCGGGACGCGGACATCAGGCGCGGAACCTCCTTGCCGGGTTCGGACCACCCGACGGCGCCCATCCCATAGCGGCCCGCCACCGCCGCCACAAGATCCGCGCCGCAGCAGCGCCGCAACCGACGACGATCCAAGGTTGTGACGACACGGCCTCAAGGAGCGGCCTTTCGCGGTCCAAAGCCCTCTGACAGATGCATATTTTTCGTTTTTTAACACGACGCGCTTAGCGTGCCCTAAGGGGGCAATCCAAAGATGGCGCGGGCCAAATCCAAGAACCGTCGGATCATCGAGTTCATCCTCGGCGTGGCCGTGCCGGGCCTGTTGACGATCGCCGCCACCACGTCGGTGGTGTTCATCGGCCTTGGCCGCATGGCCGACGAGGTCAACACCCTGGAGGCGCAGCACGCGGTGCGCGCGGCGAAAACCGCGATGGCGAGCGCGCTCGAGCGCATTCGCGTCGGCCATGACGAGTACGCGCTCTGGGACGACGCCGTCCGCAACCTCTACGGCACGCCCAATACGGCCTTCGTGCAGGAGAACATGCGGGACGCCACCGAGGCGGCCAATCTCTTCGACACGGCGTTCCTGATCGACGAGCATCACCGCACGTTGGCGGCCTTCCGCAACGGCCAGCCGCTCAAGGGCGGGGTCGAGGATTATATTGGCCCCGGCCTGCAGTTGATGATCGACCACATGGATCCGGCAACCGCCAGCAAAGGCGCCCGCGTGAGCTTCATCGGCTCCACATGGGGCGCCCTGGCGGTCGCCGCCGGGCCTGTGCTGCCCTATTCGGAGGACATCGAACCGCCGTCCGGCGAGATCCGCATCCTGGTTCTGGCGACCACGATCGGTCCGGCGATGATCACCAAGCTCGGCCGCGACTTTGCCCTGCCCGACCTTCACATGACCCCGAGCCTGTCCGGCCAGGGCCAGGTCCTGCCGATCAACAACCCGCTCGGCAAACCGGTCGCCGCGCTCACCTGGAGCGCCCGGGCGCCCGGCAACCAGGCCTACGCCAACGCCCTGCCGCCGGCCCTCGGCGTGCTGGCCCTCCTCGGGATCGTCATGACCTTCCTGATCGGGGTGTCCTGGCGCAACATGCAGTCCACCTACCGGGGCGAGCAGAACGCCCTCTTCGCATCGCTGCACGACCCGCTGACCGCGCTGCCGAACCGGGCGGCCTTCCAGGCGGCCCTCGACCGGTCCTTCGCCAGCGCGGACGGCCCGGAGGTCACGGTCATCTTCCTCGACCTCGATGGCTTCAAGGAGACCAACGACACCTACGGCCACGAGACCGGCGACAAGCTGCTGCGCGCCGTCAGCGACGCCTTCCGCAAGGCGGTGTCGGCCTCGGGTCTCCTGGTGCGGCTCGGCGGCGACGAGTTCGCCGTGGTCATCACCGGACCGGAGTCGACCCTGCGCGGCCGGCTCGTCTCGGACCGCATGCTGCACGCCCTGGAAGAGCCGTTCGACATCGAGGGGCGCGTGGTGCCCGTGGGCACATCGATCGGCATCGCGACCTCGCAGGTCGGCGAGTCGTCGGCCGTGGAGCTGGTTCGGCGCGCCGACGTGGCCATGTACGCCGCCAAGGAGGGCGGAAAGCGGCGCGCGGTCGTCTACCGCGCCGATCTGGACCAGCGCCGGGCGGAACGGACCGCCATCGCCTCCGCGCTCAGAGCCGCGCTCGCCGCGGGAGACCTCTCGGTGGTCTACCAGCCGCTGGTCGATGCCCGCACCCGGACGCTCGTCGGCGTGGAGGCCCTGCTTCGCTGGACCCCGCCGGGCGGGGAGCCCGTGTCGCCGGCCGACTTCATCCCGATCGCGGAGGAGACCGGCCTCATCGACGACCTCGGCCGGTGGGTGCTGCGCAAGGCCTGCGAGGACGCGCTCGCCTGGTCCGGCCTTCGCGTCTCGGTCAACGTGTCGCCGGCCCAGTTCCGCAACCCCAACTTCGACACGGTGGTGCGCGATGTGCTGACCGAGACCGGCCTGCCGGCGAGCCAGCTGGAGATCGAGATCACCGAGACCTTCCTGGTCGCCAATCCGGACCGCGCGCAGCACATGCTGGCGGCCGTCCGCCAGCTCGGCGTCACCGTGGCGCTCGACGATTTCGGCACCGGCTTCTCGTCGATCGGCTACCTCCGCCGCTTCGCCTTCGACAAGGTGAAGATCGACCGGTCGCTGGTGGCCGGCACCTGCGACGACCTGGCGATCCAGAAGCTCGTCCACGCCACGATCGCGGTGGCAGACGCCCTCGGCATCCGCGTGGCGGCGGAAGGCATCGAGTGCGCCGCCGAGGCGCGGCTGCTGGCGGAAGCCGGCTGTCACGAACTGCAGGGCTTCTATTTCGCCCGCCCGATGGCGGCGGAGGAGATCGGCTTGCGTTGGATGCTGGTCGCGCCGCCCGAACGGCGTCTGCGCCAGAACGGCAAGCTGCCGCAGATCGGGCTTGCAGCCGGAGCGTGATGGCGGCCGGGGCGCGATGGTGGTCGATCGAGGCGGCAGGTCGACCGGCCGCGCCCGGCCTTCCCGGTCCGGCTTTCCGCGCTCAGGGGTCCAGCTCGGTGTCCCAGTAGAGGAAGTCCAGCCAGCTGTCGTGCAGGAAGTTCGGCGGGAAGAGCCGGCCGTTGTTGTGGAGGTCCTGCACGGACGGGGCGAAGGGATGCATGTGGAGCATCATCCCGGCCTCGCCGACCGTCTTGTTGGCTTTCCTCAGATTGCAGGGCGAGCAGGCGGTGACGACGTTCTCCCAGGTGGTCTGGCCGCCTTTGGAGCGCGGCACCAGGTGGTCGAACGTCAGGTCTTCCCGGGATCCGCAGTACTGGCAGCTGAAACGGTCGCGGAGGAAGACGTTGAACCGGGTGAAGGCGGGGTGACGGGACGGCTTGACGAAGGTCTTCAGCGAAACGACGGAGGGAAGTCTGAACTCGAAGCTCGGACTTCGGACCACGAGGTCGTATTCGGAGACGATGTTGACCCGATCCAGAAAGACAGCCTTGATCGCGTCCTGCCACGACCACAGCGACAGGGGATAGTAGCTCAGCGGACGGTAGTCCGCGTTGAGTACCAGCGCCGGATGCGCGTCCGGCGAGACGGCAATCGTCACCTCACGCTCTCCTCGACCGAATCCTGAAAGGAACCTCCAGGAGCGCCCGCGATAATGTATAGCGTCTGTGTCAGGCCTGTGAAGCGTGTGATTCGCCCGAAGTCCGCTTTGTCACAGACACGTGTGCCGGTCAGGCAACGCCTTTCGGCCTCATTCCTCCGCGTCCGACGCCTTCTCCAGGAAGCGGTGCCAGGCGCGCGTCGGCAGCACCCGCTTCAGCACCGCCAGCGTCTTCGTCGGCTGCGTCACCCGGTAGACCGGGCGCGGGCGCGGGCTCTCGCAGGCCTCGATCAGGCAGGCCACAACGGCCTCCGGCGGCAGCTTGAAGCGGGTCGCCCCACCCCGCGCCATCCGGGCGAGCCGGCGCTCGTAGACGGCCTTGTGGGCCGACCCGGCGATGTCGATGGTCTCGTGGAAGCGGCGCATGGAGGCGGCGACGAAGTTGGTGGCGATCGGCCCCGGCTGGATCGACACCACCGCGATGCCGGTGCCCTTCAGCTCCATCCGCAGGGTGTCGGTCAGCCCTTCCAGCGCGTGCTTGGAGGCGATGTAGGCGCCCCGGTATTTCATGGCGATGAAGCCGAGGATAGACGAGCATTGCACGATGCGCCCGCCACCCCGCGCCCGCATGGCCGGGATCAGCCGGCAAGTGAGGTCGTGCCAGCCGAACACGTTCGCCTCGAACTGGGCGCGGAGCACATCGGTCGTCAGGTCCTCCACGGCGCCCGGCTGGCCGTAGGCGCCGTTGTTGAAGAGCGCGTCGATCCGCCCACCGGTGGCGGAAAGCACCGCCTCGGCGGCGGCGGCGATCTCGGCGGGGCGGGTGTAGTCGAGCCGGAGCACGGTGACGCCGGGAAGGGCGCCGACCCGCTCCGCGTCCGCGTCGGTGCGCACCGTGGCGAACACCCGCCAGCCGCGCGCCGCCATGTCGCGGGCGGCGGCAAAGCCGATGCCCGACGAGGCGCCCGTGATGAGGATCACTCGCTTGTCGTCCGCCATGGTCCGGTGGTCTCGCGCTTGGAACGGTGAGGGGAAGGGGCTCAGGAGAAGGCGTCGCGCAGGTCGAGCGTGCTCCGCGCGCCGATGGCGTCGAAATGCCGTTCGAGGAAGTCGAGGGCGGCGGCCCGGCCGATCTCCTTCAGGTCCTCGAAGAAGGCGAAGGACGTGTCGAGCCGGGTGGACGCCGAATAGGCCGCGAGCGCGTCCGCCCCGTCGATCCGGTGCACCCGGTTGGTCTGGTAGCGGCTGGTGTCGAGGCGGCCTTCCTCGTTCATCCGGTTGACGAAGTCGATGGCGCGCAGTTCGCGCAGGAGCGAGCCGTTGAAGGTGATCTCGTTCACCCGCTCCACGATCTCCTCGGCGGAGCGCGGCAGGTCCGGCCGCTCGATCGGGTTGATCTGGACGAGCAGGATGTCGCCCGACCGGGTCTCGCCGAAGAAGGGGAAGAGCGGCGGGTTGCCCATGTAGCCGCCGTCCCAATAGTGCTCCCCGTCGATCTCCACCGCGTGGAACAGCATGGGCAGGCAGGCGGAGGCCATCACGGCGGCAGGCGTCAGCTCGGCGTTGGAGAAGACGCGGATCTTGCCCGTCCGCACGTTGGTGGCCGAGAGATAGAGCTTCAGGTCCGGGCAGGCGCGGAGCGCCGCGAAGTCCACCTGCTCGCCGATCAGGTCCTGAAGCGGGTTGATGTTGAGCGGGTTGAAGTCGTAGGGGCTCGCCATCCGGGCGAAGAGGTCGAAGAAGGGCAGCTTCGGCACCTTGAAGGGCATCGGCCAGGCGCCGAACCAGGTTTCCAGGAGCGTCGTCCGCGGCCCCGCCACGCGCCCCTCCAGGCTGATGCCGCGCCAGAATCGGTCGAGGGCGAGGCGCGCGCCCGGCCGCCCGCCGGTGGCGTAGCCGGCCGCCATCACCACCGCGTTCATGGCCCCGGCGCTTGCCCCGGAGATCGCCTCGAAGCCGATCCGGTCGTCTTCCAGGAGCGCGTCGAGCACGCCCCAGGTGAACGCCCCGTGGGCGCCGCCGCCCTGGAGCGCGAGGTTGACGGTCTTGCGGCCGGCGGGCGTCACGAACGCCCTCCCCGGCGGTGCCGGACGGACGCGCCGGCGGACGCGCCGGTCATTGGGCGGTCCACCCGCCGTCGACCGGCAGGATGGTGCCGGTGATGGAGCGTGCCGCGTCGGAGGCGAGATAGACGGCGAGCCCGGCGATCTCGTCCACCGTCACGAAGGCCTTGGTGGGCTGGGCGGCGAGGAGGACCTGCTCCTTCACCTCCGTCTCGGTCATGCCGCGCGCCTTCATGGTGTCGGGGATTTGCTTTTCCACGAGCGGCGTCCAGACATAGCCGGGCGCGATGGCGTTGACCGTGATGCCGTCGCGGGCGACTTCGAGGGCGACGGTCTTGGTCAGCCCCGCGATGCCGTGCTTGGCCGCCACATAGGCCGACTTGTAGGGCGAGGCCACCAGCGCGTGGGCGGACGCGGTGTTGATGATGCGGCCCCAGCCCTGCCGCTTCATCAGCGGGATCGCCGCCCGGATGGTGTGGAAGGCGGCGGTGAGGTTGATGGCGATCACCAAGTCCCACTTCTCCGCCGGAAACTCTTCCACCGGGGCGACATGCTGGATGCCGGCGTTGTTGACGAGGATGTCGAGCCGGCCGAAGGCGCTTTCGGCAAGGCCGATCAGGGCGGCGATCTCCGCCGGCTTCGACATGTCGGCCGCCGAATGGAGCACGGTGACGCCGGTCTCGGCCGCCAGATCCGCGCGCGTCCGCTCGATCGCGTCCGGGTCGCCGAAACCGTTGAGGATCACGTCGGCGCCCTGGCGGGCGAAGGCCGTGGCGATCGAGAGCCCGATGCCGGAGGTGGATCCCGTCACGATCGCCGCCTTGCCGTCAAACATGGCCATCCTCCGTCCGAACCGTTGCCGCAGGTGCGCGAACACTATGACGCACTGCACACGGAAGGCCAGCCCCAGCGCTTCCCCTTCCGGTGATCGGACCGGCGCCGGTGAAGCGGGTCGGTGCTCTTCGGCCGGCACCGCGACCGGCTTGGGCATCGGCGGACTTCCACCGCGCCGGAGGGATGGCTATATGAGAGGGACACCGGACACCCCGCGGAAGGCGCCCGCTCTTGCACGGTCACGACGATCACGACCACCAGGTCTGCCGCCACGACGCCCTCGACCGGGTGGAACGGCGCTGCGAGACGCTCGGCCTGCGCATGACCGCCCAGCGGCGTCAGGTGCTCGACGTGCTGCTCGCCCGCCACGTGCCCATGTCGGCCTACGAGATCATCGACCACATCGCCGACCGCAGCCGGCGGCCGAGCCCGATCTCGGTCTACCGGGCGCTCGACTTCCTCGTCGCCAACCGCTTCGTGCACCGGATCGAGAGCCGCAACGCCTTCCTGGCCTGCAGCCACGACCACGGCGAGGCGAGCGCCGAGGCGGCCGTGGTCTTCCTCCTTTGCGAAAGCTGCGGCGTCGCCGTGGAGGCGGAGGACGCCGGGCTCGCGCCCGTGCTCGATCGCATGGCCGCCGCCTCCGGCTTCCAGGCGACGTCGGCCGTCCTTGAAATGCGCGGCCTCTGCGCGCGCTGCCAGCTCGAGGGCGCGACGCGGCGCCCGGAACCTGCCCTGACCCTCGGAGACGACGAATGACCGACTTCACCGCGCCCCAGCCGCGCCGCGCCTCCGTCGGCGTGCGGGTGGGCTCCGTCCTGGTGGGCGGGCCGGCACCGATCGTCGTCCAGTCGATGACCAACACGGACACCGCCGACGTGGACGGCACCGTGGCGCAGGTCGCCGCCCTCGCGCGTGCCGGCTCGGAGCTCGTCCGCATCACCGTCGACCGGGACGAGAGCGCCGCGGCGGTGCCGAAGATCCACGAGCGGCTGCTCCGCCTCGGTCTCGACGTGCCGCTGATCGGCGACTTCCACTACATCGGCCACAAGCTCCTCGCCGACCATCCGGCCTGCGCCGAGGCGCTCGCCAAGTACCGGATCAACCCGGGCAACGTCGGCTTCAAGGACAAGAAGGACAAGCAGTTCGCCGACATCATCGAGCTCGCCGCCCGCTGGAACAAGCCGGTGCGCATCGGCGTCAACTGGGGCTCGCTCGACCAGGACCTGCTGACCTACCTGATGGACGAGAACCAGGCCAAGGGCTTCCCCATGTCGGCCGCCGACGTGATGCGGGAGACCATCGTGCAGTCCGCCATCCTGTCGGCGGAGCGGGCCGAGGAGATCGGCCTTCCGCGCGACAAGATCATTCTTTCCGCCAAGGTCAGCCAGGTGCAGGACCTGATCGCCGTCTACACCGAACTGGCGAAGCGCTCCGACCACGCCCTCCACCTCGGCCTGACCGAGGCCGGCATGGGCACCAAGGGCATCGTCGCCTCGTCGGCCGCCATGGGCATCCTGCTGCAGCAGGGCATCGGCGACACCATCCGGGTGTCGCTGACGCCGGAGCCTGGCGGCGACCGCACCCGCGAAGTGCAGGTGGCGCAGGAACTACTGCAGGTGATGGGCTTCCGCGCCTTCGTGCCGGTGGTGGCCGCCTGCCCAGGCTGCGGGCGGACGACGTCCACCGTGTTCCAGGAGCTCGCCAAGACCATCCAGGACCAGATCCGCGAGGCCATGCCGGTCTGGCGGGAGACCTATCCGGGCGTGGAGGCGCTGAAGGTCGCCGTGATGGGCTGCGTGGTGAACGGGCCGGGCGAATCCAAGCACGCCGACATCGGCATCTCCCTGCCGGGCACCGGCGAGGCGCCCGCCGCGCCGGTCTTCATCGACGGCCGCAAGGCGTTGACGCTGCGCGGCCCGCGCATCGCGGAGGACTTCCAGGCCCTGGTCCTCGACTATATCGAGAAGCGCTACGGCCGGGCCGCCGCCGCCGGGGCCGCCGTGCCGGAGACCGAGACGGCCGCCTGACGGCGGACCGGCCCCGGGCGTCCCGGCGCGCGGTCGATCGGGATCGTCGCAAGGCGGGATCGTGGTACGAAAGTCGCATCGGGAGCGACGCGGCCGGCTCGTGCCGCCGCGGTTCGCCACCCGATCGACAGGAGCTCCCGCATGGACGTCGCCGTCTTCAACACGAAGCCCTACGACCGGCGCTACCTGGAGGCGGCCAATACCGAAGGCCGCCACAGCTTCCTCTTCCTGGAGCCACATCTCTCGATGGAGACCGCGGTGCTCGCCAAGGGCCACGCCGCCGTCTGCGTCTTCGTCAACGACAGGCTGGACGCGCCCGTGCTGACGCGCCTCAACGACAGCGGGGTCAGCCTGATCGCACTCCGCTGCGCCGGCTTCAACAATGTCGACCTCTCCGCGGCCAAGGCGCTCGGCCTCACCGTCGCCCGCGTGCCGGCCTATTCGCCGCACGCGGTCGCCGAGCACACCATCGCCCTGTTGCTCACCCTCAACCGGCGGATCCATCGGGCCTACAACCGGGTCCGCGAAGGCAATTTCGCCCTCGACGGCCTGATCGGCTTCGACCTCCACGGCAAGACGGCCGGCGTGGTCGGCACCGGCAAGATCGGCGCGCTGGTCGCCGGCATCCTCCAGGGCTTCGGCTGCCGGGTGATCGCCCACGACGCCTATCTCAACCCGGCCTGCGAGGCGGCGGGCGTGGAGTACGTCGATTTTCCCACCCTCTGCCAGGAGAGCGATGTCATCACGCTGCACTGCCCGCTCACGCCGGACACGCACCACCTGATCAACGCCGAGGCCATCGGCCGGATGAAGCGCGGGGTGATGCTGGTGAACACCAGCCGCGGCGCGGTGATCCACACCGCCGCCGTGCTGAAGGGCCTGAAATCCGGCGCCATCGGCGCCGTGGCGCTCGACGTCTACGAGGAGGAAGGCGACTTCTTCTTCGAGGATCTTTCCAACCGCTACATCGGCGACGACCTGTTCGCCCGGCTCCTCACCTTCCCGAACGTGCTGATCACCGGCCACCAGGCCTTCCTCACCGACGAGGCGCTGACCGCCATCGCCGAGACCACGGTCGGCAACATCACCGCCTTTGAGACAACCGGGAAGGCGCTCTTCCCCGTGTCGGTGGAAAAACGCGGCTGAGGGTTCAGCGCCGGCGGGCGGCCACGAAGGCGGCCGTCGCCTTCAAGGTCTCGCCGGCCGGCCCATAGGGATCGAGGAGGCCGACGGCCTCGTCCACCAGGTCCTTCAGCGCGCCGCGCGCGGCCTCCACGCCGATCAGCGAGACGAGCGTGCCCTTGCCGGCGGCGGCGTCCTTGGCGGTCGCCTTGCCGACGGTGGCGGCGTCGCCGGTCGCGTCGAGGAGATCATCCGCAAGCTGGAAGGCAAGGCCGAGGATCTCGCCATAGCGGACGAGCCGCGCCCGCTCGTCGTCCGCGACCCCGGCGAGGCGCGCGCCGGCCTCGCAGGCAAAGCGGATCAGCGCGCCCGTCTTCATGGCCTGCAGCCGGCGCACCGCGTCGGCCCCGAGCGCCAGGGGCGCACCGCCGTCGAAGCGGCCTTCCGCGGCCAGATCCAGCATCTGGCCGCCCACCATGCCGCCGAGCCCTGCCGCGCGGGCGAGCGCCCGAACGAGCGCCAGGCGCACCGCGGGGTCCGGGTGGACGGCGTCGTCGGCCATCAGATCGAAGGCGAGGGTGAGGAGGGCGTCGCCGGCGAGGATCGCCGTCGCCTCGTCGTAGACCTTGTGGACGGTCGGCTGCCCGCGGCGCAGGTCGTCGTCGTCCATGGACGGCAAATCGTCGTGGACGAGCGAATAGCAGTGAACGCATTCGAGCGCCGCCGCCGCCCCGAGCGGATCCACATCCGCTCCGGTGCCGAACAGACGGGCGGTCTCCACCACCAGGAAGGGCCGAAGACGCTTGCCGCCGGCCAGCACCGCGTGCCGCATGGCGGCCGTCAGGCGCGGCGGGCGGAGCATCTCGCCGGCACGCGCCTCGTCGGCGAGCACCGCCTGCAGCCGCTCCTCCACGGCGGCCGCCACCGCGGCGAGCCGCTGTTCGAACCCGGGATCCTGCATGGTCTGGTCGCCTCCGTTCCGGCGTCGCAGCCGTGCCTCAACGGCGGCAGAAGGTCAAGCGAGCCGCGGGCGGCGGAGGCGGGTCTCGGCGGTCGGCGCGGCATCTGGCGCCTCATCGGGCTGCAGACTGGCGCGGAATGCGGCAGGCGGCCAGCAGGTCCGGACGAAGGGGTCGCGAAACACCGGGCGAATCGGCCAAGCCCGCGCTTGGCCCCGTGCTTGCATCGAGACGGGCGTGCAGAGCGTCTAGGGTTCCGGTGGCCGTTGGCCATGCTGGTCCGAGAGACGCACTCCGGACGGGCCGCAAGGTCCGTCGGCAACGGAGACACGGCGGGACAAAATCCCGGGAGGTCACTGCACCAGGGTTTGCCGGCGCAAACCTGACCTCCCGTTGGTGCGCCCGCGCGAACCCTTGATCTTGAACCACCGGCGATCCCGCCGACCCGAGACGAGGGCAGAGCATGATCCGGACCGTGACTTCCTTCCTGACCGCCGCCGCGCTGGGCGTCGCCCTGACCGCCGCCGCGCCGGCCCCCGCCTTGGCCGCGCCGAAGACCGACTTCAAGGTCTGCTGGTCCATCTATGTGGGCTGGATGCCCTGGGGCTATCTCGCCGACAGCGGCATCATGAAGAAGTGGGCGGACAAGTACGGCATCACCGTCGAGATCACGCGCATCAACGACTATGTGGAGAGCATCAACCAGTACACCGCCGGCAGTTTCGACGGCTGCACCATGACCAACATGGACGCGCTGTCCATTCCGGCCGGCGGCGGCGTCGACACCACAGCCCTCATCGTCGGCGACTTCTCCAATGGCAACGATGCGGTGATCCTGAAGGACAAGACCGGCCTTGCCGACATCAAGGGCCAGTCGGTGAACCTCGTGGAGCTCTCCGTCTCCCACTACCTGCTCGCCCGCGGCCTCGACACGGTGGGGCTCAGCGAGCGCGACATCACCGTCGTCAACACCTCGGACGCCGACATGGTGGCGGCCTTCGGCACCGCGGACGTGACGGCGGTGGTGACCTGGAACCCGCTGGTGGCAGAGATCCTCGCCATGCCAAGCGCCGCCACGGTGTTCGACAGCAGCCAGATTCCGGGCGAGATCATAGACCTGATGGTGGTCAACACCGAGACGCTCGCCGACAACCCGGCCTTCGGCAAGGCGCTGGTGGGCGCCTGGTACGAGGTGCTGGGGCTGATGCTCTCCGACACGCCGGAAGGCAAGGCCGCCAAGGAGGCCATGGCCGAGGCGTCCGGCACCGACGTCGCCGGCTTCGACGCCCAGCTCGCCTCCACCAAGCTGTTCGCCACCCCGGCGGAGGCCTCGGCCTTCATCAAGAGCGCCGACCTGCCGAAGACCATGGACGTGGTGCGCACCTTCCTGTTCGACCACGGCATCCTCGGCACCAATGCCGAAAACGTGGACGCGGTCGGCATCGCCTTTGCAGACGGCTCCATCCTGGGGTCGGCCGGCAACGTGAAGCTCCGCTTCGACCCGACCTACACCGACATGGCCGCCGCCGGCGGCCTCTGAGCCGGTCGCTCGCCGGGCGGCTGAAGAGCCGTCCGGCCCCCGGCGGCCACGGCCTTCCGCCCTCCCCTCTCCGTCTGCCGCACACGCGCCGATGCGGCTCGTCAACGCCCGCCCGTCGAAAGGCTCCGCGCTCGCGCTTGCGACGCTGCCCTTCCTCGTGGTCGGCACCCTCTACGTGATGGCCTCCATGGACCGGCTCGCCGTCAATCCGGACGACAAGCTGCTGCCCTCGCTCGGCCAGATGGGCGCCGCCTTCCACACCCTGGCGGTGGTGCCGGACCGGCGGTCGGGGACGCTGATCCTCTGGGCCGACACGACCGCGAGCCTCGTCCGCCTCTTCAGCGGCGTCGGCATCGCGGCGACCGTGGCTCTCACGCTCGGGATCGCGCTCGGCTTCATCCCGCGGGTGAAGGCCACTCTCGGGGCCTTCGTGGCGGTCGTCTCGGTGGTGCCGCCGCTTGCCGTGCTGCCCGTCCTCTTCATCGCCCTCGGCCTCGGCGAGACCGCCAAGATCGCCCTCATCGCGCTCGGGGTCGGGCCGGTGATGATCCGCGACGTGGCCCAGCGGGTGGCCGAGATCCCGGCCGAATTGGTGGTGAAGGCGCAGACCCTCGGCGGCAACACCTGGACCATGATCCTCCGTCTGGTGCTGCCGCAGGTGATGCCCCGGCTGATCGTGGCGGTGCGCCTCGCGCTCGGACCGGCCTGGCTCTTCCTGATCGCCGCCGAGGCGATCGCCTCCACCGAGGGGCTCGGCTACCGCATCTTCCTCGTCCGCCGCTATCTCTCCATGGACGTGATCCTGCCTTACGTGGTCTGGATCACCGTCCTTGCCGTCGGCACCGACTGGCTCCTGGCCCGCCTGTCCGCCGCCGCCTTCCCCTGGGCCCACCCGCGGGAGGCCCCATGAGCCGGCTCGTCGTCAAGGATCTCGCCAAGAGCTATGGCGAGACTCGCGTCCTGGAGCGGGTGTCCGTCACGGCGGCGCCGGGGGAGTTCCTGTCCCTCGTCGGCGCGTCGGGCTGCGGCAAGTCCACCTTCCTCAAGATCGTGCTCGGCCAGGAGACCGCGACCGCCGGCACGCTCACCGTGGACGGCCGGCCGGTGCCGCCGGAGCCGACCACGGACCGGGGCATCGTCTACCAGCGCTATTCGGTCTTCCCGCATCTCACCGTCCGCGACAACCTGGTGCTGGTGGCGGACCTGAAGCACGGCGGTCCGCTTGCCCGGGTGTTCGGCCCGAAGCGCCGGACGGCCCGCGACGAGGCCGACGCGCTCCTGGAACGGGTGGGACTTCGCCACGCCGCCGACCTCTACCCGGCATCGCTCTCCGGCGGCATGCAGCAGCGGCTCGCCATCGCCCAGACCTTGCTCGGCCGGCCGAAGATCCTCCTCCTCGACGAGCCGTTCGGCGCCCTCGACCCGGGCATCCGGGTGGAGATGCACGCGCTTCTCCTAGAGATCTGGGCGGAGCACCGCATGACCGTGCTGATGGTCACCCACGACATCGGCGAGGCCTTCAAGCTCGGCACCCGCGTGCTCGTCTTCGACAAGGTGCGCCGCGATCCGCAGTTTCCCGGCGCCTATGGCGCCACCATCACCTACGACCTGCCGCTCGACCGCAAGACCCGGCCGGCCGCCCCGACGGACGCGGGGGTCATCCCCGGTCCCGTGCTTCAGAGGAGTGCCTGATGTCCCGCCCCGCCCCCACCCGCGCCCACCGCCGCGCCGGACCGGCCGCAAGGCCGGCGCCGAGCCGCCGGCACCATCCGAACTTCGCCATCAAGGAGATGCAGGGCTGGAAGGCCATCGAGAAGGAGGGCGCGCTGCCGGAGGACGGCTGGCGGGCGGAGCAGAAGTGGGCCCTGGAGATGGGCCTGCCCGGCGCCGACATCCTCACCGACAAGTCGATCCCGACCTTCGCCCGCGGGGAGTTGCCGCATTTTGCCGGCATCAACACCTTTCTGAAGGCGCCCTACGTGGAGAACGTGCGGGACGTCGGCAAGTATGACGCCGCCGTGGTCGGCATTCCGTTCGACTCGGGCACCACCTACCGGCCGGGCACCCGCTTCGGGCCGCAGGGCATCCGCCGCATCTCGGCGCTCTACACGCCCTACAACTACGAACTCGGTGTCGATCTGCGCGAGCAGATGACGCTCTGCGACGCCGGCGACGTGTTCACAATCCCGGCGAACCTGGAGAAATCCTTCGACCAGATCACCCGCGGCGTCAGCCATGTGGCGTCCTCCGGCGCCCTGCCGATCATGCTCGGGGGCGACCATTCGATCGGCTTCCCGTGCGTACGCGGCATCGCCGACGTCACGTCCAAGCGGATCGGCATCATCCACTTCGACCGCCACATCGACATCCAGGAGAAGGATCTCGACGAGCGGATGCACACGACGCCCTGGTACTGGGCGACCAACCTGCCGAACGTGTCGGCCACCAACCTGGTCCAGCTCGGCATCGGCGGCTGGCAGGTGCCGCGCTATGGCGTGGCGGAGGCGAGGAAGCGCAACACCAACGTGCTGACCATCGACGATATCGAGAAGATCGGCCTTGAAAAGACGGCCGAAATCGCCCTGGAACTTGCCTGGAAGGATGCCGACGCGGTCTACATCTCCTTCGACGTGGACTCGGTCGACTGCGGCTTCGTCCCGGGCACCGGCTGGCCGGAGCCGGGCGGTTTCCTGCCGCGCGAGGCACTGAAGCTCCTCGGGCTCGTCACCGCGCCGGGCATCTGCGGCCTTGAAGTGGTGGAGGTCTCGCCGCCTTACGATACCTCTGACATTACGGCGCTTTTCGGCGTGCGCGTGGTGGTGGAGGCGCTCGGCTCCATGGTGGCCCATGGCACCATGGGCAAGCACAAGGCGATCATCGACAAGCCGGTGAGTTTCTGACCATGCACCGCGGCCACGACCACGATCATCACCATCACCCCCACGCCGGCGGCCATGCCGGCCATGGGGCTCAGCCGGCCCATCCGGTGCCCGGTTCCGTCGGCCACAACGCGCCCGGCGGCCGGGCGGTGCAATGGCAGACGCCGCACTTGCCGCACGAGCCGGCCCCGGCGGCCGACCCGCGGACCCTCGACCTCGACCTGGTCGAGGCCGCCTTCCTGGAGGGATTCGGCCGGGCGCCGGACCCGGTGAGCTTCCTGCGGCTCGCCGGAGTGCCCTTCGTCGGCGAGGACGGCGACGGCCGGCGGCACCATCTCCTCCGGGTGGAGACCGCCGACACGATGGATGTGGGCGCCGTCATGCCGCTCCTTGGCGGCGAGGGGGTTCGCTACGATCCGCTGCCGGCCAAGCTGACGTCGCGGCGGCGGACCCTCCAGTTCGCCTACCACGACGGTCGCCAGGTGGTCCGCCTCGACTTTTCGGCCGCCCGCCGGCTCGCCGACCGCACGGACGCGGCCATGGTCGCGTTCGATCCGCCGACACCCTGATCCGGCAGGAGTCTTGCATCCCGAAATCGCCCGCGGATCTCCCCCGGAAGGAGCCGATGGGCAGCCGGACCCGGTCGGATTCGATCCCGCGCGGATCGCCCACCGCCGCCGTCCGGACGACGTAACACCAAGGAACTGCACATGAATCGTCTCGCCTCGCCCACCCTTGCCGCCCTTCTTGCCGTCGTGCCGACGGTCGCGCTCGCCCACACCGGCGGCGACCATGTGCACGGCTTTGAAGCCGGGCTTTCCCATCCGATTCTCGGCGTCGACCACCTGCTCGCCATGGTGGCGATCGGCCTGGTGTCGGCCCGCGCCGGCGGCGCCTTCCAGCTGCGCGTGCCGGCCGGTTTTCTCGGCGGCATGGGTCTCGGCGCGCTGCTGGCCATGGGCGGCGTGGCGATTCCGTTTGCCGAACAGGGCATTGCCGGATCGCTGGTGATTCTCGGTGTGCTTCTGGCGGTGTCCGTCTCGGGCGTCGGGACGGCGGGCGCGCGCCTTGTGGCGCTCGCCGGCCTGTTCGGCTTCCTGCATGGGTTCGCCCACGGCACCGAGGTGCCGGAGAGCGGCTCGGGCCTCGCCTACGCCGCCGGCTTCCTTCTGACGACCGCCGGACTGCATACGGCCGGCGTCCTGGCGGGGCGGCAAGTGCTTGAAAAGACGATGGTCTGGCGTGTGGGCGGGGTCGCCCTCTCGGCCGCCGGCCTCGCCTTCGCCACCGGCGCCGTCTGATGGGAGAAGCGCGTCGGCGCCGTCAGGGTCCTGAGGCGCGCGCCCTTTCGGCGGCAATCCGCTCCTCCGTCCAGCCGGCCAGGGCCGGCTGGATCGCCCGGCTGCGGGCGGTGGTCCATCGGCTTTTGTCGGTGCGGGCCGGTCGGCTCTGATCCGGCAGGGAAACCGGCGGCCGGAGCGGGAAAAAGCGAATCGATGGAACGCCTTACTGGTCGCTTTCCGGGCGGCTTCGCGGCGCGCCCGGGCGGCCGTTCAAAGCGGCAGCGCCGTGGAATGCTTGACCTCTTCCATCACCGGATAGGTGTGGGTTTCGCGCACGCCCGGTAGCGCCATCAGGACATCGGACAGAAAAGCCCGATAGGCCTCCATGTCTCTGACACGCGCCTTCACCAGATAATCGAAGCCGCCAGCGATCAGATGACACTCCAGGACCTCAGGCGCCCGGCTGACGGCCGCGTTGAACTGGGAGAAGACCTCCGGATTCATGCGATCGAGCTTGATCTCGACGAAGACCAGCAGTCCGCGCTGCAGTTTTACTGGATCGAGACGGGCGGTATAGCCTTGGATGTAACCGTCGCGGGTCAGCCGCTTGACCCGTTCGGCGGTCGCGGTGGGGGACAGGCCGACCTTGTCGGCGAGTTCCAGGTTGGTGATTCGCCCGTCCAACTGGAGGGCGGACAAGATTTTCCGGTCGATCCGGTCGAGGCCGGGGATCTCCGGATCGGTTCGGCGATTGAACCGTTCGGTGGTTGCGGTACTCACGGCGGCAGGCCCTCCTCCGGCGGCATGACGGCGGCCGAATGGTCCATCGTGACCCGGCTTTCGCCAGGCGGCTTCCTTTCACGAAGGACAGTCCGAAAAGACAGGACACCAGTCCGCAACCTCAAGCCTTTCAAAGACTTGCAGCGCGCAGCCAGCCTTCCCCCGGGCTCGTCCCTCCCCTCCCCGCGCGGGCTCTCGTTGACGTCGGCACGCTGCGGGAAGGATCAACCAACCACGAACCGAAGCGCTTGGCTATGCGACACGTCCATCCATGGGGCCGAATACGGACTGAATACGGAATGGGACGGACGGTGGTCGTGCGGATGCGGCGCGGGACGCCAAGCCGTTTCGGCGGCAAAGGATGTACGCCGGAAGGGGGCGCAAGATGGAGCCGATGTAGCCGGGACGTAGCGCCAATGGAGTGCCGATGGAGCGCCGTTGTCGCGCCGTTGTCGCGCGGAAGGAGCGGCCATGTTGTGGCTTGTAGCCCGGATGGCGCGCCATGAAGGGCCGTCGGTCGCCGTGATCGCGTGGATCGCCGGAGGACCGCGCGTCGCCCTCGGCCCCCGCGTCGACAGACGACAGAGGCGCGTCATGGGAGCGCGCCGTGCGGCCAAAAAAAACAGGCCGGAAAATCCGGCCTGAGTTTGGGAGGAAAGGTCAAGAGAAGCGCCGCCCGTGGGTCGCCTAGCCGATCTGTGAGGGAAGGACCCGAGAGCAACTCTTGTCATCAAGGTCTCATGTTGCCTCTTTTCGTGCCACGCCAAATGTTGAGCGAGACTTGCCTCATTATTGAGCAGGGCGGCCGACGAGAGGCTGGCGGTCGATGGATGGGCCGGAATGGGTTGACCCGGAGGGCCCGTTGCGGGTTGATCGGCGGGGCGAGCGGGACGGGCGATTTCCCCCTCAAGCGGGGACCGGTCGCGGTGGACGATCGGGTGTGCGTGGGACAGGCGAGACCATGGCCAGGAGCATCGAGGAGGCGGACGCCCCATCCGAAGCCGAGACACCGCCGCCCGCGGCCCGGCGCCGCACCCGGCGTCGGCGGATCCTCGGGCGGATCGCCCTGGTGATGGCGGCGATCGTCGCGCTGCCGCTGCTGCTGGTGCCGGTGCATGCCCTGGTGAGGCCGGTCTCCACGCTGATGCTCTACGACCTGGTGACCTTGTCGGGCTACACCCGGACCTGGGCGCCCTTGGACAGCATCTCGCCCCACCTAGTGCGCTCCGTGGTGATGAGCGAGGACGGACGGTTCTGCACCCATGGGGGCGTCGACTGGGACGCGCTTGGCGCCGTCCTGGAGGCGGCGAGCGAGGACGGGCCGGCGCGCGGCGCCAGCACGGTGACCATGCAGACGGTGAAGAACCTCTACCTCTGGAATTCCCGAAGCTATGTGCGGAAGGGCCTGGAACTGCCGCTGGCGCTCTACGCGGACCTCGTCTGGTCCAAGCGGCGCACCATGGAGATCTACCTCAACATCGCCGAATGGGGGCCGAACCTCTATGGCGCCGAAGCCGCCGCCCAGGCCTATTTCGGCAAGAGCGCCAAAGCCCTTTCGCGCCGGGAGGCGGCCCTGATGACGGCCGCCCTGCCCAACCCGATCGCCCGCAATCCCGCCAAGCCGACCCAGCGCCAGAGCCGGATCGCCCGGCTGGTGGAGCGCCGGGCGACCCAGGCAGGCGCCTATACGGACTGCCTGTTCGACAGGTGAGCGCGGCGGGCCATCGGGCAAGCGAAATCGCCGCGAGGCCACTGGCCAACGGCCTGGGATGTCTGTATAAGGCGCGATCTTTGGAAGATTGAGCGTCTCCGGCGCCGCGGCGAAGCCGTGCGCCTTGCCGGTGACCGGACGACGATGGAGTTGAGACATGGCAGTCCCGAAGCGAAAGACGTCACCGTCGAAGCGCGGCATGCGCCGCTCGGCGGACGCCCTCAAGCGCCCGGCCTATGTGGAAGACAAGACCTCGGGCGAGCTGCGCCGCCCGCACCACGTGGACCTGAAGTCCGGCATGTATCGCGGCCGGCAGATCCTGGAGCCCAAGGAGACGGTCTGACCGTCTTCGGAATATCGGCGCACCTGTCCGGCGGCCCCGCACGGGGCCGAACCGAAGGCGCGGTCGGTCATCCAGAAGAGCTCCGATACCGCGGCGCGGCTGTTAGAGGCCGAATGGCGACAGCGGGATCGTGCAGTCGAAACGAGCCGGCGTTCGCGCCGGCTTTTTCGTGTTCGGAGATCGGCCAGGGGCACCGATGGCAAACCGGCCCCGGTTTCGCCATCCTGTCGGTTCGAAACTCCACTATGGTTCGGGACGACCGCTTCGGAAGACCGTCCGCGGCGACCGTCCACGCGGGCGACCATCCGCACAGGCCACCGGTTCGGGCGACCGGCTCGGACGGCCCCATGCTCAACCGGGACTTGCCACGATGATCGGAACGCTGCCGCTCACCCTCGTGCCGCTGATCGTCTATAACATCTTCGCCTTCCGGCTGATCGGCCTCGACGCGGGCGACCCGTGGCTGATGCCGCTCCTCACCGTGGAGATGCTGTCCGGCGCCCGCTTCACCCTGACCTCCGGCGACGTCCTGGTGATTCTCGCCATCGCGCTCCTCTTCGGCGAGGTGATCAAGGCGACACGGATCGGCGCCGCCACCCTCGGCGACCATTTCCTCTCCATGCTGGTCTTCGTGGTCTACCTCGTCGAGTTTCTCACTGTGCCGGTGGCGGCCCATTCGGTCTTCGCCATCCTGATGGTGATCGCCTTCATCGACGTGGTCGCGGGCTTCTCGGTCACCATCCGCACCTCAAGGCGCGACATCGGCATCGGCACCCGCGACCTTTGATGCCCGGCGGCGCAGGCTTGGCACGACGGCGCCTCGGTCGTACCGAATCGGGACGCCCAGCGTGATGTGCGGACGCTAGAGCATACTCCGATCAAGTTGCATGACTTGATCGATGAGAGAATGCTCCAGCTGATTGTATCTGGAGCGATTCCGTGTCGACTTGACGCGTCCGTCAGGTGGACAAGCGCTCTAGCGGGACAGGCAGGATAGAGACCGTTCGGCCGCTTCGGATCAGGCCGACCGGGACGCCAGGAAGCCGGGCTCCAGGTCGCTGCCGAGCCGCTCCGCCGCCCGGTAGGCCACGACGGCGCGCGGGGCGACGGCCCGCGGATCGCGCCGATGGCGGCGCTCGCCGGTTTCGCCCTCCACCATCTGGCCGGCGATGAGCTGGACCAGATAGGGGGCGGCGGTGTCCCGGTGCGCGGGCGCCGGGGCGCCGTGGGAGACGCGCGGACCGGCCGGCACCAGGGCGCGCCCGGCGGGCGTCTGCGACCGCTGGTCGTTCGCGCGGCTGTCGGCCGCCGCCCCGTTGGCGCCGACCGAACGGCCGGCGGCAGCCCGGCGATGATCGGCCCCAAAGGGAGCGGCGCCACCGCGCATCGGATCGAGACCGTGAATCATGGCCGGCGCCGCCTTGCTGCAATCTGTCCCGGAACGGGACGGATCGGTTGATCATCCTCATCCATCGCAAGTCCGGGACCAGCCCGAGGTTCCGGCGGGCCCGGCCTGTTGGTTCAGCGTTAAGGCCGGCGCGCTAAGCCGGACGAGGGGACTGCCGATCCCTTCGCCACCCTTGAGACGAGAGCGCCCCTGAATGACCGCATGGACCCAGCCCCGACCGGACGAGGCCGACGCCGGCACCCGGACCGCCGTCAGCCGGCGCCGCAACCGGACACCCGGCGCGCTCGGCTGGACCGCTTTTCTCGGGGAACTCGACCGCACGCTGGAGGACCTCGTCCGCGACCGCACCGGCGTCGCGGGTCTTGCGATGATCGCGGTGGACGACGGCGCGGGCCGGATGGACCCTGAAACGGCAGATAGGGTGCGCGAGGCGATAGGCCAGCGCATCGCCGGCCGGATGCGCGGCGGCGACGTGCTGGGACAGGGCGCGGACGGCGCCTTCGTCGTGCTGTTGCGGGACTGCCCGGAACCGGCGCTCCACGTGGCCGCGGAGCGTTTTCGCGACACCGTGAGCGAGGAGCCGGTGCCGCTCGGCGACACGCTGGTGCAGGCGACCGCCTCGGTCGGCGTTCTGTTGATCCCGCGCCATGCCCGCGATCGGGAGACCGCGCTCGCCCGCGCGGCGGCGGCGCTGGCCGACGCCCGGGCCGAGGCGCCCGGCAGCATTCGCCTGCACGATGCATTGCCCCGCGAGGAGCGGCGGCAGGGCTGAACGGACGGGTCGGCCGGCCGGGATCGGCTGGCCGCCGGTGGCCGGACGGCCGCGGCGCCACAGGATCCATCCGCGAAAAGACGAGACGCAACGGGATCGGCACGCCTAGAGCGCTTTCCGACCTGATGGACTCATCAGGTCGATAAGAAATCGCTCCAGATACAATATCCTGGAGCATTGTCTCATCGACCAAGTCTTTCAACTTGGTCGGACAATGCTCTAGACGAAACACGCCTCGAACCGGGGGAACCGGCCGAGGCGTGCAAGGGTCATGGGCATCGTCCGCGAAGGCCCGATGCGGCCGGACCTTCACCGGCCTTCACGAACGGGGCGTCACTTCTCCGGCGCGAGCTGGTCCAGGCGCTTCTGCATGGCTTCCAGCTGCTTCTTCAGGGCGTCGAGGTCGTCGGAGCGCGGCGCCTGGGCGGCCTTGTTCGCCGCCTCCATCTTGGCCTGGCCGTCGGCGTCGCCGCTGAAGGGCAGGAACATGCGGAAGGCGCGCTCGAAGATCTCGGTGTTGCGCCGGATCGTCTCGTCCATCGCCTCGAAGGCGGGGCCGGCGCCGAACGCCTGCCCGAGCTGCTGGCGGAACTTCTCCTGCTCGCGCGTCAGCTGGCCCATGGAATGCTCCAGGTAGCTCGGCACCAGGGTCTGCATGCTGTCGCCGTAGAAGCGGATCAGCTGGCGCAGGAAGGTGATGGGCAGCAGATTCTGGCCCTTGTTCTCCTGCTCGAAGATGATCTGCGTCAGCACCGAATGGGTGATGTCCTCGCCGGTCTTGGCGTCGAACACCACGAAGTCCTCGCCGCCCTTCACCATGCTGGCGAGATCCTCGAGCGTGACGTAGGTACTGGTGCCCGTGTTGTAGAGTCGCCGGTTGGCGTACTTCTTGATGATGGTCGGATCGTCGGACTTGGCCATCGGTTTCATGTCGCCCCCTTGGGGTTCTTCGGGTTTGTTTGTCTCCGCTGCCCGACCATTTTGGCCGAACGGGTCTCCCACCCGGATGTTAGGGGCTTTTGTGCGGCGCGGCCATAGGATTCACGCATGAGACGCGGGTTGTTGCCCACCTGAGGTCGCAGAAACGGCGTGCGATGCGACAAAACGTGGGAGACCGGATGCCGCGACCATAGGCCGGTCGTCTGAGTTGACAGCATGGTTCCCGCCGACTGTAGTGCCACGCGAGTGCTTGCGGCGCATCAATGCGGCCTTGCCGGCCGTGCGCGACATTGGTTGCGACGGCGCGCATGCATCATGGATGGGCGCGTCGGGGTGCGCGCGCCGGACCGGTTGGAGCCGGTGCGGCGCCGAAGAGATCAAGGCACGAGATCAAGGGTCGGGAGGTCAGTCATGTCCACGGATGTCGTCATCGTCGCCGCCAAGCGCACGGCGGTCGGATCGTTCAACGGCGCGTTCGCGTCCACGCCGGCCCACGATCTCGGCGCGGCCGTGATCAAGGCCGCCCTGGAGGCCGCCAAGGTGGAGGCCGGCGAGGTGGACGAGGTGATCCTCGGCCAGGTGCTGACCGCCGGCCAGGGCCAGAACCCGGCCCGCCAGGCCTCCATCAAGGCCGGCCTGCCGATCGAGACCACCGCCTGGGGTCTCAACCAGGTGTGCGGCTCGGGCCTGCGCGCCGTCGCGATCGGCCTGCAGCAGATCGCCAACGGCGACGCCGCCATCGTGGTGGCCGGCGGCCAGGAGAGCATGAGCCTCTCGCCGCACGTGGCGCATCTGCGCGCCGGCACCAAGATGGGCGACATGTCCTTCATCGACTCGATGATCAAGGACGGCCTCTGGGACGCCTTCCACGGCTACCACATGGGCACCACGGCGGAGAACGTGGCCAAGGCCTACCAGATCACCCGCGACGAGCAGGACGCCTTCGCGGTCGCCTCGCAGAACAAGGCCGAGGCCGCCCAGGCCGCCGGCAAGTTCAAGGACGAGATCGTGCCGTTCGTGATCAAGGGCCGCAAGGGCGACGTGGTCATGGACAGCGACGAGTACATCCGCGCCGGCACCACGCTCGACGCGGTGGCCAAGCTGCGGCCGGCCTTCTCCAAGGACGGCACGGTGACCGCCGGCAACGCCTCCGGCCTCAACGACGGCGCCTCCGTGGTGGTGCTGATGACGGCCGCCGAAGCGGCGCGCCGCGGCCTCACCCCCCTCGCCCGCATCGCCTCTTGGGCGACCGCCGGCGTCGACCCGGCGGTGATGGGCACCGGCCCGATCCCGGCGTCGCGGAAGGCCCTGGAGAAGGCCGGCTGGTCGGCCGGCGACCTCGATCTCGTGGAGGCCAACGAGGCCTTCGCCGCCCAGGCCTGCGCGGTCAACAAGGACATGGGCTGGAACACCGACATCGTGAACGTCAACGGCGGCGCCATCGCCATCGGCCATCCGATCGGCGCCTCCGGCAACCGGGTGCTCGTCACCCTCCTCCACGAGATGCAGAAGCGCGACGCCAAGAAGGGCCTCGCCACGCTCTGCATCGGCGGCGGCATGGGCGTCGCCCTGACGGTGGAGCGCTGACATTCTCCGCCGTCCGCCCGGCGCAAGGAGGCGCGGGGCGGGCGGCGGTCCGACAATCGGGACGGCGCCGCAGGGACGGCGAAGCCACGTCCGAAACGAACAGGTTTGGGAGCGAGACATGAGCAAGGTTGCAGTGGTCACCGGCGGCACGCGCGGCATCGGCGCGGCGATTTCCAAGGGCTACAAGGAGGCCGGCTACACGGTGGCGGCCACCTTCGCCGGCAATGTGGAGCGGGCGGAGGCCTTCAAGGCGGAGACCGGCATCCACGTCTACCAGTGGGACGTGGCGGACGCGGAGGCCTGCGCGGCCGGCCTTGCCAAGGTGGAGGCCGAACTCGGCCCGGTGGAGATCCTGGTCAACAACGCCGGCATCACCAAGGACGGCATGTTCCACAAGATGTCGTTCGACCAGTGGCGCGCGGTGCTCTCGACCAACCTCGACTCCATGTTCACCATGACCAAGCCGGTGATCGAGGGCATGCGCGCCCGCGGCTTCGGCCGGATCATCAACATCTCGTCCATCAACGGCCAGAAGGGCCAGATGGGCCAGACCAACTATTCGGCCGCCAAGGCCGGCGTGATTGGCTTCACAAAGGCGCTCGCCCAGGAGAACGCCTTCAAGGGCATCACGGTGAACTGCATCTGCCCGGGCTACATCGACACCGACATGGTGGCGGCGGTGCCGGAGGACGTCTTGAAGGGCATCATCAAGTCGATCCCGGTCGGCCGCCTCGGCAAGGCCGAAGAGATCGCCGCCCTCTGCGTCTTCCTCGCCTCCGAGCAGGCCGGCTTCTTCACCGGCGCCGTCCACACCATCAACGGCGGCCAGTACATCGCCAACGGCTGAGGCTGGGGGGATACCGGACGCGTCATCCCGGCGAAGGCCGGGGTTCGACCGTCCGGCGTCCCATCCGCACCCTTGAGGGCTGATGCATCCGCCGGCTGGATCCCGGCGTTCGCCGGGATGACGGTCGAGTGTGACGGAATGAGAAAGACGAACGGCGACCCGCTTGGGTGGCCGTTCGCGTTCGGGTGGGCGGCGCTGCCTTCAGAGCATGGGGCGGCCGCCGGTGACGGGGATGAGGGCGCCGGTGATGTAGCTGGCGTCGCCGGAGGCGAGGAGGACGTAGGCGCCGGCGAGTTCCGCGGGCTGGCCGGCGCGGCCGAGCGGCGTGTTCTTGCCGAAGCTCTCCACCTGCTCGGGCGGCATGGTGGACGGGATGAGCGGGGTCCAGATCGGCCCCGGCGCGACCGCGTTCACCCGGATGCCCTGATCGGCGAGGAGGCCGGCGAGCCCGGCGGTGAAGTTGGCGATCGCCCCCTTGGTGGCGGCGTAGGCGAGGAGCGTCGGCGACGGGTTCTTGTGGTTGATCGACGACGTGTTGATGATGGACGCGCCCGGCTTCATGTGCGGCACGGCCGCCTTGGAGAGGTAGAACTGGCTGTAGATGTTGGTGCGGAAGGTGACGTCCCACTCCTCCGCGCTGATGTCTTCCAGGCTGGTGAAGCTCGCCTGGTGGGCGGCGTTGTTGACCAGGATGTCGAGCCGGCCGAAGGCCTCCAGGGCCTTGGCGACGAGCGACTTGCAATGCGCCTCGTCCTTGATGTCGCCGGGCGCCAGCACCGCCTTGCGGCCGGCGGCCTCCACCCAGCGGGCGGTCTCCTGGGCGTCGTCGTGCTCGTCGTAGTAGGCGATCAGCACGTCGGCGCCTTCGCGCGCATAGGCGATGGCGACGGCCCGGCCGATGCCGCTGTCGCCGCCGGTGATGAGTGCGGCACAGCCTTCCAGCTTGCCGCTGCCCTTGTAGCTCTCCTCGCCGTGGTCGGGCCTCGGCGTCATCTCGCCGGTGGAGCCGGGCATGGATTGCTGCTGCTTCGGCTGCGGCGGCTGCGGGGCGGCGGTCTTCGGGTCCTGCATGGGGCGTCTCCGGTGGTGGGGGATGGGGGCGCGACGGAGGCGGCGCCTCCACGCGGGGTCGTCCTTCTAACCGGCGGTCGACGACCGGTGTTCCCCGCCGATGTGGGCCCCTGATGCCCGCCTCACCGCCTGGCCGGCCGGCGGCCGTCCGGGCTAGGTGGGAGATCCGGAACCTGCGGGTCAAAGCGGCCGTTCCCCTTCTCGTGCGGACGCCCCGGACGGCACGGGGATCGGCGCGCGCGGAGGAGACCCATGATGGCGGAGCGGACTCTCACCGGGCGGACGGTGGTGATCACCGGCGCTTCCAGCGGCATCGGCCGCGCCACGGCGGAACTCTTCGCCCGGGAGGGCGCCCGGTTGGTGCTCGCGGCGCGCGGGGAGACCGCCCTGGAGGCCACCGCCTCGGCCTGCCGGATCCTCGGCGCCGAGGTGAAGGTGGTGCCGACCGACATCACCGACCCGGCCGCGGTGGTGCGCCTCGCCACGGAGGCGCTCCGCTTCGGCGACCGCATCGACGTCTGGTTCAGCAACGTGGGGATCGGCGCGGTGGGCCGCTTCGAGGCGGTGCCCATGGAGGCGCACGAGCGGGTGATCCGCACCAACCTGATCGGCCACATGAACGACGCCCACGCGGTAATGCCGGTGTTCATCGCCCAGGGCCACGGCACCTTCATCAACATGATCTCGGTGGGCGGCTTCGTCTCCACGCCGTTCGCCGCCGCCTACGGGGCGAGCAAGTTAGGCCTGCGCGGCTTCACCGAGGCGCTCCGCGCGGAACTCGCCGCCTATCCGGGCATCCGCATCTGCGACGTCTATCCGTCCTTCGTGGACACGCCCGGCATCGCCCATGGCGCCAACTATGTGGGCAAGCGTCTGGCCGTGCCGCCGGGCGCCCTCGACCCGCGCACGGTGGCGGCCGCGGTGGTGCGGACGGCCAAGCGCCCGCGGAACGCTGTGCCGGTGGGCGCGGAGGTGCATCTGGCCCGCCTCTCCCACGCGGTCGCCCCGGCCCTCACCACCCGCATCATGGCCCGGCTGATGGACTTCGCCTTCCGGCGCGCCCGGCCGGTGCCGGAGGCCGAGGGCACGCTCTACCGCCCGCCCGTCGGCACCGGGGCGATCGACGGCGGCTGGCGGCCGGCCGGCGAGCGGGAGATGATCGGCCTCGTTCTCGGCGCCTTCGCCGCCGCCGGCGCCGGCCTCGTGGTCGGGGCGGTCAGCCGGCGCTTCCGCGCAAGGCCGGCCTTGAGATCCACCTTCGAGGAGGTGCGCCACCGCTTCCACCCGCCGAAGCGGCGGCGCTTCTGGCGCTGATCCGGCGTCCAGGGCTCGGCCGGAGCAACCGGGTACGCGTCGCCGGTCGGCCGAAACCGGGGCCGGACGGCGCCTTCGACGGATGGGCGAGCCCGGGCCGACGGCCAGTACGGTCGACGCTCGGCAAGAAATATCATTGCTTCTTTTGTGTAGTTCAAAGATATAATACGCCCGGTCCCGCATCCAGGGGGCGAGCGTAGCAGTCCCGTGTACACTCGCCCTGCCGATGATCTGATTTCGTCACGCTTCGACGGCTGACGGATCGGGTGTTGCTGTGCAACAAAGCAGCAATATGCTTGCAATGCAACATCATCATCGCACCTGCGAACGGCAAAGGACGCGACAGCTTCAACGATCGCGTCAGAAGACTGTCCTTGAGTTTACCCGGGAGGTAACACACCGATGCACACTGGCGACAAGACGGCCCCGGTGGCCGAAACCGCGGCCACCAAGACGCGCCGCACCTTCCTGACCGGTGCGGCGGCAGCCACCGGCGCGGTGGCGGCCGGCGTCGCGATGCCGAACATCGCCCGCGCCCAGGGGACCACGCTCCGCTTCCAGAGCACCTGGCCCTCGCGCGACATCTTCCACGAGTTCGCCCAGGACTATGTGAACACCGTGAACGGCCTCTCCGGCGGCCGCCTGACCCTGGAACTGCTGCCCGCCGGCGCGGTGGTGGGCGCCCTGCAGCTGCAGGACGCGATTATCGCCGGCGCCCTCGACGGCGGCCATGGCGTCGCCGGCTACTGGTACGGCAAGAACAAGGCGTTCTCGCTGTTCGCCACGCCGCCGGCCTTCGGCTGGAACGCCAACCAGATGCTGGGCTGGATCCGCTATGGCGGCGGCCAGGCGCTCTATGACGAGCTCGTCCAGCAGGTGCTCGGCCTCGACCTCGCCGGCTATCTGATGGCCCCGATGCCGACCCAGCCGCTCGGCTGGTTCAAGCAGGAGATCACCTCTCCGGAGGACCTGAAGAACCTGAAGTACCGCACCAACGGTCTCGCCGCCGACATGAACCAGAAGATGGGCGTCGCGGTCACCATCATGGGCGCGGCCGACATCGTGCCGGCCATGGACCGCGGCCTTCTGGACGGCGCCGAGTTCAACAACCCGACCTCGGACCGGCTGCTCGGCTTCTCGGACGTGTCGAAGACCTACATGGTGCAGAGCTACCACCAGGGCAGCGAGTGCTTCGAGGTCATCTACAACAAGACCAAGCTCGACAGCCTCGGCGACGAGGTGAAGCAGATCCTGAAGGTGGCGGCCGACGCGGCGTCCGCCGACATGGTCTGGAAGGCCATGTCGCGCTACCCGAAGGACCTGCAGGCCCTGAAGGACGCGGGCGTCAACGTCATCAAGACGCCCGACAGCGTGCTGCAGGCGCAGCTCGACGCATGGACCCAGGTGGTCGATGAGCTCTCCGCCGACGCCTTCTTCAAGAAGGTGGTGGACAGCCAGAAGGCCTGGGCCAAGGACGTGGTCGGCTTCGAACTGGAGTGGGAAGTGCCCCGGTCCAAGGCGTTCGAACACTTCCACGGCTGACGCCCTCCTGGACGCACGCCCGGTTTCCAGCAACGGCATGGGGAGCGGCTTTCGCCGCTCCCCATCGCGTGCCGCGACCGATGCGCAACCTCAAGGCCGGTCCCCTTTCCCATGAATCGTACCCTGCTCTTTATCGACAGGCTCAGCACCGCCGTCGGCAAGCTGTTCGCCTGGTGCATCGTTCTTCTGACGCTCGTGGTCAGCTACGAGGTGTTCGTGCGCTACGTGCTGGGCCAGCCCACCACCTGGGCCTATGACGTCTCCTACATTCTCTACGGCACGCTCTTCATGATGGCTGGCGCCTACGCGCTGTCGCGCAACGCCCATGTGCGCGGCGACGTCATCTACCGCTTCTTTCCGGTGAAGGTGCAGGCCTCCATCGACCTCGTTCTCTACATCCTGTTCTTCTTTCCCGGCGTGATCGCGCTCGTCTACTCGGGCTATTTCTTCGCCAAGCTGTCCTTCATGATCAACGAGCACTCCTCGTTCAGCCCGAACGGGCCGCCGCTCTACCATTTCAAGGCGGTGATCCCGGTGGCGGCCTTCTTCCTCTTCCTGCAAGGGGCGGCCGAGACGGTGCGCTGCGTCATCGCGCTGCGCACCGGCGTCTGGCCGCAGCGCCAGCACGACGTGGAAGAGCTCGAGAAGGAAATCCTCGCCCGCGCCAGCCTGGAAGGAACGGCCCGATGACCAATCCAGAAATCGGGATCCTGATGCTGGTGGTGTTCATCGGCACCATCCTTCTCGGCTTTCCCATCGCCTTCACGCTGATCGCCCTGTCGGTCTTCTTCGGCTTCTACGCGGTCGGCGACACCATCTTCCCGCTGCTGGTGCAGCGCGCCTACGGCGTCATGTCGAACGACGTGCTGATCTCCGTGCCGCTCTTCCTCTTCATGGGCTATGTGATCGAGCGGGCGAACATCCTGGAGCGGCTGTTCAAGAGCATCCAGCTTGCCGCGCGCAACGTGCCGGGGTCGCTCGCGGTGGCGAGCCTGATCACCTGCGCGCTGTTTGCCACCGCCACCGGCATCGTCGGCGCGGTGGTGACGCTGATGGGGCTGCTCGCCCTGCCGGCGATGCTCAACGCCGGCTACGACAAGAAGCTGGCGAGCGGCGTGATCTGCGCAGGCGGATGCCTCGGCATCCTCATTCCGCCGTCCATCATGCTCATCCTCTACGGAGCGATGGCGGGCGTGTCGGTGGTGCGGCTCTACGCGGCGGCGCTGCTGCCGGGCCTGATGCTGGCGGGGCTTTACATCCTCTACGTGATCGTCCGCGCCATGATCAATCCCAAGGTTGCGCCGAAGCCGAGCCGGGAGGAGCTTGGCGACGTGTCCTTCGTGCGCGTCACCTGGATGCTGATCACCTCCTTCTTCCCGCTGGCGGTGCTCATCCTGGCGGTGCTCGGCGCCATCCTGTTCGGCTTCGCCACCCCGCACGAGGCGGCCGGCATCGGCGCCCTCGGCGCCATCCTGCTCGCCGCCCTCTACCGGGCGCTGACCTTCACGGCGCTCAAAGAGGCGGTCTTCCTCACCGCCCGGTCGACCGCCATGGTGTGCTGGCTGTTCGTCGGCTCGTGGATCTTCTCGTCGGTGTTCTCGCTGCTCGGCGGGCACCACGTGGTGGAGAGCTGGTTCACCGCCCTGGAGCTGACGCCGCTGCAGTTCCTGCTGCTCGCCCAGCTCTTGATCTTCCTCTTGGGCTGGCCGCTGGAATGGACGGAGATCATCATCATCTTCGTGCCGATCTTCCTGCCGCTCCTGGATCTCTACGGCATCGACCCGCTGTTCTTCGGCGTGCTCGTCGCCCTCAACATCCAGACCTCCTTCATGACGCCGCCGATGGCCATGTCGGCCTTCTACCTGAAGGGGGTGGCGCCGAAGGGCGTGGAACTGACCGACATCTTCGCCGGCATCATGCCCTTCGTCGGCATGGTGTTCGTGTCGATGTTCCTGTTCTACACCTTCCCGGCCATCGGCAACTGGCTGCCGAGCCTGCTCTACCGCTGACCCGCAGCACGGCAAGAGCCGAGACGACGACGGCCCGGAGCAATCCGGGCCGTTTCGCATTCGTGAGTGCGCGAAGAAGGTAGACATATTTCAGGTTGCAGATTGACTCCCCACATTAGTGATCTGTTAATTATAATATAGTAAATTTCCTAAATGTAACTTTCACGTAGTTATGGCGGACATCCTGCAGGCGCAGGGCGGACGCGACGCGCGACACTGGCTTGCCTTCCATGGATGTTCGCCTTCAAAGCCGCACGGCATCCGTTCTGTTGGCGGGTGTCGCGCTCGTCCCGCTGTTCGTCGCGTCTCACCCGGTGATGGCCAACGAATGCGGGCCCGTCCCCGGTGGCTCGCCCCTCGTCTGCAACGCCGCCAGCTACCCGACCGGTGTCTCCTATCTCAACGCCGACGGGCTGGCGAACGGCCTGACCCTCCAGGTCGACACCATCGCGCTGGTGATCGCGGTCAGCAACGCACGGGGCGTCGTGATCGAGTCCGGGACGGGGGCGACCGGGGACTTGGCGATCGACGCCGTCAACTTCAATTCGATCACCACGTCCGGCGGATTTGAACGGGCCGGCCTCGCCGTCCTCAACCGGGAGACCGGAGGGACGAACGACGCGACCGTCACGCTCCGCAACGGGTCGATCACCACGTCGGGGGGCGGCGGTCACGGCCTGCAGAGCACCGTGCTCGGCAGCGGCGAGGCGCGCATCGTGATGCAGGGCGGCTCGGTGCGGACCACCGGCCAGTTCGCAAGCGGAGGCCGCGCGACCTCTCAAGGAAACGGCGGCGCGACGGTGATGATGCACGGCGGGTCGATCGAGACGACGGACGGGACGAACGCCGGACTGTTCGCGCGGCTGAGGGCCGTCGGCGGGACGGGCGCCGGAACGGGGATCATGACCGGCGGCTCCATCGACACCATGGGCGAGGGCCTCAGGGTCATCCACGAGACGGGCCACGCCGGAAACGGCCAGATCTCGGTGTCCGGCGGCAGCATCACGACCCGGGGGGCGGGCGCCGAAGCCGTGCAGGGCGCGCACTCGGGCACCGGATCGATGGCGATCGACATCAGCGGCGGAACGATCACCGCATTGGGGAGCGGGGCGTCCGCCGTGCTCGCCGCCATCGCGAACGGGGCGAGCGCGTCAGCCGTTGCGATCACGGTCTCCGGCGGGACTCTCTTGAACGCCGGGGACAACGCGGACGGCGTCAAGGTGGAGAACGCCGGCGCCGGCGCGGGGTCCATCGCCATGACCGGCGGGTCGGTCGCGACGGCAGGCGACGACAGCGCCGGCCTCCACGCCGAGGCGCGCGGCACCGGCGAGACGGGCATCACCGTGTCCGGCGGGTCGGTGTCGACGGCCGGCGACGACAGCCCTGTCGCCCACGCGTTCGCCACCGCCACCAGCACCGGCGCGGCACGGATCACCGTTTCCGGCGGAACCGGCGGCACGATCGGAACGGACGCCCACGGGCTCATGGCCGAGGTGGCGAACGGCGCCAGCGCCGCGAGCGCGTCGGTGACGGTCGACGGCGGAACCCTCTCGACGGCCGGGTCGGGCGCGCATGCGGTCTTCGCAGCAAATGCCGGCGCGGGTTTGGCGACGGCCAGCCTGTTGCGCGGCACGCTCTCCACCACGGGTGAGAGCGCCTACGGCGTGCAGGCGCTGGCGACCGGAACCGGCGCGGCGCACGTCGACATGACCGGCGGCAGCCTTTCCACCGCGGGCGACGGCGCGCATGGGGCGTCGGTGGTCGCGTCGGGAAGCGGCGCGGTGGAGGCGACCGTTGCCGGGGGGGCGATCGCGACGACGGGCGACGGCGCGGTCGGGCTGCATCTTTCGGGCGAGCGGGCGGACGCGGCCGCGGCGGTCGCCGCCACCGTGTCCGGCGGCGCGATCGAAACGTCCGGCGCCGCCGGGCACGGGGTGGCGGTGGTCAACGCCGGGCTCGGGGAGACCAGCGTGGCGATGACGGGCGGCGCG
The DNA here is from genome assembly GCF_001927285.1 of Mongoliimonas terrestris. Lineage (GTDB taxonomy): Bacteria > Pseudomonadota > Alphaproteobacteria > Rhizobiales > Pleomorphomonadaceae > Chthonobacter > Chthonobacter terrestris. Next base: position 171,077 of record NZ_MSIG01000007.1, on the reverse strand, counting down.
GTGCGGACCAGCGGCACGGCGGCGCACGGCATCGCCATCGGGAGCCTCGACACGGACGCCGCCGCGGCGTTGTCGATCCGCCTGGAAGGCGGCGCCGTCCGCGCGTCCGGCGACGGCCTGCACATCGTCGGGGCCGGGACCGGCGCACGGACCGTGGAGATCACCGGCGGCACGGTGACCGGCGGCGGCGGCGATCACGCGGCCATCCGCCTCGGCGGTCCCGGGCGCGGGACGGTGACCATCCTCGCCGACGGCGTGGTCGACGGCGCGGCCTCCGGCGTCGCCATCCGCGTCGGCGACGGACTGGCGGATCTCGACCTTGACGGCGTTGCCGACGAGACCGTGGGCGCGGCGGGGCCGGTGACCGTCACCACCGCCGGAACGGTGCGCGGCGACGCCCTGCTGGGCTCCGGCGACGACACGTTTCAACTCGCCGGCGGCAGCTACACGGGCGACGTGTTCGGGGCGGCGGGGGACGACAGCTTCGTCTGGTCGGCGGGCGACCTCAACAGCGGCTTCTACGGCGGAGACGGGGCCGACGTGCTCTGGATCGGCCCGGATGCGGGCTATGAGGGCACCGAAGTCATGGACGGCGGCGACGATCTCTCGCTCGCCGACGGCTTTCTCGATCGACTCACGATCGACGGACAGACGGTCTCGCTCACCGGATCGACGCTGCGGAATTTCGAGATCATCGCCCTTAACGGGACGGACCTCGCCGTCACCGACGGGCTTGTGTCGGCCGGCACGGACCTGGGGACCGGCGTCCTCCTCGTCGACGGCGCGGTCCTGCGGGCGGGCGATGGCTTGACCGTCGCGGCCAATCTGGAGCTGGCCGACGGCACGCGCCTGATCGGCGCCGGCGGCGGCGGCGGCACGTTCGCCGTCCTGGGATCGCTGACGAACGACGGCACGATCACGCTCACGGACGACCGGCCGGGCGACCGGCTGGTCGTCGCCGGGGACTATCGCGGCGACGGCACCGTCGAACTCGACCTCGACCTCCACACCGGCACGGCCGACCGCATCGCGATCGGCGGCGGTCATGCCGGCGGGACCACCAGGATCGTTGTCAACGACGTGTCGACGGGCTTCGGCAACGGCCTCGCCATTCGGCTCGTCGAGCTCGGCGACACGACCGGGGGTGGCGACTTTCAGATCGTGGCGCCGCGACGGTCCGGGGCGTTCACCTATGCGCCTATCGTCGTCGACGGCGAGATCATCCTTCAGGCCGGCCTGGCGCCGAGCATGCCGGCCTACGAGGCCTATCCGCGCCATCTGCTCGCCCTCGGCGGCGGCGTCGACCGGTTCGAGCCGGACCGTCTCGGTCGGCGCGACGACGGGGCGACGGACGGCCGGATGGCCATGGCGGGGGACGGTGCGGGCCTCGCGCAGGCGGTCTGGGCGCGGGTGGAAGGCGGGCGGAGCCGGCTCGACGCGCGCGCCAGCGAAACGGGGAGCGACCTCACCACCGACCGCCGGACGATGCGGATCGGGATCGACGGGCTCCTCCACGAGACCGGGGCCGGGGTGCTGATGGCCGGGGTGTCGGGCTTCGGCGTTTCCGGTCAGACCCGCGTGCAGTCGGCGCTCGGCGACGCGGTCCTCTCAGGCATGGGCCATGGCGTTGCCGCGTCGCTGAGCTGGCTCGGCGCCAACGGGGTCCAGGCCGACATCCGCGGCCAGGCCGGCCTCACCGCGACCACCCTCACCGCCGTGGAAGGCGGCGTTCTGGCGACCGACACCGCCGCGCGGGTGTTCGCCGCCGCCGCCGAGGTGGGCAGGCGGTTCGAGGCGGCGGGCGTGTCGCTCACCCCGCGCGCCGGTCTTGCCTGGGCGAGCGTCGATGCCGACCCGTTCGACGCGGATGCCGGCGGGACGGTGTCGGTCTCTCGCGGCGAGAGCCTGACGGCGCGCATCGAACTTGCCTTCGCGCGGGTGACGGAGGTCGCGACGCCGACACGGCCGTTGCGGGCGCGGCTGCACGGCCGGCTCGCCATCGCCCGCCAGCTTCTCGGCACGACCGAGGTCCAGGTGGTGGGCACGGGGCTCTCCAACACGCCCGGACCGCTGACCGGAGAGCTCGACCTCGGCTTCTCCCTCGGCGACCCCGACGGACGGATGCAGGCCTTCGGCGAGATCGGCTTTGCCGGAGACCTGATCAACATCGGCGCCACCTACGCGGTGATGGGGCGGGCCGGGGTGAGGCTGCTGTTTTGAGCGGGTGCGCCCATCGGTGCCGGCAGGATGCGGGCCGCGGTGCGTTGGCAAAGGGATCGCGCGAGATCCGCCCTTCCGCGGAAGGATGGTGCCCCAGGCCGGCACCAAATCAGATCTCTATCTCTTTGCTTCGTAATATATTTTGAGGCGATCGCCACCATCGATACCCTGCAGAATACCCTTTTCCGCATGGCGTGGCGCTTTGAAAGTGCCCGTTAAGCATGCGTTCGGTTTCCCCTTCTTTCTAATCCGTTAAACCAGCTATGCATATGCCGATAGTCCTCCAGCGGCCAGCTTAACCAGCGCTTAACACGCTGACTATGCTCTCGGTCATAAGCGTATGACTTCTTTTACACTTGTAGACCCAGCCGAAAACTGTCACCACTCCGCTTGCGATAACTTTCTAGCGCTGATTTGCGCAGCTGATGCGGATGGGGACAAATGAACACTATGAATTTGACTGTTGAGGCCTTCGAACTCATCGACGCCATGGCTGAGTGCGCTCAGGACGGCGCATGGCCATCGTCAGCCACTTCTGCCGCGTGGCTTGGGGTGATCCGACTAGCCCTTGAAGCCGCCCGGAGCGCCGCTGGTGGCTGCGATACTGCGCCCGCAGCGGCAGCGCATCCGGATCACAGCGAGCCCTGCTGAGCCGCCCAATGCCCTGGCGGGTCACGCCGGCGGAGGGGCCGCTTGTGCGGCCTCCTCCTGGCGCTTGCGCACCTTGGTCAACCCACCGTCCAACGCCGCTGGGTGGTGGCGGCAAGGTAGGCATCCCGGAGGCCCTCGAAGGCCTCAGCACCGTATGTTCGGAGGTAGTTCTCTACGTCCTCGCGGGGGGTCAGACTAATACCCAAAATGGCCGCCTTGGCGCGATCAGTGACCTCATCCCTGCGGCCGGCATCGGCCCACGGCTCGGGCTCTGGTCGCTGAGGGCGACCGACCCCGCCGCGCTGGAGGGGCGCTTCAGGATCCTGGTCAGCGTCCTCAGGGTCGACGCTCATCTGCGACTGCAGCCACCCAGTGCCGTCCATACCCCTGCCCTCCTGAAGCTGCCTGGCGCGCACTAGGCTGGCGACAAGCGTATCCTCGCCGTACCTCGCCGCGAACCGAAGAGCAGCGGCATCTGGGTCAGGGCTCACTCCGAGCACGGCTGCGACTAGATCACTGTGGAGCTGCAGATCTTCGTCGGAAGCCCCCGCGATCTCGACTAGGGGCGACTGCTGACCCTGCCGAACCTCGTCATCCGCCGCGCCGGTGGGCGCGCGGTTCACCGGACCGCCCTCGGCATAACCCGCGCCGCCGAAGTAGTCGAACTCGGCGTCCTTGCCCGGGTCGTAGCTGGAGCTGGGCGTGTTGGTCGGCTTGGAGTGCGGGTCGTAGTCCTTGAAATTGGAGCCCTCCTCCTCGTCGTCATCGGGGCCGCCACCCTGGCCCAGCATCGACAGCGCGCCGCCGGCCATCATCAGGTTGTTGGGGGTGAGAAGGCTGCCCAGGCCCTTCGCGGCGCCTGGGGCAGCGGCTGCTTTGTCGAGCGTGCCGGCTGCTGTAGCAAGCTCCGCGAAACCTCCTGGGGTCATCGCGGCCGTGCCCATGGAGGCGAGCGTTGGGGTGGCCTGGGCTGATGCGGCTGCCGCTTCAGGGGTTACCATCGCGGTGCCGGCGCCAGCGCCCCCGAAGGGCGCTGCCAGCATGGACTGCAGGCCGGAGCCGAGGGCGGCCATGGGCTGTGCCACGGCGCCAGCAAGGCCGGTGGTTGGCAGGGCGGACGCGGCGGTCCCGGCGGAACCCGCAAGTGCGCCGATGCCAGTAGCGGCAGCGGTTGGCGCAGCGGCTGCGGCGCCGGAAGCACCAAGACCCAGTAGTGAGGCAAGACCTCCGCCGGCTGCCGCGCCGGTGGCGCCCAGGCCGGCGAGGAGAGGAGTTAGGAAAAACAATGGTCAGCCCTCCGCGAACGTCTTGAGGCGCGTCTCGATCTCTTGCATGATCTCCTTAGATGACATGCTTTCGATGTTCTCTGTCTTGGTAACAGTGATCTCCTCGAAAGCTCTCACGTGGCCGAGCTTACCGAGAAGCTCGAGGGCACGAAGTCGCTCCGAAGCTTTCTCGGCCGTTACAGCTTCGTTCATCAGTTTGTCGATGACGAAGGTCTTCACAAAGTCGCCGTCACGATGTGTACGAGCCTTTTTAGCCTGCTCATGCTGCTGGATCCTTGCCCTAACATAGGGCACGGCAGCTAGATGGCTGGCCTTCTCGTATACGGACTTGTCGGCCCAGTTCGAAACGTCACGGCTCTGGCGGAATGCCTCCGCAAGGCTCAGTCCGTGCCAGCCCACGAGATGAGCGAAGTGCTCGTCACGTGGCGTCAGTGCGTCGGTCAGCGGCTCGCCCGCAGCGGCCGGGTTCGAGGCATTGTACGGCGCCTTGCGGGCACGGGGCTTGCCTCCGGCGAACTGAATTACCGTCGCCGCATCGCCCTTCACCTTCGCAAGCCGGGCGGCTTCGGAGCCGCCCTCGTCTTCATTGTTCATGAACTGTTCTCCTAGAAGTCGGCCAGTGGGTCTGCCCAGGGGATTATTGCCTCCAGCCTGGATGTGGCCCTCTTCGGCACCACGAACCAGCGGCCCTTCGCACTCTCCAGCCACCGGCCGGCAGCCATAGCTTGAAGCAACGATACGCCACGCCATGCTGCGAAATCAGTTGAGGCGTCGATCGCCATCAGCTCTTCCACATCGACATTGCCGTCCTGCTGCCGTGGAAGCGGCAGTATTCGGGCGTCACGAAAGATTATCAGCGGAGGCCCGAACGCTGCTGCAGCTTCAAGGCTGCGCAGCTTGCTAGCGTCCAGGCCGAATACAAACTCCCCATCCACCCGAAAACTATCCTTCGATCTGATCTCAACCGGAGATACTGCCGTGAGGGATGGATGCGAGACTAGCATGTCGGGCGCGGCCTCAAAGCCGGAGGGCGTCCAGAGCAACGGGGCGCCGTCTCCAGGCACAGGCCGGGGACGGGGCCGGCTGTGGTCGTGGTAGGTAGAGGGCCACGCATGGCCGCCCCTTAGCGTCACGATGCGGACGAAAGCTGCCTCGATCGCGAGGCCATCCAGTAGGCGCTGGTGGGCGGCGATTTCGCTGGTGCTGTCCATCACGCGGCCCTCCCCTGGGGGGAGGCCGCTGGCCTCGATGCGAGCTGCCGGAGGGGCGATGCGGGCGCCCTGGAGCGCACCTGCCGCATGTGGGCGGCTGGCCTTGCGCTGGGCGGGCGTGAGGTCAATCCTCGTCGGCGGGTTCCGCGTTCGCAATCTCCTCGCGGCGTCGGCCCCGCTTGGGCCTCCTCGCCGGCTGACGCTCGTCCACGTGCCGCATGAAGTCCCGTACCAGCAGCGACTGCGGCCACGCCTCCGAGAATGCCTCGCCCACGAGGCGCTCCAGCTTCTGAAAATCGGTGACGCCAGAACCGAAGAGTTCGGGGAGACGCTCCTCGAAAGAGGCACCCGGCGTCGGCAGCGGCCGCGGTGGCACTGGCGGATGTTCCTGCTCCAGCGTCTCCAGCACTTCCATGCCGCGCAGCACTGCGTCGGTATTGAAGTCCTCCGGCAGCCTGCTCGGGCGGATTAGCATCTTGCGTGCGATAAGCGCCCGCTTCCGGGCTTCTTCTAAGTCGATTGCAAGGTTCATCTTTTGTTCCTCCGGGTGTGTGGTTGTTGACTGCATTCCCTCCACCACGGGTTAGCCTCATGTGCGGCGGGAGGTTCATGGGAATTGTGCAGCCGCTGGCTTCAGTGCTTTCGGAGGTACTGTGGCTATGCTCCGTTGCGGCTGCGTGCATAGCAGGGCTGGTCGGCCAGGAGGTCTCCATGGCGACAGCGCCCGCCCGCTTGGGAGCCGGGCGGGCTGGTATGCGGGGGCGGCTGGGCGGGGTTGGCGGCCTCGGAAGAGCACCGGGTTCGGCGAGGCCATCAAGCCAATTGCCGACCTCCTCGACAAACCGGAAGTCCCGATGCCCCGTAGCTGCGCGGGCCTTCTTGGCCCACGCCGACCCAACATTGACCCGGCGTCCAGAGATGCTCCCAGGATCCGCAGAGCGCGTGATCCCGAGCGTTCGGTGGAGACTGTCGCCGAAGCGTATTTCGTCCGGCAGGGTCTTGAGTAGATACCTAACGGCGCCCGCTACAGCCTTATTAGACTTGATCCTCTGAACCTTCAGGGTGACGCCGTGGCTGCACGTGTTCGGCCATGCCCGGTTGAAGCGCGCCTCGAACTCGGTGGCCTCATGGGTCGACATGCGGGCGAGCACGTGTAGGTGCTCGCCTTCACGGTGACCGTCTTCGTGGAAGGCCACGTACTCACCACGCCGCCCCCAACGCCGAAAGCTTTTAGCGAGCATGTCCATCACAGCATGCTTGGCGATCTTGGCTGTTGCATGCGGCAGGTAGCCGAGGGAGACTGTCACGAAGCGGTTCGGCGCTTGACCAGACGACATCGCGAACTCGACCGATGAGGCTGCCTCGAGGAGGTGGGCTATGCGCAGCCCCTTGGAGGGTGCTTCTGCACGCGGCTTGCACGGGTCCAGACGGCAGCCCGGAATGCCCTTATAAACTCCCAGACCTCCTTCCGCCTCTTGCGAGGGTCCGGCGCTCTCAGCCGCAAAGCCGCCCAGCTTCTGGGGTTCGCGGCTCTCTGCGCCAGCTTCGAAAACAGAAATCAGCCCCTCAAAACGCCGCCGAGAAAAACCCTCCGGATGCGGATCATTAGTCTGCCGGAAAGAAGCGCCTGTGTGGGGGTCTGCCGGGGACGGATCCGAGTGCCAGAGGGCTGCCGTAGGCGCGAAGGAGGGCTCTCCGTAGGGGTCGAGGGCGGGCTTCTCATCGGGCACGTCCAGCCCAGCACTACGGCGGCCGGAGGCCAAGCTCGACCCACCTAAATGGGACTTGTTCCGTGTTTGTTCTTCTGGTAGGATCATGATGTTGGTACTGCCTTCTGCGGCCGTGAACCGCAGCTCTATTAGATCCTTGCCGGGTCTTCGCGAGGCCCCTCGGCTTGCCGGCCGGGGGGCCTTTTGCGCTTTAGGGCGCCCCAACCTCCGGGGGATGCTCCTGCGCCCGGCGATCCTTCGCCGGCACGCCGGCGGCGATCCTCGCGGCCGTGGCGGCCTTCCGCTGGCGGTTCAACTCCACGCGCCGCTGGACGGCACCATAGATCTGGTGCTCCTCATTTAGCCCGCGCGGACGATCCTCGATCCATGCCATGATCTCGTCTCGACGAAATCTTGTAGAACGCCCAATTCGAACCGGGTGTGGGAAATCTTCGTCTTGCACCATGAGCCGGTAGATCGTGGCAGGTGCAAGGTTGAGCAGTTCACCCACGTCCGTTACTTTCAAAAGAACCGACTGCACTGACTTTCTCCTGTAGCGCCTTCGACTGTCTTCTCCTCATTTCATGCTGCGGGAAAACACCCCCAGAAATTTGGAATGCCGTTATGAATTTTCTGGATAGCTTATGCAGGTCCTGCATAACACGGTATTCCGTGTTCCGGAATTTTTAGGTACTCCTCTGGTGCGCGGGGGACCCGTGGGTCCCTCCGCGACGAAATTTTGCGCGGAGAGGGTGGGAGGTGTGGGGTCTGGAAATTTCTGCTGATCGTATGTCGGACATAATATGTAGGATTGTAGCTAGGGACGTTACGGCCATTAGGCCCTCCCCCACCCCCGTCCCCTCGCGCCTGGGCGCGTGACGCGCTCGTGTAGGCGCGTGCTTCACGGCTATTGGCAGACGGTCGTCATTGTCGTGACGTGCGTGCAGTGGACCGAGCGCGGTGGCGGCCGGCTGGCCCCTGCCGCCATACCGAAGCCGAAGGCGGCCACCTTGCCCCAGGCTTCCTGCTGGGCGGCCATCTGGCGATTGTGCGCCATGCCCTTGGCGTAGCCGTAGGCATACCCGTAATCGCGGAAGCACTGGTCGAGCTGTGCCTGTGTGGTCGACCGCGGCAGGCAGTAGGCCTGCGCGTGTGGGAGCACCGTCAGAAGCTCCGCCTGCGTGACCTGGGGCTTACTCGGCGCTGTCTGGCAGCCTGCCAGGAGGCAGGTGACGATTGTGATAGTTGCGGACCGCATCGACCCTCCATTGCTTCGCCCAAGGCACAGCTGATGGTTTCACGGCTGTTCGCCGTAACGCAAGCTGCAAAAGGCTGGGCTTTTCACCCCCCCCCCCCCCCCGCCATACGTCTCGTTTAGGTATACCCATGCGAAGCAATGCAGTGAGACAGTCTGCGCGTCTCATTTGGGTCCGATTGACAGTTCCGAGACACTGTGCGACAAGGATCTAGATGCAAACGAGACACCGGAAGCGCACAATGACCCTCATCGGCTATGCCCGCGTCAGCTCTGACGACCAAGATTGCAACATCCAAGAGGCCGCGCTTCAAGCCGTCGGCTGTTCCGTCGTCCGCAGCGAGAAGCGCTCCGGGACCACGACCAAAGGCCGGGACGAGTTGGCGACCGTGCTGGGCTTCCTGCGCAAGGGTGATACGCTTGTGGTCACACGGATCGACCGCCTCGCGCGGTCGTTGGCGGACCTTGCTGTGCTTGTCCGCGATCTCGAGGCGAGAGGGGTGGCTCTTCGGGCCACCGAACAGCCGGTGGACACCGGCACGGCAGCAGGCCGCGCCTTCCTCCAGATGCTGGGCGTCTTCGCCGAGTTCGAGACGAACCTTCGCCGCGAGCGCCAGCTGGAGGGCATTCGGGCCGCAAAAGAGAAGGGGCTCTACAAGGGGCGCCCGGCAAAGATCGACCGCGCGGCCGTCCTGGCGCTGCAGGCGCAAGGCCTTGGCCCCACGGAAATCGCCAATAAGCTCGGCATCGGCAGGGCGTCTGTTTATCGGGCACTCAAGACCTGATGTCGGCAGATGGTACTCTACGGGCGCGTCCCTTGGCGGGAGCGAAGGCTGGCGGCGGCGCCTTCGGTGGCGCCCCCGCTGCATCGGGTGCCTGCCGGCGATCAGCGTCAGCGGCTCTCACCTTCAGATCGTCTACTAGGTTAGCCCAGGCCTGCGCGTACCGGGCCATGCAAGCGTTGAACTGCTCCTGAGATGGCGAGCGCGGGGTGCAGAACTCGGTGATGTCCGCACGCAGGCCCTCGTACTCCTCCGCCGAAGTCGGAGGGGCTCGCTCTGCACCTTGCTCGGCGCCGTCTGGCAGCCGCCCAAGGTGAGAACCGCAATTATGACCGCCCGCATCCGCATCGGTATGCCTTGCACTGCCACAGCTACCGCTGAAGCTTAGCTCGGCTAGCTACCGATGCAATCTCAACCTGCAGTGATAGAGGAGCGAATTAGGGCGCGAACTACCAAGCTGCTTCTGGCAAAGCTTGCGGGAGGGCTTCTCGGTCGAGGATCTCACGGAGATGACCACAGCGAAAGCCCACGGCTCTCCCTGGCTTCATTTATGTAACGCAAGCACATCCGAAACACCACAACACGATGAAAGATGATCAATGGAGTTTCGTTCCACAGCGATGGATCACTCTGGTACTCTTGAGTGACAGCTTCAGCTAGCATCCCAGACTTAAGATCAAGCGCATGCCCACAGCTGTCCAGACCGACTATGAGGGCTTGATGGTCTTCGTTAAAGCTTAAGTTTGTGAACGCATCGAACATACCGATAATGTAATTACTCCGAGCATTGTCCGATAGATCTCGCCATTGGCTAAAGTTGTTAACAAAGCCTGCATGTACAGGACCAGTGACTTGGAAAACTGCCACACTTATGAAAACAAAAGCTCGTAAAGCCACCTGCCACATTAGCCGCCCCCCCCCGCCCATCACTATGGTTCGCAGGCTACACCATCGCCATCTCTGTCCAGCCGTCGCGAATAGCCGGGATCGCCTATGCGCACAGGGGCAGCGCCGGCTCGGCGCGCCTCCGCACAGTTGGCGAACTGACGCCCGAACGAAGTCATTGCGGCCCGATGATATGGTGCCGCCATGGCACCGGGTTCCGCTTGCGCCGCTGCACCAAAGCTTGCTTGGCTTGACGCCTCATCGGCCCCAACTGGTGCCGGGCTGAGTGTCCATCCAGCAGCCTTGCCCAGCCCCACATTTCCTGTGCTTCCGTCGGTCATTGTGACCGAACCAAAGCCGGTGCGTCCCGCGCTGTCCTGAAATATCGAAACAGATCCGATGCGCCCATCCGAACATGAAATCGGCACCTGTAAGGTGCTGCCGGGGCCAGTTTGGGTGACTTGACCTGCGCAGCGCAGGCCGGTGGTCGCATTGCTCACCTGTAGGTCGGCTGCAGGGCCGGAACTAGCTAGCGATCCAATTAGCTGAGCGCCATCGCTCATCTGTATGGCCACGGGCTGAGGAGCAGAGACGCAACCGGTGACCAGCACCGGTAAAATGAAAAAAAGGCTCTGGCGCATGCTTCCCCCTGTTGTAGAAGGCGCATGCTACTACTCCCAGCAACTCGTGCAAATATAGCAATACGGGCTCAGCACGGCAGTCCACAGTGGGCTAGGCCGGGGATGTGCCTGCTACCCGCGCCTTACTCTCGATGAAGCTTACGAGCGACGCACATGCACCAAACATGAAGACAGCGTCGGCTTCATCTACATTTGCCTCGTCACCTTCGAGCAACGGGTGGCGAATACCCTCTTCCTGGTTTGTATATCCGTAAAGCTTATCTATTGCGCTCTTCATCTGGCTATGGATATGCACGCGCTTCTGCAGTTCAACCAGCGCATCTGAAAGACTTTTCTTCCCTGTTAGAGACCGAACCGTTGCTTCTACTGCACTAATACTTTCGCGTACACATAGCGCGTGCTTACCCTCACTCAGGGCGACTGACGCAGCAGTGAGATGCGCGAATGCACCCTGCCGTGGTAGCTCTCTTGCATCGTTGAGCGCGTTTACGATCGCCACGGCCTCGTGCTCGGAAACTGCCGGCATCAAGGTGTCGCCTCCGAACACACGAAAGCCAGCTCTGCCTTCCTCCAAGATCGTAGCTATGGCGTGCTTTAAATTTCTAGGCACCAGCGGATCACGAAGAAGAAAAGTCAAGAGCCCGTATATTTGCGGCGCATTGTCGGACCCGAATATACCCTCTAGATATTGTACATGAGCGTTGAAATTAGTTGTGAAGCGATTTACAAGCAAGTGATCTAGATCTACATGCTTTCTTAACAGAATGAAATTCCATGGGTGCGTAACACAAAAGGAATAGTCGCAAGAACTCTTTATAGATCCGTAAATTACTTGAAAGAGTTTAGCACGAAGTCGAGGAGGAACAACATCTCGGCGATGCTGCCCTGGCAGAGGCACTAGCCCCTCAGCCTCCGCGAACGTAAGGCGCTTGCGTCTTTCGTACTCATCGTTCATTTCGTGCTGCCTGTGTCAGAGCAAACGGAATGAACTTCACCTACATCGCTATAGCTGTCTAGGTCGACGCCAGAATGTCACGCGGCTTCCACAGATCTTCGCCTCTTGGACGAGATGCCGCCTAGCCTTGCCTGCGCCGCACCTTCCTTCTTGCTTGCATCGCTTTGCACATCATGACTGATTGCGATAGCCGCTTGCCGCTTCATATCGTCGATCAGATCTGCCCAGGCTTGAAGGAGCGCCATGCGCTCGGGCCAGTACACCGCCCTGTTGTAGGCTCGACGAACCGCATTCGGCTCCACGTGCGCAAGGGCTGTTTCGATGACGTGCCCTGGGTGGCCGCGCTCGTTGAGGATGGTGCTGAAGCTGCTCCGAAATCCGTGGCTGACGTGGTCGGTAACCCCCATCCGGCGGAGGGCCGCGTTGAAGGTCATGTCCGACATGGCCTTGCCGCGGTGGCTGCTCGGGAAGACGAGATCCTCCCCTTCGGTTTGATCGCGCTGGCGCTTTAGGAGCGCCACCGCTTGCCGGCTCAACGGCACATCGTGAGCCCGCTTCATCTTCATTCTGGCGGCAGGGATGCGCCACACAGCTGCCTCAAGGTCGACTTCCGCCCAGGTGGCTAGGCGGACCTCGCCGGGGCGGGCTGCCGTAAGGGCTTGGAACAGCAGCGCGTGCCGGGTAGATGCCGATGCCCTGCAGTCAGCTTCGATCCGGTTGATGAGCTTGCCAAATGCCAGTTCGTCAACAATAGCGGGCCGGTTGCGCTCGGGTACCTTCAGGAGCGCGCCCTTCAGCGGCTGGGCCGGGTCGAACTGGGCCCGCAAGGTCGAGATCGCCAAACGATAGACGGCGGAGATGTCCGCCTTCACCCTGTGGGCAGTCTCCAGGTATCCATCAGCCTCGATACCCTTCAACACCGCGAGAACTTCCTGAGGGGTGATCTCCCGTAGTGGGCGGGCTCGTAGCGGTGCGCAAAGCACGTCCAGGTGCCAGCGGCGCTTCTTCATCGTGGCAGGTGCCCTGCCCTCTTGCTCGTGGCGGGCCAACAGCTCATCGGCGACAGCCCCAAACGTGTCGGCGGCCTCGGCCTTCTTGGCAGCCTCAAGGCGCCCGCGCTCTGCGGCGGGATCCAGGTCCCGCGCCAGGAGGGCCCGCGCCTCGTCCCGGAGGCGCCGGGCTTCAGCGAGGCTTACGGCCGGGTAGAGCCCAAGCGTGATAGTTTTCCACGCCCCGGCTACCCGATAGTCCATGCGCCAAGACCTGGCGCCGGCAGGCGTCACGAATAGGTAGAGCCCGCCGCCGTCGCTCTTCTTGTAGGCCTTCTCAGCCGGTTTCAGCTTGCGGATTGCTGCGTCGGTGAGGGTTGCTCTGACGCTTCGGAGGCGCATCGGGGAACCCCTTGTTGGGTGTTGATCCCCTACAGGGTACCCTACAAATTCGCGGCTAGGAACAACTCAGCTCGCATCGATCCGCAACGCCTCGCAATGCAAATCGCTTCGAAAGCATGGATTTTCAGGGCTTTAGCGGAGGCCGTGGCGAAGTTTGGAACTCCTGGTAATGGTTAAATGGTGCCCCAGGCCGGACTCGAACCAGCACGCCCGCGAAGGCAACAGATTTTGAGTCTGCCGCGTCTACCATTTCGCCACTGGGGCAGCGCGCGGGACTATAGTGGCGCGCGGGCGGGCGTCAACTGGGGTGTAGGGGCGGGCCGCGCGGCGGGCGGGGGATAAAGACGGTCTTTACGGGGGCTCGTCTAGACTGGGGTAACAGGCCGGCGCGCCGGTCCCCCGATCTTTCGAGCGAGCCAGGACCCCGCATGGCCTCACCGACCTCGACCGAGCCGCCGGACCCTGCGCGCGCCCATCCGGCCGCCGCCGACACGGCGGAGGCCGGCCGGGCTGCCGCGGACCGGCTGGCGGACGTCGCCCACGAGATGCGCGGGCCGCTCGGCGCGGTGATCGCGCTCGGCGACCTCTTGCTCGCCCGCGACCTCGACGCCGGCGACCGGCGGGTGGTGGAGCTGATCCGGCTTGCCGGCCGGCATCTGCTCGGGCTGGCGGACGATCTCGCCGGGCCGGACGGGACCGGGCCGGACGGAACTGGGTCGGACGGGACCGGGCGGAACGGGACCGGGCAGGACGGAACGGCGCGGACTCCGCCGCTGGGACGGGTGGCGCCCGGCGACATGGCGCGCTCGGTGGCCGCCCTCTACGCGCCGCTGATCGGCGCGGCGGGCCTGCGGGTGTCCGTGGACGTGGAGCCCGGCCTGCCGGACCACGTGCCGGCGAACGAGACCTGGCTGCGCCAGGTGCTCGTCAACTTCGTCTCCAACGCGTTGAAGTTCGCCGCCACGGAAGTCCGGGTGCGGGTCGCCGTGGAGGGGACGGACGTGGTCTTTTCCGTGCTCGACGATGGTCCGAGGCTTGGCGCCGCAACAGGCGGCGTGATGGACGGGCGGCCGGACCCGGTGACCGGCCGGGCCGGCAGCGGCCGGGGGCTGGCGATCGCGCGTCGGCTCGCCGGCGCCCTCGGCGGCACGCTCGCGCTCTCCGGCCGGCCGGAAGGCGGCACGTGCGCGGCGTTCCGCCTGCCTCTCGCGACGGCGGACGGCGGGGCGACGACGGACAGCGGGGCGGGGGCGGACGAGGCGCCGCGGGCCATCGGGCGCGCGCGGGCCGGCGCGGGGCGGCCGCGCACCGGCCGGCGGCTTCTCGGCGTGCGCCGGCGCATCCGGCGGCGGCCGGTCCGCGGGCCGGCGGACGCGGCCGGCGTCAGCCTCAAGGGCATGGCCGTGCTGGTGGTGGACGACAGCCTGGTCAGCCGGCTCCTGATGCTCACCATCCTGGAAAGCTTCGACATGCGCGTGGTGGCGGTGACGTCGGGCGCCGAGGCGGAGGCGGAGGTGCGCCGGCGGCGGCCGGACCTCGTCTGCCTCGACTGGACGCTCGACGGCGAGACCGGCGAGAGCGTGCGTTGCCGCCTTGAAGAGGTGCTCGGGCCGGCCATGCCGCCGGCGATCGCCATCACGGGGCTCGCCACCGCACCGCGGCTGCCGGAGGCCGGCTGGCAGGGCGGGCCGGTGGTGGCCAAGCCCTTCTCGCCGCGCGAACTGCATCTGGCCATCGAGACAGCGCTTGCGCCGCAAAGCGCGACCCGGGCGCCCGGGCACGGGCGTCCGTCGTGACGCGCGGGCTCGACGGCGGTCCGCTCACCGACGCCCGCGCCACCCTGGGGGAGGCCTGGATGCGGCTGGCGGAGACGGCGGCGGAGCCCAATCCCTTCCTCACGCCCGCCATGCTGTCGGCCGCCGCCGGCCGGGTGGAGCCGGACGACTGGACCGTGGTGGCGGTGCCGGGGGCGGACGGCGGCGACCTGGACAGTCTGGCGGTGCTCCGGCGCGCCCGGCCGCTGCCGGGCCTCGGCCCACGCATGGGCAACGGGTTCGCCAGCCGCTTCGGGCCGCTCGGCACGCCGCTCGCCCGGCCGGGCTTCGACGCCGGCCGGCTGATCGCCGCGCTCGGCACCGTCGCCGACGTGGTGCGCCTGCCCTACCAGCGGCTCGACGGGCCGTTCGTCGCGGCGCTTTCTGCGGCGGCGGCGGCGGAGGGCCTGACCCTCCATGCGCTCGACGTGCACGCCCGCGCGGCCTTCGACCCGGCGGCCGATCCGGCGGTCGGGTTCGGGCCGGGGCTGCAGGGCAAGCGGCGGAAGGAACTCGGCCGGCTGCTGCGCCGGCTCGACGAGGCTGGCGGGCACCGGCACGAGACGGCGACGACGACGGCGGGTGTGGAGGCGGCGTTCGGGGCCTTCCTGGCGCTGGAGCACGCCAGCTGGAAGGGCCGCGAAGGCACCAGCCTGACGGCCGAACCGGGCGCGCGGGCCTTCGCGGCGGACCTCATCGCGGCCTTCGCGGCCAACGGGCAGGCACGGGTGGACGTGCTCCACGTGGCCGACGCGCCGGTGGCGGCGCTGGTGACGCTCTCGGTGGCGGACCGGGCGGTGATCTGGAAGATCGCCCACGACGACGCCCACGCGGCGCGCTCGCCGGGGGTGCAGCTGATCCGCCTCGTCTCGGAAAGCTTCCAGGCGGAGCGGCGCTTCGCCGAGGTGGACAGCCTGGCGACCCCCGATCATCCGATGATCGACCGGCTCTGGGCCGGGCGGATCCGCATCGGCACCCTGGTGTTCGCCACCCGCCGCGACGCCAACCGCAAGGCCGATCTCGCGGTGGCGTTGCTGATCGCACGCCGGCGGCTTGGGGCGGCGGCGCGGGGCGTGAAGGCGCGGCTGCGCCGGACGGGCTGATTCCGACGCACGGAAAAATCGGACGGAGCCGGCCGTCGCGTGCCGGCGATGAGACGGCGGCGGCCGGTCAGGCGGCCGGGTCGGCGGCTTCGGCCTCGGCGCGGGCGCGATCGCGGAAGCCGCGGCGGATCAGCTTGCCGCTGGTGGTCATGGGGATCTCGTCCACGAAGGCGATCTCGCGCGGGTATTCGTGGGCGGAGAGGCGCTCGCGCACGTGCGCCTTGAGGGCGGCGGCAAGCGCGGCGTCGCCGGTCTCGCCGGGCTTCAGGCGCACATAGGCCTTCACCACCTCGGTGCGGACCGGATCGGGCTTGCCGACCGCCACGGCCAGCTGGACCGCCGGATGGCCGAGGAGGCAGTCCTCGATCTCGCCCGGGCCGATGCGGTAGCCGGCGGAGGTGATGACGTCGTCGTCGCGGCCGACGAAGGCGATGTAGCCGTCCTCATCCATCAGGCCGGCGTCGCCGGTGACCATCCAGTTGCCGACGAACTTGGCCGCGGTCGCGTCATCGTCGCCCGCGTAGCCGAGGAACATCACCGGGTCGGGCCGGCGGATGGCGATCTCGCCGAGCTGGCCCGGCGCGACGGGCGCGCCGTCCGGCCCAAGGATGGCGACGTCGTGGCCCGGGATGGCGCGGCCGATGAAGCCCGGCCGGCCGACGCCGAGGGCGTGGGCGGAGCCGATCACCGCGTTGCACTCGGTCTGGCCGTAGAATTCGTTGACCGGCAGGCCGAGCTCGGTCTGGGCCCACTGGTAGGCCTCGCGGCCGAGCGCCTCGCCGGCCGAGCCGATCGCCCGCAGGCGGAGGTCGTGCCGCTCGCGGATGCCCTGGAGCGGGCGCATCAGCTTGAGGGCGGTCGGCGGCAGGAAGGCGTTGGTGACGCGGAAGTCGGCCATCAGCCGGCAGGCGAGGTCCGGGTCGAACTTCTCGAACCGGTGCGCCACCACGGGCACGCCGAAGTGGAGCGCCGGCATCAGGGCGTTGAGGAGGCCGCCGGCCCAGGCCCAGTCGGCCGGCGTCCACATGACGTCGCCCGCCTGGCCGAGGCCGTCCTGGGCAAGGTCGATGCCCGGCAGGTGGCCGAGGAGGACGCTGTGGCCGTGGAGCGCCGGCTTCGGCAGGCCGGTGGTGCCGGAGGTGAAGATCATCAGCGCCGGGTCGGCCGGGCCGGTGTCGACGGGCGTGAAGCGGTCGGACGCGCGGGCGAGGAGGTCGGCGAAGGCGAGCGCGCCGGGCGCCGGGCCGTCGGTGGTGATCACCAGCGAGAGGTCCGGGCAGGCGTCCGCCACGGCGGCGACCTTCTCGGCGGCGGATGCGGTGGCGATCACCGCCTTGGCGCCGGCGCGCGCCAGCCGGTAGCCGAGCGCGTCCACGCCGAAGAGGATGGAGAGCGGCAGGGCGACGGCGCCCATCTTGTAGGCGGCCACGTGGGCGACCACCGCCTCCACCGACTGGGGCAGCAGGATGGCGACCCGGTCGCCGCGGCCGACGCCGTTGGCGGCGAGCGCGTTGGCGAGCCGGTTGGAAAGGCGCGACAGGTCCGCGAAGGTGGTGACGTCGACGCCGCCGCCCGGCCGGTGGGCGAGGATGGCCGGCCGGTCCGGCTCGACGGCCGCCCACCGGTCCGACACGTCCACGCCCATGTTGAGGCGGGACGGGACGGACCACCGGAAGGCCCGGGCGAGACTGTCGAAGGAGGGACGCGTCAACACGGGGAAATGCACTCGATCACGGTCGTTCGATGACCGACGAGTGTGAGCGCGTGCGCTGCGGGATTCAATTGCGCATCGCCGAAGAGGCTTAAGATTTGGCCTAAAGATGTAGGATGAAAGGCGCGGATCGGCCTTGCGGGCGCGGCAAGGCTCGCGCTCCCGGTTATTCAGTGGTCGGCAAGGCCCGAGGCCGCGATCGCCGTCAGTTGCCGATTTGCGCGCCCGCCACGGTGACCACGCTCGGCGAGCCGGCGACGCCCGGCACGCCCGCGACGCCGACCGCATCGCCCGGCGGGCGCGAGAAGATCAGGCACCAGAACACCTTGTACTTGGAGTTCGGGTTGTAGGCGGTGCCGATGCCCATGCGGGTCATGTCGGCGTCCTTCATGCCGCGGTCGTGGGCGGGGCTCTCCCGCCAGCCGGAGAAGGCCTCCGCCAGGGTGCGGTAGCCGGCGGCGATGTTCTCGCCCGCCGCCGCGAACGCGTAGCCGTTGGCGCGCAGGCGGTTGCCGAGCCGGGCCTCGTCGGAGAGGGAATGGGACATGCGGTCGGCGGCCGCCATCTCCGTTGCGTAGGCGCGGGCGATGCGGCCGAGTTCCGGATCGAGCGCGAGGGCGCCGACGCCGCTGCGGGCGCGGTACTGGTTGATCATGGAGAGGGCGCGGCCCTGGTCCACCTGCGCGTTCGGCGCGGCGAGGTCCTCGTAGAAGGTGGGCTTCACGGCGACCCGCGCCGGCTCGGACTGGCAGGCGGCGAGGGCGAGCGGGGCGGCGAGGAAGACGCGGCGGCTGAGCGGCATGGGGCGGGCGATCCGGATGGGCTGAAGACGGCGGAAGGGACGGGACGGCGTTGGAGGGCGGGCGAATCGCCGCCGGCCGAGGACCGACAATAGCGGCGACGGCGGCAATGGTGTGGCCGTGGCGGCAGGACACCTTGCGTTTCGCCCGAGGGTTGGCGAAGTTGACGGGTCCCTTTCCGTGGAGAAGATCCCTTGCCGCTCCTCAACCGCGCCGCCGACATGGTTCCCGAGATCACCCTCTGGCGGCAGGACCTGCACCGCCATCCGGAGGTGCTCTACGCGGTGCACCGGACGGCGGGCGTGGTGGCCGACAAGCTGCGCGCCTTCGGCTTCGACACGGTGACCGAGGGCGTCGGCCGCACGGGCGTGGTGGGCGAGTTGCACGGCCGGAACGGGCCGGGCGGCCGGCGGATCGCGCTCCGCGCCGACATGGACGCGCTGCCGATCCAGGAGATCGCCGAGGTGCCGCACAAGTCCACGGTGCCGGGCGCCATGCACGCCTGCGGCCACGACGGGCACACGGCCATGCTGCTCGGCGCCGCCCGGCACCTGGCCGAGACGCGCGCCTTCGACGGCACCATCGTGTTCATCTTCCAGCCCGCCGAGGAAGGCGGGGCCGGCGCCCGGACCATGCTGGAGGACGGCCTTCTGGAACGCTTCCCGTTCGAGGAGGTCTACGGGCTGCACAACATGCCGGGCATCGACGTCGGCCGGTTCGCCATCCGGCCGGGCGCCATGATGGCCTCCGCCGACGTGTTCCGCATCGAGATCGAGGGGCGCGGCGGCCACGCCGCCAAGCCGCAGACGACCATCGACCCGGTGCTGGTGGGCGCCCACGTGGTGATGGCGCTGCAGTCGATCGTCTCGCGGAACGCCGATCCGCTGTCGGCGGCGGTGGTGTCGGTCACCCAGTTCCACGCCGGCGACACCAACAACGTGATCCCGCAGACCGCGCTTCTGTCCGGCACGGTGCGGACCCTCGATCCCGCCGTCCGGACGGCCGTGGAGGCGCGGGTGCGCGCGGTGGCCGAGGCGACGGCGGCGGTCTACGGCGCGCGGGCGGACGTGACCTACACCCCCGGCTATCCGGTGACCGTGAACGACCCGGAGGCGACACGGCTCGCCGCCGACGTCGCCCGCGCCGTGGTGGGGCCGGGGCAGGTGACCGAGACGGCGGACCCGATGATGGGGGCGGAGGACTTCAGCTATCTGTTGGAGAAACGGCCCGGCGCCTACATCTTTATGGGCAACGGCCCCTCGGCGGGCCTCCATCACCCGGCCTACGACTTCGACGACGGGGCGATCGCCTACGGGGTGAGCTGGTGGGTGGCGCTGGCGGAGCGTCTGCTCGCGCGCTGAGGCCGGCGGCCGGGGCCCTCGCCCTTCGGAGCGGCGGGCCGGGTGGCCCGCCCTGCCCGGCGGGGCGCCTGGATGGTCAGAGCGCCATGACCTTGAGGATGGCCGGCGCCATGATGACGGCGAACAGCACCGGCAGGAAGAAGACGATCATCGGCACGGTGAGCTTCGGCGGCAAGGCGGCCGCCTTCTTCTCCGCCTCGTTCATGCGCATGTCGCGGTTTTCCTGTGCCATAACGCGGAGCGTGCTGCCGAGCGGCGTGCCGTAGCGCTCCGACTGGATCAGCGATAGGCAGACCGACTTGACGCCGTCGAGGCCGACGCGGGCGGCGAAGTTCTCGTAGGCCATGCGCCGGTCGGGCAGGAAGGCGAGCTCGGCCATGGTGAGGCTGAACTCCTCGGCGAGCTCCACCGACTGGATGGCGATCTCCTCGGCCACCTTGCGCATGGCCGCCTCGATCGACATGCCGGATTCCACGCAGATCAGCAGCAGGTCGAGCGCGTCCGGGAAGGAGCGCTTGATGGAGAGCTGGCGCTTGTTGACCATGTTCTTGACGTAGACGATCGGCAGGTAGAAGCCGAGATAGCCGGCGCCGATGCAGATCGCGGCCTTGAACATGGGCGGCCGGTCGAGCTTCAGGACGATGAAGACGTAGAAGATCGCGACGGCGAGGAAGATGAAGGGCAGGACGAAGCGGGCGAACAGGAAGATGGTCAGCGGCGCCTCGCCGCGAAGACCCGCCTGGAGCAGCATCTGCTCGGTCTTCTGGTCGGCGAGCGCGTTCTTCAGGGAGAGCCGGGTGACAAGGTCGCGCATGTAGCGCTTGGATTCCTTGCCGCGCAGGCTGCCCCGGCTGCTTTCCGCCTGGAGGCGGGCGCGTTCGCGGGCGCGGATCTTGTCGCGCTCCACGGCGACCGCCTTCATGCGGTTCTGCAGCCGGTCGGGCTGCAGCATGGGCATGGCGATCGACAGCACCGTCATGAAGATGGCGACGGCGATCAGCGTCGACATCAGGAAGACGGGGTCGCGGACCGTATCGATGAAACCGGACATGCCCGCCCTCAGATGTCGAAGTTGATCATTTTGCGCATCACCATGACGCCGGTGAACATCACCAGCGCCGAGACGCCGAGCACGACCTGGCCGCGCGGATCGGTCCACAGGATGGAGATGTAGTCCGGGCTGGTGATCCACACGAGCGCCATCACGATGAGCGGCAGCGAGCCGATGATGCCGGCCGACGCCTTGGCCTCCATGCTGACCGCCTGGATCTTGGCGCGCATCTTCTTGCGCTCGCGGAGCACCCTGGCGAGGTTGCCGAGCGCCTCGGAGAGGTTGCCGCCGGCCTTGGCCTGGATGGAGATGACGATGACGAGGAAGTTGCTCTCCGGCAGCGGCATGCGCTCGAACAGGCGGGAGATGGCCTCGTCGAGGGGAATGCCGATGGCAAGGGCGTCCACCACGGCGCGGAACTCGCTGCGGAGGGGCTCCTTGGCCTCGGAGGCGATCATCCGGAGGCAGTCGTTGAGCGGCAGGCCGGCCTTGACGCCGCGCACGATGACGTCGACCGCGTTGGGCAGTTCATCGAGGAAGGCGGCCTGGCGGCGCTTACGCAGGTAGTTGACGAGGAAGCGCGGCAGGCCGAGCGCGCCGACGACGGCCGCCCCGAGCCCGACCGTCAGCGGCATGCCGGCGATCAGCATGCCGAAGAAGCAGAGCACGCCGGTGATGGCGCTGAAGATCCAGAACTTGCCCATGGAGAGCTTCAGGCCCGCCTGCTGGAGACGGAGCGGCATGGGCGGGTTGGTGGAGCGGGCAGCCTTGAACTTCTGCTTGAGCTCGATGTCCTTCAGTGTGTCCTGCACCGAGCGCTTGCGCGACGACACCGGGTCGGCCTTGCGCCCGCCGGCGCCGGCGGTGCGCACCGGGGCGGCGGCGACGCGGACGAGGCGCTCATCACGCTGCTTTTCCGAGGCGATGCGGCCGTAGAGCAGCGCGTAGGCGACCGCCGCCGCCGACAGGCCGATCAGGCCCATCATGGCGAGGACGGTGGTATCGATACCGAACAGCATGGGTCGCACTCACCTTCGCGGGACGGCGGATCAGTTGAAGGCCGGCAGTTCGTCCGCCTCGGCGGCGTCGAGGGCGGCGGCGAGGCGCTTGTCCTCGCCGTAGTAGCGAGCCCGATCCCAGAAGCGCGGCCGGCCGATGCCGGTGGAGCGGTGCCGGCCGATCAGGCGGCCGTGCTCGTCCTCGCCGACCACGTCGTAGAGGAAGAGGTCCTGGGTGACGATCACGTCGCCTTCCATGCCCACCACCTCGGTGATGTGGGTGATGCGGCGCGACCCGTCGCGCAGGCGCGCGGCCTGCACCACCACGTCGACGGAGGCGCAGATCATCTCGCGGATGGTGCGCGACGGCAGGGTGTAGCCGCCCATGGTGATCATGGATTCCACGCGCGAGAGCGCCTCGCGCGGGGAGTTGGCGTGGAGCGTGCCCATGGAGCCGTCGTGGCCGGTGTTCATGGCCTGGAGGAGGTCGAACGCCTCCGGGCCGCGCACCTCGCCGACGATGATGCGTTCGGGGCGCATGCGCAGGCAGTTCTTGACGAGATCGCGCATGGTCACCTGCCCCTCCCCTTCCAGGTTGGGCGGGCGGGTTTCCAGGCGCACCACGTGGGGCTGCTGCAGCTGCAGCTCCGCCGCGTCCTCGCAGGTGATGATGCGTTCGTCGGATTCGATGAAGGCGGTGAGGCAGTTGAGGAGCGTGGTCTTGCCCGAGCCGGTGCCGCCGGAGACGATGACGTTGCAGCGGACGCGGCCGATCACCTCCAGGATGGTGGCGCCCTCCGGCGAGATGGAGCCGAACTTGACGAGCTGGCCGAGGGTCAGCTTGTCCTTCTTGAACTTGCGGATGGTGAGGGTCGGGCCGTCGATGGCGAGCGGCGGCGCGATGACGTTGACGCGCGAGCCGTCCGGCAGGCGCGCGTCGCAGATCGGCGAGGCCTCGTCCACCCGGCGGCCCACCTGGCTGACGATGCGCTGGCAGATGTTCATCAGCTGGGTGTTGTCGCGGAAGCGGATGCCGGTCTGCTGCACCTTGCCGGCGACTTCGATGTAGGTGGTGTTGGCGCCGTTGACCATGATGTCGGCAATGTCGTCGCGGGCGAGCAGCGGCTCCAGCGGCCCGTAGCCGAGCACGTCGTTGCAGATGTCGTCGAGCAGTTCCTCCTGCTCGGAGATCGACATCACCACCGCTTTCAGCTGGATGATGTCGTTGACGATGTCGCGGATCTCCTCGCGCGCCGTCTCCACGTCGAGCTTGGCGAGCTGGGAGAGGTCGATCGTCTCGATGAGGGCGGAGAAGATGGACGACTTGACGTCATAGTAGTTGTCGGACTTGCGCCGCTCCGCCGGCATGGGCGTGGCGAGGCCGCCGCCCGACCCGGCGGGCTTGGCGTCGCTCCTCGGCGGCGGCGCGCTGGCGGCCGGCGGCGGGGGCGCCGCGGAGGTCGACGGCGGCGGCGCCGTCGGCTTCAGCGGCTTGGCCGCGCCGTCGCTCTGTCCGAAGTTTCCTCGCTTGCCGAACATCGTTGCACTTCACTCCCTGCCCGGTCAGCCGGGCGCTCGGCGGCCAAGGGACAAACGCGACAGGAGCGGCGCGAACGCTCCCTTGCGGGCCTTGCGCACCGGCTCGCGTCCCATCACGCGCCGGGCCAGATCGGAGAAGGCGTCCGCGATCGGGCTCTTGGCGCTCACCTCGGCGATCATCTGGCCGTTGTTGGCGGCGGCCCCGAAGAGGGCCGGGTCGAACGGGATCACGGCGGCGATGTCGAGCTCCAGCGCCTTGCGGAAGTCGTCCGGCTTGATCTCCGGCCGCTTGGGCACCCCGACCTGGTTGATCACCAGCCTGGGCGCCAGATCGTTCGGGCGCATCAGCTTCAGCTGGTCGACGAGGTTCTTGGAGTTGCGCAGCGACGCCAGGTCCGGCATGGCGGTGATCACCACCTCGTCGGCGGTCATCAGGGTCTGCCGCACCCAGCCGCTCCAGACGTGCGGGATGTCGAGCACCACGGCCGGCACCCCGGCGCGCATGACGTCGACGAGGGTGGAGAAGGCCGTTTCGTCGAAGTCGTAGGTGCGCTCCAGCGTCGCCGGCGCGGCGAGCAGGCTGAGGTTGTCGGCGCACTTGGCGAGGATGCGGTCGAGGTAGACGTCGTCGATCCGCTCCGGCGAGAACACCGCGTCGGCGATGCCCTGGGCCGGGTCCTGGTTGAAGTCGAGGCCGGCGGTGCCCCAGGCGAGGTCGAAGTCGCCGATCACCACGTCGGACTCGAAGTCGCGCGAGAGGGCGAAGCCGACGTTGTGGGCGACGGTGGACGAGCCCGCCCCGCCGCGCGCGCCGAGGAAGGCGACGGTGCGGCCGACCGGCCCGGCGTCCGGCGACAGGTAGAGCTCGCCGATCTCGCGGATCACGTCGAAGAGGTCGAACGGCGCCACCATGTAGTCGCTGACGCCGCGCTTCAGGAGCTCGCGGTAGAGCGCCACGTCGTCATAGTGGCCGACGAGGATGACCTTGCTGCCGCCGTCGCAGACGGCCGCCAGCCGGTCGACCTGCTCGAGCGCCTTCTCGCGCCGCTCCTTGCTCTCCACGAAGAGGAGGTTGGGCGTCGGCGCGGAGCTGTAGAAGTCGGTGGCGGCGGCGATGCCGCCCATGTGGATCTTCACGTGGGTGCGGGCCATGCGCCGGTCGCCCGCCGCCTGCTCCAGGGCCGCGGCGACCTCCGGGGTCTCGCAGAAGGCCTGGATGGCGATCCGCGGGATCGGCCTCAGGTCCACGTTCTCGGCGATCCGGTCGCCGGGCGCGGGCACGCCGCCTGCTGTCGCTCGATCCATCAGCCCCCTCCAACGCTGGACAACGAACCGCCCTCGATCGGGGCGGTGGACGACGGCTGTTCGCCGGTGACCCATTTGCCGTACTGGACGGTGCGGCGGGCGCCGCTGGCGGGCGTGCCTGCGCGCGGGGCGATCAGGTCGGCCGGATCGTCCACCATGGCGGCGAGGTTCGCCTGGGTGGTGCAGCCGAATTCGCTGTCGCTGTCGTTGGTGGCGTCGCGATAGATGTTCTCCGCCCAGGCGCCGCAGCGCGGTCCGACCGCCTTGATGCGGCTGTAGCTGAGCCGGATCGGCGCGGCGACCTCCGGCTCGACCACCGCATAGGGGCGCGTCTCCACGAGGGTGCGCGGCAGGCCGGCCCGGTCGACCGTCGCCACCACGTGGCGGGCGACGGCGGCAGCGGTGCGGTCGTTGGCGGCGCCCGACGGCACCATGATGACGAGGGAGCCGGTGGCCTTCTCGCGGGCGTCGGCGGCGAACGCCATGACCCGGTCGCGGTCGTTGGGCGACAAGCCCGGCGAGCCGTGGCCGACGGCGATGTCGAGCGTCTCCGGCGCCTCCTCCACGGTGATCGGATGGCGCTTGCGATAGTCGTCGGAGGGCAGCGACCCGGTGATGTCCGGCGCCTTGGCGCAGCCCCCGAGGGCGACGAGGCCGGCGAGACCCACCGCGGCGGCGCTCACGCGCACACGTCCCGACAGCCGACCGAAGATCGTCATGCGTCCAGTCTCCTCTGGGGTGCGGATATCAGTCATAGGCGAACCCGACACGGCCCTGGTAGGCCCCCTTGGGGGTGATGCCCGGCGAGGCGTAGACGCGGTTCAGCTGGTTGAGGAAGACCGCCTGCGCGTCGCCCGACGGGGCGAAGTTCTCGTCCGGGCGCGTCAGGGCGGCGCTCGCCGTCGGGTTCACCAGGTAGGGGCTGACGAAGACGGCGAGTTCGGTCTGGTTGCGCTGGTACTCGCGGCTCTTGAAAAGCGAGCCGAGCACCGGCAGGTCCATCAGGCCCGGGTAGCCGGTGAGCGTCTGGCGGACGTTGTCGCGGATGAGACCGGCCATGACGATCGAGCCGCCGGAGGGCAGCTCCACCGTGGAGTTGGCGCGCCGCACGGTGAGGGCCGGAATGGTGAGGCCGCTGATCTGCACGGCGCCCTCGTTGGAGAGCTCGCTCACCTCGGTCTGGATCTTCAGGCTGATGCGGCCGGGCGCCAGCACCACCGGCTCGAAGGCGAGGCTGATGCCGAACTGCTTGAACTCCACCTGGATCTCGCCGTCGCTCTGGCTGACCGGGATGGGGAATTCGCCGCCGGCAAGGAAGCTCGCCTTCTCCCCGGAGACCGCCGTCAGGGTCGGCTCGGCGAGAGTGCGCACGACGCCCTGCTGGTTGAGGAGCTTCACCACGTTGGAGAGGCGCATGCCGTCGGCGAGGCCGACGCCGGAGGAGAGGGCGCGGGTGGCCGTGCCGGTCCAGTTGCCGGTGACGCTGCCGTTCACGGTGTTGGCGGTCTCGACCACCTGCTTGACCACCGAAAGGGCGATGCCGGTGTTCTGCAGCAGCGATTCCGTGTCGATGCCGAGTTCCTTGATGACGCCGCGCTGCACCTCGGCGACCACCACCTTGAGGTGCACCTGGTCGCTGCCGCCGACGGCCAGCATGTTCACCACCTTGGCAGGGTCGCCGATGAACTTGCCGGCGAGATCGGCGGCCTTGCCGGCCTCCTCGGTGGACTTCGCCGTGCCAGAGAGGACGAGGCTGTCGCCGATCGTTTGCACGCGGATGTCGGTGCCGGGCAGCACGGAGGCCAGCATGGCCTGGAGGCCGACCGTGTCGCGGCTGACCACCAGCTCGAACTGGGCGATCTGGCGGTTGCCGTCGCCGAACAGGAAGACGTTGGCCTCGCCGACCTTGACGCCGATCAGGTAGATCTTGCGGGCGGAGCGGACCACCGCGTCGGCCACCTGCGGGTTGGAGACGAGCACGTCGCGCACGTCCTCCGGCAGCTCGATGACCATGGACTTGTCCACCGGCAGGTGGACAACCCGGCCGCTCAATTCGGCGCCGGAGGAGAACACCAGGTTGGCGGCGTCGGCCGCGACGGACGGGGCCGCCGCCGGGACGGCGAGGCCGGCGGCCAGGAGCACGGCCGCGGCGAGGCGGAGGAGCGAGCGCTTCATCGGGCGGGTCCTTCTCTGATCAGCGGGCGCGGTCACGGCTTGTCCTTGGCGTTGACGCGCGACGGGTTGCCGAACCGGATGACGGTGACGCCCTCGGTGCGGACCGCATCGGCCGTCGTGTCGTTGTCCTCGATGGAGCGGAGCACCAGCGAGATGGTGCCGATCTGCTGGGCCTGGATGATCAGTTCCGCCTGGTCCGGGGTGAGTTCCAGGGTGGCGGTGTCCTGGGCGACGACCGTGTTCTGCTGGTTGGTCTGGTCTTCCACCGTCTGGTCGATGGCCAGCACCCGGATGTTGTGGAGGATGGTCTCGCTGACCGGTTCGGCGCCCTCCTCGCGGGGCTGGCGGATGAGGATGATGTCGACCCGGTCGTTCGGCAGCACGAAGCCGCCGGCCGTGGAGGCGGCGTTGACGCGGACCGCCACGGCGCGCATGCCCTTCGGCAACACCGCCGACAGGAAGCCCTGGTCGGTGCGCACCAGCTTGCCGTCCTTGATGGGCTCGCCGGCGAGGAAGGGGCTGCGGGCGAGCGTGCCCTGAAGCTCGGTGATGGCGTCGGGGCGGCCGGTGCGGGTGATGTAGTCGCCGGAAAGGCCCTCCTTCGGCCAGAGCCGCCAGGTGACCGTGTCGGGCAGGATGGGGGCGCCCATCCGGATGTTGCCGGCGGCCACCAGGATCTCGGCGGTCTCCATGGCCGGGACCGTCGACGGCACGGCGACCTCGACCGGCGCCGGCGGCGGCGTCGCGGCGAGGCGCATGGCGACGACGCCGGCCAGACCGGCCGCGCCGAACGCGACGAGAAGAATGACAAGCTGGATCGGACGCATCGCAATTCCCCGAACAGGGGCCCTTGGAGGGACTGTCCGGGCAATTTGGATGCGAAGCCCTGAATTTATGGTTAATATCTCATTTCGTATTCGAGTTTCGACCGCCCGGCTCCGCAACGCCGGGGTGTCGCCGTCCGGCTGCCCCAACCCGTCGCGTGATGCCCGGAAACGTCGAAGCCCGTTTCGGAGTCTCGGTCAGAGCAGGGTGGCGAGCGCCTGGAACCAGACGGTCTTGGGGAAGATCGTGATCGCTCCGGCCGCGATGGCGATGCCGTAGGGCACGCCGTTCTGGCGCCCGTGCAGGCGCAGGATCCATTCCTCTCGCAGGGCCATGGCGGGCAGCGGCATGGCGCGGAAGCTGAGAAAGAGCAGCGTGAGCGCGCCGCCGTAGAGGGCCGTGTAGAGGCCGAAGCCGAGCCCGTGCGCCGGCCCCATCCACAGCGCCAGGGCGGCGGCCAGCTTGGCGTCGCCGCCGCCGATCCAGCCGGCCGCGAACAGCGCGAAGGTGAGCGCGAGCACGCCGGCGCCGACCGCCGCGTGCTGGCCGACGAGGGTCCAGTCGAGCCCGATCGCCGGCACCGCGAGCGCAAAGGCCGCGACGAGGGCGAGCGAGATCCGGTTGGGGATCTGCATGGTGAAGAGGTCGGACACGGCCGCATAGGTCGTCAGGATCGGCAGCGCCAGGATGGGAAGGGCAAGAGCGGTCGACCACATGGGCGGAGTTCCGGAAAGGGCGCGCCCCGGGTGGGGCGACGGGCACGGGCGGACGGAACGCTAGAACCGATCCGGTAAACAGGGTCTTTTGCGCCGTCCCGAAAAAAGGAAAGGCGGTCCGCCGGGGAGCGGACCGCCCTTGGGGGAGGATGAGGACCGACGACAGGAACGGACCGCCGCCGGCCGGACCATCACTCCGCCGGATTCAGCGCATCGGAGACATCCTGGAAGGTGTTGGAGATGTTGGTGCCGAGGGCGCCGGCCGTGCCGATGATCGCGACGGCGATCAGGGAGGCGATCAGGCCGTACTCGATGGCGGTGGCGCCGGATTCGTTCTTGATGAAACGGACGATGAGGGACTTCATGATCAATCTCCTAGGTCTACTTTGACAGCACGGGTTCGAGGGTCTTGTTCGTGTCGCCCGACCGTTCTGAACCGAGTTCCAAGCTATTCTATGCATGTTTCCACGAGGTTAAACCGAACGCATAAGATCGACCCGATCGGAAAGCCGCTCTTTTCAGTTAAAACGACGTGAGGGTTGCTTAAAATTGATTCCGTTAATCAGGATCGTTGAAAGGCCGTTTACCGTTCACGGCGCGGCTTCATCATCCGATAACTTTGAATTTGCCGGATTTCCGCGGTCGTATTTGTCGGACCGAGCGCTTTCGGCACGCGGCGCTCCGGCGGGCGGCGTGTCGGTCGCCGCGCCGCTCCCGACGGGTGCGGCCCGGGTTTCTGCGATGTCGTTAGCGAAGTGTTCACCCAAATCCTGAAACCTTGCGCTCGTCCGCCGTCCGAATCCCGTCCCGGACCCACCCCGGACCGACCTTGGGAACCGCGATGACCGCCCGTCTTGCCGCCTTCGTTTCCGTCTCGCTCGCCGCCCTGTCGCCCATGCCGCTTTATGCTGCCGAGGCGGCGGATCCGGTGGTGGTGACGCTCGACCAGGCGAAGGTGCTGCGGATTGCGGCGCCGGCCGCGACCGTCATCATCGGCAACCCGTCGATCGCCGACGCCACCATGCAGGACAGCCAGACGCTGGTGATCACCGGGCGCGCCTACGGGGTGACCAACGTGATCGTGCTCGACGACGCCGGCGAGCCGATCGCCGACACCCAGATCATGGTGCAGGCGCCGACCATCAACGTGGTCACGGTACAGAAGGGCGCGAGCCGCTACAGCATGAGTTGCATGGAGCGTTGCCAGCCGACCCTGATCCCGGGCGACGACACGGAGTTCTACAGCACCATCCAGTCGCAGAACGCGGTCCACAACGGCACAGCCGGTGGCAATTGAATCGCTCGCGAGCGATTACATACACTTTTTCTCAACTGTCCCCGTGATCCAGTGATCCTTGGCGGACCGGTCGTCGCGGCCGGCTCCACGAGTGCCGACGGGTCAATCCATGCCAAGACTGCAGCTTCCGGGATCCGGCCAGATGAGGCCGCTTCGCTCCGCCGCCCGCCGCTTCCAGCGCGCGGCCGACGGCTCGGTGGCGGTGGAGTTCGCGCTCGTCTCAATCCCCTTCTTCGCTCTCCTGTTCGCCATCCTGGAAACCGCGCTGCTGTTCTTCGCCGGACAGGTGCTGGACACGGCCGTCACCCAGGCCTCCCGCCAGATCCGCACCGGGCAGGTGCAGCAGGCGGGGATGACCGCCACCGCCTTCAAGACGCTCGTCTGCAACGGGCTCGGCACCTTCGGGGACTGCGCCGACAAGCTGTTCGTGGAGGTGGTCCGCTACGACGACTTCAACACCATCACGACCACGACGCCGGTCGATCCGGACGGCACCATGAAGGACGTGTTCGCCTTCAACCCCGGCGCGCGCGGCGACGTGGTGGTGGTGACCGGCTACTACGAGTGGCCGGCCATCTTCAACATCTTCGGACAGACGAGTTCGCTCCTGGCCAACGGCAACCACCTCCTCGGCGCGTCCGTCGCCTTCCGCAACGAACCCTTCCCGTGGTGACCCGATGACGGCTCTTCTCGCCAGGATCCGAGCCCGCGCCGCCGCCCTGGAGCGAGACCGGCGGGGCGTGTCCGCGGTGGAGTTCGCCCTCATCCTGCCGCTCATGCTGCTGATCTACGCCGGCTGCGTGGAGATCAGCGAGGCGCTCTCCATCGACCGCAAGGTCAACCGGGTGGCCGCCACCATCGGCGACCTGTTCTCCCAGTATTCCGCCATGACGGCGAGCGACGTGACCAATGTTCTGAACGCCTCGTCGGCGATCATGACGCCCTATGCGGTCAGCGATCTGAAGCTGATGGTCTACACCGTCAACGTGTCGGCCGGCGGCGCCCAGACGATCGGCTGCTCCACCTCGCGCAACGACCCGGCAAACGTGCCGACCAAGGGATCCACCACCATTCCGCACACGATCCCCGCCGGAATCGCCGAAGCGAACAGCCAGGTGATCGTCGCCTACTCGGAATTCAGCTACACCTCGCCGTTCTCTTCCATCATGCAGCAGTATACCGGAACCGAAACCTATACGCTGACGCACGTCTACATGATCCGCCCGCGCCTCGGCACGCCGGTGACCTGGTGCTGATCGGGCCGCTTCGCTTCATTAACGCAAACGCAGTGAACATCCACTAACCATAGGCCGGACGTGAGATCGGCAGGCCGGTCCTGTCCGACGCCACCGGGGGGATGGCGCCGAGGGGAGGGCCGCGGGGACCTCGCCTTCAACAACCGGCAATGGAGTAGGCCCGGTGAGCGACAGCGCGAACAGACGGCGGGTGCTGGTGACGGCCTCCGCCATGGCGGGCTTTCTCGCCTTCCTGTTCACGGTCCTGGCCGGCGTCGGGGTCGGCGTGGTGATCGCCGAGCGCGACCGGGCCGTGCACATCGACCGGCTGTTCGCCGCGACCGAACTCACCTTCCGGGCGGCTCTCGACCCGCGCTACCAGACCAAGGCGGAGGAGATCAACCGCGTCGCCACCCGCCTGGCGGTGCTGGACGTGGTCAAGGGCGGCGCGGTGATCGACACCTCCGGCCACCTGCTGCAGACCTTCGGCGAGCCGGCCACCACCGCCTTCGAGACGATCCGGCGGACGCCGGAGACGGTCTACGCCACCGGCGATCCGGCGCGGGTGGAGTTCTACCTCGCCCCGGAGACGACGGCGACGCCCTTTCACATCCTGACGCGCATGGACACCGCCTCGATCGGCGCCATGGAGGCCCTGGCGGTGGAGCGCGCGGTGCTGATCGCGGTCGTCGCCGGGCTCGCGGCCGGGCTCGCGGCCTTCCTGGTGGTGGAGACGCGCATCGCCGCGCCGCTGCGCAAGATCCTCAAGGTGCTGGCCCTGGTGATGAAGGACCCGGCGCTCGCCGACACCGGCGACCGGCTGCCGAGCGGCGCCACCGAGGTGGGGCGGCTCGGCTCGGAGCTGGAGCGCTTCCGCGGCTTCCTGGCCGAGGTGTGGCGCAAGAAGGTGCTCGTCGCCGAAAGCCTTCTGGAACAGTCGCCCTTCGCCATCGTCCAGATGGTCGCCGACGGCACGCCCACGTTCGCCAACGCGCCCGCCACCGCCCTCTTCGACCGCGACCTCGTCCGCAGCCAGAACGCCGCGCCGCTGGTGGTGCGCGACATGGAGAGCAACGTGCGCTCGGTGCTGCGCGAGCACGTGGACCGCTTCGGCGCCGACTGCCGGCTCGTGGAGATCATCACGTCGGAAGGCGCCCGCTACGCGGCGTGCGGCGGCCTGATGGTGGGCAAGCAGACCCGCACGCCCACCTATGTTGCGATGTTCGCCGACGCCACGCCCATCCAGCGGTCGCGCCTTGCGGCCGAATCCGACGTGCGCGAGCAGAAGCGGCTCTATCGCCAGTCGGAGCGCCGGGTCTTGGAGGTGAAGCTCTCGCTGGAGGCCTGCCTCGCCCTGATGGGCGGCGCGCCGGAAGGAGGCAGCCAGAACCTGGAAGTCCTCGCCTTCGCCGAGGAGTGGTTCGCCGCCGGCCAGACCGCCGGGCTGGTGGCCGCCTACAACATCGGCAAGGAGTCGCCGCTCGTTTCCGGCGCGCCGGACGACCTGAAGGCGGTGGTGCGGCTCGCCCTCCTGGTCGCCTACGCGCGGCTCGGCACCGCCCCCGCCATGATGACCCTCGACATGAAGGGCATCAACTTCGAGACCGCCAGCCTGACCGTGAAGGGCCAGCGCGCCGCCTTGGAGGCCGGCGAGGACGACCCGATCCTGGCCGACTGGCACCTGGCCGTCGCGGCCCTCCGGGCGGCCGTGCGCCGGGTCGGCGGCCAGCTCGGCGACGTGACGGCGAGCGACGAGGGCACCCAGGTGCGCATCATCCTGCGCGGCGCGGCGGAGCGCCTGCAGACGGGCATGAAGGCCGCCGCGGCCAGCCGGTAGGCGGTCGTGCGCGGCTCGTGAAGGTCGGAGTTGCCCGACCTTCCCGGGCTTGCCGTCAGGCGCGCGCCGCAAGGCCGGCGGCGCGCGTCCGGATGGCGGCGGCATCCGGCAGGCTCGGCTGGGCGCCGGTTGTCTCCACGGCGAGGCTCCCGGCCGCGACCCCGTCCATCAAGGCCTCGGCCAGCGTGGCCCCGCGATCGAGGGCGGCCGCGAAGGCGCCGACGAAGCCGTCGCCGGCGGCGGTCGTGTCCACCACCTTCACCAAGGGCGCCGCCACCGACACCTGGCCTTCCGGACCGGCCGCGACGGCGCCCTCGGCGCCGAGCGTGACCACGCAGACGCCGCCCGAGGCCGCGGCCCAGGCGGACGCGAAGGCGCGTGGCGCCTCCGGCAGGCCGGCGGCGGCGGCCACCTCGGCGGCCTCGTGCTCGTTGACGATGAGGACGTCGAGGCAGCGGGCGAGCGCCGGCGGCACCGGACCGGCCGGGGCGGCATTGAGGAGCACCCGCGCGCCCGCGGCCCGGGCCGCCTCGGCGGCCGCGAGCACGGCGGCGTCCGGCACCTCGTACTGCAGGAGCAGCGTGTCGCCGGCCCGGATGCGGCGGGCGACGCCGGCCGGGTCGGCGCGGCTGTTCGCCCCGCTCGCCACCACGATCTGGTTCTCCGCCCGGCCGTCGACGGCGATCATGGCGATGCCGGTCGGCGCGTCGAGAGCGGCGACGCCGGAAAGATCCACCCCGGCGGCGGCGAGCAGCGACAGGGCCTCGTGCCGGAAGCCGTCGGCCCCGACCGCGCCGATCATGGCGACCGCCGCGCCGGCCCGGCGGGCGGCGAGCGCCTGGTTGGCCCCCTTGCCGCCCGGAAAGACCTGGTAGTCCGGCCCCTTCACGGTCTCGCCCGGCCCCGGCAGGCGCGGCACCACGGTGACGAGGTCGACGTTGATCGACCCGAAGACGACGATCATGCTGATCTCCCCGACGGGCGGCGCGCTTGTCCCGGCGCCTTGCCCGATGCGTGCTGGGTTCGGTGCCTACTTGGTGCCGTACATCCGGTCGCCGGCGTCGCCGAGGCCCGGCACGATGTAGCCGTGCTCGTTCAGGTGGCTGTCGACCGCGGCGGTGAAGATGGTCACGTCCGGATGGGCGCCACGGAAACGCTCGATGCCCTCCGGGGCGGCCAGGAGGCAGACGAAGCGGATGTCCTTGGCGCCGCGCTCCTTGAGGCGCTCCACGGCGGCGATGGCCGAGTTGGCCGTCGCCAGCATCGGGTCCACCACCACGGTGAGCCGGTCGCCGAGGTCGTCCGGCGCCTTGAAGTAGTATTCGATGGCCTCCAGGGTGTTCGGATCCCGGTAGAGGCCCACGTGGGCGACGCGGGCGGCGGGCACCAGGTCCAGCATGCCTTCCAGGAGGCCGTTGCCGGCCCGCAGCACGGAGGCGAACACCAGCTTCTTGCCGACGAGGGTGGGCGCCTTCATCGGACCCATCGGCGTCTCGATGTCGATGGTGGTGAGTTCAAGGCCCCGGGTGACCTCGTAGCAGAGCAGCGTCGCGATCTCCCGGAGCAGGCGCCTGAAGCCCGCCGTGGACGTCTCCTTGTCGCGCATGATGGTCAGCTTGTGCTGCACGAGGGGATGATCGACGATCGTGACGCCCTGCATTTGACCTCTCTCCGGTCTTCCGGCCCGCCGCCGGCGCGGCCGGGCTTCCTGTCTCACCACCGATGGTCGGGCGACCCTACCTTCATCCGCGAACGGAGGGAATGCCGCGCGCCGGTTCGGACCCGCCTTCCGCCGCGCCGTGCCGGCAGACGGGGGTTCGCGCGCGCCGTCAGAACACCGTGCCGTCGCTCGCCACCGTGAGCGGCGGCCCGCCGCCCGGCCGCAGCCGGCGGGCGATCTCGCGGCCGGCCGCCCAGGTGCCGCCCTCCAGCACCTTGGCGAGCGGCAGGCTTTCCGCGTCGCGCCCGAGGCTGCGGCGGATCTCGTCGGCGATCCGGTCGAGGAGCGCGACCGTGAGGGCGCGCCATTCCACCACGAGCGGGCTTTCCACCGGATGGGCGACGGCCGCCGCCGCCGGATCCTTGAGGGTGATGACGCCGAGGTCGAGGAAGAGGCCGCCGTTGCGGTATTCGGCAAGACCCGTCAGCCCGTCCACGTCGGTGACGTCGATGCCGGCCCAGACCAGCGGTTCGATCAGCGAATAGGCGAGCCACTGGGAGAGCTTGTGGAAGGGCATCAGGCCGGACGTGACGTCGTCGGTGACGATCGCCGGATGGCGCCAGGTGTCGCCGAGGTCGACGTTGCCGAGCGCGAGGCGGCCCGGCCAGATCGGCCCGAGGGCGGAAAGCAGCACGGCGAGGATGCGCGGCGCCGGGAGCGTGCCGCCGGCGGCCTCGGCTTCAGCGAAGAGCAGGTCGAAGAGGCCGCCGGGCCGCGGGTGGTCGGCAAGCGCGAACACGTCCGGCGCGGCCTCGACCGCCTTGCCGAGCCGGTTGAGGAGGGCGGTGCGGCCGGCAAGGCCGACGAGCGGGTTGCCGTCGTCCACCTGGAAGCCGGCGGCGAGCTCGGCCTCGGTGAGGGTGCGGAGCGCCGCCGCGTCGGCCCGGAAGGGGTCGAGCGGGACGGCGGAGAAGAGGCCGGAGGTCATCATGGCGAAGCTCGCCACGGCAAGACCCTCGGAGCGGGCGAAGGTCTCGCCGGTCACGCCTTCGGCGTAGCGCCAGGACGGCCCGGCGCCGGCGTCGAGCAGGACGGACAGGATGGCGAGGTCGTAGGCGGCGCGGCCCATGGCGCCCACGTCGGCAAAGCCCACCGCCTCCGCGTAGGCGCCCCAGCGGTCGAAGCCGCCGGCCTCGAAATGGCGCCAGCGGGCGTGGAAGGGGATGTCGAGGGTCGGGTAGGCGCGGCGGATCACCTGAAGGACGAACTCGGCCGCCGCAGGCAGCCGGTCGAGGTGGACGTCGAAATGGTCGAGGCGTCTGGCGATCCCGGCCTCCAGCATGACGCCGGCGCGCGCCCGGACGGGGGCCGCGCCGAGGAGCCCGCGGGCGAGGTCTTCGTCGGTTGGGACGGTCGTCATCGGCACTCTCGGGGCAACCGGGTTCGGGGCGGGTTCGGGGCGGGCAGCGGGCGGGATCAGAAGTCGTCGAGCGACCGGCCCTTGGTGTCGGCGAGATCGTCCGGGGCCGGCGGCGCGGTCGGGGTGTAGTAGCCGGCGGCCTTCTTGGCCTCCATCTCCACGAGCGCGTCGATGGGGATGCGGTCGTCCGGGATCGCCACCCGCTCGCCGATCTCGATGCCGGAACGTACCACCGCGTCGTGCTTCATGTCCGACATGGAGACGAAGCGGTCGATGCGGGTGATGCCGAGCCAGTGCAGCACGTCGGGCATCAGCTCCTGGAAGCGGGCGTCCTGCACGCCGGCCACGCACTCGGTGCGCTCGAAGTATTTGGCGGCCGTGTCGCCGCCCTCCTGGCGCTTGCGGGCGTTGTAGACCAGGAACTTGGTGACCTCGCCGAGCGCCCTCCCCTCCTTGCGGTTGTAGACGATGAGGCCGGCGCCGCCGCGCTGGGCCTCGGCCACGCACTCCTCGATGCCGTGCAGGAGATAGGGCCGGCAGGTGCAGATGTCGGAGCCGAACACGTCGGAGCCGTTGCACTCGTCGTGCACCCGGCAGGTGAGGCGCCGCCGCGGGTCGGCGACGGCGGCCGGATCGCCGAAGAGATAGAGCGTGATGCCGCCGATGGGCGGCAGGAAGACGGAGAGGTCGGGCCGGGTGACGAGCTCCGGGTACATGCCGGCGGTCTGCTCGAACAGCACCCGGCGCAGCTTCTCCTCCTTGACGCCGAAGCGCTCGGCGATGCCCGGCAGGTACCAGACCGGGTCGACGGCGGCCTTGATGACGGAGACGTCGCCGTGCTCGTGCACAACCGTGCCGTCCACCTGCAGGCGGCCGAGGCGGATGGCCTCCTGGATCTCGTTGAGGGTCAGGCGCGCCTTGGTGATGGCGATGGTCGGCCGGATGTCGACGCCCTCGGCGATGAGGTCCGCGAAGAGGTCCGCCGCCAGATGGCCGAAGGGATCGAGCGAGACGATCCGGCCGGGGTCCGACCACTGCGGGAAGGGACCGACCGGCACCACGGGGGCGGTGTTGGTGAGGTCCGGACGCTGGATGGGGTTGAGCGCGCCCGACGACACGGCGAGCGCCCGGTAGAGCGAATAGCTGCCGCCGTGGGTGCCGATGGCGTTGCGGTCGCCGAACCGGGACACGGTGCCGATCACCGGCCCGCGCGCCTTCGCGTCCGCCTCGCCCCAGTGGATCGGGAAGCGGGTGGGCGCGCCGGCACCCGGATGGGAGGTGAGACGGATGTGGCTGGGACGGTTGTCGCTGCCCGTCATGGCAAGGTCCTCTGGCGCACCGGATGGCGCTGCCGTTCATGGAACGTGGGAATATGGCGTACGCTCAAGCGCTTGGAAAGGCGCCTGTCGAGAGGCGGGCGCGCAGGCGCGCCTTGGTGGCCTCGTCGCAGAAAGCCGCCTCCACGGCCGTCGCCGTGATGGCCATCAGGTCCGCCTCGCTCTGGCCGAGATGGTCGCGGGCGATCTGGTACTCCCGGCCCATGGAGGTCCAGAAGAAGGGCGGATCGTCGGCGTTGAGGGTCACCGGCACGCCGGCCGCGCGCAGCGCCGCGAACGGGTGGGCGGCGAAGCTTGGAAACACCTTGAGGGCGACGTTGGAGCCGGGGCAGCATTCCAGGACGATGCCCTCGTCGGCGAGGCGGCGGACGAGCGCCGGATCCTCCGCCGCCCGCACGCCGTGGCCGACGCGGCGGAGCGGCAGCGCGTCGAGGGCCGCGCGCACGCTGTCGGCCCCGAGGATTTCGCCCGCGTGACAGGTGAGCGGCAGCCCGGCCTCGTGGGCGATGCGGAAGGCGGGCGCGAAGTCGGCGACGGCGAACATCCGCTCGTCGCCCGCCATGCCGAAGCCGACCACCTCGGGGACCAGGTGGTCGACCGCGGTCTTCGCGGCCTCCACCGCCGTCTCCGGCCCGAAGTGCCGCTCGATCAAGGGGATCAGCCGGCCGACGATGCCGTGCGCCGCCTCCGCCCGGCGCATGCCGTCGATGAGGCCGCCGATGTAGTCCGCGTACGGAATGCCGGTGCGCCGGGCATGGTCCGGCGAGACGAACACCTCCGTGTAGATCACCCCCTCGGCGGCCGAGGCGGTGAGGTAGGTCTCGGCGAGGAGGGCGTAGTCCTCAGAGGTGCGGAACACGGCGGCGGCGCCGTCATAGGCGTGGATGAAGCTGGTGAAATCGGCCCAGGCATAGTCGCCCGCCTCGTCGAACAGGCGGCTGACGTCGACGCCGTGGCGCGCGGCGAGCCGGCGCACCAGGGCGGGCGGGGCGGCGCCCTCGATATGGCAGTGAAGCTCCACTTTCGGGATGGCGAGGGTCATCGGGGAAGAGTTCCAGGGTCGGCGGGAGAGGGCGGACGCGAATCAGAGCATGGAAACGCCGTGCGGACCTTGCGGCAGGCCGAGGACCGCCGCCACCGTCTCGCCGATGTCCGCGAAGGTGGACCGGCGGCCGGCGAAGCCGGGTTGGACATCCGTCCCGGCCATCAGAACCGGCACCATCTCGCGGGTGTGGTCGGTGCCGCGCCAGGTGGGGTCGCAGCCGTGGTCGGCGGTGAGCACCAGGAGGTCGCCGGGGCGGAGCGCGGCAAGGAGCGCCGGGATGCGGGCGTCGAAGGCCTCCAGGGCCGCCGCGTAGCCGGCCGGATCGCGCCGGTGGCCGAAGTTGGTGTCGAAGTCGACGAGGTTGGTGAAGACGAGGTCGCCGTCGCGGGCGTCGGCGAGCGCCGTGAGGGTGGCGTCGACAAGGGCGTCGTTGCCGGCGGCCTTCCGCACCTCCGTGACGTTGGTATGGGCGAAGATGTCGCCGATCTTGCCGACGCCGATTACCCGGCCGCCCGCCGCCTCCACCCGGGTGAGGAGGGTCGGCTCCGGCGGCGGGACGGCGAAGTCGCGCCGGTTGGCCGTGCGGGTGAAGGTGTCGGCCGTCTCGCCGACGAAGGGGCGCGCGATCACCCGGCCGACGCCGAGCGGGTCCACCAGCCAGCGGGCGATGCGGCAGTGGTCGATCAGCCGGTCGAGGCCGTAGTGGGTCTCATGGGCGGCGATCTGGAGGACCGAGTCGGCGGAGGTGTAGAGGATGGGCTTGCCGGTGCGGATGTGGTCCTCGCCGAGCTCGGCGATGATGGTGGTGCCGGACGCGTGCCGGTCGCCGAGGATGCCCGGCACGCCGGTCTCGCGCACGAAGGCCGCCACCAGATCGGGAGGCAGGCAAGGCACCGTCTCGGGGAAATAGCCCCAGTCGAACGGCACGGGCACACCGGCGATCTCCCAGTGGCCGGAGGGGGTGTCCTTGCCCTTCGACACCTCCGCGGCGGCGGCATAGCGGCCGGTGATGGCGTCGGTTTCGAGGCCGGGCGGCCGGCGGCCCGTGGCGGCTTCGGCGGCGGCGCCGAGGCCGAGGGCGTCGAGGTTGGGAAGAAGGAGGGGGCCGGCGCGTAGGCCCGGCACGTCGGCCCCGCCGGTGGCGCAGACCTCGGCGATGTGGCCGAGCGTGTCGGCACCCGCGTCGCCGAAGGCGGCCGCGTCCGGCGCGCCGCCGATGCCGACGCTGTCGAGGACGATGAGAACGGCTCTGGCCATGATAGGCGGGTCCTTGTGGGGGCGGCGGCGGGCGAAGGGCCGGTCAAACCGTGATGCGGTCGATGACGAGGGGGCCGGGCGTGGCCGGCGGGCCGATCCGGTAGGCGGCGCGGAGCGCGGCGGACGCGGCGTCGGCCGCCGCCTCGCTCGCCGCGTGGACGAGGCCGAGCGGGCGCTCGCCGTCGACGACGGTGCCGAGACCGGCAAGGTTGGTGAAGCCGACCGACGGGTCGATGGCGTCCTCCGGGCGCGTGCGGCCGCCGCCGAGGGCGACGACGGCGACGCCGATGGCGCGGGTGTCGATGGCGGCGATCGCACCGGCCGCGTCGGCGTGCACCGGCCGGACCACGGGCGCGCGGGCGAGATAGGCTTCCGGCCGCTCCAGGAGGTCCGCCGGCCCGCCGAGCGCCGCCACCATGCGGGCGAACACCGCCGCGGCCCGGCCGCTGGAGAAGGCCGTCGCGATGGCCGTGCGGCCGGCGGCCACGTCCGGAGCGAGGCCGCCGAGGACGAGCATCTCGGCGCCGCATTCGACCGTGACGGCGTGGAGCCGCGGGTCGACGCGGGTGTTGGTGAGGAAGTCGATGGCGACGCGGACCTCCAGGGCGTTGCCGGCGGCGGAGGCGAGCGGCTCGTTCATGTCGGTGATGAGGCCGACGGTCGGAAGGCCCGCCCCGTTCGCCACGGAGACAAGGCTTTCGGCAAGGCCCCGCGCGTCGTCGAGGGTCGCCATGAAGGCGCCGGAGCCGGCCTTCACGTCGAGCACCAGCCCGGTGAGGCCGGCGGCGAGCTTCTTCGACAGGATGGAGGCGGTGATGAGGTCGAGGCTCTCCACCGTGGCGGTGACGTCGCGGATTGCGTAGAGGCGCTTGTCGGCCGGGGCGAGGTCGGCGGTCTGGCCGATGATGGCGCAGCCGACGTCCCGCACCACGCTTCGGAAAAGAGCGTTGTCCGGCTGACTCCCATAGCCCGGGATGGCGTCGAGCTTGTCGAGGGTGCCGCCGGTGTGGCCGAGGCCGCGGCCGGAGATCATTGGCACGAAGCCGCCGCAGGCGGCGACCGCCGGGGCGAGCATGAGCGAGACCGTGTCGCCGATGCCGCCGCTGGAATGCTTGTCGAGGGCGGGGCCGGGCAGGTCCGACCAGTCGAGCACGGTGCCGGAATCCCGCATGGCGAGGGTGAGCGCCACCCGCTCGTCGCGAGAGAGGCCGCGGAAGAAGACCGCCATGGCGAAGGCGGCTGCCTGGCCCTCGGTGACCGTGCCGCGGGTGAGGCCGTCGATCAGGAAGCGCACCTCGTCGGCGGCGAGCGCCGCGCCGTCGCGCTTGCGGCGGATGATCTCCTGCGGGATGAAAGCCATGGTGTCCTCCCTCATGGCGGGGTCTTGCGCCCCGTCCGGTCGCCGGCCCGCTTTGCCGGACCCGATCCCGTCAGTAGCCGGTGCCGCCGTCGTCCTCGCGCCCTTCCAGGGTGGCGACGAGCGCGTCGAGGAGGCCGCTCGCCCCGAAGCGGAAGGTGGACGGGCGCGCCCAGCCGGACCCCATGGCGGCGTCCGCCACGGCGAGGTAGGCGGCGGCGTCCTCCAGGGTGCGGATGCCGCCGGCGGGCTTGAAGCCGAGGTCGGTGCGCCCGGAGCGGGCGATCACGTCGAGCATGACGCGCGCCGCCTCGATGGAGGCGTTGACCTTCACCTTTCCGGTGGAGGTCTTCAGGAAGTCGGCGCCGGCCTCCACGGCCAGTTCGGAGGCGGCCCGGACCTTGTCGAGGTCGCCGATCTCGCCGGTCTCCAGGATGACCTTCAACCGGGCGCCGGCGGCCTTGACGAGGGACGACACCGCGGCGATCTGGTCGCGCGCGACCTCCGGTCGGCCGTCCAGGAAGGCCCGGTAGGGCATGACCAGGTCGATCTCGTCGGCCCCGTCGGCGAGCGCCGCCTGGGTTTCGGCGAGCACGGCCGGGGTGTCCTCGCCGCCGGCCGGGAAGTTGACGACGGTCGCCACCTTGACGCCGGTGCCGGCGAGAAGCGCCGTCGCCTGCGCGACGAAGCGCGGGTAGAGGCAGACCGCGGCGACGGACCCGTGCGGCGTCACCGCCCGGGCCGAGAGCCGGTCGATGGCCGCGGGGGTGCATTCGCCGGAAAGGTCGGTGAGGTCCAGAAGGCCGAGCGCCCGGCGGGCGACGGCGTGGCTGTCGGCGCTGTCCATCAGGGGCTCCCGTAGGCTGCGATCACCCGGGGGAGGATGCGCATCAGCTTGGCGGCGCCCAACGGGCCGACCGCCTTGACGTCCTCGTGGCTGAGTTCCCCGTCGCCGAGGCCCGCCGCGAAATTGGTGATGGTGGAGACCGCCGCGACCCGAAGGCCGAAGAAGCGGGCGAGGATGACCTCCGGCACGGTGGACATGCCGACCGCGTCGGCGCCAAGGATGCGGGCGGCGCGGATCTCGGCGGGCGTCTCGAAGGACGGGCCGGAGAACCACATGTAGGTGCCTGTCGCGAGCGCCAGCCCCTCCTCGGCCGCCGCCGCATGGAAGAGGGCGGCGAGGTGGGGGTCGTAGGCCTCCGTGAGGCCGACGAAGCGCCGGTCGGTCGGCTCGCCGAAGAGCGGGTTGCTGCCGGAGACATTGATGTGATCGGTGATCAGCATCAATTCGCCCGGCGGCACCTCGGGCCGGAGGCCGCCGGCCGCGTTGGTGAGGATGACGGCAGTGCAGCCGAGCGCCTGGAAGGTTTCGATCGGCGTGCGCATGACGCCCGCGTCGCCGTGCTCGTAGTAATGGGCGCGGCCGGCCATCACGGCGACCTCGACGCCCGCGACGGTGCCGAGCACCATCTCGCCCGCGTGGCCGGAGACGCCCGAGACCGGGAAGCCGGGCAGTTCGGCATAAGGGAAGCGGACCGCGTTCTCCACCGCGTCGGCGAAGGCGCCGAGGCCGGAGCCGAGCACCAGCCCGATGCGTGGCGCCGCCGGCCGGCGGGCGCGGATCACCTCCGCGCAGGCGGGTCCGTGGGAGGCTCTCATCGGTCGGTCTCCAGGGAGAAGCCCGCCGGCAGGAGGTCCTTCATCAGGACGAGCATGTGGCGGCCCTCCGGGTCGCAGGAATAGATCGGCGTGTCCGGGCCGGCGAACTCGGCGAGCCGCTGGCGGCAGCCGCCGCAGGGCGTGCAGAAGCGCCCGCCGGGGGTGCCGGCGAAATCGATACGCGGGGCGACCACCACCGCCATGGCGATGCGCCGGCCGCCGGCCATGATGAGGTGGCCGATGGCGGTGGTCTCGGCGCACCAGCCTTCCGGATAGGCGGCGTTCTCGATGTTGCAGCCGGCGTGGATGGCGCCGGTGTCGTCGAGGAGCGCGGCGCCCACGTGGAAGCGCGAATAGGGCGCGTGCGCCTTGTCGCGCGCGCCGGCGGCGGCGGCGAAGAGGGCGGCGAACAGGGTGCCGTCGGGGGACGTGTCGGGAGCCGCGGCGGTGTCCTCAGTCATCGGGGGATCCTCACCGCTCCTTGGTGTAGGGCACGCCGCCGGCCTTCGGCGGAATCGCCGTGCCGATGAAGCCGGCGAGTAGAATGCAGGTCAGTATATACGGGAGCGCCTGGAAGATCTGCACCGGCACTTCGCCGACGAGCGGCACCGGCGTGCCCTGGAGCCGGATGGCGACCGCGTCGAGGAAGCCGAAGAGGAGGCAGGCGAACATCACCGGCACCGGCTTCCACTTGGCGAAGATGAGCGCGGCGAGCGCGATATAGCCCTTGCCGGCGGTCATGTCCTTGATGAAGCCGGCCGACTGGGCGATGGCGAGGTAGGCGCCGGAGAGGCCGCAGAAGATGCCGGCGACGATGACCGCCCGGTAGCGCAGCCATTCCACCGAGATGCCGGCGGTATCGACCGCGCCCGGGTTCTCGCCGACGGCGCGCAGGCGCAGGCCGAACCGTGTGCGGTAGAGCGCCCACCAGGAGAAGGGCACCGCCAGGAAGGCCAGGTAGACGAGGATGCTGTGGCCGGAGATGAGCTCGGCATAGAGGTAGCCGACCACCGGCACGTCGCGGACCGCCGCGGCGCCCGGCAGCTCGATCGGGTTGAAGCGGGCGGTGTTGGGGAGCTGCGGCGTGCGGCCGCCCTGGCTGAACCAGTTCTGGCCAAGGAGCACGGTGAGGCCGGCGGCCACGAAGTTGATGGCGACGCCGGAGACGATCTGGTTGCCCTTGGCGGTGATCGACGCGAAGCCGTGGACGAGCG
The DNA here is from genome assembly GCF_001927285.1 of Mongoliimonas terrestris. Lineage (GTDB taxonomy): Bacteria > Pseudomonadota > Alphaproteobacteria > Rhizobiales > Pleomorphomonadaceae > Chthonobacter > Chthonobacter terrestris. The sequence continues at coordinate 127,372 of NZ_MSIG01000007.1, read as the reverse complement.
ACAGCGCCACCGACACCAGGATGGCGCCGACGAGCGCCAGATAGGGCGAGCCGGTGACGATGGCGATGGAGCCGGCCGCGAAGGCGCCGGCCAGCATCTTGCCTTCCAGGCCGATGTCGAACACGCCGGCCCGTTCGGAGAAGAGGCCGGCGAGGGCGGCGAAGAGCAGCGGGATGGTGAGCCGGACGGTGCTGTCGAGGACGAGGACGGCGGCGGTGAAGAGGTCCATCGCGTGTCGCCCCTCAAGCCTTGACGGAGGAGGCCGTGGGGACGCGCCAGAAGAGGCGCGCCAGGGCCGGCCGGAACATGTTTTCGAGCGCCCCCGCGAACAGGATGACGAGGCCCTGGATGACCACGATCATGTCGCGCGTGATGGACGGGATCCAGAAGGAGAGCTCCGCGCCGCCCTGGTAGAGGACGCCGAACAGGATGGCGGCGAACACGATGCCGAGCGGATGGGAGCGGCCCATGAGGGCGACCGCGATGCCGACGAAGCCGGCGCCGCCGACGAACTCCACCTGCAGGCGGGCGGAGGCGCCCATCACGGGGTTGAGCGCCATCATGCCGGCAAGGCCGCCGGAGATCAGCATGGTGACGATGACCGTGCGCCGGTAGGGGATGCCGGCGTAGATGGCGGCGGTGGGATTGGTGCCGGTGGCGCGGATCTCGTAGCCGAGCCGGGTGCGCCAGATCAGGAGCCATACGAGCACCGCCATCAGGAGGGCGATGACAAAGGAGACGTTGAAGGGCGCGGCGCCGAGGCGGGCGCCGAAGAGTTCGAACGGAAAGGCGAGCTTCGGCAGCTGGCCGCCTTCGGCGAAGGTGCGCGTCTCCGGTGCCATGGCGCCCGGCACCTTCAGTATGTTGACGAGAAGGTAGACCATCAGCGCGGCGCCGATGAAGTTGAACATGATGGTGGTGATGACGATGTGGCTGCCGCGGCTTGCCTGCAGCCACGCCGGGATGAGCGCCCAGGCGGCGCCGAAGAGGGCGGCCGCCAGCACCGCCACCGGCATGGTGGCGTACCAGGGCAGCACCTCGCCGAGGCTGAGGGCGACGAGCGCCGCCCCGAGGCCGCCGAGATAGGCTTGGCCCTCGCCGCCGATGTTGAAGAGGCCGCAGTGGAAGGCGACCGCCACCGCAAGGCCGGTGAAGATGAAGTTGGTGGCGTAGAAGAGCGTGTAGCCGATGCCCTCGCCGGAGCCGAGCGCGCCGGTCAGGAGCACCTCCACGGCCTCTAGCGGGCTTTCGCCGATGAAGGCCACCACGAGGCCGGAGATCAGGAAGGCGACGGCGAGGTTGAGCGCCGGCATCAGCCCGAAGGTCACCCAGCGCGGCAGGGGAACGGAGGCGGCGCTCATCGGGCGAGGGTCCTCGTGGTCGGGTCGGGGCGGGAGCGACGGGATCGGGAGCGGTCGGGTCGGGAACGATCGGGGCGGGTCATGCGGCGATGCCGGCCATCATCAGGCCGAGCGCCTGCTCGCTGGCGTCGGGCGTCTTCTCGCCCACCACCCGGCCGGCGAACATGACGACCACCCGGTCGGCAAGCGCCCGGATTTCGTCGAGTTCCACCGAGACGAGCAGGATGGCCTTGCCGGCGTCGCGCATCTCCACGATGCGCTTGTGGATGAACTCGATGGCGCCAATGTCGACGCCGCGGGTCGGCTGGCCGATGATCAGCACCGTCGGGTCGCGCTCGATCTCGCGGGCAAGGACGATCTTCTGCTGGTTGCCGCCGGAGAAGTTGGCGGTCTTCAGCCGGCAGTTGGGCGGGCGGATGTCGTACTTGGCGATCTTCTCGCGGGCGTCGGCGCGGATGGCGTCGATGTCCATGAAGGGGCCGTTGAGGAAGCGCGGGTCGTCCTGGTAGCCGAGGATGGAGTTCTCATACTCCTCGAACTTGAGGACGAGCCCCATGTGGTGCCGGTCCTCCGGCACATGGGCGAGGCCGCGCCGGCGGAGCATGGCCGGATCGGCGCCGAGCGTGGAGGCGCCGTCGATCAGGATGTCGCCGGACGACGGGCGGCGGATGCCGGCGAGCGCCTCCAGAAGCTCCGACTGGCCGTTGCCGGCGACGCCCGCGATTCCGACGATCTCGCCGGCGCGCACGTCGAAGCTCACGTCGTCCACCATGGTGACGCCGCGGTGGTCGCGGACCGTGAGGTTCTTGACCTGAAGCGCCACCGGACCGGGGTGCGCGGGGCCCTTGTCGACCTTGAGAAGCACGCGGCGGCCGACCATCAGCTCGGCGAGCTCCTCCACGGTGGTTTCGGCGGTGGTGCGGGTCGCCACCATCTCGCCGCGGCGCATGACCGACACGGCGTCGGTGATGGCCATGATCTCGCGGAGCTTGTGGGTGATCAGGATGACCGTCTTGCCCTGGTCGCGGAGCACGCGAAGGATGCGGAAGAGATGGTCCGCCTCCGCGGGGGTGAGCACGCCGGTGGGCTCGTCGAGGATGAGAATGTCGGCGCCCCGGTAGAGCGCCTTCAGGATCTCCACCCGCTGCTGGCGGCCGACCGGCAGGCTCTCGATCACCGCGTCCGGGTCGACGTCGAGGGCGTACTCGGTCTCCAGCCGCTTCAGTTCGGCCCGCGCGCGGGAAATCCCGGGTTTCAGGAAAGCGCCGCCCTCGGCGCCCAGCATCACGTTCTCAAGGACGGTGAAGTTCTCCACCAGCATGAAGTGCTGGTGCACCATGCCGATGCCGGCGGCGATGGCCGCCTGGCTGTCGCGGATCACCGTCGGCACGCCGCCGACGCGGATCTCGCCCCGGTCGGCCTGGTAGAAGCCGTAGAGGATGGACATCAGCGTGGACTTGCCGGCGCCGTTCTCGCCGATGATCCCGTGGATCGTGCCGCGCTTCACCGCAAGGTGGATGTCCTTGTTGGCGTGGACCTGCCCGAAGCTCTTGTCGATGCCGACGAGCTCGATGGCAAGCGGCGCCGCCCCGGCCGGGTGCGTCGGCGAGGATGGGGCGGTGGCGTTCACGGGAGGGGGCACGGGTCTGGACACGGGTTCTGCACACTCCGGCACACGACGTCCTGCGGCGGTCGGCCGGTGCGTGGGGCGCCCGGGTCCGTCCATCATGCACGATTGGTCGGAATGGAAAAGCGGCGTGCGGGCCGGCGGGCGGCGGACACGAGGACTGTCCGGGCCGGGGCCGACGCGACCGCGAGGGGCGCCCGGCCGTGGCCGGACGCCCGCCGACCTGCCGTCAGTTCGGGCAGGTGTTGTCGGTCATGAAGTCGTGCACCGTGACGGTGCCGGCGATGATGTCGGCCTTGGCCTTCTCCACCGCGGCCTTCGCCTCCTCGGTGACGAGCTTGGCGTTGTTGTCGTCGAGCGCCCAGCCCACCCCGTCCTCGGCGACGCCGAGGGCGACCACGCCCGGCTGGAAGGTGTCGTTCTTGGTCTCCATGAAGGCGTTGTAGACGGCCAGGTCCACGCGCTTGATCATGGAGGTGAGGACGGCGCCCGGATGCAGGCCGTTCTGGTTGCTGTCGACGCCGATGCCCAGCTTGCCCGCGTCGGCGGCCGCCTGCAGCACGCCGAGGCCGGAGGCGCCGGCGGCGGCGTAGATCACGTCCGCGCCCTGGTCCATCTGGGTCTTGGCGAGTTCACCGCCGCGCACCGGATCGTTCCAGGCGGCGCCGGTGGTGCCGATCATGTTGCGCAGGGTCTTGGTGCCGTCTTTGGCCGCCGCGGCGCCCTGGGCGTAACCGCAGGCGAACTTGGAGATCAGCGGGATGTCCATGCCGCCGACGAAGCCGACGGTGCCGGTCTTGGAGGTGAGGCCGGCGAGGACGCCGACGAGGTAGGAGCCCTCGTGCTCCTTGAACACCACCGAGCGGACGTTCGGCTTCTCCACCACGCTGTCGATCAGGTAGAACTTGGTGTCGGGGAACTCGGCCGCCACCTTGTCGATCGCCGAGGTCCAGGCGAACGAGACGCCCACCACCGGGTTGAAGCCGCGGCTGGCGAAGTTGCGCAGCGCCTGCTCGCCCTGGGTGTCGTTGGTCGGCTCGAAGTCGCGGTACTCGATGCCGGTCTCGGCCTTGAACTTCTCGGCGCCGCCATAGGCGGCCTCGTTGAACGACTTGTCGAACTTGCCGCCGGTGCCGTAGACGACCGCCGGTTTCACGTCGGCGGCCCAGGCCGGCGCCGCGAGCGTCGCCGCGACCACGGCGGCACCGATCACTTGTCTGAACATGAAAAGCCTCGCCCTCTCGGAAGGATATGACAGCGGCGGCTGCCCTCTCGCGCGGAGGGCTTCGCCGCCACCTGACACGAAGCTAAGCACCTTTTCGGATCATTTGCATCGGGATTCTTGGGCGTTTTTGACCAAGCGGACAAGAGAGGCAGCGCTGCCCAATCCGGCGGCAATGCCGGTGTCGAACGGCGCCTGCGTGCGGTGCGCCGGCCGCCCGACAGGGGCCATCTTTGTTCCGGATCAGAAACGCGCTATGACTGGTCCACTAAATACGGACCGCGAAAAAAGTGGCCGCTTCCAGGGAGGACAGACCCCATGCCGGCACGCCCCGCGCTCGCGCTCGTCGCGCACGACGCCAAGAAGGACGACATGGTGGCCTTCGCGATCGCCCACCGGGCGCGGCTCGCCGGCTTCGACCTCTATGCCACCGGCACCACCGGCGGCCGCGTGGAGGCTGCCTGCCCCGACCTGCCGGTGACCCGGCTGAAGAGTGGCCCGCTCGGGGGCGACCAGCAGATCGGCGCGCTGATCGCCGAAGGCCGGCTCGACGGCCTGTTCTTCTTCGTGGACCCGCTGACGCCGCTGCCGCACGACGTGGACGTGAAGGCGCTGACGCGGCTTGCCCTTGTCTACGACATTCCGATGGCGCTCAATCGTCGGACGGCCGACCTTCTGATCGATGGCGCTCTGGTGCTGCCTGCGTCGCCGTGAGCCTCTCGCCGTGCCTATCGCCGTTCGCCTTCCCGTTTCATGATCGATCCTTCCAAGCAGCGAGTTTCCGATGGTCCGGCAGAGTGAAGACGACCTGAAGGCCCTCCCCTTTCCGGTGCTGTTCGCCGACATCGGCGGCACCAACGCCCGCTTCGCCCTCCTGTCGGACGTGCACGCGGCGCTCCGCCACTTCGCCAACGTGGAGACCCGCGCGCACGCCACCATCGAGGACGCGCTCGCCGCCGAGGTGATCGACCAGACGTCCATGCGACCGCGCAGCCTGATCTTCGCCGTCGCCGGCCCGATCGGCGAGGAGCGCACGCCGCTCACCAACTGCCCCTGGGTGGTGGAGCCGCGCGCCCTCATCGACCGCTTCGACCTCGACCACGTGATCCTCTTCAACGACTTCGAGGCGCTCGCCCTGGCGCTGCCGGCGCTGGAGAACAAGGATCTGGTGGCTGTCGGCGACGCCCTGCCGCCGGAGGAGGGCACCAAGATCGTGGTGGGTCCGGGCACCGGCCTCGGCGCCGCCGGCCTTGTCCACGCCGCCCATTCGTGGATCCCGGTGCCGGGCGAAGGCGGCCACATCGATCTCGCGCCGGTCACCGCGCGCGATCTCCAGATCTGGCCGCACATCGACCGGGTGGGCGAGCGCGTTTCCGGCGAGACGCTGATCTGCGGCTCCGGCATGGTGCGGCTCTACCGGGCCATCGCCGCCGCCGACGGCGTGCCGGCTCCGCTCGGCACCCCCGCCGAGGTGACGGCGGCAGCCGATGCGGGCGATCCGCTCGCCGCCGAGACGCTGGACCTCTTCGCCACCCATCTCGGCCGGGTGGCGGGCAGCCTGGCGCTGACCTTCCTCGCCAAGGGCGGCGTCTATCTGGCGGGCGGCATCCCGCCGCGAATCGCGGCCGTCCTGCAGAAGGGCGGCTTCCGGGCCGCCTTCGAGGACAAGTGGCCGCACGGCGAGCTGCTGGCCGCCATCCCGACCGCCATCATCGTCCACGACCGCCCGGCGCTCGCCGGCCTGGTGTCGTTCGCCCGCACGCCGACGCGGTTCGGGGTGCATTTGCAGGGGCGGCATTGGGTGCGGTGAGGGGGGCTCTACCGTCCGCCGTGGTCCGACCGAAGAAGCCGCCAACGCGGCGAACAGCCCTTCGTCCTTACACGTACGCCGTCATCCCGACGGACGTCGGGATCCATCCGACGGTGCCGGTCCGTGCAACGGTGCGGATGATGGCGCCGACGGTTGGGCCCCGGCGTGCGCCGGGGTGACGACCCGGGGGGACGGCGCTTCATCGCAACGTGCAAGCCGTCATCCCGACGGAAGTCGGGATCCAGCAGGCGGTGCCGGTGCGTGCACCGGTGCGGATGATGGCGCCGACGGTTGGGCCCCGGCGTGCGCCGGGGTGACGACCCGGGGGATGGCGCTTCATCGCAACCTGCAAGCCGTCATCTCGACGGACGTCGGGATCCAGCAGGCGGTGCCGGTGCGTGCACCGGTGCGGATGATGGCGCCGACGGTTGGGCCCCGGCGTGCGCCGGGGTGACGACCCGGGGGATGGCGCTTCATCGCAACCTGCAAGCCGTCATCTCGACGGACGTCGGGATCCAGCAGGCGGTGCCGGTGCGTGCACCGGTGCGGATGATGGCGCCGACGGTTGGGCCCCGGCGTGCGCCGGGGTGACGACCCGGGGGATGGCGCTTCATCGCAACCTGCAAGCCGTCATCTCGACGGACGTCGGGATCCAGCTGGCGGTGCCGGTGCGTGCACCGGTGCGGATGATGGCGCCGACGGTTGGGCCCCGGCGTGCGCCGGGGTGACGACCTGGGGGGATGGGGGAGCAGGGCGACCATCGTGGCGGTTGCCATAGATGGCCCAACTCTACACTCCCCTTCCCTCGCGCCGCACGGCCTACAATGCGCCACGTCCCCACCTGCCACGCGGCGTGCAGCCCGCCCCTGCTCTACCGGATCCGGGCGCAGCGGGCGGAGACTTCGGCAAGGTAGCGGGTGCGGCGCTCCGGGGAGACGGTGTCCATCTTGTAGAGGGCCGTGTAGCTGGTGCGGCAGAAGGGGTGGCAGATGGCGCGAAGGCCCCGGGTGAGGGTGCGGCGGCCGGGTTCGCCCATCAGCTTGGAGACGTGCCAGGAGGCGCCGCAGGTGGTGACCACGTCGATGCGGCGGATGTTGCGCAGATTCCCGCGGATGCCCTGCGTGGCGGTCGGCATGACGAAGGCCACGTGGGGCACGAAGGCGCGGTCGAGCCAACCCTTCAGCATGGCCGGCAGGTTGTACCACCAGGTGGGATAGATGAAGAGCAGCGCCTCGGCCCACTTCAGGTGGGCCACATGGTCGGCGACCGGCGCCTCGTTCACCCCGGCGTCGTGGTAGCGCCGGCGCTCCTCCGCCGACATGGCGGGCTCGAAGCCATCCCCGTAGAGGTCGACGATGCGGACCGCGTGGCCAGCCTTGGCGAGGCCGGAAAGGGCGGCGTCCTTGACGGCCGCCACGAAGGAGTCCGCGCACGGGTGGCAGTAGACGACAAGCACGTTCAAGATCGACGATACTCCGAAAGGGCGGGTGCCGGCGGCAGGACGGCCGGATGTCCGCGCTCCGTTACGAGAGGGTCAGAAGGCCGCCATGGCGTGCGTGACCTTGGCGAGGAAGGCCGACCGGGTGGCGTCGGTCGACCGGTTCATGTCGTAGTGGGCGAGATAGGTGAGCCTGGGAAAACCCATGGTGACCCGGAACACCCGCTCGGCGATCTTGCGCGGCGGGTCGCCGGCGAGAATCGCGCGGAAGCGGGTGCCGCCGTAGGTGGTCACCACGGCAAGCTTGCGGATGTGGGTGAGGGTCGGCACCACCTTGCCGTCCTTCATCACGAAGGAGACGCCCGGCAGGAAGACCCGGTCGACGAAGCCCTTCAGGATGGCCGGCAGGCCGTAGTTCCAGACCGGGTAGACGAACACGATGGCCTCGGCGGCGAGCAGCCGGTCCACGTAAGGCGCGACGCCCGCCCGGTTGTGGGCGAGGTCGTGGTAGCCGATCCGCTCCTCGCGCGTCAGCACCGGGTCGAATCGCTCCGCGTAGAGGCTGAGGTCGTCCACCGCGTGGCCGGCCTTCGTCAGGCTCGACACCACGGCAGCATGGAGCGCCGCGTTGTAGCTCGTCTCCACCGGGTGGGCGTGGATCACCAGGACGCGCATGGAGGCATCACCCGGCTCGGCTGAGGCCGGGGAAGAGATAGGTCTTCGCCGACGCGAAATCGTAGGTGGGATCCTCCCAGGCGATCATCTTGCCGGGGTTCAAAAGGCCTTTCGGGTCCGCCTCGCGCTTGAAGGCGAGCTGCACCGCGTCGGTCTGCTTCATGCCGCCCTCCTCCAGGGTGTAGCGGTGCGGATTGAAGATGGGACAGCCGTGCTCCTCGTGGAGGCGCATGATCTCGTCCAGCCGCTCCTCGGAGGTGAAGCGCACCACCGGCAGGCCGAAGCAGGTGATCTTGCCGTCGAAGCGCACGAACTCCAGGTGGCCCGGCACCTCGTCGCCGAAGAGGGCGGTCATCCGGGCCACCTTCTCGATCTGGTCCGGGAAAGGATAGAGCACTTGGAGGTAGGTGATGGTCGGATCGACCCGGAGGCCGCGGAGCGTCGTGTGGTTCCAGGAGAGCTCGAAGGAGAGCGGCAGGGTCTTCAGGTCTTCCGCCGACGCGGTGTCGGACCGGTAGACGACGCTCGCCCGACTGTCCCGCGCCGTGAAGGTCAGCATGGCGTCGAGGGCGAAGGGCGCCACCATGACGGCGACGACGGACTGGTCGCGGCGCAGGAACTTCTGGTGGCGGAGGAAATAGTCGTGCGGCATGGGCGCCGCGACGACCGCGAGGTTCTTCAGAAGGATGCCGTCCTCGTTGCCGAGCCCGTCCGCGAAGGCGGCGGCGGCCACGAAATCGTCGAAGGCGACGAGCACGTCCACCCAGTCGTAGGCGGGGGCGAGCGGCACCTCCACCTCGGTGATGATGCCGGTGGTGCCGTAGGCGTGGCTGACCTTGGCGATGTCCTCGCCGGTGAGGTCGAGCACGCGCGGCTCGGCTTCGCAGGTCACCACCCGGGCGCGGATGATGTTGCCGAGGTCGCGAAGGCCGCCCCAGCGGATGGAGCCGACGCCGCCGGATCCCCCGGCGATGAAGCCGCCGAGGGTGGCGGTGCGGTAGGTGGACGGGTGGAGGCGAAGCTCCTGGCGCGAATGCGCCCGGGTCTCGTGGTCGAGCTTCTCCATGATGACGCCGGCCTCCGCCGTCACCGCGCCCGGCCGGATGGCCTTCACCTTGTCGAGGTCGGCAAGGTTGAGGACCACGCCGCCGGAGAGCGGCATGGCCTGGCCGTAGTTGCCGGTGCCCGCGCCGCGCGTGGTCAGCGGCACGTTGTGCGCAAAGGCGGCGCGGGCCACCGCGACCACCTCCGCCTCGGTCTTCGGGGTGACCACGAGGTCGCCGGTGACGTGCTCCAGCTGCTTCTTGAGGACAGGGGAGTACCAGAAGAAGTCGCGGCTCTTCTGGCGCACGATGGCCGGGTTGTCCTCCTGGGCGATCGGCCCGAGGGCGGCGCGGAAGGCGGCGAGGTCGGGTCCGGGTAGAGCGCTCATCAGGAGAGGTCTCCGAAAAGGTCGTCGAGGTCGCGGTAGTCGGGGAGGCTCGCGACGGTCGGCCGGCCGTCGCGGAGAATGACGCGATCCGATTCCGGCCGCGCCAGCAATTCTGTGTAGGTGCGCCCCCGGAAGAGCGCGAGGTCCGCCGGCCCGCCGACGCGGATGCGGCCGAAGCCGTCGGCGCCGATGGCGTCCGCCGCGTCGCGGGCGACCGCCGCCGGCCAGCCGCCGTGCGGGTGGTCCAGGTGGAGGATGCGCGTCGCCTCCCGGAAGACCTCCAGGGCGTCGAGGTCGCCGTAGGCGTAGAAGGGATCGCGCGTGTTGTCGGAGGCGACGGCGACGCGGATGCCGCGCGCCTTCATCTCGTGGAGAAGCGTGACGCCGCGCCAGCGGGGCGTCCGGCGCGGTCCGGCGCCGGTCTCGTCGTCGCCGGCGAGATGGCGGTCCTGCAGGTACATGTTGCAGATCGGCAGGGACACGACGGCGATGCCGGCCTCGGCGACACGGTCGAGGGTCCGGTCGACGGTGGCGTCGTCCTGTCGGGCGAGCGAGCAGCAATGGCCCGCCACCGCCCGGCCCTCGAAACCCTGCGCCAGGATCTCCTCCGCATAGAGGCCGAGGGCGACCGAGGCCGGATCCTCCGTCTCGTCGATGTGGAGGTCGAGGTCGAGCCCGTGGCGGATGGCGGTGGCGACCGTGACGGCGACCGCCTTGCGGGCCTCCGGGAAGACCGCCACCGAGCCTCCGAGCACGCCGCCGGCGGCCTTCACGCGCCGGGCGATGGCGTCCATCGCGTCGGCGTCGACCATGGTGTCCGGCCCGACGATGGAGACGCCCTGGAGGTCGATCCGGCCGGCCCATGCGGCCCGAAGGTCCTCGAACACCGGCCAGGAGAGGGCATCCTGGGGCGGGATGCTGTCGATGTGGGTGCGGATCACCCGGGTGCCGTGTGCATAGGCGCACTTCAGCGAGAAGTCGAACCGCCGCCGCACGTCGTCCGGCGACCAGGCGGCCTCCCGGTCGCTCTTGACGGCAAGGAGCGCGCTCATGAAGCGGCCGTCCGGGTTGGGCGTGCGGGGCCAGATGTGGCCCTTGTCGAGGTGGGTGTGCATGTCGACGAAGAGCGGCCAGACCATGCCGCGGTCGACGTCCACCACCGGCGGGCCGTCGGCGGCGGCGAGCGACCCGGCGGGCGCGACGGCGGTGACCCGGCCGGCCTCCACGGCAAGGTCCAGGCGGACGAGGCCTGTGGCGTCGGGCGCCGGCACGGGGCCGTCGACGAGGACGGCTGGCACGGTAGCGTTCGCCAGCCGGAAGGCTCCGCCGGTGCGGGCGAGGGCGTCGCGCGGATGGATCATGTCTCAGGTCTCGCGGGCAAGGGCGCTCTCGTGCCAGCGGCGGAGCGCCAGGTGGGAGGCGAGGCTGGTTAGCCAGAAGATGACGACGCCGGTGGCCGACAGGAGGATGAGGCCGGCGAAGAGGCGGGGGATGTTGAGCCGGTACTGGCTCTCCAGGATGCGGAAGGCGAGACCGGACCCCGCCCCCGCCGACCCGGCCGCGAACTCCGCCACCACGGCGGCGATGAGCGCAAGGCCGCCGCCGATCTTCAGGCCGGCGAAGAAATAGGGCTGCGCGGCCGGGATCTTCAGGAAGACGAGGGTCTGCCAGCGGCTGGCGCCGTAGAGCTCGAAGAGGTTGAGGAGGTTGTGGTCGACGCTCTTCAGGCCCTGGGTGGTGTTGGAGAGGATGGGGAAGAAGGTGACGATGAAGGCGCAGAGGAGGACCGCCGCCTGGGTGTCCGGCACGTAGATGAGGATGAGCGGCGCGATGGCGACGATGGGCGTCACCTGCAGCACCACCGCATAGGGAAAGAGCGCCAGCTCCACGATCTTCGACTGGACGAGCAGGATGGCAAGGAGCGTGCCGCCGACGAGCGCCAGGAGGAGGGCCGTGACGGTGATGCGGATGGTGACGAGAAGGGCGCCGGAGAGGGTGCCCCAGTCCTTCACCAGGGTCTCGGCCACCAGGAAGGGACCGGGCAGGATGTAGGGCTTGATGCCGTAGGCGCGCACATACCAGTCCCAGACGCCGACGAAGAGCACCAGGATGACGAGCGGCACCACCACGCGGAGCACTCGGTCGCGCCAGACGGAAGCGTCCGTCGGGGCGGCGGTCCGGTTGGCGGCGGCGGGAGCGGAGGCGTCGGCGGCCATCAGGCGACCTCCCGTCCGGCGGCCTGCATGGCCCGGGTGAGCGCGTCGGACGCCTCGCGGCAGAGCGCCACATAGTCCGGCGAGGTGCGGAAGCTCTCGTTGCGCGGGCGCGGCACCGGCACGGCGATCTCGTCGAACACCCGGCCCGGCCGGGCCGCCATGACGACGATGCGCGAGGAGAGATAGACGCTCTCGAACACCGAATGGGTAACGAAGACCACCGTCCAGCCGAGTTCGGCCTGGAGCTTCAGGATGTCGTTGTTGAGCTTGAAGCGGGTGATCTCGTCAAGGGCCGCGAAGGGCTCGTCCATCAGGAGGAGCTTCGGCCGGGTGACGAGGGCGCGGGCGAGCGACACCCGCATCTTCATGCCGCCGGAGAGTTCGCGGGGGTAGGCGTCCGCGAAGGCGGCGAGGCCGACCCGTTCCAGCGCGTCCATGACGGCGTCGCGGACGGACGCCTTGGACCGGCCTTTCAGGCGCAGCGGCAGCCAAACGTTGTTGAAAACCGTCGCCCAGGGCATCAGCGTCGGCTCCTGGAAGACGAAGCCGATCGATCGGGCATGGGCGCCAGCGCCTTCGCCGGCGGACGGCCAGTCGACCCGGCCGGAGGTCGGGTGGCTGAGGCCGGCGATGATGCGCAGCGCCGTCGACTTGCCGCAGCCGGAGGGCCCGAGCAGGCTGAGGAACTCGCCCGGCGCCACGTCGAGGGTCAGCCGATCGAGCGCCAGGGTGCCGTTGGCGAAGCTCTTGGTGACGCCTTCCAGCCGGACGACGGGGGAATGGGGCGCTGCGGCCGAAGACGAAGACGACATCGGGGCCTGGAGGAACGCGAGGGAAGCGGGCGGACAGGAGAGGCCGTCGCCGCCGAAGGTCGGCGGCGACGGACGATCGAACGGCCGGCGGGACAGACCGGGCGGCCCGGCGCGATGCACCGCGGCCGCCCGGCTCGGGTCAGCCGCCGTTGGCCTTCTTGACGTCGAGGCCGGTGCCCTTGCAGACGAACTGGAGGGTATAGGCCTTCTTCACGTCCACCGACGCGTCGACGATGCCGGCCTTGATCAGCTTGTCGGCGAAGGACGCGTGCTGCTCGTCGGTCATGCAGCCGATGCCCTTTTCGAGCGCGGGGCCGGACTCCAGGATGCCGTATTCCTTCATCTTGGCGATCGAGAAGGCGATCTGCTCGTCCGACATCTCCGGATTGTCGGTCTTGATGAGGGCGTTGGCGGCGGCGTTGTCGCCGTAGAGATAGGTGTACCAGCCGATCATGCTGGCATCGACGAAGCGCTGGACGAGGTCCGGGTTGTTGGCGACCAGGTCGGCCTGGGTGTCGATGGTGGTCGAATAGGTGTCGAAGCCCTGGTCGGCCAGAAGGAAGATCACCGGCTTCCAGCCCGCCTGGCGCTCCACCTCGAACGGTTCGGAGGTGAGATAGCCCTGCTGGGCCGACTGCGGGTCGGCGATGAAGGGGGCGGGGTTGAAGGTGTAGGGCTTGTACTGCTCGTCCTTGAAGCCCGGATAGGCCGACTTCATCCACTGGAAGAAGGTGATGAAGCCGTCCTTGCCCATGAAGATGGTGGGCAGCTTGGCGAGATCCTCGAACTTTTCCACGCCCTGGTCCGGATGGGCCATCAGGACCTGCGGGTCCTTCTGGAAGCTGGCCGCGACCGTGACGGTCGGGATGCCCTGCTTCACCGCGTCCAGCCCCTCCAGCATGTTGCCGCCCATGTAGAACTGAATCTGGCCGGCGATGAGGAGCGAGCGGTTGGCCGCCTGCGGGCCGCCCTGGCGGATGGTCACCTTCAGGCCGAACTTCTCGTAGGTGCCGTCGGCGACCGCCTGATAGAAGCCCCCGTGCTCGGCCTGGGCCAGCCAGTTGGTGCCGAACGTCACCTCGTCGAGCGCCGCGGCGGGCCCGGCGACGAGGGTACCGAAAGCGGCGGCAGTGAGAACCAGCATACGCGAAGCCATGATCGAAGCCCCTTCCCGCGAACTGTCGTCGCACCCGGACGACATTTGCATTTTTGATCGGATGGTTGGCAAGAGCCATGCCACCGGCATGACCGATGCGTCCGCACGGCCAGACCAGCGGACGCCGCCTCAGAGCGTACGGACGGACCTGCCCGTTTGGATCCTATGCTTATTTTCAGGGCAGTATGCCGCATTCTGACGCGCGGCTGCCACCCCCTTCCGCTTGTCGCGGACGGACGGCTGCCCCTAAGCTGGCGATCGATCCGAGCATGAGCGAGACGACGATGGCGACCATCCTGACCCCGCGCGACGTCCGCCCGCCCTTCGGCCGCTACAGCCACGGCGTGGCGGTTCCGCCGGGGGCGCGCCTCGTGGTGACGTCGGGACAGCTCGGCATCCGGCTGGACGAGACGGTGCCGGAGGACACGGGCGAGCAGACGGAGATCTGCTTCAAGGCCTGCGCCGCCATCCTGGCGGAGGCCGGCATGACCTTCGCGGACGTGATCCGCGTCAACGCCTTCCTGACCCGCCGCGAGGACTTTCCCGCCTACATGGCCGTGCGCGACCGCTGGGTGTCCGACCCCCCGCCCGCCTCCACGCTGATCATGGTGTCCGGCTTCACCCGGCCCGAGTTCAAGGTGGAGGTGGAAGTCACAGCCGCGAAGGTGCCATGATGGCACGGCGGACGGCCGGGGGGCGCGCGATGGGCGACATGACGATCGAGCGCATGGACGCGGATACCTTCCTGGCGTGGTGCACCCGGCAGGAGGGGCGATACGAGCTGGTGGACGGCAATCCGCGCGCCATGGTGGGGGCGCGAGCCCGTCATGACCGTATCGTCGTGAGTGCGCTTGTGGCATTCCGCCGTGCTTTGGCGGGAACACCCTGCGAGCCCTTCAGCGGCGATTTCGCCGTTCGCATCCCGAAGGGCAACATCCGTCGGCCGGACGTGACGATCGATTGTGGTGCGACAGACGACGATCGGCTTTTCGCGCAGACCCCGACAGCGGTCGTGGAAGTCCTCTCCCCCTCCACACGGCAGATCGATCTCAACGTGAAGGTCGCCGAATACCAGTCCGTTCCGTCCATCGCCCACATTCTGCTGATCGAGCCCGAAGTCGCAAAGGCCGTCCTCTTCAGCCGGACAAGCGACGGCCGATGGTCCATGGAGTCCCTCATCGGCCCGGACGCCGCCATTCCGCTGCCGGGGCTCGGCATCGCCCTTTCCCTCTCCGACTTCTACGAGTGACCCGCCCATGCGTCTCTGGATCAAGGACCCCCTCGCCATCCTGGCCGACGGCGCCGAACGGGGCGTGGTGGTGGAGGACGGCCGGATCGTGGAACTGGTCGGCCCTGGGGGCGCGCCATCCGCGCCGGTGGACGAGACCTTCGACGCGGAGCGCCATGTGATGATCCCGGGGTTGGTCAACACCCACCACCACATGTTCCAGACGCTGACGCGGGCGCACCCGAAGGCGATCAACAAGGAGCTCTTCCCCTGGCTGGAGGCGCTCTTCCCGATCTGGGCGAAGAACGTGACGCCGGAGAACCTGCGGCTCGCCACCCGGCTGTCGCTGACGGAACTCCTGATGTCCGGCTCGACCACGGTGTCGGACCACCAGTATCTGTTTCCGCCCGGCCTCGACGACGCCATGGACATCCAGGCCGAGGAGGCGACCGCCCTCGGCATGCGCATGACGCTGACGCGCGGCTCGCTGAACCTCACCGTGGAGGACGGCGGCAACGCCATTCCGGGCGCCTGCCAGGACGCGGACGTGATCCTCGCCGACTGCGAGCGGGTGCTGTCCAAGTACCACGACCGCTCCGAGGGGGCGATGCTGCAGGTGGCGCTCGCCCCGTGCGCGCCGTTCAACGTGACCAAGCGGCTGATGGTGGAGACCGCCCGGCTCGGTGACAGATACGACTGCGCCCTTCACACCCATCTGGCGGAGACGCAGGACGAGGTCGACTACTGCAAGTCCAAGTTCAACTGCACGCCGGTGGACTATATCGAGGAGACCGGCTGGCTGACCGACCGGGCCTGGGTGGCCCACGGCATCCACTTCAACGACGAGGAGGTGGGCCGGCTCGGCCGCCACGGGGTCGGCATCTGCCACTGCCCGGCCTCCAACATGGTGCTCGCCTCCGGCATCTGCCGCACCAAGGAGTTGGAGGCGGCCGGCGCCAAGGTCGGCCTCGGGGTGGACGGCTCGGCCTCCAACGACAGTTCGAACCTGATGGAGGCGCTCCGGCATGCCCTGATGATCGGGCGCCTGCGCTACGACGCGGCGAGCGTCACTCATTTCGACGTGTTCCGCTGGGCGACGGAAGGCTCCGCCAAATGCCTCCGGCGCGACGACATCGGATCGATCGCCGTCGGCAAGCAGGCGGACCTTGCCTTCTACACCCTGGACGAGTTGCGCTTCTCCGGTGCAGGCGACCCGCTCGCCGCGCTCGTGCTCTGCGGCGCCCACGCGGCCGACCGGGTGATGGTGAAGGGCGGCTGGCGGGTGAAGGACGGCATGCCGGTGGGTGTGGACGTCGCCCGTCTGCGCTATGAGCATGGTGCGGCCGCCAAGCGCTTCCTGGAAGCGATCTGACGCCGCCGAACCGTTCACCTCACCACCCTCCCGCGCGCGATCGCCCCGGCGACCGCGCCGCCATGCCGGATGCCGCCCATGACCGCCCTGCCCCGCCGCCACTGGCACGAGATGACCACCACCGACTTCCGGGAGGGAGACACGGCGTCCTGGATCGCGGTGCTGCCGGTCGCCGCGATCGAGCAGCACGGGCCGCACTTGCCGGTCTACACCGACACCTGCATCGCGGAAGGTCAGATCGCCCGGGTCATCGGCCTGCTCGACGATCGCCTGCCGGCGACCTTCCTGCCGGTGCAGGCGGTGGCCAAGTCCAACGAGCATATCGACAGCCCGGGCACCCTCACCCTCGACTGGGACACGGTGACCCGGGCCTGGCTCGACATCGGCGACAGCGTCGCCCGCGCCGGCGTGCGCAAGCTGGTGATCGTCACCTCCCACGGCGGCAACGTGCCGATCATGGACATCGTCGCCCGCGAGCTCCGGATTCGCCACCGGATGCTGGCGGTCGCCACGTCCTGGGCCCGGTTCGGGCAGCCGGACGGCGTGTTCCCGGCGGAGGAGTTCGTCTACGGCATCCACGGCGGCGATGTGGAGACGTCCATCATGCTCCACCTCCGGCCGGATCTCGTCCGCATGGACCGGGCGGCCGACTTCCGGTCCACCCAGCACGAGATGATCGACACCATGGCGCACCTGAGGGTGCACGGGCCGGCGCAGTTCGGCTGGAAAGCACAGGATCTCAATCCGGCCGGCGCGGTCGGCAACGCGGCGGCGGCAAGCGCCGAGAAGGGCCGACTGTCCCTCGACCACGCCGCCCACGGCTTCCTGGCCCTCCTCGACGACGTGCACCGGTTCAATCCGGAGCGGCTCGGCTGACCGGAGCACGACGGCAGCGCAGCCGAGACGCGAGAGCGCACCGGCATCTCCGCGTCGAAGTTGTAGCGATTCTGCATAGGTCAGTGCAGAGCCGATCCAAATCGGCAAGTCATATTGTCATCAATAGCAATGAACAAAGCATGGAGCTGTGTGCATTGCATATTATGATATTCATCCGCATTGACGAGGTGTCTCGCTAAGCGGTTGTACCGAAGGGCGTTTCGAGCGCTCTTCCGACCAGAACACAACGGGATCATTCGGGCGATTGAGAACGCTCAAGGGTCCCACCACCTATAAGCGAGGGAAGTCGGTTGAGCTCTCGCTCCGGACTCCGACCCGATCTGGAACTGGGGTCCACGGTGATCGCCATGGCCGCGCCAAGAGCGGCGATCTTTGGTATGACCATTGGCGAAGGAAACGGTGACCGAGCCTGCTCCTTTGCAAACACTGCGGTTTTACGTGTTCCAGGCATTGTCAATAGTGACACATGAACAAACGATGAAACTCGCGCCCTGTTACATTGTGCGTTTTCTATGTGATTAGGCAAGGCCGTTTCAGAGACTGATAACATGCGGCTTTTACATATTTCGTCTGGAACAAAACAGGATCGCCATAGGCGCCCGCCTGACCCATCGCGCCTCGACCTGCGACGATCGATACAGCTAAAGATTGTGTAAGCACGGATTGGTGATGCCGTACGCGCTCGCACGGTCTTGACCTTCCAGTCACTGGAACCGCCACGTTCGCCTTCACCAAGGATCATCCGGGGCCGTTCGGCGCTTCGGACGCGACGGTCATAGACTGGAGACGAGATGATGCGTGCCCTCTCCCCCCTGCCCGACACAGACGCGCACGCCGAGCAACCGACCACCCGCGTCTTTGATGTGCGCGGCATGACGTGCGCCGCCTGCGCCAGCCGGATCGAGACCGTGCTGCGGAAGACGCCCGGCATCGCGGATGCGACGGTCAACCTGGCGCTCGAACGGGCCGACGTGGTGCTCGATAACGGGACCGACGACCAGGCGGTCGTCGACGCGGTCGACCGGGCCGGCTACGAGGCGACGCCGCGGGCCGCCGACCCGGCCGAGCGTCGCCGCCAGCGGGAGCGGGAGGAGGTGGCGCGCCGCGCCGCCTATCGCCGGACGCTGGCCGTGTTCGCGCTCTCCGCCGCGCTGACGCTGCCCTTCATCGTCTCCATGGTGGCCATGATGGCCGGTGCCGGGCATCTGATGAACCCGTGGACCGAACTGGTGCTGGCCACCATCGTGCAGGCGGTCGCCGGCGCCCGCTTCTATCGCGGTGCCGCCAAGGCGCTGGCGAGCGGCGGCGCCAACATGGACGTGCTGGTGGCCCTCGGCACTACGGCGGCCTGGGGCTTCTCCACCTGGATGGTGCTGACCCGCGGCCACGGGGCCGCGGGCCACCTCTATTTCGAGGCATCGGCCACGGTGCTCACGCTCATCCTTGCCGGCAAGCTGATGGAGGAGCGGGCCAAGGCCGGCACTACGGCGGCCGTGCGGGCGCTGATGGCGCTCCGGCCGGAGGTCGCCACCCGGCTGACGGACACGGGCGAGGAGAGCGTCGCAGTGGGGGACCTCAGGGCCGGCGACCGGGTTCTGATCCGGCCCGGCGAGCGGGTGCCGATGGACGGCCGCATCGCCGAAGGCACGGGCCACATCGACGAGAGCCTCGTCACCGGCGAGAGCGTGCCGGTGGAGCGCGGTCCGGGCGACCCGGTGGTGACCGGGGCGCTGAACGGCGAGGCCGCGCTGGTCGCCACGGTGACGGCAACCGGCGAGGACACGACCCTTGCCCGCATCACCCGCCTCGTGGAGAACGCCCAGAGCGGCAAGGCGCCGGTGCAGGTGCTGGTGGACCGGATCAGCGCCGTCTTCGTGCCGGTGGTGGTGGCGGTCGCGCTTCTCACCTTCGGCGCCTGGATGGTGGCGGGGGCGGGCTTCGAGGCGGCGCTGGTGGCGGCGGTCTCGGTGCTGGTGATCGCCTGCCCATGCGCGCTCGGCCTCGCGACGCCGACGGCGCTCGTCGCCGGCACGGGGGCCGCCGCCAAGGCCGGCATCCTCATCAAGGACATCGAGACGCTGGAGCGGGCGAGCGCCGTCGACGTGGTGCTGTTCGACAAGACCGGCACGCTGACCGAGGGCCGGCCGGCGCTGGTGGACATGGCGGTCGCGCCCGGTGGCGACGCGGACGGGGTGCTGGCGCTTGCCGCCTCGGTCCAGCATTTCAGCGAGCATCCGCTCGCCCGGGCGGTGGTGGAGGCGGCGGCCGGCAGGGGTCTGGCGCTTCGCCCCGCCACCGGCTTCAAGGCGAGCGTGGCGCGCGGCGTGTCGGCGACCGTGGACGGCGCCGTGGTGGCGGTCGGCAACGGCGCGCTGATGGCGGAGCGCAAGGTCGACACGGGCGCGCTCGACGCGGCCTTCCGGGCGTTCGAGGCGAAGGCCCGCACGGCGGTGTTCGTCGCCCGGGACGGCGCGGTGCTCGGCGTCCTCGCGCTCGCCGATCCGGTGCGCCCGGAGGCGCGGGCGGCGGTGGACGCCCTGCGGGCACGCGGCATCGAAAGCCGCATGCTGACCGGCGACAATGCCGCCGTCGCCGCCGCTGTCGCCGCGGACCTCGGCCTTGCGGGATGGCGCGGCCCGGTGCTGCCCGCAGACAAGGCGGCCGAGGTGGCGGCGCTCCAGAAGGCGGGGCGGACCGTCGCCATGGTGGGCGACGGGGTCAACGACGCGCCCGCGCTCGCGGCCGCAGACGTCGGCATCGCGATGGGCACCGGCACGGACGTCGCCATGGAGACCGCCGCCATCACCTTGATGCGGCCGGATCCCCGGCTGGTGCCGGCCGCCCTGGAGGTCGCCATCGCGACCCGGGCGAAGATCCGCCAGAATCTCTTCTGGGCCTTCGTCTACAACGTGGTGGGCATCCCGCTCGCCGCCTTCGGCGTGCTGACGCCGGCGCTCGCCGGCGCCGCCATGGCGCTCTCGTCCGTGTCGGTCGTCAGCAATGCCGGCCTTCTCACCCGCTGGCGCCCGCGCCTCGACGCGGACGCACGCCCGCCGCTCAAAGATTGAGGATCACGATGGTGAGGTTGAGGACGGCGGCGAAGGACACCCAGGCGAGATAGGGCGCCAGCAGCCAGGTCATCGGCCCCACCACCGGGCGGGCGGCGCGGATCAGCCAGACGATGGAAGCAAGGAGCGCGACAATCACCACGAGACCGGCGGTCGGCGACTGCAGGCCGAAGAAGGCGGCGGACCAGGCCACGTTGACGACGAGCTGAACCACGAAGGCGACGAGCGCCCGCCGGCGAAGCCGGACCTTGGCAGCGTCCGGCGTCGGGGTGCGCCAGATCTGCCAGAGCACCAGCGCCATCATGATGAAGAGCGCCGTCCAGACCGGACCGAAGATCCAGTCCGGCGGGTTGAAGGCGGGCTTCTCGATGGTGCGGTACCAGCCGTCGATCTGCGGGCCGGTCACCGCGCCGCCGAGCCCCGCCGCCGCGAAGCAGAGCGCCAGCGAGAGCGCAAGCGCAAGCGGCGCGAACGGGCGGCGGACGTCGGTCGCGGTCGCGGACGGGGCGGCGGACGGGGCACCGGACGAGGTCGGGGCGGCGGGACGGTCGGGTTCGGCAAGGCTCATGCGGCGGGTGTCCTTCTGGAACGCGGGCGGACGGCACTTGACGTTGGAAACGTCCGGCGCCTGCGATGGCTCCCGACGCCGGGCCGACGGATCGCCCGCGGCGGGGCGGATCAGCCGAACAGCACGTCGTGCAGGAGGTCCCAGGTCGCCTTATCCGGGGCGAGCAGGAGGCCGCCGTCCCGGTGTTCCGGACGGTAGTCCGACCCGTCGAAGCGGGCCGAGTAGCCGCCCGCCTCCCGGTGAATGAGGGCGCTGCCGGCGAAATCCCAGGGCGACAGTTTGCCGTAGAGGGCGAAATGGCCGCCGCCCTCGTTGATGAGGCGCATCTCCTGGCCGCCACAGCGATAGCTGTAGCCGCCCCAGAGCCGGGCCGCGCCCTTCAGCACGCGCTCGCGGAGCGGCCCTTCCACATAGGCCCAGTTGAGCGCGCCGTGCATCTGATCGAGCGGCACGGGCGCCGCGACCCGGATCGGCCGGCGCGGCTGCTTCGGCCCTTCCAGGAAGGCGCCGTGGCCCTTGAGGGCGAACTGCCAGTCGTCGCGGATCGGATCGTAGAGGATGCCGGCGGTGGTCTCGCCGCCTTCCACGATGGCGGCGATGACCGCGAAGGCCGGGATGCCGTTGGCGTAGTTGAAGGTGCCGTCGATCGGATCGATCACCACGGCCCGCGCGGCGCTCGAGAGACGGTCCACCACGGACGGATCGCGCTCGAAGATCTCCTCGCCGACGAAGAGCACGTCGCCGAACCGGTCGCGGACCCGCGCCTCGATGAAGCGCTCGGCCGCCTCGTCGGCGACGGTCACGAGGTCGGAGGCGTGGCTCTTGGCCTTCACGTCGCCGGCGGCGAGGTTTGCGAAGCGCGGCAGGATCTCCACCCGCGCGGCGTCCCGGAGGATGGCCACGAGGTCGGCGAGTTCGGTCTCGGAGAAGCGCATGGGGCTGGATCCGCTGTGGACGACGGTGCCGCAGCGCTTAGCACGATCCGTTCGGCGGTGCACCATGGAAGCCGCGAAGCGGCGGCTGGGGTATCGCCCCCAACCGCCGCTCCCCAGGCGTTAGAGCGTCAGCGGGCGTCGATGAGCCGGCGGGCGATGACCTGGGCCTGGATCTCGGCCGCGCCCTCGAAGATGTTGAGGATGCGGGCGTCGCAGAGGACGCGGCTGATGGCGTATTCGAGCGCGAAGCCGTTGCCGCCGTGGATCTGCAGGGCGTTGTCCGCCGCCGCCCAGGCGACGCGGGCGCCGAGCAACTTGGCCATGCCGGCCTCCACGTCGCAGCGCTTGTCCTGGTCCTTCTGGCGGGCGGAGAAGTAGGTGAGTTGGCGGGCGATGTTGATCTCCACCGCCATCATGGCGAGCTTGTCGGCGACCCGCGGGAAGTTGATCAGCGCCTTGCCGAACTGCACCCGGTCCTCGGCATACTGCAGGCCGATGTCGAAGGCCGACTGGGCGACGCCGACCGCGCGGGCGGCCGTCTGGATGCGGGCGCTCTCGAAGGTCTGCATCAGCTGCTTGAAGCCCTGGCCCTCCACGCCGCCGAGGAGGTTGGCGGCCGGCACCTTGAAGCCGTCGAAGGCGATCTCGTATTCCTTCATGCCGCGGTAGCCGAGCACCTCGATCTCGCCGCCGGACATCCCCTCCGCCGGGAAGGGCGTCTCGTCCGTGCCGCGCGGCTTCGGCGCGAGGAACATGGAGAGGCCGCGATAGTCGCTGGTGTCCGGATTGGTGCGGGCGAGCACGGTCATCACGTCGGCGCGCACCGGGTGGGTGATCCAGGTCTTGTTGCCGGTGATGACGTAGCTGTCGCCGTCCTTCACCGCGCGGGTGCGCAGCGAGCCGAGGTCGGAGCCGGTGTTGGGCTCGGTGAAGACGGCGGTCGGCAGCACCTCGCCGGAGGCGATCTTCGGCAGCCACTCGGCCTTCTGCTCGGCCGTGCCGCCGCAGATGATGAGTTCGGCCGCGATCTCCGACCGGGTGCCGAGGGAGCCGACGCCGATATAGGCGCGCGACAGCTCCTCGGAGACCACGCACATGGACTCCTTGCCGAGGCCGAGGCCGCCGAACTCCTCCGGAATGGTGAGGCCGAAGACGCCGAGATCGGCGAGCTTGGCGATCACCTCCATGGGGATGTAGGCGTTCTGAAGGTGCCATTCGTGGGCGTGTGGCAGCACCTCCTCCTCGGCGAAGCGGCGCATCTCGGCCCGGAAGGCCTCCATGGTCTCGTCGAGGCCGGAGTTGCCGACGATCTCCGCCGGGGTCTTCCGCTTCATCGTCTCCACGAGCGCCGCCCGGAGCGCCGGATGGCTGCCGGAGGCGATCAGCCGCTCCGCCGCGTCGGTGCGGGCCTTGGCGACGGTGCGGGCGTCGAGCCCGAGGTCGTTGAGGCGGACGAACTCGGTCTGGTTCATCGGGATGCCGCCGAAGATCTGGGCGAGGTACTCCGCCGCGCCGATCTCCACCAGCAGCCGCTCGGTCTCGCCGTAGACGCCCGCCTCGGTCAGCCGCTCCGCATAGGAGACGAGCTGGCGCAGGCTCTCCACATAGGTCGCCAGCCACGCGAGGCCGTGCGCGGCGTGCTGCTCGCGCTCCATGGCCTCGGCGGACACCTTGCCGCCCACGGTGACCTTGCCGGCCACGGCCTGGGTGGCAGCGCCCAAGAGATCCTCGATGGCCGGCAGCGCTTGCTTCAGCGTCAGATGCGCATCCTCGACGGCCATGGTCAGATCGGTTGCAGCGCTCATCTTGCGTTCCTCCTCAGGGTCGGCATGATCGTCGTCGGATGGGGGTATTTGGCGCGCACGCTCTGCGAAGTGACTTAGAACTTCAATGCATCTTTGGTACGGGTGACCCAAAGAAAGCGTGAAGGCGTACGAAACGCCAGAGCGCATTCCGTCCTGGCGACAGCGTCAGGCCGACAAGATACCGCTCCAGATTCAGTAGTCTGGAGCCTTCTCCGAGCGACCAAGTCTTACAACGCGGTCGGAGAATGCTCTGGCCCGGAAAGGATGATCGATGGCACCGACCAAGTGGCTGCGGCAGTCCATCGCAGTCCTCTGGACGGCAGTCGACCAGTTCAACAGGACGGACGGCTGGGCGATTGCAAGCCATGTGGCGCTGACGGCGCTGATGGCCATGTTTCCGTTCCTGATCTTCCTGACGGCGGTGGCGTCCTTCCTCAACCTGACCGATCTGGCGCAGACCGTGGTGGACCTGATCTTCGCCGCCGTGCCCCAGGCGATCGCGGCGCCGATCGCCAAGGAGGTGAACAGCGTGCTGCTCATTCCGCGCGGCGACCTCCTGACCATCGGCGTGGCGCTCGCCGTCTGGTTCGCGTCGAACGGCGTGGAGGCGCTGCGCGTCGGCCTCAACCGGGCCTACGGCTGCCTGGAGGAGCGGTCCTTCGTGCTTCTCCGGCTGGAGAGCATCGGCTTCGTGGTGATCGGCTCGTTCGCCCTCCTCACCCTCGGCATCTTCGTGGTCGTCGCCCCCGTCGCCTGGCACTGGGTGGTGGTGGAACTGCCGATCGTGGAGGAGTTCGGCCGCACCTTCGCGATCCTGCGCTGGGGCGGCACGCTCACCATCCTCGGCGGCGCCCTCCTCATCGCCCACATGTGGCTGCCGTCCGGCCGACGGACGCTGGGCGAGGTGCTGCCCGGAGTCGTGATCACCCTCAGCGCCTGGATCCTCGGCGGCGTGGGCTTTGCCACCTACCTCTCCAACTTCGGCAACTACGCCTCCACCTATGCCGGCCTTGCCGGCGTGATGACCGCCCTCGTCTTCCTCTACCTGATCGCCGCAATCCTGCTCTTCGGCGCCTCCATCAACGCCGCCCGCATCGAGCACAAGAAGATGGAGCCCCTGGTGGAGCAACTGGCAAGCCACGGCGAGGTGCCGACGGAACCGGCGGAGGCGGACGCGGGGCGCTGAGCGAGAAGCCGATCAGCCCCGCGTGGCCAGCCGGACGGCGACGACGACCAGAACCGTGCCGGCGATCTGGATGGGGGCGAGGGTTTCGCCGAAGGCGATCCAGGCGAACACGGCCGTGGTGGGCGGGACGAGGTAGAAGAGCGAGGCGACGGACGAGACGGCGCCGCGGCGCATCAGCCAGAGCATGATGAGCACCGCCCCGATGGAGAGCACCACCACCAGCCAGGCCGTGACGAGGGCAAGCTGCAGGGACGGCACGTAGGCGAAGCCTTCGGCGGCCGCGAGGGGGGTGACCACCACGGCGGCGCCGACGAACTGCAGCGCCGTGCCCGGCACCAGGGCCGCGCCGCCGCCCGCCCACTTGGTGTAGACGGTGCCGAAGGCGATCGCCGCCACCGCGCCGAAGGCGACGAGCATCACCACCGGATCGAGGGTCGCCCCCGGGCCAGCGCCAAGGCCGGCCCCGGTGAGCTTTGGCAGGAAGACGAGAGCGAGGCCGACGAGCCCGAGGGCAAGGCCGAGCGTCTTCGTGCGGCCGAGCCGCTCGCCCAGCATGGCGCGGGCAAAAAGCGCGGTCAGGATGGGCTGGAGACCCACCACCAGACCCGACAGTCCGGCCGGCAGGCCGTGCTTGACCGCATAGAAGATGCCGCCGAGATAGACCCCGTGGATGAGCGCGCCCGCCACCATGGCGTGGATGACCGGCCAACCGCGCGGCCAGGGCGCCTTCAGGGCGACGGCCAGCCCGGCGAGGAGCGGCACCACCAGCACCATGCGGAGCGCCAGCAGCGAGAAGGGTCCGGCCACGGGCGCGCCGAACTTCGCCGCGATGAAGCCCGTGGACCAGAGGGCGACGAAGACCGCGGGCGCAAGGCGCACCAGCGGCGGATCCGCACGGGCGAGAACGACGGGGGACGCGGTGCGGGCCATGCTGTCTCCGCGGGAAACGGGGACACACCGTCTACGGGCGGTGCGGCCGGCGCACAATGCCGAATTCCGACAAGGACTTTCGCCCTGGCGGTCACCCGCAGGGTCAACCCGGGCGCGACCCCTGACGAAAAAAGGGCGGCCCGCTGCCGGGCCACCCCCTTGGGTCACTGGATCGCCGGCCGAAGCGCCGGGCGGATGGAGGCGGATCGCCGGCCGGTGGGCCGGGACGATCAGCGGTTGGCGCTCGCCTCCAGCACGTCCTCGAAGGAGACGAGGCCGGTCTTCGGCGCGCTGACGAGCACGGCCATGTTGCCGGGGGCATGCTCGTTCCGCCACATCTTGGTGTGGGCGGCCGGGATCTGATCCCAGGCGAACACCTCCGACATGCACGGGTCGACGCGCCGGTCGAGCACGAAGCGGTTGGCTTCGCTCGCCTGCTTCAGGTGGGCGAAGTGCGAGCCCTGGATGCGCTTCTGGTGCATCCAGACGTAGCGGGCGTCGAACGTGATGTTGAAGCCGGTGGTGCCGGCGCAGAACACCACCATGCCACCGCGCTTCACCACGAAGGAGGACACCGGGAAGGTGCTCTCGCCCGGGTGCTCGAACACGATGTCGACGTTGTTGCCCTTGCCGGTGATGTCCCAGATGGCCTTGCCGAACTTGCGCGCCTCGGCGAACCAGGTGTCGTACTCCGGAGAGCCGACGGCCGGGAGCTGGCCCCAGCACGTGAAGTCCTTGCGGTTGATCACGCCCTTGGCGCCGAGGCCCATGACGTAGTCGCGCTTGCTCTCGTCGGAGATGACGCCGATGGCGTTGGCGCCGACCGCCGCGCAGATCTGCACCGCGAACACGCCGAGGCCGCCGGAAGCGCCCCACACGAGCACGTTCTGGCCGGGCTTCAGGGTGTGCGGCGCATGGCCGTAGAGCATGCGGTAGGCGGTGGCGAGCGTCAGCGTGTAGCTCGCCGCCTCCTCCCAGGTGAGGTGCTTCGGACGGGCCAGCAGCTGGCGGCTCTGCACCCTGCAGAACTGGGCGAAGGACCCGTCGTGGGTCTCGTAGCCCCAGATGCGCTGGGTGGGCGAGAGCATCGGGTCGCCGCCGTTGCACTCCTCGTCGTCGCCGGCGTCCTGGTTGCAGTGGACGACCACCTCGTCGCCCACCTTCCAGCGGGTGACCTTGGAGCCCACTGCCCAGACGATGCCCGAGGCGTCCGATCCGGCGATGTGATAGGGCTGCTTGTGGCCATCGAACGGCGAGATCGGCTTGCCGAGCGAGGCCCAGACGCCGTTGTAGTTGATGCCGGCGGCCATCACGAGCACCAGCACCTCGTTCGAGTCGATCTCCCAGGTGGGGACGACTTCGAGCTGCATGGCGGTCTCGGGCGGGCCGTGCCGCTCCTTGCGGATGGCCCATGCCCACATCTTCGACGGCACGTGGCCGAGCGGCGGGATCTCGCCAACGTCGTAGAGGTCCTTGAGCGGCGGTTCGACGGGCTTGGGTTGCACCGCGGTCATGTCGTTTCCTTTCCTCAGGTCTTGGCCGGTCGCGCTCGTTCAGGTGGCGCGCCTCTGCCGGGGTTCAGTGCCGGGCGGGGTGTTGCCGCCCCGGTCATGCTGCACTGCGATGATCTTGGGTGACCTGCCAAGCCGGCACCATACGACCTTGTGCGGATCCCGGCCCCCGTCCTGTTCGCGGACCGTTGGGCCGAAGTGTTGCCCGATCGGGCGGCGCATCACCCACCAGGATTTTCTGAACCTTGCTTCAGAAGAACTTGGGACCGCCGATAGGAGCCCGGGTTTCCGCCGTCTTTTGCCTCGTCGCCGACAATCGACCCGCGACTTTTGGCCGGGTTCCTGGCCGGACGACAGGGCCTGTAGAGTGCACTGCGAGAAGAACCGGTCCCGACGTGGAGCGCCGGCCAGCGACGGAGGGTCGCGGGCCGGCCGGCAAGCGTGGCGGACCGGACGACCGCCGGCCCAAGCGGGAGGATCCGGCGGCACCTGGAGGAGAGCACGATGGCCGAGACGACGCCGACCGGAACCGTGAAGCGCGACCAGCCGTGGATCATCCGCACCTATGCGGGCCATTCCACCGCCGCCGCCTCCAACGCGCTCTACCGGTCCAACCTCGCCAAGGGCCAGACGGGTCTTTCCGTCGCCTTCGATCTGCCGACCCAGACCGGCTACGACCCGGACGACGTGCTCGCCCGCGGCGAGGTCGGCAAGGTCGGCGTGCCGGTCGCCCATCTCGGCGACATGCGGCGGCTGTTCGACCAGATCCCGCTGGAACGCATGAACACGTCCATGACCATCAACGCCACGGCCGCCTGGCTTCTGGCGCTCTACGTGGCGGCGGCGGACGAGCAGGGGGCGGACCGGGCCAAGCTCAACGGCACCACCCAGAACGACCTCATCAAGGAGTATCTGTCGCGCGGCACCTATGTGTTCGCCCCGACGCCGTCGATCCGGCTGACCACCGACATCATCGCCTGGACCTACACGGCGATGCCGAAGTGGAACCCGATGAACGTGTGCAGCTACCACCTGCAGGAGGCCGGCGCGACGCCGGTGCAGGAGCTCGCCTTCGCGCTCGCCACCGCCTGCGCCATCCTGGACGGCATGAAGGCCTCCGGTGCGATCCCGGACGCGGAATTCCCGCAGGCGGTCGCGCGCATCTCCTTCTTCGTCAACGCCGGCATGCGCTTCATCACCGAGATCGCCAAGATGCGCGCCTTCACCGAGCTCTGGGACGAGATCCTGGAGAGCCGGTACGGCGTGGAGGATCCCAAGCTCCGCCGTTTCCGCTACGGCGTGCAGGTGAACTCCCTCGGCCTCACCGAACCGCAGCCGGAGAACAACGTCACCCGCATCCTGATCGAGATGCTGGCCGTGGTGCTCTCCAAGAACGCCCGCGCCCGCGCGGTGCAGCTGCCGGCCTGGAACGAGGCGCTCGGCCTGCCGCGCCCGTGGGACCAGCAGTGGTCGCTGCGGATGCAGCAGATCATGGCCTTCGAGACGGATCTCCTGGAGCACGGCGACATCTTCGACGGCTCCACCGTGATGACCGCCAAGGTGGAGGCGCTGAAGGCCGAGGCGCGCGAGGAACTGGACCGGATCCACGCCATGGGCGGCGCCGTCGCCGCGGTGGAGAGCGGCTACATGAAGCGCGCCCTGGTGGAGAGCAACACCCGCCGCCTCGCCGCCATCGAGAGCGGCGACCAGGTGGTGGTGGGCGTGAACAAATACACCGAGACGGAGCCCTCGCCGCTGGCCGCCGGCGCCGACGGCGGCATCCTGACCGTGCCCGAGCACGTGGAGGCCGAGGCGATCGAGGCGGTGAAGGCCTGGCGGGCCGGCCGCGACGCCAAGGCGGTCGAAGCCGCCCTGGAGGCGCTGCGAAGCGCCGCCGCGGAAGGGCGCAACATCATGGAGCCGTCGATTGCCGCCGCCAAGGCCGGCGTCACCACCGGCGAGTGGGGCCGCACGCTCCGGCAGGTGTTCGGCGAGTACCGCGCGCCGACCGGCGTCGGCGCCGCCGCATCCGCCTCCGCGGGCGAGATCGAGGCGGTGCGCGCCTCCGTCGATGCCGTCTCGGACGCGCTCGGCCGGCGGCTGAAGTTCCTGGTCGGCAAGCCGGGCCTCGACGGCCACTCCAACGGCGCCGAGCAGATCGCCGTCCGCGCCCGCGACTGCGGCATGGAGGTGGTCTACGAGGGCATCCGCCTCACCCCGGCGGAGATCGTCAACGCGGCGCTCGAAGAGAGCGTGCACGTGGTCGGCCTCTCCATCCTTTCCGGCAGCCACGTGCCGCTGGTGCGCGAGGTGATGGCCCGCATGCGCGAGAACGGTCTCGACGACGTGCCCGTGGTGGTCGGCGGCATCATCCCGCCGGACGACGCGGAGGCGCTGAAGGCAATGGGGGTCGCGGCGGTCTACACGCCGAAGGACTTCCAGCTGACCGACATCATGGCCGACATCGTGCGGATCGTCGGCGCGGGGCTTCGCCAGGCGGCGTGACGGCGCGCGCCGTCACAGCAGGGTCAGGCCGAAGTGCTCGGCGAAGGGCTGGAAGTCGCGGTCGTCCGTCAGAAGTTCATGGCCTTCGGCAAGACAGTAGTCCGCGATAATGAGGTCCGCGGTCTTGCGGACCGTAAGTCCGAGGGATCGCAGGCGACGGAACGTGCGCGCCGCGGAGATGGCGCGCTCGGGACCCAGCATCGGACGTGTGTCGAAAGACGTTAGGGCTTGCTCAAGCCGGCGAGCCTCGGCATCGGTGCGTGCGCCCTGAAGAACCTCCAGAAGAACAATGTCACCGACGAGGATCCGGGATGGTCGCCGGATACCTTTGAGGACTCTTGTTCCCGGCGTATCGGCGCCGCGCAGCTGGTTGATCCACACGCAGCTGTCGACCACGATCATCGGGTCTGAGCGGTCCGGCCGCCTTCCTCCGACAGCGGCTCAGCCGGCCCCCAGCCTTCTCGAATGGCCTCGAGATCGCCTTCCCAGCCGAGACCCTCCATCTCACGGATGACGGTGCGGAGCTTGGCCTCCCGCACGATCTGCCGGAGTGCCTCCTCCACGGCCGCCTTCTTGGTCGTGAGGCCGGTGATCCGCATGGCCTCGGCGAGGAGTTCGTCGTCGATGTCGATGTTGGTGCGCATGGGGCCGGCCCGGCTGATGTGTAGAACTGACTTCGACCATACACATCAGGCTGGGCCGGCACAAATGCAAGGCGCGGAATGGCTGCGGGTCCGGGACTTAGCGACCCGGACTCGACGATGCCCGACGGTCCTGAACGCCGCTAGAGCATTCTCCGATCACGTTGCATGACTTGGTCGATGAGAGAATGCTCCAGGCCATTGGATCGGGAGCGATTCCTTGTCGACTTGACGCGTCCGTCAGGTGGACAAGCGCTCTAGAACTTCACCTTCGCCACGTCGCCCGCCTTCGGGCGCTCGCCGGTGAGGGCGGCCTTCACGTAGCCGTAGGCGTGCAGCATGGTGCTGGACGGGCTGTCCCAATAGGCGGCGTTGTCCACGTCCACCCGGATGAGGGCGATGTTGGGATCGTCCTTGCCCTTGGGGAACCAGGTGCGCAGGCTCTCCTGCCACAGCTGGTCGATGGTGCCCTTGTCTTCCACGATGCTGGCGGTGCCGTCCACCGACACGTAGGTCTGGCTGTCCCAGTCCGCGTAGGTGAGGAGCACCCGGTGGTCGCCCTCCACCTGGTCCACCTTGTGGCTGTTCTTGTCGGTGAAGAACCAGATGACGCCGTCGAACTCCTTCTGGGTCGCCACCATGGGGCGGGCGTGCATGTGGTCACCGCCGGCGTGGGTGGCCATCATGGCGACCTTCACCTTGCCGATGAGATCCCACACCTTCTGCTTGGCTGCGGCGTCGGTCTTCACGTCCATGTCGTCCTCCGGGGTTCGGGTTCCGAGAGGTAGGACGCATGAGGGCGGGTGAAGTTCCGGGCGGCGACCGGTAGCGGGATGATGCGGCCGGGGGCTCAGGCGGCCGCGATCTGTTCGCCGATGAGGCGGGCAACGGCCTGATGCGCCTCCAGGTGCGGCATGTGGCCGACGCCCTCGAACCGGTGCACCGCGATGGTGCCGGCAAGCCCGTCCGCCTGCCGGCACGGGAGGATGCGGTCCTGCAGGCCCCAGATCACCTTTACCGGCACCGGCAGATCACCGAGCGCCGCCCGGTCCACGGTCTTCTGGCGGGTGCCGTCCAGGATGGCATCGGCGACGACGGCCAGGGCTTCGCAGCGGCCGGGCTCGTCGCGGGCGAGCGCGATCTGCGCCGCCATGCGCCGGGGCGGCGGCCGGTCGAAGCCGAAGAACTGGTCGAGAAGCGGCGCGATCTCCGCCTCGCGCCGCGCGGCCGCGAACGCCCGGAGCGTGCGGTGGGCGATCTCCGGGCCGAAGCCGCCGGGCGCCACCAGGGTGAGGCTGGCGATCCGCTCGGGCGCGCGAAGCGCGATCAGGCTCGCCACCGCCCCGCCCATGGAATGGCCGACCAGATGGACACGCGGCAGGTCGAGAGCATCGAGGCTGGCCGTGACCGCCTTGGCGGCAAGACCCGCGTGCCCCACCTCCGGCCAGGCGAGGGCCCGGCCGTGGCCCGGCAGGTCGAAGGCGAGCGAGCGGCGCCGGCGCGCGAGCGCCAGCTGCACGTTCGCCCAGCCGAGCCCGTCGCCGGCAAAGCCGTGCAGGAAGACGATCGGCGGCCGGTCGCCCGCCTCCCCGTGGGCGATGAAGGGCAGCGCCGCCGTCACGCGCCGGCGGCCTGCAGGGTGCGGGCCACCATGGCGTCGGCAAGGCTGTCGCCGGAGGCCCAGGCGCTTTCCACCCGAGGGGCGACCAGCCAGTCGCCGCAGACGCCGATCCGACCGTCCGAGGAGAGGAGGAAGGTTTCGCCGACGGCCTTTTCCACGAGCGCGTAGCGCCAGCGGTGCACCGCCTCGTAGCGGCGCGCCGGCAGCGGGCCGACCGCCGCCGCGAGCATGGCGAGGAGGTCGGCGGTCACGCTCTCGGCGGCGTCCTCCAGGTGCTCGCGCGACCATGCGGTGCTCGCCTGCGCCACCAGCGTGTCGCCCTGGCGGCCGGGCTTCGACGAGGCGCGGGCGATCCACTGCAGGGCGCCCTGGTCGCGGACCACGTCGAACCCCGGGTCGAACGGGGCGTCGAGGGCGAGCATCAAGGTCCAGCACGGAGCCATCACCGCCTCGCCGATCCGCTCGAAGGGGGCGCCGAACGGCGCCACCAGCGTCGCCGCCTGGGGAGCGGGCACCGCCACCACGACGCGCTGGAATCCGGCGATCGTGGTGCCGTCCTCGAAGGTCAGCGTCATGGCGCCGTCCGCCTCGGCGATGGCCGTCACTCGCTTCTCGTTGGCGACCTTGTAGCCGTCGACGAGCGCTGTCACGAGGCCGCTCATGCCGGGCATGCCGACCAGCCAGTCGTCCTCGCCGTCCTTGCCGCGCGGCGCCCAGGAGGCGGCCGCCCCTTCCAGCTTCGCCCGCGCCACCCAGGCCTTGAAGGCGGGCTCGCGGGCGGTGAAATACTGCGCCCCGTGGTCGATGGGGCCGCCCTCGGTGCGGCGGGTGGCGAGCCGCCCGCCGATGCCGCGGCTCTTCTCGAACACCTGGACGATCGCCCCGGCCTTGGCGAGCTTGCGCGCGGCCGTGAGCCCGGCGATGCCGGCACCCACCACCGCCACCGCGACGCCCTCGAGAGGTCTCAGATCAGACTCGGCCATGGAGGCTCCTTGCCGGAAGACGACGCGCAACCCGGGACGGATCCACGCGCTGTCCTATATGGAACGGCATCGCTCCGTTTCCGCCAGCGGTCACCGTCACCCGATTTCACCGAGCGAGTCATGCAGCATGTTGGACGTCGCCGACAACCCGGTTGTTTTTCCACCCACCCGCGCCGCCGCCATCGACCGGCTGCGGGCCTTCCTGCCCCGGGCGGGCGAGGCCTATGCGGCTGGGCGCAACCATGACCACGGCCCCGGCGCGGCCGCCACCGTGTCGCGGCTGTCGCCCTACGTCCGGCACCGGCTGATCCTGGAGGAGGAGGTGCTGCGCCCGGCCGTCGGCCGCCACGGCCCGCGTCTCTCCGCCCGCTTCGTCGGCGAGGTG
The DNA here is from genome assembly GCF_001927285.1 of Mongoliimonas terrestris. Lineage (GTDB taxonomy): Bacteria > Pseudomonadota > Alphaproteobacteria > Rhizobiales > Pleomorphomonadaceae > Chthonobacter > Chthonobacter terrestris. Next base: position 93,988 of record NZ_MSIG01000007.1, on the reverse strand, counting down.
ATGTGGCGGACCTACTGGAAGGGCTGGCTGGAACTGCGGCCGGAGCCATGGCGGCGCTACGAGGTGGACCTCACCAAGGCCGTCGAGGCGCTTGACGCCGACCTGGCGCTTTCGGACCGCTACGCCGCCGCGGTGGCGGGCCAAACCGGCATCGACGCCTTCGACGCGTTCGCGGCCGAACTTGCCGCGACCGGCTCGCTGCACAACCACGCCCGCATGTGGTTCGCCAGCATCTGGATCTTTACGCTGAAGCTGCCCTGGGTGCTGGGGGCCGACCTCTTCCTGCGCCATCTGGTCGACGCGGATCCGGCCTCCAACACCCTCTCCTGGCGCTGGGTCGCCGGGCTGCAAACGCCGGGCAAGACCTATCTGGCGACGGCGGAGAACATCGCGGCCTTCACCGGCGGGCGCTTCTGCCCGACCGGCCTTGCCGCCATGGCCGAGGCCCTGGAGGAAGCACCGCTGCCGCCGCCGCGCGGCCTGCCGCCCGCGGATCTCACGCCGCCGGACCTTTCCGAGACGGCCGGCGCGCCGCGGCTGCGGCCCGCGGACGCGGTGGGTCTGCTGGTGACGGAGGAGGATCTGGCGCCGGAGAGCCTGGGGCTCGATCCTGCGGCGGTGGCCGCCGTGGCGGGCGCGGTCCATCCGGCCGCCCGGGCGCGGGCCGGCGCGCCACGCGCCGGCGATCCGCCGATCGGCGCCGTGGCGCGCGCCTTTCTCGACGGCGCCATGAGGGACGCGCTCGCCCGGGCGGGCGCGGCCCTTCCGTCCGCCGCGGTGGAGCGCCTCGCCGACGACGCGGCGCCCGAGGCCGTGGTCGCCTGGGCGGATCGATCGGGCCTTGAGGCTGTCGTCACCGCCTATGCGCCGGTGGGGCCGGTGGCGGACTGGCTGGAGGCCGTCGAGGCGGCGCTGGCCGAGACCGGCATCCCGCTGCTCCGGGTGCGGCGGGCGTGGGACACGCGGGCCCATCGCCATGCCACCAAGGGCTATTTCGCCTTTCGCGAGACGATCCCCCGGCTGCTCGAGCAGGCGGGGATCCGACCGGCGTGACGCCGGCCGGAGAAGGGGCTCAGCCGCGTCAGGCGGCGTAGACCACAAGGAGGTCCTTGGCGTCGATCTGGGCGCCGGCGGTCACCACCACCTCGGCGATGGTGCCGTCGCGCTCGGCATGGATGGAGGTCTCCATCTTCATGGCCTCGATGGAGAGGAGCACGTCGCCGGCCTTCACGGCCTGGCCCGCCTTGACGGCGAGCGTGGAGACGACGCCCGGCATCGGGGCGGCCAAGTGGTTCGGATTGCCCTCCTCGGCCTTGCGGCGTACGCCCTTGCCGGCGGCGGCGAGGCTGCGGTCCGGCACCTTCACCATGCGCGGCTGGCCGTTCAGCTCGAAGAAGACGCGCACCATGCCGTCGTCGTCCGCCTCGCCGATCGCCTGGCAGATGACCACCAGCGACTTGCCCTTCTCCAGCTCCACGGTCAGCTCGTCGCCGGGCGCCATGCCGTAGAAGTAGACGGCGGTCGGCAGCGTCGAGGTGGGCCCGTAGGTGTCGCGGGCCTTGGCGAAGTCGGAGAACACCTTCGGGTACATGAGATAGGAGGCGAGATCCTCGTCGGTCGGCGTGGCGCCGATCTTCTGGGCGAGGTCCACCCGCACGGAATCGAGGTCCGCCGGCGGCAGGAGCGAGCCCGGCCGGGCGGTGAGCGGCTCCTCGCCCTTCAGGATCTTGCGCTGCAGGGCAGCCGGCCAGCCGCCGGGCGGCTGCCCGAGGTCGCCCTTGAACATCTGGACGACGCTGTCCGGGAAGGCCACGTCCTTGGCCGGGTTCACCACGTCGTCCGGCGTCAGGCCCGACGACACCATGAGAAGCGCCATGTCGCCGACCACCTTGGACGACGGCGTCACCTTGACGATGTCGCCGAACAGCCGGTTGACGTCCGCGTAGGTCTGCGCCACCTCGTGCCAGCGGGCTTCAAGGCCGAGCGACCGGGCCTGCTCCTTGAGGTTGGTGAACTGGCCGCCGGGCATCTCGTGGAGATAGACTTCCGATGCCGGCCCCTTGAGATCGCTCTCGAAGGCCGCATAGGTGTTGCGCACGCTCTCCCAGTAGAAGGAGATGCGCCGGATGGCGGCCTGGTCGAGGCCGGTGTCGCGGGCGCTGCCTTCCAGGGCGGCCACTATGGAGCCGAGGCAGGGCTGCGAGGTGGTGCCCGAGAAGGCGTCCATGGCGGCGTCCACCGCGTCGACGCCCTCCTCCACGGCGGCGAGCACGCTCGCCGCGGCGATGCCGGAGGTGTCGTGGGTGTGGAAGTGGAGCGGCAGGTCGGTCGCCTCGCGGAGCGCCCGGAACAGCACCCGGGCGGCGTTCGGCTTCAGGAGGCCCGCCATGTCCTTGATGCCGATCACGTGGGCGCCGGCGCGCTCCAGTTCCTTGGCGAGAGCCACGTAGTATTTCAGGTCGTACTTGGCACGGGCCGGATCGAGGATGTCGCCGGTGTAGCAGATCGCCGCCTCGCACACCTTGTCGGCGTCGAGCACCGCGTCCATGGCGACGCGCATGTTCTCCACCCAGTTCAGGCAGTCGAACACGCGGAACACGTCGACGCCGCTCGACGCCGCCTGGGCGACGAAATAGCGGACCACGTTGTCCGGGTAGTTGGTGTAGCCGACGCCGTTGGAGCCGCGCAGCAGCATCTGGAGGAGGATGTTGGGCGCCCGGTCTCGGACGAGGGCGAGCCGCTCCCACGGATCCTCCGTGAGGAAGCGCATGGCGACGTCGAAGGTGGCGCCGCCCCAGCATTCCAGCGAAAAGAGGCCGGGAAGCGCGCGCGCGTAGGCCTCCGCCACCGCCGCCACGTCATAGGTGCGCATGCGCGTGGCGAGCAGCGACTGGTGGCCGTCGCGCATGGTGGTGTCGGTGATGAGTACCCGGGTCTCGTCGCGCATCCAGGTGGCGAGCGCCTTCGGGCCGCGCGCCTTCAGGAGGTCGCGGGTGCCGGGCTGGATCGGCGCCTTGAAGACGGGCGCCTCCGACCGGACGAGCGCGGCGGGCCGGGCGCGCTTGCGCGTCTCCGGGTGGCCGTTCACCGTCACGTCGGCGATGTAGGTGAGGATCTTGGTCGCCCGGTCGCGCCGCTTGACGCTGACGAACAGCTCCGGCGTCTCGTCGATGAAGCGCGTGGTGTAGCGGTTCGCCTGGAATTTCGGGTGGCTGATGATGTTGTCGAGGAAGGTGAGGTTGGTGGCGACGCCGCGGATGCGGAACTCGCGGAGCGCCCGCTGCATGCGGAGAATCGCCTCTTCGGGGGACGGCGCCCAGGCGGTGAGCTTTTCCAGCAGCGGGTCGTAGAAGCGGGTAATGAAGGCGCCCGCGTAGGCGGTGCCGCCGTCGAGCCGGATGCCGAAGCCGGAGGCCGCCCGGTATGCGGTGATGCGACCGTAGTCCGGGATGAAGTTCTGCTCCGGGTCCTCGGTGGTGATGCGGCACTGGACCGCGTGGCCGTTGAGGACGATGGCCGCCTGGGGCGGCACCCCGGACTCCGGCGTGCCGATGCGCGCGCCTTCCAGGATGTGGATCTGCGCCTTGACGATGTCGATGCCGGTCACCTCCTCGGTGACCGTGTGCTCCACCTGGATGCGCGGGTTGACCTCGATGAAGTAGAAGGCGCCGGTGTCGGAGTCCATCAGGAACTCCACCGTGCCGGCGCCGTAATAGTTGGTCGCCTTGCCGATCTTCACCGCGTGGGCGGTGAGTTCGTCCCGCTGGGCGTCGGTCAGGTAGGGCGCGGGGGCGCGCTCCACCACCTTCTGGTGCCGGCGCTGGACCGAGCAGTCGCGCTCGAAGAGGTGGACCACCTCGCCGTGCTTGTCGCCGAGGATCTGCACCTCCACATGGCGGGCGCGCTCGACGAGCTTCTCCAGATAGACCTCGTCCTTGCCGAAGGCCGCCTTGGCTTCGCGCTTGGCGGTGGTCACCTCCTTGAGAAGCGTCGCCTCGTCGCGGATCACCCGCATGCCGCGACCGCCGCCGCCCCAGGAGGCCTTCAGCATGACCGGATAGCCGATGCGGCGGGCCTCGGTCTTCACCACCTCCATGTCGTCGGGCAGCGGATCGGTCGCCGGCATCACCGGCACGCCGGCCGAGATGGCGAGGTTGCGCGCCGCCACCTTGTTGCCGAGCTGGCGCATGGTGGCGGGCGACGGGCCGATGAAGACGATGCCGGCCTCCGCGCAGGCCTCGGCGAACTCCGGGCTTTCCGAGAGGAGGCCGTAGCCCGGGTGGATGGCGTCGGCGCCGCTCTCCACGGCGACGCGGATCACCTCGGGAATGTTGAGGTAAGCCTCGATGGGGCCGAGACCCTTGCCGATCTGGTAGGCCTCGTCGGCCTTGAACCGGTGCAGCGCGAGCTTGTCCTCCTCGGCGAAGACCGCCACCGTCTGCAGGCCCAGTTCGTTGGCGGCCCGAAAGACGCGGATGGCGATTTCGGAGCGGTTCGCGACGAGTAACTTCTTGATTGCCACCCTGGGCCCCCCAAAGGAAACGCTGACCTTGCCTTGGCTCAAATCCTTTTAGTTGATGCGCTCGTGCCCGAACAGACCGCATGCGGCGGCCTGCGGCGATAGGGCCGGCCGGATCAACCTTGATGAGAACGCGCAAGCCCGAAGGACCGGCCGCCACAGGGAGTGCCCGCAAGAAGATGCATGTCTGATCTGCGGAAAGCGGGACGCCCAGGCGCTCGCCCGGCTGCGCGGGCGGGCCGGAGCCTTACTCCGCGGCCGCCTCGGCGCGGCGGATCGGCAGGCGGGCGAGCGCCTCGACGAGCTTCGGCGTCGCGATGGCGGCGGCGATTTCGCGCCGATCGAGGAAGGACACCGCCTCCTCCACCGTGTCGGCCTCGGCGATCTTCGCCGCCACCAGGGCGGAGAGCGGATCGACCTTGCCGCGCGGCCGGTCCGGCAGCTTGTCCACGAGGGCGAGGTGGGCGCGCCGCCAGGCCGGGTCGGAGACGAGCCGGACCACGTCCGGGGTACGGTCGAGCGCCGTCTCGTAGGCGGGCCTGACCGCTTCCATCCGGCCGCGGATCTCCGGCGGGGCGCTCTCCTCGGGCGTGCGCAGGAGGCCGAGGCGGCGGATCGCCCGGCCGACGGGTGCGGAACCGGTGAGGGCGGAGATCGGCACGGCCAGCACCAGGCCGGCGACGGCCGGCGACAGCCAGGCGAGCAGCACCCAGCTGTCGGCGAGGGCCGCGGCCGCCAGGGCGATGCCGCTGATCATGTGCCAGCGGTGGCGGTGGATGAGGTCGATCACCGGCAGCCCGCCGTCGTCGCGCCGCTGCGGCTTCCAGCCGGCGTCGCGCCGCATCAGGATCTCCGAGATGGCCCCAGTCTGGATCAGCATCATGATCGGGGCGATCAGCGCGGAGACGATCACCTCGAAGAGGAAGCTGCCGAGGAGCCCGAGGACGCCGCCGGAGGCCTTGCGGGCCTTGGAATCCAGCATGAAGGCGATGAGCCCCATGATCTTCGGCCCGAACAGGATGCCCATGGTGAGGCCGAAGAGGGCGAGCGCGCGCTCCGGGTCGATGCGCGGCCAGGACGGGAAGAGCTGGAACTCGTCCTTGAAGTATTCCGGCCGGATGAAGTGGGCCTGCAGCGAGAGGGCGAGACCGGCGAGGATGAGGAGCAGCCAGAGCGGCGAGGCCGCGTAGGACATGATACCGGTGAGGAGGTGCATCCGGCTCACCCAGTGCAGCCCCTTGGCGCCGATCACCTTGGCGTGCTGGAGGTTGCCCTGGCACCAGCGACGGTCGCGGACGGCGAGATCGACCAGCGAGGGCGGGCTCTCCTCGAACGAGCCGGAGAGATCGTCCGCGATGATGACCGTCCAGCCGGCACGGCGGATCAGCGCCGCCTCCACGAAGTCGTGGGAGAGGATGTGGCCGCCGAACGGCGGCTTGCCGGGAAGGTCCGGCAGGCCGGCGGCCGACATGAAGGCCTCCGTGCGCAGGATGGCGTTGTGGCCCCAGAAGTTGCCTTCCTTCTGCACCCACCAGGAAAGGCCGGTGCCGACGATCGGCCCGTAGACCCGCCCGGCGAACTGCTGCAGGCGGGCGACGACGGTAGTGCCGTTCACCAGCATGGGGATGGTCTGGATGAGGCCGGCGTCCGGGTCCGCCTCCATGCGGCGGGCGAGTTCCACGATGGTCCCGGCATCCATCAGGCTGTCGGCGTCGAGCACCAGCAGATGGTCGTAGCCGCGGCCCCAGCGGCGGCAGAAGTCGGCGACGTTGCCGGCCTTCTTGGCGGTGTTGTTGCGCCGGCGCCGATAGTAGATGCGCGCCTTGTCGCCGAGCCGCTGGCGGGCGGCGATCAGCGCGGCCTCCTCCTTGAGGGCGATCTCCGGGTCGGTGGTGTCGGCGAGCACGAACCAGTCGAAGGCGTGGCCCTGGCCGAGGTCGTGGACCGACGCGGCCATCGCCTCGATGGCGGCGAAGATGCGCGACGGATCCTCATTGTAGGTCGGCATCAGCATGGCCGTCCGCCGCTCCAGCGGCCCGGCGGGCAACGGGCGTGGCGGCATCAGGCGGCGGCGGACCAGCGTGGCGAAGCCGGCGATCGAGGCGACGAAGGAGATGGCGATCCACGAGAAGGTGATGGCGAAGAGCACCAGGACCACCGCCTCGATCGGCGTTAGGTCGCCGATGGAGAGAACGCCCTTCATCTCAAGGACCGCATAGGCGATCAGCGCCAGCGAGCCGCCCATCACGAGGAACCGCTTCAGCCGGCTCGACCGGGACCGGGGATCGACGAGGTCCCGGCGCCCGGCGCGGTCGAAGGCGTCGAGACGCTGCGCCGGCATCGGACCGGGCGTCTCGGGCGGCATGCCCGGCAGCGCCAGGGCGTTTCCGTCGGTGGGGTCGGCGACGAGGCTGATTACGCGGTCCATCGGTACACCCACGTTTCCGCCGGCGCGCCGGTTTCGAAGGTCAGGTTGGCGCGCAGTTCGATCAGGGGTTCGTTCTGCGGGTCGAGCTGGAACGAGACCCTGAGCCCCTGGATGGCCGGGTTGTCGTGGATCACCACGTTGCGGATGGTGCCCTTGGAGGCGTTCACCGTCGCCTTCGGGGCGCCGAGCTTGGCCCGATCCACGCCCGCCGCGAAGGTGTAGTCGATCACGAACAGCCGTTCCGGCGTCGGCTGGCCGATGTCGGCGCGGCCGGACCTTGTGGCGTGCACCACCGCCGAGCCGAGCGCCATGCCGGGCTCTCCGCCCCAGGCGAGCCGGTAGGCGTAGGAGTATTCCGAGCCGGCCGGGATGGTCTCCTGGGGCGACCAGAAGGCCACGATGTTGTCGTGGATCTCCGCGTTGGTGGGGATCTCGACCAGCGTCACGGCGCCGGGGCCCCAGTCGCCGACGGGCTCCACGAAGAGGCTCGGCCGCCGCTCGTAGGCGGCTTCCAGGTCCTGGTAGCTCTCGAAGTCCCGGTCGCGCTGGATCAGGCCGAAACCGCGCGGGCTGCGGTCGACGAAGGCGGAGATCTGCAGGTCGGACGGGTTGGCGAGCGGACGCCACAGGCGCTCGCCGCGGCCGGTGACCATGAGGAGGCCGTCGCTGTCGTGCACCTGCGGGCGGAAGTCGTCCACGTTCTCCCGCCCGTTCGGCGAGAAGAAGAACATGGACGTGCCGGGCGCAAGGCCGATGCGCTGCAGATCGACCCGGGGGAAGAGCTGCGCCTCCACGTCCATCAGGGTCGGCATGCCGGGCCGCACGGTGAAGCGGTAGGCGCCGGTGGCGGACGGGCTGTCGAGGAGGGCGTGCACCACACAGGTCTCGCTGCCGGCGACCGGCGTCTCCACCCAGAAGGCGCGGAACAGCGGGAACTCCTCGCCCTCCGGGTCGCCGGTCTTGATGGCGAGGGCGCGGGCGGAGAGGCCGTAGATCTGGCCCTTGCCGAGGGAGCGGAAATAGCTGGCGCCCTGGAAGACGACGATCTCGTCGTAGTAGTCGGGCCGGTTGATCGGCCCGTGCAGGCGGATGCCGGAAAAGCCGATGTCCTCCGTCGGCACCGGCTTCGGCACCAGCGGCCCCAACGAGAACATGTCCGGATTGTAGGAGAGGTGCTGCGCCTCGCCGTTCTCCACGATCGCCACCTCCACCGGCTCCTTGTAGTAGAAGCCGCGGTGGAAGAGCTGCATCTGGAACGGCAGGCCGGTGTTGGCCCACACCGCCATCTCCGGCTTGAAGCGGATGTCCCGGTACTGGTCGTAGGTCAGCTGCGCCAGGACCTCCGGCAGGGAGGCGTCCAGCGGCTTGAACGGCGAAGCGGCCAGCTCACGGGCGGTCTCGGCGACCGTCGACCGGGTGAACCGCCCTGTCACGGCGAAGTTCGCCTGCACGGCCGCCTGCGCCAGCGCGGGCGAGACACCGGATGCCAGGAGCACGGCCGTGATCGCGGATGCGGCGGTCTTGAGCACGTCGCGACGGGTGGCGTCGGCTGTTCCGTTGATGAGATCCACAGGGGCTCCACTCGACCAGAGGTACGCCGCGGTCCGGCCGGTGAAGACGATCGGGCAAGGCGTTCAGCCTCGCGAACCGGACCGCGCTCCGTCAGTCGGACCACGATTTTTGCGCGCCGCGGCAAGACTCCGCGGCATTGTCGGCTGCCCGCCGTCCGCCTCGCCGGAGCCCGCCGCCCGCGACCACCCCTCCGCCTCCGCGTGCACCGCACCAACCGCAAGGCGGCTTGACCGCAAGCGGACGGGTACCGGGACGGGCGGACCGGGATCGCGAGAGTGAAGAGACCGTTGGGATGCGGCGAAACGATGACGGTAGTCGCTTGAAATCATAATGAAGTTCAAGCCGGAACGGAATAGCCGAGCAGCAGCTGCGGCGTCACCGTAGCATCGTTGCATCAGAGCGGGAGGGCGCAGGCGCTCGCGGCGGTGCGCGCCTGCGGATGATTGCCGATTGGACATGACGGCGGAACGCCCGATCCGCGCGCTGGTTCCGCAATAAAATCAGCAGGAAGCCGTTCGCGCCTGCGAACGACGGCGGGCCTTCCGGTCAGGAGATTGCTGCACCGACGAAGAGCGCCGCCTTGACGAGACCGTAGATCACGCCGCCGACGACCGCCAGCGAGACCGACGAACTCGCCACCCCGAAAAGCGCCGTCAGCCCGTCCCGCTCCAGGACCGCCACCGAGAGGAGGCAGATCGAAAGGGCAGGCAGCATGTTCCCGAGCGGGATGGGGAGCACCAGCACAACGGAGAGGATGAAGCAGAGCACGCCGATCACCCGGGCGAACGGGCCGCGCACCAGGCGCACGAGCCGCGGCCGCGCCAGCCGCTCGGCCTTCTCCAGCCAGGGCAGCATGGACCGCACCATGGCGCCGAAGGTGTCGCGCGGGATCGACCGGTCGGCGATCACCGCCGGCAGCCAGGGCCGGCGGTAGCCGAGCGCGAGCTGGCCGGCCAGGAGAATGAGCGGGATGCCCAGAATGGTGGACGTGCCCGGCGGCGTCGGGATGGCGTTCGGCAGGGCGAACAGGATGAGGAGCGCCCCGAAGGCGCGGTTGCGCATGCCCTCGAGCAGGATGGCGATGGAGATCCGCTCGTGCCGGGGATCCTCCGCAAGGGACGTCAGAACCTCCGACAGGCGTCGCCGGCCGCGCCGGCCCGCAGGCGGCGCCGGGTCGGGCGCATCCATGCCATCGGCTTCCCGCGCGGCGCTGGTGGGGTCGGTCGGGACGAGGTCGCGGTCGGTCGGCAAGGCGCGCGGAGGGCTCCGTCAGCGGGTGAAGGGCGGTACACTAGCGCGTCTTCATGACCACTTCGTGAGCCGAAAAATTTGAATCCGTCAAGCCTGGACCGCCGGGATAGGGTCGCCCGCTCCGACCGGCTCGGCGATATCCTCGCCGCCGAGCGCCTCCACCAGCCGCACGTCCGCCTCGCCCAGCCGCCGGCGGATCCGCTCGCTCGGGCAGACGTCGGTGACGAAGGTGTCGACCTGGTCGACGGTTCCGATGCGCACCGGCGCGGTGCGGTCGAACTTGGTGCTGTCGGTGACCAGAATGACGTGGCGCGCGTTGGCCATGATGGCCTGGGCCACCTTCACCTCGCGGAAGTCGTAGTCGAGCAGCGAGCCGTCCTCGTCGATGGCCGAGGTGCCCACGATGGCGAAGTCCACCTTGAACTGGCGGATGAAATCGACCGCCGCCTCGCCCACGATGCCGCCGTCGGCCCGCCGCACCACGCCGCCGGCGATCACCACCTCGATCTTCGGGTAGGGTCGCATGATATTGGCGACGTTGATGTTGTTGGTGATCACCATCAGCCCGGTGTGCTGCAGGAGCGCCTGCGCCACCGCCTCGGTGGTGGTGCCGATGTTGATGAAGAGCGAGGCGTCGTTCGGGATCATCGCCGCCGCCGCCCGGCCGATGGCGGCCTTCTCCCGCGAGGCGATCTGGCGGCGGGCGTCGTAGCCGACGTTCTCCACCCCCGACGCCAGGATGGCGCCGCCGTGGACGCGGGCGAGCAGGCGCTGTTCGCAGAGCTCGTTGAGGTCCTTGCGGATGGTCTGCGGCGTCACGTCGAAGCGGCTGGAGAGATCGTCCACCGTCACCCGCCCGATCTGCTTGGCGAGATCCAGGATGGCGTGCTGGCGGGCAAGGAGCATGGGTTCGGCCGGCCTTCCAGTTCGGTTCGCATCGGGGTGCGCACCGAAATCTATCGCAAATACCCGCGCCGCGCATCTCCCTCGCCGCCGGCTCGCAGCGTCGGCCGGACCGGGCGTCGCCGCCGTCGCCTCCCCCCTGGACAGGCGGCGGCTTTCGTCCGATCACGAAGCATAGCTCCCTGGAGATCGAATTCATGCCGACCCGCGCCGTCTATCCGGATCTCGCCGACCGCTCCGTTTTCATCACCGGCGGCGGCAGCGGCATCGGCGCGGCGCTGACCCGCGCCTTCGCGGCCCAGGGCGCGCGGGTGGCCTTCGTGGACATCGCGGCTGCGGAGAGCCGCGCCCTCGTCGACGCCGTCGCGGAGGAGACCGGCCGGGCGCCGCTCTTCCTGCCGTGCGACATCCGCGACATCCCGGCGCTCCAGGCGGCCGTCGCAGCCGCGGGCGCCGCGCACGGCGACGTGACCGTGCTCCTCAACAACGCCGCCAACGATGAGCGCCACAGCGTGGAGACGGTGACGCCCGCCTATTACGACGACCGCATGGCCATCAACCTCAGACCCATGCTGTTCGCCGCCCAGGCGGTGCTGCCCATGATGCGGCGGCGCGGCGGCGGATCGATCGTCAACTTCGGCTCCATCTCGTGGAAGCTGCGCAACGGCGGCATGCCGGCCTACACCATGGCCAAGGCCGCGGTGCACGGATTGACCCGCGGCCTTGCCCGCGACCTCGGCCCCGACGGCATCCGGGTCAACACCCTCCTGCCCGGCTGGGTGATGACGGAACGGCAGAAGGCGCTCTGGCTGACGCCGGCCGCGGAGGCAGAGATGCTGGCCGGCCAGTGCCTGAAGATCCGCATCGCGCCCGAGCAGGTGGCAGACCTCGCGCTCTTCCTCGCCGCCGACGCCTCGGGGGCCTGCACCGCCCAGGAGTTCACCGTGGATGCCGGCTGGAGCTGACCACGGGCGCCGGCGGGATCGGATGGCGCGGCCGGGCGTCCGACACGCGGGTGGCAAGGGCGATCCGCCCCATCAGGAAAGGCGCGGCGCGGAGCACCAGGCCCGCGGCGGCGGCGAGCGCCGGCCGGCCGAGGAGCGCCGCCACCCGTCCGGCGCGGCGCACCGGCATCGCCGTCTCGGCCGCGAGATCCGCCTGGAAGGCAGCGGCCGGGCGCCCGGCCAGATAGGCTTCCGCCGCCCGCCGGGCGCTGAAAAGCGCGATCGCCATGCCGTCGCCGGAAAAGGACGGGATCACCGCCGCCTGATCGCCGAGCCACCAGACCGGCCCGTCGGTGCGGGTGCGCACGAAGCCGTAGGGAATGCGGGCGCAGGCGAGCGGTCGCTCCAGGAGCGGCACCGCGTCGGCGAGCCGGGCGCCAAGGGCCGGGGCTTCGCGAAGGAGCGACGGCAGCAGGGTCTCGAACCGGCCGCCCGCGGCGGCAAGCCGGGTGCGGTCCACCACCAGGCAGAGGTTGAGCCGATCGACCCCCACCGGCTGCAGGCCGGCGTAGCCGCCCCGGAAGGGCACCACGTCCACCCGTGCCGGCAGCAAAGCCCCGGCGTCGGCGACCGCCTCCGCCGGGTAGGGTCCGCCCGCCATCCGGCGGCCGCGCGGCGACGGTCCGCCGGGGCGGTCGAAGCCCACGGCGAAGTGCTGTTTGAAGCCGACCAGGTCGCCGCCCGGCCCGGCGGCGGGGTCGATCGGGCGGGCGTGGCCGGGCAGTTCGTGCTTGCCCGTCGCCACGAAGGCCGCGCGCGCCGAAAGGGTCCGCCCGTCGTCGAGCCGGACGGCGACGCTGCCGTCGCTCCAGACGAGCGATCGCACCCCGTGCCCGGCGATCACCCTGGCGCCCGCCGCCCGTGCCGCCTGCAGGAGGGCCGCGTCGAGCCGCCGGCGGGAGAGGCTCGCCGCCGGGAAGGGCAGCGGGGCCACCACGGTCCGCCGGCCGGTGGCGTAGCCGACCGCGCCGAGCGGCACGGCGCCGAGGGCCGCCACGTCGAGGCCGAGGTCTTCAAGGTCCGCCAGGGCTTCCGCGCTCAGGAACTCGCCGCAGACCTTGTGATGCGGGCCGGCCTGGCGCTCGATCACGGTGACGGACACGCCCGCCCGGGCGAGCCGGAGCGCCGCCGCGGCGCCCGCAAGGCCGCCGCCGATCACCACCACGTCCGGGTCGCGGAGGCCCCTCATTTGACCCGCGCCACGCAGAGCCGGTAGGGCAGCCAGCCTTCCACCGTGGCGCCGGACGCGCCGAGCCCCGCCTCGCCGAGAAGGCGCAGCCAGTCGGACCGGCGGAAGGCGCGGGCGATGGAGAGCGGCCCGTCGTGGCGGACGAAGCGGTGCCAGCGGGCCGCCGTCGCGATGGCGCCGAAGCCGTGGTAGGCGACCGGATCCCGGTGGAGGTCGTTGACGAACCAGCCGAGCGCGGCCCTCTCCTCCATGAGGACGAGGAAGCGGACGAGGTCGGCCTCGGCAAGATGATGGGTGAAGAGGGCGCTGATGACGAGGTCCGGCGGCTCGGCCGGCTCATGGTCGAACACGTCCGCCGTCACGAAACGCGCCGGGATCTCCGCCGGGGTGGCCTCGCGCGCCGCGCGGGTGGACCACGGGTTGAGGTCGACGCCGGTGAGGTCCACCGGGATCCGCCGTCGCACCGCCCAGGCGGCGATCGCCCGGAGCGTGTCGCCGTAGCCGCTGCCGACGTCGAGGATCCTGAGCGGCCGATCTGTCGGCAGACGGCCCGCCGCGCGCAGTCGCTCCACGAAGGCAAGCGTCGGCCGGTAGCCGAACGACAGCCGGTTAACGCTGGAAAGATCCTTCAGGCAGGCGCGAAAGTCCTCATAGGGAACCGTCTCGCTGTCCATCAGCTCCGGCCCGTCCGCCCGCCTGTCCATCCGGAACACCGCCGCCATGACGCCACCCTCCTCATCCGTTCCGGCGTCAGGCCACCTTGCGGAAGATCAGCGTCTCGGCGGTGAGGCCCGGTCCGAACGCCATGGCGAGACCCTGCCCGGGCCCGGCGACCGCCATGAGGCGGGCAAGGACGAACAGGATGGTGGCCGAACTCATGTTGCCGAACTCCCGGAGCACCGCCCGCGAGGCGGCGAGCGCCTGGCCGGGCAGCCGGAAGGCGCCCTCCACCGCGTCGAGCACCGAGCGGCCGCCCGGGTGCACCGCCCAGAGGTCGATCGGGCCGCCGGCCGCCGCCGTGAAGCGGTCGGTAGTCCCTTCCAGGGCGCCGCGAAGCACGCCCGGCACCTTGCCGGAGAGCACCATGTCGAAGCCGGTGTCGCGCACCGACCAGGTGATCAGGCTAGGATCCTCCGACACCAGGATGGTGGCGAAGACATCGAGGGCGATGCCCTCCGGCTCCGCCGTCACCAGGGCGGCGGCGGCCCCGTCGCCGAACACCAGGAAGGAGAGCACCTGTTCCAGGTCGGCGGTCTCCTGGAGGTGGAGCGTGCAGAGCTCCACCGCCACCACCAGCACCCGGGCCTCCGGCTCGGAGCGGACGATGTGGCGGGCGAGCCTGAGGCCGTTCATGGCGGCGTGGCAGCCCATGAAGCCGACGATGGTGCGCTCCACGTCGGAGCGAAGGCCGAGCCGGTCGACCAGCTTTAGGTCGAGACCGGGGGCCATGAAGCCGGTGCAGGTGACGACGATGAGGTGGGAGATCTCCCGCTCCCGCCCGCCGAGGTCGAGCGAACGGACGGCCGCCTCGGCCAGGTCCGGCGCGGCCTCCTCGTAGCGCCGCATGCGGGCGCCGGTGCTCGGAAAGTCGCCCGGCCGGTAGAAGCCGCCGTCGTCCACGCTCGCGCCGACGCCGGGGCGTGGGTGGGGTTTCAGGCTCGACCAGCGGTGCTCGATCTGGCCGCGCTCCGCCATCCGGCGGAACAGCGCCCGGTCCCGGTTGGTGGCCAGCAGCCCCTCGGCGAAGTCGATGAAGGTGCGGTGCACGTCGTTGGGCGGGACCGCATGGCCGACCCGGTTGAGATAGGCGTCGGTCATTCGCTCTCCGCGTGCGCGTTCGATGAAGGGCGGCGGTCCGCGGCGCCGGCGCGGCCATCCCGTTCGTCCATGATGCGGCCGATCTTCTCAAAGGCGCCGTTGGCGGCGAGCGCTTCCACGGTGGCGCCGTACTTGCGCCGCCAGTTCGGCGTCTCCCGGTCGGTCGCCGGGATGTTCACCTGGTCGCGCTCGCCGGTGATGTCGTCGAGCTGGACCACGGCAAGGGCCGAGCGGGTGCGGGCGAGGTGCCGGTGGGCGGCGTCCACGAAGCTCTCCACGCGGATCGGTCCCTCGGTGGCGAGCAGCTTCTCCCGGTGGAGGAGCGTGGCGAGGTCCCGCCGCTCCCGGTCGCGAAGCGCCCGCTGGGCGGTGGCCTCGGCCTCGTCCGCATAGAGGCCGAGCCGGTCCTTCGCCGCCACGTCGCGAGCCTGCCACCAGCCTTTCAGGGTGGCAAGGTCGTGGCTCGCCGCCACCGCGACGGACAGCACCGGATAGGCGTCGGTGCCGGCAAAACCGCCGGTTTCCTCGTCTTTTTCGAAGGCGAGCACCCGATAGGAGAGGACATGACCGGCCTCCATCTTTTCGCGGAAGCCCTCCGGCACCGTGCCGAGGTCCTCGCCGACCACGAGGCAGCGGTGGCGGAGGCTTTCCAGGGCGAGAACACCGAGGAGATCGTCCACCGGGTAGGCGAGGTAGGCGCCGTCGGCGGCCGTGGCCCCCGCCGGGATGCAGTAGAGCTGCTGCAGGCCCATGACGTGGTCGATCCTGAGGCCGCCGGCGTGACGCATGTTGGCGCGGATGAGGTCGACGAAGCTCTGGTAGCCTTCCTGGCGGAGCTGGCGCGGGTGGAAGGGCGGCAGGCCCCAACTTTGGCCGGCCGGGTTGAAGAGGTCCGGCGGCGCGCCGACCGAGACCCCGTCGATCACCGCGGCCGGGTTGGCCCAGGTCTCCGCGCCCGCCCGGTCAGCGCCGACCGCGAGGTCGCGGTAGAGGCCGATCGCCATGCCGCCGTCGCGCGCGGCGGCGTCCGCCTCGGCCAGCTGGACGTCGGCAAGCCATTGGCACCAAGCCACAAAATCAATCGCGTCCCGGTGCTCCACGGCAAAGCGGAGCACGGCATCAGAGGCGGGGTCCTTGAAGGCGTCGGGCCAGTCGTGCCAGTCGGGCAGGGTCGCGGTGCGGGCGAAGTGGTCGCGGAGGGCCAGAAAGAGGCAGGAGAGTTCGAACCGATCGCCGCCGTTGCTGCGGAAGCGCTCGAAGGCGGCGCTCCGGGCGGCGTCGGCCCGCGCCTGGAAGACCTGGTGGCAGCGCTGGAGCGCTTCGGTTTTCAGTGCCGCAACAAGGGTGTAGTCGACAAGGGCAGCGTCGCGGGCGGCCGCGATCCGGGCCTGGACATCGTCCGAGGCGATCCAGGCGGCGACGTCCGGATCGGCGGCTTCGGGCAGGCGGGGGACGGCGATGTTGAGGATGTTGAGGAGGAGGCGGCTTGCCGGCGAATAGGGGGAGGCCTGCTCCGGGTCGTCGACGAACTGGGCGTGCAAGGGGTTGAGGCCGACGACGGCGCAGCCTTCGGCGGCGAGCACCTCGACCAGGCGGACGAGGTCGCCATAGTCGCCGATCCCCCAGTTCTCCTCCGAGCGGAGGAGGTAGAGCTGCACCGAGACGCCCCAGAGCCGGCGACCGTCGGTGACCCCGTCGGGCAGCCAGCAGGCGCCGGGGGTGACCACGAGGAGCGCGCGACCGATCTCGTCGCCGGCCTCCAACTTGATGGAATGATAGCCGAATCCCGGATCCTCCAGGCGGATCGCGCCGCTTTCCACGCGCGTCTCGGCCTCCACCGTGCCGCCCCTCTCAAGGTCGATCCGGTAGCGGACCGACCCCGTCGCGCCGACCGGAACGGTGATCCGGCCGCCCTCCGGGCGGAGCACCAGGACCGGGGAAATCAGCCGATCCGCCGCGGTCTCGGCGAGCGCGCGGGCGGCCGCCTCCGGGTCGGAGAGGTCGGCGCCCATGGCCGCAAGGAGCGCGCGGCGGGTCTCGTCGGAGGCCCGGACGGGCGTGCCGTTGGCGTCGGTGAAGCTCGGCTCGATGCCGTAGAGGGCGGCGAGGCGGGCGAGCGCCGGGTCGCCGTCGGAGGCCGGATCCGGGGATATCGTGTCGTCGTTTGTAGCCGCTGCAGGGGCGACTGTAGCGTCGCTTGTCGCGTCCGAGGCGGCACTTGTAGCCGGTGTCGTGCCGCTTGTAGCGGGCCTGTCGCCCGACGGCACGGATTCGGCGGCCGAGCCCGGTCGCACGGGGTGTTCGCCGTCGTCGGACGAGGGGGCGGCATCGGCCATGGTGGTTCGATCCATCTCGGGCCGACCATGGATCACCGCCCGAGCGGCGGCCCATGGTCCGCCGGGCAAGGGGCGGCTGAAAAGAGGGGCAGGCATCGCGACGCCGCCGGTGTCACCGACGCCGGTCGGCGGCCGGCCGGACCGTCCGTGACGGACCGCTGGTTGTGCCGACGGCGTCGGCCGGTTGTGCCGGCGGCGCGCCACCGGTTGAACCGGTTGCGGCGGCCGGTCAGGCGGCCTTCGGGTTGACCACGTCCTCGGCGAGTTCGGAGAGGAGTTCGTCGGTGGCCTCCTCCTCGGCGAGGGTCTCGGCGAAGAGCCCGGCCGCGTCGTCCTCGCCGAGCTGCTGGGCCCAGGCGAGGAGGGCGCCGTAGCGGGCGATCTCGTAGTGCTCCACCGCCTGGGCGGCCGCGATCAGGCCGGCGTCGCGGGCGTCGCCCGCCGGGAACTCGGCGGCGATCTCGTCGGCCTCCTTGGCGAGCCCCTCGATGGCGTGGCACTTCACGCCCTCCGGCTTCAGGCCGAGGATTTCGAACACGCTCTCCAGCCGCTTGATCTGCACGCCGGTCTCCTTGGCGTGGGCGTCGAAGGCCTCCTTGAGGGCCTTGTCGCCGGCCGCCTTGGAGAGCTGCGGCAGGTGCTTCAGGATGGCGTTCTCGGCGTAGTAGACGTCCTTCAGGGTGTGGACCATGAGGGACTTGAGGGACTGTTCGGCCATCGGAGGCTCCTGTGCACATTGGGACCGTCGGGGACACCGTCGGACGCGGCTCGGGGTCACGAGCCTCAATGCCGCGCGCGCCCGGTTCGTTCCGCCCGGCAACCCGCCGACGGGGACGCCCGCCCGGCGGGCGGCCGGGCGTCAGCGGAGGCTTTGCCAGGGCATGGATGCGACGGCGGCGAGAAAACCGTCCGGGCCGTCGTCGGCCGGTGGAACAATCCGCCGGTTCGCAGGTTCGACAGCGGGTCGAGGTGTATCGGCCGCTGGCGGTCGAGGTCGTCGACCGGGAGGGTTCGCGCGTGAACACATTCACCAAGGCTGTGCAGGACAATGGGCGGCCGGTGGAGGACTATGGGGTGACGGAACGCGGATCGCCGCGCCCGGCCCCGCCGCTGGCCACGGTTCTGGTGGTCGACGACGACCCCCTGGTGCGGACCGTGACCGCCGCCATGCTGGAGCACCACGGCTTCGCCGTTCTGGAGGCCGGCAACGGGCGGGACGCGCTTGCCCTCATGGGTCGCGGCGAGGGCCGGGGCGAGAGCGTGGATCTTCTCATCGTGGATTTCGAGATGCCGGGCATGAACGGCATCGCGGTCGCCGAGGCGATCGGCCGGACCCGGCCGGACCTGCCGGTGATCTTCCTGACCGGCTTCGGCCACCGGGCGGAGCTGAACGGCGTCCATCCCGGCAGCATCGTGGAAAAGCCGGTGAGCGACGGCGACCTTGCCGCGCGGGTGCACGCGGCCTTGGCGGTGCGTCCGGACGTCTGACCCGAGCCGCCGGCGGGGCGTCGCGGCCGAGGCAGGACGATCGCCGCCCGGACCTCAGCCGGCGTTGCTGTCCTGGTCCGGCGGACCGTCGACGGGCGGCAAGGTGCCGGCGCCGGGGGTCTTGTCCGCGTCCGTGAGGTCCGGATCGGCGTGCGGTCCTGCGGCGGGAGGCGCGGAACCGCCCTTGCCCGCATTTCCTTCGCCCTTGGTTCCGCTCGGCTGCGGGTGTGGCGGACGGCCGGTGTGCGCGGACGTCTCCGGTGCGGTGTCGTCCTCGGTCTGATCGCCCATGCGGGTCTCCTCGTGGGTCTCCTCGCGCCGGTCTCGCGGAATGGCTCTCCCTAAGGCCCGGTGCGCCGCGCCCTTGGACTGGACGGGACCGGACGCCGGACCTTGGATGCGGGGCCTCGCGCCAGAGAGGCAATGCGGCCCGTCCGTCTTCCGTTCCCAAACGCCCGGCCACCCTTTTCAGCGCAGGAGATCGGCGATCGAGGCGGCGAGTTCGTCCTGGCGGAAGGGCTTGGCGAGATACCGGTCCATGGCGGCGAGCGCGTCCGCCTCCGCGTGGCCGGTGACGAAGAGCACCGGCGTGTCCGGCCGGCGGCGGCGCACCTCCGCGGCGAGATCGACGCCGGTCATGCCCGGCATGGCGTAATCCACCACCATCAGGTCCGGCTTCAGCCCGCCGTCGATGAGCGCGAGCGCGCTCACGCCATCCTCGGCCTCGTCGAGGGTGTGGCCCATGGCGGTGATGAAGGCGGCCGTCACCTGGCGGACGGCCGGATCGTCGTCCACCACCAGCACGTGGGCGCGGCGGGCCGGACGGGGCACCGGGCGGCGGCTCTCGCCGACGCTCCCGGCTTCGCTGGCGTCCGCCGGCAAGAGGATGGTCACCCGCGTGCCCTCGCCGACCGTGCTGTCGATGTCGACCGAGCCGTCCGACTGGTTGGCGAAGGTGTACACCATGGAAAGGCCGAGGCCGGTGCCCTTGCCCACGTCCTTGGTGGTGAAGAAGGGCTCGAACACCCGCGCCAGCACCTCCGGCGGCATGCCCTCGCCGGTGTCGATGACGCTCACCGCCACATAGTCGCCGGCCGGCACGAGGCCCTCGTCGCCGGCGACGACGGTGCGGTTCTCCGTGGTCACCCGCACGGTGCCGCCGGCCGGCATGGCGTCGCGGGCGTTGATGCAGAGGTTGAGGATGGCGAGTTCCAGCTGGTCCGGGTCGGCCCGCACCCGTGCGGGCGCGGCCTTGAGGGCGCGCTCCACCGTGACGGTGCCGCCGAGGGCGTGGGTGAGGAGGTCGTTCATGCGGCCGATGACGGCGTTGACGTCGACCACCGCGGTCCGGGTGTCGGTGCGCCGGCTGAAGCCGAGCAGGCGCTTGGTGAGGACGGCGCCGCGTTCCGCCGCCTCGCGGGCCCCGGTCACGTAGCGGTGCAGCCGGTCGTCGCCCCCCGGCAGGCGGCGCTCGGCGAGCTCCAGCCCGCCGATGATGGCGGTGAGGAGGTTGTTGAAGTCGTGCGCGATGCCGCCCGCCATGGTGCCGAGCGCGCGCATCTTCTCCGCCTGGGCGAGGCGGGCCTCCATCTGGCGGGTCTCGGTGACGTCCCGCTCGGTGGTCATCAGGTAGGCCGGCGCGCCGTCCGGTCCGGGGATGGGCGTGCGCCGGATCGAGATCGCCTGCAGGCGGCCGCTCTCGTCGGTGCGCTCCTCCACCCGCTCGTCGGGCCGGCCGGTCGCCATGACGGCCCGGTCCACCGCCTCGACGTCGCCGCTGTCGGCGCCGAACGCGCTCTCCCGCTGCCCTTCGCAGCCCTCGACGGGGCTGCCGAGGGCGGCCGCCTTGCGGTCGTTGAGGCGCACGAAGCGGCCGTCCCGGTCCTTGAACGAGATGGCGTCGGTGCCGCTCTCCAGGAGGCCGCGGACGAGCGCCCGCTCAACGCCAAGGTCGCGGGCAAGCCGCGCCCGCTCGGCGGTCGCCCCCACCAGCGACTTCAGGGCGGCGGCGTCCCAGGGCTTGGCCACATAGGCGACGATGCCGCCGCGGTTGACCGCGGAGGCCACGGCGCCGAGGTCGGCGTAGCCGGTGAGGAGGATGGCGCCCGCGTCGCTGACGGCGCGCGCCCGTTCCAGGAAGACGTCGCCGGTGATGCCGGGCATGCGCTGGTCGGACAGGATGACGGACACTTCCGGCGTGGCCTTCAGCCGGTCGAGGCCGATGGCCGCCGAGGCGGCGGTCAGCACCTCGAAATCGTCCTCCAGGAGATCGGTGAGCGCGGTCAGGATGTCGGGCTCGTCGTCGACGACCAGCACCGTCGGCCTGCCGGCGCCGGCGCCCGCCGCGGCGGGTCTGAGGCCATGGTCGATCATGTCGTCCTCCGTGGGATGCGGATCACGAAGCGCGCTCCGCCGCCGGCCGCGGTCTCCACCCGGATGTCGCCGTCGTGGGCGAGCACCACCCCGTAGGCGATGGCGAGCCCGAGGCCGGTGCCCGACCCCACCGGCTTGGTGGTGAAGAAGGGCTCGAAGATCCGGTCCATCAGGTCCGCCGGCACGCCGGGACCGTCGTCCTCGATGGCGATCTCGTAGCTCTCGTCGTCCGATCTCGTTTCGATGACAATGGTTCCCGTGTTGCCGATGGCGTCGGCCGCGTTGCCGATGATGTTCATGACCACCTGGTTGAGGAGCGCCGGCGAGGCGACGAGCGTCGGCTCGGCTTCAAACCGCCGGACCACCTGGATGCCGTCGCCGAGCTTGTGGGCGAGAAGCGCCAGCACGGTCTCGATGGAGGCCGGCACGTCGAGGGTGTCGGCGTCCGCCTCGTCCAGGCGGGAGAACTTGCGGAGATTGAGGACGAGATCCTGGATCCGGGTGAGGCCGACCCGCATGGCGGCGAGCCGGTCGAGCGCCTTGGCGGCCGCCGCGCTGGCCGCGCTCTCCGCCGTCGCCGCCCCGCCGCCCGCCATCCGGTCGGCGAGGCCGCGGACGGCCCGCTCCACCGTGCCGTGGTGGGCAAGGACGAAGGCGAGCGGGTTGTTGATCTCGTGGGCGATGCCGGCGACGAGCTCGCCGAGGGAGGCCATCTTGGCCGCGTGGACCAGCTGCGACTGGGTCTCCTGCAGGCGGCGGTTGGTGTCGGCGAGGTCGCGGTTGGCCTGCTCCAGCTCGCCGGCAAGGGCCGCCCGCGCCTCGGCGGCGGCGGCTTCCGCGCGGGCCCGCTCGATCGCAAGTTCGCGGGCGCGCAGGTCGAGCTCGATTCGCCGGTTCTCCTCGCGCATGAGCTTGCGCCGGACCAGCGCCCGGAGCCGCAGGTCCAGCATGTCCGGCTCGGTGGCGGCCGGCACCATGTCGTCGGCGCCGGCGGCGTAGAGATCGGCGACGGCGGCGGCGTTGAGCGCGTCCTCGTCGTAGAGGCCGACCAGGATGAGGTCGGGCTCGCCGCCGTCGGGGCCGCTGTTCGGGCCGCCGCCGACCCGGGCGCGCAGGCGGTCGAGGTCGGCGAGGAGCGCGGCGCCGTCGAAGCGGCGGGCGGCGAGGTCGACGATGACGCAGTCGGCCGCGTCGCCCCCCTCGGCGACCTGGCGGAGCGCCGCCTCCGCGCTCTCCACCACGGTGACCGTGAAGGCGTCGCGGGTCATCAGGGCGCGGGTGACCGCCGGGTCGAGGCGGCCGCCGGTCTCGCGATCGGCCACCACCAGGATGCGGGCGCGGCGAAAGGTGGAGTAGCGCGGCTGCGGGGCGGCCGTCTCGTCGCCGCCCGGCCGGCGGCGGACGAGGGCGCGGATGCGCAGGATCAGCAGGCTGTCGGGCGCCGACTTCGGCACATAGGCGTCGGCGCCGCTCTCCAGGCCGTGCCGCTCCACCTCGCGCTCGGACGCCTCCGTCAGCATCAGCACCGGCAAGGTGCGGGTCTGCACGTTCATGCGGATCTGGCGGGCGAGGCCGTCGCCGTTCATGCCGGGCAGATGGAAGTCGGCGATGACGAGGTCGGGGGTGCGCTCGTTGAGGACGTCGAAGGCGGCCTCCGCCGAGTTGGCCCACTCGACCGCGTAGCCGGCCTTCTCCAGGACGTGGCGGAGCTTCAGCGCCTGGGTGGGGCTGTCCTCCACCACGAGGATGCGGTCGGGGCGGAGCGGGGCCTCGGGGTGCGCGTCGGGGGCGGGACCGGGGGCGTCGCGGGTGTCGGTCACGGGGCGCCTCCGCCGAGCCGGGCGAGGCGCGGGCCGACGAGCTCGATCGGCAGGCTGACCCGCGAGCCGCCCATGCGCACGGCGGCGGCCGGCATGCCGTAGACGACGGCCGTGCTCTCGTCCTCCGTCACCGTGTAGCCGCCGGCGCGGCGGAGGGCGGCAAGGCCCGCCGCCCCGTCCTCGCCCATGCCGGTGAGGAGGACGCCGACGGCGCGGGCGCCAAGCACCTCGGCGAGCGAGGTGAAGAGCACGTTGGCGGACGGCCGCTGGCCGCCGACCGGCGGCTCGCCGGTGACCTTGAGGACGCCGCCCTGCGGGCCGAGGGCGAGGTGGCGGTCGCCGGGCGCCACATAGACGTGGCCGGCGCGGGGGATCTCGTCGGAGACGGCGAGGCGCACGGTGAGGGGCACGAGGCCGTCGAGCCAGGCGGCGAAGCCCTCCATGAAGGGCGCGCCCATGTGCTGCACCACGAGGACCGGCAGCGGATAGCCCGCCGGCAGGGCGCCGAGCACCCGGGCGAGCGCCGGCGGCCCGCCGGTGGAGGCGGCGATGCCGACGACGCTCGGCGCCGCCAACGGCTCGGCGAGGTCGGCGATCGATCCGCGGCGGGGCAGAGGCCGGAGGCCGAGGGTGCGGCGGCGGATCACCGGCACCTGGCTCATGATGAAGAGCTGGGTGCAGATGGTGCCGGCCACCGTCTCGTACTGGGCGTTGCCGAGGCCGACGGGCTTTTCCACCACCGAGAGGGCGCCGACCCTGAGGGCGTTCAGCGAGATGGCGAGGCTCTTGTCCTCCACCGCGTCGGCGATCACCACGATGGGGGTGGGCCGCTCGGCCATGATGCGGCCGATGGCCTCCAGGCCGTCCATGCCGGGCAGGCGGATGTCCATGGAGATGACGTCCGGCTGCACCCGGTGCACCTCGGTCAGCGCCTCCTCGGCGGTCTCGACGGCGGCCACCACCGCAAGGCGCGGATCGCGCGAGACGATGTGGGCGAGGAGACGGCGGACGACGGCGCTATCCTCCACGATCATGACGCGGACGGGGGGGCGCGGGACGGGGGGGCGGGACGCGGGGGCGCTCACAGCAGCTGTCCGATGGTGGCGAGGAGGTCGCGCTGGTCGAAGGTCTGCTTGGCCACGTAGGCGCTGGCGCCGAGGTCGAGGCCGCGGCGCACGTCCTCCGGGGCGGCGCGGGATGTCATCATCACCACCGGCAGGGTCTTGAAGCGGGCGTCGGCGCGGATCGCCTGCAGGAGGGCGAAGCCGTCCATGCGGGGCATCTCCACGTCGGCGACCACGAGGTCGACCACGGTGTCGCCGGCGCGCAGGAGCTGCAGCGCCTCCAGGCCGTCGACGCTGAGGAGGACGCGGTAGCCCTGGGATTCCAGGATGCTCTTCTCCAGCGTGCGGGTGGTGATGCTGTCGTCGACGACGAGGATGGTTTTGGCGCGGGTCTCCGCTGGCGGGCGCCAGTCGGCAAGGCCGAGGCCGGCGGCGCCGCGGGTGCCCTCCCCTTCCACCCAGCGCGCCACCAGGGCGGCGGCGTCGAGCACCGGCGCCGGCATGCCGCCGTCGGCGAGCACCGCGCCGGAGACGATCCGGGCGTCGGCGCCGAAGCCGTCGAGGGCGCTCACCACCATGGGGCGGGCGTCGGAGAGCGCATCCACCGCAAGGCCGAGCCGGCGCTCGCCCCGTCGGATCGTCGCAACGGTAAGGTGTCCGGCATGGAGGGGGAGCGGCACGGCAGGCTGACCCAGGATCTCAGGCAGGGTGACGATCGGGATGACAACGTCGCGGCCGCCGATTTCGATCCAGACCGCGGGCCGACCTTCCACGGTGCGCATGGTCTCCACGGGGAGGCGCAGCAGCCGCTCCACCCCGTGGCTCGGCAGCCCGTAGGGACGGCCGTCGCTGACCAGGATCAGCACCGACTGGAGGGCGGCGGCGAGCGGCACCTCGATCACCGCCTCGGTGCCGTGCGGCCGGCGGGCGCGGAGCTCCACCTGGCCGCGCTTGCGGCGCACCGCCTCGGCGACGACGGAAAGCCCCATGCCGCGCCCGGACAGCCGGTCGACGGCCTGCGCGGTGGAGAAGCCGGCCTCGAACACGAGGGCGAGCAACCGGTCCGGCGAGGGCGGCGGGGCGCCGAACGCGCGCTGGCCGATCAGGCCGCGCTCCACCGCCACCGCCTCAATGCGGGCAAGGTCCGGCCCGCGCCCGTCGTCCGCCACCGTGAGGGTGAGCCGGCCGCCGCCGACGGTCGCCGTCACCACCACGTCCACTTCGGCCGGGCGACCGAGGGCTGTGCGGGCGGCGGCGGGTTCGGCGCCGTGGCCGACGGCGTTCCGCACCAGATGGAGGACGGGATCCTTCAGGGCCTGGAGGAGCCGGCGGTCGACCAGCGCCTCGAAGCCGACGGTGCGGAAGCGGACCTCGGCGCCGCGGGCGCGGGCAAGGTCGCGCACCATCCGGCCGAGGCCGCCGAGCACGCTGTCCACCGGCACGAGCGAGATGCCCTCCACGTCCTCGGCGAGCCGGGTGGCGGAGCGCTCCAGGGCGAACACCTGGCGCCGGTCCGCCTGGGCGAGGCGGCCGAGGTCGGCCTGGAGGAGGGCCGCCATGCGGTCGAGGTCCTTCAGCCGGGCGGCGAGGCGGCGGACCTCGGAGAGCACCGCGGCGTCGCCGGTCTCGGCGGCGAAGGCCGTGAGGACGGCAGCCGGGCGGCGCATCTCGTCGACCGTCCGGGCGAGCGCGCGGGCGGTGGCGCCGACCGCCTTCAGGTCCGCCGACAGCCCGCCGCGTGCCTCCACGGCGCCGAGCACGGTGGCGAGCGAGCCGGCGAGCCGCTCCACCTGGCGGGCCGATACGCGGAGCACGGCGTCGGCGGACTCGAGAGGGACGGGATCGGGGGCGGCGGGATCGGCCGGGGCTGGGTCGGCGGCGACGGCGGGATCGTCCGCGCCGCCGGGCGCGCCAGGGGCGCCCTCCCCGGCCGCGGACGTCGCCGCATCGTCGCCGGCCGGCGCCGCGTCGCGCCCGAAAGCCGCCCGGGAGAGCGGCGGCGGGGACGCGTCGACGGCGGGGACGGCGTCACGATCCGGCGGCGGATCGGCGGAGGGGGCGGCGTCGCCGGACGAAACGGGGTCGTCGGCGGGTGGCGGCGTGGCGTCCGCCGGCCGGTCGTCCGCCGCGGTCTCGGCGCGGGCGATCCAGGGCTCCAGCACCGCCGAGGCGGCGGCGGTCGCCGCCGGGGTGCCGCCCTCGCCGAGGACGGCCACGTGGCCCTCGATGGCGTCGAGCGCCTGGTCGATGGCCTGGCGGAGCGGCCGGTCGAGGCCGAGATGGCCGTCGAGCATGGCCTGGAACACGGCCTCCAGCCGGTGGGCGAGATCCTCGACGGGCGCGCTGTCGACCGCCCGCGCGGCGCCCTTCAGGCTGTGCGCCCGGCGGAACACGTCGGTCATGTCGGCCCCCGCCGCGCCGCCCGCCGCACTCGCCGCCGCACTGGACGTCTCGCCGCTCCGGTCGAGCGAACGGCGGATGGCGCCGAGGTGCTCCTTCACCTCCGCGTCGAATGCCGCCATCAGTTCCGCCTGGAAGTCGCTCACCCGCCCCTCCCCGTCAGAGCCGGTAGCGGCTGGCGAGGCCGAGGAGGGCCTGGGCGAGCTCCGCGAGGTTGCCGGCCGCCTGGTCGAGCTGACGGGTGCCGGCGGCGGTCTGCTGGCTGGCCTGGCGGATGTTCTGCAGGGCGCCCATCACCTGCTCGATGCCGAGCTGCTGCTGGTTGGTGGAGGCGACGATCTGCTGGAAGGTGTGCACGCTGTCCTGCACCCGCTGGGTGATCTCGTCGATGGTCTTCTGGGTGACGTCCGAGCGCGCCTTGCCGGCGGTGACGCGCTTGACCGCCTCCTCGGTGAGCATGACCGACGAATTGATGCCGCGCTGGATGTCGCCGAGGATGGAGCGCACCTGTCCGGTGGCCTCCTTGGCCTGATCGGCGAGGAGCTTCATCTCGGCCGCCACCACGGCGAAGCTTCGGCCGCTCTCGCCGGCCGCCGCCGCCTCGATGGCGGCGTTGAGGGCGAGGAGGTGCGAGCGCTCGGAGATGTCGTTCACCGTGGTGATGATCTCGCCGATCGCCTGGGTCTTCTCGCTCAAGGCGACGATGTTCTCCGCCACCGCCTCGGCCTGGTCGCGGATGGCGTCCATGGCGCGGGCGGTCTCCTCCACGGCGGCAAGGCCGGCGTTGGAGGTCTGGGCGGTGGCCTGGGCGGCGGCGATCACCTCCTGGGCGCGCTTGCCGATCTGGGTGCCGGCGTGGGTGATCTCGTCGACGGTGGCGGCGGTCTCCTGCACGGCGGCCAGCTGCTCCTCCACGCTCGCCGCCTGCTCCTGGGTGGAGGCGCGGATCTCGGCGACGGCGGCGTTGAGGTTTTCGGTCGCCTCCCGGCTCTGGCCGGCGAGCTGGCGCAGGCCCTCCACCATGGCGTTCAGCGTCACCCCGAGCCGGCCGATCTCGTCGGGTCCGCTGGCCGCGGCCGCGCCGGAGAGATCCCCCCGGCCGATCTTCTCCACGAAGCCCATGAAGGCGCCGAGCGGCGTGACGATGGAGTGGCGGATGGCGAAGGCGATGACGAGGCCGAGGGCGGCGGTGGCTGCAAGCCCGATGGCGATCGACTGGCGGCTCTCGTCGTAGACCGTCTCCACCCGGCTCTGGCCGACGGCGACCGCCGCGTCCAGGTCCTCCCGCGCGGCGGCGATCTGCCGGGCGACGGCGGCGCGCGCCTGCGAGGCCTCGCGCTCGCCGGTCAGCGTGGCGTCCACGTCGCCCCTCAGAACGGCGGCGATCTGCGCCTCGGTCGCCTCGCGCAGGCGCCGCATCTCGGCGGCGGCCTCGCCGAGCCGCTGGCGGATCATCCGCCAGGCGCTCGCACGCTGGGGGTTGAGCGCCTGGACCGCGAGGGCGTCCGCCTGGGTGATGGCGTCGGCGAGGCGGGTCTCGGCCCGCTCCAGGCGGGTCCGCCAGTCGGCGATCGGATCGCCCTCGCCGGCGATGGTCCGGCCGGACGCCCGCGCCACCAGGGCGAGCACGGCCCGGTCGCGGGCGGCGCCGAGCAGGTGCTGATCCTCCGACACGGCGGCCAGCTGGCGATGCACCGCAAGGTCGCGGGCGACGATGGTGGTGGTGGTCTCGCGCACCTCGCCGATCTGCCCGAGGGCGTAGACCCCGATCCCCACCATGAGGGCGAGGATGATCAGGAAGCCGAAGAGAATGCGGTTGGCGATCGAGACGGACATCAGGCGTTACGCTCCAAGGGCGAGCGGGATGGGGAAGACGGGCGCCAGCAGCGCCGCCACGTCGAGAAGGGTGGCGGCGCCGCCGCTCGCCTTGAGGGCCGGGTCGTCGAGCCGCGCATGGCCGGTGACGGCCGGCGCGGCCGCGGACCCGGTGTCGCCGCCGGAGATCGCGGCGGCGGCGGTCGTGCCGACCACCGCGGCGGCCGCGAGGGCGACGGGCGGCTCCGACTTCAGGAAGACGTGGACGCCCCCGTCGGCCGGGCCGGGCGGCAGGCCGAGGAGGGCGGCGAGGTCCACCACGGCGACGAAGCGGCCGGCCTGGTGGACGATGCCGGCCACCGCCGGATGGGTGCCGGGGAGCGGCGCCACCGGCCCTGCCGGGGCGACGCCGCGCGCGGCCCGGAGCGGCAGGCCGTAGAGCGCGTTGCCGACGGCCACCAGCAGGTGATCCGCCGGGCGGATCGCGCCGCGCCCCTCGCCCGGACCGTCCCGCCGGGCGGCGAGATCGCGGGTGCGGGCGTCGAGCAGCCGCCGGCGGCGGCGGTCCTGGTCGAGGGCGGTCGGGCTCATGGCCGGCGACCCCGACGGCGGGTGGCGCCGCCAGCGGCCGGCAGGCCGCCTAAGGTGGGACCCGGGGCCGGTAGGCCGCCTAAGGTGGGACTCGGGGCCGGCAGGCCGCCGAAGGTGGGACCCGGGGCCGGCAGGCCGCCGAGGGTGGGTTTTGCGGCCGGCAGGCCGCCGGAGGCCGGACCGGCAGACGGCGCGTGGCCGGGCGGGCGGTCGAGCATGTGCCGGGCGAGGGCGGCGAGGCCGCCGGCGGTCAGCCCGTCGCCGTCTGGCAAGAGGGCGTCGGCCGGCGCGGCGGCGGCGAGGCGGGCGGCGTTGGCGATCGATCGGCGGCCGTCCGCCGGGCGGCCGGCATCGAGGAGCGTGAGCCCCAGGTGGTAGTGGGCCATGGCGAAGTCCCGGGTGAGGAAGAGGGTGCGGCGGAAGGCGCGCTCGGCCGCTTCGAGATGACCGGCGGCGCGTTCCACCAGGCCCTCCAGGTGATGGAAGGCCGGCGTGTCGGGCCAGTCGCGCTGGCCCGTCCGGCAGGCCTCGCGCGCGGCGGCGAGATCGCCGGCGTCGGCGCTCGCCCGGGCGGCGGCAAGGAGGGTCGCCCCGTCGGCGCCGTCAAGCGCCCGGATCCCCGCCGCGCCGGCCATGGCGAGCGCGGACGCGGCCAAGGCTTCCGCCGGGGTCGCGGCGAGGACGGGCGGGGCGAGAGGCGGGCGGGCGGCGGGGGCCGGCGGGTCGAGGGCCAACGGTTCGAAGGCCGGCGGATGGAACGGAGGGCTGGCAGCCGGCGAAACGGCGGCGGTCCGGGGCGGGGCGGCGGCGGTGTCGGCGCGGCGGAACACCAGGGTGCCGTTGACGTCGACGGCGGTCACCGTGCCGGCCGCGGCCGGGTTCATCTCCGCGTGGCCGAGCAGCAGCCAGCCGGCGTCGGCGAGCGTGCGGCCGAGCGCCTGGACGAGGGCCGCCACCGTATCCGGGTGGAAGTAGATGAGCACGTTGCGGCAAAGCACGAGGTCGAAGTCGCTGAACTGCAGGGGCGACGTGCCGTCGAGGAGATGGAGGAGGTTGTGCGGCTCGAAGCGCACCAGGGCGGCGTAGCGGCGCTTCAGGGTGAAGCGCCCCGGGCCGGGGCCCGGGTCGAACCAGCGGGCGCGCTCGTCCGGCCCGAGGGAGCGGAGCGCCCAGCCGTTGAAGACGCCTGCCCGGGCCTTGGCGAGGAAGGTCTCGTTGATGTCGGTGCCGACGATGGAGAGGCGCCAGTCGGCCGCCGCGTCGCCGAGGAGGTCGCGCACCAGGATGGCGAGGGAATAGGCCTCCGCGCCGGTCGCCGCCCCGGCGCTCCAGACGCGCAGGCGCTGCGTGCCGGCGTTGCGGGCGAGGATGTCCGGCAGGATCACGTCGCGCAGGGCGGCGAACTGCTCGGCGAAGCGGAAGAAGAAGGTCTCCCCGATGGTGATCTCGGCGACGAGGGCGGCCCATTCCGCCGGGCCGTCCGCCGGATCGGCGAGGCGGGCGGCGTAGGTGCCCAGATCCGAAATGCCGGTGGCCTTGAGGCGGGCGCCGACCCGCTCGGCGAGGAGCGCGTCCTTGTCCTCGTAGTAGTGGTGGCCGGTGCGCCCGATGATGAGCCGCTTGAGGGCCGGAAAGCCGGCCTCGCGCGACCCGGCCGCATGGTCCGGCTGGACCGGCCGGTCGGCACCGCCGATCCCGCCCCCGCCGCCGCTCATGCGTGCGCCCAGCGGGCGGCGCGGGCCGCCTCCTGCCGTTCCAGGTCCGCGATCGCGGCGCGCTCGCCGGCGGTCAGGAGGCGCGCCGGATCGAGGAGCGCGACGAGGCGGCCGCCGATGGCGACCTCCGCCTCGACGCAGCCGTGGAGCGTGCCGGTCGGCTCCACCGGCGTCGCCTCGACCGGGCCGACGGTGACCACGTCGTCCACCCGGTCGACCAGGAAGGCCACCGGGTCGCCGGCAAAGGCGGTGACCAGGAGGTGGGCGTGCAAGGGGTCGACGGCGGGCGGGGGATCGAGGTCGGCGGCGGGGGCGGTCTCGAAGAGGGCGGCGAGGTGCACGACCGGCAGGGCCCGGCCGCCGAGATCGACGAAGCCGGCGAACGGCGCCGGCGCGCCGGGCGGACGGCGCAGATGGGGGAGCGGCAGCACCTCGCGCACGCCGGCAAGCGGCAACGCCAGGCGCGTGCCGCCGACCTGGAAGAGCACGGCGGAGAGCCGCTCGATCACCATGATGGCCTTTTATGAACCTCAACCGCGGACGTGACGTTGAACGCGACGACCGGCGACAGGTTCCTCAAGGCGAGTGGATTATTTCCGGCGCTGCATGGGATCCGCCGGCGGCGTCAGGCCGTGCGGCGCGGAAACGCCGGCGGCCATCAGGCCGTGCGGCGCGGATCCGCCGGCGGGCTTCAGGCCGTGCGGCGCAGGACGGCGACGCCCTCGCGGGTGTAGCGGGCGAGGAAATCCGGCACTTCGGCGGCCGGCATGGCCGGGGCGAACAGGTAGCCCTGGCCGATCGTGCAGCCGAGCCGTTCCAGGAGCGAGCGGTTGCTCTCCGCCTCGATGCCCTCGGCGGTGGTCGGCAGGCCGAGGCTCTGGCCGAGCGAGATGATGGCCTCCACGATGCGCCGGCTGTCGGCGTTGTTCATCATGTCCTTCACGAAGGACTGGTCGATCTTGATCTTGTCGAACGGCAGCATGCGCAGGCGGTGCAGGCTGGAATAGCCGGTGCCGAAGTCGTCGATGGAGATGGAGATGCCATCGCTCTTCAGCCCGGCGATGACCTTGTCGAGGCCGGTGACCTCCTCGATGAAGGCGTTCTCGGTGATCTCCACCTCCAGGCGGCGCGGATCGAAGCGCGAGGCCTCCAGCACGTCGCGGAAGCCGTCCATGAAGGCGGGATTGCGCAGCGCCGTCGGCGACACGTTGACGGCGAGCTTGATGTCGTCGCCCCAGCCCTCGGCCGCCTTGCAGGCCTTGCCGAGGAGGTCGAGGGTGAGCGGGCCGAGGACGCCGATCTCGTCGGCGATCGGGATGAAGACGGCCGGCGAGATGGCCCCGACGGTCGGGTGGGTCCAGCGGGCCAGCACCTCGAAGCCGGACACCTTGTTGCGGGAAAGGTCGATCAGCGGCTGGAAATAGGGGACGATCTCGTTGGCCCTCAAGGCCCCGGCGAGCGAGGTCTCGATCATCGCCCGGTGTTCCAGCGCCACCTTCATGTCGGCGTCGAAGGCCGACACCGCGCCCGGCCCCTTGCGGCGGCTGTGGTGGATGGCGAGGTCGGCCTGCTCCACGAGGCGCTCCGCCCCGATCGCGCCGGCGCGGGCCGCCGTGGTGCCCACATGGAGCTTGGCCGGAATGGCGGCGGCGCCGACCGTGAGGCCGAGGCGGAAGGTCTCGATGAGGTCGGCGACGATCCGGTCGGCGGCCGCGACGGAGACGTCCCCGGGGCCGCTGGTGACCACGTAGAAGGTGCTGCCCGATCCGCGGGCGGCGAAATCGCCGGCGCCGAGGAGCGTGACCAGGCGGTCCGCGATGGCAAGCTCCACCGCCGCTTCCACGGCGGCGCCGTGCACGTCGCGGATGAGGGTGAGGTTGCCGATCTCGACCCCGATCAGGGTGACGAAGACGTCCGGCCGGTCGGTCTCCAGGAGGTCCGTCAGATAGGCGTTGAAGCCGAGCGTGTTGGGCAGCCCGGTGGCGGTGTCGGTGATCTTGTGGGCTTCGTAGTCGGACTTCAGGCGTTCGCGATCGGCCAAGACGGAGGAGAGCTCCACCCGGCGCCGGACGCTGAACGTGCCCATGCCGACCCAGAGCGCCGCAACCGCGGCGACGATCAGGGTGTTGCCGAACGGCACGGCCGTGGAGACCGTCGCGGCGATGCCGCTGAGGAGGCCGTAGCGGAACTCCGCGGAGATCAGCACCGCGCAGATGCCGGCGATGCTGAGGAGTTCCACAAGGCCGCTGCCGGCGGTCGATCCGGCCGGCGCGGCGCCCCGACGGGTGAGGCGGCCTAGCATGACGGTCCCTCGGACGGTGCCGGTCCGGCGCGCCGGTCCGCCGCCCGGATCAGGCGCGGCCGACCGCCGTCGGGCGGGGAAGGAATGCATGCCTGTGTCGTTTGAACCATGACCCACCGGGCACGAGCGAACCACTGCGGCCACCTCTGCGACCGCCTCCCGGCAACTAAGCATCGGTATATCTGAATGTTACAATAATGCGCCGGCCCGCAGCTTCGTGCCGCAAATCACACAATGGCGAATGGTGAACCGGAGATTGTCGCCCTGGAGCGCTTTCCGACCTGACGGGATCGTCAGGCCGGCAGGACATCGCTCCCGCTTCAGAAATCTGGGGCGACCGCGAGCACGCGCAGGACGCCCGGCCGCTTGGTGACCCGGACCGGCAGGGCGAGGCGGTCGAGTTCGCCGTCGATGGTGGCGGCGATGTGGCCGCGCCGCCCCTCGATGACGAGGTCGCGGCCTTCCGCCACGGTGACGTGCGGGCTCTCCTTCCAGGTGCCGCGCACGATGGCGGTGGTGAGCCCGACGAGTTCGCCCCAGGCCTTGGAGGTGGACGTGTAGATGCCGAGCCGCCCGTCGGCCGGATCGTCCGCGTAGGGCAGGTGACCGTCGCCGTAGAGGCTGTTGGAGACGACGAGGCCGGTGACCGCCACCGTGCGGGTCGTGCCGTCCACGGTCAGGCCGAGGTGCAGCACCTTGGGCCGACGGAACACCTGGATCAGCGCCCGGGCGGTGTCGAGGAGCTTGCCGGGCCGGCCCTTGACGGGGCCGTGCCGGCGCAGGCGCGCCATGCGCGGCTGCACGCCGAACCCCAGCTGGTGGACGAAGGGGATTCCGTTGACCTCGGCAAGGTCCGCCGGCCGGGGCTCCGCGCGCCCGATCGCCGCCACGGCGGCGGTGAAGTCGAGCGGCATGCCGAGGCTGCGGGCGAAGAGGTTCATGGTGCCGAGCGGCAGGATGCCGAGGGCAAGCCCGGTGCCGGCAAGCCGCGCCGCGGCCGTGTTGACGCTGCCGTCGCCGCCGCCGACCACAACCCAATCCACCGGCGCGACGCCCCGGCGGGCGGCGTCGGCGAGACCGTCGAGCCGCTCGGCGAGGCTTTGTCCGGTGACGCCCTCCACGCTGACCGCGTGCCCGGCCCGCTCCAGTTCCGGCACGATCACCCGTTCGGCCGCCTCCACGCCGAGGGTCCGCATGGTGCCGCTGTGGCGGTTCAAAAACACCTTGATGCGCAAGCGATCTCTCCGGCGGGGTCGGCGCGCCGCCACGACGGGACACGCCGACGACCCGCGGCTCCCTCGACAGAAGGCGTAACCCGGCCGGGCGGCTTTGGTTCGAACGCGCCGACACCCTCTCCGCGACCCTCCTCCGGGGACGACCGGCACGCCCGGACGGCCCGGGGCGCCGGGCGCGTTCGGCCGGCGAGAGGCCTGGACGGCAAGGGACCCGGACGCGCAACCGGCGGAAGCGGCCGGCCGGACTCACCCTCCCGAAGGCCGGAACAAACCCGTCGCGCGGGCGGTTCACCGATCGACGGCCGGCGACGGCCACCCGCCTTTCCGACCCTTCAGCGACGGACGGTCCATGCGAGACGAACGGCTTGAACGGCACCGGCTCTACTATCTCCATCCGCTCCACGTGGGCGATCTCCCGGCCTTCGACGGCCACTTCGACCGCGCCGCCGCCATGGGGTTCGACGCGGTGGCGACGGCACCCCTCTTGGCGCCCGGCGCGGCCGGCAACGTGTTCCTGACCGCCGACGACACGCGGCTGAACCCGGCGCTCGGCCACGACGGGCCGGCGGAGGACGGGCACGCGCGGCTTGCCGAAGCGGCCGGGGCGCGCGGGCTCGCCCTCTTCGTCGACCTTGTGGCCGACCGGGTGGCGGCCGACGGGCCGCTCGCCGAGCGCTACGGCTTTCGCGGCGCCGGGCGATCGGACGGGCTCGACCCGCGGATCGAGCCGGCCGACCGGGGCGCCGCCGTGCTGCCGCCCGACCGGGACGCGGACGGCTGGTTCGAGCATCTGGCCGACCGGCTCGCCCGGCTCGCCGCCGTCGGCATCGCGGGCTTTCGCTGCGTCGACCCGCACCATGTGCCGGCGGACCGCTGGCGGGCGCTGATCGAGGCGGTCAGGACCCGCGCGCCGGACTGCGGCTTCCTCGCCGTGACGCCGGGCCTCAGCTTCGCGGCGCGGCACGCGCTGGAGGGGGCGGGCTTCGACGCGGTCTTCTCGTCGCTGCGCTGGTGGGACGCCCGCGCGCCCTGGCTCGTCGACGAGAACGACGTGCACCGCCGCCTCGCCCCGTCGATCGCCTTTCCGGAGGCGCCGTTCGGCAAGCGGCTCGCCGCCGAGGCGGCCGGCGAGGAGGAGACGCGCCGGCTGGCCGGACGCGCCCTCTGGCTCGCCGCCGCCCTCGGCGACGGCCTGATGGTGCCGATGGGCTTCGAATACGGGGCGAGCGAGCCCCTGTCGCCGCTCTCCGGGTCGCCGGCCGCCTTCGAGCGCCTGCGCACCGGCGCGGCCGTCGACCTCTCCGACGAGATCGCCGCCGCCAACGCCTTCGTCGCGCGCTCCAACGGCACCTTCGCGTGCGCCGAGATGCGGGTGCTGACGGGCGCCGCCGCCCCGGTGACGGCTGTGCTGCGTACCGACGCGCCGGACATCCGCCGGGCCGGGAAGGCGCGGCTGGTGCTGGTCAACCCGGACACCCGCCGGGGCGCCGTCGCCGACGCGGACCAGTTCCTCACCGACACCGGCGGCCGCTTCCAGCGCTTCCTCGACATCGCCGGCACCACCGCCCTCAGCCTCGACAGCGCCATCCCGCTCGGCCCGGCCGACGTGCGGGTGCTGGAGGGCGACGCGCTGGAGCCCATCCTGCTCACCCGCGAGGGCGCCGTGCCGGACGTGACGACGGCGACCGCCGCGCCGCGCTTCGCCATCGAGGCGATCGCGCCGTCGGTGGACGGCGGGCGCTTTCCGGTGCGCCGGACGGTGGGCGAGGTGGTCCGCGTCACCTGCGACCTGATCGGCGACGGCCACGACAAGCTCGCCGCCGCCCTCCTCTGGCGGACCGCCGACGAGGAGGCCTGGCGCGAGGTGCGCATGAAGCCGCTCGGCAACGACCGCTGGGGCGCCGACCTGCCGCTGGAGCGGCTCGGCCGCCACGAGTTCACGGTGGAAGCCTGGCGGGACGCCTTCGCGACCTTCCACAACGAACTTTCGAAGAAGCACGCGGCCGGCATTGCGGTCGGCCTGGAGCTGGAGGAGGGCCGGCGCCTCGTGGCGCGCACCCACCAGGAGACCGAGGACGGACCGCTGAAGTCGCGGCTCGGCACGCTGCTCGGCCGCGTCACCGACGGCCCGGACAGCGAACGCATCGCCGCCTTCCTGTCGGCCGAGACCGTCGCCCTGATGGGAGAAGCCGACCGCAAGCCGTTCCGCGTGCACCACGAGCCGCCGCTGCCGCTCGACGCGGAGCGCACCGGCGCCGGCTTCGCCGCCTGGTACGAGCTCTTCCCGCGCTCCCAGAGCGGCGATCCGAACCGGCACGGCACCCTCGACGACGTGATCGCCCAGCTGCCGCGGGTGCGCGACATGGGCTTCGACGTGCTCTACTTCCCGCCGATCCACCCGATCGGCCGGACCAACCGCAAGGGCCGCAACAACACGCTGAAGGCCGGGCCGAACGACCCGGGCAGCCCCTACGCGATCGGCTCGGAAGCGGGCGGGCACGACGCCCTCCATCCGGAGCTCGGCACGCTCGACGACTTCCGCCGGCTGGTGGCGGCCGCCGCCGACCACGGCCTGGAGCTCGCGCTCGACTTCGCCATCCAGTGCTCGCCGGACCACCCGTGGCTGAAGGAGCACCCGGACTGGTTCGACTGGCGCCCGGACGGCACCATCCGCTACGCGGAGAACCCGCCGAAGAAGTACGAGGACATCGTCAACGTCGACTTCTACGCGGACGGCGCCATCCCGTCGCTGTGGGTGGCGCTGCGCGACGTGGTGCTGTTCTGGGTCAACGAGGGGGTGCGGCTCTTCCGGGTGGACAACCCGCACACCAAGCCCTTCCCGTTCTGGGAGTGGCTGATCGCCGACGTGCGCGCCCGCCATCCGGACGCGGTGTTCCTGGCCGAGGCCTTCACCCGCCCGAAGGTGATGGCGCGCCTCGCCAAGGTGGGCTTCTCGCAGAGCTACACCTACTTCACCTGGCGCAACACCAAGCAGGAGCTGACCGAATACCTGACGGAGCTGACCCGGACGCCGCTGAAGGAGTATTTCCGGCCGCATTTCTTCGTCAACACGCCGGACATCAACCCCGCCTCGCTGCAGACCTCCGAGCGCTCCGCCCACCTGATCCGGGCCGCCCTCGCCACGACCATGTCGGGCCTGTGGGGCATGTACAACGGCTTCGAGATCTGCGAGGGCCGACCCTATCCGGGCAAGGAAGAGTATCTCGACAGCGAGAAGTACGAGATCCGCGCCTGGGACTGGACCCGGCCGGGCAACATCATCCCCGAGATCACCCGGCTGAACCGGATCCGGCGCGACAACCCGGCCCTCCACAGCCACCTCGGCATCACCTTCCTGGCCGCCTGGAACGACAGCGTGCTGTGGTTCCAGAAGGCGACCCCGTCACGGGACAACGTGCTCCTCGTCGCCGTCAGCCTGGACCCGCACGCGGTGCAGGAGGCGGACGTGGAGATTCCCCTGTGGGAGTGGAACCGGCCGGACCACGGCAGCCTCGCCGTGGAGGACCTCGTCCGCGGCCAGCGCACCACCTGGCAGGGCAAGGTCCAGCGCCTGCGCCTCGACCCCCACGACCTTCCCTATTCCATCTGGCGCGTCGACGCGTCCAAGGAGAGCTGATCCATGGCGGACGGCACCAAACCGACCTCGACCACGACGATCGGGCACGATCCGCTC
Source organism: Mongoliimonas terrestris (assembly GCF_001927285.1). Taxonomy (GTDB): domain Bacteria; phylum Pseudomonadota; class Alphaproteobacteria; order Rhizobiales; family Pleomorphomonadaceae; genus Chthonobacter; species Chthonobacter terrestris. The sequence continues at coordinate 56,471 of NZ_MSIG01000007.1, read as the reverse complement.
TGGTACAAGGATGCGGTCATCTACCAGCTTCACGTGAAGTCCTTCTTCGACGGCAACAACGACGGCATCGGCGACTTCCAGGGGCTGATCGCCAAGCTCGACTACATCGCCAGCCTCGGCGTGAACACGATCTGGATCCTGCCCTTCTACCCGTCGCCGCGGCGCGACGACGGCTATGACATCGCCGAATACAAGGAGGTGTCGTCCGACTACGGCACCATGCAGGACGCCAAGCGCTTCATCCGCGAGGCGCACGCCCGCGGCATGCGGGTGATCACCGAGCTCGTCATCAACCACACCTCCGACCAGCACCCCTGGTTCCAGCGGGCGCGGCAGGCCAAGCCCGGCTCCAACCACCGCAATTTCTACGTCTGGTCGGACAGCGACCAGAAGTATCCGGAGACGCGGATCATCTTCCTCGACACGGAAAAGTCGAACTGGACCTGGGACCCGGTGGCCGGTGCCTATTTCTGGCACCGCTTCTACAGCCACCAGCCGGACCTCAACTTCGACAACCCGCAGGTGCTGAAAGCCGTCCTCAACGTGATGCACTTCTGGCTGGACCTCGGGGTGGACGGGCTCCGGCTCGACGCCATCCCGTATCTGGTCGAGCGGGAGGGCACCAACAACGAAAACCTGCCGGAGACCCACCAGGTCCTGAAGAAGATCCGCGCCGAGCTCGACGCGCACTATCCGGACCGGATGCTGCTTGCCGAGGCCAACCAGTGGCCGGAGGACACGCAGGAGTATTTCGGCGACGAGGACGAATGCCACATGGCGTTCCACTTCCCGCTGATGCCGCGCATGTACATGGCGATCGCCAAGGAGGACCGCTTCCCGATCACCGACATCATGCGGCAGACGCCGGAGATCCCGGAGAGCTGCCAGTGGGCGATCTTCCTCAGGAACCATGACGAGCTGACGCTCGAGATGGTGACCGACCAGGAGCGCGACTACCTCTGGAACTTCTACGCCGCCGACCGGCGGGCGCGCATCAACCTCGGCATCCGCCGACGGCTGGCGCCGCTCCTGGAGCGGGACCGGCGGCGCATCGAGCTGATGAACGCGCTGCTCCTTTCCATGCCGGGGACGCCCGTCATCTATTACGGCGACGAGATCGGCATGGGCGACAACATCCACCTGGGCGACCGGGACGGGGTGCGCACGCCGATGCAGTGGAGCCCGGACCGCAACGGCGGCTTCTCGCGCGCGGACCCGGCCAACCTGGTGCTTCCGTCCATCATGGACCCGCTCTACGGCTTCGAGGCCGTGAACGTGGAGGCCCAGAGCCGCGACCCGCACTCGCTTCTCAACTGGATGCGGCGGATGCTGGCGCTCCGGCGCCAGCGGCAGGCGTTCGGCCGCGGCACGCTGCGCTTCCTCTACCCGGGCAACCGCAAGATCCTCGCGTATCTGCGCGAGCACGGGGAGGAGACCATCCTCTGCGTGGTCAACCTGTCGCGGACGCCGCAGGCGGTGGAGCTGGACCTCTCCGCCTTCGCCGGCCGGGTGCCGGTGGAGATGACCGGCGGATCGCCCTTCCCGCCGATCGGCCAGCTCACCTATCTGCTGACCCTGCCGCCCTACGGCTTCTACTGGTTCGAGCTGATGACCGAGGCGGCACAGCCCGCCTGGCACGTGACGGCGCCGCAGCAGCTGCCGGAGTTCACCACGCTGGTCCTTCGCAAGGGCATCGAGGAGATCGCCGAGGCCAAGCACCGCAAGGTGCTGGAGAGCGAGATCCTGCCGGCCTACCTGCCCATGCGGCGCTGGTTCGGGGCCAAGAACGAGGCGCTTGCGGGCGCCCGCATCGCGGGGCTCGCGGCCATCCCGGACACCGGGGTCGTGCTGGCCGACATCGAGGCGGCGCTGCCCGACCGCACCGAGCACTACCTGATGCCCTTGGAGATTTCCTGGGAGGAGGCGAACGCGCCGCCGCTGCCCCAGCAGTTGGCGCTCGCCCGGGTGCGGCAGGTGCGCAAGGTGGGCTTCCTCACCGACGCCTTCTCCGGCGAGGCGCTCGCCCGCGGCGTGATCCGCCATCTCGGCCTGAAGACCACGGTGGCGGCGGACGGCGGCGAGATCCGCTTCATGCCGACGAGCCGGGTGGAGGGTCTCGACATCCCGGCCGACGCGGAGATCAAGTGGCTGTCGGCGGAGCAGTCCAACTCCTCGCTCATCCTCGGCGACAAGGTGGTGGTGAAGGTGGTGCGCCACACCTTCGGGGGCATCCACCCGGAGGTGGAGATGACCCGCCACCTGACCGAGGCGGGCTATGCCAACACGGCGCCGCTGATCGGATCGGTGGCGCGCTTCGACGGCGACGGCACCTGCCACATGCTGATCGTGGTGCAGGGCTTCATCCGCAACCAGGGCGACGCCTGGACCTGGATGATGGAGACCCTGAAGCGAGCCATGGAGGACGCGCTCCTCACCGGCGCCAACGCCGGCGACGGCGGCGCGCCGCCCTCCGGCGGACGGGCCGACGGGGTGTTCGAGAGCGCGGCGAGCTTTGCCCGCGTGCTCGGCCGCCGCCTCGGCGAACTGCACGCGGTGCTCGCCCGACCCTCCGACGACCCGGCCTTCGCGCCGGTGGTGATGGGGGACGCGGAGATCGCCGCGATCGCCGACAGCGCCCGCGGCCAGCTCTCCGGCGCGTTCGACGTGCTCGCGGCCCAAGACGCGGGCGAGGACGAAGGCCTGAAGGCGGCGATCGACCGGGTGCTCGCCGACCGGGCCGCCATCGAGGCGGCGGTGGACCGGCTGGCGGAGGCGGGCCGCGGCGCGCTCGCCACCCGCATCCACGGCGACTTCCACCTCGGCCAGATCCTGGTGGCGCAAGGCGACGCCTTCCTGATCGACTTCGAGGGCGAGCCGGCCCGCTCGCTCGACGACCGGCGGTCGAAATCGAGCCCGATCCGCGACGTCGCCGGGCTCCTGCGTTCGCTCGACTATGCGGCCGCCACCGTGCCGCTGCCGGACGAGGACGCCAACCCGGTGGTCCGCGACCGGCGCGACGCCCTCCTCGACCGCTTCCGCGCCGACGCGGAGGCGGCGGTGCTGGGCGGCTACCGGTCGGCGCTCGCCGAGGCGGAGCACCCATGGGTGGGTGCCGACGCCGAGGGCGCGCTCCTGGAGCTCTTCCGCCTGGAGAAGGTCGCCTACGAGGTGCGCTACGAGGCCGCCAACCGGCCGAAATGGCTCGCCATTCCGCTCCGCGGCCTTGCCGCCATCGCCGGCCGCCTGCTTTCAGAGAAAGGACAGACCTGATGGCGACGACCACGCTCGACCCCGCCACCGGCCTCAACCCGGACGCGGTGGACGCGCTCGTCCACGCCCGTCACGGCGACCCCTTCAGCCTGCTCGGGCCGCATCCGATCGGCGACACGCCGCTGGTGCGGGCCTTCTTTCCCGGCGCCGACGCCGTGGAGGTGCGGGCGCGCGGCGGCGGCGACAGCCTCGGCACGCTCGGCCTGGTGCACCCGGCCGGCCTCTTCGCCGGGCCGCTGTCGCGCGGGGGACCTTACGTGTTCCACGTGCGCTGGCCGGACGCCGTGCAGGAGACCGAGGACCCCTACAGCTTCGGCCTCCTCCTCGGCGAACTCGACCTGCACCTCTTCGCCGAGGGCAACCACTATGAGCTCGGCCGGGTGCTCGGCGCCCAGCCGATGGCCGTGGAGGGCGTTGCCGGCACCCGCTTTTCCGTGTGGGCGCCGAACGCCCGGCGCGTGTCGGTGATCGGCGACTTCAACAGCTGGGACGGCCGCCGCCACCCGATGCGGCTGCGCGCCGAAGCGGGCGTGTGGGAGCTGTTCGTGCCGCGCGTCGGCGTCGGCGAGCGCTACAAGTTCGAGCTGACCGGCCCGGACGGCCAGGTGCTGCCGCAGAAGGCGGACCCGATGGCACGGGCGAGCGAGGCGGCGCCCGCCACCGCGTCCATCGTGGCGCGCGCGGAGGCCTACGCCTGGACCGACCAGGCCTGGATGGAGGGGCGCGCCGCCCGCCACCGGCCGGACGCGCCCATCTCGGTCTACGAGATCCACGCCGGGTCGTGGCTGATGGTGGACGGCCGCAGCCTGGACTGGGACGAGATGATCGACCGGCTGGTGCCTTACGTGGCCGGCATGGGCTTCACCCATGTGGAGCTTCTCCCCATTATGGAGCATCCGTTCGGCGGCTCCTGGGGCTATCAGCCGCTCGGCCTGTTCGCCCCGACCGGCCGCTACGGCCGGCAGGAGGACTTCGCCCGCTTCGTCGACCGCTGCCACGCGGCCGGCGTCGGCGTGATCCTCGACTGGGTGCCGGCCCACTTCCCGACCGACGCCCACGGCCTCGTCCGCTTCGACGGCACCCCGCTCTACGAGCACGCCGACCCGCGCGAGGGCTATCACCAGGACTGGAACACCCTCATCTACAACCTCGGCCGCAACGAGGTGCGGGGTTTCCTGCTGGCGAGCGCCTGCGAGTGGCTGGAGCGATGGCACATCGACGGCCTGCGGGTGGACGCGGTGGCGTCCATGCTCTACCGCGACTATTCCCGCAAGGCCGGCGAGTGGGTGCCGAACAAGTACGGCGGCCGGGAGAACCTGGAGTCGGTGGACTTCCTGAAGCACCTCAACGGCATCGTGCGCGACCGCAACCCCGGCGCCATGACCATCGCGGAGGAATCCACCGCCTGGCCGGGCGTGTCGGCGCCGCTGGAAGCCGGCGGCCTCGGCTTCCAGTACAAGTGGAACATGGGCTGGATGCACGACAGCCTCCATTACATGGAGGAGGATCCGATCAACCGGCGCTGGCACCACGACAGCATGACCTTCGGCATGGTCTATGCCTGGTCGGAAAAGTTCATGCTGCCTTTGAGCCACGACGAGGTGGTGCACGGCAAGGGCTCGCTCCTCAACAAGATGCCGGGCGACCCGTGGCAGAAGCGGGCGAACCTTCGGGCCTACTACGGCTTCATGTGGGCCCATCCGGGCAAGAAGCTGTTGTTCATGGGCTGCGAGATCGGCCAGTGGCGGGAGTGGAACCACGACGCCTCGCTCGACTGGCACCTTTTGGACGACCCGGGCCACGCGGGCATCCAGGCGCTGGTGCGCGACCTCAACCGGCTCTACACGGCCGAGCCGGCGCTCCACGCGACCGACGCGGAGCCGGCCGGCTTCACCTGGGCGGTGGGCGACGACCGGGAGAATTCCGTGTTCGCCTTCCTGCGCAACCCGCCGGCAGCCGGCACGGCGGAGGGGAGCGGACCGGTGCTGGCGGTCTCCAACTTCACGCCGGTGCCGCGCCACGACTACCGCATCGGCGTGCCGCGGCCGGGCTTCTGGCGGGAGATCGTCAACACCGACGCGGCCGCCTACGGCGGGTCCGGCCTCGGCAACGGCGGCGGCCGGGAGAGCGAACCCATCCCGGCCCACGGCCATCCGCAGAGCCTCGCCCTCACGGTGCCGCCGCTCGCCACGGTCTGGCTGAAGCCCGCCTGACATCCCGCCCGTCCCGGTCGTACTCCGCCAGACCGGGACGGGCGACCGGCCGCTCCGACGCGGTCACTCGGCGAGGCGGATCTTGCCGACCGAGCGGCCGATCGCCTGGAACACGCTCGTCAGGTTGTCGCTGGTGGACGGGAAGTAGGCGTGGCTGGTGCTGGTGGCGCAGGCGCGCATCAACGCCCGCGTGGTCGTGTCGGTGAGGTCGTAGGTGATGGTGTAGATGTCGATGCCCGCCGCCTTCACGTTGGTGCAGGTGGTGGCAAGCCGGCTGTCGATCGCCCCCTTCAGCACGGTGCCGTCGCGCGAGGTGGTGCCGAGCCGGTTGTCGGCCGCAAAGCCGTAGGCCGAGTAGTAGGACCGGTTGACGTTCTTGGTGTTGGAGACGCCGATCATCTGGTTCTCGCCGTCTGTCATCAGCACGATCACCTTGCGGACGCCGCGGGAGCCGTAGGCCTTGCCCTCGGTGAAGGGCTCGCCGGGCGAGACGACCCGCCAGCCCCAGGCGAGGCCCTCGGCGATGTTGGTGCCGCCCTGGGCGATCATCGCCCCGATGGCCGTCTCGATCACCACGGTGTCGCTGGTGAGCGGCTGGATCGGCCGGCTGTCGCACATGCGGTTCGGACCGGCGCCGACGGCCGTGGAGGCCGGCGTGGTACCCATGTACTTGCAGGTGGCGGACTGGCGGACGGTGTCGCTGGTGGTGGACGAGACGGCCGTGCAGGTGGAGCCGCCGTCGTCCTTCAGGTAGCTATTCTCATAATTTGCCACCTGGCGGCAGTATTTGTAGCCGTAGAAGGTGTTGCAGACCTCCTCCGGGTCCGGCTCGTCGGGCGCGAAGGACGGTACGAACAGGGTGGCCTTGTCGGCGCTGGTGGGCGCCGCGTCGGTGACGTCGTGGCCGTTCGGGCGCGCCTCCACGCAGCCGCCCCAGGTGGTGCCCTTCATCTTGGAATAGAGCGTCAGGCGGCTGATGGTCTTGTCGAAATGGGTGGCGTGCACCGGCGAGGTGGCGCTGGTGTCGATCCAGCTCGCCCCCGACCGGGTGCTGCCCACGTTGACGAGGGCGGCGAACGGCACGAGGCCGTAGCGCACCTTGCCCCGCGCCTCGCCCTCCACGGTCGTCACCAGGCTCTTGGCGGCATCGCGCAGACGGCCGATCTTGTTGTCGTCCTTCATGGAGCCGGAGTTGTCGAGCACCATGACGATCTCGATCTCGTCGTCGCCGATCCGGGTCTCCGACGTGGCCGCCACCGGCACTTGGCGCAGCCCCGCAAGCGAGAGGAAGCTGGTCGGCACGTTCGCCGTCACCCGCGCCCGCACGAGCCGCTCGCCGGTGCGGCCGAGCGAGGCCTCGAAGCTTTCCACCGTGTAGCCGGACCCGAAGTCGCCGGCGATGTAGCGCTCCATGACGGCGCGCGCCTCGGCGGTGGTGGTGGTCGGCGTGGCGGACCCGAGGGCGGCGAGCGTGCCCATGTCGAGCGCGCTCTGCAGCCGGCTCTGCTCGCGCGTGGCGTGGCCGTAGTCGATCGCCGCGCCGGTCGCCATGGCGACCGGGATGACGGTCAGCGCGAAGATCAGCCCGACATTACCGCGACGATCGCCGATGACAGCCTGAAGTGCGGATCGAACGGCGAAAAGTCTTTTCAGAACCATGGGATGATCGAACCGGTTGAGCCAGCGGATCACCCTTCGTATGCATGATGCATCAAAGAAGACTTATGCGGATCGGAACAAGACGCGCCCTTTCGCAGTGCGAAGGAGGCCGGCGCGCGAGGCCGCCGTCCGGCCGCGCGCGGGACCGGATCGGTCCTCCCCCGGGGCGCGGCCCGACGGGTCGGCGCCGGTTCGGGCGCGGGGTCGTGCCAAGCTGAAGAGCCGGGTATCAGTCGACGAAATCCACCGGAACGCCCTTGGCCACCAGATGGGCGAGTTCGTCGGCGTCCCAGTTGGTGAGCCGGACGCAGCCGTGGCTGAAGCCCTTGTCGATGGCGTCCGGGTTCGGCGTGCCGTGGATGCCGTAGGTGGGCGCGCTGAGGTCGATCCAGACCGATCCGACCGGGCCGTTCGGACCGGGCGGCAGGCGGAGGGCCTTGCGGTTGTTGCCCTGCACGAAGTTGACGTCGGGGCGGTACCAGTAGTCCGGGTTGATGGCGACGCCCTCCACCACGTGCCGGCCGATGGGCGACGGCAGGCTGGCGCTGCCGATGGTGGCCGGGTAGGCGACCACGATGCGGCCTTCGGCGTCATAGCCGACCACCTGCTTGGACCGCTTGTCGGCCACCACGTGCGCCACCTTGGTGCGCGCCGGCCGGCCGGGCGCCGCCACGGTGACCACGGTGCCGGCGCGGGTGAAGTCGGCGCCAGGGTTGATCTGGAGGAGGAATTCCAGGTCCATGTGGGTGCGTTCGGCCAGCATCTCGGCGGCGTCCCGGTAGGAGAGGCCGGGGAGCCTCGCCATCTCGCCGTAGTCCGACGGCAGGTGCGGCACGAACGGGCCGGCGACGTCCGCCTCGGTGAGGGTGTAGGACCCGAGGACCGGCTCGGTCTCGTAGAGGGCGAGGGCCGACCAGACCGCGCCGTCCATCAGGCCGTCCACCGGCAGCCCGTGCTTGGCCTCGAAGGCGACGATCGCCTTCTGCACGTTGAGGCCCATGTAGCCGTCGATGACGCCGGGCGAGAGACCCGCCCGGTCGAGGAGAATCTGCATCTTCACCACCAGCGGGCTCTGGGCGAGCTTGCCCGGCACCCGGTTGCCGAGGTCGGCGTCGACGGCGAAGCGGGCCGCCAGCACGGCCTCGATCAGCGCCGCCGGGGCAAGCGTCGGGCGAGCCGCGACACCGGGCGTCGCCGGGGCGGCGACTTCCGGGACGCGGGTCTCCGGCGCGGCGGGGGCGGCGGAGGGCGGCGCGGCGGGCGGGTCGCCGGCGTCGGCCGGCGGGGTGGGCTCGCCGGGGAGCGGGGCTTCGGGCGCGTCGGGGTCGTCGGCGTAAGGGTCGATGGCGCCAGGATCTGTCGCGTAAGGGTCGAAGGGTTCGGGCTCGAGGGGCTCGGGCTCGAGGGGTTCGGGGTCGAACGAGTCCTCGGGCAGGCCTTCCGGGTCGAAACGGTCGTCGGGCGGACCGGGCGGTTCCTCGGAAAAGCCGTCGTCCGGGCCGTCGTAGGGGCCGGAGCCCCAGCCGTCGGGCGGGGCGAGCGGCGCGCGGTCGACCGGCGGGTCGATCACCCGGCCGCCGGGGAAGGCCCAGGGGTCGAAGTCCTGCGAACGGGCCGGCCCGAGCGGGAGGCCCGCCGCAAGGACGGCGGCGAGGAGAAGAAGGGCCGGGCGGCGGATCCGGAACGGCACGATGCTGTGTCTCTCCTCGTGCGGCGCCAAAGGGCCGGCGCGGTGCGGCCCCCGAGGGCCGCCTATCGGAAGGGCCCTCTTGCACCATCCGATCTGGGCGGCTTGAAGGCCCGAGACGCGCGCCGGCTCAGACGCGCTGCCGGACGACCGGCGGGGCCTGCGGGCCGATGGCCGCGTCGGCGGACGCCAGATCCGCCGCGGCCCCCTCCGCCGAAGCGGACACGCGGGCTTCCGGCGGCCGGCCGGCGGCGGCGACGATGAGGCCGAGGGCCTCCTGGAAGCTCGCGGCGGTCTCGTCGACGCCCACGTCGGCGGCGGAGAGACGGCCGCCGGCGGCCTCGCCGGGCGTGAGGAGGACGACGCGCACGCCGGGCAGGCGGCGGCGCAGGCGCCTTGCGGCATGGCGGAGCGGCAGCGGCCGTGCGGCGCCCATGGCGACGAGGCAGACGAGCCGGGTGCCGGAGGCGCCGAGCTGGAACACCCGGCGGGCCGAGAGCGCGTCCGCCGCCTCGGCGCGGGCCGAGATGCCGTGCTTGGCGATCAGCTGGCGGAGCATCAGGGCGGCCGCCTCGTCGAGCGGGCTTTCCGCCGCGACGGCCAGCACGGACGCCTCGCCGCGCCAGTCGTCGGCAAGACCGTCCGGGGCGAGCACGGCCACCTCCGGCCGGTCCGCGGTCGCCTCCAGGGCGGCGGCGCCTTCCGGGCCGGGCGGACGGATGCCGTCCGGCTGCACGTCGTCGTAGCCGTCGAGGTCCTCCACCAGGTCCTCCACGGTGGCGCGGATTCGGCGCGCCCGGTCGTCGCCGAGGAGGCCGCGCTCGCTGTCGTCGAGGGCGAGGCGCAGGCCCGGCACGGCGATCTGGTCGTAGTATTCGCTGAGCGAGCGGGCGCGCAGCACCTCCTCGGCGACGCCCACCATCTCGGCCGCGTCGCCGGCGAGCGCCCGCTGGTAGAAGAGCTGCGGCGGCGACAGGGCCGGCCGGTCGCCGAGCAGCACTTCGAGGAAGGAGAGGCCCTTCACGTGGCGGCCGATGACCACCAGGCAGACCGTGAGCGGGGTGGCGAGGATGAGGCCGATCGGCCCCCAGAGCCAGGTCCAGAAGGTGGCCGCCACCACGACGGCGACGGGCGAGAGGCCGGTGGTGCGCCCGTAGGCGAGCGGCTCGATGAAGTGGCCGACCGCCGGCTCGATGATAGCAAAGAGGATGGCCGTCCACATCAGCATGGACCAGCCGGGATCGACCGCCGCGGCGAGCGCGAGCGGCAGGGCCGCGCTGATGACGGCACCCACGTAGGGCACGAAGCGCATGACGGCGGCGAGGATGCCCCAGAGCACCGGGATGGGCACGCCGATCAGCCAGAGGCCCGCCCCGATGGCGATGCCGAACAGGGTGTTCATGGCGAGCTGGATGAGGAGGAGACGGCTCAACCGCCGCGCGGCGTCGTCGAGGGCGTCGGTGGTGCGCTGCAGGTCGCGGGTGCCGATCAGGCGGATGAAGCGGTTCCTGAGATCCTCCCGCTGCAGGAGGATGAAGATGACGAAGATGATGACGATGCCCGTGATGGCGAACGGGTGCAGGAGCGGGGCGATCAGCGCCGCCAGGGTGGAGAGCGGCCCGGGCTGCGGCTCAAGCACCTGGACGGGCAGCGGCCGCGGGGCCGCCGGCGCGGCGCCGGCGGCGGGCGCCTCCTCCGGGGCCGCGGTCTCCAGCTCGGCGCCGACCGTGTCGAGGAAGCCCGACACCTGGCGAAGCGCCTCGCTGGTGGCGGTGGCCCCCTTCAGCGACGTGATCTTCGCCTGCACCGTGTCCTGGTAGCGGGGCAGGTCGCGCACGAGTTCGGAGACCTGGGCGGTGATCAGCCAGCCGAGCGCGAAGAGGAGCGCGAAGGCGGAGAGCACGGACATCACCACCGCGAACGCGCGCGGCAGGCCGGCGGCGCGCAGGAGCCGCACCAGCGGGGCAAGCACGAAGCTGAGCAGGATGGCGAGCGCCAGCGGCACCAGGAGTTCGCGGGCGACGGAGAGCACCGCCACGATCATCAGGCAGAGGGCGACGAGGGCGGTGGTGTCCACCACGTTCCGGCGGCCGGACGCGCGGCCGTCGTCCGAAACGGCGATGTCGGAGTCCATGAAAGCGTCACCCAAGGGGATGGAGAAGGACCCGGGACGGGTCGCCGTTCTTAAAGGGAACGGACCGCCATCAACGCGCGAACGCGCCGGCGGATCCGCCGGGTTCGCGAAAGCGTGAGCGAAATCGATGCCGGATGGTCGGAACAGCGGAGCGGGACGGCGCGTTGCCGCTCCGATCATCACCGCCGTCCAGGCATCCCACCATCGGCGACGCCACCGGGGTGCCGACGCCCGCCGCACCCCTTCATCGCCCGCCGCAACGAACCGAGGGACGTCCCGTCCATGGCCAAGTCGACCACCACCCGCGTCCGCCCCGAACTCGCCACCCCGTCGGATCTCTCCGACAACGCCACGCGCGATGTCTCGGCGGCGCTGAACGCGCTCCTTGCCGACACCTTCGCGCTCTACATGAAGACCAAGAATTTCCACTGGCACGTGAGCGGGCCGCACTTTCGCGACTACCACCTGCTCTTCGAGGAGCAGGCGGCCGAGATCCTGGCGAGCACCGACGAGATCGCCGAGCGCGTGCGCAAGATCGGCGGCACCACGCTGCGCTCCATCGGCCACGTGGGCCGGCTGCAGCGCCTGGAGGACAATGACGCGGACTATGTGGACCCGCAGGACATGCTGGCCGAGTTGCACGGCGACACCAAGGACTTCGTGGCGCACCTGCGCGAGACCCACGGCCTTTGCGACGAGCACGAGGACGTCGGCACTGCGAGCCTCCTGGAAGAGCTGATCGATCAGGCGGAGAAGCGCGCCTGGTTCCTGTTCGAGGCCGCCCGGGTCCGCCCCGGCCACGCCTGACCCGCCGCTCCCCCTCGTCGAAGAGACCCAAAGCAATGTCCCTGACGCTCCTTGCCCTCAACTGCACCCTGAAGCCGACCGGCGCCTCATCCACCGACGCCTTCCTCTCCCTCGTCCTCGACGCCTTCCAGGCGGAGGGCGTGACCGGCGAGGTGGTCCGGGTGGCGGCCCACGACGTGAAGCCGGGGGTTTCGTCCGACGAGGGCGACGGCGATGCCTGGCCGGCGATCCGCGCCAAGGTGCTGGCCGCCGACATCCTCCTCATCGGCACGCCGATCTGGATGGGCCAGCCGTCCAGCGTCTCCAAGCGGGTGCTGGAACGGCTCGACGCCTTCCTCGGCGAGACCGACGACGCCAGCCGCACGCCCGCCTACGGCAAGGTGGCGGCGGTGGCGGTGGTCGGCAACGAGGACGGGGCGCACCACGTGTCGGCGGAACTCTACCAGGCGCTCGCCGACGTGGGCTTCACCATTCCGGCCGGCGGCCCGTCCTACTGGGTGGGCGAGGCGATGGGCAGGACCGACTTCAAGGACCTCGAGGCCGTGCCGGAGACGGTGTCGACCACCAACCGCATGCTGGTGAAGAACACCGTGCATGTGGCGCGGCTTCTGAAAGAGAACCCTTACCCGGGCTACTGATCATCCGCCGGTCGGGTCGTCCGGCATCGGCTCGGCCGCCGCCCTGTCTTCCAGAGCGAGGATGAGGGCGCTGTGGTCGAGGTCGCCGTGGCGGGCGAGAAGATCGCGAAAGAGCGTGCGGGCGAGGTCGGCGAAGGGCTGCGCGGCGCCGGCCGGCGCGCCGGTCGACAGGGCGTTGTCGAGATCCTTGATCTGGATGGAGGTCCGGCCGAAGGGCGTGAAGTCGCGGCGGACCATGCGCTCGCCGTGAAGATCCAGGATGCGGCTTTCCGCAAAGCCGCCGCGAAGGGCGGTGCGCACCAGCGCCGGGTCGGCGCCGGCCTTCGCCGCGAAGGCGAGCGCCTCGGCCACCGCCCCGATGGTGATGCCGACGATCATCTGGTTGGCGAGCTTGGCCACCTGCCCGGCGCCGCTCTCGCCCACCCGGACCGCCCGGCCCATGAGGGCGAGGAGGGGCGCCACCTTGTCGAACACCGCCTCCGGTCCGCCCGCCATGATGGCGAGCGTGCCTTCCTCGGCGCCGACCGTGCCGCCGCTGACGGGGGCGTCCAGGTGGAAGATCCCGCGCCGGGCGAGCCGGCCCGCGTGGTCGCGCGCCTCGGCCGGGGTGATCGAACTCATGTCGACGACGACCGCGCCCGGCCGCATCGCCGCCGCGGCGCCGCCGTCGAAGAGGACGGACGCCACCGTCGCGCCCTTGGTCAGCATGGTGAAGATCACGTCCGCCCCGGCGACCGCCTCGGCCGGGGTGTGGCGGACGACGCCGCCCGCCGCCACGATGGCGTCGGCCTTGCCGGGGCTGCGGTTCCAGACGGTGAGCGGATGGCCGGCGACCGCGATCCGGAGCGCCTGGCGGCTGCCCATCAGGCCGAGACCGAGGAAGGCCACGGAGGGCAAGGAGGGGGGCTGGGGCATCTTGGCTCCGATCGCGCGCCGGGGAATCGCAGGGCGCCCGATGGTAGCGGCGGACCACCGGTCCGCAAGAGGCCGCCCGACAGCATGGAGGGCGACCGCTGGGACCGGATGGTCGGCATGGGACCGGCCGTCCGGGTCGGGTCCTCGCCCGGCGGCGAAAGGTGCGGCCGCCTGGGGGATCGGTCGGTTCAGAGGCGGATCGGCCCGCCGCCGACCAGGATCAGGGTCGCCAGGACCACGAGAGCGCCGGCCGAGAACATCCACGCCAGCATTTCCAGCTGCGCCTTGTCGGTCGCGAAGGTCGGACCGTTCGGCAACAGGACCCGGACCGCCGCCGCGCCGGCCGCCGCCAGCACGGCAACGCAATAGAAGAACTGCAGACTCTCGCTCATCTCCGGTCGCGCTCCCGCCATTCTGCACGCCAACGAGTGCCGGTCCGCCCGGGGCCGTCGCCTCTTACGGCCGCGGGGCTTGGTCACTCGCCGTATGAACCATTCATATGACCCGGACCTTCTGCGGGTTCGGATCGGCGATATCAAGTGCGGATTTATACGCGATAGCGGGAGAAAAACAGACATAAAAACAAGCGCCTAGCCGACGCTCGGGCCGATGTTAAGACAATTTCCCAGCAAAATCAGAGGCTTGATTAACCCTAACGGGTTCTGCGCAAGGCGGCAAAAACGAAGAAACCGCCGCCCCGAGGGGCGACGGTTTCCGAGAGAGCGCCCGCGGCGGTGGGGGGCGATAACTGCGAGCGCTGCTACTCCAACAACGGCCGGCGCAAAGGTTGGTTCCGCGCCTGCGAATCTTTTTTTGATTTTTTCTCGCCTGCGGGCCGAATGGGCGGCGCGTTCAGGCAACCGGCCGGGCCACCGCCGGCACGTAGTCGTCCAGATTCTCGCCGGCGAGCACCGTACGGCCCTCCTCGGCGCTCCGGTAGAGGGCCATCAGCATCTCCACCACGGCGACGCCGTCGTGGAAGGTCTCCAGCGGCGTCTCGCCGCGCCGGAAGCACTCCACCATGTGGCGGTTCTCGTCGACGTAGCCGTAGATGCCGGCCTCGTCCTCGAGCACCGGCATCAGGCCCTGCTCGGCATTCTGCTTTTCGACCAGATCCTCCCCCTCCCCGCCGCCGATGCGCCGGGAGAGGAAGACCTTGAGGCCGGTGGAGAGGGAGGAGAACTCCAGGGCGTATTCCGGGCCGAGGAGTTCCAGCTGGATCCGGAGGCCCGCGCCCACATAGGCCCAGGAGGTGGTGGCCTCGATCACCACCTCCTGGCCCTCCTCGTCCACCAGGGTGAGCATGCCGCGGGCGAAGTCCTCAGCCGGGCGGCGCGTGTAGTCGACCGACGGCCCCATGCGGGCCTTGAGGTCCGCCGCGTAGGCCGGACGGGTCCACTTCAGGTTGGCGACGGCGCCAGTGGCGGACTTCAGGCGCAAGCTGTCGCGCCGGGCTCCGGGAGCGGTGAGGAGATAGCGGCCGACCTCCACCGAATGGCACATCATGTCGAGAAGGACGCCGCCGCCCTGCGTCTCGCCCCGCCAGAACCAGGGCTCGTGCGGGCCGGCGTGCTCCTCGGCGGCGCGGGCGAGATAGGGCCGGCCGGCGGACGGCACCGCGCGGCGCCAGATGATGTCCTTGCCGCGCTGGACCGCGGTGGAGAAAACCTGGTTCTCCAGGTAGCCGTGGTTGAGCTTGGCGCCCTCCGCCAGCGCCAGCATGGCCTTCGCCTCCTTCAGCGTGCGGGCGAGCGGCTTCTCGCAGGCGACGGCGAACACCGGGCTGCGGCCGGCCTCGACCGCCTCGGCGAGGGTGCGCATGACGGCGAGCCGGGTGTCGTTGGGCGAGAGGATCCAGACGGCGTCCACGTCCGGGGCGGTCACCAGGGCCTCCAGGCTGTCGTGGACGGTGCAGGCGCCGAGGTCGAGGTCCGCGACGGCGGCGGCGAAGGCCGCGCGCTTGGCCGGCGTCGGCGAGTAGACGCCGGTGACCTCCACGTTGCGCACGCCGACGAGCGCCTTCAGGTGGAAATGGGCGATGAAGCCGCTGCCGACGAAGCCGATGCGCAGGATCTTCCGCGGGAAGGCGGGGGTCATGGGCGGGTCTCCTCTCTTGACGTGTCCGGGTCGTGTCCGGCGATCGGGCGCCGCCGGACAGGGCGGTCGGGCGCCGCCGGGATGCGGGGGCTCAGGGCGTCGCGAGCGCGGCGGCGGGACGCTCCGCCTCGCGGGCCGGCTGGCCCGGCGGCGACGCGGAGCGGCGGATGACGAGTTCGGTCGGCACCACCACCTCGGCGCGGAAGCGCGGCCCTTCGGCGAGCCGCTGCACCATCAGCCGCATGGCGGCGGCGCCGATCTCGCGCTTCGGCTGGCGGATGGTGGTGAGCGGCGGGTCGACGGCGGTGGCGAACACGGTGTCGTCGAAGCCCACCACGGAGACGTCCTCCGGCACGCGAAGGCCGCGGGCGCGGAGCGCATTGAGGGCGCCGGCCGCCATCTCGTCGTTGGCGGCGAAGAGGGCGGTGAAGCGGACGCCCGCGTCGAGAAGGTGATCGACGGCGCGGCGGCCGGCGTCGAGGCTGAAGTCGCCCCACACCATGAGGGCCGGGTCGACCGCCTCGCCGGCGGCTTCGAGCGCCCGGCGCCAGCCGTCCGCCCGGGCGGCGCTCATCACCTCCGGGATCGGGCCGCTCACATGGGCGATGCGCCGGTGGCCGAGGCCGACGAGATAGGAGACGGCGGTCTCGGCGGCGGCGGCGTTGTCGATCCGCACCAAGGGCAGCGGGCCGGCGGCGGGGTACTCGAGAGCAGCGACGATGGGCGGAAGGAAGTCGCCCGGAAGGCTGGGCGGCAGCGAGCCGGTCATCAGGATGAGGCCGTCCGCGTGGCGCGCGCGGACCATGTCCACATGGAGGGCGACCCGGGCGGGATCGCGCCGGGCGTCGCCCATCAGCACCTTGTAGCCGGCGGCGGAGGCGGCTTCCTCCACACCCTTGTAGACGTCGAGATAGAAGGGGTTGCCGATGTCGCGGACGAGCAGGATGACCGTGTCGCTCGCCTGGCGGCGGAAGTTGCGGGCCTGGGCGTTCGGCACGAAGCCGAGGTCGGCGACGGCCCGCAGCACCGCGTCGCGGGTGTCCGGGCGCACCTTGTCGGGGTTCTTCAGGGTGCGGGACACGGTGGCGACCGAGACGCCGACGCGGCTGGCGACCGTGCGGATGGTGGGAATGGGCGGGCGCGTGGGCATGGCTCAGACCCTGAGGCGCGCCTGGCGGCCGTAGAGCAGCATGAGGAGGAGGAGCGTGGCGCCGAAGATCACCTGCCGGCTCCAGAACTCCATCTGCAGGGTGGTGAGCACGCTCTGAAGAAGCACGAGCGCGATGGCGCCGAGGATGGTGCCGGTGTAGCTGCCCGACCCGCCGGCGAGCGAGGTGCCGCCGATCACGACCGCGATCACCGAGGGGAGCACGTACTGGTCGCCGACGCTGATGAAGCTGTTGCCCGTGTAGCCGATGACGCAGACGCCGGTGATGCCGGCGAAGAGGCCGCTGAGGCCGTAGAGGATGGTGCGGATGCGGCCGGCCGGGAGGCCGGTGAGGACGGCCGCCCGCTCGTTCGCCCCGATGGCGTAGACCGACCAGCCGAACAAGGTGCGGCGAAGGACGAAGGCCATCAGGACGGCGATGGCCGCCCAGACGAAGAGGATCCCCGGGATGCCGGCGACAAGCGGCTGGTTGACGAAGGCCATCAGGGCCGGCGCCGCGTTGCCGGACGGAACGCCGCGCGACAGGACCACGAGGGCGCCCTGGACGACGCCCATCATGCCGAGCGTCATGACGAGGGGCGGGATGCGCACCACGGTGACGCCGAGGCCGTTGACGATGCCGACGAGGAAGCCGACGCCGCCGGCGGCAAGCAGCGCCGGCAGGATCATGGCGTCGTCGCCGCTCATGACGTTGCCGGCGATGACCGCGCCGAGCGAGATGACGGCGCCGACCGAAAGGTCGATGCCCTCCCGGCCGCCGAGGATGACGAGGTTCTGGCCGGCGGCCACGATGCCGAGGATGGCCGCCACCGTGAGCAGGCGCACGATCTGGTCGCCGCGGGCAAAGCCCGGCGACAGGAGCTCGCCGAGCCCGAGGAGCGCCAGCACCGCGAGGGCGGCGAGGAGGAGCGGGTCCTTGAGGATGGCGGTGACGCGGTCCATCTTGCGCCTCCTCAGCGCCGGGCGACGAGCACGCCGCCGGCCAGGGCGGCAAGGACGATGAGGCCCTGGACGAGGGTCTGGTATTCGAAGGGCAGGCCGGCGAAGAAGATGACGTTGCCGATCATGCCGAGCACGAGGGCGCCGAGGAGCGAGCCGAGCGGGCCGCCGACGCCGCCGGCAAGCGCCGTGCCGCCGAGCACCACCGCCGAGATTGACGAGAGCGCCAGGGTCTGGCCCATCAGGGGATCGCCGCTCGCCGTCTCGCCGGTGAGGCAGAGGCTGGCGAGCGCGGCGAAGAGGCCGGAGAGCAGATAGGCGCCGACGCGCAGGCGCCCGACCGCAAGCCCGGTCTGGAAGGCCGCCGCCCGCTGGCCGCCGACCGCCTTCAGCCGGATGGCGAAGGGCCGGCGGGCGACGACCGCGGTGACGGCGACGACGGCGGCGAGCACGATCACCACGGTCGGCAGGCCGAAGGCGCCGCCCGCGTAGCCGCGCCAGAACACCTCCGGCACCGGCAGGCCGGCGTCCGGCAGGATGCGGAGCGCCAGGCCGGAGAAGACGATGCCGGTGGCGAAGGTGGTGACGATCGGCTGGAAGCGGAGGACCGCCACCACGAGGCCGTTGACGAGGCCGCAGGCAAGCCCGACGCCGATGCCGGCGGCAAGGCCGGCCAGCACCGCCTCGTTGGTGCCGCCGAGCGCGGCGATCACCGACACGGTGGTGACGTTGACGAGCGCCACGATGGCGCCGACCGAAAGATCGATGTCGCCGCCGAGCACCACATAGGTCTGCCCCACCGCCACCAGCACCAGCGGCAGGAAGGTGGTGAGGTTGGACTGGAGCACCGACGGATCGAGGAAGTTCGGCTGCAGGGCCGTGTTGACGCCGACGAGCACCAGGAGGGCGCCGAGGGTGATCAGCCAGAGCCGGCCGTCGAGAAGAGCCTGCATGGTCAGGCGGCCTCCCCGTAGGCGGCGCGGGTGAGGCCGACCGCGTCGAGCGCGGGGCCGGAGAGGTCCGCCGTGATCCGCCCGCCGTTGAAGACGAGCACCCGCTGGCAGAGGCTGAGGAGGTCGGCGTCCTCGGAGGAGTAGATGAGGACCGTGGTGCCGGTCTCGGCGAGCGCCCGGATGATGGCGAAGAAGTCCGCCTTGGCGCCGAGGTCGATGCCCTTGGTGGGATCGTCGAGGAGGAGCACCAAGGGGCGGGCGGCGAGCCAGCGGGCGATGAAGATCTTCTGCTGGTTGCCGCCGGAGAGCGAGCCGATGGGCGCGCCGAGCCCGGCGTAGCGCGTCTTCAGGCCAGCGAGCATGCGGTCGAAGCGGGCGGAGAGCCGGCGGGCGAGGATGAGGTGCGCCTTTTCGCGCACCAGACTCGCCATGGCGGCGTTCTCCAGGATGGAGCGGCCCGGGAAGGCGGCGTCGCGGCCGCGGTCGCCGGAGACGAGGCCGAAGCCGGCGCGGATGGCGTCCGCCGGCCGGCGCGGCGCCACCGGCGCGCCGTCGAGGAGGACCGCGCCGCTGGTGAAGGGCTCGGCGCCGAAGAGGCCGGCGAGGAGCCGCTTCTGGCCCTGGCCCTGGAGGCCGCCGAGGCCGAGGATCTCGCCCTTGCGGGCGGTGAAGCGGACGTCCTTCAGCCGGCCGCCGCCGACCCCGTCGACCACGAGCCGGGGCTCGCCGCCGGCGGCCGGGCGCTTGCCGGGCCTCGGCCCGAGGCGGACGTCGCCGACCATCTCGCGCACGATGGCCTCCGGATCGGTCTCGGCGACGGCGAAGTCGCCGACGGTCTCGCCGTTGCGCATGACGGTGATGCGGTCGGCGACGGCGAACACCTCGTCGAGCCGGTGTGAGATGAAGATGGAGGAGACGCCCTCGGCCCGCAGATCGCGGACGATGCTGAAGAAGACGTCCACCTGCCGGCGGTCGAGGGCGGCGGTCGCCTCGTCGAAGATGATGAGCCGCGGCCGGCGGGCGAGCACCTTCAGGATTTCGGTGATCTGCCGCTGATCGGGCGAAAGGTCGGCGACCCGCGTCTTCGCCGAGAAGGTGTCGCCCGCCACCCCGGCGAAGCGGCCGATCAGGTGGTCCGTGCTCTCGTCGCGGGCGGTGCGGTCGACGAAGCCGCCGGCGCCGCGCGGTTCGTGGCCGAGGTGGATGTTCTCCGCCACGGTGAGCTGCGGGACGAGGGAGAGTTCCTGGTAGAAGATGGCGATGCCGGCCGCCTCGGCGGCGCGCGGCGAGGCGAGCGGGCGCGCCTCGCCATCCACCCGGATGTCGCCGCTGTCGCGGGCGACCGTGCCGGCGATGATCTTGCAGAGCGTGCTCTTGCCGCAGCCGTTGGCGCCGAGGAGGGCATGCACCTCGCCGCGGCCGACCCTGAGGCGGGCATCGCTGAGGGCGACCACGGCGCCGAAGCGCTTGGTGACGCCGGTGGCCGTCAGGGCGTCGGGTGCGTCGGGCATGGGCGGGCCTGCTCGGCGGGCATCTGGGATGAAGCGCCGACGCCGCCAAGGGGGGCGACGGCGCAAGCGGACCGCCGCCGGCGCGCGCTTGCGCCGACGGAGGGGATCAGGCGTCGGGCCGGCCACCGGACGAAACCGGCGGCCGGACGAGGTCACTGGAAGAAGGCGGCCGCCTCGTCGGGCGAGACCTCGGCCGTCACCGACCAGTAGCCGGGCTTACCCTCGGCTGCTTTGAGATTTTCTTCAAGGTTCTCGTTGGAGACGAACGGGATCGGGATGTAGATCGCGTTGCCGTAGACGCCGCCGAACACGCCGTCCTTGAACGTCTTGCCCATCAGCTTGTGCACGGCGACGTTGAGGGCGCTCGCCATCACGCCGGGCGGGTTCACCGAGGCGCCGGAGGTGAGGCCCTCCTTGGACCAGAGGTCGAGGAAGTCCTTGCGGATCTCGCCGGTGGCGACGATCGACTTGGTCTTGTCGGCCGCCATGATGGCGCGCCAGGCACCGGCCGCCATGCCGTCCTGCACCCAGATGCCGTTGACGTCCGGATAGGTGGCGAGCAGCGTCTGGGTGGTCTGCTGGCCCTGGGCCTGGTCCCAGTTGGCGTTGGCTTCGTTCAGGATCTTGATGTCCGGATAGCCCTTGAAGACCTCCTGATAGCCTTCCACGCGCATCTGGTTCGCCGGATGGCCGGCGACGCCGTTGATGGTGACGACGGAGCCCTTGCCGTCGAGGGTCTTGGCCAGCCATTCGGCCGACTGCATGGCCCAGCCTTTCTGGTCGATACCGACGTAGATGGCGTCCTTGGACGAGACCTCCGCGTCGGTGGAGACAACCAGGATGCCCTTGGCGGCCGCCTGCGCGAAGATGGGATCGAACGCCGTGGGGCTGTTCGGATTGATGATGATCGCGTCGACGCCCTGGTTGATGTAGTTGCGCACATGGCCGATCTGGCCCTGCACGTCGACGTTGGCGCTCTGCACCACCACGTTGACGGTGACGCCGCGCTCGGCCCACGCGGCCGCGGCGGCCTGCGCCTCCTCGATCATCTGGGTGCGCCACTCGCTGCCCACCCAGCCGTTGGAGAGGCCGATGGTGAACGTCTCCTGGGCGCCGGCGCCCGTGACGGCGGCGAGCGCGAGCCCGGCCGCCAGAACTGCTGCCTTCATGATGTCCTCCCCATGATCCGAGCGCTTGTCGATCGGCTCGTGGCAGAGAGGTTGTAACCGGTTACATCGAAAGTCAATGCGACCGTGGGCGGAAACGCGGTCTGAGCCCGCGGCGTTCGGCGGGGCGCCGCCCGGTGGGTTGCGCCGGGCTGGGTTGCGGAAGTGATTCGCCGGCTCTCCGATTGCGCGGAGCCGACCGCCGAGCCGACCGCCGGGACGTCCACAGACCGGCTGGTCATAAGCGTCGGTCAAGGCTGAAGTGGCCGCATAGCCTTGCACTGCTTATCGGAAACGAGCATTCCGCACGGATTCTAATAGGAAACACAATCTTCCTACCTGTTTCCGTTCCGGGACAGGCCGTTAACCTTTCGTTAACCATTGTTTCGCAGGTTTTAACAATAAGAAGGTCATTAATAACGATCTTCCTGGCCACCATGGCGAGGTGAACCATGATCCGCGATCTCGACACGGATTCCGTGCTTGCCGCCCTCGACGCGGTACTCGCGCAAAAAGGCGTGGGTCCGGCGAACCGGCCGCTTGCCGGGGACGGCGCCTCGGCGGCAGGAGACGATCGGGCCGGGCGGCTGGGCCAGCGGCTCGCAGGGGCCGGGCTCCGCCTCGACGACCGGCAGACCACCTTCGCCGATCTGGCGGCCGGTCGCCACGGGTTTCCGGTGATCGTCATCCTCGGCGACGGCCAGGCGCTGATCGCCGACGGCGCCGCGCCCCGGCGGGGGGCCGCCACCCTTCGCCTCCGCGATCCGGCGAGCCCGCAGGAGCTGCCGGTGGAAGTGGACGAGTTCCGGCTCGCCGGCGCCTGGACCGGACGGGTGCTGGTGCCCGGCCGGCTTTTCGAAGGCGACAGCGGACGGCCAGGCCGACCCGGCACCGTCTGGCGCGCGGCGAAGGCGAGCGGCGCCCTGCCGCCGCTCGCCATCGCGACCGTGGGGCGGGCGATGCTGCTGGCCTCGGCGGCGGCCGCTACCGGGGCGGCGGTGGACCTCGTCTCCCACGCCGCGCCCTGGCCGGCCACGGCCTATGCGGCCGGCGCCATCGCGGCCGGCAGCGTCGGCGCCACCCTCGCCTGGAGCGCCGACCGGGCGCTGCTCGACGGCCCGGTGGCCGAACGGCTGGAGGACCTGCAGGCGAGCGTGATCGACAGCGTCCTGCCGCCGGGCGCCGGCCTCGCGCCGCTCGTCCGCGCGCTCGCCGACGCCGACCGGCTGGCCGACCGCAACGCCGCCCACCTGGTGCCGATGGCAAGCGAGATTGCCGCCGTGCCGCTGGTGCTCGCCCTGGTGGCGGTCCTCCATGGGCCGACCGCCCTCGTGATGGGCGGCGGCGCCCTTGCCGCCGCTCTGGTGGCGGGCGCCGGCCTGAAGGCCGCGATCGGCGCCGAGACGGAGGCGCGCCGACGGCTGGACGACGGCCTCGCCTATCTGGCGGCGGTTCCGGCCAGCATCGGATGGACGCCGACGCGGGACGCGCTCGACCAGCACCGGGGCGAGTGGCGCCGACGGGCCGCCATCGTCTGGCCGGATGCGAACGGCGGCGGCAGCCTGCCGGCGCTCGCTATCCTGGCGATCGCCGTCGCCACCGCCGTCGCGGCCGTTTCGGTCGGGGCGGTCGGTTCAATCGATGCAGCCGCCGGGTCCGCCTCGCCGTGGCCTCTCTCCGCGAGCGCGGCCGCCGCGGCGCTCGCCACGCTCGCCGGCCTCCTGGTGCTGCCGTTCGGCCGCTCGGCCGCCCTTGCGCCGACCGCCGCGCGCGCCATCGCGGCGGCGCGCCGGCTGGGCCGACCGGAGCGCATGCTGCCCGTGCGGCGCGGCGCGACGGCCCAGCCGCGGCTGCACCGCAGCCTGGTGGTCCGCGATCTTCGCCTCGTGCGGGCGACCGGCGAGGCCCCGGTGTTCGACGGCGCGGAGGCGGCGATCGCCGCCGGCACGCTGACCGGCATCGTCGGCGGCGCCGGCAGCGGCAAGAGCACGCTGGCGGAAATCCTCGCCGGGCGCATCCGCGACTACGAAGGCCGCATCGAGATCGACGGGGTGGAACTGCGGGCGATCGGCGACGACCACCGGGGCCGGCTGATCGCCGTGGTTTCGGCCACAACCGGCCTGCCCGGCGGCAGCCTGGCCTTCATTCTCGGCGGCACCGGACCGACGCGGGACGAGGGGGACCTGCGCGCGCTGCTCGCGGCGGTCGGGGCCGACCGGCTGCTGCAGCGCCTGCCGGACGGGTTCGCCACCGTGCTCGATCCGGGCGCCCCGACCCTCTCGCCGGGCGAACGGGTGCAGCTGGCGCTCGCCCGCACGCTCTCGTCCGGCGCCGGGCTCCTGGTGATCGACGGCGTGCTCGACGGGCTCGACGAGGGGACCCGCGCGACCGTCCTGGCCAGCGTGGCGGACCGGTTCGAGCGCCGCACCGTGCTCGTCCTCACCGCCGATGCGGGCACGCTGCCGCGCTGCGACCGCCGCCTGCGCCTTCGCGACGGCCGGTTGACCGAGGAGAGGCTTGGGGACGAGCGGCCGCCGGACACCGGGAGGGTGGGCGCGGCGGCGCGACCGGTGAGAAAGGTGGCGCGCGCATGAAACGCTTCCCGTGGGACTGGAACCCGTTCCGATCGGCCATCCGGCCGGCCTCGGGTGAGCCGGCCGACGCCTTGGCCGTGCCGGCGGCCGACATGCCCGTCGCTGTCCAGGTGGCCGGCCCGAGCCGGACGCGTGTGGCGGGGACGCCCGGTGACGGCATGACGGTTGGCGACGGGGCGGGTGACCGGGATACGGCAGCCCGCACGGCCGCCTCCGTGCTCCGACAGGTGCAGGTGGCCGCGGAAGCGGGCATCTGCGAGGCCATGCTGGACCTGGCCGGGCGGTTCGAGACCGGGGACGGCGTGGTGGCCAACCTGGCGGACGCCGCCTACTGGTACCAGAAGGCGGCCGATGCCGGGTCGGCGGTCGCCTGCCGCAAGCTCGCCGCGCTCCTGATGATGGACCAGGGCTCCGCGCGCCTGACCGGGCGGAGCGCCGCGCTCGCCCGGCTCTATCCGCATGGTGCCGCATTGCGGCGGGATCCGGCACGCGCCAGAGCCCTCGCCCGCCGTGCCGCCGAGGCCGGCGACACGGAGGCGCAGGCGACGATCGGCTTCCTCATCGCCGGCGGCATCGGCGGGCCGGCCGACCCGTGCGAGGCCGCGCTCTGGTACCGCGAGGCGGCCGCCAAGGGCCATGCGAAGGCCTCCGTCGGGCTCGGCACGCTGCTGGCGAGCGGTCAGGTCGGGCCGGCCGACCACAAGGCGGCCCGCCGCTGGTTCGCCGCCGCCGCCGACCTCGGCAACGGCGTCGCGCACCTCTCCATCGGGCTCCAGTATCTCTACGGCCTCGGCGAGACGGTCGATCCGGCGGCCGCCCGGGCCCATTTCGACAAGGCGGTGGCGGCCGGCAACATCCAGGCGCTGCGCTATCTCGGCATCATGGCCGCGGAAGGCCATGGCCGGCCGCCCTCGGTGGAGGAGGCCGACGGCCACTTCCGCCGCGCCGCGGCCCGGGGCGACCTGGACGCCATGGTGCGCCTCGGGGATCTCTATGCCGCCGGCACGGACGCCGGCGACTTCGACCGTGCCTCGGCCTGGTATCGGCGGGCGGCGAACGCCGGCCACCGGGCGGCTCGGGATCGCCTGGAGGCCTTGCGCCGCCCGGCCAGCACGACCGGCGCGGGGGAGGACCCGGCGGGGGCGGCCATCGGAGCCTCCGACACCGGCCCGGCCTCGCCCCCGCCGGGGACCCTGCCCGCCGACGGGCCGGAGACGCACCGGAACGGCACGGCCCGCGCGCCGGTCCGCCCGGCGGCGGATCCGGCGGTCGGCGGCCATTGGGCGAAGACAGCGTTCGAGTGGTCCGCGTTGCCGGGCGTGTTCGGCCCGCAAAATCGTGCATGCCCCGCACCTGCTTCGGGAGGCGCCGGAGAACCGGCGGATCCGATTCGAACCGCGGCGGAGGCGCCCTGTCCGGGGGACGCATCCGTTCGTCTCGCCGAGACAGAAACCATACTCCCCCCGTCCCGAGGCATTCTAGATGTACGTCATTGTTGACAATCGCGAACTCGTCACAACGGTCTATTCGAACGGGTTCGAGAAGGTCGGGATCTCCGCCCTCGGGCTGGACGCCGCGTCCTTTTCCGACTGGATCCGGTCGGCGGCCGACGCGGATCTGTTCGCGGTCGATGCCTTCTTCATCGGCAACTGCGATCAACGCGCCCGCTGGCCGCGCCAGATCCGGGTGCAGGGCTCGACCGCGCCGATCATCGCGCTGACCGAGGCCATGTCGCTGGACGAGACGCTGGAGCTGTTCGCCGCCGGGGTCGACGACGTGGTCCGCAAGCCGGTGCACGTGGCCGAACTGCAGGCCCGCGTCGGGGCCATCCATCGACGCGCCGTGGCGAGCACCCGCGTGGAGAGCGCCGACGTCGCCATGCTGAAGGTGTTCTTCGACGGCCGCGACCCGGAGGTGCACGGCGCCGTGCTGGCGCTGCCGCGCCGGGAGCGCCGCATCCTGGAGTATCTTGCCCGCAACGTGGGCCGGCGCGTGAGCAAGACGCAGATCTTCAACAACGTCTACGGCGTCCTCAGCGAAGACGTGGACGAGAACGTGATCGAAAGCCACATCAGCAAGCTGCGCAAGAAACTGAAGTCGGCGGCGGGGATCGACCTGATCGATTCACGCCGGTATCTCGGCTACACCCTGACCGCCGATGCGTGACCGAACCGGACGCGCACCGGGCCCTGCCGGCCGGACCGGGCGCCCGACGCTGGCGCCTGGACCGGGCGGCGCCCGGACGGCGGCATGGCGCGGTCGGGTGCGTCGGTCGGCGGCGAACTGGCGTCCGATGGGGTTCGGTTCGGAACGCGATCCGCGGACGGGCCTTGCTGCTGGATGCGTGCCGACAAGGGGCGCGGCCGGTGAGGACGGCTCAGTTCAGGGACGGGGTGCCCGACCCTCGGTTGTCCGAGCCGCGCGTGCGGGCGCGGCCGATGGCGTCGCGCAGGACCGACAGCGAAGGCTCGCCGCCCTGTCCGGGCCGGTCGAGTTTCAGCCAGACCAGATCGATGCGGCCGTCCTCCGGCCCGATGGAGAGGCTGAAACTGGCCTCGACGCCATGGTTGCGGAAGGCGACCAGGATGGCGAGCCTTTCCTGCCCGGCGTCGGTGACGATGCTGCAGTCGTCCGCATAGACGAGGGTTCCGGGGCAGAACGAGAACTCCGCCGCGCTGTCGACGAGATCGGCAATGTTGCCGTGCGCCTGGCGCCGCACCTCCTCGCGAAGAAGAGGGTAGTCCACGAGGAGCAGTTCGCCGACGACCTCCACAAAGGCGGCGCAGAGATCGTCGTCGCGCTTTTCAGACCAAGCCCTGAAATTCTTCGACAGAAGACCCTCCTTGGGGTCTGGCCCCGACGGTACCGGACGGAACCATTCGCCGCCCCAAGTCTCGCAGTCGGCTCGGTCAACGGTTCATGATTGAAACGCCAATCCAGCTGATCTGTAAATATGCTCTCTCAACGCGATACGGTCAATGACTGCATCCGTGTTTATCGCAATAGAGATTTCACTTAGGAATTGGACTGTGCGTGTCCGGCGATGACGGAGCGGCGGACCGGACGATCCGCCGGGCGATCGGTCGGCCGACCGGCGGATCAGCTCGCCACTTCGTCGGGCGAGCGATAGCCGAACTGCTCGATGAGCACGTCGTGCACGATCTTGCTGCCGAACCGGGCGTTCACCTCGTCGCGGACGTGGTTCGCCAAGGTGCCGAGGTCGGTCTTCTTGATGTTGGCGAAGTCCAGCGTCTCGTCGTCGTAGATCGACCGGAAGGCGGAGTTCGCCACATAGGCGCCCGGCTCCACCCGCATGGCGTGGAGGACGGCGGCGTCGACGGTGAAGACGAGCTGCATGTAGACGTAGCCGGTGACGCGGCCCTCGCGGATGACGGGCACGTAGAGGAGCGGCGTCTTCTCGTACTCCATCACGTCGAGGTAGGCGTTCTCCTGCTTGGCGGCGAAGCGCAGGAACCAGATGGTGCCGGCGAAACCGGACCCGATCACCACGAGGACGATCCAGAGCGCGGCGAAGACGGTCTTGTTCACGAGGCTGCTCCGCGCGGGCCGAAGCTGTAGGTGCCGTCCGAGCTGTCCTGACGGACGGCGTCGGCGATGATCTCCGAGATGCGTCGGACTGCCTCCAGGTGGAGCGCCAGGAGCGCCAAGTCGTCGGCGATCAGCTGGCGGAGATTGGCCGCGCGGGCGGCCATCTCCGGGCCGAGGCGGCCGGTGCCGGGATCGCGGCCGAGGCGCATCACGTCGAGGTAGATCTGGCTCTTGCGGAAGGTGAAGTCGTCGAGATCCAGCGGGGCCGCGGCGCGGAGCGCGGTGATCTCCTGGACGAACACCGCCTCGGCCCGGGCGAACGCGGCCTGGAGCGCGTCCTCCGCGGGGGTCGGCAGCAGGGCGGGCGCCGCCGGGCGGAGCGGGATCGGCGCCGGGCTCATGCGCCCTCTCCCGGCCGGCGCAGGAGCGCCGCGACGCCGAGGCTGCCGCGCGCCGCCACCGCGTCGCCGATCTGCTCGGCAAGAAGCGAGCGCCAGACCGGACCGGCGGTGCGGTCGCCGAAGAGCTCGTCGGGCGAGGATGCCATCATGGTCTCCACGGAGGTGCGGACGAGGAAGGACTCGAACCGCTGCTCCGGCGTGAGGATGGGCGCCGAGCCGGCGGACGCGGCGCCGAGCCGGATCCGCTGCTCGAACGGATCGGGCGCAAGGGCGACGTCCGCCGCCACGGCAGGCCCGTCGGAGCCCGAGGCGCCGAGATCGAGGAAGGGAAGGTTGGCAGTGCCCGCCATGCGGTCGAGCGCGGCGGCGAAGGCCGTCGTGTCCAGTCCGGCGGCGCCGAGACGGGCCGCCGCGACGCGGCTTGCGGCCGGATCCGCGGCGCGCGCCACGTCGAGCACCAGATCCGATACGGGTTGGATCGCCATGACCGGCCCTCCTTGCTGGGTGTGAGCGTCGACCTCAGCCTAGGAGCGCCGCCTTGCCCGAGGCTGGCCTCCCGCACGCGGGTCGGCCGGACCGCGGCCGGCGACGGCGGCGGGATCTTTCGCCGGCAGCACGTCGCCGGCGGGCGAAACGGGCTCCGGGGCACCGGCAAGGGAGGGTTCGTCCGGCCGGGCGCCGTCGGGTGGGGTCGGGCCGGGCCGTGTGGCGTCGGGCCGATGCGCACCGGCCGGGGAAGCGTCCGACAGGGCGGCGGCGAGGCCGATCGCTTCCAGGGCGAGCCGCTCGGCCGCAGCGGCCGCCGCGTCCGAGGCGGCGGCATGGCGCGCTTCCAGCACGTCCTTGCGCCCGGCCTGAAGGCGGGCGACGCCGGCCGCCGCCGACCGGGCCCGATCGGCAGCCGCGATCTGCCGGTCGAGGCTGCCGAGACGCGTCGCCGTGATGGCCAGGATGAGGTCCGCGTGCGCGGTGCTGCTGTCGTTGAGCGCCGCCACCAGGCGCCGCCGCTCCACGGCGAGCGCCGCCGCGGCCCCGTCGGTCTGGCGCAGCCGGCGCTCGGCGAGGTCGTGCAGCTGGCTCTGCACCTTGAGAAGGCGCTGAAGCCGTTTCAGGTCGTCCGACATGGGGCCTCCGGTGGGCTCGGCGCGGGGACGGGACGGTGGTGGAGCGGCTCAGCCGAACTGCAGCCAGACGCCGAACACGTCCATGTAGAGCAGGATGGCGACGGCCAAGGTGGAGGCCATCATCAGGATGCCGCCGATCATCACCAGCGGCTGGACGATGAAGAAGACCGGCAATGCCGGCATGATCTTGTTGATGAGGCCGGTGCCGAGGTTGACCAGGATGCCGTAGACGAGAAACGGGCTGGTGACCTGGAGGGCTGCGACCGACGCCTCGCCGAGCCGGAGGCCCAGCCAGTCGAGCGCCCGGTCGCCCGCGAACCCGCCGCCGACCGGCACCGCCGCATAGCTCGCCCACAGGCCCTTGAGGATCTCCAGGTGGAGGTCGAGGACAAAGAGGAGGAGCGTGGCGAAGAGGGCCGCGAGGCTCACGAGCGGCGGCACCGCCTCCTCGTCCTCCACCGGCATTCCGGGCATGGTGGCGATGCCGATCATGGAGTTGGCGACCGTCATCATCATCTGCAGGGCGCCGAGAAGCAGGCGGCCGACGGTGCCGATGAGAAGCCCGATGCCGATCTCCACCAGGATGAGGTCGAGCATGCCCGCCTCGCCGGCCGAGAGAATCACCGGGCGCAGCGTCGGCGACAGGCCGGGGGTGAGCGCCAGGGTGGCGGCGAGCGCCAGGAAGAGCCGCACCCGGGCGGGCACGCGGGCGCTGCCGAACCCGGGCAGCACCATCAGGCAGGTGCCGATCCGGCAGAACACCAGCAGCACCGTCAGGACGAGGAGCGGCGCTTCGGCGACCATGGCGGATCACGACAGGAGGCCGAGCGTCTCGACCTCGATGCCCTTGGCGATCTCCGCGTGGGAGAGCACCGGCAGCGTGGGGAACATGCGCTCCACCAGCATGCGCACGTAGGGCCGCGCGTCGGGCGCCACCAGGAGGGCGAACCGCTTGCCGAGGTTGAGCCGCTCGCGCACCGCGCCGGACACCGCGGCGGCGAACTGCTCGACGAGCTGCGGGTCCACGTCGAACTCCACCACGTCGCCGCTGGCGTCGCGCCGGAGCGACTGGTGGAACACAAGGTCCCAGCGGTTGCCGAGGCGCAGCACCTTGAGGACGCCGCCCTCGGCGATGTCGCCGCAGATCTGCTGGCTCATGCGCAGACGCACGTGCTCCACGATCTGCTCGGCCCGGCGCACGTGCGGCACGATCTCGGCGATCGCCTCCAGGATGAGGCCGAGGTTGCGGATCGACACGCGCTCGGAGAGGAGCCGCTTCAGGATGCCCTGCAGGCCCGAGTAGGAGATGTTGGACGGGCAGATGTCGTCGACGAGGCGCTTGTACTCCGGGTCGAGCCGGTCGAGGAGGGCGCGCATGTCCTTGTAGGAGAGGAGCTGCGGCAGGTTGTTGCGCACGGTCTCGCTGAGGTGGGTGAGGATGACCGACATGTTGTCGATGCCGGAGACGCTCTGCCGCTTCAATTCGGCGGCGTAGTTGCCGGCGACCCACCAGGCCTGCATGCCGTAGGCGGGCTCGCGGGTCTCGTCCGCCGGCACGTCGGGCGGGGCGTCGCCGTCGGCCAGCACCAGGAGGTCGCCGATGCGCAGGGTGTGGCTCGACACCACGGTGCCGTGGATCTTGATCTGGTAGCTCTTGGGGTCGACCGAGAGGTTGTCGGAGAGCTTCACCTCCGGCACCACGAAGCCGTACTGCTCGGCGAACTTGCGCCGCATGCGGCTGACCCGGTGGGCGAGGTCGGAGTGGTTCGGCAGCATGCTGACGGAGAGCTGCTTGCCGAGCACGAGCTCGATCTCGGCGGTCTTCAGCGTGTCCTTGACGCTGTCGCGGCCGGCGAGCTTGGCGCGCTCGTCGTCCTGCCGGCGGGCGCTCTCCACGGCCGCCGCGCGGGCCGCCTCCCGGCGCGGGATGATGAAGCCGCCGGCAAGGAGACCGCCGGCGAGGAGCGCGAACGGCAGGAAGGGCAGGCCCGGGACGACGGCGATCACCATCAGGAGCCCGCCGGCGAGGGTGAGGGCGCGCGGATGGGCGCTGAGCTGGCCGATCACCGCCGCGTTGGCGGCGCCCTGGGTGGCGCCCTTGGAGACCAGGAGGCCGGCGGCGAGCGACACGATGAGGGCGGGGATCTGGGTGACGAGGCCGTCGCCCACGGAGAGGCGGACGAACACGTCCGCCGCCTCGCCGATCGTCATGTCGTGGCGGGTGACGCCGATGAGGATGCCGCCGAAGATGTTGATCGCCGTGATGATGAGGCCCGCGATGGCATCGCCGCGCACGAACTTGGACGCGCCGTCCATGGCGCCGAAGAAGGAGCTCTCCTCCTCCAGCTCCCGGCGGCGGAGCTGGGCCTCCCGGTCGTCGATGGTGCCGGCGGAGAGATCGGCGTCGATGGCCATCTGCTTGCCCGGGATGGCGTCGAGCGTGAAGCGGGCGCCGACCTCGGCGATGCGGGTGGCGCCCTTGGTGATGACGATGAAGTTCACCGTCACCAGGATGGCGAAGATGATCAGGCCGATCACGAAGTCGCCGCTCATGACCAGGTTGGCGAAGCCCTCGATCACGTGGCCGGCCGCGTGGGTGCCCTCGTGTCCCTCGCTGAGGATGAGCCGGGTGGTGGCGATGTTGAGCGCCAGCCGGAGCATGGTGGCGATGAGGAGCACGGTCGGGAAGGACGAGAAGTGCAGCGGCTTCGGGATCCAGAGCGCCACCATCAGGATGACGACCGAGAGCGCCACCGAGATGGCGAGGCCCGCGTCGGTGATGAAGGACGGGATCGGCAGGAAGAGGATGCCGAGGATGATGGCGATGCCGATGGCAAAGCCCATGTCCCGGTTGCCGCCGGCCCGGGCGACCGGCGTCACTGAGGCGAGATCCGTCATGATCTGCTCCGAAGCGGGGGAACCGCCGGCCGTCAGAAGCCGCTTTCGATGCGGCTGATGAGACCGTCGGTGAAGGTGGCGAGTTGGGCGCCGACGTAGGGGCCGGTGAAGGCCGCGACCAGGAGGACCACGATGATCTTCGGCACGAAGGTCAGCGTGATCTCCTGGATCTGGGTGAGCGCCTGGAGGAGCGCGATGAGGATGCCGAGGAGCATGGCGGCGCCGACCGCCGGGCCGGTGCCGATGGCGACCATCCAGATCGCCTCGCCCATCAGGTCGAGCGCGTCGCCCTCGGTCATGAGAGCACGACGCCCTCGCCGAGCGTCACCACCGCGCCGGAGGTCAGCACCGCCTCCGGCCCCTCGGCGGTGATCTTCACGGACGCGACCGTGCCACCGGTGCCGTCGGGCAGTGTGACGGTGCGGCCGATCAGCCCGTCGACGTTGGCCAGCGACAGGCTGGCGTAGATGCTGTCCAGCTTGGCGTTGGTCTTGATCGACTGCTCCACCTGGCTGAACTGGGCGAACTGGGCCATGTACTGGCTGGAGTCCATGGGATTGATCGGGTCCTGGTTCTTCATCTGGGTGACGAGAAGGCGCAGGAAGGCGTCGTAGTCGAGGTCGGCGCTCGGCTTAACGGCCGACGGCGAGGCGGCCGGGGCGGAGGTGGCGCTTGTGACGATCATCGGTCTCATCCTTGCTGATCGGGGTCGGAAGGGGCTCGCCGGCGAGCACGGCCGCCTCCAGCGGGTAGAGGGCGCGGATCGCCTTCAGGGCATCGATGAGGCGGCCGTCGGAGACGTGGGTGCCCACATCGAGGAGGCCGGCGCGGATTTCGGTGGAGCGCACGGCGGCGAGCAGTGAGCCGTAGAGCGAGGCGAAAAGGCCGTCGGCAGCGGTCCGGTTGGCCGGGTCGATCAGCATCGCCTGGACGGCGAAATAGAGCTGGCGGAGCGGCGTCGTGGTGTCCTCGGCATGGAGCACGTGCTGTTCCAGAAGGAAGATCGCGTCGTTGAGGAGCTCGATCGAGGTCTTCTGCTGGAAGCGGATCACGGCGCCGTTGACGAACAGGCGCTCGCCGGCCCGGATGACCAGTTGCATGGGTTTCTTCATTCAAGCCCCGCCGCGATGATCTGGTTGAGTTCGATGAGCACGTCGAAGTCCGACGATTCCCCGTGGCGGATCTTCTCGGCGTGGTTGAGGATGAAGAGGCCGATGGAGATGAGGTCGGCGCGCAGCGCCGGCTGGAAGCCGTTCTCCGGATTGGCCAGATCCTCGATGAGGATGGCCCAGAGCCGGCGGAGCTGGTAGATCGCCTTCACGGCCTCGACCGAGTTCGGGCCGATCTCGCGCGCGGTGCGAAGGCCCTCGATCACCGCCTCGAAGGCGCGGCGCTCGGCCTCGCGCCCTTCGGCGGACGTGTCCTGCACGGTTTCGGCGTAGTTTATTCTGTACATGGGTTCGATCCAGTCCATGGGCATCGCGACGACATCCGCGATCAGCGCAGGAAGGCCAGGAGGCTGAGCGAGCGGAGCCGGGCGGTGATCTGGTAGGCGGCTTCCAGCTGGGTCTGGACGGTGTTGAGGCGGGCGGCCGTCTCGAACTCGTCCACCCCTTCCAGGTCGGCGATGCGCTGCTCGGTGATGGCGAGCCTGAGGTCGGTCTCCTTGCCGGCGGCCTTGGCCATCGCCTCGGACCGGCCGAGATCGGCCACGTGGGCGGTGACGCCGGCGATGCCGGCGCCGAGCCGCGCGATCGCCCCGTCGAGGACGGCGCCGCTGGCGGTCTCCGACAGGAAGCCGAGGTCGAACGTCGCCACCATGGCGTAGGCGGCGACGAGGTCGCGCACAGCCTGGCTGTTGGCCGAGACCGACGTCGCGACGGAAAGATCCTGGGTGACCCGGACGATCGGCGCCGTGTCGGAGGCGGACGACCAGTTCGCCTTCCAGCCGGCGTCGTCGAAGAGGCTCGTGTAGGCCCCGTCGATGAAGGCCGTCATCGTGGCCCCGTCCGCCGCCTGGGCCGCGGCGCCGCCGGGCCCGCCCGGGAAGGCGGTGCCGAAGGCGTTGAGCACCGCCTGCTGGGGCGCCGGCACCGGCGTGCCGTGGTAGGCGGCCATGGGGGCCGTGCCGGTGTCGATGCCGGCGAAGAGATAGTCGCCGTCGAACGTCTGGTTGAGGCGCGCGACCAGGTCGTCCAGGCGGATCTTCGCCTCGCCGGCAAGCTCCGCCCGGCCGCCGCCGCCACCCCGAAGGGCGAGCAGCGCCGACTGGAACTCGCGGGCGCCGTCAAGCACCGTCTTCAGGCCGACCTGCGCGAGGGCGATGCGCGAGGTGGCGAGCCGGGTGGTGGTCTGCTGCCCCTCGAGCATGGACGTGGCGTGACGCAGGGACACGGATTCGCCGGCCTGATGGCCGAGCGACAGGCCGGGGTCGAACACCCGGCCGGTCGTCATCTCGGACTTCAGCTCGTTGAGCGAGCGGGTCTGCTGGGCGATGGAGAGGCGCATCGCCTCGGACATGGAGCGGTTGGAAATGGACGGAGTGGCCATGGATCACCGTACGGTTGCCAGGAGATCGTCAAAGAGGCGGTCGACGGCGCCGAGCAGCTTGGCGGACGCCCCGTAGGCGTGCTCGATCTCCAGCATGCGCTGGAGTTCCTCGTCGAGGTTCACCCCGGTGCGGTTGGAGAGCGCCTGGGTGGTGCGGGAAAGAACCACGGCGCCCTGCTCGGCGGCCGCGGCGCCCACCTTGCGGCGGGCCTCCAGCCACGACACGGTGGCGGCGGTGAGCCCCTTGACCGAACTGCTCGCCACCTCCACGGCCGCCGGATCGAAGGCACGGCTCGTGCCGATCTCGTCCACCAGATGGTGGAGCCGGTCGGTGTAGCCGGCCTCGGCGGCCGTGTTGAGCACATAGGCGGCGCCCGCCATGCCGCCGTCGCGGATCATCTCGACCGAACCGCCGGCGGCGGGATCGGCCGCCGGGTTGAGCCGGAGGTCGCCGGCAAGCCCGACCTGGCGGACGCCGGCGGCGGGCACGCCGGGACCGCCCGACCAGGTGAAGAGGCCGGCCTGATCCGGCAGGGCCGTGGCGGTCTCGCGGAAGGTGTCGACGAGGCCGCGGGCGATCTCGTCGAGGTGCGCCTGGAAGGCGGGCGCCACCTGGTCGCGGATCGCCGCGAGCCCGGCGATGCGGCCGCCGGACAGAAGCGTCTTCGCCCCGTCGCCCGTGACCGCGACCCCGTCCACGGTGACCGCCGCGCCGGCCATGCCGGGCACGTAGGTGGCGGTCCGCGTCATGGTGACGGTGCGCGGGTAGGTCTCGAACAGCATGGCGCCGCTGTCGGCGAACAGGACGAGGTCGTTGTTCTCCCGCCGCAGCACCCGGACGCCGATCTCCTCGGAGAGCGACAGGAGCACCGCGTCGCGGGCGTCCTCCGCGTCCGTGGTGTCGGCGCCGACGAGGGTGCCCTGCACCACCTCGGTGTTGCGCCGGCCAAAGTCGGCGAGGAGGCTGTTGACCCGGTCGACCGAGGCCCCGAGCGCCGCGTCGGTGTCGGCGCGCAGACGGTCGACCGTGGTGGATGCCTGGTTGATGGTGCGGACGAGGGCGCGCGCCTTCTCCAGCGTGTCGCGGGCGCTCGCCGTGTCGGACGGGCGGGCGGCCTGGAGCTGCAGGGCGGCGGTGAGGTCGGCGAGCCGGGCGGCGGGCGAGATGCGGTCCTCCGCCTCGCCGACGGTCTGCTTGAGGACGGTCATGCTCTCGTCGACGGCCTTGGCGGCGGCGTCGGCCGCGGTGGCGATCGTGAGATCGTTGAAGAGCGCCGCGTCCTGCGCTCTCACGATGCCGTCCACCCGCACCCCGCTGGTCTCGCGGCCAGACATCGGGTTGGAGAGAAGGACGGTCTTGCGCGAGAAGCCGGGCTGGTTGGCGCCGGCGATGTTGCGCGCGTTGACCGAGACTTCCGTCTGCCGGGCGAGGAGGGCGGACGTGGCGACCTTGAAGGCGCTGGAGAGGCTCATCGTCGGATCCGATCGCTCAGCGCTTCAGGTTGACGAGTTCGGTGAGGATCTCGGCGCCGGTCTGGAACACCTTGGAGTTGGCCGTGTAGCTGCGCTGGGCCTCGATCATCTCGGTGAGCTCGCTGGCAAGGTCCACGTTGGACTGCTCCAGGGCGCCGGACGCGATGGTGCCGAGGCCGGACGTTCCGGCCGTACCCACCTGGAGAGCGCCGCTCTCCTGGTTGAGCGCGTAGACGTTGCCGCTGAGGGCGGTGAGCTTGCTGGGCGCCGCCACCTTGGCGAGGGCGATCTGGAACAGCTCCCGCACGGCGCCGCTGTCATAGATGGCGGTGAGAGTGCCGTCGGGGGCGATCTTGGTCTCGCGGAGCTTGGCCGGCGCGCTGCCGTCGGCGACGGCCCGGCGGACCTCGAACGCGGCGGCGAGCTGGGTGGTGGAGGTGAGGTCCAGGGTGGCGGTGTTGCCGTCCGGCACCGGTACGGAAAGCGTGCCGCCCGCCGTGAGGGCGCCGTTGGCGTCGAACGTGAGGGTGCCGGTCTGGAGCGCCGGCGACGCATAGGGGAAGGTGCCGGTCGCCGGCCGGTCGGCGGCGTCGAAGACGGCCACCTCCCAGGTGCTGGCCGCCGTCTTGGTGTAGAAGACGTCGAGGGTCTTCGGCGCGCCGAGAAGGTCGTAGACGGCCAGCGAAGTCTTCGACGAGAAGGTGGAGGTGGCCAGGTTCGACCCGGCCGGGACCGCCTCGATGGCGGCGGCGGAGGCAAGGTTCGCCGACAGGGTGGCGGTGGTGGTCGGCACGGCGGAGAGATTCACCTCGGTGACCGCCACCGGGACGAGGCCCGCCGCGCTGTTGGCCGCGGTCGCGCCGTTCGGCGGCGCGCCGAGCAGCTTGTAGCCGGCGGCGTTGACGAGCTCGCCGCTGGCGTTCGGCACGAAGGAGCC
Organism: Mongoliimonas terrestris; assembly: GCF_001927285.1. GTDB lineage: Bacteria > Pseudomonadota > Alphaproteobacteria > Rhizobiales > Pleomorphomonadaceae > Chthonobacter > Chthonobacter terrestris. Next base: position 19,788 of record NZ_MSIG01000007.1, on the reverse strand, counting down.
GGCGCGGGTCAGATAGGCGGTGCCGGCGTCGTCGGCGACGATGAAGAAGCCGGCGCCGTCGATGGCAAGGTCGGTGGTGGACTTGGTGAAGCGCATGGATCCGGCGGTGTCCACCGCCCGGATGACGCTGGTCTGGACCGCGCCGCTGTCGTAGTCGCCGCCGGCGGAGCCGAGCACTAGGGAGGAGAACTCCACCGACGAGCGCTTGTAGCCGGTGGTGCTGGTGTTGGCGATGTTGTCGGCGACGGTGCCGAGCTTGTTGGCCTGGGCATTCATGCCGGACACGCCGGTGCGGAGGACGCTGTTGAGGCTCATGGACTGCTCCGATCTGCTGCTGGGCCCATCACGCCCCAGCGAGCTTGTGCGAGGCTTTTCCCCGGCCGTGCCGAGGGCCGGGCCGGACCAGATCACCGGCCGCGGCGGCGGGCGGCGAACGGACACGCCAAAGCGGCGGCGCAGGGCCGGCGCGTCGGGCGGGATGCGGGATAGGGGCGATGGGGGGTGGAACGAGGGGCCGATCAGGCGACCGGCGTCGGCCGCCGGGCGGCCTTCAGGGCGCGGACGAAGCGGTCCACCTGGGCGGGGCCGCCGACGGCGTGCTCGGTGTCGAACATCAGCGCCCGGACGGAGACGCCGGCGTCGAACGTGCCGAGGCTCGCCCGGAAGGCCAGGAAGACGCCGTCGCGCTGGAACTCCAGGTCGAAGTGCATCACCGGCGTCCGGCCCCAGGCGATCTCCAGCGCGCAGGACCACGCATAGGCGACGGCACGCGCGCGGAAGAAGAGCTCCGCCGACGAGACGATCAGATCCTCGATGTTGGAATGGGACTGGGCGAGCACCAGTTCGGCGAGGGCGTCGGCGTCGACCCGGCGAAGCTCGGCGAGAACACCGACCATGTGTTCGGCCAGGTGGCGTTCGAACAGGGAGAGCGGAACGGCGCCGGGGTGCGGCGGGGGATCGGGTCGGACGTCGGTTGGCATGCTGCGGCAGTCTCTTGGGTGGGCCGGGTCACGCGCCGTTCCGGCAGTGCACGTGGTAGATGACCTCCGCCACGGCCCGGTAGAAGGCGGGCGGGATCATCTGGTCGATCTCGGTGCCCTTGTGGAGCGACCGGGCGAGCGCGACGTTCTCCACGATCGGGATCCCGTTCGCCTCGGCGATGGAGCGGATCTTCAGGGCGATCAGGTCCTGGCCCTTGGCAAGCACCAGGGGTGCGCCGCCCTCCTCCTGCAGGTAGCGGAGGGCCACCGCGTAGTGGGTGGGGTTGGTGATCACCACGGTGGCGCGCGGCACCTGATCCATCATGCGCCGGCGCGACCGGTCGCGGGCGAGCGATCGCTGCCGCGCCTTCAGGATCGGGTCGCCCTCGGCCTGCTTGAACTCGTCCTTGAGATCCTGGCGGCTCATCATCAGGTTCGACCGCCACGCCATGCGCGAGCGGATGAGGTCGATCGCCATGATGACCACGGTGACCGCCGTCACCACGCCGAGCAGGCGGACGGAGATGACGAGGATCAATTCGGGCAGCTCACCGGGGTCGGTCCGCATGGTCCTGACGATCCTGTCGTGATCGGTGGCAAGCTGCGCCGCCGTGACGGAGGCCACGGTGACGACCTTGAGGAGGGTGATGCCGAACTCCATCAGCCCGTGGCGGCCGAACAGGCGGCGCCAGCCGGCGACGGGCGACACGCGGTCGCGCTTGGGACGCACCCGCTCGCCGACGATGCGCGGCGGGTTCTGGGCGACGCTCGCCGCGATGCCGGCGACCGCCAGGATGGCGAACAGCGGCCCGATCGCGACGGCGACCGGGACGAGGATGGCCTTGAGGGCCGCCACCGTGTCCGCCCCGTTGCCGAGCGGCCGCAGGGCCGCCGCCGAGAAGGCGTCCGTCAGCGCCTCGGCCAGGGCGGGGGCAAGGCCCGGCAGCACCAGGCTGAGGTAGAGGGTGGTGCCGGCCAGGGTGGCGAGCACCGCCGCCTCCTTGGAAACCGGCACGTCGCCCTTCTCCACCGCGTCGGCGATGCGCTTCTCGGTCGGCTCCTCGGTCTTGCTGTCCCGATCCTGGCTCTCGGCCACCGATGCGCCCTCCCCTTCCGGCCGGCCTCACGCTGGCGCCGAGCGGGCCGCCTCAGTAGAAGGTGGCGCCGGCCTCCTCCTCGGCGTTGAGGTCGATGACCCCCTTGGCGCCGAGGTCGAGGGCAAGGTCCGTGATGGCGCGGCGGGCGTCGAGCACCTCCTTCTGGGTCGACGGCGCCCCGACGGCGAGCTCCGACTGGACCAGACGGCGGGTTCGCGCCGTGAGGGCGCCGAGGATAACCTCCCGGAAGGCCTCGTGCGTGCCCTTGAGGGCGAGCACCACCCGGTCGGACGGCACCTGGTCGAACACCATCATCAGCGACCGCGGGTTGAGCTTGATGATGTCGTCGAAGGTGAAGAGCAGGCCCTTCAGCACTTCGGCGGACTTCGGCCGCACGTCCGCGAGCGCGCCGAGCGCCTCCTCCATGTGGGTGCGCTCCATCTTGTTGAGGATGTCGGCCATGCGGGCGTGGGTGTCGGAGCCGCTGGTGCGGGCGAAGTTGAGGAGGAAGTCCTCGTGCAGCGTCACCTCCACCTGCCGCACCACCGATTCCACGATGGGCTTCAGGCTGATGATGCGCCGGGTGAGGGCGTTGCGCCGCTCCGTCGTCATCAGGCCCATGATGCGCGCCGAGGTGGACGGCAGGATCTTGGACAGGATGAAGGCGGCGGTCTGCGGGTGTTCCTTGTTGAGGTAGTTGGCCAGCACCTGCTCGGAGATCGCCGAGATCCGGTCCCAGATGCTGCGGTTGGAGTTGCCCATGACGTCGGACATGATTTCGTTGAGATCCTCCTCGCCAAGGACGCCCTTCAGCATCTTCTCCACCCCGTCGATGCTGCCCATCAGGCTGACGCCGTCGGAGAAGCGATCGAGGAATTCGTCGATCACCTTGTCGAGCTCGTGCGGCGGCACGTTGCCGAGCTCGGTGGCCGAGCGGGAGATCTTCAGGATGTCCTCCCGCTCGAACCGCTTGAGGAGGCGGGCCGCCGACGCCGGGCTGATGGCGAGGAGAAGGGCCGCCACCTTGTCGGGGCCGGCGAGGCGGTGCTGGCGGATCGGCGAGAGCGCGGCGGTGGCCGACATGGCGGGTCTCCGGTCAGAGGGTGCCGGCCGGGCCGGTCTGCGACACGATCTCGGTCAGCGACACGCCGAAGCGCGAGCTGTCGTCGTCGACGACCACGATCTCGCCGCGGGCCACCACCCGGCCGTTGACCAGGATGTCGACCAGTTCGCCGATGCGGTGGTTGAGCGGGATGACGGCGCCGCGGCTGAGCTTCATGAGCTGCGCCACCGGCATGGTAGCGGAGCCCAGCATCACCTGGATCTCAACCGGGATGCCGAGAACGGTGCCGAGATGCTGGTCGAGGCGCTCGCCGTCCTCCAGGAGCAGCGTCGAACCGTCGGCGGCGGCGGGCTCGGCCTTGGTCCGGCTGGAGCGGCTGGGAGTCTTCATCGTTCACCTGCAAGCGTTGGGTCGGCGTCGGCCGGACCGGAAGGGGCGATGCGGATCGGAGCCGGCCCCTGTCTTCGGGACAGGAAGGCGGGACCGGGAGGGCGGGGTCGTCAGGCCGTGCCGAGCGCCACGTCCTGGACGGACATGCCGTCCGGCGTGACCACGTTCTCGATCTGCAGCGTGTACATGCCGTCCGACTGGCCGAGCTGGCACTGGAACAGGGACTGGCGGTTGCAGTCGATGCGGACCATGGAGCGCGGCGTCGCGCTCAGCTCGATCACGTCCCCCACCTTGAAGCGGGCCACGTCGGCGAGCGTCATCATGCGCTCGTCCAGGATGGCGTCCAGCCGGACCGCGGAGCGCTGCACCTCGGTCTGCAGCTGGCGCGACCACTTCTGGTCGCCGTTGGAGGATTCGCCGGAGGCCACCCGGGCCAGCATGTGGCGGAAGGGCGTCAGCACCGACTGCGGGATGAGCACGAAGAGCTCGCCGCCGCGGCCGAGGGCTTGGAGGAGGAGGCTCGCCACCACGGCCGGGTTGTTGCGCCGGCCGAGGACGGCGAAGTCCATGCGGGTCTCGATCCGCTCCACCTTGAAGGTGACCGCCATGATGGCGCCGAACGCCACCTGCATGGCCTGCGCGCCCTCGTCGAACAGCATGCGGGCGAGCCGCATCTCGATGTTGGAGAAGGCGCGGTCCTCCTCGTGCGGCGGCTCGGTGCCGTCGGCGCCGAGGAGCACGTCCACCATGCTGAAGAGGAAGTCGCGGTCGAAGCCGAGCAGCAGCCGGGCGTCGAGCTCGGGCGAGTAGATCACCGCCACGATGGCGGTGGATTCGTAGGTCTCCAGCGTGTCGCCGATCCGGTCGTTGCGGATGATGCTGACCGAGATGTAGGGCGGCGTGGCGGACAGCTGGCGCAGGCTTTCGGCGAACTGGCTGGCCAGCCGGTCGAAGATCACGTTCAGCATCGGCAGGCGGTCGACCGAGACGCCGCCGGCGTCCAGCAACCGCTCCTGGCCGCTCAAGGAACTGCTCGACATGGGGTCTCTCCTGTCAGGCGGCCTCGGCCAGGACGGCCGGGTTTTCGAAGCTGGCGTTGACGGACTTCTCCTCCACGTCGTCGATGGTCGGGCGCTCGGACGTGGAGATCATCTTGCGGCCGTATTCGAGGGCCGTCTGCGGCGCGGCGCCGTTCATGAAGGCGATCAGCGTCTGCTTGACGATGGCGAAGCGGCGGATGTTCTTTTCGCGGACATACTTGATCTTGAACGCCAAAGGCGCGACCAGCGAATAGCTGAGGAAGATGCCGAGGAAGGTGCCGACGAGGGCCGCGGCAATCAGCGAGCCGAGCACCTCCGGCGACTGGTCGATGGCGCCCATGGCCTTGATGACGCCGAGCACCGCCGCCACGATCCCGAGGGCCGGCAGGCCGTCCGCGATGGAGGAAAGCGCCTGGTAGGGCTTCATCTGGTCGCGCGTGACGCTGGCGATGTCCTCGTCCATCAGCGCTTCGATCTCGAACGGCCGCACGTTGCCGATCGTGATCAGGCGGAAGTAGTCGCAGATGAAGACGACCATCTCCCTGTCCTTCATGATCTTCGGATGCGCCTTGAAGATGTCCGAGTCCGTCGGGTTCTCGATGTGCTTTTCGATCTCGTTGCGCCCCTTCGACTTCATCTCGCGCATCAAGGTGAAGAGCAGCGCGAACAGGGCCAGGTAGTAGTCCTGCTTGGGCGCGGCGTTGGAGAAGGCCTGGCCGAGGCCGACCATGGTGTCCTTGATGGTCTTCATGGAGTTGGCCATGATGAAGATGCCGCTGGCGACACCGCCGAGGATGAGAAGTTCGAACGGCTGGATCAGCACTTCCACATGGCCGCCCATGGCCATGAATCCGCCGATCAGCGAAGCGAGCGACACGACAAGTCCGATGATGATGCTCACGCCGGATCCTCCGGAAATCCGCCGCACGGGGCGGAGGGCGTTTGGACGGGACCCTAGGCGCGCTGGCTTGCGCGGGCCTTGACGCCCGGCCGGGGCCCGGCAGCCGCGGGACTTCGTGTCTCCACGAGACGTCGCGCGCCCACCCGCGACGCCCCCCACGCCCGGAGGGATCGACCGTCGCCGGTAGCGGCAGCCCGGAAAGCCCGGCGCAAGGCTCGCGGGGCAAGCTCCTGCCGCTGGACGGGCCGACGCCGGCCGGATCGGTACGACCGGTCGGGCGCGCCCGGCCAGTCATCGGGGAGCGACGTCCGATCGACCTGGCGACCTCGCCCGGTCCGGCACCCCGGCCCGGAGGTGCGCCATGGTGGATACGAGCTTTCGCTACCGGATGATCGTCCGCGACCTGGACCGGCAGGCCGAGCGGCAGGCGGCCGCCGCCACCGCGCCGTCCGCCGAGGACAAGGCCCGCCAGATCGGCGCCGAGACCGCCTACTACAAGCAGCGGGCGGCCTCGATCACCAGCGTCGACGCGCTCCTGGCCGACGAGCGGATGCTCGGGATCGTGCTGAAGGCGTTCGATCTGGAGCACGCCGCGGGGGCGAAGGGCCTCCTTCGCCGGGTGCTCACCGAGGGCCCGCGGGCGCTCGACGAAAACAAGCCGTCGGCCGCCCAGACGATCGACGACCAGCGTTACCTGGCGCTTTCGGCCGCCCTCGATTTCCCGGTGTTCAAGGGCTACACGCTGGTCAACACGAGCGTCAGCCAGGCGGTGCTCTCGCGCTATCGGGCGGCGGTGGAGCGGCAGGCGCCGCCGGCGCCGAATGTCGCGCTCGCCGTGGATCGGCGCACCGAGATGAACCCGAAGGTCCAGCGGGAGACCGCCTTCTACCTCGCCAACGTGGACAAGATCGGCTCCATCGAGGACTTCCTGAAGAGCGGCCGGGTCTTCAACTACGCCATGCGGGCCTTCGGCCTGGAGGACATGATCGGCTCCAAGGGCATCATCCGCAAAGTGTTGCAGAGCGACCTCGCGGACCCGGCGAGCTTCGCCCGGCGCCTTTCGGACGAGCGGTTCCGGGCCCTTGCCACCGCTTTCAATTTTCGCGAACTCGGCGAGGACGCCACCCGGCTCTCCACCGTGCGCGGCCCGGTGGTGGATGCCTACAAGCGGCAGGTGATGGAAATCAACGCCGGCGACGAGGACGAGGGCGTGCGCCTGGCGCTCAACTTCCGGCGCAGCATCGCCACCATGGCCCTGCCGACGACCGCCACCGGGCTCACCGACGAGGCCGTGAAGGCCAACAACATCATGAAGTTCCTGGCCGAGCCGGCGCTCGCCACGGTGGTCCGCACGGCCGTCGGGCTTTCCGCCGACACCGCCCGCAGCAGTCTCGACGGCCAGGTGCGCGCGCTCGCCGGCAAGTTCGACCCGGCGACCCTGCAGCGCGACACGCGGGCGCTCGACGCCTTCGTCAACCGCTTCGTCGCGCGGTGGAGCGTCAGCGACGCCGGCGCGTCCAGCGGCCCGACGAGCCCGGCCCTGGCGCTCTTCACCAACGAAACCGGCGCCGCGACGGAGAGCCTCCTGCTCTCCCTGCAATCGCTGCGCCTTGGAGGACGCTGACCCATGTCGGTCGCAAGCTATATCGCGCTCTCCGGCCAGATGGCCCTGGAGCGGCGCATGGTCACCATCGCCAACAACATGGCCAACATCAACACGGTCGGCTTCAAGTCCGACGCCGTGCGCTTCGAGGCCGTCCTCAAAGGCCAGGGCGACAATCAGGTCGACTATGTGAGCGAGGGCGACATCTTCATCGATCGCGCCGAAGGGGGCCTCAACCCGACCGGCAACGAACTGGACGTGGCCATCACGGGCAACGCCTGGCTCGGGGTCCAGACGCCGAACGGTCTCGTCTACACCCGCGACGGCCGCTTCAAGCTGGACGCCGCCGGCGGCCTGGTGACGCTGCTCGGCCATCCGGTGGTGGACGCCGGCGGCCAGCGGATCGAGATCGACCCGGCGGGCGGGCCGCCGACCATCGGCAGCCAGGGGCAGATCCTCCAGGCCGGGCAGCGCACCGGGTCCATCGGCCTCTTCCAACTACCGGCGGACGCGGTGCTGACCCGGTCGGAGAATTCCGCGGTGGTGTCCGACCAGCCCGGACAGCCGGTGACGGATTTCGCCGGCATCAGCGTGCACCAGGGCTTCGTGGAGACCTCCAACGTCTCGCCCGTGCTGGAGATGACCCGTCTGATCATGGTCCAGCGCGCCTTCGAGGCCGCCGCCTCGGCGCTGGAAACCGCCGAGTCCACCCAGGGCCGCGTGGTACGTGAACTGGGCGCCGCCTCGTGACCGGCGCGCCGGCCGGCCACCTCGGCCGCCTCGCCGACGCCATGACAGCCATGGCGGCGGAACCCGCGCTCTCGATCTCCGGGCGGGTGGTGGACGTGCGCCCGTCCTCGTTCACGGTGGCGGGCGTCTCCCGCTTCGTGCGGCTGCAGGAGCGGCTCGGCTGCGCGATCGGCGACCGCGTGGCCGCCGGCGAGGTGGTGCGGATCGACGCGGGCGTGGCGGTGGTCAAGCCGTTCGACACCCGCATCGACGTGCGCATCGGCGACCCGGTCCACCGGCTGGGCGACCTTCGGATCCACCCCGACCCGTCCTGGCGCGGCCGCATCCTCGACGTCTTCGCGGCGCCGCTGGACGGCCTCGGGCCGCTCTCCGTCGGCGCCGAAGCCCGCGCGCTGCGAGCAGCCCCGCCGGCCGCGGTGCACCGCGAGCGGGTGCAGGAGCCGGTCCGGACGGGCCTTCGGGTGATCGACCTCTTCACGCCGCTCTGCGCCGGCCAGCGGATCGGCGTCTTCGCCGGCTCCGGCGTCGGCAAGACGACGCTCCTGTCCATGCTGGCGGCGGCCGCCTCGTTCGACACCATCGTGGTGGCCCTCGTCGGCGAGCGCGGCCGGGAGGTGCGCGAGTTCGTGGAGGACGCGCTCGCCTTGAACCGCGACCGGGCCGTGGCGATCGTCTCCACGGCGGACGAGAGCCCCATGCGCCGCCGGCTCGCCGCCGCCACCGCCATGACGGTGGCGGAATACTTCCGCGACCGGGGCGAGCGGGTGCTCCTCGTCGTCGACAGCGCCACCCGCTTCGCCCACGCCGCCCGCGACGTGGCGCTCGCCGCCGGCGAGCCGCCGGTGAGCCGGGGCTATCCGCCGAGCGTCTTCACCGAACTGCCCCTCCTGATGGAGCGGGCCGGCCCGGGCGGTCCGGGCGCGGGCTCGATCACGGCGGTGATCTCGGTGCTGGTCGACGGCGACGACCACAACGACCCGGTCGCGGACGCCATCCGGGGCATTCTCGACGGCCACATCGTGCTCGACCGGGCGATCGCCGAGGCCGGCCGGTTTCCGGCCGTGAACGTGCTGAAGTCGGTGTCGCGCCTTTCGGCCAAGGCCCGCACGGTGGACGAGCAGAAGCTCGCCACGCGCCTGCGCGGCCTGATCGCCCGCTACGAGGACAGCCGCGACCTCCGCGCCATGGGGGCTTATACGCCCGGCAACGATCCGGACCTCGACCAGGCCCTGGCCTTGGTGCCGCGCCTCTACGACGCGCTCAATCCGGCCCCGTCGGACCCGCCCTCGACGGACGCCTACCGGGAGCTCGCGGCCGCGCTCACCTGAGCGCCGCCGGCCGTGCCGGTGCTCGGGCCGGTTGGGTCAAAGGCGCGGGCAAACCAGGGGATGGCCGGGGGAGCGGGCGGGCCAGCCTCGGACAAGGTGGTGCCGCCATAGTGCCCGCAGATGAGACCGGTGAGGCGAGGCGATGGAGCCCATATTTCTCTTCAAGCTCGGGTTCGAGAAGCTCTCGTGGCTCTCCACCCGCCAGGCGGCGGTCGCCGAGAACGTGGCGAACGCCAACACGCCGGGCTTCCGCGCCCTGGAGATCGAGCCCTTCAGCGAGGAGTTGCGGCGCTACCGGCTGAAGATGGCCGTGACCCGGCCGCTCCACATGACCGGCGGCCGGTCCGGCGTGGAGGAGGACGTGAGCGCCGACACGAGCGCCTGGGCGGTGTCGGCGTCGGGCAACTCGGTCTCGCTGGAGCAGGAGATGATCAAGCAGGCCCGGGTCGCCGAGGAGCAGAACCTCGCCACCGCGTCGATGCGCACCTTCCACCGCATGCTGCTCATGACCACCCGAGGCTGACCGATGCAGGATCCGCTCAACGCCACCATGCAGATCGCCGCCCACGGGCTTCGGGCGCAGTCGACGCGCCTGCGCGTGGTTTCGGAGAACCTCGCCAACGCCCAGTCGACCGGCACGACCCCCGGCAGCGACCCCTACCGGCGCAAGATGATCTCGTTCACCAACGAGTTCGACCGCCTCGTCCAGGCGAACCTCGTCCGGGTCGGCGACATCGGCCGCGACCCGGAGCCGTTCCAGCGGGTGCACAACCCCGGACACCCGGCCGCCGACACGGACGGCTACGTCAAGCTTCCCAACGTCAACCCGCTGTTGGAGCTCGCCGACATGCGCGAGGCCAACCGCACCTTCGAGGCCAATCTGGAGGTCATGAAACAGGCGCGCACGATGACGATGCGCATCATCGACCTCATGAGGAGTGGATCATGATCGAATCCGTGATGAAGGTATTCCGCCAGCTGTCCGGCACCGTGGGCCAGGCGGCCCCCGTGCAGACACCGGGCGCGCCGCAGGCCAGCTTCGGCGAGGTGTTCCGCGAGGTGGCGAGCGCGGCCTACGACCAGCTGCGCACCGCCGAGAGCGTCAGCCTCGCCGGTCTCAACGGCAAGGCCTCGGCCCAGGAGGTGACGCAGGCCGTGATGGCCGCCGAACTCACCCTCCAGACCGGCGTCGCCGTGCGCGACCGGGCGATCGCCGCCTACCAGGACATCACCCGGATGCCGATCTGAGGAGCCTTGACCGATGAGATCCCTGGCCATCGCGGCGACGGGCATGGCGGCCCAGCAGACCAACGTCGAGGTCATCGCCAACAACATCGCCAACATCAACACCACCGCCTTCAAGCGGGCGCAGGCGGAGTTCTCCGACCTGATCTACCAGACCGAACGCCTCCAGGGCGTGCCGAACGGGGGCGCCGAGGGGGAGGTGCCGGAGGGCGCGCAGATCGGCCTCGGCACCCGCACGGTGGCGATCCGCACCTTGCACCGGCAAGGCTCGCTCGCCCAGACCGACAACCCGCTGGACCTTGCCCTCGACGGGCGCGGCTGGTTCCAGGTGGTCGGCCCCAACGCGGAGATGCTCTACAGCCGCGCCGGCACCTTCAACACCAACGACGCCGGCCAGGTGGTGACCGCGGACGGCTATGTGGTGGACCCGGCCATCACGGTGCCGCCCGACGCGGTGGGCGTGACCGTGAACGAGACCGGCCGCGTGTTCGCCCGCTACGGCGACGGCCGGGTGCCGCTGGAGCTCGGCCAGTTCAACCTCGCGGTCTTCATCAACGACACGGGCCTGGAGGCCCTCGGCGGCAATCTCTTCCGCGAGACCGGCGCCTCCGGCGCGCCCATCGCGGGCTTCGGCGGCGACCCCGGCTTCGGACGGGTGCGCCAGGGCTTCAAGGAGGCCTCCAATGTCGACCCGGTGAAGGAGATCACCGAACTCATCGCCGCCCAGCGCGCCTACGAGATGAACTCGAAGGTGATCCAGGCATCCGACGAAATGGCCGGGGTCGTCAGCAAGGGTCTGCGCTGACCGCCGGAGGAGAAACGCCGATGATCGGCCTGTTGAACACCGCGGTGCGCGGCGCCGCGACGCTGCTGATGCTGGGCGTGCCGGCGCTCGCCGACGAGCCGCTCACCCTGCCGGTGCCCCGCCTCGTCATCTATCCGGGCGAGGTGATCACCGAGGACATGCTGGACAACGGCCTGTTCGCCGCCCTGGTGGCCGAGCGGGACCCGGTCGCCCGCTCGCCCGACGACGTGGTCGGCCGGGCGGCCAAGCGGATGCTCCTGCCGAACCGGCCGATCCCGATGCGCTCCACCGCCGCCGCCACGGTGATCGCACGCGGCGCCACCGTGACCGTGGTCCTGGTCGACGGCGGCCTGCAGATCTCCACCCCGGCCCAGAGCCTGGAGAGCGGCGCGGCCGGTGACATGATCCGGGTGCGCAACCTCGACAGCGGCGTGGTGGTGAGCGGCACGGTCGGCCAGGACGGCATCGTGCGGATCGGCATCAACTGATGCGCGCCGCCCTCGCCCTCCTCCTCGGCCTCGTGGCGACCGGACCGGCGGACGCCTCCCGCATCAAGGACATCACCCAGGTGCAGGGCGTCCGCTCCAACCAGCTCGTCGGCTTCGGCCTGGTGGTCGGCCTGAAGGGCACCGGCGACGGCATCCGCAACGTGCCGTTCGCCGGCCAGGCGCTGCAGTCCATGCTGGACCGCATGGGCGTCAACGTGCGCGACGCGCAGCTGCGGACGAAGAACGTGGCGGCCGTCACCGTGACGGCCGAACTGCCGGCCTTCGCCGGCCCGGGCACCCGGGTGGACGTGTCGGTCTCCTCCCTCGGCGACGCCTCGTCGCTGCAGGGCGGCACCCTGATCGCGACGCCCCTCGTCGGTCTCGACGACCAGGTCTACGCCATGGCCCAGGGCCCCGTCGCGGTCGGCGGCTTCGTCGCCGAGGGCGAGGCGGAGACCGTGTCGCAAGGGGTGGCGACGAGCGGCCGGGTGGCCAACGGGGCGATCGTGGAGCGATCCGTGCCGGACCGTTTCCTCGACCTGCCGGCGCTGACGCTGGAGCTGCGCAACCCGGACTTCGCCACCGCGGCCCGCATCGCCGACGCCATCAACCTCCACACCCGGCGGGTCTACGGCGGCAACATGGCCATCGACCGCGACCTCCGCTCGGTGGCGCTGCAGATCCCGCCGGGCGTTTCGGCGAGCCGCTTCGTGGCGGAGATCGAACTTCTGCAGGTGGACGCCGACACGCCGGCCCGCATCGTCATCGACGAGCGAACGGGGACGGTGGTGATCGGCGCCAACGTGCAGGTGTCGCCGGTGGCGGTGACGCACGGGGCGCTCACCGTGCGGGTGACGGAGACGCCCATGGTGTCCCAGCCGGCGCCGTTCAGCGACGGGGTGACCGAAGTGGTGCCGCGCACCTTCGTGGACGTGGACGAGGCCGGGGGCCAGATCGCCTTCGTCAACGGCACCGACCTGCGCACCCTCGTCTCCGGCCTCAACCGCATCGGTCTGAAGCCGAACGGCATCATCGCCATCCTCCAGGCCATCAAGTCGGCCGGCGCCCTCCAGGCGGACCTGGTGGTGCAGTGACCGAACGCGGGCGACCCCATGCCCCTCGCGCAGGCGCCCTTCCCAACCGGAGCCCTTGACCCATGCGACAGAAGAGAGCCGACCGCCGGCCCGCCGGCCGCGGGCCAACCATCCGCGCCGCCGGCGTGGCGCTCGCGGTGTTCGTCGGCGCTGGCCTCGGCGGGGCCGCGCCGACCCTTGCGGCCGACGAGGCGGGCGCCGTGGAAGCGCGCGACTTCTGCCTGCGCAACGGCCGCGGCGCCGACGACATCCGCCGGGAGCTCCAGATCCGCCGGCTGATCCTCGCCGAGCAGCGCATCGAGGCGCGCATCACCGCCCTCAAGGCCGCCACCGACGAGGCCAGGGGCTGGCTCGCCAAGCGGCACGAACTCCTCGGCCGCGCCGACGAGAAGCTGGTGGCGATCTACAGCCGGATGCGGCCGGACGCCGCCGCCGCCCAACTCTCCACCCTCGGCAACGACCTGGCCGTCGCCATCCTGATGAAGCTGCCGCCGCGCGCGGTGGGGCCGATCATGAACGAGATGGACACGACGCGCGCCGGCGTGTTGGCGACCGCGGTCGCCAAGCTCCGGCGCGAGGACGACCGGGCCCGGGAGAACAACTCGTGAGCCGCCCCCTCGGCCCCGGCCTCGCGCTCGCGGCGAGCCTGGCGCTCGCCGGCTGCCAGACGGACCGGCAGATCGGCAAGGAGCCGGCTCTCTCGCCGGTCGGCACCGGCTTCGCGCTTGCCCGCCACGACATGCCCGCCCCGGTGGAGGCGGCGGGCCTGCGCTCGTTCAACTCCCTCTGGACGCGGCGCGGCCAGGACTTCTTCACCGACAGCCGCGCCCGCCAGGTGGGCGACGTGGTGACGGTGAACATCTCCATCGACGACCGCGCCACCCTGGACAACGCCTCCAACCGGGAGCGCAGCGGCGACAGCAAGTTCGGCCTCGACTTCCTGTTCGGCAACGACATCGGTGAGGTGGGCGCCAACGGCGAGGTCAATCTCAGCGGCAGCAGCCGGTCGCGCGGCAAGGGCTCGGTGGACCGGTCCGAGGAGATCAAGCTCTCCATGGCGGCGACGGTTGTGGAGGTGCTGCCGGCGGACAACCTTTTGATCTCCGGCGTGCAGGAGGTGCGGGTGAACGCCGAGATGCGGGTGCTCCAGCTCTCCGGCATCGTGCGCGCCCGCGACATCAAGTCGGACAACACCATCGCCTACGACAAGATCGCCGAGGCGCGCATCTCCTACGGCGGCCGCGGCCGGCTGAGCGAGGTGCAGCAGCCGGCGGTCGGCCAGCAGATCTTCGACACCCTGTCCCCCTACTGAGGGCATCTCCCATGGCAACGGCAAGCGGCGCATCGGACGGCAAGGGCATGGGCCTGATGGCCGTCGTCTGGCTGGTGGTGCTGTCGCTCTCGGCGGCAGGCGCCGGGGTGGGCTCCAGCCTCTACCTGATCGAGTTCGCCAAGACCGAACTCGCCAAGCAGCAGCGCGAGGAGCGCGAGAAGACCCAACTGCCGACGACCTTCGGCACGGACAGCCGGCTGGTCCGCCTGCAGCCCATCATCGCCAACCTGAAGGCGCCCCAGAACGCCTGGATCCGGCTGGAGACCAGCCTGCTGCTGGAGGGGCCGCCGGAGAGCGGTTCGGCCGCCCAGGCGGTGATCGAAAGCGACTTTCTGACCTTCGTGCGCACCCTGTCGCTGCAGGACATCCAGGGCGCGGTCGGCCTCGCCGGTCTCAAGGAAGACCTGGAGATCCGGGCGGCCGCCAAGTCCGGCGGACTGGTGCGCGAGGTGGTCGTGCATGCCCTGGTGATCCAATGAGGACCGATCCCATGCCCCGCAATCCGTTGCCGGCCGCCGTCCCGGCGGACGCCGCCCCTGCGCCGGCCCGGTTCTGGACGCGCCGGCTCGCCGCCGCGGGTGCCGCCCTCGGGCTCGCCGGCGCGATGCTCGGCCTCACCGCCGCGACGGCGTCGGCCCAGGCGTTCGACCTCTCCGACGTGCTGCCGCCGGGCGAGGGCTCGGTGGCCGGGCGGCTCGTCCAGGTGATGGCGCTCGTCACCGTGCTCTCCCTGGCGCCCGGCATCCTCGTCATGGTGACGAGCTTCACCCGCTTCGTGATCGCCTTCTCGTTCCTGCGCTCCGGCCTCGGCCTGCCGAGCACGCCGTCGAACCTGATCCTGATCAGCCTCGCCCTCTTCATGACCGCCTACGTGATGCAGCCGACCTTCCAGGCGGCCTGGCGGGACGGGTTGCAGCCGCTGCTGGAGAACCGCATCGACGAGGAGGAGGCGTTCGGCAAGATCGTCGATCCCTTCCGGGCCTTCATGCTGGCGCACGTGCGCGAGAAGGACCTCGCGCTCTTCCAGGACCTGCAATACGGCCCCGGCGTGGAGGGACCACCGCCCGGCAGCGAGGCCAACCCGTCGCTGACCGTGCTCATCCCGGCCTTCATGGTGTCGGAACTCCGGCGCGGCTTCGAGATCGGCTTTCTCATCGCCCTGCCCTTCCTGGTGATCGACCTGATCGTCGCCACCATGGTGATGTCCATGGGCATGATGATGATGCCGCCCGCGGTGGTGGCGCTGCCCTTCAAGGTGCTCTTCTTCGTGCTGATCGACGGGTGGAACATCCTTATCGCCGGGTTGGTGCGCTCCTACTGGTAGCCCATGGGCAGCCGCGCCAGGAAGCGCCAGCCTCACGCAAGGCTGGCAGCCTAGGGTGGCAACCAAGACACGAGCCGGCGACGGCGCCACACCCATCCTACGGCGACAGACCGGCAACGAACGGACCAGACCAATGCCGAGCCTCCTGACCAACGCCGCCGCCCAGATCGCCCTTCAGACGCTTGCCAGCACCGACCGGGCGCTGGAGGCGTCGGTCCGGCGGACGTCCAGCGGCTACGCGATCGAGACGGCGGCCGACAACGCGAGCTACTGGTCGATCGCCACCACCATGCGCGCCGAGACCGGTGCCCTGTCGTCGATCGCCGACGCCCTCGGCCTGGCGGCCGCCCGTGTGGACGCGCAGGCGATCGCCCTCGACGCGAGCGTCAAGCTTCTCACCGAGATCAAGGGGAAGCTGATGATCGCCCGCACCGTCGGGGTGGACCGCGCGCGGGTGCAGAGCGACATCACGCAGTTGCAGCTGCAGCTCGCCGCCACGGCAACCGTCGCCGCCGACGGCGACCCGTGGCTGTCGGTGGACAGCGGCGCGCCGGGCTTCGACAGCACCCGCCGCATCCTCAGCGGCACCGGCCGGGATCCGGTCACGGGCGCCTTCGAGCTGCAGTTCGTGACCGTGGACCTCGACCAGCTGAAGCTGTTCGACCCGCAGTCGCCGGGCGGCCCCGCCCTCGGGATTCTCGACCGGCCGCGCACCCATCCGCTGCCGATCGGCGACACGGCCGCCGTCGCCACCCTCGACATCAGCGGGTTCACGGACGCGCCGGCGGACCTTGCGGTCCTCGACAACTATCTCTCGATCGTGGAGGCGACGCTCGTCGACATCACGGAGGCCGGGTCCATCCTCGGATCCACCGAGATGCGCGTCGACATGCAGAGCACCTTCGTCGACTTCCTGAAGGCCACGCTGGACGAGGTGACGACCGGCCTGGTGGCCGCCGACATGGAGGCGGAGTCCACGCGCCAGAAGGCGCTGCAGGTCCGCCAGCAACTGACCCTGGAATCGCTGACCATCGCCAACGGAGCGCCGCAGACGCTCCTGGCGCTGTTCACCGAGCGCTGACGCCGACGGTCGCGCAAGCGACCGGGCCGGCCGTCCCACGATCCCGGGCCTTCCGCCCGCCGCCTCAAGGCGGCGGTCAGGCCCACCGACGGAACGGGCAGGCGCCGACCGGCGCTCCCGTCGGCATGACGCCGCACCGTCGGACCGGTACCTCACCGCAATCCGGTATGCGATCTTCCCTTCGCCAAGGATAACCTGCCATGGGCAGCCTGCTGACCAATGCCTCCGCGCAAACCGCGCTGCAGAACCTCGCCGCCATCTCCCGTTCGATGGACACGGTGCAGAACCGCATCTCCACCGGCCTCAAGGTCGACACCGCCGCCGACAACGCCGCCTACTGGTCGATCGCCACCACCATGCGGTCCGACAACATGGCGCTCGGGGCCATCAAGGACGCGCTCGGCCTCGGCGGCGCCACCGTCGACGTGCAGTACACGGCGCTGAACGCGACCGTGGACATCGTCAAGGAGATCAAGGCCAAGCTGGTGGCCGCGGCGCAGCCGGGCATCGACCGCTCCAAGATCCAGGCCGATATCACCCAGCTCCAGGGCCAGCTCTCCACCATCGCCACCTCGGCCATGTTCAACGGCCAGAACTGGCTCTCGGTGGACAGCAGCGCGGCGGGCTACAGCGCCAACAAGCAGGTGCTGTCGTCCTTCATCCGCACCTCCACCGGTGCGGTGTCGGTGCAGACCATCACGGTCGACATCACCGACGTCAGCCTCTACGACGCCAGCGTCACCCCTGGTGCGGACGGCATCCTGGACAAGGACGTGACGGTCGGCGGCACCACCGTGTCGATGGCCACCATCAACATCACGGCGCTGACCGATTCCGCCGCCGACATGACGACGCTGGCCGAGACCACCTCCATCGTGGAGCTTCAGCTCGGCGCCATCACGGCGGCGGCCACCCAGCTCGGTTCGGCCAAGAAGCGCATCCAGCTGCAGCAGACCTTCGTGAAGGCGCTGATGGACGCCTTCGACCGCGGCATCGGTCAGCTGGTGGACGCCGACCTCGACGCGGAATCCACCCGCCTCAAGGCCATCCAGGTGCAGCAGCAGCTGGGCGTCCAGGCGCTTCAGATCGCCAACGGCAACAGCCAGAACATCCTGGCGCTCTTCCGCAACTGATCGAAACCCGCGCGTCCACGCCGGTGGACGCGCGGGTTTCCCCGCTGCCGTCGGAGCCGCGTAACGGTTCCGCAACGGCTCATCGCTAGGGTGACGGCACGATGGTCGTTCCGGATTGCCTGTTGGGCCCGGGACGAAGGCATGATGCCGCTTCCCTCGTGCCGGTAGTGTTCAATCCGGTATGTCCCCTTCTGTTTTGCGTCAAGGGACATACATCTCCATGGCAAGTCTTCTCACCAATGCGTCCGCCCAGACGGCGCTGCAGACCCTGTCGTCCATCGCCAAGTCGATGGACGTGGTTCAGAGCCGCGTCTCCACCGGCCTGAAGGTGGGCGAAGCGGCCGACAACGCCGCCTACTGGTCGATCGCCACCACCATGCGTTCCGACACGGCCGCCCTCGCCACCGTGAAGGACGCCCTCGGTCTCGGCGCTGCCACCGTCGACGTGCAGTACACGGCCCTCAATGCCACCGTGGGCATCATGACGGAGATCAAGGCCAAGCTCGTCGCCGCGGCCCAGCCGGGCGTCGACCGCACCAAGATCCAGGCCGACATCACCCAGCTGCAGGGCCAGCTCTCCACCGTCGCCAACTCGTCCATCTTCAACGGCCAGAACTGGCTTTCGGTCGACAGCAGCGCGGCCGGCTACAGCGCCACCAAGCAGATCCTGTCGTCCTTCACCCGCTCGTCGGCGGGCGCCGTCTCGGTGCAGACCATCACGGTCGACATTACCAACGTGGCGCTCTTCGACTCCGGCGCGGGCGACGGCATCCTGGACGTTGACGTGACCTCGGGCGGCACCACCGCCAACGTCTCCACCATCAACATTTCGGCGCTGACCGATTCCGCCGCCGATATGACCACGCTGGCGGAGAACACCTCCATCGTGGAGACCCAGCTCGCCGCCATCACGGCCGCCGCCACCCAGCTCGGCTCGGCCAAGAAGCGCATCGACCTGCAGAAGACCTTCGTCACCTCGCTGATCGACGCCTTCGACCGCGGCATCGGCCAGCTGGTGGACGCCGACCTCGACGCGGAATCCACCCGCCTCAAGGCCATACAGGTCCAGCAGCAGCTCGGCATCCAGGCTCTGCAGATCGCCAACGGCAACACGCAGAACATCCTGTCGCTGTTCCGCTGATCCGGCGGAAGCCGCTTCACACCATCTCCGGCCGCGCCCTCGCAAAGGGCGCGGCCGGTCCGCGTTTGGGGCGAGGCGCGGAGCGATCCGGCGGACGGCAAGCAAGAAAACGCATTTCGTCCGTCGCGCTTAACCTTGTGTCAAGCTTAACACCGGTAGGGTGACATCACGACGGACGCCCCAGCGAAGAGAAGCGGGCTCGAGGCATGAAGCCGCCTCCGTCGTGCCGGTAGTGACCAATCCGGTATGTCCCAAAGTGATTAAAATTCAGGGACATACATCTCATGGCAAGCCTTCTGACCAATGCCTCGGCGCAGACCGCGCTGCGCACCCTCTCCTCCATCGCCCAGTCCATGGACGTCGTCCAGAGCCGCGTCTCCACCGGCCTCAAGGTCGGCGAGGCGGCCGACAACGCCGCCTACTGGTCGATCGCCACCACCATGCGGTCCGACAACATGGCCCTCGGCGCGGTGAAGGAAGCCCTCGGCCTCGGCGCCGCCACCGTGGACGTGCAGTACACGGCGCTGAACGCGACCGTGGACATCGTCAAGGAGATGAAGGCCAAGCTCGTGGCCGCCGCCCAGCCGGGCATCGACCGCACCAAGATCCAGGCCGACATCACCCAGCTCCAGGGCCAGCTCTCCACCATCGCCAACTCGGCCATCTTCAACGGCCAGAACTGGCTTTCGGTCGACAGCAGCACGGCCGGCTACGGCGCCGTCAAGCAGATCCTGTCGTCCTTCATCCGCACGCCGGCCGGCGAAGTCTCGGTGCAGAACATCGGCATCGACATCACCAACATCGTCCTCTACGACGCCAACGGCAACGCCGGCATCCTGGACGGGGACGTGACGGTCGGCGGCACCACCGTGTCGCTGGCCACCATCGACATCTCGGCGCTGACCGACGAAGCCGCCGACATGACCACTCTGGCCGAAACGACCTCCATCCTGGAGCTTCAGTTCGCCGCCATCACGGCCGCCGCCACCCAG
>NZ_MSIG01000069.1 GCF_001927285.1 Mongoliimonas terrestris | reverse complement strand
TACCGGCCGCTCTACCTCAACCAGGCCCCTCTCCTCTTCACCACCCGCCGCACGTCCGAACTGATCAAGTACGCAGCGAACGCCTTCCTCGCCATGAAGATCACCTTCATCAACGAGATCGCCGATCTTTGCGAGAAGGTGGGCGCGAACGTGCAGGAGGTCGCCCGCGGCATCGGCCTCGACAACCGCATCGGCTCCAAGTTCCTGCACGCAGGCCCTGGCTACGGCGGTTCGTGCTTTCCCAAGGACACCATGGCGCTGGTGAAGACCGCGCAGGACTATGACAGCCCGGTGCGGCTGATCGAGACGACCGTCGCCATCAACGACAACCGCAAGCGCGCCATGGCCCGCAAGGTGGTCGCCGCCATGGGCGGCGACGTGCGCGGCAAGACGGTCGCCATCCTCGGCCTGACCTTCAAGCCGAATACCGACGACATGCGCGACGCCCCCTCCATCTCCATCATCCAGGCTTTGCAGGACGGCGGCGCCACCATCCGGGCCTTCGACCCGGAAGGCATGGAGGCCTCCAAGGC
>NZ_MSIG01000068.1 GCF_001927285.1 Mongoliimonas terrestris | reverse complement strand
CGAAGATCTGCACGGGATCGAAGACCGAATCGCGACCGTCACGCGCGACATCGAGGCGATCGCTGCCCGGGACGACCGAACCCGCCGCTTGATGACGATCCCTGGCATCGGCGCGCTGGGCGCAACCGCACTCGTCGCAGCCGCCGGGGATGGTCGCCAGTACAAGCGAGCTCGGGACATGGCTGCCTGGCTCGGCCTCGTGCCGCGGGAGCACTCGACCGGTGGCAAGGTCACGCTGATGGGGATCAGTAAACGAGGGAACGGGTATCTCCGGCGGTTGCTCGTCCACGGCGCCCGGTCGTGCGTCACGCATCTCGATCGTAGTCGCGACAGATAGGGAGCGTGGCTCGACGGCTTGGGGAAGCGAATGCACGGCAACAAGGTGACTGTCGCGCTGGCAGCGAAGGTCGCCAGGATCGCCTGTGTGATCCTCACCCGGCCAGGAGCCCTCTACGAGTGCCGGCGTGAGGAGGGCGGCTTTGGCCGACAGACTGCGAGGCTCGAGGAAAGTGATGACGAGACAGCCGATCGGCGCA
>NZ_MSIG01000067.1 GCF_001927285.1 Mongoliimonas terrestris | reverse complement strand
ACATAGACCAGCGAGATTGCGTCAGACCCCAATCTTGACCCCCTCGGAGGTGATCCGACGACACTGCCCGATCGAGCATCGAGATGGTCGGGCGGGGGACGAAGGACGTGGACACGATTGCACGGATCCGCCGCGAGTTCTTCGTTTGCGGGAAGTTCGTCAAAGAGATTTGTCGGGAACTGCACGTGTCGCGGAACACGGTGCGCTATGTGCTCCGGTCCGGCGAGACATCCTACGAGTACGAACGCGAGGTCCAGCCGCGACCGAAGCGTAAGCGTCCAGGCACTCCCATGTAGCCGGACGCGGCGATCCGCGTGATCCTTTCGCCCTCGATCTTTGAGGGCCTTGCATTGCCATCTT
>NZ_MSIG01000066.1 GCF_001927285.1 Mongoliimonas terrestris | reverse complement strand
CTTTGTCGTATGTCCATCGTGGTATTCGAGTTTGTCACAGGGACATAAAGCCTCAGAATTTGTTGGTATGTGAAAGCCAGTTTTTGGCTGACTGGATTCCTGTTCTGTTACTTCTTTTATATTACTTGCTGGAGCATGTTTATCATAAGAAAAGACACCAAGCATACAGTTCTTGAGGTATAGGCCCTGTATGATCCTAATATTTCTATCTGTTCTTTGCAGTCTGCAATATAACATGTATTGCATTGCAAAATGCACACGTGATATCTTTTTCTCGGTACAGGTTTCATGGAATTAGCTTGTCTGGCAATCAACATGATTTAATTTTGCCTGTTGATACTGATAC
>NZ_MSIG01000065.1 GCF_001927285.1 Mongoliimonas terrestris | reverse complement strand
CCATTAGATTGAATACGGGTGAGATGTGAATCCTCCATGTGAACAAGAAGACCCGTCTTCTGACTGAAGTAACCAAACAGGACATGCCTTATGATCTCCGCCGGTCCTTCACTCCTGGCCTTCAGTGTCTGGTGGTCTGCAGCGAGCTTCAGAATGAAGCAGTCTTCCCCATTGATATTCTTCTCTCCAATGCAAATCGCTTTGGCAAACATAGCAGCAGTAGTTCTTGGATCAAGTCCCTGCATGCTCAAAAACACAAACCACAACAGCTCAAACCACTCTCCAATGCAAATCGCTTTGGCAAACATAGCAGCAGTAGTTCTTGGATCAAGTCCCTGCATGCTCAAAAACACAAACCACAACAGCTCAAACCACTATGCCAAAAGCCTAAGCATTAAACACTTCAAAAGCATAAAAATTTGCAAGCATTTTGACCTGAAGAGCACGGCGCAAAGGCCTAACCGGGCCCTTTGCCGTGTGTGCACCAAGCCACGGTGTATGCCTCCACACTAGCTTCCCATTGCAACCAGCATGAACTTTG
>NZ_MSIG01000064.1 GCF_001927285.1 Mongoliimonas terrestris | reverse complement strand
GTCGACGACTACATCCCGCAGCCGGAGCGGCCGATCGACCAGCCCTTCCTGATGCCGATCGAAGACGTGTTCTCCATCTCCGGCCGCGGCACCGTGGTGACCGGCCGTGTGGAGCGCGGCATCGTCAAGGTGGGCGAGGAAGTCGAGATCGTCGGCATCCGCCCGACCACCAAGACCACGATCACCGGCGTGGAGATGTTCC
Organism: Mongoliimonas terrestris; assembly: GCF_001927285.1. Lineage (GTDB taxonomy): Bacteria > Pseudomonadota > Alphaproteobacteria > Rhizobiales > Pleomorphomonadaceae > Chthonobacter > Chthonobacter terrestris. The sequence goes on along the minus strand of NZ_MSIG01000064.1, from coordinate 388 downwards.
GCAAGCTGCTCGACCAGGGCCAGGCGGGCGACAACATCGGCGCGCTCCTGCGCGGCACCAAGCGCGAGGACGTGGAGCGCGGGCAGGTTCTCTGCAAGCCGGGCTCGGTGATGCCGCACACCACCTTCAAGGCCGAGGCCTACATCCTCACCAAGGAGGAGGGCGGTCGCCACACCCCGTTCTTCACCAACTACCGCCCGCAGTTCTACTTCCGCACCACGGACGTGACCGGCGTGGTCACGCTGCCGGAAGGCACCGAAATGGTGATGCCGGGCGACAACGTCGCGATGACCGTCAAGCTGATCGTGCCGATCGCGATGGAGGAGAAGCTCCGCTTCGCCATCCGTGAAGGCGGCCGCACCGTCGGTGCGGGCGTGGTCGCGTCCAT
>NZ_MSIG01000063.1 GCF_001927285.1 Mongoliimonas terrestris | reverse complement strand
CTTCATATGCCACATCGTGAAGATTATCCTTATCTGCAAACCACTACCATAAGGGAAATTCTCTTCCAGTACTGTGAAGTTTGGAGTACTCAGGACTCACAATGGGAGTTCATTGAAAATCTAGGTGTTCCTTCAGTGTGGTTGCATGAAGCTTTGGTAAGCTTTCGTGTTACATAAAAAAAATAGTGGTTTTTGAACTACATAATTAATTTTGCACTGATTATTGATCTAAATTTTGTCTTTGTCTGAGCTCTTTTGTGATCATACTTCTGGAACTTTTGAGACTTTTGTACTAGATATTTTACGACACCTGGAAGTGTGAGCCTTCACAAAATTGCTTTTGCTGTGAGATTAATTGTTATAGAATTATAGGCGCTTGTTGGTTGCTTATATTGTTGATTATTACTCTGAATTCTAGTTCGTGGTTTGTCTCATCCTCTCCTCTCCTTTTTTCAAATGCAGGCTATATATTTCAATTACAATGATGACCTCCCAAAAGCATTAC
>NZ_MSIG01000062.1 GCF_001927285.1 Mongoliimonas terrestris | reverse complement strand
AGCGCCGGAGGTTAGAGTTTCCGGCCTTCCTCACGGTGGCGGGCTGGCTGCTCCACCGGGGTTCTGCAACGAGATCGGGACCTTGTTCCCGATCGCCCCATGTGGGCGCTCTTCGTTGTAGTAGCTGCGCCAAGCCTCCAACTTTTCGCGCGCGTCGGCAAGGGTCAGGAACCAGTGCGCGTTCATGCACTCGCTCCGAATGCGGCTGTTGAAGGCTTCGGCGAAGGCGTTGTCGGTCGGTTTGCCCGGACGGGAGAAGTCCAGGGTGATGCCGTGGGCGTAGGCCCACAGGTCGAGGTCGCGCGAGACGAACTCCGACCCCTGGTCGACGCGGATCGTCTTCGGATAACCCACCCGCCGGCAGGCTTCGCCGAGCGTCCGGACCACGTCCTCGCCGCGGTAGGTCAGGCGTGCGTCCAGCACCGGCGAGAAGCGGGAGTAGGTGTCGACGACGGCCAGCACCCGGATCCTGTGGCCGGTGGCGAGCTGGTCGTGGAGGAAGTCCATTGCCCAGATGTCGTTGGGACGGTCCGCCGGCCTCCGGTCGTCCCGGAGTTTGGCCCTGACCCGTCGCTTCGGCACTTTGTTCCGGAGCTGCAGGCCCAACTC
>NZ_MSIG01000061.1 GCF_001927285.1 Mongoliimonas terrestris | reverse complement strand
CAACAGAGCTTCAGCGGTCTTTTTATGATTTTCTTGTATAGAAGTAACTAATTGAGGAGCTGCAACATTAGCAGATAGGAAATATAAGCATAGAAGCGGTTATCTCCGTCTCTCCCTTTTGATGCACAATCAAATATCATTTTACAGAAATCCAACCAAGTTAGACCGATTACTCCTTAAATATTATTCAACCTTGGAAATTACCGTACCCCCCAGAATTCTTGCACTTGCGCAATTGACAATCAATTCACAAAGACCTCATTTCGAACGATTAGAAAATAGGTCTCTGGCACTCCAGAATTTATGTCCTCAAAAGTCTGTGGGTTATACCCACAGGCCCATAAAAATCAAAGCTTTCCTATACACTCCAAAATTTATGTCCTCAAAAGTCTGTGGGTTATACCCACAGGCCCATAAAAATCAAAGCTTTCCTATACAACAAGAACATATAGATACATAGCGAAACACAAAAAATTGAAGATCCAACGGTTTTCAGAAAGAGAAATTATAGCCTTAGGCAAAAGAGAGAGGGAAGGGACATACAGGCAGCCCCAAAAGACGAAGCATAAATATAAGTAAGATCAGAAAGAGGTTGTGCTGTGAAGATGAAAAGC
>NZ_MSIG01000060.1 GCF_001927285.1 Mongoliimonas terrestris | reverse complement strand
CTGCCTTTACATCCAGAAATACGTTCTAGGTTTAATAATACTGCAGCCTGGGAGTATGCTCGCCAGATGGCAGGCAAGCCATATGGTTACCACAACATGATCTTTAGTTGGATTGACACTGTAGCTGACAATTATCCCCCACCTTTGGATGCTCACTTGGTATGTGTGCACATTATCTAGAAATAACACTTTGTGTTCTTTATCCTCTATCATTAATCATATGCCACATCTTAAAGTTGGTTCAGTACATGATAATCTATGGAATGACTTCCTTCCAGAGCCTTTATGTTGGTGTGAGCTCAACATCATGCCACATCTTAAAGTTGGTTCAGTACATGATAATCTATGGAATGACTTCCTTCCAGAGCCTTTATGTTGGTGTGAGCTCAACATCACCTGGCAGTATACTTGCCTATGCACGTGCATTAAATTTTTTGAGCCTTGCTTGAATTAAACGTACAGTGTGAACAGATGGTTGTATATTCTGCTTATAGATGCAAAATGTGTTTAGGCGCTTCTGCTTTCTCTCTCCGTCTCTCTCCTATATGTTTTTTGTTATTTCCACTGGTTCTGTGATAACTAAGAGTCTAAGGTGTATGAAAATCTGCGGAATTCATTTGATTTCTTGATTGAGATG
>NZ_MSIG01000006.1 GCF_001927285.1 Mongoliimonas terrestris | reverse complement strand
GGGAAGGTGCCGTCGATCAGCTTGGAGGTGATGATCGTCGTACCGAACGTTATGCGGATCTTCGCATCGGAGAGTTCGACGGCGATCGTGTCGCCGGGCGCCTTGGCGAGGCGGAGGACTTCGCCGACCGTCTTCCTGGGCACGATGATGCCGGGCATGCCGGCGGCTCCGGCGGGGAGCGGCGCGTCGAGCCGCGCCAAGCGGTGGCCGTCGGTGGCAACGGCGCGAAGCACGGGCGGGTCCACGCCGGGGGGTGCGTGGAGGAAGACGCCGTTCAGGTAGTAACGGACCTCCTCGGTTGAGACTGCCATCTGGGTCCGGCCGAACATTCGCTCCAGGTCGGCTTTCGGCAGTTCGAACCGGGTCGGCAGATCCTCCGCGGTCATCGGCGGGAAATCGTCGAACGGCAGGGTCTGCAGCTGAAAGCGCGAGCGGCCGGCGCTGACGACCAGGCGCCCGTCGGCCTTGCCGTCGTCGATCGTGACGAGGCCGTCCGGCAGCTTGCCAGCCACGTCAGCGAACATGTGGGCGGGGACCGTGATGCGACCTGACCGGACGATGGTCGCCTGCACCGTGGTGCGCGCCTCGATGTCGAGGTCCGTCGCCACGATGGTGAGCGTGCCGTCCTCAGCGATGAGCGCGAGGTTGGAGAGGATCGGGATGGTATTCCGGCGCTCCACGATCCGCTGCACCAGGCCGGTGGCCTGGGCGAGGGCGGCGCGGGGGATGGTGATGTGCATGGGAGGTCAGCCCTCCGTTGTCGCGACGGGGAAATGGTCGAGCTCGAGCCGCGCCTGCTGGCAGAGCGTCTCGATCGCCGCGCGCTGAGTGGCGATGTGCAGCTCGATCACCGGTATTGCGATGGACCAAGGCACGTTGAAGAGCCGCTGGCTGTTATTGCCTGACGGAACGCCAAGCTGCAGCCCGCCATGCGGCCGTCCGAACACGTCTCTAATGTCCGGCGTCTCAAATCTGCTCTTGGCCTCCTTGAGACCCTTGAGCAATTCCTCAGCGGTCTCGATCTCGCGATAGGCGCAAGCGATATCGAGAGCGGTCTGGTGGGAGATGGTCATCGGATGATCCTCGTCTGGCGTCGGCGCTGCCGGCGGCGCAAGGTCGCCGGCAGAACGGACGGCAGGGCGCGGTCAGGCGCCGGGCATTTCCGGGGCGCCCTCGACCACGGTCGCGGCCGAGAGCTTCTCGCGGACCTTGTCGAGGTCGGTGCGGACGCGCTCGGTGATGTGCAGGTCGGGCCGGTAGATCTGGTAGAACCAGACCAGCGAGCCGGCCTTCACGCGATAGCGGAGGCGCACGGGGATCCGGACAAGCTCGCCCATGAAGAACGGGGCGACCTGGAGGATGAAGAGGCCGGGCACCTTGATCAGGTTGCCGGCGCTGTCCTTGTGGGTTTCCTCGAAGACGATCTGGCCTTCGCCGGACTGCAGCAGCACGTGGTTGGCGACCTTGGATTCCACGTTGACCGAGAGGCCACGGGACAGCTGGATCAGCTCGGCGGGCGTCGCGAGCTTGGTGGAGAAGAGGCGCTCATAGTCGGCGCGCTCCTGGTCGAGGGGGCTCGCGAGGTCGGCGATCCGGTCCTCCAGGAAGGCGGCGAACTCGGCCTGCTCCATCGGCTTGCCGTCTTGGCCGGTCCAGGCCTTCCACTCCTCCGAAAGCGGGAAGGCGTAGACGATGCGGTGCTTGCCGTGGTCGGGCCAGCCGCCGGCGATGTAGTCCTGGTGGTAGTCGACCACCGTGGTGACCACGGGCTTGCGCCAGTCGGTGTCCGCGAAGACGACGCTATGCTCCGTGGCGTGGTACTCCGAGAGCTCGATGAAGCTGTCGAGAGTGTAGGCCTTGGCTGTACCGACCTTGCGCTCGGGGTAGCGGCGCCACTCGTCGACCAGCGGGCGGAGCGATCGGATGGCCGGCTGGTCGCCGTGAATGATCTGCACCGGCACGCATTCGGGCACGCCGGGAATGCCTTCCGGCATGTCCAGGAAATCGATCTCCGCGCCGGCCGCGCGGCGGCCGAGGTCGGCGATGCGGTCGATCGTGTCGCCTTCCAGGTGAACGGCGCTGGACACGGCCTGGAGCGGCTCGGCGCTGTAGAGGGTGGTGCCGGCCGGCTCGGCAGGCGGGGCTTGGGTCTCGTCGGTCATGATGGTCTCGCTGGGTCAGGGAGTGAGCGGGTGAGTGGCGGGTCGGCCGTCAGGCCGAGGGCGGGGCAGCGGCGCGCGGACCGGCGAACATGTCGGTCTGCTGCGGGTGCTCGGTGGAGAGGGCCCCGTCGTCGGTGACCCAGTAGAAGGAGGAGCCGCGCTGCGGCTTCGGGCGCTTGCTGTCGATGTCGGCGACGATCGTGACCGCGCCGGCCTCGACCTCGAGGGAGAGCTTCAGGGTCACGCTGCCCTTGGCCTTGGACTTCGGCCTGTCGCCGGCGAGCTCCTTCAGCTTGGCCAGGGTCTCGGTGAGCTCGCTGGCGAACGCCTGGGCGACCTCGCCGCCCTCCAGCATGCCGATGATGGTCTGCGCGTCGCGGATGCGTCGCATGGGTCGTGGTCTCCAGGTTCGTGTGAGCGCGGCTGAGGTCAGGCGCCGGCGAAGAGGCCGGGCGCATCGTCGTCGCACCGGCGGGCGCGGCGGGTGGGCTTGGCGGCGGCGCGGGCCTTCACCTCGGCGCGCAGCAGCTCGTGCGTGATCGTGTGGAGGTCGCGGGCGAGAACCATGGCCTTGGCGGTGCGCGGCTTGGCGGCGGCCAGCGCCTCGGCCTTGGCGTCGCGCAACTCGGCCAGGGCGGCGGGGGAGGGTGTCTTCGCCATGCTCACGCCCTCGCCGTGGTGCGGATGCCGGCCGGGCAGAGCTTGGCGAACAGCTCCATCCATCGGTCGGCGGCATCCGGCCAGGACCAGATGCGGAGCTTGCCGTGCTGGCGGATGGGACGGAGCTTGCGCTCCGGGTCGGCTGTCCAGGGGCGCTCGCACGGCCCGAACAGCTGCAGGCGCTCCATCTCCAGCATCCGGTCGTCTGTGTGCCGGACGGAGCGGGCGATCTCGTCGTGCCAGTGCGGCAGCGGCACACCGGCGGCGGCGAAGATGGCCGCGTCGAAGCGACTGCGGATGAGGGCGATGCCCTCCTCCACTGCCTTGTTGCAGTGGGCGCGCTGCACGCCCTTGTCGATGGCGCCGAGGGAGTAGGCGCCGCCGGCGAGGCCCGCGAAGTAGGCGAGGGCGTTCTGAAGCGGACGGGTGAGATCGCCGAGGTAGGCCTCGTGCGCATCGTGCAGCAGGAAGGCGGCGGCGATGTCCGCGCGGCCGGTCTCCTCCAGGATGACGCCAGCGCCGACGACGCAGTGCTGGGCGACCGAGTAGGGCCCGGCCTGCACCTGGCCGCCGAAGCGGGGAAGGCGGGCGAGGGCCGGGGCCACGTCGACCGGAAAGTCGATCATCTCGGCGGCCGGCTCGACCATGTCGACGGCACGACCGGAGGCGGTCTGGATCCAGTGCACGCTCACAGGCTGCTCCCCAGGGCGGCGATGAAGTGGGCCATGAGGCCGGCGGCGATGATGGCGGCGGCGACTGCGTCCAGGCGCGGCGTCAGCCACAGGGGCGCGATGCGTGGGCGGAGCCGCGCCGTGACGTCGATCTCACGCATTGTTGCGGCGCCCCTCGTAGGCGTTGCGGATGAAGGCGGCCTCGGGCGGGTCCAGGAACATCACGTAGTCCCGGGCTTCCGCTTCGGCGACTGCGCGGCGCTCGCGGTCGGCGAGGCGCTCGTTGCGGCGGCGCTCGTCGCGCCTGGCGGCCGCTTCAATCTCGGCCGTCTCGTCGCCGTGCATCTGTTCGGTGACGACCTTGCCGCCGCGGACAAGGCTCCAGATCCACCCGCCGATCAGGGCGAAGGCAAGAAGGCCGATGTAGACGGATAGGGTGGGGCCGGCGGTCTCAGCCATGGTGGGGGCCCTCCTCGGTGGCGAGGCGGACCGCGGCGGCGCCGTGGGATTTCACCTGGGTACTGAGCCAGCCGAGGCGCACCATGTCCTCGGCCGTGACCGCCTCGGCGCCGACGTGGCGGATCAACCGTCGGACGTCCTCCGCCATGCGGCGGCGGATCGCGGGCGGGTCTGACATGGCGGGGCGGGAGAGCGGCCAGATGTAGCCGTCGTGGGTGGCCGTGCGCCCCTCAGGCGGCGCGATGGGCGGCAGTGGCGTGGCAGCGCAAGCGGAGCAGGAACAGGTCTGGTGCATGGTGGCCTCGTCTGGATGAACGAGGCGATGAAAGCACAACTTTAAAATAGCAACAAGAGAAAAGAAAGACACGCTTTAAAGCGACGGTGTGCGATTCGTGCTGGACTCTGGAGATGAGTCCGGGAATCAGTAGGAACGGATTGAGAACGGAATATCGCCGATGAGAACCGCCAGCCCCCTGATCAAGGATCTCAGATCGTTGAAAATCGAATGCTGCGATTGCGGGCGAGTAAGGTGGGTCCGAGCTTCCCAGCTGAAGGTGAGCCCTGAAGCGACGATAGCTGATGTTGGCAACCGCCTATATTGCTTAGAGTGCCGGCGCCTTGGTGCGCCTGCAAAAAATCTATCGATACAGGCAGACGCGAACTAAAACCCCAGCAGTTCACTGAGCGGTATCACGCGGTGTATCGCTTTTATTTCATAAAGGTCAAAGCTCAATTCCATCGGAGGATTAAATTGTTCACAGATGAGGCGACCGCCGGCCCTCCGTTTCATCTTTTTCAAGAAGCACTTTCCAACTGGAGATGATTCCTGCGGGTGCATCTCTATAACGACGTAGTCACCTGGTACAGGTGCGCGACCGCCGCAATATACGAGCTCGCCGGGGTCATACCTCGGCACCATACTGTCGCCCAGAACGTGAAGCGCGAATAGCTTCCGCATTTGCTCAGCACCAGGAGGGCGCCTTACATAGTCCACGACGTCCCCGTTCATGTAAAAGTCGGCGTCTTCTCCTCCCACCGTCACGCCTAGAACTGGAACGCTCCTAGGGCCCAGGGTAACGGACGAAGGCTCCGTCACGCGTTCGGCCTCGTTGGGCAATCCGGACTTTATCGGCCCCAGCTCTACAATCTCGCCACGGTTAGCGGCAACCGGATCGATTCCAAGAACCTGGGCGACTGACCTAAGGTTCTCCATCGAAATATCGTTTTGGCCGCGCTCCCACTGCCCAACCGCCTGCGGGCTGACGCCTACCGCCTCCGCTACTTGGCGGAGCACCATCCCTTTGCGTTTACGGGCGTTCCGGAGAACCTGGCCGAGCTGCTCTTTCATGAGCATTTGATGCAGTGCTGTCGTGCTCATCGTCTATGAAAGTCTCGCTTGTCTTCAGATTAAAGGTGTGCTTTAAAATTGAGGCATGAGCGCCAGACACGCCACCGATCCAGCCTTAACCCGAGCGCTTGACCTTTCAGGCGGCGCCAGTGCACTTGCCCGAGCGCTTGGAATCACGCCCCAGGCAGTTGGACAGTGGCGGCGCACACCCACAGAGCGCGTGCTCCAGCTGGAGCGGATATCGGGTGTGCCCCGGACTGAGTTGCGCCCCGATCTCTATCCGCCTGCGGCGGACCCGGCCTCCGACGTCGACCGGTCTTGCGTCCGTCCGTCGGAGGCTGCCCCTTCCGAGCCCTGCGAGGCAGCCGAATGACTGCCAAGACTGTACCCCTCACGGTGACCATCCTGCCTGACGGCCGCCTGGTGCTCTCCACCGAGGTCGGTGCCGATCAGAAGGACGTGGCGGAGATGCTGGCGCAGGCGAGCGGCATCCTCCATGCCGCTGTTCGTGCCGCCGCTCGCCAGGAGGTCTGCGCGATCCTTCGGGAACAGGCCGAGGCGACGCTGCGGGGCGTGGCCGAGCTTACTGGAGCAGGCGGGGCGTCACATGACTGAACACCTTGCTCTCCGGCTTTCGCTCGATGTGGCGCCCTTCGTGGCTGCGGTGGAGGAGCTATCGCTTCTTGCCGAAGCTCCGAATTTTTCGGTGGAGGCTGCCGAGTATCTTGTCTGCGCCGGCGATCCTGGTCTGCAGCTCGTCGTCTGCGAGACCGAATACGAAGTCGCAGCGGGGGCAGGTCATCTCGTTGTTCGCCTGCAGCCATCCCAGTGTCTTCTCGGTCTTGTGGCGGCAGCCCGGGCAACTGATCGCGACCGTCGCGGCATCCAAGATTCCCTTCATGGTGGTTCTCCTGTCGGTGATTGTCCGGTGCCGCAAGCCGAGGATAGCACCTGCATCGGTGGAACGGCCATGACCGCCGTTGGTGGCGTTGACCCCCTGACCCATCACCGGGAGCCTTCCGATCCACGGTCCTCCCACCCGCGTCCAGACCGCGGGCACTCCTCCGACGGCCAGCCCTCCCGGCCGTCGGAGGCTTTCTCTTCCGCTGACGTCGAGGCCGCCGAATGAAAGGCCTCCGCCAGCACCTTCCTGCCGAGCGCGCGGGCCTTGTCGACACTGACGTGCGCCTGCCGATCCTGATTTCCGCTCCTCATCGTGGACCTCCGCCGTAAGCGTTGCGATGAGCTGACCATGACCACTTCGAACCGTTCCCGGAACGGGAAAACGCGCGTCGTTTTCCCGTTGACAGAAGGCTTTTGCCGATGGCGCAGCACCCGATTTCGGACGCCTGGTTCCACCGTGTGAAAAGCGCCACCCGCGACCTGGTGAAGGCCTGCGGCGGCGTGGTGCGCGCCGGCGAGCTTGCCCATGCCTCCAAGAGCGAGGTCTCGCGCTGGCAGAGCCCGGCGGACAGCGACCTGATCTCCATTCCGGCGGCGCTCGCCCTCGAGGGCGAATGCGGGCTTCCGCTGGTGACCACGGCCATGGCGGACCTGCACGGCCGTCGCCTCTCCGACCCGGACGCCGAGGGCGCCGTTGTGGCGAACGTGTTCACCCGCCACGCCGAGGCGATGCGCGCGGCTGCCGAGCTGATGGCCGCAGGCGCCAAGGCGGCGGAGGACGGCCGGCTGACGGGCGCCGAGGCGGAGATCATGGACCGGGCGGCGAGCGCGGCCGAGCTCAGCATCGCGCAGCTCCGGCGGGATCTCGCCGGGGCGAAGACGCTGAAGGTGGTCGGAGGCGAACGGACATGAGCGAATCCGACTTCCGCCCTCTTGGCGTGGAGGGGTTTACGCCCTTGCCGCCGCCGGCCGACTTGGGTGCCGTGCCGATGCTGCAGTGGCTGCCCATCGCCGAGCTGGTGGTGGACGAGAGCTACCAGCGTGAAATGAAGGGCGCCGGTCGACGCAACGTGATCGCGATCGCGCGGGCGTTCCAGTGGATCAAATTCTCGCCGGTGGTTGTCTCGCCGGTCGCCGGCGGCAAGTTCGCTGTGATCGACGGGCAGCACAGGACGACCGCCGCCCTTCTGCTCGGCATCACGACGGTGCCCTGCCAGGTGGTGGTGGCCGACAGGGCCCGCCAGGCGGAGGCCTTCGCGGCCATCAACGGGCAATCGACCCGGGTGGGCAAGCTTCACGTGTTCGGTGCTCAGCTGGCAGCCGGGGATCCGGAGGCGCGCGCGGTTGCCGAGGCCTGCGCCGTTGCCGGGGTGACGATCCTGCGCTCGCCGAAAGGCGCGGGCTTTCTCGGCAAGGGCGAGACGGTGGCGGTCGCCGCCCTTGAGGCCATCCATCGGCTCTATGGCCGCGACACGCTCGTGACCGCGCTCCAGTGTGTGACAGAGACCAGCAACAACGTCCCAGGGATCCTCACCGCATGTGTAATCAAGTCGATCGGAATGGTGCTTGGCGACCACCCGGACTGGCGGGATGCCGGCGGGGCGCTGCTCGATGCCTTCGACACCATTGACCTGGAGACGGGGCAAATCGAGGCGCGGTCCAAGGCTGCGCGGATGCGTGGTGTGGTCGCGTCCGATCTCCTGCAGGCCGCGATCGTCGAGCACCTGGAACAGCAGTTGGGCGCGAAGGAGCGCGCCACCTGATGTGCCGGACGCTGATGCGCGTGCGCGGCCGCGGGGCCGTGTGGGTGTTCGTGCAGAGGCGCAACCGGCGCCGGCTCGCCCAGGCGGCGCGGCGGATGCGGGCGCGGGGTTGGGCGTGGGACCGGATCGCGTCCGGGCTGCGCGTGCCGAGGGCGAAAGTGGAGCGGCTGGTCGCGGCGGACCGGCTGTGGGGCGAGATGCCGGCGGGGAGGGGGCTTTGAGCGGAATGACCCGGCGTGACGCCCTGACGGCCTTTGTCGACGAGGCACGCGCGGTCTCCTGCGAGAGCGAGGCCATTCGGCGCGGGTGGAAGCTGCGGCGCACCGGGGCTGAGCTGATCGGGCCGTGCCCAGCGTGCGGAGGCGTCGATCGCTTCGGGATCAACCGCGTGAAGAACGTGTTTTCGTGCCGCAAGAGCGGCGCGGGCGGCGATGCGATCGCGCTCGTCCAGTATGTGGACGGCGTGGACTTCCTTTCCGCGTGCTCAGTGCTGACGGGGCGGCCGATTCCGGACCGGGAGGCCGCGGGACCCGACCCGGCCATGCTGGAGGCGCGGGCGAAGGAGCGCGCGGCGGCGGAGGCCAAGCGCGAGCTCGACGCGGCGGCGTTCCGCGAGCAGGCGCGGGCAAAGGCATTCGAGACCTGGAAGCGCGGTCAGCCGGCGTCCGAAACGTTGGCGGAGGCCTATCTCGCAGGGCGGAGTCTGCCGCTGTTGCCCGTGCGCTTCATCGCCGACCATGCCTACTGGCACGGGGGCGAGCGGCCCCGGCTTCTCCATTCGGGCCCTGCCATGCTGGCGGCGGTGCAGCGGCCGGACGGCCGGTTTGGCGCCGTGCACGTGACGTGGATCGACCCGGCGCGGCCCGGGCGGAAGGCGACTATTGTCGCCCCTGAGACGGGCGAGCTGCTACCCGCCAAGAAGGTGCACGGAGCGAAGAAGGGCGGGGCAATCCGGCTTGCCGATCCGCCGGGGGCGGCACGTCTGGTCGTCGGCGAAGGGATCGAGACCACTGCGAGCGTGATGGTGGCCGAGGCGCGGCCAGACACCGCCTACTGGGTAGGGGTGGATCTTGGGAATCTCGGGGGGCGGGCGGCGGAGACGCTCGTGCACCCGAGCCTGACACGGGCCGACAAGGCCGGCCGCGTGCGGCGCGCGCGGTACCCGGGCCCCGTGCCGGACATGACGGACGATGAGGCCTTCGTGCCGCCGGGGCGGTTCCGCCAGGTGGTGTTTCTTGGCGACGGCGATAGCGACCGGGTGACGACCGAGGCGGCGCTGATGCGCGGGGCCCGGCGGGCCATGCGACTCAACCACGCTCTGGAGGCGTGCATCGCCTGGGCGCCGGCGGGGGCAGATTTCAACGATGTGCTGACGGCTACCGCCGCGACGGCCGAGACCGTGACGGGGGATGCATGACCGACGACCCGCGCCAGACTATCCGAGACGCGGTGGCCGCGGCCGTGCCCGTGGCGGACGACGACGCCTTTCCGGATGGCGCTCCCGCACCCTCGGACCTTCCTTCGCCGGAACCCTCCCATTCGGGAGGCGGGCGCGGCGGCGGCCGGCGTGGGGGTGCGGGGGAGGACGGCGATGATGGCCCGGACGACTTGGCGCTCGCGCTGCTGCCGTTGACCGACCTCGGCAACGCCGAGAGGTTCGCAGCCCGCAACAAGAGCCGGCTGGTCTATGTGGCAGCTCTTGGCTGGCTCGCCTGGGACGGGCGGCGTTGGGCGCGGAACGGCGCCGACGAGGTCGTGACCCGCGCCGTGCACGAGACCGTGCGGGCGATCCAGAAGGAAGCCGATGTGCTGAAGAACAGCGCGCGGGATGTGGAGGTCGAGCCGGCCACGCGGAGCAAGGATGCCGTCTGGCTATCGGACCGGGTGAAAAAGTGGGGCCGATCCAGTGAAGCGGCCTCCAAGCTGAAACCGGTGGCGATTCAGGCGGCGCCGTATCTCGCCGTCGACCCTTCCGCGCTCGACGCCGATCCGCTCGCCATTACCGTGCTCAACGGGACCCTGAAGATGCGCCGGCCAGCGCCAGGCGGGGGTGATGACGGCGATCTGGTGCGGCTTTGCCCGCATGACCCACGCGACCTGATCACGAAGCTGGCGCCGGTGATATACGACCCGACCGCCACGTGCCCGGCCTATGACGGGTTCTTCGCCGAGATCCAGGCGCCGCCAGAGATGAGGCGCTTTCTGCACCAGTGGGGCGGCTACAGCCTCACGGGTGATGTCGGCGAGCAGAAGCTTTGCTTCTTCTACGGCAAGGGCAAGAACGGCAAATCCACCCTGGTCGATGCGTGGGGACTGGTGGCCGGCGACTATGGGGAGACGGTCCCGATCGAGACCTTTCTTGACCAAGGGCGCGGGCGGAACGCGGGCGCCGCAACACCGGACCTCGCCATTCTTCCCGGCATTCGGTTCCTGCGCACATCCGAGCCGGAGAAGGGGGCGAAGCTCGCCGAGGCCCTGATCAAGCTGGTGACGGGCGGCGAGCCCATCCAGGCTCGCCATCTCAACCGCGACTACTTCAAGTTCCGGCCGGCCTTCAAGCTGACCATGAGCGGCAACTACCGGCCGGCGATCGACGGCACAGACGAGGGTATCTGGCGACGCTTGGTGCTGGTGCCCTTCAGCGTGACCGTGGCGGCCCCAGACAGGGCCCTGCCGGGCAAGCTGGCAGGGGAGGCCTCCGGCATTCTTAACCGGCTTCTCGACGGCCTTCGGGACTGGCTGGAGAACGGTATGCAGTGGCCGGAGATCGTGCTCGACGCCACGGAGGCCTACCGGGACGACAGCGACCCGCTGGGGAGGTTCCTGGCGGACGCCGTTGAGGCGGACCCGGGCGGGCGCGAGCAGGCGAGCGTGTTCCATCGGGTGTTCTGCGCCTGGGCCCGCGGTGCTGGCGAGAAGGAATGGACGCCTAAGGGCCTCGCGGGGGCGATGAAGGAGCGGGGCTACCGATCCAAGCAATCGAACGTGATGTGGTGGCTGGGCGTGCGGCTGCGGAAGACAGTGACGGATTACGAAGACCTGCCCGGCGGCGCGCCCATGGAGGCCGACCACGCGCCGGATAGAGGCTGAAGGAGGGTCGAACCTCCCAAATGGGAGGCAACGAAGCCAATCCTCCCACGTGCAAGCCATTAGTTTTCAATTGAATGGGAGGGTTTGGGAGGATTGGGAGGTTTCTCGCGCGTTACACGTAATGAAGGAAAACGATTCCTTACATACAGACGGAATAAACCTCCCAATCCTCCCACATCCTCCCAAAGCCTTTCAGAACAGAGACTTACACGTGGGAGGTTTGTGATTGTCCCTCCCATGTCGAGATCAATCCTCCCAAATGGCCGGAAAGGGCTTCACGATGCGGTCGATGACGGTGGAGAAGGCGGTGGCCTGGGCCTATTGCGAGGGGCTGACGGCAGGGCCGGTGCATGGCGGCGGAATCCTGCAGAGCTTTGGGCCTGGGCGGATCGTCGGCGGCCATGAGGCTGCGAGCATGGTGGCGAGGCTTTGGGCACTTCCGGACAACGTGTTCGGCGTTTTGCCCGACCCAACCAAGCTCTACGACGAGCCGAACCCTGATGCGGTGAAGATCCACGAAGCGGTGCAGGGGCTCGACAAACTGGATGTCACGATGCCGGAGGCCTGGTGCGGCTTCGAGGATGTCGAGCTCTACGACTGCCGCCCGGCCGTGGAGGCGGCCGTGCGCGCCGGTGTAGTGGCGATGGGTGGGAAGCCGCGCCGCCGGATGTCACAGGTGATCTGCACCGCGGCCATCCTTGGGCTGCCCGACCTGCGCCTGGACGCGCCGGAGCGCCGGGTGCAGACCAGGGCCAACGGGCAACCCCGCTGGTTCCGGCGCGTGGCCGCGGTGGACGCGTGCGGGCTGCCGTATGACGTCGAGCTCGACGGGTACGACGCCCGAGCCAAGCGCCCCTTCGAGGGCGCCTATCAGAAGCCCTATCTCGACCCGGATCCCGTGGGCGTGCTGGTAGACCGGTGCTGGGCGGAGCTGTGGCGTGCTGCGCTTGACGAGCTACACGAGGTGCTCGCCGGCACCCTCGACGAGATCGACCTCCTGCCGTCTGCGTTGCCAATCCGGCCTTGGGAAGCCACACCGGCCCGCGTGCTGCCAGACCTGGTCACGCCTCGGCGCCGACAGCCGATGCGAATCGTTCGGCCCGTCGCCGGACCGCTGTGGAAGGGCTCGAAGAGAAATCCAGAGAACGCTTGACTTGCGGCGTAAGCTTGGTGCATCACTTGTCACACACAAAAAGGTCTAGACGAAACCCCGGAGCGGTCGCGCTGCCGGGGTTTTGCGTTTCTGGCTGCGATCACCGACCCGCGGCCGTTGCTGCGCCTTCTCGCGTCAGCCGTGATTGGAGCCACAGCGTGAAGCTGAAGTCGCTTTCGCCGATGGTCCCTCGTGTCTCCACTGCCGTAGTGACCGTGCCGCCGAAACAAGCGGACAGTTTCTACGGGTCCGCCGAGTGGCAAGCGCTGCGCATCGCCTGCCTGAAGCGTGATCGCTTCGTCTGCCAGATAGCCATGCCTGGATGTACGCACAAGGCCACCATCGCAGACCACATCGTGTCGCGTCGCAATGGTGGGGCTGACACCCTGGCGAACCTCCGTGCCGTGTGCAGGCAGTGCGACAACCGGGTGAAGGAAGACCACCTCGGGCAGAGGCGCGGCAAGGCCACCCGCTGAGGCGGAAGGGGGGGGGGTCAAAAGCCCCCCAGGCGCTGGTGCCTGGACCGGCGATCATCTCATTCGGAGATTTTTTTGATGGCGGTGGAATATGACCTGCTCGGCGACCCGATTCCGGAAGGATCGGCGAAGCGCGGGCGGCCTCCGCATGTCCAAACGGACGAAAAACGCAGACAAGTCATGGTGTTAGCAGCCTTCGGCTGGTCCATGGAAAGCATCGCGGCCGCGCTTGGCGTCACGCCGCCGACTTTGCGGAAGCATTATTTTCGGGAGCTCAAGGAGAAGGCCGAGGCCCGTGCCCGGGTGGAGGGCGCCGCGCTCGCCGCGCTGGTGGAGCAGGCTCGGACCGGCAACGTTCAGGCGATCGACAAGCTGCTCGCCCGGTTCGCCCGGCTGGATGAAAAGGCGCTCTCGGAACGGATCGTCAACCGCGGTGTGGCCTCGCCAGTGCGCAAGGGCAAGAAGGAGATGCAGGTCGAAGCAGCTCAGCAGGTCGCCGGCAAGTTCGCGCCGCCTTCACCGCCCCGGCTGATGAACTGATGCGCTGGTCTACCGCCTGTCCGGACTGGCAGGCGCGGATCGTCGAGGGACGCTCGCTCGTGCCGTTCGATCCACTCTTCCCAGAGGAGGCGGATGCGGCGCTTGCCGTGTTCAAGAGCCTGCGGGTGGTGGACGTCCCAGGGATGCCGACCTTCGGCGAGTGCTGCGAGCCTTGGGTGTTCGACTTCGTCGCCGCCATCTTCGGCGCCTACGATGCCGGAACGGCCAAGCGCCGGATCTCGGACTTCTTGCTGCTCATTTCGAAGAAGAACGCGAAGTCCACAATTGCCGCCGGCATCATGGTCACGGCGCTCATCCGGAACTGGCGGCATTCGAACGAACTGCTCCTGTTGGCGCCGACCATGGAGGTTGCCAACAACTCGTTCAACCCTGCCGCGGGCATGGTGAAAGCCGACGAGGAGCTGCGGGACCTTCTTCACGTCCAGACTCACCTGCGCACCATCACCCACCGGGTGACCGGGGCGACGCTGAAGATCGTGGCGGCCGACAGCGATACGGTCTCCGGCAAGAAGGCGGGTTTCGTGCTCGTTGATGAGCTGTGGCTCTTCGGCAAGAAGCCGAATGCCGCCGCCATGCTGCAAGAGGCGACGGGCGGCCTGGTCAGCCGGCCAGAAGGCTTTGTGGTCTACCTGACAACTCACTCCGACGAGCCGCCTTCCGGGGTGTGGAAGACGAAGCTGGATTACTTCCGCGACGTGCGCGACGGCGTGATCCTGGACCCGAACTCACTCGGGGTGCTCTACGAGTGGCCGGAGGCGATGCTGGAGTCCGAGGCCTATTTGGATCCCTCGAACTTCTACGTGACCAACCCCAACATCGGCCGGTCGGTCAGCCAGGATTGGTTGGAGCGCAAGCTCCGAGAGGCGATCAACGGCAACAGCGAAGGCGAGGACCGGCAGACCTTCCTAGCCAAGCACCTCAACGTGCCCATCGGACAGCGGTTGCGCCGCGACCGGTGGCCCGGCGTTGACTACTGGGATGTGCAAGCGGAGGCAGGCCTCGGCCTTGACGAGCTTCTGGACAGCTCGGAAGTGGTGACGCTCGGCATCGACGGGGGCGGCTTGGACGACCTCCTGTCGCTGGCGGTGGTTGGTCGGCAGGCGCAAGACAGCAGGCGCTGGCGTTTCTGGGGCCGCAGCTGGGCTCACCCGTCGGTGCTGGAGCGGCGCAAGTCGGAGGCGGCGCGTCTCAGGGACTTCGAGGCGGCCGGCGACCTGGTCGTCGTAGACCGTCTCGGTGATGACCTGGACGACCTAGTCGCGTTGGTGCAGCGGATCAACGCGACTGGAAAGCTGCACTCCATCGGCCTCGACCCGGCGAGTGTCGGCGGCATCGTCGATGCCCTGGCCGAGATCGGCGTTGGAAGCACTTCGGAGGCGGACGCCACCGGCAAAGCGCGGGTGGTGGGCGTCAGCCAGGGTTGGCAGCTGCAGGGGTCGGTAAAGACCGTAGAGCGGAAACTCGCCGACGGTTCGTTGACCCACTGTGGGCAGGCGCTCCTATCGTGGGCTGCCTCGAATGCCCGGACTGAGACGCGTGGCAACGCGACGATGGTGACAAAGGCGGCGGCTGGGTCGGCCAAGATCGACCCGGTGATGGCTGTCTTCGATGCGGTCGCCCTCATGTCCAAGAACCCGGAGGCCATCGGCGCCTCCGTTTACGAAACCCGCGGCATCCTGATGGTGTAAGCGAATGCGAGTGCCGCTGATACCACGCCGCCAGGACGCCCATCCTGCAGAGGCGGTCTCCGCTCCGGCGGTCGGCCGCCCTTATGAAGGGCCGAAAGCTCTCGGCGAGAGCTTTGACAGCCTCCGCGATCCGCGGCTGGTCGAATTCCTGCGTGGGGGCGGGCAGACGGCCTCCGGCACCATCGTCAATCCGCGCCTCGCGCTCAAGAACACGACGGTCTATCGCTGCGTCAGCCTGATCTCCTACGCGATCGGGATGCTTCCGCTGCACCTCCTCCGGGGGGACGATTTCGACAGTGACAAGGCCGCGGATCATCCGCTCTATGACGTGCTCTACTCGGAGCCGAACAACTGGCAGACGGCCTTCGACTTCAGAAGCCACATGCAGCTGAACGCGCTGCTCTACGGGAATGCCTTCGCCCTTGTGATCCGCTCGCGCGGGCGGGTGATCCGCCTGGTTCCGATTTGCCCGGATCGCGTAGAGCCAGTGCAAGACGACGTCACCTGGGCGGTTCGGTATCGGATCGATGGCGGCCGGCTGATCGAGCCGGAAGACATGTTCCACCTGCGCGCACTCTCGCTCGACGGCATCTCAGGAATGTCGCTGGTGCGCCAGGCGGCCGAGGCAATCGGTCTGGCGCTCAGCACCGAAGAGGCCGCGTCCCGGCTCTTCCGGAATGGGATGCTGGTCGGCGGGGCTATCACACACCCGAAGAACCTGGGCGATGCTGCCTATCGCAACCTCCGGGACAGTTTGGAAGCCCGCTACGCTGGGGCCGAGAACGCCCATCGGTGGCTCATCCTAGAAGAGGGCATGGAGCCGAAGCAGTTTGCCGGCACCGCCGAGGACAACCAGCACCTGGAGATGCGCAAGCACCAGATCGAGGAGATCGCCCGGACGTTCGGCGTGCCGAGACCGCTCCTCGGCGTCGATGACACGAGTTGGGGAACCGGCATCGAGCAACTCGGCATCGGCTTCGTCCGCTACGGGCTGTCGAACTGGTTCACGGCCTGGGAGCAGGCGATCCGCCGGACGCTGCTGGTCGGCGATGAGAAGAAGACTTTCAAGCCGAAGTTCAACGAGGGCGCGCTCCTGCGCGGCTCTCTCAAGGATCAGGCCGACTTCTTCGCCAAGGCACTCGGCTCCGGCGGCCATCAGCCGTGGATGCATGTCGACGAGGTGCGCAGCCTCATGAACCTGAAAGCGCGGGATGATCTGTCTCCGCCGGCTGGGCAGGCGCCCGCAGAGGAAAGCAACGATGAGCCTCCGGCATCTTCCTGAGATCAAGGCCTTGGACAGCCTGTCGGACGACCTGTCGCCGGTCCCGGCCGACAAGGCTCTTGCGCGCTGGAAGCCAGGGATCCACGCCGCCACCGAGGGCGATGCCGGCGTGATCTCGATCTACGACGTGATCGGGGAAGACTTCTGGACCGGCGAGGGCGTGACCTCGAAGCGCGTCGCCGCCGCGCTCAGGTCCATCGGCGGCCGCGACGTGACGGTGAACGTGAACTCGCCCGGCGGAGACTTCTTCGAGGGCATCGCGATCTATAACCTGCTGCGCGAGCATCCGCACAAGGTGACCGTGAAGGTGATGGGCCTTGCCGCGTCCGCAGCATCGATCATCGCCATGGCGGGCGACCAGATACAGATCTCCGAAATCGGCTTCCTCATGGTCCACAATGCCTGGGCCGTCGCCGTGGGCAATCGCCATGACATGCGGGAAGCGGCGGAAACGCTGGAGCCCTTCGATGACGCAATGGCCAGCCTCTACGCCAGCCGATCGGGCGTGAAAAAGACCGAAGCCGCGGCGTGGATGGACAAGGAGACCTGGTTCAACGGCTCCCAGGCGATCGATGCCGGACTTGCCGACGAGCTGCTCCCCTCCGCAGAGATCGAGGAGCGCGCGGATACCGGCGCCAAGTCGCTGGCAGCCGTCCGGCGGATCGACGCCGCTCTCGCACGGGCCAACCCGAACATGACCCGAAGCGAGCGCAAAAGCGTCATCGCTGATCTTAAGGGCGGCATGCCCGGCGCTGCCGCCAACGCCATGCCCGGCGCTGGCGAACTGGAAGCCGACCTGCGTCGGCTGATCATGACCCTGACAAACTGAAGGGATCACCCAACATGACTATGCATACGCCCCTCGGCCGCCGGGGCCTCGTGTCCGTGCGCGCCGACGCCAGCAGCGCCACTGCGCTGATCTCGGATCTGAACAGGGCCTTCGAAGCCTTCAAGGCCGAGCACACCGAGCAGCTCACCGCCCTCAAGAAGGGCCAGGAAGACGTCGTCAAGAACGAGAAGGTCGAACGCATCAACGCCGCCGTCGGCGAGCTGCAGAAGGCCGTGGACGACATGGCGGTGAAGATCGCCGCCGCTCAGCTCGGCGGCGCCGGCTCCAAGGTCAAGGACAAGGAGTACACCGACAGCTTCCGCGCCCACTTCCGGAGCGGCGCGGTGCAGGCGAGCCTCAACAAGGGCGCGGATGCGGAGGGCGGCTACCTGGCGCCGGTGGAGTGGGACCGCACCGTCACCGACAAGCTGGTGCAGGTCTCGGCCATGCGCCAGATCGCGTCGGTCCAGCAGATCTCCGGCGCCGGCTTCAAGAAGCTGTTCAACTCCCGCGGGACCGGATCCGGCTGGGTGGGCGAGACCGCGGCTCGGCCGGAGACCACCACGCCCACGCTCGGCTCGCTCAGCTACGCGACCGGCGAGCTCTACGCGAACCCGGCGGCGACCCAGCAGATGCTGGACGACGCGGAGGTGAACCTGGAGCAGTGGATCGCGAACGAGGTGGAGCTGGAGTTCTCCTATCAGGAGGGCATCGCCTTCATCTCTGGCAACGGCACCAACAAGCCGAACGGCCTACTGACCTATGCCACCGGGGCGGCGAACGCGGCCGCGCACCCCTGGGGCGCAGTCCTCGTCAACACGGCCGCCGCCGCCGCGGCCGTGACCACCGACGAGATCATCGACCTGACCTACGCCATCCCGCAGGAGTACACGGCGGAGGCCCGGTTCCTGATGAACCGTGGGACCCAGGCTCGGATCCGGAAGCTGAAGGACGGCCAGGGCAACTACATCTGGCAGCCCTCCTTCCAGGCGGGCCAGCCGGCCATGATCGCGGGCTATCCGGTGACGGAGATGCCGGCGATGCCGAACATGGCGGCCAGCGCCATCCCGATCGCGTTCGGCGACTTCCGGCGCGGCTATCTGGTGATCGACCGTGTCGGCCTTCGGGTGCTTCGCGATCCCTACACCAACAAGCCGTTCGTCCACTTCTACACCACCAAGCGCGTCGGCGGCGGCCTGCTCAATCCCGAGCCGCTCCGCTTCCTGAAGATGGCGGCCTCCTGACGAGGCACGCCACTGAGAGGCGGCTTCGGCTGCCTCTTCCCATTCCAATGGAGACGACGATCATGGCGAAGAAAGCCACCCCAATTGCGAACCAGTCGCCCGCCGATAGTGCGGAGGACCTCGCGAAGAAGAACGCCGAAGCAGCCGCGGAGAAGGCCGAGAGGGCCACTGCGGCCGCTGAAGCGGAGGGCCGTCTCCCGGCCAACAGCGCGGTCACCAACCCGGCTCCGGCTGCGGAGATGGACGCCGCCAGCGGCGCCTTCATGGAACCGGAGATCAAGGCCGCGGTCGCGGCCGCTGCGGACCACCCCGCCGTGGAAAACAACCCGCGGGCCGGAACGTCGGCCGTTCAGAACGGCATCGATTTCAACGACCCGAACCGTCGGGAACCCACCGACCCGAAGTTCGCCGGCCAGGGCCTGGATCTCAGCGTCTACGGCGACGCGGCGAAGCAGTGAACGCGATCGGGGCGGGCAAGCCCGCCCCGGCCGTTCGTCAGAGGTGCGCGCATCCATGACCGTCACCGTGATCACGCCGCCCACAGACCTGGTTGTCTCCATCGAGGAGATGCGCCGGCATCTGAACGAGACGAGTGACGAATTCGACCCTCTGCTGGAAGAATACATCCTGGCCGCTAGCGGCTTGCTGGCAGGCCCGGATGGTTTGCTGGGGCGTTCGCTCGCCCTCCAGACCTTGGAGGTGGAAGCAGAAGGCTTCTGCCCAGGCCGCATCCGTGTCCCATGCCCGCCGGTGGTGACGGTTCTGAGTGTCAAATACGACGACGCCAGCGGGATTGAGCAGACGCTTCCTTCGTCAGCCTATCGGGTAGTGAGGAGTGACGACGGTCATACCTACCTTTCGAGCAGCTGGGGTACCTCTTGGCCGGCCACCCGATGGGGACCAGGCGGTGTTCGCATCAGGTACGAAGCCGGTTATGCACCCGGGGCCGTCCCGCAGCCAATCAAGCAGGCCGTGCGGTTGATGGTCGCCGACATGTTCGCCTACCGGGAGAGCAGAATCGGCGCCGCCGCGGCTACCGCTGTGCCGCACGATGTAGAGGGCCTGGTTGCCAACTTCCGGATCTGGAGCTTATGATGCGCGCCAGCGGCCTGGACAGGCGGATCGTGATCCAACGCGCTACCACCGCGCCGGATGCAATGAACGAACCCATCCAGACCTGGTCGAAGCTGGCGAGCGTGCTGGCCGCCAAGGAAGACATCCGTGACAGCGAGCGCTACAGCGCCGGTGCGGTCGTCGCGAAGATCACGACCCGCTTCCGCATCCGCTGGTCTACGACGGTCGCTGATGTTTCCCCCACGGATCGCATCTTGTTCGACGGGCGGGTGTTCGACATCGTCGGCACGAAGGAGATCGGCCGCCGAGAAGGCGTCGAGATCACCGCATCTGCTCGAGCGGAGCGGGTCTGATGGCGCGCGTGAAGGTGAAGGTGGAGGGGCTGCGCGAACTGGAGCGCGCCCTCAAGGATCTGCCGAAGGCGACGGGAAAAAACGTGCTCAGGCGCGTGCTGACCGAAGGTGGTGAGCCGATTGCCCGCGCAGCGCGCGGCAAGGCGCCGGTGGAAGTCGGTTACCTCCGCGAGGGGATCGACGTTGGGACGAAGCTGACCCGACGGCAGCGCGGCCTCCATAATCGAGAGAGTCCTGTCGAGGTCTTTGTCGGCGCCAGCGGCGACCCAGCGGCGCACATCCAAGAGTTCGGGAACGAGGACAACCCGCCTCAGCCCTTCATGCGGCCGGCTTGGGACAGCCAGAAGATGAAGGCGCTGGACCTCATCTCCGTCCGCCTCGGCGTGGAGATCGACAAGGCCGCCGCCCGGTTAGCGCGGAAGGCCGCGAAGGGCAAGGGCTGAGATGGAAGAGGCGCTCGTCGCATTCCTGCTCGCCGACGACGGGGTGGCCGCGTTGGTGGGCTCCCGTGTCCAATGGGTCCTGCGGCCGCAAGCCTCCGCGCTTCCCGCGATTGTGCTCCACCGCATCGATGGAGACCGGGACTACACGATGGGCGGGCCGAGCGGACTGGTTGCCAGCCGGGTCCAAGTCGACTGCTGGGGGGAGACCTTTCTCGCCGCCAAGCAAGCGGCCCGGGCCGTGCTGGCGCGCATGCAATCGGTGCGCGGCATCAACGGGGATATCGCCTTCCAGGCAGCGTTCGCAGAGAGCGAGCGAGGCGAATACACGGCGCTGGTCGACGCCGGCGAGCGGCTATACCGCGTTTCCACCGACTACATCATCTGGCACAGCGAGGGCTGAAAATGGCGACTGAAGCGATGATCGGTCATGGGTCTCTCTTCGAGATCTCGACCGACAACGGGACCACCTGGGAGCCGATCGCGGAGGTGACGGACATCACCCCGCCGAGCGACAACATCGACGTGATCGACGCGACGCACATGCAGTCGCCGGGCGCGACGCGTGAGTTCATCCTCGGCCTCAACGACCCGGGCGAGGCCTCGTTCGAGATGAACTTCATCCCCGGTTCGGACGCTGACGACACGATCCAGGCGGTGCGCGCCGCGCGCGAACGGGTGAAGTGCCGGATCACCTGGCCGAACGACGTGACCTGGACCTTCGATGGCATCCTCACCGGCTACGAGCCCGCGGCGCCGACCGACGACAAGATGACGGCAACCGTCACCTTCAAGGTGACCGGCTCCTACGTGACGGGGGTCGCGGCCTGATGGCGAACAGTCTCCGCGGGGAGGTCGCGTTTGAAGCGCTGGGCGCGACCTACACCCTCGTCTTCGACTTCAATGCGCTGGTCGACCTGGAGGAGGAGTTCGATATCGAGGCCTCGCGCCTCGGCGACATCCTCCAGTCCGGCAGAGCCGGCAATCTGCGCCGCGTCTTCCGCATCGGTCTGGCGCGTTTTCATGCGGGCATCACCGACGCGCAGGCCGGGGACGTGATTTCGGTGCTCGGTCCGCAGCGTGCCGGCGAACTGATCGCCGAGGCATTCACCAAGGCGTTCCCGAAAGCGGAGGCGGCCTCAGGCAGCGCGCGCCCTCCGAAGGCGAGGGCTGGGACCCGCTGAAGCTGTCCGGGATCTGGTCGGGGGATCTCGGCCTGGATGCAGATAGCTTCTGGCGACAGACACCCCGAACCCTCGCACCGATCCTACAAGCTCGTGCCGATCGCCTGGCCCGCGAGCAGAACGAGCGGGCGTGGCTCGCGTGGCATGTGGCAGCCCTTCAGCGTGTGAAGAAGTTCCCGAAGCTGAAGGACCTTCAGGGCCGCCGGCCCGGCCCGAAGAAGCGCCGCGGGTCGATGCCGATGGACCAACAGATTGCCATAGCGATGGCCTGGACGGCTTCGGTCAATCGGAAGGCGCCTACTTGAGGCCGAACTGCGCCTTGGTGACCATCTTACCGTTCTGGAACATGGCGTTCATGTTCCCGCCGAAGCTGGCGCCCCACCACATGAACATGACGGTCGAGATCCCCGCGATTTCGGAGCTGCTCATTTCCTCGCCTTCGCACCCCAGGACCCGAACGGCTTCGGCCAGCGTCATGCCGTTCTTGAGCTGGTCGTACTGAGCCTTGCTGACTTCGCACGTGGCCGCATTCGCGGCGGTGCTCATGAGGCAGATCCAGGCCGCGAATATTCGCAACATCGTAGTCCCCTGAAAGGCAAACATGGCCGGTGCAGTGATCGGCGCCCTCCGCGTCATTCTGGGCGCGGACACCGCCGCGTTCGAAGATGCCATGAAGGACGCGGCCGACAAGCTGAAAAGCGTCGGCAAGACCATGCAGAGCGTCGGCAAGACGCTCTCCGTGGCCGTCACCGCCCCGGTCGTCGGTTTCGGGGCCGCGGCGGTCAAGGTCGCCGGCGACTTCGAAGCGGCAATGAACCGCGTCCAGGCGGCCTCCGGCGCCACGGCCGATCAGATGGGCCGCATGCAGGCCATGGCCTTGGACCTCGGCGCATCGACCTCCAAATCCGCAGCCGAAGCCGCTGCCATGATGGAGATGCTGGTTAAGAACGGCGTCTCGGTCGAGGACATCCTCGGCGGCGCGGCCGAGGCGTCCATCAAGCTTTCGGAGGCGACCGGCGGGGACCTGGCGACCTCGGCCGACGTGGCCACCAACGTCATGGCCCAGTTCAAAATTGAGGTCGGTCAGCTCGGGAAGGTGGTCGACGGCATCACGGGCGTCACGCTCGCCTCGCAGTTCGGGTTCGAAGACTACAAGAACGCAATTGCCCAGGCTGGCGGCGTGGCCGGATCGCTCGGCGTCAGCATCGAAGAGTTCAATGCGGCGATCGCTGCCACGTCCTCGGTGTTCAATTCGGGCTCGGATGCGGGCACCTCGTTCAAGACCTTCCTGACGACGCTCGTCCCGAAAAGCGACGGCGCCGCTGCCGCCATGCAGGAACTTGGCCTGGAGTTTTTCGAGGTCGATGGCTCCATGAAGTCCATGGCAGCCATCGCGCAGGAGCTTCAAGACGGGCTTTCCGGCCTCAGCGACGAGGCCAAAAATACCGCGCTTACGGAGATCTTTGGTCAGGATGCGATGCGCACCGCGGTTGCGCTCGCGGACCAGGGCGCCGCCGGCATTCAGAAGATGACCGAGGCCGTCACGCAGGCAGGGCTTGCGGATGAGCAGTCCGCGGCGCGCATGAAGGGCTTTAACGGCGAGCTCGAGAAGCTTTCAGGCGCGTTCGAGACCCTGCAACTCGCTATCGCGAACAGCGGTCTACTGGCTTTCATGACCGAGATGACGACCAAACTTGCCGACGCCATCTCCTGGCTAAGCAAGGCGAACCCGGCCATGCTGAAGTGGGGCACGGTGATCGCGGCGGCGGCAGCGGCCCTGGGTCCGCTTCTCATTGCCATCGGCCTGTTCACGACTGCGATGGCGGCGATCAGCGCACCAGTCTATGCAGTAGTTGCTGCGCTCGCTGCCGTTGCTGGCGGCATCACTCTTGCGACCCAAGCATTCCAGATGTTCGGCGACGACATCATCGCCATTTTCAAGGCCCTTCCCGGTCAGATGATGGAGATCGGTCGGCAGATCGTCGCGGGCCTCTGGGAAGGCTTCAAGGCCGAATGGGCGCTGTTCAAGCAGAATGTTTCTGACATGGCCGGGAGCGTGGCCGGGTGGGTGAAGGATAAGCTCGACATCCGATCGCCTTCCCGTGTGATGGCCGAGGTGGGCAAAAACGTCGTCCAGGGCCTCGACGTTGGCATGAAGGAGGAGTTGCCCTCCGTGCAGTCGACCGCCGAGGACATCGGCTCGACAATCGGCGATGCCTTCATGAGCGTGGTCGACGGGTCGAAGTCTGCCAAGGAGGCGATCGGCGACCTGATCAAGTCCTTTGCCAAGATGGCGCTCCAGCAGATCAACTTCGGCAGCTTGTTCGGTGGGGGCGCGGCCGGCGGCGCGGGCGGCGGCGGAGGCTTCCTCGGTGGCCTGCTGAACAGCATCTTCGGCGGCCTTCCCGGCTTCGCCAACGGCGGGTCGTTCAAGGTTGGTGGGGCTGGCGGCATCGACAGCCAGCTGGTGGCTTTCAAGGCCTCGCCGGACGAGCGAGTGTCCATCCACAAGCCGGGCGCAGAACGAAGCATGGGCGGCGGCGTCGTCATCCAAGCCGACTTCCGCGGCGCGGACGCTCAGGCGGTGGCCGGCATTTCGGCTCGGCTCGACAAGATGCAGGCGGAGTTGCCGACGATGGTCAACGGCATCAACCGCACGGCCCAAGCGCGAGGCGTTCGTCGATGAAGCTGGTCGATTGGCCTGTCGGCCTGTGGGCGCGGTCCATCACGCCCACGGCCGGCCCGAACTCCCGCGGGTCGACCGAAAGCATCACCGGCGACGTGCAGACCGTGGAGAGCCCTTACGGCCTCGTCGGCCTCGCCATGGAGTTCCCGCCGCTGCAGGGGCGGGCGGCACGGGCCTTCCGCGGGCTCGTGACGGCGCTCCACGCCGGGGCAAACGCGGTGCGCGTGCCGTGGGTGGACCCCTATCAGCCGAGCTATGAAGAGCTCGGCACGAGTGTGACGAAGGCCGAGGAGCTCGGCGGCGTAACCTGGTCCAACGGGCTGCCCTGGTCCAACGGCCAGAACTGGCAGGTGTCGCCGCCCTTCGCCGCAGTGGAGACGGCCGCCGCGGTCCGTGCCACCGTGGTCGAACTCGACGTGGCTGCCTGGGGTGGCGAGATCTACGCCGGCACCACCTTCGGGTTCGTCGGGCAATTTGGGCTCTACACCGCGAAGTCGGTCACCATGGCCGGCACCGTCGCGACGGTCGAGATCTGGCCCAGCCTGCGCAAAGCCATCACCACCGACGACTACGTGACCCTCCGCCCGGTCATCGCCATGCGGCTGAAGTCCAGCGCCGGCGGCCAGTTCTCTAGCGACCTCGCCGCCATGGATAGCGTCTCGCTCGACCTGATCGAAATTCCGGACGCGGTGCTGCGGGCGAACCTCTCGTGACCACGATCGGCATCATCCCGGAGGAATACGAGGCGCTGCTCTCGGCGCCGCACGTCGTGCTCACCGTGCTGGCTCACATGCAGTTCGCGAGCGGCGAGCTCCGGCTTCATCCCGGCACCGGCACCCTGGAGGCGGGCGGCTTGGAATGGCAGGGCGTCACCGACCCGGGCCAGACGCGGGTGGTCAAGATCGGGCCCGTGCAGCTGCCTGAGGTCAACGTCGCGTCAAAGGTCGACCTCACGCTCACCGGCGTTGACACGGCCTTCTTGCGGGAGACCCGCCGCATCGTCACGAGCCGCCATCGTGAGGTGGAGGGCCGGCGCGCGGATCTTTACCTCGCCGTGTTCCGGCCCGGCACCGACACCGCCGTGACGCCGCCGCTGCCGCTCTTCACGAACGGCCGCATGACGGCGCCCAGCTTCCGCTTCGACGGCATCGGCAACCGCGAGGTGACCGTCGGCATCGAGGGTGTGTTCAGCGCCAAGAACTTCGCGCCCGGCGGCCGCTATACCACCGCCGACCAGCGCCGCCGCTACCCGGGCACGACCGATCGGTTCTTCGAATACGTCGGCGCCAAGCTCTCCTACCGCTGGCCGAAATGACCCTGACCGAGTGGATCCGGGCAACCTCGGGCGAGCCGTTTCGTCCGGGTTGGTCGGAGTGTGCCGGCTGGGCGCTGCGGTGGGTGCAGGTCGCCCGCATGGTCGACGTGTCACCGTGGATGCCGCCAGACGGTGTCGACCCCGCCGACTACGTGGCGGCGGCCGGCGGGCTCGAGGCGCTCGCCGCCGGCGCGGCGGCGGGCCTATGCCTGGAGCCGACCGACATGCCGGAGCGCGGCGACGTGGGTGTGATCGTCGTGGTCCGAACCGCTGTCGCCGGCATCTGCACCGGCCCGGACCGGTGGGCCGTGAAGAGCAAGGACCGCGTCGTGTTCATCGACGCCAAGGCCGTGTTGGCCGCCTGGAGGGTGTGAGTGGCCGATCCAATTTCCATCCTCATCGCCAGCGGGCTCACGGCCGCCGGCGTGGGCGGCGCCGCCACGGCCACGGGCACGGTGCTGGGCGCGACGTTCGCCTATTCGGCCACCGCGCTCACCATCAGCCAAGTGGTCACCGCGGGGCTATTCCTCGGCGGGTCGCTCCTGTTCGGCGCGCAGAAGCCGCCCAAGCCGGAGGCCGCGCGGCAGACCTTCGAAGCCGCCGACGCGCCGCGGCTGGCGATCCTTGGCCGGGCTCGCGTCGGCGGCAACGCCAACTTCAAGGCCGCGAAGTCGAACATCCTCTACATCGTCGTCAGCCACTGCCAGGGACCGGTGACAGGTATCGAGGAGGTATGGATTAACGGACGGTCGGTGACGGTCGAAGCGGATGGGCAGATCTCCAGCCCGCCCTACGGCCGGATCTCAGGCACCGACTGGCTCTCGATCCAGACCAAGGCCGGCACGTCGTCCGAGGCCGCATGGCCGGAACTGGTGTCGACCTTCCCCGGCGAGTGGACATCGGAGCACCGCGGTCTCGGCGTTGCGCAATCGCTGCTGACGTGCCGGTCGCCCGGCCTGGAGAGCACGAAGCATTTCAAGATCTACCCGAAGGGCGAGCCGCAGGTCGAACTCCTCGTCCGCGGCCCCGGCTGGTTCGACCCGCGGATCAACAACTACGCCTGGAGCGACAACGGCGTCCTCGGCATCCTCTGGCTGCTCACGGCCGACGAGGCCGACGGCGGCTGGGGGCTGCCGTTCGACCAGTTCGACATGGACGACATCGCGCTTGAGGCGGACAAGGCCGACGAGCTCGTCGCGCTGAAGTCGGGCGGCACCGAGAAGCGGTCCCGCATTTCCGGCGCGTTCGAACTGGAGACGGCCCGCGGCCAGATCCTCGCCGAGGCGCTCCTCTCCACCGGAACGCAGATCCTGCCGACGACGGACGGCAAGTGGACCATCCGCCTCATCGAGGACGACCCGGCCGCCACCGTCACCGTGAACCTGCCGACCGCGACCTCCGTCACCTGGTCCGCCGGCCCGGAGGCAGTGGAGCGGCCGAACATCTGCCGGGTGAACTACTACAGCCCGGAGCGCCGATGGGACTTCGGCGACATCCCGCTCGACGGCATCCGCTGGGCGACCTACCGCGACGAGATCAACGAAGTCGGCGAGCGCCCGGTCGACATCAAGCTGGCCTTCTGCCCCTCGCATGCCCAGGCGGCGCGGATCGCCCGGCGCGTGTTCGGGCTTCAGCGCGCGCCGCGCGGCGAGGTCACGACAAACCTCGCCGGCCTCCTGGCGATGGGCCACGCGCACGCCATGATCCCGATCCCGGATCTGGAGGAGACGGTTCTCGCCGATCTCACCGGCCCGCGGCTCAACGACGACGGCGTGACCCTGTCGATCCCGTTCGTGGAGCGCCCGACGCTCGCCACGTGGACACCGGCCACGCACGAGCCGGACCCGCCGGACACGCTGCCTGAGATCGCCGACGGCGATGCGCCCGGCGCGCCGGACTTCCTGGACGCGGTCTTCGTGCCCAAGACCGGCGGCGCGCAACTCCGGGTCTGGTACTCGTCACTCGCCAGCGTCGGCGAGGCAGTCTACCGGGCCGCCAGCCCGACGCCGGGCCCGTGGCAGTCCATGACCGAAGTGAAGTCCGGCGTGAACCTCTGGGCCTACGCCAACGCCGTGGACCGAACCTATAACAGCGACCTCCGGGCGCGTGTTGCCGACAGCACCGACGACCCGCCGTCCGAGTGGTCGGCGATGACCAACCTGTCCAACGACTACGAGGCACTGACGCCATCGGCGCCGACGCTCGCCTCCGGCATCGTCGACAGCAACCACCAGCTGACGATCACGACGGGCGACCTCTCGGCCAACCTCGCCACCATCGAGCGGCGGGTGAACGGCGGCTCGTGGTCGACGCTGGAGAGCGGCATCGACGTGCAGCCCTGGGCGCCGACCGTGCGGACCTATTCGCCCGTCGGCACGCCCGGCCAGAACGTGGACTTCCGCGTCTCGGTCTCCGGGCCGACCGGGCTCTCCAGCCCGACGAACACGACCACCATCACCATCCCCTGATCTAGCCCGACATCCGAGGTGACCAGATGACCCTAGCGCTCACGCGCTCGGCAGCGACCGTCTTTGCGCCAACGACGGGCGGCGGTGCGCCCCGTGGCGCCGTGATGGGCGAGGCGTCGACCTGGGGCAGCGAGATTGAGACCGAACTCGACGCGGCCAAGGCGGCGTCCAGCACGGCGACGCTTGGCGCGACCTATCTGAAGATCGCCAACCTCCCGTTCACCTCGCTGGAGATGCACGGCGGCTCGACCGGCGCGGCCGGGTCGGTCAACGCGACGGCCATGCTGGCGGCGCTGGCGGCCGGCAAGGAGGTCAGGCTCCTGCGCGGGTCCTACGCCATGGAGGAGGTGGAATACACTCTGCCCGACGCCGACGCGGACGTGGCGATCACCGGCCTCGGCGGCCAGTCCTCGGTGCTCTTCTTCAGCGGCGCGGAGCTCGGGATCCACATCGTCCAGTCGGCGCCCGCGACGCAGATGCAGGGGGCGAAGAGTTCGGTCCGACTGGCCGGCTTCGGGTGCCGCACCAGCCTCGACGACAACACCGGTGTCGGCGTCTTCATCGACTATCCCGACGCGCTTTCCGGCAGCGACAGCGGCACCTCGGCGAGCGTGCAGGTGGACGACCTGGTGTTCTCCGGAGCCGGAGAAGACCAGTACTGGGGCGCAGGCCTCCGCCTCAACAACGTGACCTATCACCAGATCCGCGGCGTCCAGGGCACCGGCCCGGAGGGAAGCCGCGCCGGCACGCTGATCGACCTGATCGGCAACAAGAACAACGTCGACAACTCGATCGAGAAGCCACGCGGGCGCAACCTGTCGAGGCTGATCTCGGTCTCCGGCCGCTACGAGGGCCTGGTCGTCGACACGCCGATCGGCGTCGATGTGGACACCGGCATCTACTGGCATGCGACGCTCACCGACGGGGAGACGGCGCAGCCCTGGCTCGACGTTCGTGGCGGCCACATCAACGCGCACGTCGCGGCAATCGACACCGACCGGGTGGCCGAGGGGTTCGTGACGGGTCTCAACGTCTACGTGGCGTCGAGCGGCGGCAAGGGTCTCCTGGTGCGCAACGACGCCGGCCTTCAGGACGCGCTCTACTGGCAGGTCGCGCACAACAAGTTCCAGACCACCGTAGCGAAGTCCGCGCAGCAGGCCATCGACTTCGGCGACGACTGCGGGTTCTCGGTGATCGACCGCAACATCATCGTGAACTTCCACCTCGGAATTGGCCTGGTAGCCGGCTGCAACAACTGCAGCGGCGCCAACCTGCACCGAGGCAACAACACGAATGTGCAGAACAACGGCTCCGGAAACACGGTGACCTGATGACTCTCACCAAAACCGCCGCTGAGGTCTTCGCCCCGACCACGCTCGGCGGCGCGGCGCGCAGTCCGATCCTCGGGGAAGCCGCGATCTGGGGCACGGAGATCGAAGGGGCAACGGGCCTCTTCGGCACCTCTCGGCCGACCTGTCTCCTACGCCGGACGGCCAACCTGGCGGTGCCGACGAGCGTGCTGACGCCGGTGCCTTGGACCGTGCAGGACGACAACAACCCGTCAACGATGCACAGCCTCTCGTCCGACACAGACGAGGTGTTCCTGCCCGTCTCGGGCCTCTACCAGATCACGTTCAAGGGCTTCTGGGCGCAGAGCACGTCGAACAGCCGTTACCTGACCATCCTCGTCAACAACGTCGCCGACGACCGCTTCCGCGTCGAGGGCCCGGGCCTTGCCAACGACCACACGATGGCCTTCACGCTTGCGCGCTACCTGACTGCGGGTACGGGCCTCAAGCTGGCCGCCTGGCAGAACAGCGGCGGCAATCTGAACCTACGCTATGAACGCACGCTGCTCGCCGTCACCCTTCTCGGCACATGAGCAGCGCCGCGCTCCGCTCCACCCTCGACCATGTCGGCCCGGAGACCTTCCGCGGCTCGTTCCACGCCACCTACGGATGATGCTCCAGCCTCTAGATGGCGATCTCGATCAACACGCCGGACGTGAGCAGCGTCCCGATGTAGGCGGCGACGATGAGCAGTCCTGTCCGGGGCGAAATGGATGTCTCCAGGACATCGGAGACTCGGGATGCGTATGCGGCAGTCATCGTGTTTCCTCCTGCTCGCCCATGTGTCCGTACTGCAACTACCAAACGGTTAATCGCGGCGAACCATGGCGAGAGGATGGCTAACTAAAAATCAATGCGAAAACCGCAAACCCAGCGAGCATGAACGAGGTCAGTGCGCCCAGCTTCGTCAGTCCAAACAAGACTTGAAGTGTCGTCGCAAAAGCTGGCCAGAAGCGACTTCTATAATAGCGTTGCTGCGTGTGCATGCGTCATCCTCCCGAATAGATCCTATCATTTCGCCGAATAGTGTCATGGCCCAATGATTTACGTACTAACCCTTAATCCGGACGTCGAACGTAGGCGTCGTTGAGGGGGGCTCGTGATCCTCCCCGTCCTGTCAGGTCTACCGTTCTGGAGCCAATCTCCTTCCATCGCCGCCGCCTCCGGGCGGCTTTTTCGTGTCGAGGATCCTCATGTCCGATGACGACATCCCTGTTCGCCGGGGGAACACGCTCCTGGCGCACTTCCTCTGCCGTGACGACCAGAACCTGCCGTTCCCCCTCGACGGTGCCGAGTTCCGGATCCAGCTCGGCCGCCAGTCACCGCCCGTGCCGCTGATCAAAAGCACGGCGGACCCGGACTCCGGTTTCACCCTCGACGCCGAGGCAGGCATCGTCTCGCTGGTGCTGACCGCCGCCGAGACGCGGTCGCTGAAGCCCGGCCGGGTCGGCCGCTACGAGCTCGAGTATGTCGGCAACGGCATGGAGGTCTCGGTGAAAGCCGGCTTCCTCAAGGTCGAGGAGGGCATGAACTCCGATGGCTGACGCCACGATCTACGAGGTTCGCGTCAACCTAGAGCGCGCCCTCGCACCGAAGCAAATCCCGGTGCTGATGCCGGCGGCGGTTGTCGAGGCCCAGGCCGCGAATACCGCCCGGCTCGACTTTTCCAAGCGCCTCACCCTTCCCGCAGCCCTCATTATCGGACTGATCTGACATGGCCGACAATCTTCAGGTTCGCACCGCCAGCGGGGCAACCACCAGCGTGCGCACGACGGAGACCGGCGGGGTGCACACGCCTGTCCACAAGGCGGAGCTCCGCGTCGTCGGTGAGGACGTGTCGCCGGACAACCCCGTGCCGATGACGAGCGCGGCGCTGGGCGCTGCTGCCGATCCGGAAGCGACCGGCGACGGTTCGGTGATCGGGCTCCTGAAGCGGCTCCGGACGCTGTTCTCGGGTGTGCTGGCCACGGCGCGGCCGCCGGTCACCCTGACCGAGGTGGCGGGCTCGCCGTTCGCGCTGACGCCGAGCTGGCAGAAGGTGACGACCACGACGACGGCGGACAAGGCGCTGGCCATCTGGCCCCTCGCTGATGCGAGCGCCTACGACATTGAGGTCGCCTATGTCCCGGCGGGATCGGCGGCGCCGACGAAACCGCGCGGCCGCCCGATCCTGGCTGGTGAGGACTTCCCCGGCGGCATGCCCCTCGGCGACATCTACCTGAAGAGCGCGACGAGCCAGTCCGCCGGCGTCGAGAAGGGGGTCTGAGCCATGGCGAAGGTGCCTCCGTTCTCTCCGCGCGCTCTGCCCGCCCGCTCCCTCACCTACGTCACAGGCCATGATGCGGCTGGCCTGCCGGGCCGTATGTCTACGCGTACGAAGCTGTTGAGCCGATTTCGTGCAGGATTGGCCGGCTATCATGCTGGTCTCTCCGACTTGAAGATCGGGTTTCTCGGCACCAGCACGATGACGGGCGTCGACGGCGGAGCGGGGGCGAATGCCCTCCGCAACAGTCCACCCATGCGGCTCGGCCGTAAACTGAAAGCCAAGGGCTACAAGGTTGCGGCCGAACACCGTTTCGCCAGCGGCGGGCTGACGCAGGCGCAGCTTGTCGCCGCTGACGCGCGCGTCACGATGACGGGTACGTGGGCGACTACCACCAAAACACGCGGCGGCCGTACGTTAAACGCGACGGCAGCGGGAACCATCACCTATGCTCCCGACGACGATGTTGACACTTTCGAGTGGATTTTCATCCAGAACTCGGGCTTCGGCACGGTTAACGTCAAGCTGGACAACGGCGCCAATACTCTCGTCAACCTCAACGGCGCTGGTGCGCTCAAGAAGCAAGTTCTGACGGCGGGAAGCGTCGGCGAGCATACGTCTACTGCGACTTGGGCGAGTGGCACGGTCGCCTTCGTCGGCCTGCGCACGTGGGACTCCACCGTCAAGAACATCTTCTTGGAAAACTACGGTTATGCCGGTTCCGTCATCGCCGACATAACGACCGGAACTGCCGCGTGGGACACCTTGACCGCGCTGAATGCGGACCCTCCGGCTCTTTTGGATATTGCAATGGGCGTCAACGATGCTCGTGCGATCAGCGGCGCCACGCCGGCAGCTTTCGATACGGCGCTGCGTACCGTAATCGACGTACTAGGCCCCAACATGGATATCGTACTTGAGACGATGACCCCAGACGGGGACACGGTTACATATCCGACTATCGCCACGTACCACCCGCAAATCGATGACATTATTCGCAAGGTCGCTTCAGATTACAATTTGCCGCTGATCGATTTCGCGGAGTTCTACGGAGACTTCGCTACCGCCAACAGTTTTGGGTATATGAACACCGACAAAGTCCATATGACCACCAAGAGCAACGACGCGCGAGCAGAAAGCATTCTCCAGTTTCTGGGAATGTGATTTATTGGAGTTTATATTCTTAATCGCCGTCGCATCAGCGTGCGAGACATCCCTTTCGCTGTGACTGTGCCTCGTCCCGGTCTGCCGTGCTGCATCGGGCCTGGAGCCTGGGCACCGCCTAAACTCCCCACCATCGGTGACATCATGGATATCGACCAGCTCCGACGCTTCGCGCCGGGGGCGAAGCCCCATGTGCTCGACGGCATCCTTGCCGGCTGGCACTTCGCCGAGGCGGCTGGCATCACCACGCCGAAGCGCGTCATCCAGTTCATGGCCCAGCTCTTCGTGGAGAGCGGCGGCCTGCGGGTGACGGAGGAGAACCTCCGCTACTCGGTAAAGCGCCTGCAGGTCGTCTGGCCGAGCCGGTTCAAGTCCGACCGGGACGCCGCGCCTTTCGCCAACAACCCGGCGGCGCTTGCGAACCGCGTCTACGGCGGCCGGATGGGCAACGGCCCGGAGGCGAGCAGCGACGGCTGGCGCTACCGGGGGAGGGGACTGAAACAGCTCACCGGCAAGGCGAATTTCCGCGCCTTCAGTGCCTGGGCCCGGCAGCGCTTCCCGGACGCTCCGGACTTCGTCGCTGACCCGGACCGCGTCGCCGAGTTCCCCTGGGCCTTCGTCTCGGCCGTGTGGTTTTGGGATGCCAACGGGCTGAACCGCCTCGCCGACAAGGACGACACCCTCGCCATCACGAAGAAGGTCAACGGCGGGCTGAATGGGCTCGCCGACCGCCGTGCTGCCGTCCGAAAGGCGGCCGAGGTCTGGGACGAAGCCGGCGAGGTGTCGGTCATCGGCCGCAAGACGCCGAGCCGGACGCCGATCGGCTGGAAGGCCATCGCGGCCTCTGCCGGCGGCGTCTCCGGCGCGGCGGCCCAGTCCTACGAGGTGGTGCAGCTGGCCCAGAACGCCCGCACCTTCTCCGACCTCCTCGGCATCCCGCTCCTGGTGCTGGTGCTCCTGCTGATCGTCGCCGGCCTTGGCGCCTACATCTACTGGAACCGGCGCCAGATGGCCGAGGTGGAGAAGATCTGATGTTCGGGCTCGACATCCGTCTCCTCACGATCGGCGGCCTGGTGCTCGTGCTCGTCACCATCGTCGCCGGCGGCGTCGTCTACGTCAGCCACCGGGAGGATGTGGCGCGGGCCGAGGGCAAGGCCGCGGCCGAGGCGACCTGCGAGGCTGAGAAGGCGAAGATCATCGGCGCTTGGCAGGCCGTCGTCGCGAAGATGGCAGCTGACTATGCCGAGGTCCGCGAGCGCGAGCGGGCGCGGCAGGAGGCGATCACCCGCCGGGCCCGGGAGGAAGGCGCTGCCGCCGCGGCCGATCTGCGCCGGCAAGCCGAAACCCTCGCGGCCGATCTCACCCGGATCCAGGCAGAACAGGACGCCGATCCGGCCACAGCGCTCGCCTGCGGCTCCCTCGAGGGCGTCCGCCGCTACAACCGCTCCATCGGCCAGTAGGACTCTCCCATGCCCATCATGATCATGATGATGGTGGCGATCGCCGCCGTCTTGGCCGGCTGCGTTCCGACGCGTTCGCCACCGCCGCCCCAGATCACCGTGCGCCAGGCCGACGCGCCGGACCTGGAGCCGATCCCGGTCGAGCTCGCCGTCGCATGCCCGCGCGCGGCCGCCCTGCCGCTGCAGGAGCCGACGGCCGGCACCTGGGAGCGGCTCGCCATCACCAACGGCACCAAGGCGAACACCTGCGCCGATCGGCATGCCGCGACAGTGCGGTGGGTGAACACCCGAGACGCGCGCCTCGGCGCCGCGCCAACCCCGGAGCCGAAGCCATGATCGCGCGCCTGGTGCTCGTCATGGCGATCGTGCTCGTCGTGCTCGTGATGTGCGGGGGGAGGGCGCCCGCGGCCGAGTGCGCGCCCGAGGCGGCCGTTGAAGCCGCGATGAGCGAGACGGCCGCCGCGCGCGACGGCATCCGCTACCGGCTGACCGGCCGGCGCGCTGTCGTGGCGGCGAAGGTGATCTCGGCCATGCTGGTCCGGCCGACGCCGGCCGTCGACACCGTGCACGCCATCCACGACGGCCGGCGGATCATCGCCGCGCTCGCTCATGGTGGATGGGTCTGCGCCCCGTTCCTGGCCATCTCCCGAGACCAGTGGCGTGCCGTCCTGAAGACGCTGAAGGTGATCGAGTGAGCTCGGTCCGACCACATGCACCACTGGTTAAACGAAGAGCGGGTGGTCGGGCACGAGAGGCTCTGACATCGAGCAAAAAATTCCGGCAGGATGACTATAATATGCGCGGAACACATTCCTGCACCTTCAGTTCGGCCCTGGTCTCCTCAGAATGGGGCCAAGGCTATGGATCACCTTGAGTGGATACAGGTAGATGATCGGCAGCTTCAGTTTCGATGCGGCGACTACGAGGCGATGATCTGGCGAGCCCCGGACGATACCTGGCTTTGCGTTCTCGAATGCCAGAACGGGAAAACGCGGCGTGGCGAGAAGTTTCGAACGGCCTCTGAAGCCAAAAGCTGGTGCGTACAAGAGATGCTAGCGGAACAACTGCAAGATCTCCTGCGGCATCTGCATGCACGATTGCCGAAGGCGCGCAGATTTCATTGAGGGAAAAGGCGCTATTCTGGAATGGAGAGGCAGCCGCCTCGGCTACGAGGCCGGCAGGATCGCCGCTAATATGGCCAAATACCTCCGCGGCAGTCCCGTTCAACAGGAACGCCAGTTGCCGCGCGGGCCCCTGCACGTCATGCACGGAAACGAACCATCTTCATCGTGCAAAATTGGAGGCGATCCAGTGACCGCCGCCCTATCCAATCCATCACTCGTTCAACGGAGGGCAGGGGTGCCTCGCACGAAAGGCCCGCAGATGCTGATCGTCCACATGAACAAGACGTTCCGCGTTCGCTCCAACGAATGGTTCATGGCCGCGGTCGTGTTCCTCTGGGGCGTCGTCCTCATCCAGCCGCAGGAGACCTTCACCCAGCCGTCCTACTCGATCCTCGCCCAGCACGCCTCGGAGGACACCTGGGCCATCTTCTGCCTGGTCGGCGGAAGCCTTCGCCTCCTCGCCCTTGCCATCAACGGCGCCATGCGACCGTCGCCTCACGTCCGGGCCGTCCTTGCCTTCCTGTCGGCCTTCTTCTTCCTCCAGCTCGCGTTCGGCTTCCTGACCGCCGGCACGCTCTCCACCGGCCTGGCGGTCTATCCCGCTGCCGCAGTGTTCGATTTCGTGAACGCCCTCCATGCGATCGGCGACGCGGCAGACGTGGACAGGAAGCACAAAGAGAATGCCCGAGATCCCGCCTAGCCTGATCCCCTATGTCAACGTCCTCACCGTCCTGTTCACCGCCGCCATTCTCGCCCAGCAGTACGCCAGGCGCTTCCGCTCACCCGACCGGCCGCCGGCGCCGCCGGAGGTGCAGATCGTCGGCGGTGCGCTCGCCGATCGCTCGGCCATGCAGATGGTGGCGGAATCCAACCGCGAGCTCGGACGGGCCATCGACCGGCTCACGGACGTGATCGAGCAGTTCGCAGCCGACCAGGAGCGGCGCGACCGGGATCGGGATCATGCGCATGAGATCGGGGAGTTGCGGCGGCAGATCGATCGGCTGATCAGTACTATGGGGTAGGGCGGCGAACTCCGCCGCCCCGTTTCTCAGTTCTTCGTAAAGCGACCTATAAGAGTTAGCAAGTATGGAAGGGCGCGTGCGTCTCTCACCCGGAAGTAAGGTTCAGCTCGGTTCGGCAGCCACTCCGATCTGAAGTGGTGGCGGAAGACCGGCAATAAGGTTTCCGGATAAGCCTTGGCTGCGACCTTGCGACCGTCCTCGTAGATGTGGACATAGGTCGGCAGTTTGGCAGTATCTATTTTCTGCGTCTCGCGTAACCACTTACAGAACATCTTCCCTTCAGAAATATCCGGTAAGATGTGCTCTGGGATAGTGTAACCGTCCAGTTCCAATGGCGCGATAAGCATCACCGTCAATTCTATAAGAATTGAGAAATGACCTATTGGGACATTCTGGCTGTTAGCTACGTAGCGCCGCAGGTGGTAGGGAATCTCCGGTCTAGAGTGCGAATTTAGGATCAGGTTCATATAAGGATACCGTTATATGCGGCATCCAAACGCCTTGACACTTTAGCTGCGGTCTATAGTCTGCCGCTTGTTGATAGATCCAGTGGAAGGCCTTCGGGTCGCCGCGGGGTTGAGACTCGCCGAGGCCCTTCCCAGCCTCGGCGTTTTTGTGCCCGGACATGGGCACGCGGCGAATACTGAAGGTTGTTCGCGGGCGGCGCAACGGCCGATCGCCACTGATCCAAAGCTCTCGTCAGCTACGCCCACTGTCCACAACGACCCGCCGATCTGATGGTCAGCACACGAGCTGATCCAATCAATACCCCCGCGGCGGGACGACGCTGATCGACACCTGCCGCCCGCCACACCCGGCGCACTTCAGCTTCAGATCTCGCGGCCGCACGCCGGCGCCGACCTTCATCGCCGCCCGGCGCAGGTCGACCGGCCGACTCGTGGTGCAGCTCTCGCACCAGGCGTTCAGCCGGTAGCCGAAGTCCAGCATGTCGCCGATCGTCTCCACGTGGATGGGGCGCTCTGTCATCCAGTGGACATGGCGCAAGAACGGGACGGGAACAACGGACAGGATGTGTCAGCGGCGGCGGAGCCTCTGGACATTGCTGGCTGCAGTGGCGCCTACCGTCAGCTTCCGTCTTCAAAGATTCCCGCTTTGTCCCGTCCGCGTCGACGGTTCGAAAGTCTGAACGCTCGTTGATCGCCGTCGGGATCCATCGGGCCTGTCACGCCGGATCGATAGTTCTTTCAACAGTTTGCGGCCGTCCAAATGTCTTCAGTTCTCGCGAAACATAGAGGCAAGGAAGGCGCGGACGGCTTCTTTGGCGGCATCAGTGGCGGGACCATTGAAATGAACCGACGGGCCCATTTCCACGCATGCATCACGCCAGGAAAAGGGCTGGTCCGTGCTCGCATTAACCAGCGTTTTGTTATTCTCTTGCCTCAAGCAGTTCCTGGAGGTCTGGGCATTGTCCACCACGGTGTAGGCAGGGCTGCTGGAGGAGTCGAAGGAATGTCGCGCACCAGGATAGATAGTGACCGCTGCGTCGTGCCCCGCCTTCTGGAGCCGCTCAATGTATGACTCACACCGAGGTGCTGGATTCCAGTCGTCGGCATCGCCGTGGAATGCGCGAATCGGTGCGCCCGTCGTCTCCGTATCCCGGTCGAGTAGAAAGTTGCACGGCGGGTAGAAGGGTAAGTGAGCCGCCAGCTTTGCGGTTTTCGACCCGTACTGCTCCTCAAAGCGGGCAAGCGCAGAGTAAAGCGCACCGATGCCACCGCGAGAGAAACCCATAACTGCAATGCGGTTCTTATCAATCCGGCGGTCCTGCGCAAGCACGTCTAGAGCGCGGTAAGTATCAATAACGTTCATAAACTCGGCGACCCGCCCCTGGTCCGTATAGATCTCCTGGAACCCGCGCGACGTATAACTGTCGATGCGAAGTGTCGCAAAGCCAAGACTTGTCAGGTACTGCGACCAGTTCCAAGTAGATCCGCTGGTCGGCCCGTCTGAGCCGTGAAGGAGAATGACAGCCGGGAACAGTCCTTCGCCATCGGGAAGTACCAGCGTTGCGGGCAGCGTAACGGGTTTGCCGTCCCGCCCTTGTAGAATACTATTGTCATCCAGAGTAACCGACGGAATGCCGATTTTCTCCTCTTGCAATGCTCCAGCGCTCGAAGGAAAAGCAAGAAAGGCGGCGGAAACTATGGCGGCCATAATGCGATGCATGATCCATTCTCCCGTCGCAACGATGTGTTGCGCTTGTTTGAATGTTTTCGGGATGATTGCAGCGGCAAGCTACCTGGGAAGCCCTTTCTGCTGGAACTTGCCCTGCCAGGGGTAGGAACCCGCTGCCGACGAATAGGACTGCGCCCGATGCCTCGGTTAAGGCTATGCCTAGCTTTTTTATCTCGCGCTGCGGCACTGTGGTCTCGTCCATAGCAGCCACTTCGTGATGAAGGTTAGCACGGACGATTTTTGACGCATCATTCAAACCAATGAGTATCGCTCAAGCAGTGACGACCGCCAACTACTGCTTGGGTACTAGAGTGAGATTGTTAGCAGTGCGGATTATCATAAAATACGTGAAAGATATGCGCGCCTTCCTTGCTGCCGATTTTCGCTACGAGCCCGTCCGCAGCTTTCTCCCATTGCGAGGGCACCGACTCAAGGGATGGCACCATGACCAGTCGTTCGCACCCAATCCACTATGTATCCGGCACCAACCAAATTTAGACGGTGGAGAGTCGCAGCAATACCAGTCGCGCTGTAGATAGGCGCAAAGGATGGCGGGCAGTGGCAACCCATGGGAGGAGAACCCGATCCTACATGGGTGTCCTCTGCCTCGCCCCAAGCATGGATTGGCTCAGATGCTAACCGGGCCT
Source organism: Mongoliimonas terrestris (assembly GCF_001927285.1). Classification (GTDB taxonomy): domain Bacteria; phylum Pseudomonadota; class Alphaproteobacteria; order Rhizobiales; family Pleomorphomonadaceae; genus Chthonobacter; species Chthonobacter terrestris. Next base: position 311,339 of record NZ_MSIG01000006.1, on the reverse strand, counting down.
CGTCTTAATCGACAAACTCGAGGCCGTAGCGCGGGGCGAGTTCGCCGAACACATCCGGCCCGGTTGAGGGGTCGCCAGCCACGCGGTCGGCGGCATCGATCAGCATACCCTCGAAGCCGCCAGGCGTGCAGACAACAAGCAGCCGCGCCTCCTCTGCCGACTCGTTGCGAAAGTAATGCCGCACCCCCTTGGGCAGCACAGCGGTTGCCCCTGGACCAGCTTCGAAGCTCTCCTCTCCGCACCAGATGCGAACCCGACCTGCGAGCACATGGAAAGTCTCGTCCTCACGATAGTGAATATGGGGAGGCGTACCTTCGCCTGGGGCAACGAATTCCTCCCAAACTGAAACTCGGCCTCCGGTCTGGGCGGCAGTGGCATGAAAGCGGCGGCGGCCGAAAGCCACAGACATCGGCAGTGTAGCGGGTAGCGCGATTGCGGCGTCGCGAAATACGTTGTCCGGCATGAGAGTTCCTCCATTCGCTGGCGGCTTGGTGCCGCACAACACTGGATAACGGACGCTTTGGTTGATAGTAGACGGCCGGTGCTGGACACGGTGTCCGGCGTCAGCGAACAATCGGCTATGGCACTGTTCGACGATCTTGAAGTGTTCGCGCGTGTAGTCGAGCTTGGCAATTTCAGCCGGGCGGCTGCGGCGCTGAACCTGTCGCGCTCGCGGGTGAGCGAAGCAGTTCGAGAGCTTGAGGTTCGGGTCGGGACTAGGCTGTTCGAGCGCACAACACGCCAAGTCGTGCCGACCGAGGCAGGTCGAGCCTTCTACGAACGGGTGCGGCGCGCGATGACCGAAGCGCAGGCTGGCTATGACGAGCTCGCTGCGCGGGCCGAGGAGCCAGCCGGCCGGCTTCGGATTGGTGCGGTGGACGACTTTGCCGACCGATTTCTAGTACCCTCGCTCGCGACATTTCTTGCTGCGCATCCACGGCTGACAATCGAGCTTCATGAGGATGTGAAGCAAACCGACCTCGTCGACTCCGCCTTCGACCTTGCGATCCGTATTGTGGTCGACCCTGACCCCCAGTTGATCGTCCGCCGTCTGGGGACCTCGCGCGTCATCATCGTGGCGTCTCCCGGCTACCTCGCGACGGCTGGCTCGCCGAGCCACCCCTTCGAAGTTGTCCGGCACCGGTTGATTGGTTTTGCCCCAGTGTTCTGGGCGCGTGAATGGCGCTTCCGCGGCCCCGAGGGCCTAGTCACTGTACCGGTCACCCCCATGCTCTTGACCCACTCCACCGCTTCGCTACGCCAGGCCGCGCTTGAGGGGTTCGGCTTGGCGGCGCTGCCTGATTGGGCCGTGATGCGTGAATGCGCCGAAGGCCGGCTGATACGACTGCTTGCCGACTGGACGGCGCCCGAGGCTGGCATCTATGCAGTTTACCCTTCGAACCGGCTTATGGCGATGCGGGTCCGAGCTTGCGTCGACCACCTCGCCCGTTATCTCGCAAGCGCACTTCCTCAAAACGCATTGCGATAGGCTGGGCTCGCGGTGTGGCCCCCATGGGCGCCAGATCCGCTTATGGCGCCGCCTGGCGTGCAGGTTCGTGGCAAGTCAAAGACTGAGGTGGTACCGACCAGGTTGGGTGTGCGCCGATCGGTATCGTGATCGTGCAGCAAAAACCGTCGGGTTCGAAGCGCAGGTCGATGTGCCCGCCGAGCTCGTAATTTATCGTTTGACGGAGCAGCCGCGAGCCGAAGCCCGAGGCAGGCTGCGACGTCAACGCAGGGCCGCCCGCTTCGCACCATAGGATGATCAGGGTGTCCTGTTCGGCATGGTGTTCGACCTTCCAACTTACCTCGACCTGACCTGAGGCCGCGGATAGCGCTCCATATTTAACCGCGTTCGTAGTGAGCTCATGAATGGCCATTCCTAATGTAACCGCTTGGCGCGCCGGCAGGTCGAGCTCAGGCCCGTTCAAATGCATTCGTTGCGACGGGCCGACGTACGGCTCGAACTCGGCCTCTACAATGGTCCTTAGGGAAGCGCCTTCCCATAGGGTTTCATTGAGAAGGTTGTGAGTGCGCGAGAGTGCGAGCAGGCGCTGCTCAAAACGCTCCTGGGCCACTCGGGGCGGCAACCCAGAACGGGCTACCTGCGCAGCGAGCGATTGGACAGTGGCGAGGGTGTTCTTTACCCTGTGGTTCAATTCGTCGATCAGCAGTTTCTGCCGGCGGTCCGCATCCCGAAGCTGCTTGGAGGCCAAAGCGAGCGCATCGCCGACCCGGTCGATTTCCACAAGGCCGCTCCTCGAGGCTTTGACCGGCTCGCCGGCCCCGACTTGATTTGCCAAGTGCGCCAAGGCCTCCACGGGGCCGGCGATAGTGCGTCCGACCAGCCATGCAATCAGGGTTCCGAGGGCCAGCAGGAACCCTCCAATCAGGGTCAAGTAAACTGCAGACCGCCATGCTGGCGCCCTGATTTCAGAACGTGGCACAGCCACTATGGTTGACCAGCCAGATCTTGGTGAACGGGCCAGAGCAATCACCGTCGAGATCCCATCTAACGAAGTGCTTTCCGAAACGACCTCTCGCACGCCGGCACGGACCCTTTCGACATTTTCGGGTGTTGCCGGCTTGCCTACAAATTTTTCGGCATCTCTGGTCCTGGCGACGACCGTTCCATTGCGGTCCAGGATTGCACCTATCCAACCTGGCGGCAGCCTTTGATCTTCTAATATACTGCTGACGGTTTCTGCGAAGAAGTTGAGGCTGATATATAGCCCGGTGCCATCTTCCAAAGTTAAAACGGTATCAACGCCCGCTGCTGGCCGTTTTGCTACGAGGCCGGTAAACAGGTTGCTCACCCGCACCGTACCAGCTGTTAATCCTATGCGGTGTTTTTTATCTGCAACGTAAGGAAGGGAGCTTCCGGCTGGCAGTAAAGTATTGACCAATTGCTTTCGGTCATCAGCAACGGTGACCCAGGCTCCTGGAAGCCGAATTGCCGCTCTCGCCCGCGTGTCGAACTGTACGAAATCCTTTTCGTAAAGCTGCGGCGAGGTCGAAAGCGCCCAGAGTAATGCCTCTGCCTGCCCGAACTGGCGGTCGACGACGAGTGATAGTGCTCTTGCCGTCTCCTGAAGATGCTTCTCAACCGCCTCCCGCTCGCTTTGGTAACCGGTCTGAACCAAGATACCACCAGCTACGAGTGCCGGTAGCAGAACTGCGAACACGATGAATAGGAGCCGTGCTTGCACGGATGAGAGATGCCTGAGAGCGGAACGGAACCTAGTCACACCCGGGCCTTCCTCGCTTTCGCATGTCCTACATTCACAGACACCAAGGCTCCTCTGCCAGAGCCGGCTGGAGCATCAGCAATACATATCACCGGATGCCGCGCGTGTAAGCTGGGGCAGGAACTGAAGTGGCCCGCGCGGACGATCGCCACCGTTCGTGGTCGGGGTGATGACCGGCCAGAAGGTGGAACACCGCCGGAACGTATTTCGGGACTTTTCCGGGACTGGCGGTCCCGGATCCTGCCGTTTGGCTCCTGTATGTTCCGAATTGGCTTCAGACCTCGCTTGCCCTTTCGGGCGTAAAACGCTACGAAATCGACGCGTTCGGATCGTCGGGGCATAGCTCAGCCTGGTAGAGCACCTGCTTTGGGAGCAGGGGGCCGCAAGTTCGAATCTTGCTGCCCCGACCACTCCGAACGAGACGACCCGGCGGGTGTTTCCCGCCAAGGAAAGCCGGACGGGCCGATGCTCCGTCCAAGAGGGCAGGGGGCGAAGGCCATGACCGCGCGCATCTACAAGCCGAGCCGCACCGCCATGCAGTCGGGCCAGGCCCGCACCAAGGCGTGGGTCCTCCAGTACGAGCCGGAGAAGCCCCGCACGGTGGAGCCGCTGATGGGCTACACCACCTCGTCCGACATGCTCCAGCAGGTGACCCTCTCCTTCGACACCAAGGAGGAGGCGATCGCCTACTGCACCCGCCACGGCATCGCCTACCGGGTGCAGGAGCCGAAGGAGCGCACCGCCAAGCGCATGTCCTACTCGGACAACTTCAAGTTCAACCGGGCCGAGACCTGGACCCACTAGAGCATTGATCTGTCTGGGTGAAATCGGATCGTCGCTCCGGCTTTTTCAAGATGGGGCAGCATCTCGCCGATCCGCGTTTCGCTCCAGTCAGACCAGGCTCCAGCCCCGCCGGCCAACGGCCGGTGTCCCATGGCAGAAGACCCCATAGCTCAGCTGGATAGAGCAGCCGCCTTCTAAGCGGCAGGTCGCAGGTTCGAGCCCTGCTGGGGTCGCCAATGGGTGTGTCTCACTCGCGAGCCTTAGTGTTTCGCTCACACACTTGTAAGATCCAGCGCTTAGACAACCACTGATCGCATACTTTCAAAGTATAAGTATGTTTTCCTGCCGAGCCTTACGCTTCTTGGCGGTAGAGCAGCACACGGCCCTCCGGCATCAGCTGCAAAAGGAAGTCAAAATCTCTGACGTTCCTGGTCAGCACTGTCAGGCCGAGCTTGAGCGCCTGGAAATAGATCATGGCGTCGTGGAGTGCGCGAAAGCGGTCATCCTTGGCGTAGCCTTGAAGCCTGCAGAGCACGCCCGAGAGCACGGCGGCTCGCGCCTGGACGTCCGCGTCCGGTTCCCGAAGGCGGTGCTCGCGAATGGCCGTGACCTGGGCGCGCATCTGCGCCACGACATTTGCTGTCTCGGGATGCGCCGGATCCAGGCGCCCCACCGCGTGCATGAGTTCGGTGACCGCCACGGTCGTGTGAAAGACAGTTCGAAGTCCGACAAGGTGTTCGACGACGGATGGGAGCCTGCCTTGCATCTGGTCGATGTAGATCGTGGTGTCGAGGAGCAGCGACGCGCCCGCCTCCGCATGGTCGCCGAGGAAGGGGAGCATGGCCTCGTCGCGCCGGGCGAGGGTGCCCGAACGCCCCACCTGCGCGAGCCGAACCGCTTTTTCGAACGCGATCGTCGCCAAGATCAGAACTCGAGATCGATCTCGCGGGGCACGGTTGCCTTGGTCGACTGGAAGGCCTCCACGAACCCGTCTTCGATGGCCACGTTCGCCAAAGCGTACTCGATGAGGTCGGTGTCGGATTCGATTCCCGTCCTGGCCTTCGCTTCCTTCACAAGGTCCGCGCTCACTCGGCCCGTGATCCGGCTGTCCTTGTCCTTCAAAAGGCCGATACTCTTCGCGACGCGGATCACCGATCTGACCCGAGCTTCTTCGTTGGAGCGCGTGCCATCACCCGCATCCTTCACCGGTGTCGTCTCAATGCCCGGTTCAAGGAGCCTTCCGGTTTGCTGCGAACGGGTCCGCCGCCGTGAGCCCGTGTTGCCTTGCCTGGTCGATCGGGGAGAGGAAGACATCAGGTGGGTGCCCTGGCGTTAGCCAATTCGTCAAGTTTGTTATACATGGCACACGTGGAGTTCCGCATCAAGCCGACGTCGGCTGACCGTGCCGTCCGCACCGATCTCACCTGGGCGCTGATGCCTGTACGAGCCACGCGCGGCGCGCGCTTCTGCGTCCGGCGGCGAGGCGGTATCGTGGTGAGTCGCTCGAGGCTCCAGGCGACGGGCGAGGGTGGGGGCCGTGGGGAGACGAGGCCGTGTCTTTCGACGATGCAGATGATCTGGAAGCGGCGGCGATGCGCCGGGCCCTGGCCGTCGAGCAGGGGTTCGTGCCGAGGCCGGACGGCTGGCTGAAGATGCACTCGTTCCTGATGCTTCGGTGCGACGGGGACTTTTCAGCCGAGCCGCCGTCCATCGACCTTCTCGACTTCATGGTGGCCCTGCGGATGGAGGCCCGGTCGAGCTTCACGGAACTCCATCTCGCCCGCTTTCTCTCGGACGGCCGCAAAGCCGTCCGGTTGTACGGCATCACCAAGCGCGCGGCGCTCGCCGTCCACGGCGAACTGGCGCACATCGACAGCCACAGGGCGTTCCTGGGTCTGTTCCAGCAACGGATTCCGAAGGCGGTGGCGGAAATGCCGATCCACCGGAACATCATGATCTGGCTCCTGCTGCGAAAGACGGTGAACGTCTTGCGCCAAATGACGTTCGAGACGTCGGGATACGAATCGCCGATGGATGTGGGGCATGCCTACGCTTTCTTCCGGGCGGCCGAGACCATAGCGGTCCGCATGCCGTCCGGCCGGCATCTGGTGATGACCGAGGTGGAAGCCCGAGAGTGTCTGGAGCACGGTGACGTGACGGGTGACGTCGCGACCGTCTTGGAGGCAAGGCTGACCGAATCCGGTAAGCAACGGGACTCGTATCATGAGCATCCACGCCATCCGTTGACGGTGCAGGCGCGCGACGGCGGGCGATCCATCCGTGAGAACGGCCAGGCTTCGGCTTGAGTCAGGTGGTCCCGTCGGCCTCTGGCGATCCGCCGGAGCCGAGGCGCTTCGCCTCGATCCGGCTGCTCGCCGTCTCCACGCGGATGTCGAAGTGGTCGGCCTGGGTCACCTCCGTCACGTTGCGGGGGCGGTGGGCGGCGACGTTCAGGCCGCCTTGGTGGCGGATGCTGTCGAAGAGGATGCCGGCGCCGCCCGACGCGCGAATGCTCTCGCCGAGCGCCTGGCCGGCGGCATAGCTGTCGGGGGCGTAGACGTCCGGCAAGGTTGCCTGCTGGCCGCGGATATCCAGGTAGTCGCCGAGAAGCCGGGCCGTGTAGCTGCGGTATTGGCGCGACAGGGTGGCGGCGCCAGTCGCCGCCGCCTCGCGCCGCAGGTGATGGCCGACCTCCGCGACGGCCGTGGTGAGCGTCGCGGCCGCGTACCAGGCGCCGAGATCCGGTCCGTTGAAGCGCATGCCGCCCGGCGCGACGTGCAGGAAGGCGGCCATGACCACGCTGGCGTTCGGACGGCCGTAGACCCATTCGTCGCGCGGGAGGCGGGCGATGCGGTCGGCCACCAGGCGGTCGTTCGTCCAGCCGGCGAGATCCATGACGGCGTCGAGGTCGGCGGCGGTCGCCACCGTGTCGAAGAGGCCGATCGGCGGAAAGCGGGACGGGATGAGGCGGATGGTCGGCTGCGGCGCCGGGGCGTGGGCCTCGATCATGTAAAGACGATGTCTGCGTCCGCGTAGGGGCGGAAGGACCGGTCGATCTCGTTCGGCGGCATGTAGAGCCCGCCGCGTGCCGCATCGAGGAATCGCCGGACGGCGAGGAGACCATCCTGGGTTCCGCTGGTGACCAGCGCCATCGGCGGGCGACCGCCGAAGAGCGGCGCGCCGTGCGGCGTGCGCAGCCATGCGACGCCGTCCCGCTCGGTCGCGTGCAGGATGCCGAGGGCCTGGTGGATGCCGAGCACGAGGGAGATGCGGGTCAGCATGTCCACGTCGAGGGTGATGTCGCGGTGCTCCCGAACCGCCTTCGCCCAGCCGTAGTAGGTGGACCGCGACGGCATGCCGAGGACGAGCAGGCGTTCCTCGTCGGCAAGGCCCCAGAGGTCGGCAATGGCCAGGAAGGTCCTGAGCCCCGGACCGCTGAGGCGCCGACGGTTGGCCGGCAGGAAGCGCTCGGGGCCGAGGCTTGCCGGGGTCGAGGGCGTTGCGGCGGACCGCTGGTTCCGGGGGGGCATGATCGCATCCTTCCGGATCCGAATATAGTCCGGATTTGGACTGAAGACAAGATGCGGCCCGGAGAAGGTCGGTCCGCTCAGGCGTCGATCACCGCCTCGGGTGGGCGGCGGAGGGAGCGCGGCGGCAGGGGACCTCTGCCGAAACGCATGACGAGGTTCGGGCGCCGGGAGGTTTTCAGGAAGGCCATCAGGTCCGGCCTGACGCCGAGCGCCTCCGTCGGCTGGTTGAGGAAGGCCGAACGGATGCCGCGCGCGGTCGCTTCGAGGGCCATACGCTGGGCCGCCCGGCCGGCTTGGATCCAACCGGCGCGCGCGTCCGTCTCGGCAAGGACGACGGCGACACCGGCGCTCGTCTCCATCTGGCGACGATAGCGGGCGTTCTCGCTCTCCACCGTAAAGGCGTAGTCGAAGAGGCGCGCGCCGAGCCAGGCGGGCACCTCGGGATTGCCGGAAGCGGCGGCGTAGAGCCCGTCGAGCGTGCGGGCTGCATGGCTGCCGTCGAAACGGATCCAGTGCTTCAACTCGGCGACGAAGGCCGGGTCGCCCATCTGCGCCGTGTTGCCCGCCACCACCAGCGCCGCGAGGGCGTTCCGGTCGGCGGTGCTGGTGTGGATCGCCACGTCGACACCCGGCAGAGTTCCGGCGGCCGAGATGGCGTTCCAGTCGGCCGCCGAAAGTTGCGCGCCGTCGTAGTCGAGGCGTACGCACCTCCGCTCTGTGACGGCGGCGAAGAGCGGCGACGAGCCGGGTGCCGTGCCGGCTTCGGACAGGGCCACGAAGACGCCATCGGCGCCGGGCGCGACCTCTGCCGCAAGGCCGAAGCGGCCGGCCGCGATGGCGAGATTTTCCGCCGCCGCGCCGAGGCTGGCGAACACATGGTGGTCGTCCGGGTCGACCACCGGCGTGCGGCGGGCGGGGTCCGGCCCGATGCGGATCCCCTCGGCCTCGAGGCGAAAGCGCCAGGGCTGGGTGTTGTGCCCGTTGGCCGCCAGCGTCGCGTAGTGGACCAGGGTCGTCCGGAGCGCGTCCGGACGCTCGGGCCGGAGCGCCGGCGGCGTCCAAACGGTCTCTTCGGCGGCCGCATAGGCCGAGCGGGCCGCGGCACGAAGGGCGATGAGGCCACCGCCGCCGACAGCCGCAAGCCCGGCACCGACGAGAAGAGCTCTGCGGGTCGTTCGTTTGCGGGTCAGGGCTTGCATGGGCTTAATGCTTCCCGGCTGGTTGCGACCGTTGCGGGACGGCGTCCCATGGCCGGCAGAAGCATGCGTCGCAAAAAATGTGTCCGCCTTAACCAGGGTCAATGCGTGTGCATGGGGGCGGGGCGGCGTGCAGGGAACCGGTCCGGTGGCTGCAGGTGCGGGTCGCGGCGACCGGGGAGGCGGGTCCGCTCAGCGTCGTCCGCATGCGTGGGACCGGGCGCCAGGCCCCCGGCACCGTGACCGGGTGCTGGACGGGTGTGGCAAGCCGTTGGTGCCGGCGGCGTGAGCGTCGGAGGAAGGCCGAGCCAGGTGGCGGCGGTCCGGATCACCGCTGGGCGCGGTGCGACGGTGACCGCGACGGTCGACGGGAGGAGAGAGAGGGCCGCGGCGAGCCGGGCGGCCTCGGCTTCCAGGCGACGGCGCTCTGCGGGGAGGTCGGTGGAGCGCAGGCGGCGGCGACGGCGGAGGGCGTCGAGCGAGGCCGCCACGTCCGGCGCGATGAGAAGCACCCGCGTAGCGGACAGCCGGGCGAGCGCCAGGGTGATCGTGGTGTCGAAGGACAACGCATTGCCTTCCAGGAGCACGTCGGATCCGGCGGCATCGGCACGGTGCGCGGCGGCGAGCACCCGGTCGAGGCCCCCGTCCGCTTGGCGGATCGCGTCGCAGCCGCCACCGCGTCGTCCGTAGCCGCCGAGCACGGTCATCGGCCGGCCGCCTGTCGGATGCGCGTGGACGGTCGACAGCACGCGGCCGTCCGCGCCCCGCTCGGCCGCGTGCGGAGCATCGTAGAGCGCGGCGATCGCCCGCACGGCGGTGGATTTGCCGGCGCCGCTCAGTCCCTTGATAATGATGATCATGGCCCGTCGTCCTCTTCGCCGCGAAGGAAAGCGCGGATCGAGAGCGGGCTGTAGCCAACAGTCCGGGAGGAACGCGGGCGTGGTCGGGACAAGACTTCAGGACCGGAGGGCGCGTTCCCGTGCGCGGTGGACGCGCAGCGGGCGGATGCTCAGCGCTGCGCGGGGGCGGTGCGGGGGGACGGGACGCGGGCCTCGATCGCCTCGGCGGCGCGCGTAGTGCCGGACGGCGCCAGGAGGAGGTCGCGGGCGAGCAGGATGGCGCGCCGGCGCATGGCGATGTCCTCCACGGCTGTGTCGATGGCGCGCGCCAGGCTCTTGACGGTGAGGCTATTCAACCGGCCGGGCGAGAGGCCGACCTTCAGGGCTTCCACGTGCCGGGCCCAGAAGGGCTGGTCGCCGAGCACCGGGCAGATGATCGTCGGCAGGCCGGCGCGGAGGCTCGCCATGGTGGTGCCGGCGCCGCCGTGGTGCACGGCGGCCGCCATGCGGGGAAACAGCCAGTCGTGCGGCGCCTCGCCGAGCGCGTAGACGCCGGGCGGCAGCCGTCCGGGTTCCAGGCCGCCCCAGCCGGTGGCGAGCAGACCGCGGGTGCGGGTGCGCAGCAGCGCCTCCACGGCGAGGTTGGCAAGCGCCACGGGATCGCGGGCCGGCATGCTGCCGAAGCCGATATAGACGGGCGGCGGCCCGGCCGAAAGAAACGCCTCCAGCGCGGGCGGAGGCGTCCAGTCGGGCGTCTCGACGAGGTCCCAGGATCCGGTGACCACCACGTCGGGGCCGAAGTCTGCCGGCGTCGGCACCAGGAGAGGGCTGTAGGCGTAGAGCGTCGTCACGGGATGACGGCTCAGCCGTCCGGTCAACCCGAGGTTTGCCCGAAAGGCGGCGATCTCCGCGCCGAACAGCCAGCGCTCGGCGCCCGCCACCAGCCGGTGGCTGAGCGCGTTGAACGGGCCGAGGGTGCGAAAGGGCAGAAGCGGGGAGGGGAAGGCGCGGGTCGGCGTCAGGGCGGGAATCGGCAGGGCCACGAAGGCCGGGATCCCGAGGCGCTCGGCCAGATGCCGGGCGCCGATCGCCTTCGGGTGGTAGACGATCGCCTCCGGGTTCTCCACCGCCGCCGCCTGGGCATCGAGCTGCGCGCGGATCGCCGGGCGGACGGCCTTCAGGAGCGCACGCTTGGCAAGGACGCCGCCGGTGAGCCCGCGCCGGCCGGCGGGCGTCTCCATGAGATCGATGAGGTCGCCCGGAAGCGGCCGGGTGGCGATGCCGTAGCGTGCGATGAGGGGGGCGAAACGCTGATCGGTGGCGAAGCTGACCGTGTGGCCGCGCGCCTTCAGGGCGATCGCGAGGGCGAGGAACGGTTGGATATCACCACGGGTCCCCAGCGCCTGGACAGCAATTCTCACGGTCGGATCTCGACTCTCTTCGCAGCGACGCGCAGGGATGGAGCGGGCCAACGCGTCGACTCGGACGCCGGACCACGGCAACAAAGCTACACATTATCCAGCATATGTCTTGATCAAGCTGCACATTTTCGCAGCCGAGGCCGTTGCGGCGCGGTCGGTCAGGCGGAATAGGAGGGCTTGCCGATCCGGATTCCGTCCATGAAAACCGATCCGGCGGTCTCCGGACCGGCGTGCGGACCGAGGTCCTCCACCTCCCAGCGGTCGGTGAGCACGGCATGGCCGATCACCTGGGCAGCCGGTACCGCCGTGGAGAAGGCCCTGAGGGCGGCTTCCGGGGTCTCTTCCACCACCAGGACGATGGGTGGAGCGGCAACGAGCGTGTCGCTCTCGATCTTCTTCACGCCGAACAGACGCATGATTTCACTCCGGCAACACCTGACGGCGGACCGGCCCCCCTGGCCGATCGACCGTCTTCCCGTGGTCCCGATCCGGTTTCGCCCCAAAGGCGCCAGGCGACCGCCTCCGCCGCGCCCATGGTTGAAACCGGTGGATCCTGGACCCCGGCCCTCTTCATGCCGCGTCTACCGGGCAAGTCCAGCCTTTATTCCCCGATGTCGGATCGGGTGTCGCCGGTTCAGCCGGACCACCCACGCCTTCTCTCGGTCGGTGCTTGGTGAAATGCGTGGGTGGTCCGCCTGCGCGGACCATGACGATGGAGGAGGGTAGGGGAGAGGCGCAGACTGCGGGAGAGGTGGGTGTTAGCGCTTCCACCCGCTCGCCCTCGTCATGGTCCGGTTCAGCCGGACCACCCACCCTTACCCTCGGTCGGTGCTTGGTAAAATGCGTGGGTGGTCCGCCTGCGCGGACCATGACGATGGAGGAGGGTGGGGGAAGGGCGCAGAGTGCGGGAGAGGTGGGTGTTAGCGCTTCCACCCGCTCGCCCTCGTCATGGTCCGGTTCAGCCGGACCACCCACGCTTACCCTCGGTCGGTGCTTGGAAAAATGCGTGGGTGGTCCGCCTGCGCGGACCATGACGATGGAGGAGGGTGGGGGAAGGGCGCAGACTGCGGGAGAGGTGGGTGTTAGCGCTTCCACCCGCTCGCCCTCGTCATGGTCCGGTTCAGCCGGACCACCCACCCTTACCCTCGGTCGGTGCTTGGTAAAATGCGTGGGTGGTCCGCCTGCGCGGACCATGACGGCCGAGGAGGGTGGGGGAGGGCGTAAATTCCGGGAAAACTGAGTGCTAGCGCGTCGACCCGCTCGCCCTCGTCATGGTCCGGTTCAGCCGGACCACCCACGCTTTCCCGCGGCCCCTTGCTTCGCCCTGCCCGCGCCGGCTCAGCCGCCGCCGGGTTCCGGGGTGGCGAGGTCGCGGTAGTCGGAGACCTTGATGCAGAAGACGACGAGTTCGCCCCGGCGCCACGCGGCCGTGTCCTCGTCGGAGAACTCCGCGCGCACGCCATTGAGGTCGTTCTCGCAGGAATCGCGGTCGCGGTAGGGGCCGAAGTTGCCCACCACGGACACGTCGGGCCCGAGCAGCAGATGGATACTCACCAGAAGGACAACCCACATCAGGCAAACCTCTCGTGCGGAGACGCGCCGATCCCCGGAGCCGGTGGGACCCGCGGGCCCGGGCCGGGGGCCATGGACGGATCCAGACCCAATCCATGCGGCCATCTTAGGGCGAGCGGCCGATCATCCCCAGCGATGCGGGACGGCTTCGCCGGCCCGATCCTGAGCTGCGCAACCTTGCCACAAGCGTGGCGTTGGTCCGGGGCAACAAGGAGAAGACTCGTGGCAAACACCCGGCGCGCCGAACGGCGGCACCTCACCGATGACGAAGCCGCCCTCGTGGACAAGTCCCATTATCCGGCCCTGAAGGACCTTGCCGACGGCGAACTCGGCGACGTGCTCGGCCAGCTTCGCGAGCGGCGCGATCGTGCCCGTACGATCGCCGAACGCCAGCGACGCGAGATGCGCGGCAAGGCGGCGCCGGCCGGCGCCCGTGCGGCGAGCGACGATCGCGGCACCCGGCAGAAGGTGACGGTGCTGTCGGCCGCCGTTCAGCGGCTCAACAAGGAGCAGACCCGGCGCCGGTCGTTCGCTGCCCGCGCTGCGCTCGTGGACAATGCCGAGCGGGCGCTGGAGATGCGGCAGGCAGCCTTTCGGCCGAGCCGTCCCGGTCCCGGGCGGACGGCCGGCAAGGGCATGCGGGCGAAGCCCAGCAGCCGGCGCGAGCGCATCGCCGAGCCCATGGAGGTCGGCCGAGTGTCCCAGTTCGTCAAGGCCGGACAGGCACGGCGCGACTCGCGGTAGGCGGCCGACGCCGCAGCGTCTATCCGCCGACTGAGGGATTGCCGGACCCGGCCGCGCCGAGCGGCTCGGTCAGCACCTCGATCACCCGGCAGTCCGCCACCGTCCCGTGGCTGCAGCCGTCGATCATGCGCTGGAGTTCGTCCTTTAACGCGGTCAGGCGGGCGATCCGCCGGTCCACCTCGCCGAGCCGGACGCGGGCGATCGAATCGGCCGGCGAGCAGGACTGGCCCGGATTGTCCTGCAGGTCGAGCAGGGTCCGGATGGCGTCGAGCTCGAAGCCGAGCTCGCGGGCGTGGCGGATGAAGGCGAGCCGGCTGAGGTGACCGTCGTCGTAGAGCCGGCGGTTGCCCTCCGTGCGCGGCGGCTCCGGCAGGAGGCCGATCTGCTCGTAGTAGCGGATGGTCGGCACCTTCACGCCGCTTTCGCGCGCCGCTTCGCCGATCGACAGGTTCTGGCGCATTTTGCTCTTGCTCCTCTAGCGACTAGAGGAAGTACGGTCGCCCCATGGCTTTCGCAAGGGCGCAGAGACGCATGTCGCAGACCGAGAATCGAACCCGCTTCCGAGTGGAAGGAATGGATTGCGCCTCGTGCGCCGCCAAGGTGGAGACGGCGGCGCTGCGGGTGCCCGGGGTGGAGGCGGTCATGGTGTCGGTCACCGCCGCCACCATGGTGGTAACGCACGGCGACGACGCGGACATGCGGGCGCTCGCCCGCAGCATCGGCCGCCTCGGCTATCCGACGTCCCGCCTGGACGACGGCGGGAAAGCGGCCGGCCACGACCATGCGCATGCCCATGCCCACGCGGCGGACATCGTGGACGCGCCCTGGTGGAATGCCCCGAAGGTGCGGCCGGCAGCAGCATCCGGCGTCGCGCTTGCGATCGCGACCGCGTTCGGCGTGCTGGCGCCGTCGCTGGCGACGCCCGCCTTCCTGCTGGCGCTCGCCATCGGCCTGGTGCCGATCGCCCGGCGGGCCGTCATGGCGGCGCTGGCCGGCAGCCCCTTTTCGATCGAGACGCTGATGACGGTGGCGGCCGTCGGCGCGGTGCTGATCGGCGCGGCCGAAGAGGCCGCCGTGGTGGTGTTCCTCTTCCTGGTCGGGGAGGTGCTGGAAGGGATCGCGGCCGCACGCGCGCGGGCCAGCATCTCCAGCCTCGTCGGGCTCGTGCCGAAGACGGCGCGGGTGGAACGGAACGGCGCGGTTGAGGACGTGCCGGTGGAGGCGCTCGCCATCGGCACGGTCATCCTGGTGCGCCCCGGCGACCGTCTTCCGGCCGACGGAACGGTGGAGGACGGCGCCAGCCATGTGGACGAGGCTCCCGTGACCGGCGAGAGCATGCCGCGCGCCAAGGCAAAGGGCGACAGCGTGTTCGCCGGCACGGTGAACGGCGCCGGCGTGCTTCGGGTGCGGGTGACCGCCGCCGCGGAGGACAACACCATCGCGCGCATCGTCCGTCTGGTCGCGGAGGCGCAGGAGAGCCGGGCGCCGACCGAACGCATCATCGACCGCTTCGCGCGGGCCTATACGCCGGCCATCATGGCGCTTGCGGCCCTGGTGGCCGTCGCGCCGCCGCTCCTTGCCGGCGGCGACTGGTCGGACTGGATCTACAAGGGCCTCGCGCTGCTCCTGATCGGCTGCCCGTGCGCGCTCGTCATCTCGACGCCGGCGGCGGTGGCGGCGGGCCTGTCGGCCGGTGCCCGGCGAGGCCTCCTGATGAAGGGCGGCGCGGTGCTGGAGACGGTCGGTCGCGTAACCGTGATGGCGCTGGACAAGACCGGGACGCTCACGGAGGGCCGGCCGCGCGTCACCGACGTGCTGGCCTTCTCGGCGGAGCGGACGACGGTGCTCTCGCTGGCGGCGGCCCTGGAGGCCGGGTCGAGCCATCCGTTCGCGGTCGCCATCCTGGCGGCGGCGACCGAAGAGCGCGTCCCGCTGCCGCCGGCCGGCGCGGCGCGGGCGGTTCCGGGGGAGGGGGTGGAGGGCAAGGTCGGCGGTGTCGCGTTCTTCCTTGGCTCGCCCGAAGCGGCGGCGCGGCGGTGCGCGCTTGGCGAAACGGAGGCGGCTGCCGTCGCGAGCCTGCAACGGACGGGCAAGTCGTTGGCGGTGCTGGTGGCGAACGGCCGGATCGCCGGCGCGATCGCGGTTCGCGACGAGCCGCGCGTCGACGCCCGCGACGGGCTTGACCGCCTGCGGGCCGCTGGAATCCGGCCGCTGATGCTGACCGGCGACACCTTGGCGAGCGCGGAGGCGGTCGGGTCGGATCTCGGCATCGAGGTACGGGCGGGCCTGATGCCCGACGACAAGCGGGCGATCGTGATGGCGCTCCGGTCGGAGGGCGCCGTGGTGGGCAAGGTCGGTGACGGCATCAACGACGCCCCGGCGCTGGCGGCCGCTCACGTGGGCATCGCCATGGGCGGGGGAACCGACGTCGCGCTGGAGACCGCCGACGCGGCCATCCTGCACGGGCGCGTCACGGACCTTGCCGACATAGTGGCGCTTTCCCGCGCCGTGATGGCCAACATCCGGCAGAACATCGCGGTGGCGCTCGGCCTGAAGGCCCTCTTCCTGGTGACGACCGTGCTCGGCGTCACGGGCCTCTGGCCGGCCATCCTGGCCGACACGGGCGCCACCGTGCTGGTGACGGCCAATGCAATGCGGCTGCTCGGATGGCGGCCGTCAGCTGCGGCGGCGAGTGGGAAGCCGGCTTGGGCGTTTCGTGAGCCAACTCACAGTCAGGGCGGGGCGGGCGTGGTGTGATCGGGCATCGGTGGGATAAACCCGATTGGAGCTCGACCATCATGGACCGAATCATCACGCCGGACCTCATTGAAGAATGCGCGGTCTATCCGGCGCGCAACCTCACCTTCGTCCGCGTCCTGCACCGGGCGACCGGCACCGTCCGCGAAGGACGGGTGACCGGCATGGACCATCTGGCCCTGCAGGCGGCCCGGGCTGAAGCCCACGCCCGGATCGGCATGGATCTCGCCGGATGATCCCGATTGCCGGCACCATCCGGACACGCGCCCGCCGGTCCGAACGGAACCGTCGGTCGGCGGGCGGTGTCCCTGGCAGGGCAGTCGGCTGGAGCATTCTCCGGCCAAGTCGGGGGCGGTGCCCGACGACTTAGGCGGAGAATGCTCTAGTGGCGGAAACCGGAGCGGTTGGGACGCCCGGTTGCCAGAATGAACTTGATCGTTTCGATCCGGGCGCGCGCGGCCTGGACGGCCGCCCGGTACTGCGCCGGCTTTTCGCCCCGCAGTTTCACGTCCTCCTCGACGGCGCGCAGGTGGTCCTGGGCGATCTCAAGGTCGGCTTCGGTCGGGGTTTCGCGGATCGATCGCTTTTCGCTTCGGTCTTGCACGGCCACGTGTGCGCCTCATGGTCTGATGGAGGTGCAATACGCATACAAATTAAATTCGGCTGGCCATCATCCAAACAGGTGATGCGCGTCTGTTTATTGCGTTTCCGGCATCCGAACCGGCCAAACCGGCCACGGATGAGCCAGCGACGCTTGCGAACCAGCTCTCGCCGGTAAATATGCGAATTGCAGTAATCAACGATTCACCATGTCGAAAGTGTGGCGAACACGGATCGAATTCGAACGAATGTGTTCGGAAGAAGGAAACCCGCGCCTGGAATGATGGTGCCGATCAGGAGTTCGGTCCATGTCCCACGTCTCGTCCCTGCGCAATCCGCCGTCCGAAGCCCGCGTCCAGGTTCGTCGCCTCGACGCCGAGGAGGAACGCTCCGCCCATCGCGCGTGGTGGCTGGCGGGCGCGTTCGGCGTTTCCGCGCTGATGTGGGCCGGCATCTGGCGCGCCGGAAGCGCGCTGTTCTGACCGCCTGACGCGGACCTCAGCGGGCGTGCCGGGCTTTGAGCCACGGTCAGCTGCCTGAGGCGCCCGGCCCCGGCGTGCCGGCCTGGGTCTTGTCGGCATCCGGCTTGCGCTCCTTGTCCGCGGCCCCCTTGTCCTGGCGCGCCAGTTCGCGCTCGATGGTGTCCCGGTCGCCTTCCGGCGGATCCGGCTGCAGGGTCGGGGGCTCGGGCTTCATGATCATCTCTCCGCAACGCCGTTCGGCGGTCTTGAATCCCGAACCGCCTGTGCGCGCTGAGGTTCCCGCTTCGCACGACCGTGCTCTGCGAAACGAACTGTGGCCCATTGCCGCTGACAGGTATAATCCGTAGCCCAGGAGCGGACGGCCCGCGCCGGCCCGCCGCGGCCGGCCCCGGCGCCGGACGCGGCGAAAGCCGAATGAGCGACATGGGGCTTCGGGGGTCCCGGGAAGGCGGCGCATCATGACCATCGATATCGCCAAGCGGGTGTGGGACCACAGCTGGAAGCTGGACCCGATCGTGCGCAGCCTGCTGGACACCGACTTCTACAAGCTGCTCATGCTGCAGCTGATCTGGAAGCGCTATGCGGACGTCGACGTCACCTTCTCGCTGATCAACCGCAACCGGAAGGTCCGCCTCGCCGACGAGATCGACGAAGGGGAGCTGCGCGCCCAGCTCGACCACGCCCGCACCTTGCGCCTCGGCAAGAAGGAGTGGATCTGGCTCGCCGGCAATAGCTTCTACGGCAACCGGCAGATCTTCGAGCCGCGCTTCCTGGAATGGCTGCGCGGCTTCCAGCTGCCCGAGTACGATCTTCGCCGCGAGGACGGGCAGTATGTGCTCGAATTCCACGGGCCGTGGACCCACACCACCATGTGGGAGATCCCGGCGCTCGCCATCATCAACGAGCTGCGCTCCCGCGCCGTCCTCAAATCCATGGGGCGATTCGAGCTTGACGTGCTCTATGCCCGCGCCAAGGCGAAGCTCTGGTCGAAGGTGGAGCGGCTGCGCAAGCTCGACGGGCTGCGCATCGCGGACTTCGGCACCCGCCGCCGGCATTCCTACCTGTGGCAGGACTGGTGCGTGAATGCGCTGAAGGAAGGCCTCGGGGAGGCCTTTATCGGCACGTCCAGCGTCACGCTCGCCATGAAGAGCGACCTGGAGGCGATCGGCACCAACGCCCACGAGCTGCCGATGGTCTATGCCGCGCTCGCCAACACGGACGAGGATCTGCGCGAGGCGCCGTTCCGGGTGCTGCGCGACTGGCGCGACCTTTACGACGGCAACCTGCGCATCGTGCTGCCGGACGCGTTCGGCACTGCGGCCTTCCTGCGCGACGCCCCCGACTGGGTGGCCAACTGGAAGGGCTTTCGTCCGGACAGCGCGCCGCCGATCGAGGGCGGCGAGGAGATCATCGCCTGGTGGCGCGCCAAGGGGCAGGATCCGCACGACAAGCTACTGGTGTTCTCCGACGGCCTCGACATCGACACCATCGAGACGGTGTTCCAGCACTTCAACGGCCGGGTGAACATGAGCTTCGGCTGGGGTACCAACCTCACCAACGACTTCCGCGGCTGCTCGCCCCAGCCCCGGTCGGACCTCGATCCGATCTCGGTCGTCTGCAAGGTGACGAAGGTGAACGGACGTCCCGCGGTCAAGCTCTCCGACAATCCGTCGAAGGCGAGCGGCGACCGGGAGGAGATCGACCGCTACCTACGGGTCTTCGGCACCAAGGGCCGGGTGGACCGCGAGGTGCTGGTCTGAATTCTCTGCCGTCGGGCGGCGGTGGCCGGAACCACGTGCGGATGGCCGCGTTTCCCCAGGTCGAGTGTGCGTAACCCACCACCACGGGAGACGAGACGATGACCAGCTATATGCAGATCTGGTTGGGCTGGAAGGCCGGGAAGATCAGCGACGGGGAGGTGATCAGCCGCATGCACGCGGATCCCTTCTTCAAGCGCTGGTTCGAGGAGCGCCGCGCCGAATGGATGCGCCAGCGCCACGCCGGCCAGAAGGCCCGGGCCTGACGGCGTCCGGTCTCAAGCAGGCGGCGCCGACCAGTCCGACACATGAAAACGGCCGCCCTCGTCGGGCGGCCGTGGCGTTTGGAGCGTGTCTGGTCTGATGTGCGGTGGGCCGGCGTTGCCCTCAAGCGGGCAGTCGGTGGCCCTCAGCGAGCCACCATCACCGTGCAATCGGTGCGGTCTGCGACGGTGGTCTCCGAGGAGCCGGACGCGACCAGAGCCGTGCACGGCGCGATCGCCTGCGTTTCGGGTTCGGCGGAAACCTGGGTATAGGACGCAAAGGCCACGGCGAAATATGCAGCGGTCAGAGCGATCATGATGGCGCTACGCATTTTGAATTCCTGCTGAAGCTTCGAGGCCGGACGAGGAGCCGCGAGAGCCGCTCTCCAATAGGGCCTGGACGGTTAAAAAGGCACCAAGACTTTGGCCCGGCCGATGGAACATCGGACGCTGTGGCCGTTCCGCATCACCGGTCATTCGGCGAGATGAGCGTTGCGACAACTTGGCAGGCGCTCGTTGTTTCGCCGATTGGAATCGACCGCAACAGTCGATGCCGTCGGGCCTGAGGAACCGGCTTCGGTCTTCATGGCCCGTTGCAAGATAAACGTCCGCGACGTCTTCCAAGTTCCTACCGAACGGCGAAACCAGCGCTTGATCGGAACCCTAGCGGCGGCATCCTGAACAAGACATGACTGGACCGCACCGCGCCGGAGGCCCAGCGGGTGAACGCCGGCCGGCGCGTCGCCATTAACGACGATCCGCCGCCTTGATGCCGGCCGCAGGTCCGTTGGAAAGGCTGATCCTCAGAGGCTGGCGAGGCGCTGGCGCTCGGCGTCCGGCGCCAGGGGCGCGCCGGCGCCGCTGCCCTCCAGGTAGGCGTCGAGCACGGCTTCCGTCCCGGCGGGCTGGTAGCCGCCGGACGCCTCGGCGAGGGCGAAGGTCACGCGCCAATCCGCCGTCTGGCGGCAGGCGACGGCCCGCGTGCGGCCGGCCGGCGCGGTCATCAGGAACTCGCGGCAAAGGCCGCCGTCGCCGCTCTCGAAGGTGGCGATGGCGCGGAACCGGCCTTGGCCGAGATCGCGCTCCTCGCCGGAGGACACCTGATCGAGCGCCGGCCCGATCGCCGGATCGGCGAGTTCGGCCACCACCGCCGGCCCGCCGGGCGTCGGCTGTCCGGCGACGCCGAGCGCGTAGCCGGCCGTTCCGGCGACCACCAGGGTGATCGCCGCCGCCATGGCGGCCGGGATCCATCGGCGCCGGTCGCCGCGTCCGCCGTCCGGGCGGCCCTGAGGAGTCGGCAGCGGGTCGGGGGCTGCCAGCGGGCGCGGCACGCCGGCGGCGGCCAGCGCGTCGGCCACGCTGCGGGCGAGCGCGTCCGGCACGACCGGCATGCCGGCGGCCAGAACAGCCGCGCGCGCGAGCCGGCGACTGCGCACGAAACCGGAGACGCGCGCCACGATCGCCGGATCCCGGCTCATCTGGGCTTCGACGGCCGCCGTCACGTCCGGCCGCGACTCGCCGTCCGCGTAGGCCATCAGGAGTTCGTCTGTGAGGTGGAGACGCGACATGGAATTTCCGAGAACCGTTTGATGATCGATCATGAAGGGGGAGCCGCTCAGGCGGCGTCGGTGAGATCCTGGATTCGTTTTCGGGCCCGGGAGAGGCGGCTCATCACGGTGCCGATGGGCACGCCCAGGATGTCGGCCGTCTCCTGGTAGGACATCTCCTCCACGCAGACGAGCATCAGGACGTCCCGCTGCTCGGCGGGGAGCGCTTCGATCGCGCGGCGCACATCCCCCAACACCAGCTTCTCCATGACCCGCGCCTCCCCATTCTCGCCCACCAGCGACGTGTGCTCCTCGACATCCTCGGTCGGCCCCTCGGTCCGGCTGCGCCGCAGCCCGTCGATCCAATGGTTGCGCAGGATGCGGAACATCCAGGCGTCGAAGCGCGTGCCCGGCGTCCACGACGCGGCGTTGGCGAGGGCCCGCACGCATGCAGCCTGCACCAGGTCGTCGGCCTGGGTGGCAGACCGGCAGAGCGCCAGCGCGTAGCGCCGGAGCCGCGGCAGCATGGCCACCATTTCCTGTCCCACCGTCGGCGGCATGGTCATCCCGTTTTCCGCTTCCATGGCAGGAACAACGCGCCAGCCGCGGTTTCATTCCGGCCGGTCGGGCGATGCCGGCGGATCCGGCGCGCGTTCACCGAGATCGCAGGCGCGACGGCGCGCACGCGAACCAATGCGCCGTTCACAGGTTCGTGTGTCTGAAGGCGGGCTCCCCGTCGTGCCGATCCCCCTCTGAAGAGGTCGACCCGTGTCACCTGCTCCGCGCCTGCTCGTCACGTCGCTCGCCGCTCTCGCGGTCGCCCTGCCGCTGAAACCGGTGGCCGACGCCGGGCTTGGCCTGCCGGGGCTGGCCGCGCAGACCGTCGCCGCAGAACCGGGTGGCGGGCGTGGCGGCGGCGGCAACGGACCGGGCGGCGGATCGGGCCGCGGCGAGGGCAAGGGGGGCGGCGAGGGCAGGGGCGGCGGCGAGGGGCGTGGCGGCAAGGGCGCGGGCGGGCAAGGGGCAGGCGGCCGAGGCGGTGACGACCGGGGTGGTGACGACAGGGGCGGCGACGACAGGGGCGGCGACGACAGGGGTGATGACGACGGCGGCAAGGGCAATGGCGGGGGCAAAGCAAACGGCGGCAGCGAGGGAAAAGGGGGCCAGGGCAGCCAAGGCCAAGGCGGTCAAGGCCAGGGCGGCCAGGGCAAGGGCGGTCAGGGCAAGGGCGGTCAGGGCAAGGGCGGTCCGGGTAACGGCAATGGCGGGTCCGATCGTGGTGCGTCCAGCCCGGGCAACGGTGGAGACAGAGGGCGAGGGGGGAACCCGGGCCAGGGCGGCAACGGCCCGGCCGGCAACGGCGAAGGCAACAGCGGCCAGGGCGGGCAGGCCGCGTCGGGGACGGCGGATGACGCCTCGGCGGTCGACCGCGCGCCCGTGAAGCCGCGCATCGCGCGCAAGCGGGACGCGCCGCGGGTGGTGCCGGCGGCGATCCCGCCCCGCCGGCCCGACACGCCGCGGCGACCCGCCGACGCGGTCGACGAAGCGCGCGCGCCGGATGCCGCGCGCCCGACCCCCCGGCCGTCGCCGAACGGGGCCGACGACACGTCGCCGACCCGCTCGGCGCGCACCCTGGTGGCGAGCGGCCTCAGCGCCGCGGAGATCGGCACGCTGGAGCGCTTGGGCTTTCGTCAGGTGCGCCGGACCGCCGGTCGCGCCTTGCCGGCCGTCCTGACGCTCAGCGTGCCGCAGGCCGTCGACATCGACACGGCGCGCGAGACGGCCCGCCGGGTTACCACGGCGGCGGTCGATTTCGACCACTTCTATTACACGGACGGCCACGGAACGACCGATTGCGTCGGCGGCAACTGTCCGCCGGTCCCGGCGCCGCTGTGGGTCTCGGCCCGCACCGCCCATTGCGGCGTCACCCCGACGATCGGCCTTGTGGACACCGCCATCGCCCGCGACCACCCGGCGCTGGTGGGCCAGTCGATCGTGGTGCTCGGCCCGGACGGCCGGCCGGGCGACGCGGCGCCGATGCGTCCGGTGCGCGGGGAGGCGGCCATGCCGGCGGACGGCGACGGCGGATCCACCCACGGCACCGCCATCGCGGCGCTCCTGGTCGGCCGCGCGGACGGCCGGGTGCCGGGCCTCCTGCCGGAAGCGACGCTGGTGGCGGTGAACGCCTTCACCCCGGACGACCAGGGCCGCGAACGCACCGATGTGGCCACCCTCGTCGACGCCATCGAGCATCTGGCGGCGAGGGGCGTGCGGGTGATCAACCTCTCGCTCTCCGGCCCCCCGAACGCGGTGCTGGAGGCGGCGGTCGGCGCCGCCGCACGGGACGGGATCGTGCTCGTCGCGGCCGCCGGCAACGGCGGGCCCTATGCGGAACCGGCGTTTCCGGCCGCCTACCCGAACGTCATCGCGGTCACGGCCGTCGACCGCACGCTGGACGTCTACCGCCGGGCGACCCGCGGCACCTATGTGGATTTCGCCGCGCCGGGCGTGGAAGTCTGGACGGCGGCCGCCGGGCCGATGAGCGGCACGTCCTACGCGGTGCCGTTCGTCACCGCAGCTGTCGCCGCCCACCTCGCCGCCCGGCCGGGCGCGAGCCCCGCCGCGGTGGCCGGCCATCTGGCGGCGTCGGCCTTCGACCTTGGCGCCGCCGGCCGGGACGACACCTACGGCTGGGGCCTGGTGCGGGCGGATTCCTGTCCGGGCACGCAACCGCCGTCCGTGGAGCAGGCCGGCGCCGACATCGCCGACCCGACCCGCCCGGACCGTGCCGCGCCCGCCCGGCGCGCGTCGCCCGCCGATCGGTTCGGCCCCGCCGCCGGACCGCGCGGCGCCGACGCGCCCGAGCGTGCGGGTGATTCGATCCAGGCCGTCCGATAGCGACCAACGGATAGGATTCACCCACAGGTTATGTCGGGACAAAGGGTGGTCACGCGCCGGAGGGTGCGACAGGATCGTGCTGACGATTCAAGGCACTCCATCGGGATGGGCGTTTGACGTGTGGACGAATTGGACGGACGTCCGCCTCGACTGGCGGGACTGGCAATGGGTTGCCGACGACACCGGGAAGCGCCCGGTCCCGCGCGGATGGTGGCTCCTCGGCGCGCTCCTGGTGTCGCTCTCCATGTGGGCCGTGATCATCTGGGCCGTCGTGGCGCTGGTGTTCTGACCCCCCGGCCGATCGCGGGAAAGATGGGTGCCAGAGCCCTATAGGGGGGTGCGGCGCATTCCGCCATCCGCGACGTGACGTGCAGCGGACGCGGCCTTCGCGCGGTCGGGCCGGCGCAGTCAAAGCTCTCCATCCCGGCGCACGCGCCGGCTTGCAATTCTCTCGCCGCGGCGACATGGTCTGCGCCGTCCTTGCGCGACCGGATGGGTGGCCGAGCGGTTTAAGGCACCGGTCTTGAAAACCGGCGAAGGTGCAAGCCTTCCGTGGGTTCGAATCCCACCCCATCCGCCATCCTCATCTAAGCATCCTTTCGCTTTAATGACTTAGCGGGCGTTTTGGCTAACCCCTCGGCCGAGTTAGCCAGTTTCTGTTCACGGTCCACCCCGTCGAGTGCATCCATAGCCTGATCGGCAAGCCGCACCTGGTCGGCAGCGGCGGTGTACCGAGCAACCTCCTTGTCCGTCTTGTGGCCGGTTATGGCCTTGATCTGTTGATTTGTGCATCCCGCCTCGGCGAGCCTTCGAGACGCCGCCTTGCGAAGCCCGTGAGCCGAGCAGTGGGGTAGGCCGGCCTCGTTACAGCGCTCGCGAAACCAGTTGCCGAACCCAGCCGGCGAGAACGGCTTTCCGAGCTCTGTCACCAGGAAGGTGAGGTTGGTGGACGGCATCGCGCCCATCGCGGCCTGGAGCTCCGGATGAATTCGGATTTGGAGGCGGGCGTCCGTCTTCTGCTGTCGTACGGCAATCCGGCCATCGGCGACGTGCTGCCGTCCCATGTTCACCACGTCGCTTCGCCGCTGCCCGGTGTAGAGCAGGAGGGCGAACGCCAGCCGCGCTTTCGAGCCGAGAGCGTGCCTCTCCTCGAACCGGGCAATCTCCTCCTCAGTCCATGTGTGGAAGCCGTCACCTGCCAACCTGAAGCCTCGCAAGCCGTGCGCCGGGTTGTCCTTCCGCATGTCAAGGTCAACGGCGAAAGCCATCAGCACTTTGATGCGATCGAGGAGATTGTTCGCCGCCGCCGGTGTTGCGGCCTTCTTGCCGATGATGGCCTTGATGTGCTGCCGTTGGATCAGCGCGACCCGCTTCTCGCCGTGCTCGACACGGAACCGCTCGATGATGCCGCGATAGGTGGTCTGGCTCGTTTTGGCGAGCCCTGTGAACTCCGGCGAGGCGAGGTAAGCGGCTATCAGCGCCGAGACCGTGCCCGGCTTGCTGCGGCTCTTGCCCACCTCGATGCGCGGCGCCGCCTCTTTGTCGAGGCACGCCTGATACTCGGCCATGAACTCCGGCGTCCAGGGCTTCGCTTTGAAATAATAGGGCTCCTGGCCCTTCCGGCGGAACCGGACACGGACTTTGCCGTGACGGTCGACGAATTCAGAGACATACCTCGGTAGGCGGCGCGCGATCACTTGAGCACCTCGTCCCACTCGTTCACGAGGCCGGATTTCAGATCCTCCGAAGAGCTGCCGAGGACGAGCTCGACACCGCCGGGTGTGGTCTTCACAAGGATGATTCGCTCACGCGGGATGCCGGCGGCGATCACACCCTTGACGGCGCGAGTCACGTCAGCTTGGGAGAAGGGAACCGCACGGCGCGCCATCGACTGAACCTCACAAGCTGGAAGGGGTAGAGGCGGGCCCGATGGCCCGCCCTCTGTTCTGAGCGCCGTTCAATTGCCAGGGTTGAGGTAGGCGCCGCGCCATCCGAGAGCCCCGCAACCGAAGTCGAGGCGAGCGCGGTACTCGGTACCGTCCACCTCCCATCCCTCGCGCATCAGGAGATTGGGACCGCGCTGGCCGTCCAGCCATGCCGCGCCGAGAACGGAAGCCTGGGCCGGGTCGGCGAAGAGCATCCAGCGATTGCCGGCGATGCGCGGCTCCACCAGGATCTCGAGCCGGCCGGCAAACACGTTCACGTCTTCCTGGGCCGCCGCGTCGAGAGCGGCGAGGGCCTGCTCGGCCTCAGTTTCTTTGGCGGTGCCCACGACGAGGTATCGGGGAGCCAGGTTCAGGAACGTCGTGCCGTCTATTCCCTTCGTGTTGCGCATGGCCTGCCGCCCATCGGAGAGGCTGGAAACCGAAATGCCGGACCCGGTGCTAGCCTTGTTGCTCCGCGAGGTGGCGAACAGCGCCGTTCCGTCGTCCAGGGTCGGGCCGTCGTTTGCGAGGAGAGCGGCCAGCAGGTCCGCTTCCTTGCGCGAGGCAGCCCGACCGAACTCCACCATGGGAGTGGCGAGCATGCTCAGATCGTCGTTGATGAGCGCCTGGCGTGTGATGGCGAACATGCGGCCATAGGTCTTGATGCTGAAGGTCTCCGAGGTTTCAGCCCGAGAGCCGTAGGTGTATTCACCCGCCTCCGGCACCTCTTCAAGCGAGGGCATCTCGCTGAGGCGGCTTGCTTGGATCGGCTTGAAATCGGACGTGTTCATGATCCGAACAAGCCGCATGAGTGGCGATTCCGCCGCCTGATAGGCATCCATCGCCACCTTGTGGGCCACGCCTCCCAGTAGCGCCGGGAAATCCGAGGTGGAGTGCATGCCGGCGTTCATCCGCGGGCCGGCGAGGAAGTTCGAGCGGCCGCTCGTGGAAGTGGCCCACTCGACAGCCTGGCGCGGGGTCCACATGCGCGCACCGCTGATGCCGATGTCCTCGGCGAAGCTGCGAGCGAGGTCCGGGAGCCTCATCGACGCGAAGTGGCGCGCTTGGCCTTCTACGGACCGGCCGGTCATCTTGGCGTGGAGAGCATCTTCATACGCACGCTGACGCAACGGTTCCAGCCCGACGGCCGAGGTCGGCAGATGTGGGCGGGGCTCCGGCGAGGGGTCGCGGGCGGCCACCATGTCGATGATCAGGTCACGCGCCATATCGGGCGAGGTGGCCTTGGCGAGCACTTCGGACGCCTCCTCGAGGGAGAGCCGAGCGGCACGGCACCGGGACATGATGTCGGCGGTAAGATCACGGGCGGACACGGACGGTTCCGCCGGGGCAGTCACGGGCATCGTAGCTTCCTCTTCATGGGCGGCGGGGGCCGCGGTGGTCCAGCTCGGGAGGTCTTGGCGCTGGATGGGGCGGGACATGCGCATCAGGTGCGCAGGTGCGTGGGCGTAGAGGCTGAAGTCGAAAGCCATGGCCTCCTCCGGCGGGGAGGCGAGCACCAGGTCGGCGAAGCCGTTCTCCTCGGCGCCGGGGCCATCGAACCAGGTCTCGGCGCGCATGATGGCGCGAACAGCTTCGATCGGCAGGCCGGAGCGCCTGGCGTAGATGCCGGCCGCCTGTTCGCCGAGGAGGTCCAGCACGTCGGCAGCCTTCCGGTGACTCTCCGACGTGCCGAAGGAGATAGCCGAAGGGTCGTGGATCATGATGAGCGCACCCTCGTTCATCACGATGGT
This sequence comes from Mongoliimonas terrestris, assembly GCF_001927285.1. Taxonomy (GTDB): domain Bacteria; phylum Pseudomonadota; class Alphaproteobacteria; order Rhizobiales; family Pleomorphomonadaceae; genus Chthonobacter; species Chthonobacter terrestris. The sequence goes on along the minus strand of NZ_MSIG01000006.1, from coordinate 284,026 downwards.
GTCGGCCGCCATGATCGGCAGAGTCGCGGCCGAGGCCGCGAGGGCGTCCACAATCGCCGTGACCTTCCCAGGATGGGCTTGGAGCGCGTTGTGAATGGCGATGCCGTCGAAGGCGAGACCACCGCCGGAGTTCACCCGAACGGTGATGTCACCCGACATGGTGGCGAGGGCCGCCTTCACATCGCTGGAGGTGAAGCCGGTCCCGTCGAAGTCGACGAACCCGACCGGGCCGTAGAGGAGCAACTCGCCACCGACGATGAGACGGTGCGATGTCGGGGCAGCTCGCAGAGTCGGTGCCGGCGCGTTCATGCTTTGGCCTCACCAGCGCTGTGCGCGTTCAGCTCCGGCGAGAGCACCACCGTCTTTCCATCACGCAAATGGACGGCAAGCCCGCACGCGGCGGCGGTGAACTCGGGCGACAGACCGAGCAGGTCCGCCAGCATGTTTACGTCGATTTCCTCGCCGGCCTCCTGCCGGGCGCGAACCTCGGCGGAGCGCCGGCGGAACTCGTTGTAGGGAACCAGGACCGGGTTCGGGACCATCATGGTTTGGCGCTCCTCAGAGGGTGAAGTCGATTTTGGCCTCAGCCGCCCGGGCCCGGACTTCCCGGACGACCTGGGAGACGTTGACGAGGAAGGCCCGAACCGGTGCCGGCCGGCCTTCCGCGAGTGCTTCGTTCTCGCGCTCGGCGATCTTCTCAGCCACGTCCGAGATCGTGCCGGCGAGGTTGAAGCCGAAATCGCCGGCGCTGTAACCGATCCACACGTCCCAACCGGGGTTCTTCGCCGCCTTCAGAATGGCCGTGCGGTTGTTGTCCACGATCTTCGCCGTTGTGCTCGGAGGCAGGCCTTCCGCATAGCCAACCTGTTCACCGAGGCGCCTCGCGACAGCAAGGAGAACACAGTCTTCAGCGATGAAGCGGGCCCATTCTCGCTTGGTACGACCATCCAAGCGCTCGCGGTCGTAGTTCTCGGCGCCGGGAGAAAGAAAGGGTAGCTGGTCGCGATTCCGAAGCGACTTCAGTTGATCGACCGGGACACCGGCGAGGAAAGCAGCTTCGGAGATCGGGTATGACATAGCGGGCACCTTGGTTGCAATTGCACCCAATTTAGAACAAGGCCGGAACGGGTGCAAGTGCAGTTATCTGGCAGCCAGCTTCTCCGCGCGCTCAAGGGCGCGCCACGGGTCGAACATCTCGTACTCCGCCGAGTGACGCGCTCTGAAATCGCTCTCGGCCATGTGCTGCCGAAGCACGCCTAACGCCGAGTGGAACAACGCATCCAGCCGGCGCTGGTCGCCCTTCTCGCGAGCAGGAATGTGCAGACTCGCGATGTTGTGCGCTTCCATGAGCTGGACATACGCGCCGACTAAGGTCTCAGCGCGGAACGCTGCAATCGCGTGTCGAAGGTCGTCCAAGCATTGGCTGTGAAAACCCGCCGCGTTGTCGGTCACGCGCTCGAGGTCGGATTCCGGAAGAGCTTCATTCACCAGTTCCTGCGCGCGATCGTGTCGCTTGTAGTGCTCGACCATCTGATCGGCGAGGCTGAAGAGGGCTTCGTCGGCCATGGCTCAACCCTCCATTCGGCGCAGGAAGGTCACTTCCGACTTCGCGAAATATTTCCACCGGCCAGGCCGAGCGGTCCTCAGTTCCTGCCGGCATCGATAGTACCCAGGGAGCCTCGGCGCTTCCTCCACCCGCCAGATTGGCTGGATGCCACGGACTCGGATCTCGTAGTTCGCAGGGCCAGAATATTCGAGCGGCGGGCGCTTGGGCGGCGTGCCGATGATGATCAGGGCCTCGGATCGATGCTGCGGAATCGACACGTGCCAGACGGGAAGGACATGGCCGGCAGCTGCTGCAGCCGCCATCAGTTCGTCCACCGCCGCCTGCATGCGGGCCGAGCCGTCGATCAGGGCGCCGATCGGGTCGGCCGGCGGCGCTTGAAGCGCGTGGCCGGCCATGCCGGCAGCGGTCGCGGCAATCGTGCCGGCGGCAAAAATGCCCCCGAGCAAGCCTCGGCGAGTCGTGGTATGGGCGTGCGTAGCCTCTCGCATGGTCCACTCCATTGCGTTGGGTCAGAGCCGGCCGGGAAGTGCCACCTTCCCGCCGGCTCGATTATTCGATAACATGAATTCCATGGCTGACGCAATTAGCGATAACGCAAAAAGACGCCGAGGGCGGCCGAAGACGACCGGCGAGGGCCACCTAGTCGGCGTTCGTCTATTGCCGCCAGCGCTCGCCGTACTCGACGCATGGATCGCCGCTCAGCCCGACCCGAAGCCCAGCAGGCCGGAGGCTATCCGGAAGATCCTGGCGAGCTTCTTCGAGCGTTCCTGATCGCCATCAGAGGATGCCCTTCGCCTGCCAACGGCCACAGACCGTTGACGGCGCCCCCGTCGACTTAGGATGTTGGCCGTAGCGTCTCGGCTACGGGGCGCTCGGGGCCGCTGCCATCCAGGCCTGACACCTCGGCGGCGGCCCCGCGTCATCTTCGTGGAGGAGAACGGCGAAGGTCCGGGCTTGAGACTGCGTAAGATCAGTGAAGTTTAAAACCGGAGGCTCTATGATGATGATGATGCCACAGACAATGGTGCAAATAGCAGCTAATGGGGGCGGCTTGGACATTGACTGTTCAAAAACCTTGCTAATGCCTCAAACAATGGTTGAGATTGCATCAGCAGCTGCGTCTAGTGGCAGTAATCCGCAGATAATATTTCGCAATCTTAAAATACTTCTACCTCAGACGGCAGTAGAGGTAGCTCGAGCAGGCAAAGGATGCGTTGTTTTCGTACTGTAGAAAGCTTTTTCTGGAGGTTATCATGACCGTCATTGTGACCGTTAAAATAAACGATGGAATCGTATTGGCCTCGGATAGCGCATCTACATTCGGTATTGGCCAAATTTATGCGAATGCCGAGAAAATTGTGAACGTCATAAAAGGCATGCCGATTGGGGCCCTAGTAACCGGCAGCGGCAATATTGGATCGGAGTCGATAAATACGATCATTAAAGACTTCCGACGAGATCTGACTTTAGGAATGATAAATTTTGACGTCAGTAGCTACACAATTGCTAGTTTAACAGAACTGCTTGCAAATTATATTGCACCTAAGCTAACTTCGGAAAGCTTGCTAGTGAGAATGTGCGGGTACTCCGCTGGACGACCTCATTCCGAAGTTCACGACCTCAAGATCCACGAAGGTCGAGTAATAGGGATTGAACAACTACGTGGTGAATCCGACTGGGGGCTGTCTTGGGCCGGAGAGTATGAGCCGCTGAACCGCCTGATTTTGGGACTTCCTGGAACTTTAGACGATACTTTGAAGTCCAAGGTTGACAACGCCCAGGAACGCGAAGCTCTTCATAGTGAGATATGCCGCGATGCCTTTACGTACTTCGCCTTGCCGGCAATGCCCATCCAAGACGCAATTGATTTAGCTAGATACTTAGTTCAGGTCACAATTGGATACATACAATTCAATGTTAGACAGCACCCGAAAACCGTAGGAGGCCCAATCGAGATAGCTACTATCACAAAGCACGAAGGCTTTAAGTGGGTACAACGGAAGCATTTCTTTAAGGAAGAAGCAAACCCTAGATAACGGCGATTGAAAGCGACCAACAATATTGCGCCGGGATCCGTAAAGCACGCCACCAAAAACTCTGCCGATTGCCGATGGTTATGCGTAGGGATGTTCTCACCTTGGCGCGGCGCCTGCCACCCGAGCAAAGCAACACCCAACTCCGTTCGTTATTAAATCGGTGCACCCCTGCTTCGTTCTGCACAGCGCTGCTGCCACGAAGGCCTGACACCTTGGTGGCCCCATGCGCGTAGCTTAGAGGTAGAACGTTCTTCTTGGCATAGGTAGGCTTGAAGATCGTCAGTCGATATTAGTCCTTCTTACCGCCGATTCTCTTCATCAAATTATGGAAAAGCGCTTCTAGTAGTATTACAGCTACATCAACGCCCAAATACTTTGCCGCACCAATCAGGAATATTATGCTAAACAATACAGTTGAACCCTGAACGATCGAAGACGACATCTTATCGACCGTCGTCGCATTAAACACAAGAACTGCCGCGAATATCCACATAAAGCGCTCTTCGCAGCGCGAGTCACGTTCCCGCTGTAATTGCGCCTCAAGCGATGCTGCTGTTTCGTCGTTCTTGGTCGGAGCTGAGGTTCCAGCTTGTATTTTCTCGAAGTCACCCTTGGGAACCGGTTCTAAGTCTGTACTCATCATAGATGTCTCGGTCCGGAATGACGATGCCGCGGACACCGGGAACATAGTTCTTCGCCCATGCCGTATTTGGCTGATGGGTTATGGCAACGAGTTCGGCCGGGCGCTTTGTAAGGAAGTTCTTGCAAGCCTCATCAAGCACAGCACCTTCAGCGGTGCCGTTGAGACTCTTAGCCGAAAAAAAGAAATCTCCAATAGGCTTGTGACCAAAAGCGCGCACATGGTGGTACAGCTTCGGCTCCACTGGCCCGTAGTCCCAAGCTTCGAACTGAGCGTCAACGAGCCTTTGCCCAGCGTAACGCCCCATATAGACCATGTGCGCTAGGTAAAGGATCTTCTGAAGCGCGAGGTTGGTGACTTGCCAATTTCCACGCTCGCAAATCCGCGCAGCGGCATCTATCGAGCTCACCGGCATTTTCGCTCCTCCCGCCGAATCAATCGGCTTGTGTTTTCCACAGTGTATATGGTTCATCCAGCCGTAACTAGGAACGACACAGGATCCTGAAAAAGGTGTGAAGCGAGGGCTTGCAAGTTGTAGCAGAAGACGCGAGGGCGCCTGTCCCATGCTGAAGTGCACTCGGATGAAAGCGGCGACTCTCCTCGTGATCACTCGCGATTTCGCAGTCATTGTGGATTTGGTCATTTCCACGCCCTTCAGACTTAGGCCGAGTGACCTCGGATAGTGCCCATCGAGAGCAGTTGGTTTCTCAGATGGGATTGGGGCCGTCCGGGGCGGAGGGCGGCTCCGGGGAGGGCGGGAGCTCGTCGTCGTCCGTGGAAGGCCCGCCCTCCTCAGCCGGCGCGGCGGCGGCGATCGATTGGAGCGCAGCGGCGATCTCGCCGCGCATCCGGCCAGCGAGCTTGCGAAGCGCCACCTGAAGGCCGTGGGAGCCTTCCTTGGCGACGACGGCAGCAAGTTCATCGGACTGGCGGGGAAGCCGGTCAATGGTCGTGCAGATGGCCGCTGAGGCATCGTCCAGGGCGGTCACAAGAGAGGCCCGCACGATGAGGTTCCCCTTCAGGCTGTCGAGCTCGATCGTCTTCCGCTCCGCTTCCGCCCATGCGCGCCGTCGCATCGCCTCTTCGTAGGACGAGTCCGCCTTGCGCGGTCCCGCCGGCGCCTGGCCGTCCTGCGGCTCCGATCCGTCCGGCGAGGAAGGCAACCGAGGAAGGTTGCCGAGGCCGGCGTATCGCTTGGCCGGGTTGGTCCACTGCTCCCGGCACCGATCGAACTGCTCGATGTCGACGGCCCGGACGTGGCCGGCGCGGTCGCGGATCACATCGAGGCCGAACCGCTCGACAAACCGTCCCACGGTCTTCGACACGTTCGGTTGGGAGCCATCGCGCCCGCGAGCGACGATTTGCTTGATGGTCCAGTACCTATCACCGTTGTCCGCGCTCATTCCAAGCAATCCCGTTGTGATGGCCCCACGATAACACAATATTCAGTCCAGCATTACTGGAAATATAGCGGGGCCTGAACTACCCGCACAGCTCTCGGGGTGGGAAGGACCCGAACCCACCCCCACCCGACCTTCGGGCATCTACTTTTGACCTGACCTCGCCGCCCGATCGATTGCCGCGATAATGTCGTTCGCATCTTGGAAACAGCTACCATCCAGTTCCAAGTATCCATCCAGGTCGAACCGTGCATCTACGGCTCTTGAACCTATCGAGTCCTCATCGATTATCCCGCATTCCATCTCTTGGAGCAAGTCTTCGACTACGGATGCGGCACTAGACAAGCGATCTTTCAACGTTTCTATCGTGTCTTCCGCTTCCTCTAGTCGCTCCTGAAGCGAATTCCTCTCCTCGATAGACTTCTTCGCCCATTCGCGAGCCACATCGAGACGCGTGTTAGCCTCTGCTAACTCTTGTCTCAGCTTTACCAATTCACGAGACACCGCTTGTTCGGGGCGCACAGCCATGGATTTCAGGCTCTAGAGAGGGTTGGAACGATCATTGGAACGATGTTGGAACGATAATGGAACGATAGAACACCCCTAACCTATTGATATTATTAGCTTTGGAACGATTGGAACGATAAACACCCTATGAAGGGCTCGTGTGTGCGCCTGCGCGCACGCACGCATATAGGGGCCAATATAGGGTGTTTATCGTTCCAATCGTTCCGAAGCGTTTAGGATCAATGGCTTAGCCATCGTTGATCGTTCCAAAATCGTTCCGCGCATCGTTCCAATGGAACGATAGGGGCTCATTCTCGGTCGTTTTCCCATTGGGGAGCGGGGTCCGGAGCCTCATCGAAGTCGGCTTCGGTTTTCGTCAGGCGCACGTCCAGCCACCACTTGCCGTTGGACCGCAGCGCCGCGAAACCTTTGTCGCTCAGTGCCCCGTGAAGGCCTTTCGGCGTCCAGACAGTTTCACCGGCCGATCGCGCCCATGCGGCATAGCCGCATGCATGCGCCCCGCCGCCGTCCGCGCGCCCACTTCCGGCACCGTGGCTTCGGCGAGGAAGCGGCCGAGAGGGTCGGAGTCCTCCCGATACTCCGCAGTGGCGTTGAGGACGCGTCCGGGCCAGGGCATCCCGTTTTCCATCCAGTCGCGCAGTCCATCGAGAAGGCGGTTCAGAATGCCGGAGGCTTCCTGTTTAAGCCTGTCGCCGAGCTCCGGGTCTGGCTGGTCAATCTGGACGGCGAAGGGCACGAGAGCCAAGCGCCGCCAAATCCCTTCATCCGTGCCGCTGATCTTCGGGCGATGGTTGCCGCTCATCGTCAGCTTAAACGACGGCCTGAACCAGAACGGTGATTTGTTCAGCTCGCGCGCCATGATTTGCTCACCGCCAGTCACCAGCTTTATAAGGCTTTCGGCTAGCTTAGCGCCGCGCTCCGGTTCGGAGGTGCGGAGGTAGCGCACCCCAACCAAGGCTGCGAGGTCGGGCGAAGCCTGAGCGCCGCTCCTGTTCCGTCCGTCTCCTGTGAAGGTTTCGATTGCGGCCGTGGTGCCGTAATCACCTGCGACGTTGCCCCATGCGTCGACCAGAGTGGACTTGCCATTCTTGCCGCTGCCGTACTGGAACACCACTTTCTGTTCGCTCGTATCACCCGTCAGGCTGTATCCGCCCCATGCAGCGAGGAAGCGCCGCATGTCGGGCTCTGGCTGCACCTCGGCGAGGAATCGATCGTAGGTCGGACACGTCGCGTTCGGATCGTAGATCACAGGTGCGAGCCTCGTGATCCGGTCTGCCGGGTCATGCGGGTGCAGCTGCACCAGGTCGCCGCCGGCGGTGTCGCGCCGGAACCGAAGCGTTCCATTCTCGACGTTGAGCACGAAAGGGTCGGCGTCGAGCTCTTCGACGCGGACGGCCAGGTATGGGGCGGCGTGCGGCGAGATTGCCTTTAGCTTCGCCGCCGCCTCGCTCGCACGTCCCCAGGCCGCAACCTTATCGGACAGCATGAGCGCCGGCTTCTTGCTGCTCGCCGGCTCAATCTCAAGATCCAAGCCGGCGGATCGAATGGCCGTCGCCTCGTCCTGGATCGCTCGAACGGTCTCGTGCACAAGGCGCAACACCACATCGTCGGCCCCGTTCTTGCACCACCGCCGGCCGTCCCACGCCAGCCATCCGAGAGCCGTGACGTGGATCACCCGGCCGGCCACTCGCCGCGCGAACCGCTCAGCGTTGCCAAGATCGGTCAGCGGCAGGAATGCCAACTCGGCATTGTCAACGCCCCCCGCCCCCCCGCTCCGTCGCCCACGGCCGCCGCTTTCCGTTTGGAACGGTTCGTCATCAGCGACGGGGACAGCATCCGCCAACGCGGCGAGGATGGCAGCCCTGGTGTCGGGGGCTTGATCATCCATCGCGCCGCCCCCCGAGGCCCGCCAGGTCGGCAGGGGAAGCGAGCGTTGACCGGTTAGACAGAATGGGGAAAAGCTGTTTTAAAGCAACGGGTGCACACGGTGCGGTTAGCCGACCCAAGTCACTGAATTTGTTACGCAGGGATATCCCCACCCCATCCGCCAGATGCGCGGCATCGCGAAAATCACTCTTTGTCAATGACTTATGCCGCCCGCCAGGGCGGCGCGTGCCGATCGTCGCCCAGTCCGTTGCGACCATTGCGGAAAAAAAACCGTGCGGGGTTGTCGAAACCGACGGGCCACGCGTGTCACCCTGTCGGAAGCCGCCATGGTGGTGGCTTCGAGACAGGACGGATGGCTCTATGCTTGCCTCGACACTCATCCCCTCCGCCGGCCGGCTGCCTTTGTGGTTGACCGCGGTCGCCCTCGGCGGGATCGCCTGGAACGCCTTCGGCGCTCTTCAGTTCGCCGGCTCCATCACCGCCACGCCCGAAAGCCTCGTGGCGGACGGCCTGACCGCCGAGCAGGCCGCGATCATGACCGGTTATCCGGTCTGGATGACGATTGCCTTCTTCGTCGGCGTCGGGGGCGGGTTGATCGGCAGCGTCTTCCTGCTGGCGTGGCCTGCGGCGGCCCGACCGGTGCTGGCCGTCTCGCTCGTCGCCTATGCGCTGCTCTGGATCGGCGACGCGGTGCACGGCGTCTTCGCCGCCATGGGCACGCCGCAGGTGGTCATCCTGACGCTCGTGGTGGCGATCGCGGCCGCGCTCTTTGCCGTGGCGGGCCTTCGTTCCGGGTCGCCGACCTGACGCGTGCCGGATGCCGCGTTGATGCTATTCTCTCCCGAAAGGAAAGACCGATGCAGTTCATGCTGATCCTGAACGAGAGCGCGAACGACTTCGCGCGCCGCGCCGACGCCGCCGAGGCGACGGACTACTGGGGCGGGTGGAACGCCTTTATCGGCGCCATGGCGGCGGCCGGCGTCATCGTGAAGGGGGACGGCCTGCAAGGCCCCCACACGGCGACGGTCGTGCGCGTGCGCGACGGCAAGCGAACGGTGCAGGACGGCCCCTATCCGGACAGCAAGGAACAGTTGGGCGGCTATTTCGTCATCGAGGTTCCGGACCTCGACGCCGCGCTCGACTGGGCGGCGCGGGCGCCGTCGGCGCTGACCGCCTCAGTGGAGGTGCGGCCGGTGCTGCAGATGCCGCCCACCGGGTCATGATGCCCACGCCCGACGACGGGGTCCGGGCCGCGGAACGGGCGGCCCGGGCGAGCTACGGCAAGCTCCTGGCCGTCCTTGCCGCCCGCGACCACGACATCGCGGCGGCCGAGGACGCCCTCTCGGAGGCCTTCGTCGCGGCGCTCGCCGTCTGGCCCGTCGAGGGCGTGCCGGCAAATCCGGAGGGCTGGCTGGTGACGGCGGCGCGCAACCGCCGCCGGAACGCCTATCGGGCCGGCGCCGTGCGCCAGCGGGCTGAGCCGGACCTGCTGCTGCGCGCCGATGGGGACGCCGCCGCGGCACCGGCCATCCCGGACGACCGGCTACGGCTGATGTTCGTGTGCGCCCACCCGGCCATCGACCCTGCGGTGCGGGCGCCGCTGATCCTGCAGACGGTTCTGGGGCTCGATGCGGCGCGGATCGCCCGCGCCTTCCTGACCGAACCGGCCGCCATGTCGCAGCGCCTCGTGCGGGCCAAGGCGCGCATCCGCGACGCCGGGCTGCGCTTCGCCCTGCCGGACCCCGAGGACATGCCGGGCCGGTTGGCGGACGTGCTCGACGCCATCTACGCCGCATTCGGGCAGGGCTGGGACGGGCTGGAGCGGCCCGACGCGCCGGAGGGGCTGACCGGCGAGGCGATCTGGCTGGCGCGCATCCTCGTCAGCCTGATGCCGGAGGAACCGGAGCCGAATGGGCTGCTCGCGCTGATGCTCTACTGCACGGCGCGGCGTGCGGCGCGGCGCGATGCGGCCGGCGCCTTCGTGCCGCTGGAGCGGCAGGACGTGCGCCTCTGGGACCGCGCCTTGATCGTCGAAGCCGAGCGCCTGCTGACCGAGGCGGCCGGTGCGGGCCGCTTCGGCCGTTACCAGTGCGAGGCGGCCATCCAGTCGGTGCACGTCCAGCGCCCGATCACGGGTCGGCTGAACCTTCAGGCGCTGCTCACCCTCTACGACCTCCTGGTGCGCCACACCGATGGCATCGGGCCCCGGATCGGTCGCGCCGTGGTGTTGGCCGACACGGGCGAGGCGGAGAGGGCGCTCGCGGATCTCGACGGAATGGAGCGCGCCCGTGTGCGCGGACACCAGCCGTGGTGGGTCGCCCGTGCCCATGTGGCCGAGCGCGCCGGCCATGCCGCCACGGCGGCCGAAAGCCTGAGGGCCGCCCTCGCGCTGACCGACGAGGCAGCCGTCCGCGCCCACCTGTCGGATCGCCTGGCGCGGCTTGATGCCGGCGCGCGGGAATAGAGCCGCATCCTCACATCGCCAAATTCTGCGCCCACCGTGGTTTGCCGGTCGTCTTTCAGGTGGCGCGGCGTGGTTGATTGCCAGACGACCCACCAAGGGGCAACGGACCGCCGAGGACTGCCGAGGACCTGGCGCTTGCCCAGACCATGAGGCAAAGGGCGGTTGCGGCCAGAAGGGTGCGCACGCCGTGAAGCAGGCCCCAGTGTTCGATGACCGTGCGGGTCTCCGGTGTGGCGGCGGCGGTCGCCAGGAGCGCGGTGTTGACGGGCTGGATCATCACCAGCGTCCACGGCCAGTTCGCCAGCATCAGAAGTCCGGCGGCGAGCCATCGCCAATCCCGCAGGCGCCAGAAGGCGAGGAGGCTGGCGAGCCCCGCGACGACGGTGAGCGTGCTCTGGACGGCGAACGCCACCTGGAAGCTGATCTTCCATTCCTCAAGCAGGGGGCCGTCGGCGAGCGCGAGGCGCGCGGGTTGCTCGGCGATGTTGATGTACGCCGCGATGCCGAAGAAGATGGCCGTGGCAACCACCGCCACGAGGGGGATGAGGGCGCGGGTCATCGTCCAACTCCCATGCGGGCGAGCAGGTGATCCTTGAGCACGAACTGATGGTAAAGCGCTGCCGCGACGTGGAGCGCGACAAGGAGGATCGCGAGGCGGGCGAGGACCGCGTGGCCGTAGCGGGGCGCGAAGGTCCAGAAATCCGGCAGGGTTTGCGGATCGCCACCGAACACGATGGCGCCCGCGCCCGAAAGGGCGAACAACGCGATGCCGGAGAGGGCGAGGCCGAGAACCGCGCCCATGAGCCCAACGTGGACGGCCGTCGCGACCCGCGACTGCCAACGGGCGACGGTCGAGGGCGCCGCCGGCTTGCGATCGGCCCAGGTCCACCAGACGATCCGCGCGACGGTCAACACCAGAATGGCGAAGCCGATCGGCGCGTGCAGGCTGAGGATCGCCACCTTGGCGCTGTCGTCGGTCGCGGACGAGGCCGCGAAACCGGCCACCATCATGCCGACGAACAAGACGGCGACGATCCAGTGCAGGGCGATACCGACCCCGCCGTAGCTGTCAGACGTGCTCTTCCATGCCATCGCTCTCTCCCTCCGTCGTGTTGTCGTCAAGCAAAAGCCGGCTCCGAAGGGCCGCCAGCACGCGGCGCGCGCCGTCGATGTCGGCGGCGGTCAGGTCCCGCCCAAGAGCTTCCGCCCAAGGTTTCTGGCGCGCCATGGCGGCTTCAAAGACCGCGTGCCCAGCCGCCGTCAGGATGACCAGTTTGGCGCGCCGATGGTGCGGGTTCGGCGCCATGTCCAGCAGGCCGTCCGCGGCCATTTCGTTGACCAGCCGCTGCACCGCCTGGCGCGTGAGACCCATGTTGCGGGCGATGTGCGCCACCGGAAGAGGCTGCGGCGCATAGGCGATGGCGCCCAGAACCTGCCAGCGGGCGGAGGTGAGGCCGAGGTCCGCGATCAGCGCGTCGCCGGACGCCAGAAGCGCGCCGTTGAGGCGGAAGGTCTCGAGCACGAGATCGGTGATGGCCGTTGCGATATCCATGGACAGCATATAACCAATTAGACAATATACTGTCAATATGGTACCGTCATGTCATCTACTGGCGTCGATCGGCCATCCTCACATCGCCATCTTTTGCGTTCTCAACGTCCCGGCACACATCGGCCAGCTTCACCATCCGGGGCGGCCGTTCTTGTGCGATGCATGATTCGAGTGGCATGTGTGCCATCGCGCGCCGTTTTTTCCCAAACCTTCGCGAGTCCATGGCCACCAGTCGCAAGATCCTCATCAACACGGTCGCCGGGGGCGTGACGCGGATCCTCGGGTTGGCGCTCGCCTTCGTGACGACGCCGGTCATGATCCACACCCTCGGCGACCAGGGCTTCGGTCTCTTCACGCTGATCGGCGCGCTGACGGCCTATGCGGGCCTGCTCGATTTCGGCATCGGGCCGGGGCTGGTGCGCCACTACACGGAATTCTCCGACAAGGGCGATGCGCGCGCCGTCCGCCAGGTGACCACCTTCAGCGTCGTCTTCTATCTGGTGATCGGGGTTGCGGTCGGCTGGCCGCTCTATCTCATCGCGCCCTGGCTCTGCGATCTCCTGGACCTGCCGGCGGAGATGCGCGACACCGCCATCCTGTCCATCATGCTGATGTTCGGCTGGTTCATCCTCAACTGCATCGGCGGCGTGTTCGGGTCGCGGCTGACCTCGCACCACCGGCTCGACCTCGTCTCCTACATTGCGCTCGCCGGGCAGGTTCTCTACGCGTCGCTGGTGATCTGGGCGCTGCCGATCGTGCCGACCGTGACGGCGGCCATTCTCTTCAACGTGGGGCAGATCGTCTTCACCCTCGTGGTGATGCTGGCATTGGTGGTGCGCTACGACGGCAACCCGTTCAGCAACCCCTTCACCATCCCGCGCGCGCTCGTCGGCAAGCTTCTGTCGTTCGGCGGCTGGATGCAGGTGAACCAGCTTGCCGCCATCGTTTCGCTGGAACTCGACAAGCTGGTGATCGGCCGCTACCTCGGTGTGGCGGCGGTGACGCCCTACCAGGTGGGCAACCGGCTGGCGACGCTCAACCGGCTGATCCCGCTTCAGTTTCTCTCGGCCATCGTGCCGGCGGCGACCAGCATCGCCATCCGCGTCCGCGGGGCGGAGCTTGAGGCCTTCTATGTGCGGATGAACCGCTACCTGATGATCATGACGCTCGCCATCACGGGCTTCGTCATCGTCGACGCCAACCGGCTGATTCTCGCCTGGATCGGCCGGGAGTATCCGGAGGCGGTGCTGGTCACCATCGCGCTGTCGCTCTCGTTCGCGGTCAACAACCTGACGGGCGGCGGCACCACCATCGTGCGGGCGGCCGAGATGCCGCGCTACGAGACCTATTACGCGGTGCTCTCCACGGTGCTCAACGTGGTGCTCACCCTGGCGCTTGCTCCCACCTACGGCCTTGCCGGCATCATCGGCGCCACCATCGCGGCGAACGTGATCGGCTCGGTCTACTTCCTGGTGCTCTTCGGCCGGCTGTTCGACTTCCCGATCTACCGAACGCTTCTCAGCTGGCTCCTGCCGCTGACCGCCGTCATGGTGGCCGCCATGCTGGCGGTCGCCGCCGTGCACGCGGTCTTCCCGCCGCAAGCAGACGCCGGGCGGCTTGCCCACCTCGGCTGGCTGATGGTGGAGGGCAGCCTCTACATGTGCGTCTTTCTGCCGGGACTGGTGCTCCTGAAAGTGACGACCGAAGAGGAAAACGCGGGCGTGCTGCGCTTCCTCGCCGGCTTTCGCCGGGTGATCCGGATCTGAGGACCCAGCCATGTCGCGCGTGCTGAAGATCACCTTCGTCCTGCCGTCCTTCGTCGATTTCCCCGTCGGCGGCTACCGGATCGTCTACGAGTATGCCGACAAGCTCGCGGCCTACGGCCACCAGGTGACGGTCGCCTTCCCGCGCCAGATCCTGGAGGGCGAGCGGCCGCCGTCGCGGCTGCGGCCGGTCAAGGAGGTGCTCTGGCCGCTGAAGATGCGGCTGAAGCACCGCCCGCTGATCCCCTGGCACGACTTCCATCCGGCCGTGCGCCTCCGGCTCGCGCCACGCGTCTCCGACCTCTGGATCCCGGATGCGGACGCGGTGGTGGCGACCGGCTGGCAGACCGCCGATCCGGTCGCCGCGCTTTCGCCCGCCAAGGGCCGAAAGTACTACCTGATCCAGCACTACGAGACCTGGGCCGGCCCGAAGGAGGCGGTGGACGACACCTGGCGGCTGCCGCTGCGCAAGGTGGTGATCTCCCAGTGGCTGGAGGAGCTTGGCCGCACGCTCGATCCCGGCGGCGACATGCGCTACATCACCAACGGGCTCGACCTCGACCGCTTCCGCATTACCCGTCCGCCGGAGGATCGGCCGCTCAGCGTGCTCAGCCTCTACCACTCCTACGAATTCAAGGGCGTGTCCTACGCCCTGGAGGCGCTGACGCGCTTCCACGCCCGCTATCCGTCGGTGCCGATCACCCTGTTCGGGGCGGAGCCCGCCGGCGCGGACGTGCCGGATTTCATCCGCTTCGTGGAGAAGCCGCCGCAGGACATGCTGGTGGACGAACTCTACAACGGCCACACGATCTATCTTGGCGCCAGCATCAGCGAAGGCTGGGGCCTGCCGCCCGCCGAGGCGATGGCCTGCGGCTGCGCCTTCGTGGGGACCGACGTGGACGGCTTCCGGGAGTATGCCGTGGATGAGGAGACCGCGCTCCTCTGCCCGCCGCGCGACGCGGACGGGCTCTACCGCAACCTCTGCCGGATGGCGGAGGATCCGGCGCTCCTCAGGCGCATCCAGGTGGCCGGCACGGCCCGCATCAACACCTTCACCTGGGATCGCGCGGCCCGCGCCTTCGAGGACTACCTGCTGTCCTGAAGGGGCTGCCCGGTACGGCCGGGGAGGGCAGGGGTCGTCTTGACATCGAACACGGTAAACCGATCCGCAGGCTCGGGCGTAAGCAGGCCGACCGCACCGCTGCGGACCGGCCGCCGGGCCGGACACGGGGGGCGGCGAGACTCGTTCGCGAAAGGCCGCCCATGCACCGAAAACCCAGCCATCCGTGCCAGAACGGCACGGCCCGAATTGCTGCCACGAGCCGTTGGGCGGTTCTCGCCATCCTGTCGGCCGCGCTCTACAGCACCACCGCCGACCCGGCCCTCGCCGACCGGACGCCGCTCTCGTCCAAGGAGATCGAGCGCACCATCGAGGGCAAGCGCATCTATCTCCAGACGCCGTTCGGCGGCGAGTTTCCGCTCTTCTACCAGCGCAACGGGGTGGTCGACGGCTCCGGCGAAGCGCTCGGGCTCGGCCGCTTCATGGCGCCCAAGGATCAGGGAAAGTGGTGGATCGCCGACAATCAGCTCTGTCAGCAATGGCAGGAGTGGTACGACGGGAAGAAACAGTGCTTCATTCTGGAGCGCATCGGCGAGACCACCCTTTACTGGAAACGCGATGACGGGTTAGAAGGTGAAGCGCGGGTTGGGCAGTGAAGGCTGTTCGTCTCGCTGGGGTTCACACCAGATGTGCCCGATCGGGCCGGATTTGCGCATGACGGACCTGACTTTCAGGATTCGTTAACGAAGATCCGGACAATAGGACTGGCGACGCCGTGGGGACGGCTTCACCGGTCCCGCAGACTCGGACGGAGCGCTATGCGGCGCCTCCGGAAACGGTCTTGTGCCCGGCGGTCGCATCGGCAGGTCAGGGTACTCGACATGAGCGTATGGCGGAAGCAACCGCGGGCGGACGAAGCCAATCGATCCGTCGCACGTCTCCTCGCCACGGTCGCAGCGACTGTCGTTCTGTCCGTCAGTCTGGCGGGATGCGGAACCACCACGCAGACCGCCATGTCTTCCAAACCCGCCAAACCGCAAATCGATCCCAAATACGGCGTTGCGGCCAGCCCGCGCGTCTACCAGCCGGGCCAGACCCCGCCGAAGGGCGGCGGGCGCGAGATGGTCGGCAAGCCCTACACGGTCGCCGGCAAGCGCTATGTGCCCCGCGTCGACCCGGATTACGAGAAGGTCGGTCTCGCCAGTTGGTACGGCGATGCCTTCCACGGCCGCTACACGGCGAACGGCGAGATCTACGACGCCGACCACCTGTCCGCCGCCCATCCCACCATGCCGCTGCCGTCCTACGCCCGGGTCACCAGCATGACCACCGGCCGCAGCGTGATGGTGCGCGTCAACGACCGGGGGCCGTTCCACGGCAACCGCGTGCTGGATGTGTCGCGCCGCACCGCCGAGATGCTCGGAATCCGCCGCGCCGGCATCGCCAAGGTGAAGGTGGAGTATGTGGGCCCGGCGCCGAAGGACGGCGACGACACCCGCATGCTGCTCGCGTCCTACCAGGGCCCGAAGGACTTCGGCCCGGTCGGCATGCCGGAAACCATGGTGGCTTCCGCTGACACCGGCAGTAGCTTCGGCCTGCCGGGCCTCGCCTCCCGCGTAGCCTCCCGTCTCACGAGCGGCACCGCCACCGCCGCGAAGTCGACGGCCAAGCCCGCCGCCCCGGCAGCGCCGGCCGTGTCCGCGCCGACCTATCCGGTGATCGCGGCCATTGCGCCGACGCCGCGCCCGGTGCTTGCCGACGAGGCCTATATCGTGGTCGCGTCCGTGGACCCGGCCGACGTCTGGTCGACCGCCGCGCCGGTGCAGGTGGCGTCGCTGCAGGCGCCGGCCCAGACGGCTCCCGGGCTGTCCGCCGCCGCCTCGGTCGGCTTCACGGAAGCCTCGTTCTCGGTCGGCGCGCAGCCCGCCGCCTACCAGCCGACACCCGCGGCCTTCGACCCGACCGATGCGCTCACGGCGCCGGTGCCGGAAGCGGCGCCCGCCCGGTCGTCCTATGCGGCCGAGCGTGTGGACCAGGCCTATGCGGCGGTGGACGCCGTCGGCTCCGGCGTCGCGCTGTCGGACCTTGCGTCCGGTCTCGCCCGCCTGTCCAACAAGACGGCGACGTCTGCCGGCGGGGCGGCTGCCCAGGGCGCGCTCGTCGACGTCGGCATCTTCTCCAACCCGGCCAACGCCGAGCGGATCGCGGCCGCGCTTCGCGGCGTCGGCACCGTGACGGTGGAGGACGTGGTCGTCTCCGGCGCGGCCATGAAGCGCGTGCGGATCGCCGCGCTTGTCGAAGGCCTTTCGCCGCTCGAGGCCGTGGCGGCCGCCGAGCGGGCCGGTGCCCGCGGCGCCCGGGTGATCGGCCGCTGACCCTTGCGGGTCCGGATCGGCCGAGGCCGGCCGAACGGACCCAGGTTCCTCATGATGCGGTGGATCGTTTTCCTCGGCTGCCTGCTGATCGGTGCCCTCGGGGCGCCGGCGTGCGCCGTCGCGCTCGAATCGGCCGCTCCCCGCGCGCTGGTCATTGAATCCGACACCGGCTCCGTCCTTTACGAAAAGCGGCCCGACCGCACCTTCGCACCGGCGAATTTCGCGAAGCTTGCGACGGCGGCGGTGGTGTTCGAGGCGCTGACGGCCGGCGAGATTTCCGAGGCGACCACCTTCCGCGTCAGCGAGCACGCCTGGCGCACCGGCGGCGCGCCGGCCCGGGTTACCACCATGTTCGCGGCGGTGAAGTCCGAGGTGTCGGTGGGCGATCTGATCCGCGGGCTCCTCGTCTCCTACGCCAATGACGCCGCCATCGTGCTGGCCGAGGGCATCGCCGGTTCGGAGGCGGATTTCGCCGTCCGGATGAACGCGCTCGCCCAGTCGCTTCGGATGACGGACAGCCGCTTCATGAACCCGACCGGCTACCCGGACCCGGAGGCGCGCACGTCGCTTCGCGACGTCGCCCGGCTGGTCGACCACGTCCGCACCCGGCATCCGGCCTACTACGCGCTCTACGCGCTGGCCGAGTTCGAGTGGAACAAGATCCGCCAGCTCAACAAGACGGCCTATCTCCGCGACCTTCCCGGCACCGAGGGCCTGATCTTTGCCTACGACGAGAGCGACGGCTTCGGCGCCGTCGTCTCGGTGGTGCGGGACGGACGGCGGATGCTGGTGGCGGCGAGCGGCTATACCAGCATCTCCCAGCGGGACGGCGACATCCGCGCCCTCGTCAACGGCGCGTTCGCGGACTTCACCCGCGTCACGCTGTTTCCGCCCGACCAGGTGATCGCGACCGTCCGGGTGTTCGGCGGCGTGGCGACGCGCGTTCCGGTGACCGGCGCGGGGCCCGTGCAAGCCACCTTGCCGAACGGCAACCGCGACGCCTTCCGGGCGCGGGTCGTCTACACCGGGCCGGTGCGGGCGCCGGTCAGGAAGGGCGAGACCGTGGCGGCGCTGGAGATCCGGGTGGACGACCGGGTGTACCAGACCGTGCCGCTGATCGCGGCGGCGGACGTGGCGGTCGGCGATCTCAAGGACCGGGCCCGCGACGGCCTCGGCGAACTGCTTCTTGGCTGGTGGTAACCACGGTCTGTGCTAGACAGAAGCGGGACTGGCCCGGGTATCCGATCGGCAGGAAACGACACGTGCGCGGACGCTTCATCACTTTCGAGGGCGGGGAGGGGGCCGGCAAGTCCACCCAGGTCCGCCTGCTTTCGACCGCGCTGCAGTCGGTCGGCCATCAGGTGGTGACCACGCGCGAGCCCGGCGGTTCGCCGACCGCGGAGGCGATCCGCGGGCTGCTCCTCTCCGGCCGGGCGAAGCCGCTCGGCACGCTCGGCGAGGCCTATCTGTTCGCCGCCGCGCGCATCGACCATCTGGAGGAGACCATCCGGCCGGCGCTCGCCCGAGGCGACTTCGTGATCTGCGACCGCTTCATGGATTCGACCCGCGTCTACCAGGGCACTGCCGGCACGCTCGACGCCGCCGTCATCGACCGGATCGAGGCGGCCGCCGTGGGCGACACCCGGCCGGACCTCACCGTCATCATCGACGTGCCGGTGGCAGTCGGCCTCGGCCGCGTCCGTGCCCGGTCCGGCCTTTCGGCGGACCGGTTCGAGGCGGACGAGGTGGCCGTGCACGAGGCGCGGCGCGCCGGCTTCCTGGCGCTCGCCGCCTGGGAGCCGACCCGCTGCGTGGTCGTCGACGGAACGGACGACCCGAACGCGGTCGCCGGCGCGGTGCTCGCCGCCGTGTCCGACCGGCTGGGCATCGTGCTGCCGACCGAGGCGTGACCCGTGGCCGAACTGGTGGATCACAGCCAGGAGGCGGACTGGATCGAGGGCCTGCCGCTGCCGCGCGAGCAGACCGCGCTGATCGGCCATGACGAGGCGGCGCGGACGCTGCACGAGACCTATTGCAGCGGTCGCATGCACCACGCCTTCCTGATCGCCGGACCGAAGGGCATCGGCAAGGCGACGCTCGCTTTCCGCTTCGCCCGTTTCGCGCTCTCCCATCCGGATCCGGAGGCCGCGCCGCCGCCGGAGGCGGGCCTGCTGCCGGCCGATCCGCGCGTCACCGCCCAGGTGGCGACCGGGGCGCATCCGAACGTGCTGCATCTCCGCCGCCCATGGGACGACAAGGACAAGAAGCTGAAGACCGTGCTGACGGTGGAGGAGGTGCGCCGCTCCGTCTCCTTCTTCGGCACGTCCGCCGGCAGCCGCGGGTACCGGATCGCCATCGTGGACGCGGCGGACGACATGAACGCCAGCGCCGCCAATGCCCTCCTGAAAATGCTGGAGGAGCCGCCGAACCGCGCCATGTTCCTGGTGCTCAGCCACGCGCCGGGCAGCCTCCTGCCGACCATCCGCAGCCGCTGCCGGCGGCTGCCGCTCTCGCCGCTCGGCGGCGACGACCTCGGCCGCGCGCTCGACACCCTCGGGCTGGAGGTGGATCCGGACGGGCGGCCGTTGCTGGCGGCGATCGCCGAGGGCAGCGTGCGGCGGGCGGTGGAATGCCTGGAGAACGACGGCCTCGCCCTCTACGGCGCCTTCCGGACGCTTGCCGACGCGCTGCCGGCGCTGCCGCGCAAGCCGTTGCACCGGTTCGCGGAACTTGCGAGCGGCCGGCGCAACGACGACAACCTCGGCCTCGTCGCCGACTTCGCCCGCACGTGGCTGCGCACCCGCATGCGCGCGGCGGTGGATCAGCGCGACGTGTCGGCGCGGCGTTTCGCCGACGGTTGGGATAAGGTGAACCGCATCGAGGCGGAGACGAACGGCCTCAACCTCGACCGCAAGCAGGCGGTCATCGCCATGCTTCAAAGCCTTGCGGAGACGGTGAGAAGTTGAGTATGCCCGGTCGCTCAGACCAGAAACGGACCTCCATGAAACCGACGTTCTTCATCACCACGGCGATTAGCTATCCGAACGGGGCTCCCCACATCGGCCACGCCTACGAGGCGATGGCGACCGATGCGATCGCCCGGTTCATGCGGCTCGACGGGTATGACGTCCGTTTCCTCACCGGCACCGACGAGCACGGCATCAAGATGCTGCAGACGGCCCGCCGCGAGGGGATCTCCCCGCGCGACCTCGCGGACCGCAACAGCGCCCTCTTCCAGGACATGGCCCGCCTGCTCGGCCTCTCCCACGACGACTTCATCCGCACCACGGAGGCGCGGCACAAGCGCGCGAGCCAGGCCATCTGGGAGGCCATGAGGGCGAACGGGGACATCTACCTGGACAGCTACGCCGGGTGGTACTCGGTCCGCGACGAGGCCTTTTACCAGGAGAGCGAGACCGAAGTGCGCGCCGACGGCGTGCGCTACGGACCCCAGGGCACGCCTGTCGACTGGGTGGAGGAGGAGAGCTACTTCTTCCGCCTGTCCGACTACACCGACCGGCTTCTCGCCTACTACGAGGCTCATCCGGACTTCATCGGGCCGGACGAACGGCGCAACGAAGTGGTGAGCTTCGTCAAGGGCGGGCTAAAGGACCTCTCCATCTCGCGCACCACGTTCGACTGGGGCATCCCGGTGCCGGGCGACGAGCGGCACGTGATGTACGTGTGGGTCGACGCGCTCACCAACTACATCACCGCGCTCGGCTATCCCGATGTGGAGGCTGATCTTTTCGCGCGCTTCTGGCCGGCGGTGCACATCATCGGCAAGGACATCGTGCGCTTCCACACGGTCTACTGGCCGGCCTTCCTGATGTCGGCCGGCCTGCCGGTGCCGAAGCGCGTCTACGCCCACGGCTTCCTGTTCAACCGCGGCGAGAAGATGTCGAAGTCGGTCGGCAACGTGGTCGGGCCGAAGGAGCTGGTGGATACCTATGGGCTTGATCCCGTGCGGTATTTCTTCCTCCGCGAAGTGCCGTTCGGGCACGACGGCAACTATAGCCACGAAGCGATCGTCGCCAGGATGAATGCCGATCTCGCCAACGATCTCGGCAACCTGGCCCAGCGGTCGCTCTCGATGATCGCCAAGAACCTCAACGGCGTGCTGCCGGCCCCCGCCGACCTCTCCGAGGCGGACCGGACCATCCTGGCCGCCACCGACGCGCTGCTGCCCCTCTGCCGCGAGGCGATCGGCAAGCAGCAGATCCATCAGGCGCTCAACGCCGTCTGGGCCGTGGTGGCGGACGCCAATCGATATTTCGCGGCCGAGGCCCCGTGGGCGGTGCGCAAGACCGACGAGGTCCGCTTCGGCACCATCCTCTGGGTGACGGCCGAGGTGCTGCGGCAGGTGGCGATCCTGGCCCAGCCGGTGATGCCGGAGAGCATGGCCAAGCTCCTCGATCTCCTGGCGATCCCGGCGGACGCGCGCGGCTTCGACCGGCTCGGCCCGGCTGGCCGTCTGGCGGGCGGCGCCGCGCTGCCGGCTCCGGCCGGCATCTTCCCGCGCTACGTCGAGGACAAGCCCTCGGCGGAATGACCGCGACGCCGGCGGCACCCGTGCCGTCGGCGCATGCCGCACCGCATCAGGCCGCGCCCCCATGCCCTCGACAGGGCATGCCCCTGCCGCTATGTCGGGAGGAACGCCGGCTTTTCACGAGGGAACCCCGGACTCGATGCTCGTCGACAGCCACTGTCACCTGGACTTTCCGGACTTCGCGGACGACGTCCCCGGGCTGATCGCCCGGGCCGAGGCCGCGGGCGTCGGGTTGATGGTGACCATCAGCACCCGCGTCCACCGGTTCGACCAGATCCGCGCCCTCGCCGAGGCCCATCCGCAGGTCTATTGCTCGGTCGGCACCCATCCGCACAACGCGGGCGAGGAGCTGGACGTGACGGCGGACGACGTCGTCCGCCTCTCCGCCCATCCCAAATGCGTGGCGATCGGGGAGGCGGGACTCGACTATTTCTACGACAGCGCACCCCGCGAGGCCCAGGCGACCGGCCTTCGCCGCCACATCGAGGCGGCGCGCCGGACCGGCCTGCCGCTCGTCATCCATGCCCGTGACGCCGACGACGACATGGCCGCCATCCTGAAGGACGAGATGGCGGCGGGCGCGTTCCCCGCGCTCCTCCATTGCTTCTCGTCCGGCCGGCGGCTGATGGAAGTGGGGGTGGACCTCGGGCTTTATGTCTCCTTCTCCGGCATCCTCACCTTCAAGCGGTCGGAGGAACTGCGGGCGATCGCCGCCGACGTGCCGCTCGACCGGCTGCTGGTGGAGACCGACGCGCCCTATCTGGCGCCGCAACCCTGGCGCGGCAAGCGCAACGAGCCCGCCTACGTGGCCCACACCGCCAAGGTGCTGGGGGAGGTGAAGGGCCTCGACCCGGCCGCCATCGCGGCGGCGACCACGGAGAACTTCCACCGGCTGTTCGCCAAGGTGCCGAAAGGACCGCCCGCCGCATGACGGACGCCGTCCTCCGGTTCACGATCCTTGGCTGCGGATCCTCGCCCGGCGTGCCGCGCATCGGCAACGACTGGGGCGCCTGCGATCCGCGCGAGCCGAAGAACCGGCGGCGGCGCGCCTCCCTCCTGGTGGAGCGGATCCGGCCGGACGGGGCGAGGACCGTGGTGGTGATCGACACCGGCCCGGACTTCCGCGACCAGATGCTCGACGCGGACGTCTCCTGGGCCGACGGCGTGGTCTACACACATGCGCACGCGGACCACATCCACGGCATCGACGACCTTCGTGCCTTCGTGCTGAACCGCCGCCGGCGGGTGGACGTCTATGCCGACGCCGTCACCATGGACCGGCTGATGGAGGGCTTCGGCTACTGCTTCCGAACCCCGGCGGGATCGAGCTATCCGCCGATCTGCGCCGCCCACACCATCAAGCCCTGGCATTCCTTCTCGATCGACGGGCCGGGTGGGCCGATCGATCTTCTGCCCTACGACCAGGCCCATGGCGACATCCGCAGCCTGGGCTTCCGGATCGGGACGCTCGCCTATTCGTCGGATGTGAGCGCCATGCCGGACGAGTCGGCGCCGCTTCTCCGCGACCTCGACGTGCTGATCGTCGACGCGCTCCGCTATACGCCGCACCCGAGCCATTTCTCGCTGGACGAGGCGCTGGTGCTTTCCCAGGTGCTGGCGCCGAAGCGCACCATCCTCACCCACATGCACATCGACCTCGACTACAACGCCCTGATGGCCAAGCTGCCGGCCAACGTGGAGCCCGGCTACGACGGCCTGGTGATCGAGTTGCCGGCAGGATGAGCGCTGGGGCCCCCGGATGGCAAAAGGCCCCGCGCGGGGGCGGGGCCTTGACGAGCGAACAGGCGTGAACCCCGCTCAGGCGCGCGGCAGTTCGTTCCAGTAGGTGCCGTCCGGGAAGGTGGTGGCCTTGCCGACCAGCTTTTCGCCGCCGAGGTCCGCCAGCACCTTGAAGATGACCGCGGCGTCCCGCTCCTCCTCGCCGATCGGCCGGGTCGGAATGCCCTCGCGGAAGCGGTCGCGGAGCGCGATGAAGGCCGCGTCTTCCTTGGCCCCCTGCATCTCCGGACGCAGGCGGTCCCACTCGGCGTCGGAGGTCTTCATGATCTCCTTGGCCTCGCGCGAGGCGGCGACGAAGCCGCGGGCGACGTCGAGGTTGGCGTTGGCCCAGGTCTCCGTGAAGGTGTAGCCGACCGCCGAGATCGGGCCGGTCGCCCCCATGGCAATGGCCGCGTCCTCGCCGCCGATCAGGTAGCGGAAACCCTTCGGCTCCAGGCGGGCGCAGAAATTCCAGAAGAGGAGGGCGGCATCGAGTTCGCCGGTCTCCAGCTTCTCCGACAGGAGCGGCGGGGCGCCGAAGGACGGCGAGGAGTCCTTGGCAAGGTCGATGCCGAAATCGCGCGCGGCCATGCCCTGGAGGAGCAGCCAGTTCTTGTCGAGCGGGCCGCCGGCGACGCCGATCGACTTGCCCTTGAGGTCGCCGAGCGTCTTGATGGGGCTGTCGCCCGGCACCATGATCGAGCCGACCGACGAGGAGAACGGCACGAAGGTGAGGTCGGTACCTTCGCCGCGCTCGCGCGCCACCAGCAGCCAGTCCGAGGTGATGAGGTCGACTTCGCCGGCCTGGAGGGCGATGCGGGTCGCCTCGTTGTTGGCTACCTCGATCAGGTCGAGCGCGAAGCCGTGCTTGGCGTCGAGCCCATGGTGGCGGATGACGTTCATCTCCCAGTTCACGGTGCCGGTCTTCAGCACCGCCGACCGGATGGTGGTCGCCGCCGCCCGGGCCGGGCGCACCGCGAGGGCCGCGCCGGCACCGGCGACCAGACCCAGAAACTGCCGCTTGTCCACTGTGAACGTCATCGCATCCGCCTCCCTTGTCGAAGAGGTCGGCCCCCCGGGCCGCCTTTTGTCTTCATCGAACCCCTTGACCGGAAGGCCCTAAATGGCCGGTGGTCGCCCGGAGTTCGTGCTGTCGATCGGGGCAGACCGTAGGAGCGGTCGCCCACGCGGGCAATGGCGCGAGGGGACGCGGCCGCCTTAAATTTCGTTCATGTCACGCATCTCGGGAAATTTTCCCCTTCCGTCGACGCCGCAAAAGCGCGCCACCCTGTTGGCCGAAGAGAGCAGCGCGCCGGATTAGCATGACAATTCCAACAAGGTCGAGAATGCCTTGACTCGCCCGGCGCTTGGGACTAATCCTGCTAATGACAACGTTGTCACTCGACTGTTCGACCAGGAGGGGCCTTCAACGGCCTCTTTCGGCAACAAGATCAGCGAGAGGGAGGACTTGGGCGTGGTCACCTTGCGGGATGTCGCCAGACAGGCCGGTGTGTCGGCCAAGACCGTGTCGCGCGTGGTCAACGACGACCCGGCAGTGAACGCGGAGACGCGAGACGCCATCCTGGCGGTGATCCGCCGGCTGGACTACGTGCCCGACCACGCCGCCCGCATGATGCGGGCCGGCACGTCGAGCGTCGTCGGCCTGATGACGGACGTGGTGGCGACGACACCCTATTCGGTGGACATCGTCCGCGGCGCCCAGGACTCGCTCCGGCGCGACCGGCGCACACTCCTGATCGCCAACACGGAAGGGGACGCGGACCTGGAACGCGACGTCTGGCGCATGTTCCGGGCGCACAAGGTTTCCGGCGTGGTCTACGCCACCATGTACCACCGGCCGCTCGACCTCGGCGACCCGGAGTTCGGCGGCGCCATCGTGCTGGCCAACTGCTTTTCGCCGCGCGGCCGCTTCCCGGCCATCGTGCCGGACGATGAGCACGGGGGCTACACGCAGGCGGCGCACCTCCTGGCGCTCGGCCACCGGCGGATCGGCATTGTGTCGCTGAACCCGGTCCTGCGCGCTTCGGTGCTGCGTGGAGCGGGCTTTCGCACGGCCTTCGCGGAGGTCGGCGTGCCGTTCGACCCGGAACTCGACCGGCCGGGCTTCGTCGGGCCGATCGAAAGCGAGCGCATCGTGGCCTACGAGGCGGGCCGGGACCTGCTGTCGCGCCCCGACCGGCCGACGGCCATCATTTGCGGCAACGACAAGATTGCCATGCAGATCTACGCGGCGGCGGCAAGCCTGGGGCTTTCCATCCCGCAGGACCTCAGCGTCATGGGCTACGACGACATGACGGTGATCGCCGAGACGCTGAGGCCGGCGCTGACCACCGTCGGACTGCCCTATTTCGAGATCGGTCGACGCGCGATCGAGACCCTGTCCGCCGGCACGCCCGGCGCCAAGGCCGGCATCGAGCCGCCGGTCCTGGTGCCGTGTCCGCTGGTCGAACGGCAGTCCTGCCGCGCCATCGACGGGTAAGGCGGCCGCCCGCGCGGCCGAATACGGACCGGGAGGAGCCGGTCGTCCATGGAGAGGAGAACACACGAATGACAACGATGTCATATGCAAACATCAGCCGGACCGTGGTCCGCACCGTCGGCCGTGGCGCCCTGCTGGCGGGCCTGCTGGCCCTGTCGCTCGGCAGCGTCTCGGCGGCTACCCTGAAGGTCTGGCACCACGGCGGGCGCGGCGACGGCGAGAGCGCCAATGTGGCGGCGCAGATCGAGGCCTGGAACAAGGCCAACCCGGACATGACGGCCGAACTGGTGCAGCTGCCGGAAGGCGCCTACGCCGAGCAGGTGCAGGCGGCGGCGCTCGCCGGCAGCCTGCCGGATCTCCTCGATTTCGACGGCCCGAACTACGCCAACTACGTGTGGTCCGGCTTCCTCGCCCCGCTCGACGGCCTCGTCGATCCGGCGGTGGTCGCCAACCTCCTGCCGTCCATCGTGTCCCAGGGCACCTACGCGCCGGACGGCAAGCTCTACGCCATCGGCCAGTTCGACAGCGGCCTCGGCCTCTGGGCCTCCAAGGCGCTGCTGGAGAAGGCCGGCGTGCGCATCCCGACCGGCGTCGAGGATGCCTGGACGCTCGCCGAGTTCGAGGACGCCCTCGCCAAGCTGAAGGCGGCGGGCGTGGAATACCCGCTCGACCTGAAGCTCAACTACGGCAAGGGCGAGTGGTACACCTACGGTTTCTCGCCCATCGTGCAGTCGTTCGGCGGCGACCTGATCGGCCGCACCCCCTGGAAGGCGGAGGGCGCCATGAACGGCGAGGCAGCCGTGAAGGCGCTGACCGCCATGCAGGGCTGGGTGAAGAACGGCTGGGTGGTGCCGGCCTCCGCCGGCGACGACGCCTTCTACGGCAAGAAGACCGCCGCCATCTCGCTCGTCGGCCACTGGCAGTACGGCGCCCACAAGGCCGCCCTCGGCGACGACCTGCTGCTGCTGCCGATGCCGAAGTTCGGCGACAAGGTGGTGACCGGGCAGGGGTCCTGGGCCTGGGGCATCCCGGCCGCCGGCACCAACCAGGAGGCGGCCGGCAAACTGCTGGCCTTCCTGATGAGCGATGAGAACATCCTCTCCATCACCAACCAGAACGGCGCCGTGCCGGGCACCAAGTCGGCCGCCGCCGCCTCGGAGCTCTTCAAGGAGGGCGGCGCCCTGTCGCTCTACGTGACGCAGCTCGACACGGTCGCCATGCCGCGCCCGGCCCACCCGGGCTATCCGGTGATCACCGCCGCCTTCGCCCAGGCGGTGGACGACGTGATCAACGGCGCGGACCCGAAGGCGGCGCTGGACGCCGCTGCCGCCACTGTGGACGAGGACATCGCCGCCAACGACGGCTACCCGCCGTTCGCCGCCAACTGACCGGAGCCTCCGGGCCTCCATCGCACACGCACCCGGGTCGGCATCCGACCCGGGGAACCCTCCGCTCATGCACGAACTCGACGGTTGCCGGTCGGAGCCGGGCGCCTGCGCTGCTTTCGTGCACCCTCGCCGGGTCCAAGGCGCGCTCCCGTTGCCCGGGAACATTCCATGCCGAAGAAACGATCATCCCTTCACGATCAGTCGAGACCGGCGCTGGTGCTCATGGCACCGGCCGGCCTTCTGATCTTCGTCTTCATCATCGCCCCGTTCCTGTTGTCGCTCGGGCTCTCCTTCACCAACCAGCGGCTGGTGCCGAACCCGAACCTGCCGACGAGCTTCCAGGGCTTTTCCAACTACCTGCGGCTCTTCGGTAACGCGGAGTTCTGGCAGTCCTTCCGCAACACCTTCACCTTTGCGCTTCTGGTGGTGCCCCTCCAGTCGGCGCTGGCGCTCGGTGCCGCCATGCTGGTGAACTCGCGCCTGCCGGCCCGCAACGTGTTCCGCGGCATCTTCTTCCTGCCGACCGTGCTGACCATGGTGGTGGTCGTGGTGATCTGGTCGAATCTCTTCCAGATCAACGGCTTCTTCAACGCCGTCATCCAGGCGGTGACGTTCGGCGCGCATCCGGGCTTCGACTGGCTGGCCAATCCGGCTTTGGCGATGCCCTCCATCGTGCTCGTGTCGGTCTGGCAGGGCTTTGGCTTCCAGATGGTCATCTATCTGGCCGGCCTCCAGGGCATCAACCCGGAGCTCTACGAAGCCGCGCGGGTGGACGGGGCGAGCCGCTGGCAGGAGTTCTGGGCCGTCACCATGCCGGGCCTCAGGAACACCCACATCTTCGTCGTCGTCACCACCACCATCCTGGCCCTGAAGCTGTTCGCTCAGGTGGACCTTCTCACCAAGGGCGGGCCACTCGGCTCCACCCAGACGGTGGTGCGGCTCATCTACGAGACCGGCTTTCGCAAGGGACAGGTGGGCGTCGCCGCAGCCCTCTCCGTGGTGTTCTTCCTGGTCGTGCTCGCCATTTCGGTCGGCCAGCGGGTCTTCCTCAAGGAAGACAGGGAGGTCGCATGATCACGCGCTCGGAACGTCTCGTCATCCTGACGCTCGCCCTCGTGGTGGTGCTGACCGTGCTCGCCCCGCTAGCCCTCATGGTGGCGACGTCGCTGAAGGGGGACGAGAACCGCATCCTCCTCGATATCGGCTCGCTGGCGGCCTTCTGGGTCAACCCGCTTGAGGCCGAGTGGACCAACTACGCCCAGGTGCTGGCCTCGCAGACCCAGCCCTTCCTGCGCTTCCTGTTCAACTCGGTTTTCGTGGTGGGCTGGATCGTCGTGGTGGGCATCTTCGTCAACTCGGCGGCGGCCTTCGCCCTGTCGCGATTGCGCTTCCGCGGCCGGAACCTGGTGCTCGCCGTCGTCGTGGCGCTGATCATCATCCCCATGGAGGCGCTGGCGATCCCGCTCCTCCTGATGGTCAACCGGGTAGGCTGGCTCGACACCTACCAGGCGCAGATCGTGCCCTTCATCGCCCATCCCTTCTCGATCTTCCTCTTCTACCAGTTCTTCGCCAAGCTGCCGAAGGACATCGACGAGGCGGCCTACGTGGAGGGCGCGACCCCGGCACAGGTCTATTGGAAGATCGCGCTGCCGCTCTCCGGCCCGGTGATCGCCACCGTCGCCATCCTGCAGAGCCTTGAATACTGGAACGCCTATCTCTGGCCGCTGATGGTCACCCGCGGGCCGGAGGTTCGGCCGGTGTCGCTGGCGCTCGCCCAGTTCTTCGGCACGCCGCCGCCCACCTGGGGCGACCTGATGGCCTTCTCGGTGATGATGAGCCTGCCCATCCTGGTGCTCTACCTGGCCTTCCAGCGCTGGTTCATCCAGTCCGTGGTGGCGAGCGCAGTGAAGTGAACGCGGGAGGGAGCGGCCTCGGACCGACCGCTCCCTCCCTTCCCCCGACCGGTTCGAGGAAAGACGCAATGGCCTTCCGTCCGGACGACCGCTTCGTTTGGGACTACTGGATCGTCCGCGACGGGGCGGACTATCACCTGTTCTTCCTCAATGCGCCGCGGTCCATCGGCGATCCGGACCTACGTCACTGGAACGTCTCGATCGGCCACGCGGTCTCGCAGGACCTCGTCCACTGGCAGGAGCTGCCGACCGCGCTCAGCCCCTCGGAAGGCCCGGCATTCGACGACTACACCACCTGGACGGGCTCGGTGATCCGCCGTCCGGACGGGCAGTGGATGCTCTTCTACACGGGCACCTGCCGGGCGGAGAACGGGCTGAAGCAGCGGATCGGCGCGGCCGTGTCGGACGACCTCGTCACCTTCACGCGGCTGCCGGAAAATCCGCTGCTCGACGTGGACACTCGCTGGTACGAGGTGCTGGAGGCGGGGCTCTGGCACGATCAGGCCTGGCGCGACCCGTGGATCTTCCGCGTGCCCGGCGACGATCTCTGGCACATGGCCTTCACGGCACGCGGCCTGGAGGGCCCGGCGTTCGGCCGCGGCGTCGTCGGCCACGCGACATCGCCGGACCTCGTATCCTGGACCGTTCAGCCGCCGATCGCCGCGCCCGGCCTCTACGGCCAGATGGAGGTGCCGCAGATCTTCGAGCGCGGCGGGCGCTGGTACATGCTCTTCTGCCTCGCGCACGAGCACATGGAGCCGGGCTATGTGGCGACCGGCCGGCCGGGCGTCGTCACCGGCACCCACTACCTGATGGCCGATGATCCGCTCGGCCCCTGGCGCTTGCCGGAGGACCGCTTCCTGGTGGGCGACCCGGTCGGCCGGCTCTACGCGGGCCGCATCACGGAGGCCCCGGACGGCGCGCTCGTCTTCATGGGCTTTGAGAATCTAGACGCCGAGGGCCGCTTCGTCGGCGGCCTCTCCGACCCGCTGCCGGTCACCATCCTCGATGACGGGCGGCTTCGGGTCGACGGGCGCCGCTACGGCATCCCGCTGGCGGACGACATCGCCTGACACTCAACACTGGAAAGAAACGTGAGCGGACAGGGGCGCATGGCATGCGCCGCCGGTCCGACGAAGGGAGGACCTGATGGCAAGCCTGTCGATCGAAAGCCTGCGCAAGAGCTACGGCTCGGTGGAAATCATCAAGGGTGTGGATCTGACGATCACCGACGGCGAATTCGTCGTCTTCGTCGGCCCGTCCGGCTGCGGCAAGTCCACGCTGCTGCGGATGATCGCCGGCCTGGAGGAGATCACCAGCGGCGAGCTGAAGATCGGCGGCACGGTGGTCAACGACCTCGCCCCGAAGGAGCGCGGCATCGCCATGGTGTTCCAGTCCTATGCGCTCTACCCGCACAAGACCGTCTACGACAACATGGCCTTCGGCCTGCAGATCGCCAAGGTGGACAAGGCGGAGATCGACGCCAAGGTGCGCGACGCCGCCCGCATCCTGAAGATGGAGCACCTCCTGGATCGGCGGCCGAACCAGCTCTCCGGCGGCCAGCGCCAGCGCGTCGCCATCGGCCGGGCGATCGTCCGCAACCCGCAGGTCTTCCTGTTCGACGAGCCGCTCTCCAACCTCGATGCGGCGCTCCGCGTCACCATGCGGGCGGAACTCGCCAAGCTGCACCGCGACCTCGGCGCCACCATGATCTATGTGACGCACGATCAGGTGGAGGCGATGACGCTCGCCGACACCATCGTGGTGTTCGAAGGCGGCGTCATCCGGCAGGCGGGCTCGCCGCTGGAGCTCTACCACCAGCCGCGCAATACCTTCGTGGCCGGCTTCATCGGCTCGCCGAAGATGAACCTCCTGCCGGTGACGGTGGTCGCCGCGACGGCGGACAGCGTCACCGTCGCGGCGCCGTGGATGACGGCCCATCTGACCGTGCCGGTCGAGCCGGGACGACTCGCACCCGGGTCGGCGGCGACGCTCGGGATCCGCCCGGAGCACATGGCCGCGGGCAGCGAGACGGGTCTGATCACCGGGCAGGTCACGCTGGTGGAACGGCTCGGCCATCAGACCATCGTGGAGGTGGCGGCCGGGGAGGGCGCCGGCGTCACCGCCCTGATCGACGGCACCCGGATGACGGCGGTCGGCTCGACGCTGCCGCTCACCTTCTCGGGGGACGACGTGCACCTGTTCGACGCCGACGGTGTCGCCGCCGTCCGTCTCAAGGTGCCGGAGATCGCCCGGGCGCGCCGGGAGCGGCCGGCGGCCTGAGCCGCCGCCCGCCGCTGCGAGGGCCTCAGGGCAGGGTGCAGGCCTTGGCGCCGCGCACCTTGGTGGCGTAGCGCACGGCCGGATAGCCGTCGAAGAAATCCGGCACCACGAAGGTGCCGGACTGGCCCGGCGCGATCACCCCGGCGGAGGTCAGCGAGACGGTGGAGAGATTCATGTCCTGGGTCTGCACCTCGATCTCGACCAGGATCTTGTCCTTGAACGGGTTGGTGATGTCCCAGGTGAAGGTGTTGAACTGGCTCTGCCAGGAGGGGTTTTTGGCGCGGAGGTCGCGGAAATCCTCCTTGGAGAGCGGCGCCGGGGTGCAGGCCGCGTAGGCCTCGTAGAGCCCCGTCGTCTTCAGGCCTTCCAGGGCCAAGGCGTCGCAGCGGTCGCGGCAGAGCTTCACCGTGTCGGCGAAGGCATAGTAGTCGTCGGTCTTCGGCGGGCGCTCGGCCATGCAACTGGCGAAGCATCCGGGGCCGGCGGCCAACGCCGGCGGGGACAGTCCGGCCAATCCGATGAGCGCCAGAACGGCGGCGCCGGGGGCGGCGATACGCATCATGGGTCGTCTCCTGGCGCATTTGTCCCGCCGTCCGCGGGGTCTTCTCGGGCGCGCTGAGGAAAGTACGACGAAAGACGGCAAATGGTTCTCGCCGGCTCGTGCCGTCTGCGGCAAGTCAGCCCGTGCCGTTCAGC
Source organism: Mongoliimonas terrestris (assembly GCF_001927285.1). Taxonomy (GTDB): domain Bacteria; phylum Pseudomonadota; class Alphaproteobacteria; order Rhizobiales; family Pleomorphomonadaceae; genus Chthonobacter; species Chthonobacter terrestris. The sequence goes on along the minus strand of NZ_MSIG01000006.1, from coordinate 251,646 downwards.
TTGGCGTGTTCCTCCACACGCCGGGCCACCTCGGCCTTCTCGGCGTCGGAGAGCTTGGCCGAGATCTTGGCGAACTTCTCCTTGGCCTCGTCCACGAAGGCCTGCTTCACCGGGTGCTCGAACGATTGCCGGTCGGTGAGCGCGTAGTTGAACGCCGCCTCCACCCGGTTCCGCTTGGTGCCGAGACCCTCCGCGTGGAGGTCGCCGAGCCGCAGGCGGGCCTCCCCGAAGCCGCGCTCCGCTGACAGGGTGAAGAGCGCGAAGGCCTTCGCCGGATCCTTCTTCACGCCGACGCCGTCCCGGACCATCCGGCCGAGGAAGTAGGGCGCGAAGGCGTTGCCGGCGGCGATGGCCTTCTCGAACCAGAAGCGCGCCCGCGCCGGGTCCTTCGCCACGCCCCGGCCGTCCAGATGCCGGTTGCCGAGGCTCGACATGGCGTTGGTGTTGCCGACGAAGGCGGCCGCCTGGAAGAGGTCGATGGCGGCGGCCTCGTCCTTTTCCACGCCCCAGCCGGAGAGATACATGGTGGCGAGGATGTCCATGGAGTTCGGCCAGCCGCCGGCGCTCGCCAGCCGCAGCCAGAGAAGGGCCTCCTCGGTCGATTTCTCCACCCCGAGACCCTGCAGGAAGGCGAAGCCGAGGTCGGTGCGGCAACGCGGATTGCCGAGGTTGGCGCCCTGGCGCAGGAAGGGCACGGCGGCGGCCATGTCGGCCGGACGGCCGCGGCCGGTCATCCACATGTAGGCGAGGTTGGCGTAGGCGGCCGTATAGCCGAGGGCCGCCGCCTCCCGGTAGTAGCTCTCCGCCCAGGCGAACCGCCGCCCCATGTCGAGGATGCGGCCGACCTGGAAGAGAAGGCGCGGGTTGTCCGGCGCCTTGGCGAGATCGGCGAGGCAGACGCGCGTCGCGACGCGGAGATTGACGAGGCCCCAGCGAACGCCGGGCGACAGCCGCTGCGGATCGTCCGGATCGCCCGCCACCAGGTCGCAGGCGGTGGCGAGCGTGGCAAGCCCGCCGGGCGTCGCCGGCAGCACCGACGGCCAGGACCGCACCTGCACCGGTGGCGCCCGGTCGCCCGCGATGCCGAAGGCGAGGCTGAGGCGCTCGGCCGACGCGGGCTCCGCTGCCGCCGTCGTCGCGCTCGCCGGGCGGACCAGCCGGCCGACGCCGGCCGCGTCGCCGCGCGTCAAGGAGATCGAGCGGACGGCCGCCCGCTCCTTCAGGTCGCTATTGGGAAATGTCTGCTGAAAGAGCCCGAAATCAGCGGGTTCGGCGCTGTCCTTGATGGCGGCCCAGAACACCACGTCGAGCCCCGGCCGCTCCTTGGGGGCGGGCGTTGCCTCCGACACCGGGCGGATCACCACGTCGAAACCGGTGTCTCCCTCAGCGGAGGGAACCTGCGCGCCGCGGGACGCTTCGCGCACGGTCCGGCGCACCTCGCGCAAAGTGGCCTGCAGGCCCTTGCCGGGTTCGCCGAGGGCGTTGGCGAGGACCGTGGCGAAGATGCTGTTGCCGCCCGGACTGCCCTCCGCGTCGGGAAGACCGGTGGCGCCCGAGTAGGAGATGATCAGCCGCTCCCGGCCGGCGACGACGGAGGTCTGCCGGGCGATCGGCCGCACGGACCGGCTCTCGCCGGGCGGCGCCAGCGCGGGCGCCGGGATGCCGTCGAGCACCACCACGGCCGCGTCGGACCCGGCGTCGAGCGCGTCGACCACGCTCTTCAGCGAAAGCCCCTTGGCGGTCTTCCCGCCGGACATCGCGTCCGCCGGCGCCAGGAGCACGTCGCCCTCGGCCGGCATGCCGACGCCGGTGAAGTAGAAGAGCGCCAGATCGCTGCCGGCCACGTGGCGCGCCACCGCGTCGGGCATGCCGGCCATGTCGGCGCCGGCGAGATTGTCCACGAGGAGCACGTCGAAGGCCGCCTCGCGCAAGGTGGTGGCGATCAGGGCGCCGTCCGCCCGGGCGGTGGAGAGCCGCGTGTCCGCGAAGGTCTCGTTGGCGATCACCACCGCCGTCCGCCGCTCGGCGGCATTGGCGAGCGCAGGCGGCAGCAGGGCCGCGACACCGGCCAGCAGCAAGGCGGCCGCGCGGGTGGTGGGGCGGGGGCGGCGCGGCGCCGGAGGGGTGGTCATCGGCTGTCTCCGTCGAGGGGAGGGTGCGGACATCAGGGCAGCTCGCGGACGAGGCGGAAGCCGAAATTGGTGTCGCGCTCGTCGGGTGCGCTCCGCATCCGCGCGGTGGAGCGGGCGGTTTCCGGCTGGCTCAGCCACGACCCGCCGCGCAGCACCCGTTCCTGGCAGGCCGGATCTGCGACCGGCTCGGCGCCGCCGGACGCGCCCGCGTAGTCGTCCTGCCAGCAGTCGGCGACCCACTGCCAGACGTTGCCGATCATGTCGGAGAGGCCGAAGCCGTTCGGCTTGAAGCTGCCCACCGGGGCGGTGCCGCCGTAGCCGTCCGAGCAGGGATGGGGCGTGCCGACCGATACGGCCCCGCCCGCCGCCGCCAGCGGCTGGTGGGCGACCGCGTCATAGACGTTGGCGTGGGCGCAGGCGCCGGCCGGATCGTCGCCCCAGAAGCGGGTGGTGGCCGTCCCGGCGCGCGCCGCATACTCCCACTCGGTCTCCGATGGCAGCCGCCAGCGGGCGCTGGACCTGGCGGAGAGCCAGACCGCGTAGGCGCTCGCGTCGGCCCAGCTCACGTTGATGACCGGCCGCTGGCCCCGCCCCCAGCCGCCGTCGTCCGCGATCGGCGGGCAGCCGCCGTCGGCCACGCAGGAGTCCCATTCGGCGAAGGTGATCGGAAACCGCGTCATGGCGAGCGCGCCGACCACCGCCCGGTGCGCCGGCCGCTCCGCGTCGCGGGCGTCCCTGTCGGTGTCCGGTGCGCCCATGATGAAGGCGCCGGCCGGCAGGCGCACATACTCCGGACAGCCGGCGCAGTCGCGCGCGGGCGCCTCTGCTACGGGGAGCGCGGCCGACGGCGGGGGCAGGGCGGCGACGATCAGGCGGCGGGCCGCGGCAGCCTCGGCCGCGTGCCGGCTCTCCGGAAAGCGCGTGAGAAAGAGGTCGAAGGCCGCCGGGTCGCGGCTCTCGCGCACCGTCTCCCAGAGCACGTCCTCGGCCGACCGCGCGGCCACTTGGTCGGGCCGGCCGGCCAGATAGACGTCGCTCACCAGCGAGGAATTCTCCCACGGGGTCTGCCGGCCGTCCGTGGCGGCGATCACCGCCTGCCGGGTGCGCGTCAGCATCTGGCGGATTTCCAGGCCCGGTTCGCGGATGTTGGCGAGGAGGGCGGTGGTGAAGGGGCTGTTCGCGCCGCCCCCGCCCCCGTCCGCCGCCACTGCCTCCGGGCTGGTGGCGAAGGCGATCAGGGTGCCGGTGTCCTGCACGTTGAGGCGCGCAAGCCCGCGCGAGACCGAGCGGCCGGCGCTCGCCGCCAGGAAACCCTCGCGGAACGGGTTGTCGCGGCAGGCGTCGAGCAGCAGGATCCGGCCGCGCGCGCCGCTCATGGCCCGGAGCAGCGTCTCCGCGCCGATCGCCTCGAACTCCAGGTCCATGCGGTTCTGTAGCTGCGCGTCGGTCGGCAGCAGCCAGTTCTCGTTGTCCACCTGCACGCCGTGGCCGGCGTAGAAGACGAGCGCCAAGTCCGCCCCGTCCGCCAGACGGGCGAAGTTGCGCAGGCTGCGGGTCAGGCCCTCGCGGTCGAGGTCGATCCCGTCGACCACCTCGAAGCCGAGATCGCGGAGGGCACCCGCCATGGCGCGCGCATCGTTCGGCGGGTTGATCAGCGGCGCCACGGTCTCGTAGGCGCCGATGCCGATCACGAGGGCGGCGCGGCGTTCGGCCGCGTCCGCCGCGAAAACGGGCCAGAGGACGGCGAGGGCCAGTGCGGCGAGCCCGCCGGCGAGGCGGCGGAGCCCCGCGAACCGATCCGAACGCCACGCGATCTCACCCACCGTCCCGATCTCCTCGACGCGATCCTCAAGCCGTTCGACAGGCCGCCGGCTTCGTCCGATAAAGGCTCGCGCGCATGGACTTGCCCGCGTTTCGGATCGTCGTTCTTCTACCCGGATGCTCGGTTCCCGTCCGTTTTGCCAAGCAGGGCAAAGACAGCCGTTGCCGGCGTCAACGAATCGACATGCCCATCATCCTACGCAATCGCCTAGCTAAAGAATTCGCGACGTCTGCCACATCATTCAAATCGATGACGTTAACTTAGACAAGGAGTTATTCGCCTTCCTGCCGTAGAAAATACGGTGAAGAAGATAGGGCAAACACTTGTGAGCGATACGCCGATCGGGCTAGGTTTGCAGTCGATGATTTCGTGGACATATTCGTTGTCAGGATAGTTTAAGTATGGGCAAGGCAGCCTTGGCCATTGTGGGAATAGTCTTGCCAGTTTTGCTGGCCTACTCGGCGGCTGGTCATCTTCCGGGGACGACCTTCCCGGTGATCGCGCTCGGTGCGACGGCGTTCAGCCTGATGGCTCTCAATCTGCTGGTCGCCACGCGCGCGCCGGGGGTCGACCGCATGTTCGGCGGCCTCGACCAGGTGTATTTCGCGCACAAGTGGTTCGGAATTCTCGCCCTTGCCTGCGCTTTCCTGCACCAGCAGATCAAGATCAGCACGGACGGGAAGGAGGTCCAGCAGGCGCTCAGCGCTGCGGCCGTCGAGGTGGCGGAGATCGCCTTCCCGGTCCTGCTCGTCCTGGTGCTGATCAGCTTCTTCAAGCGGCTGCCGAAGGTGCCGTTCGAGATCCCCTATCAGATCTGGCGCTGGTCGCACCGGCTGCTCGGGGTGGTGTTCGCGGCGCTCGCCTTCCACCAGTTCTTCGTCAAGGCGCCGTTCGACAACAACGCGCTCCTTGCCACCCATCTCAACGTCATGGCGGTGATCGGGCTGGCGAGCTACGGCTGGACCATCGGCGGCCCCCTTCTGCGCCGCCGCAAGTACACGGTGACCGCCGTCACCAAGCACGCGGCGGCGACGATCGTGGACCTGGAGCCGGTGGGCAAGGGTATCGACGTGCGTCCCGGCGGCTTCGCCTTCGTGTCGTTCGGCGCCAAGGGGCTCGGCGAGCCGCATCCCTTCACTGTCTCGGAGGTGCGGCCGAACGGCGGCATCCAGTTCTCCATCCGCGGCCTCGGCGACTTCACCAAGCGCGTGCGCGACGGCCTCCTGCCGGGCGATGTGGCGCGGGTGGAGGGCGGTTACGGCCGGTTCGACTACCGCGCCGGCGGGCCGCGGCAAGTGTGGGTCGCGGCCGGCATCGGCATCACGCCCTTCCTGTCGTTCGCCGACAGCCTGCCGGCGACCGGCGCGCCGGAGATCTGCCTCGTCTATTGCGTGCGCACGGAAGCCGAGGGCGTCGGCCTCGATCGTCTGCGGCGCGCCGCCGAGCGGACCTCGAGCTTCACCTTCAAGCTGCACGTCAGCGAAGCCGACGGGCGGTTCGACGCGGCCCGGCTGGTGGCGCTGGTGCCCTTCGACATAACCGGCGCGGCCCTCTGGTTCTGTGGGCCCGCTCCGCTGCGCGTGGCGCTCGCCAAAGGCCTGAAGGGCCTCGGCAAGAGCCCGCGCTCCATGCATTTCGAGCGATTCGAATTCAGGTGATCGCCAGAACCGGGGGGAGACCACCATGGGCGACAAGAGGTCCTTTCGGCATTTGGCCGTCGGCGCGGGCATGCTTGCCTTCGCCGTCGCGGGCCCTTCGGCGGAGGCGGCGGAGCCGTTCGCCGATGGCGCCTACGCGGAGTATCAGGCCGATGCGGCGCGCGGCGCGGTCGTCTACAACGCCGCCGGCTGCGCCACCTGCCATTCGGTGGAGGGCGACATGGACCTTCTGGCCGGAGGCCGGGCGTTCGAGAACCGGCTCGGCAAGGTCTATGCGCCCAACATCACCAACGATGCGCAAGCGGGCATCGGCGGCTGGACCGACACCGAGTTCCTGAACGCCGTCATGCGCGGCATCGCGCCGGACGGGTCGAGCTACTACGGCGCCTTCTTCCCCTATCTCTCCTACGCCCGCATGAAGCCGGAGGACGCGCTGGACCTCCGCGCCTATCTGAAGACGCTGCCGACCAGCGACGCGCCCTCCAAGGAGCACGAGGTCAACTTCTTCGGCCGCAACGCGCTTCTCCTCATGGACAGCGAGCGCCCGCCGCTCGACCCGCCCGCCGACCCGCAGATCGCCCGCGGCCAGTATCTGGTGGAGGCGCTCGGCCATTGCGGCGAGTGCCACACGCCGAAGAGCACGCTCGGCTTCGACGCCGGGGAACCCTTCACCGGCTTCATGGGCTACTTCGGCGACTACGCGCCCGACATTTCAAAGGCGCGGCTGGAGAAATTCGGGCCGGAGGCGTTCGCCGTCGGCACCATGGGCAAAGGCCTGAAGCTCAACGGCAAGGCCATCGCCATGCCGTCCATGCTCCGCGTCACCCACGCGACCGCCAAGCTGTCGGTGGAAGACCGCGCGGCCATGTACGCCTACCTGACGAACGCGCCGGTGGACGCCTCGGCGCTGTCGACGGAGACCAAGGTGGTGGCGGACCTCGGCGGCAGCGCCACGCCGGTGGTCAAGGCGACGCCCGTCGTCTTCGACCCGATCGAAGCCGGGAAGCCGACCGGGTCGGAAGGCCTGATGCAGATCGTCGCCGCCATGTGCGAGGAACCGGCGGCCAAGCCCGCCGCCAGCCTCGTGCCGGTGGCCGCCACCGCGCCGGCCGGCGTGCCGGAGGCCCTGGAGCGGGCCGCCGACCGGGTGATGGATCAGCACTGCCGTACCTGCCACGGACCCGGCCAGCGCAACGACCGCACCTTCCCGATGCACGACATCACCGACCTCGCGGCGGACCCGGCGGCCGTCACCCCCGGCAATCCGGAGAAGTCGGCGGTCTACCAGTCGATCGCCAGCAACCGCATGCCGCTCGGCACCAAGCTGAAGCCGGAGGAGCTCGACGCCATCAAGGCGTGGATCACCGCACTCGGCGCCCAGCCGGCGATCGCCGCCGCCCCGGCCGCATCCGCCGAGGCCGCGTCGGCGGGCACCACCAAGCTGCCCCGCTACATCGGCGGCGACCTCACCGCGCTCACCCTGTCGGCGGTCGCCGACCTGCAGGCGCTGGAGGAGAAGGACCGGCCGTTCGTCCGCTACTTCAGCTTCGCCAATACGCCCCTGCCGCCGATCGACTGCGCGGCGGAGGGGATGATGCGCAACCCTGTCCACTACCTGCACGCCGGCCTCAACAAGTTCATCAACTCGGTCAGCCGCGGCACCCGCGTGGTGGCCGTCAAGCCGGTGGCCGGCACCGATGGCGCCCTCGTGCGCATCGACACCCGCGACTTCGGCTGGACGCAGGACGACTGGAACGCCCTGACCACGGGCGTCTACACCCACGGCGCCACCGAGGCGGGCTTCTCGCCGGAGAGCTGGGCGGATCTCGCCACCGTCTACCCCTACGCGGTGGACCCGGCGTCGGACAACCTGTTCGCCGTTCTCGCCAACGGCACCGGCGCGGCCGTTCCGGTCCTGAACGCCAGCTGGTTCGTCCACTTCGCGTCGCAGTCGCCCTATTACGACATGCTGCTGCGCCTGCCGCCGCACATCGCGGAGCTGGAAGGCCGCATGGGCCTCGACGTCAACGGCATGATCCGCGTCGGCGAGGTGGTGCGGGCCGGCTTCGTGGAGGGCAGCTCCGGCGTGTCGGACCACAACCGCATGCTGGAGCGGTTCGACCTGCCGCGTGGCGGCTACTACTGGAAGTCCTATGACTTCGCCGGCAGCGACAACCGCCAGTCCCTGCTGCAGCATCCGGACGGGCCGGTGGAAGCGATGCCGCTCTTCTCCGGCACCGAGCCGTTCGAGCACGACGGCGGCGAGATGATCTTCAGCCTGCCGAACGGCATGCAGGGCTATTATCTCTCCACCGCCGCCGGCGAGCGTCTGCTGGTCGGCCCGGCCTCCATCGTGTCCTTCCGCAACAAGCCGGTGGGCAAGGGCGTGGAGATCGTCAACGCGCGGTCCTGCTTCGATTGCCACGAGAACGGCATCATCCGGAAGTCCGACGAGATCCGCAGCTTCATCGAGAGCGCCAACAGCTACACCCGCGAACAGCGCGACCGGCTGATGGAGATGTATGTCGCCCCGGACGAGCTCGACGAGCACTACACCCGCGACATCACCGCCTTCGTGCGCTCGCTTGAGCAGCTCGGCGCGGTGCAGAAGTCGGCGGCCGGCGTGCCGGTCAGCCTGCAGGCGCCGTCGCCCGCCGGCGGCAAGGAGATCGTCACCTTCCTGGCCGACCTGCAGTTCGAAAGCCTCGACCTGGAGGACGTCGCCCGCGCCTTCTTCCTCACCGAGGGGGAGTTCCGCGAGCGCGTCCGCACCATGGGCGACCCGGCCCTGATGCAGACGGTCGACAACTGGATCCGCCGCATCGACGACGGCCTGTTCGTCACCCGGTCCGAGATCGAGGAGGTCTGGCCGGCGCTGCTCGCCCGCCTCACCGACTTCCGGCCGTTCGGCGCCGGCCATGTGGCGTTCGCCCCGCAGGCGATCGGCGGCGGGTTCGACCAGGCGGCCGCTGTCGCGCTCGCCCAGGAACTGCAGGCCAAGCAGGTCGCCTTCGTGCCGCCGAACCCGGCGAGCCTCCAGCCCTTCGTGCCGCAGGCGCGGCCGGTGAACGGCCTTGAGCTGCAGCTCTCGGTGCCGCGCGTCGCCGTGAAGGTCAACGATCTCCTGCAGTTCGACGTGACGGCCAACCGGCGGTGCGAACTCCAGGTGCTCTATGTGGAGGAAAGCCGGACCGTTGAGGAGTTGCCCCCCGAGGTGATCGGGCCCGCCTTCCTGGAGGCGGGCGAGACCCGGCGCATTCCCTTCCCTGGTTCCGGCTTCCAGCTCCGCTTCGACACGCCGGGCCAGGGCGAGACCATGGTGGCCTTCTGCCGCGAAGGCGGGCTTGGCGACAAGCGCATCACCGGCGAGGCCGCCATGGCCCACGCCCGGGCCAGGTTCCAGCCGCTGTCGCGCGGAATCGTAATCGAGCGAACCGAACAGGTCGCCGCCGACAACGGGCTGAGCGCGACCAATGTCATCACCTTCGACGTGTCGCCGTGAGTGGGGGAGGGGCTAGGATGTTCCGCATCTGGACTGTACGTCTCGGCCTGCTGGGCCTCGGGATCGGCCTAGCGGGCCTGCCCGCCCCGGCGACCGCGCAGACCGGCTGCGCCGGAACGCTCGCCGCCTTGCAGGCGACCTACGGCAAGGCCGACCTCGCCGCCGTCCTGGCGGGATGGAAATCCGTGGAGGCGGACGCCACCTGCGCGCCCGCCCAGGTCAGCGGCGCCCGCTCCCAGGTGTCGGCGGTGATCGCCCGCCTCGCCCAGGACCGCCTGGCGTCCGGCGACGTGGACGGCGCGGAGGAGACGGTGCGGCAGGCGCCCGGCGTGCACTGGGCGGTCCAGGCCGTCCGGGGCGACATCGCCGCCAAGCGCGGCGAGCGCGACGAGGCGTCCAAGCTCTACAACGCCGCCCTCGACAGCATCGGCGACCCGGCGCTCACGGCCCAGTCCGAAGGCCTCGTCCCGGTGGCAAGCCGCCTCGCCATGCTGGCGCAGGAGAACATGATGCTCGCCGGCAGCATGGAGGCGACCGTCACGCGCGGCGGTGAGGCGTCTGGCGTGATGGCCGTCATCGCGCGCGGCCTCGCCGTGGAACGGGCCGCCGCTGGCGCGCCCGCCGCCGCGGCTCCAGCAGCGGCACCGGCCGCGACCGCGCCGGCGCCGCAGGTGGCGCAGCCCGTTCTCGTCCAGCCGCAGCAGGTGGCCGTGGCCGCGCCCGCCGCGCCGCAGCCGCAGGTGCTGCAGACCCAGACGGTCCAGCCGCAGGTGGTCCAGGCGCCGGCCGCCGTCCAGCCGCAGGTGGTGCAGCTCCCCGCCGTGACGCCGGCACCGGCCGCGCCCGCTCCGGCGGCGGCAGGCGTCCAGCTCCAGTCCGTGCAGATCCAGAGCGGCGACACGTTCAACGTGATCTCGGCCGCCGCCCTCCAGGTCCAGCGCGTGTTCGTGCCCATCCGCTTCGGCTTCGACAGCGACCAGCTGGACGAGGGCGGCGCCCGTGAGGCGGCGCGGCTTGCGGCCTTCATGAAGGCCAACGCGGTCCCGGGCGTCCTCATCGCCGGGCACACCGACGACGTGGGCGATCCGACCTACAACCTCGATCTGTCGCTCCGCCGGGCGCGGACGCTGGCCGAATTCCTCATCAAGGACGGCGTGACGTCGCGCATCGAGATCGTCGGCAAGGGCGAGGCGGAACCGCCGGTGATCGTCGACAGCGGCGTCTACTCCCAGGACGAGTTGCGCACCATCGCCCGCCGGGTGGAGGTGGCCTTTGGGTCGTGACCGGCTGATCGCCCTTGCGGCGGTCGTCATGCTCCTGCTGACGGGGCCCGTCGCCGCAAAGGATTGGGGCGTCGTTGTCGGCATCAACGATTACGCCCACCTGCTGCCGGCCGACCAGAGCCGGCCGGGCGAGCTGACTGACCTGCAGGGCGCCGTCAACGATGCCACCGTGATCGCGGCGGCGCTCCGCGAGGCGCGGGTGGACCTGCCGGACGACCGGGTGCTGCTCGACGGCCGGGCCACGCTCGCGGCTTTCCTGGAGGCGTTCGAGCGTGTGACAGCCCAGGCGGCGCCGGGCGACACCATCATCGTCAGCTTCGCCGGCCACGGCGGCCAGGAGCGGGAGGTGTCGGCGCCGCTCGACGAGGCGGATGGTCTCGACGAGACCATCATGTTCCACGAGTTCAACCCGCAGAACCCGCGCGAGGGGCGGCTCAACGACGACCAGCTCCGCACGCTTCTGGAGACCACCGCGCCCTTCCAGGTGCTGTGGGTGATGGACAGCTGCCACTCCGCCGGCCTGGAGCGGAAGATCGCCCGCCGCCAGGGGCTGATGCGCACCGGCGGCGTGTGGGACATCCCGCTCGATCCGATCCCGACCGAGCCGGCGAGCGGTGCCGGCGACACAGGTCTGCCGCCGCTCGCCAACGTTACCCAGATCCTCGCCACCGCCACCGAGGACCGGCTGGTGCAGGAGACCGTGTTCGAGGGCCGCCAGCACGGTGCCCTGTCGTGGTTCTTCGCCCAGGCGGTGAAGGGGGAGGCGGACCAGAACGGCGACGGATCGCTGACCCGCCAGGAGCTGGCGTCCTTCATCGGCGACCGCGTCTTCACCCACATGGAGCAGAACCAGCAGCCGCGCTTCCTGCCGCGCGGCGACCCGTCGGTGATGCTCACCTTCCGGGCGCCGCCCGCGCCGGTGCCGGTGGTGGTCGACCCCAAGGCGCTGCCGCTTCAGGTCATCGGCCAGCCGCCGCCCGGTCTCGATCTCGCCACCTGCCGCTGCCGCCTCGTGGACACGGGTGCGGCCATGACGGTCGAGGAGACCAACAAGGGCTGGGTGGTCTACAACGGCGTCGGCGACCAGGTGACGACCTTCCTTGGCGACGTCGGCCCCCACATCGCGCGGGCGCGCTTCCTCCTGGACATCAACGGCGCCAAGGTCAGCAGCCTGCCGCCGGTGGAGATCGTGTCGAAGCAGTCGGCCGCCCGGCAGCCGATCGATGCCCAGGTGGGCTTCGACTTCTTCCCGCCGAACCCCTCGCTCGTCTTCCTCACGCTCTTCAACGTGGCGAGCGACGGCACCCTGCAATATGGTCTCTATCCGCCCGGATTCCGGGAGGATGCGGCCGCGCCGGAGGGGCTGTCGCTGCGTTTCACCGTGGTGCCGCCGACCGGCGAGGATCAGCTCGTGGTCGTCTGGTGCCAACGGCCGCCGCTGTCGCTGCACGCGCTTCTCAACGATGCGAACGGGCGGCTGGTGCCGCCGGTGGAGGAGATCACCGCGGCGGCGTCGGACACGACCTGCCAGTTCGGCCGGATCGGCCTCTTCACCGAGGGCGGTTGACGAAACGCTGGCGCGGGGGCGTGAAGCGGGACGCGAATGGGAGGGCATGGCATGGCACGGCAACGGATCGGGTGGGCGAGGGGCGTTCTCGCGCTCGCGGGCCTTCTCCTCGTGCTGTCGGCCGGCGAGTCCGCGGCCGCCGAGCGGGTGGCGCTCGTCATCGGCAACGCCGCCTACCAGAACGTGGCGGCGCTCGCCAACCCGCGCCGCGACGCGGAGGCGCTCGCTACCCGCCTCACCGAGATCGGCTTTGAAGTGACGCTCGCCATCGATCTCGACGCCATGACGGCCCGCCGGGCAGTGGCGGAGTTCGCCGCCAACGCGCGGGGCGCCGCCATCGCGCTCGTCTACTATGCCGGGCACGGCATCGAGATCGGCGGGCGCAACTATCTCATTCCGGTGGACGCCCTGATGCAGGACGAGATCGGCGCCAAACTGGAAACCGTGGACCTCGACGCGGTTGCCGAAGCGGTGTCCCAGGCGCGCGACCTCGGCCTCGTGCTGGTGGACGCCTGCCGGGACAATCCCTTCCTCGCCAAGCTCAGCCGCAGCGGCGCCAGCCGCTCGCTCTCGCGCGGGCTCGCGCCGGTGACCGTGGAGGACCCGGGCCTCCTCGTCAGCTTCGCCGCCCAGCCCGGACAGACCGCTGCCGACGGCACCGGCCGCAACAGCCCCTATGCGAGCGCCCTCCTGGAGGTGCTCGGGGAACCGGGCCTGGAGGTCGGCTTCATGTTCCGCAAGCTCGGCGCCAAGGTGCGCGCCGCCACCAACGGCACGCAGGTGCCGATGGAGCGGATGCAACTGCCGGACAAGGAGATCTACCTGGTGCCCGCGGCCACCGGCCCGGCCGCGATCGACCCGGGCGGCGCCAGCGGGGCAGGGGCGTCGGCCCCGGCCGTTTCCGCCGCCGACGCGGAGCTCGACTTCCTGGCCGCGCTCCAGTCCGGCGACCGCGCCGCGCTCGACGGCTTCGTGCGCCGCCATCCGGACCACCCGCGTGCCGCCGACGCCCGCCGCATCATCACCGGCATGGTGGAGGCGGAGATCTGGCAGCAGGCGCTCGCCAGCGACAGCGAGAGCGCCTACCAGTCCTACCTCCTCGGCTTTCCGGAGGGCCGCTACCGGGCCGAGGCGGAGGCCCGGCTGCTTGCCCTCGTCCCGCCGACGCCGGTCGCGCCCGCCATGCCCCCCGCCATGGAGGCGGAGACCGGGCCGGCAAGCTGCTTCGACCTCTGGTACGAGCGGAACGCCATCTTCGCCGCCAAGGGCTACTGTTTCACCACCGCCAAGGCGCGGGAGTATTTCGACACCTCCGGCTGCACCACCTCGTCGCCGAAGCTCAGCGCCGCCGAGCGCCGGCGGGTGGACGAACTGAAGGCCGAAGAGGGGCGGCTCGGATGCTGAAGCGCCTCGGCCCGCTCCTCCTCGCCCTTGCCTTCCTCGGCCGGCCGGCCGTCGCGGCCGACTGCGGGGCGGTTGATTTCATGGCCATGCCGCTGCCGGTGGCGGGTACCGACCCGGTCGCCGCCGCGCTCGCCGCCGCCTACCCGAACGTCTCGGTAGAGAACGGGGCCGTCGTCCTGCCGGACGGCAGCCGCTTGCCGCTCGGCGACGATCCGGATCGCGCGCCCGCGGCGCGGCTCGACGCGCCGAGCCTTCGCGAGCAGTTCCATGACCGCTATCCGCTCGCCTTCGACCTGGAGAGCCGCGGCCGGCCCTGGTTCGATCCGGGCCGCGCCCGGTCTGAGGATTTCTTCCAGGCGCTCTACGGGTCGAGCGCCGCCGCCGTGAAGCGGCAGTTGGAGAAGACGGTCATCTCCGGCGGCGCCACCGCGACCTTCTACATGACCCGCGCCCAGGGGGTCGCCTGCCAGATGGCGGCCGCGCTCGCCGCGGTCGCCGCCCTGCCGATCGACTGGCGGCCCTTCTTCCGCGACGTGGGCGGCAGCTTCAACTGGCGGCCGATCGCCGGGACGACGCGCTACAGCGCCCACAGCTACGGCATCGCGTTCGACCTCAACACCGCGCTCGGCGGCTATTGGCGCTGGTCCGGCCGGGCGGAGGGCGACGCCGGCCCCTACGCCAACCGCATTCCGCGCGAGATCGTGGAGACGTTCGAACGCTACGGCTTCATCTGGGGCGGCAAGTGGCACCACTTCGACGGCATGCACTTCGAGTACCGGCCGGAACTCATCCTGCATGCCCGGATGATGGACCGCTGAGGTCCGATCGGGTGCCGGCGATGGCGGGACCATGACATGGCAGAGCCGGGGCGGGGGCCTTGGCGAGGAGAGGGCGGCACATGGACTTTCTGAAGACGTTCATCCGGTGGCGGGGCAGGATCGGGCGCGGCGCATCGGTCGCGGTGACGTCGGCGATGCTCGCCGGCTGCGCCACCGCGACCCAGACGCCGGAGCTCTGCGCGACACCCCAGGCGCAGCGCGACCCGAAATGCGCCGACCAGGCGAAGAAGACCAAGGCCGCAGAGGCCGCGACCGCCGGCAGGGTCCAGATCTCCGGCAATCGCAGCGCGGACAGCGGGTCGGACTACTGAGGCCCTTCTTGCGTCAGGCGGCAACTTGTCGGCCGAAGGGGCGGCCGGTGGTCCAGCACGCTCATCCGCCGTCGGCAATCTCTTCGATGATGCGGGCGATGGCGGAGGCGCCATTGCTCCAGGCGATGCGATCGGCCGCTTTCCGGCGGCCCGCCTCGAAGGCCGGCGACAGCAGCCGCTCGACCGCGGCGGCCACCGTCTGCCCCGGAGCGTCGACGGGAAGGCCGAGCCCGAAGCCGCTCGCCTCGGCCCAGGCCGCCCGGAGATCCTGCCTGTCCATGCCGGCGGACGTATTGGCGAGGAAGAGGGCAGGGATGCCGCCGAGCACGGCCTCGTGGAAGCTGTTGTACCCCGCCGGCACGATCAGGGCGTCGAACGCGCGCGACACCGGAAAGCTTGGAAAGAGATCGACCTGCCGGACGCCCTCCGGCGGTCGCGCGGGGCCGTTGCCGCGCGGCTCCAGCGGCGAGCGGATGTCCACCACCGTCAGGTCGGCGCGTCCCGTGAGGGCGGCCAGGACCTGCGCCCGCAGCGCGTCCGTCCGCGCGCCGAAGCTGTAGCCGAGTTGCAAGGCCACCACGGCTCCATCCGCCGGCAGTCCCAGCGCGCGGCGCGCCGCGTCGCGGTCGAGCCGGTCCTGCGGATCGACGAGGAGGGTCGGCGGCACCTTGACGACGCCCTCGGCCATGGTGGTGGTCGGCCCCGTGTCGAGCGCGTCCGCCAGATCGCCCGGTTCGACGATCCGGTCGAACAAGGGTGCCAGATCGAGAAAGAAGCGGTTCTCCTCCGACCAGAAGGCGCGCCGCACCCAGACCCGCGGCACTGGGTTGATGCGCTGGAGAAAGCCCGCGAAGCCGCCGAAGAGGGCCGTCGAGTCGACCACGACGGCGGCCGGATCGAGCCGCCGGCCGAGGGCGAGAAGATCCGCCTCCAGGGCGTCGTTCCACGCGTCCATGGGACAGCCGGCCGCGTCGTGGTGCTGCGTGTGGACCACCGGAATGCCGGCGGCGCGGACGAGGGCGAGCGCGTGGGCCTGGGTGTGGAACACCGGGCGGAAGCGGTCCGAAAGCCGGCGCGCCACCGCCATCTGCCGGGTGAGGTGGCCGAGTCCCGCGCCGTTGGAGGAGACGAAGAGAACCGTGCGGCGCATCCACCCTTCCTGGCGTGACGTCCGACCGGACGAAGATCGTCTGGTCGTGTGGAAACTCGTTCCGACAGGACCGGTCCGGCCCTGCCCGTGTCGAAGCATGCTCTAGATGCGGATCGCCGGGTCGCGATCGGACCGGACCAGGTGCAGGGAGTCCGTCACCAGCCGGACGATGTCGTCCGCGCCGTTCCGCACGGACCCGTGGAACGCGCAGGCCTCGACCATCCGCGCCCGTTCGGCGGCGTCCAACAGCCGCGCGACCCGCTCGCGCGCCGAAGGGCCGTGCAGGTCGCGGCGGCAGATCAGGCCGCACCCGCTCAGGTCCGCCCAGAGCGCGCGGTTGACCTGCAGATCCATCTCCGCCGCTTCGTTCGGCACGAACAGGCTCGGAATGCCGCCCAGGATGGCTTCGTGGAAGGCGTTGTAGCCGGCTGCCGTGATGGCGGCGTCGAACGCGGTGGAGTAGCGGAAGGCGGGGAAGAGCCTGATCACCCGGTGGCGCGGATGCGTCGGCGGCGGCTCGTCCGGACCGACCCGAACGGGCGAGCGGATCTCCAGGAGCAGCGTCTCGGGGCGTTCCAAAACCGCCTCCACCAGCACGGACTGGAGGGCGGCGAGCGGGAAATTGTTGCCGCCGCCAAGCTGCATCGCCACCACGGTCGCGTCCTCGGGCAGGTCCAGTAGCTGGCGTGCGACCGGCCGGGGCAACCGGTCGGCAGGTGAAAGGTGCAGCACCGGCGGGGTGACCAGCACGTCGCGCCGTTGCTCCACCGTCGGTCCGTGGTCGAACGATGCCGCCAGTTCGCCCGGCTCGATCACCGCGTCGAACCGCCAGAAGGCATCGAGGAAGCGCCGGTGCATCTCCTGCCATAGGGGGCGTCGCACCCAGACCGTGAACGCGTCGCGGTAGACCTCCAGCGCCCGCATCACGCCGCTGAACGCGGCCGTCGAATCATAGAGCACCACCGGCGGTCGGAGCCGGATCAGGAGGTCGAGAAGCACTTCGGCGAAGTGGTCGTTCCAGGCTGCCGCGTCCAGGCCGCCGTTGCGGTGGTGGGGCAGGAACTCGGTGGCGTAGCCGGCCTCCCGGACGACGGAGGCCGCATAGGACATGGTGGCGAACACCGGCTTCGCGGTGGACGGAAGCCGATCGGCGATCGCCAGCTGCTGGACCAGGTGCCCCATCCCGATGCCGTTGGACGAGAGGAAGAGCACGGGCCGGGCCGCCGGGGTCGGGCGCACCGCGGCCGACGCCAGGGCGGAACCGGTCGGGGAGGGGGGTGCCACCTCCGAGCCCTTCGGCCGCGTCTCTTCGATGATCACCCGCCCGGCGGCGATCAGCGGCGCCACGCGGGCTTGGAAGCGCCCGGCACCGAACCGCTCCATCACGAAGGTCCGGCCTGCATCGGACCGCTCCCCCCAGGCGCTAGGCGTCTCCATCAGGCTCCGGACGGTCGCCTCCACCTCGCCGGGTTCGCAGTAGAGCGCGGCGTCGCCGAAGAGGGGCCGGAAGTGGGGCGCGAGGATCACCGGCACGCCCGTCGCCATGGCCTCCAGGGCGGTCCGGCCGAACGCCTCCAGCCAGGCGCTTCCGTGAAAGTAGACCCATACGTCGAGGCCGGAGAGGAAGTCCTGCACCGGCATGGCGTTGAAGGGGATGAGATCCCATTCGGCCGGCCGTTCCGGATAGAGCGCGTCCAGAAAATCGCCGGCGCCGAGAACGCGCACGCGCCACCCGGGCGGCGTCGGATAGGCGGCCCGCGCCTCCTCCAGGGAATCGGGCCATTTCTTCGGGTCGGGGCGGGCATGGCGGCCGATCACCACCGCCGCGGCGCCCGCCTCCGGCGCGCGCATCGGCCGGCGCGGCCAGCGGTCGAGGTCGAGCAGGTTGTCCCAATCGGCGGGCAGCACCGTGCCGCCGTCGATCGCCAGCCCTGGCAGTCCTTGGCGCACCACAGCGGAGATGGGCGCCAGTTCCACCGGCCGACCGAACGCCATCCGGCCGTTCTTCACCACGGCGGCGAGGTCGTATTGGCGCCGTCCGGACGCATCGCGGACCGGATGGTGCAGGACCACGACCACCCGGCCGGCGGTCACACGGGGGCGGGGCACGAACGGGTTCGACAGGATGGTCGGATGATGGATCAGCACCAGCGCCGCCGTCACCGCCTCTTGCGGATCGACCCTTGCGACGAGCCCCTGGTCGAGGGCGGCGGCGATGTCCGGATGGGTCGCCAAGGTGCGGCGGATCAACGGTCCGCGCACGATGATGAGCCCTGTTCGAAGCCCGAGCCGGGCGGCCTCGCGGATCTCCACGCCGAGCGCCGTGCTGACGCCGCCCTCGAAGCGCGGGTCCGTGACGAAGAGGATGTCCAGGGCTGGCGTCAAGGAAGGCCCGCCGCGCGCGCCGCCCGGGCGGCGTTGAGGAACCGATCCACATTCATGCCGTAGGCGATCACCGAGGCGGGCCGCCACTTCAGGAGGAGCAGCGCCCATTTCTCGGCGAGATAGTCGGGCCAGTCCATCAGGTCCCGGTGGAGGATCTGCTGGTCGATCGGCATGAAGTATTCGATCGCCGACTGCCGGGCGAGGAAGGGGCCGAACGCGTCGGTGGAGATCAGGAACACCAGCTTGTGGCTGGCGCCGAAGGTCGCCATCACCTTGTCGAGGATCTCCGGATGCTCCTCCGGCTGAACCTCCAGCATGGAGACCAGGAGCACCGGCCGCTCGGCCGTCGCTGCGGTCGCGTCGTCCGCCGGCAGCGCGGGCGGAAGGGTTTCCGCGGCTGCTCCGGAGGAGCGGGCAGACCGCAGGGACAGGAGCCGATCGAACAAGGCGCGCATGAGCGGGGCTGCCAGGAGCGGGCCCTCGTGGCCCTCATCCCGACGATACCCGGCCTCGCCACAAGCGACAAGCGCGCCGCGTCGGGCCGCGCCCCGGTGCGGTACCGCTCCCGTGTCAGACGGGCTTTCGCGCCACCAGATCGATCAAGGCGGAAAGGCCCGCGTGGCCGCTGCCTTCCTCCAGCACCGCGTCGTAGGCGCGAAGCTCCAGGATGTCGAACAGGCCGAACTCCGCCCGCAGAAGGTCCTCGGTGTAGAGGTTCTCCACGGTCGGCGGACCTCCGGTCCGATAGTTCAACTGCTCGGGCCGATAGCCTTCCAGGAGGAGGAGGCCGCCGGGCTTCAACGCGGTGCGCATCCCGGCGAACAGACGGCTGCGGAACGGCGGAGAGGCGAACTGGATGAAGATGGCCGCGACGACGTCGTAGGCGGCGTCCGGCCAGGCGAAGTCCTCAAGGTCGGCGACCTCGCTCCGCACCGTGACACCGCGCGCCGTGGCCAGCCGCTTCGCCTTTCCGACCGCGACGGCCGAGCCGTCCACCGCATGCACCTGCAGCCCTTGTTCGGCCAGCCAAACCCCGTTGCGACCTTCGCCGTCGGCGACGGCCAGCACCGTCTGGCCGGGCTGGAGCCGGTGCGCCTGCCGTTCCAGGAAGGCGTTCGGCCGCGTGCCGAACACGTAATCCTCCCGGTCGTACCGCTCGTCCCAGAATGTCATGGATGCTCTCCGGCGTTGATCCGCGTCGAGCATGGACCGGATGATAGGCGGGAGCCAGACAGCGTGGTTCGGGAAACACGGATCCAGGCGATCGGGCCTGCCGGCCCGCGTGGGGCAGACCCGGCCCCGACACGCCGCGGCAGGCGAGGGCGTTCATTGACCGACGGTCTCGGACAATAGTCAACCTATTGGAAGGATACGGAAAACCGATCTGCAAATCGCATAAGGGATATTATGGAATATCGAGATCAGCCTGGATAGAGCCGGCCGGTCTGGACCGGCTCAACCCTCTTCATCGTCGGCCAGCATCCGCTCGGCCGCATCCATATCCATCTCCACCACCGCACGGGCAATGCCGTAGCCGTGGCCGGCGCGGCAGAGCGCGGCGATCTCGCGGGCACCCCGGTCATCCACCACACGGCCGGGCGATCGCCAGGGGCCGAGCTTTCGACGGCGGGCGAAGACCAGCGCGGCCCGGACCGCGGACGGTGCGTCCCGCTCCACGACAGCCTCCGCCAGATCGCGCTCGACGCCTTTCTGGGCAAGCACCGCCATCATCTTCCGGCGCGACTGGCCCTTGCGGGCGCCGGACGCCACCTTGGATTCGGCGAACACGGCGTCGTTCAGGAGGCCGATCCGGAGGCAGGCCGCCACCGCCTCGGCAATCAGCTTGTCCGGATCGAGCACCGGACGCTCCGCCAGGGCCTCGCGCCGACGAATCTTCCGGCGGAGAACGCGCACCAGGTTCGCTTCCGACGACGCATACCGTTCCAAATAGGCGAGGGCGGCCCGGCGGAGCCAGTCCCGATCCGGGTTCCGATCGCCCTCCCCGGCTGCCGGCGGCGGATCCCAGAACCCGCCCACCGCTTCCTTTTCGTCGTCGTCGTCATCTGCGCGCGCGTTCATCATCGCCATCATTTCCGACAGCCGGCCAGCCCGCAAGCGGCCACGATTCCGCGTTCGCACGGAATGGGTTGGGCGGCGTTCCTGCGGGATGGCGAGAAGCGCTGATCGCCCAGGGCCTATTCTCGCGCGGCTCCGGGGATGGTGCCCTTGGCGGGCATCGTCCGTCCACCCGGCCGACTCGCGGCCGACGGACGGCCGACCTGACCGCGGTCGGACGAGCCTTGCATCGCACCATGGCCCTTGACAGCGCTGCGACACCCTCTACATTGAATTGCGAATAGTTTGCAATTGCAGTTTTGGAAATCCCCTTCGGCGCCCAAGATCGGACTCTGCCACCCATGACGATGATCGACCGACGCATTTTCCTCCTGACATCCGCATTCGCGATCGCCACGGCCGCGCGCCCTGTGCTTGCCGCCGCCAAACCCGTCTCCGTGGTTGCCACCACCGGCATGATCGCCGACGCCATCCGCACCGTCGGCGGCGACCGGGTCGAGGTCCAGGGACTGATGGGCGAGGGCATCGACCCGCACACCTACCGCCAGACCCGCTCGGACATCGCCGCCATGGTCAAGGCCGACGCGGTGTTCCGGCACGGGCTCTATCTGGAGGCCCAGCTGGAGGACTTCTTCGAGAGCCTCGCCAGCCACCGTCGTCTGTTCACCCTCGCCGACACCGCCGTCCCGAAGGACCGGCTGCTTGCCCACGACGAGTACCCGGACAAGTACGACCCGCACGTCTGGATGGACCCGCGCCTCTGGGTGCTGGTGGTCCGCGCCGCCAGGGACGCGCTGGTCGCGCTCGATCCGGCCGGCGAGACCGACTATGCGGCGAACCTCGCCAAGGCCGAGGCCGACCTCGATCGGCTCGCCGGCTACGCCGAAACCGTTCTCGCCAGCGTGCCGGAACAGGCGCGGGTGCTCGTCACCGCGCACGACGCCTTCAACTACTTCGGCCGCGCCTATGACTACGAGGTGATGGGTATCCAGGGCATCTCCACCGAAAGCGAGGCGGGTCTCGCCACCGTGGAGTCCTTCGTCGACGTGCTGGTCTCGCGCGGCATCGGCGCCATCTTCGTGGAAAGCTCGGTGTCGGAGCGGAACGTGAAGGCGCTGGTGGAAGGCGCCGCCGCGCGCGGCCACAAGGTGGTCATCGGCGGCCAGATCTACTCCGATGCCATGGGCCGCGCCGGCACCTACGAGGGCACCTACATGGGCATGATCGACCACAACGTCACGCTCATCGCCCGCGCCCTCGGCGGCACCGCGCCCGAAGCCGGCCTCAACGGCCGTCTCGGCGCCGTGAATTGAGAAAGATCGATCCATGCTGAAGCGCGCGCCCGTTCCGCCCGATCCGACAGCCGCCGTCGACGCGGCCTCCCCGCTGTCGATCCGCGACATGACGGTCGCCTACCAGGACCTTGCGGCCATCCGCTCCGCCTCGGTCGACATCCAGCCGGGATCCCTCACCGCCATCGTGGGGCCGAATGGCGCCGGCAAGTCCACGCTTCTAAAGGCGGCGCTCGACCTTATCCCGCGCACAAGCGGCCGCGTCGCCTTCTGGGGCCGGCCCTTCGGCGCGGTGCGCCGGCGCGTCGCCTATGTGCCGCAGCGGGCGGCGGTGGACTGGGACTTCCCGGCCACCGCTCTCGACGTGGTGCTGATGGGGCTTTACGCCGACATGGGCTTCATGCGCCTGCCCGGCCGCCGCCACAAGGAGAAGGCCCGCGCGGCGCTCGCCCGCGTCGGCATGGCCGGCCTCGCCGACCGGCAGATCGGCCGGCTCTCCGGCGGCCAGCAGCAGCGGGTCTTCCTCGCCCGCGCGCTCGCCCAGGACGCCGACCTGACGCTTCTCGACGAGCCCTTCGCCGGGGTCGATGCGGCCACCGAAGCCGCGATCGTGGAGGTGCTGCGCAGCCTCAACCAGGAGGGCCGCACCATCGTGGCCGTCCACCACGACCTTGCCAGCGTCACGGAGATCTTCGACCACGTGGTGCTGATGGCCGGCCGCATCGTCGCCGCCGGGCGCACCGCCGAGGTCTTCACCCCCGACGTGCTGGAGACGACCTACGGCGGTCGGCTGTCCCTGGAGGCCTTCCCGGACGGTCGCGGCCGGCCGGAGCGCCTGCGATGACCACGCTCGCGACGGACTTCGGGCCGGCGGTGTTCGCCGCCCTCTCCTTCCAGGCCGGCTACAATTCGACCCTCGTGTCCATCGGCGCCGCCCTTCTCGGCGCCAACGCCGGGGCGATCGGCACCTTCGTGACGCTCCGCCGCCGGGCGCTCGTCTCCGACGCCATGAGCCACGCCACCCTCCCCGGCCTTGCCATAGCCTTCATCGTGATGGCGCTCGCAACCGGCGACGGCCGTTTCCTGCCGGGGCTGATGCTCGGCGCGGTCGGCACCGCCGTGCTCGGGCTCCTCGCCATCGACGCCATCACGCGCAACACCCGGCTCGACGAGGACGTGGCGATCGGCGCGGTGCTCTCCACCTTCTTCGGCGCCGGCGTGGTGCTCCTCACGGTCATCCAGTCGATGGACGTCGGCGGCCAGGCCGGCATCGCCGGCTTCCTCCTCGGCGCCACAGCCGGCATGCGCCTCGTGGAGGCCCAGACCATCGCGCTGTCGGCGTGTGTCGCCGGGCTCCTCATCATGGCGCTCCGCCGGTCGTTCACGCTGGTCTGCTTCGATCCCACCTTCGCGGCCGCCACGGGCGTCAACGTGCGCCGCGTCGACCTCCTGATGATCGGCATCCTCCTCGTCGTCATCGTCATCGGTCTGCAGGTGGCCGGCCTCGTGCTCGTGGTGGCCCTCGCCATCATTCCGCCCGTCGCCGCCCGCTTCTGGACCGACCGGGTCGGCACCATGACGCTGATCGCAGCCGGCATGGGCGCCGTCTCCGGCCACGTGGGCGCCGCCCTGTCGGCCGCCGGCCCGGGCCTGCCCACCGGCCCGCTGATCGTCCTCACCGGCACGGCCTTCTTCGTCGTCTCGCTGCTTTTCGGTCCGGCGCGCGGCCTCTTCCCGGCCTTCGTCCGCCGGCGGACCGAGGAGGCGGTCGGATGAACGACTTCGTCCTCCTGTCCCTCGTGCCGCTGGTGGTCTCCACCGCCGCGGCGCTCGCCTGCGCCCTCGTCGGCAACTTCCTCGTCCTTCGTCGCCAGAGCCTGATCGGCGACGCGGTCAGCCACGTGGTGCTGCCCGGCATCGTCGCCGCCTTTCTCCTCACCGGCGTCGTGGCGCCCCTGCCCATGCTTCTCGGCGCCACCGCCGCCGCCGTGCTGGCCTCGGCCCTGATCGCGCTCGTCCGTTCGGTCGGCGGGGTGGAGCCGGGGGCCGCCATGGGTGTCGTCTTCACCAGCATGTTCGCCGGCGGTGTCCTCCTCCTGGAGACCTCCGGTGCCGGATCGGTCCACCTCGACGTGGAGCATGCCCTTCTCGGCAACCTGGAAAGCCTGATCTGGTTCGAGGGCACCGGCTGGGCCGCCCTCCTCGACCCCACTGCTCTTGCCGCCCTCCCCCCGCAGGTCTGGCGCCTTCTCGCGGTGCTGGTGGCCGTCGCCGCCTTCGTGCTCGCCTTCTGGAAGGAGCTGGTGATCGGCTCGTTCGACCCGGTATTCGCCGCCACGGTCGGCGCGCGCCCGCGCGTGGTCGACATGGCGCTTCTCCTCTTCACGGCGGTGGTGGCGGTGTTCGCCTTCGAGGCGGTCGGCTCCATTCTCGTCGTCGCCATGTTCATCTGCCCACCCGCCGCCGCCCGGCTGATGACCGACCGGCTGGTGCCGCAGGTGGCCTGGAGCCTTCTCTTTGCCGTCGCCTCCGCTGTCGGTGGTTATGTCGCCGCCGGTTACGGGCCGCTCTGGATCGGCTTCCAGTCCAGCGTCAGCGCCGCCGGCATGATCGCCGTGGTGTCCGGCCTCATCCTCGCGGCCGCCTGCGTGGCCGGCCCCCGCCGCAAGGGCACCCGGTCGATCGGCGCGCCGGCCTGATACCGAGCCCACTAAGTTTTGACTTGTCGAAACTTAGTGGGTGAAGGCAAGCCCGAACGGGCGTCGGCCGATCAGGCCGTAACCTCGTAAAGTTCCGACGTGTCGGTACTTTACGAGCGAGGTATGAACCGCGGGCCGCGGCGGTGGGCTTTTCCCGGCCGGAATGCTAGATCCAGGGCCGGACCCCCATCGTTCCAGGAGCCCTCCCCCTGATGCAGCCCGGCCGCGATATCGAGCGCCTCCTTGAGGTCATGGCGCGCCTGCGCGATCCCGCCACCGGCTGTGCCTGGGACGTGGAACAGACCTTCCAGACCATCGCGCCCTACACCCTGGAGGAGGCCTACGAGGTGCTGGACGCCATCCAGCGCGGCGACAGGGCCGACCTTTGCGACGAACTCGGCGACCTTCTCCTGCAGGTGGTCTTCCATGCCCGCATGGCCGAGGAGGAGGGCAGCTTCGCCTTCCCGGACGTGGTGGAGGCGATCACCACCAAGATGATCCGCCGCCATCCGCACGTGTTCGGTCCGGCCGAGGCCCGCTCGCCCTCCATGGCGAAGGGCCTCTGGAAGGCCCTCAAGGCGGAGGAGAAGGCCGAGAAGCGCGCCCGCCGCGCGGCTGCCGGCCTCCCCGCCCCGGACGAGGGCCTTCTTGCCGATGTACCGGCCATCCTGCCGCCGCTGAAGGCGGCCGTGAAGTTGCAGGAGAAGGCCGGCACCGTCGGCTTCGACTGGAACGACCCGAAGGCCGTCCTCGCCAAGATCCGCGAGGAGCTCGACGAACTGGAGGCCGAGATCGACGCCCGCGCCGACCGCACGATTGTGGCCGGCGAGCTCGGCGACGTGCTGTTCGCCCTCGCCAACCTCGGCCGCCACCTGGACGTCGACCCGGACGTGGCGCTCGCCGCCACCAACCAGAAGTTCCGCACTCGCTTCCGCTTCATTGAAGCCGCCCTGAAGGCGGACGGCCGTACGCCGGCCGATGCCACGCTCGCCGAGATGGAAGCGCTCTGGCAGCAGGCCAAGACCGCCGGCTGACGGTTCTCCGCCCCGCTGGAGCATTCTCCGATCAAGTTGCACGACTTGAGCGATGAGAGAATGCTCCGGCTCATTGTATCTGGAGCGATATCTTCCCGACCTGGCGATTGGCGTCAGGTCGGGAACTGCTCCAGGCTGCCGGTCGAAACGCCCGCGCGCCGCCGCGGCGCCGCTTCCGCCCTGGGTTGCCGCCGGCCTGGCGACGCTGGACGATACGGATGGTCGGATGCCCATGTGCTGACCAGTGCGGCGCGGCGCTAGGCAGATTTTGCATCGCTTAACGCCCTGCCTTCGCATTAGGCATTGTCGATTTTTCCGCCTCGTGCCGCCGACTAGCATTCAGCATCAAGGACCTCGCCGGAACGGTCGAGGGAATGCCAGGGCAGGACTACACATGAAGATGGACCACTTCGGTATGCGGCTCGTGCGATCGGCGGTCGCCAGCCTCGCGCTCGGCTCCCTGATCGTCGTCGGCGGCATGGCCTCGGCGCAGGCGGAAAAGCTGCGCATCGGCAACGAGGGCACCTATCCGCCCTTCTCCATCGTGGACTCCACCGGCGCCGTCGTCGGTGTCGAGCCGGATCTCGCCCGCGAGGTCTGCAAGCGGATGAACGTCGAGTGCGAGATCGTCGCCATCGACTTCAAGGCGTTGATCCCGTCCATGCTCCAGGGCAAGTTCGACCTAATCGCCACCCAGCTCGCCCCGACCCCGGAGCGCGCCGAAAAGGGCCTCTTCAGCCGCCCGGTCGTCTACAACCCGACCACCTTCGTGGTGCCGGCCTCCTCCGACTGGACCTTCACCTCCGAGGGCCTCGCCGGCAAGAAGATCGGCCTCCAGCGCGGCGCCGCCACCATCAAGTACATCGAGACGCACTTCCCCAACTCGATGGAATTCGTGCTCTACGACAACCCGGACCAGATCAAGCTCGATCTCCTGGCCGGCCGCATCGACCTCACCTTCGACAGCAAGATCAACTGGACTGTCGAGCTGATCAACAAGCCCGAAGGCAAGGACTGGAAGCTCGGCGGCGGCGACCATTGGCTCGGCGACCCGTCCGTGCCGGAAGACAAGCGCGGCTTCTCGTGGTTCGTCCGCAAGGACAGCCAGGAACTGCTCGACCGGGTGAACCTCGCTCTCGAGGAGATCATCGCCGACTGCACCTACACGAAGATCCGCGCCAAGTACCTGGACGCCCCGAGCCTCAAGGAAGACGCCGACTGCGTCGCCAAGATGAACTGACACGACGGTAAATTCCCGCATGCGCCAGCCAGCCGCCGGGCAACCCCCGGCGGCTTTTTTCGTGCGGCGGCGACGGTTACGGAGTTTCCAAAGCCGGTGACGGAAATGGGTGCGGCGGCAAAGAAACGACCCGCACCGACCGTCCCACCCACCCCGATCGTCATGGTCCGCGCAGGCGGACCACCCACGCATTTCTTGCGCCCTGACGTATAGGGTTTCCCGCGCCCCGAGCGGCAAAATGCGTGGCTGGTCCGGATGAACCGGCCCATGACGAGGACGGCGGTGACCGGCGCCAGCATGCCCGCGCCACCCCGTCTAAGCGCCCGATCGTCATCCCGGCGAACGCCGGGATCCAACCGACGGCGCCATCTCCGTGTTGCCCCGGCACCCTTCCGCCCCGGTTCCCACCGTCGGCTGGGCCCTGGCTTTCGCCGGGGTGACGCGTTGACCAAAAGATGGCGGATCCGCAACCACCGGCCTCTCCACCCGCCCCCGATCGTCGTGACCCGCGCGACCCGCCCCCTTAAGCTCCCCACCCCTCACCGTCGTCCGAACCCGCTCCCGCCCTTCACCCCCCTGCCCTTCGCCTTGAAGCTCGCCACGCTCGGGTAGCTACCCTTGCGCACCGGCTCCGGCGGCGGGGGTGGCGGGGTGGCCGGCATGGTGAGCTTGGTCGGCGCGCCGGCCTTGGCCTCGTCCACCATCTTGGCAAGCCGCACCAGGATGGCGGCGGTGCCCTTCAGGCGCTGCTCCGGGTCCGGCCAGTCGCGCACCAGCACCACCTTCTGGTCCGGGCGGATCTTGGCCATGATGCCCTGCTCGCCGATGTACTTGACGAGCGCCGGCGGGTTGTCGAACCGCCCTTCACGGAACGAGATCACGACGCCCTTCGGCCCGGCGTCCACCTTGTCCACGTTGGTCTTGCGGCAGAGCGCCTTGATGGTGACGATCTTCAGAAGGTGCTCCACCTCGCTCGGCAGCGGCCCGAACCGGTCGATCAGCTCCGCGCCGAAGGCGTCGATGCTGCCGGCGTCCTCCAGGTCCGCGAGCCGGCGGTAGAGGCCGAGGCGCAGCGTCAGGTCGTTGACGTAGGTCTCCGGGATCATCACCGGCGTACCCACGGTGATTTGCGGGCTCCACTGGTCTTCCGAAAGGCTCTCGTCGCCCGTCTTCAGCGCCGCGACGGCCTCCTCCAGCATCTGCTGGTAGAGCTCGTAGCCCACCTCCTTGATGTGCCCCGACTGCTCCTCGCCGAGGAGGTTGCCGGCACCGCGGATGTCGAGGTCGTGGCTGGCGAGCTGGAAGCCGGCGCCCAGCGTGTCGAGGCTCTGCAGTACTTTCAGCCGCCGCTCCGCCTGGGCGGTCAGCTTCTTCTCTGCCGGCGTGGTGAAGAGCGCGTAGGCGCGCGTCTTCGACCGGCCGACGCGGCCCTTCAGCTGGTAGAGCTGGGCAAGGCCGAACATGTCGGAGCGGTGCACCACCAGCGTGTTGGCGGTCGGGATGTCGAGCCCGGACTCCACGATCGTGGTGGAGAGGAGCACATCATACTGGCCCTCGTAGAAGGCGTTCATGATGTCCTCAAGGTCCGTCGCCGCCATCTGCCCGTGGGCGACCGCCACCTTCACCTCCGGCACGTGCTTCTCCAGGAACTCCCGCTGGGAGGCGAGGTCGGTCAGTCGCGGGCAGACGTAGAAGGCCTGGCCGCCGCGGTACTTTTCGCGCAGCAGCGCCTCGCGGATGGTGAGCGGGTCGAACGGCGTCACGAAGGAGCGCACCGCCAGCCGGTCCACCGGCGCCGTGGCGATCAGGGACAGCTCGCGCACGCCGGTCAGCGCCAGCTGCAGCGTGCGCGGGATCGGCGTCGCCGACAGCGTCAGCACGTGCACGTCGGCCTTCAGCTCCTTCAGCCGCTCCTTGTGCTTCACGCCGAAGTGCTGCTCCTCATCGATGATGAGGAGGCCGAGGTCCTTGAAGGCGATGCCCTTGGCCAGAAGCGCGTGGGTGCCCACCACGATGTCCACCGTGCCGTCGGCGATCCCCGCCCGCGTCGCGGCGAGATCCTTGGCCGGCACCAGCCGCGAGGCCTGGCGCACCTCGATCGGCAGCCCCTTGAAGCGCGCTTCGAAGGTGCGGAAATGCTGGCGCGACAGCAGCGTCGTCGGCACCACCACGGCCACCTGCTTGCCCGACATGGCGGCGAGGAAGGCCGCGCGGAGCGCCACCTCCGTCTTGCCGAAACCCACGTCGCCGCACACCAGCCGGTCCATCGGCCGGCCGGAGCCGAGGTCGCCCATCACGCTGTCGATGGCGTTCAGCTGGTCCTCGGTCTCGTCATAAGGGAAGCGCGCGGCGAACTCGTCGTAGACGCCCTCCGGCGGGATCAGCGACGGGGCGGTGCGCAGCATGCGCGCGGCGGCGGTCTTGATCAGCTCGTCCGCCATCTCGCGGATCCGCTTCTTCATCTTGGCCTTGCGGGCCTGCCACGCGCCGCCGCCCAGCCGATCGAGCACCGCCTCGGTGTCTTCCGAGCCGTAGCGGGACAGAAGCTCGATGTTCTCCACCGGCAGGAAAAGCCGGTCGCCGCCGGCGTACTGGATCTCCAGGCAGTCGTGCGGCGCTCCGGCGGCCTCGATGGTCTTCAGGCCCGTGAAGCGGCCGATGCCGTGGTCCACGTGCACCACCAGGTCGCCCTCGGCGAGCGCCGCCACCTCCTTGAGGAAGTTGTCCGCCCGCTTCTTGCGGTTGGCGCCGCGGATCAGCCGGTCGCCGAGCACGTCCTGCTCGGCCACCACCACCACGTCCGGCAGCTCGAACCCGGTTTCGACCCCCAGAATGGCGAGCGGCAGCACGTGGGCGGGCGTCTTTAGCGCTGCGGCCAGATGCGGCACCGTGTCGGTCGCCTGCACGCCGTGGTCGTTGATCACCTGCGCCAACCGGTCGCGCGAGCCCTCCGACCAGCAGGCGAGCACCACGCGCCGGTTTTCCGCCTTCAGCGCGCGGATATGCTGCACCAGCACGTCGAACACGTTGACGTCCGGGCTCGCCCGCTCCGCCGCGAACGACCGGCCGGTCTTGCCGCCGAAATCCACCACCTTGGCGGACGTCTGCTCCGGCCGGTGGAAGGGCGTCAGGCGCGCGACGTCGCGGC
The DNA here is from genome assembly GCF_001927285.1 of Mongoliimonas terrestris. GTDB lineage: Bacteria > Pseudomonadota > Alphaproteobacteria > Rhizobiales > Pleomorphomonadaceae > Chthonobacter > Chthonobacter terrestris. The sequence continues at coordinate 222,104 of NZ_MSIG01000006.1, read as the reverse complement.
TGTCGAGGGCGGCCTTCACCTCCCGATCGAGGAGGTAGAGATCGCCCGGCGGCAGCGGCTTGTAGGGCGCCCCGGCGCCGCCGTCCTTTAGCGCATGGAGCCGCGCGTCATAGTGGTCGGCCACCGTGACGAGCCGCTCGGTGATCGCCTCGTCGGCGAGCGGATCGAGCACGTAGGGCGCATCCGGCACATAGTCGAAGAGGGTCGCGACCGTTTCGTGGAAGAGCGGCATCCAGTGTTCCACGCCCGCGTAGCGCCGGCCCTCCGACACCGCCTCGTAGAGCGGATCGCCCGAGGTCGCCGCCCCGAACGCCGCCACATAGCGCTGGCGGAAGCGCTTGATGGAGGCCGGTGTCAGCTGCACCTCCGACATTGGAACGAGGTCGAGCCGGATCAACTGGCCGACCGTCCGCTGGCTCTCCGGATCGAAGGTGCGGATGGATTCCAGCGTATCGCCGAAGAAGTCGAACCGCACCGGATACTCGGTCCCCGGCGCGAAGAGGTCGAGGATGCCGCCGCGCACCGCGTACTCGCCGGTGTCGCGCACGGTCGAGGTGCGCGAGAAGCCGTTGTCCTCCAGCCAGGCGGTCAGCGTCGTCATGTCGATACGGTTGCCGGGCGCCGCCGTCAGCACCGCGCCGGAGACGAGCGTCGGCGGCACCACCTTCTGGACGAGCGCATTGACGGTGGTCAGGAGCACGAAGGGCTTGGTCTCATTGCGGCTCGCCACCAGCGCCGCCAGCGTGGTCATGCGCCGGGCCACCATGGCGGGCGTCGGCGACACCCGGTCGTAGGGCAGGCAGTCCCAGGCCGGGAACTCCAGCGTGCCGAGTTCCGGCGCGAAGAAGCCGAGCGCCCGCTGCAACTGGGCGAGCCTCTGCCCGTCCCGCGCCACGTAGACGGCGCGCACGCCCTTGCCCGGCGCGGCCCGGGCGATCTCGGCCAGCGCCAGCGCCTCCGCCCCGTCCGGCACCCCCGCCACGGTGACGGCGCGATACTCGTCGAACAGATGGGCGTCGAGCGGCTTCTTGGCGGTGCGGGACATGGCGGCTCTTGGAACGGGCGCCGGCAAAGGGCGCCGAAGGCATGAAAGAGGCGCCGGATCGACGCCCACGGGCGGCTGCGGCCGGCGACAGGATCGCGCCGGTCGTCTTGCCTCAACAACGGCAAGCCACCGCCGGGCCCGTTCGGGGCCCGTCGGCGACGCGTTCTATGTAGCGCCCGTCGGGCGGAAAGTCAGGGGAAAAGCGTGCGTCGGTTCAGCCCGTCAGCGGGTTCGCCATGGCGAAGGCCAGCACCTTCTCGGTGACGGGACCCTTGTAGTTGTCCGGCGTCTCCTCGCGGCCGAGGATCCAGCCGAACAGGTCCCGATCAGGCACCTCCATCAGCCGCTCGAAGTCGCCGAGTTCGTCCTCGGACAGATCGGCGATATGCGCGTCCGCGAAGCGGCCGAGCAGCAGGTCCATCTCCCGCGTGCCCCGGTGCCACGCATGATAGAGCGCCTTCCGGCGGCGGACGTCGAGATCGTCCGAGGTTCGGGTGAGGCCGTAGGACGGGATGGACATGGGGGCGCTCCGGATGCCGAGTTTTTCGACCCTCTATGTAGAGCCGTTTGCCGTCGGAGGAAATCCGATCGGGCTTAACGGCCGCGCGGAATCACCGGCCCGTCGGACCAGGACGTTCGAGACAGTGATTGCACGCTGATGTCCCTACCCGTGAATTCTCACTAAGAACAATATCTCACAGAGACCGCATTACCTTCAGCCGATCAGGCCTGTCGTCAGCGTCTTCCACATGTGCGTCGGTGTTGAAATTCAGCTCGTTGATGATGAGTCCGAGTGCTCGTGTGTAGACGAACAGACGAAAGTCGACAGGTGTTTGGTCCACTTTGCTAACGTCGCCGTTCTGCCGGGTCCATTCTTGGTGTGAGGCTCGAATGAAGTCGAGCGAAAACAATGCCGTAAAACTGGAGACCAATTCATTCTCGATGAGAAGCAAATCCCCCATAAGCCCACCGCCTGCCGTCTTAATGGTCGAACCCGACTATCTGACCCAGAGTCTAAATAAAGTAAACGGTATCCTCAACCACCCATATCACGGCGATCTGTCCCCGTTTTTTCAATTGCGGCAAGAACTCATCCTGAGATAAATCTAGATCCAACGGATTATAACCCATAATGTGCAGTAATCAGGTGCAATTTTCGCAATCCAATAGTTCACTCACGTCTTTCCCTATTCTTAGTAGTGATGATGATCGAGGGGGTCCGAGATGCAGTACAGCGTCATCTTGCCCGTCTATAATGGCGTGTCCACGATCGCTGTTCAGCTGGACTCTCTTGCCCAACAGAACTGGACGGATGGTTGTGAAGTGCTTGTGGTGGACAACGGATGTACAGACCGATCGATGGACATCGTCGGTGAGTATGTGGACAAGCTTCCGAACCTGAGGATCGTCCAGGCCTTCGACGGCACGGGTCCGCGGCAAGGCGTCGATCACTCCTATCGCACCGGGTTCGCGGCGGCGCGTGGCGAGTGCCTTCTCCTCTGCGAGGCTGACGACGAGTTGGCGGACGACTGGTTTGCCGCCATGAGCGAAGCGCTCCGCCATCATGATTTCGTCGTGGCGGCTTTGGATCCCGTCCCTTTGAATCGACCCGACCTGGCGCGCGCGTTCACCGTTCAGCAAACAGGGCTGATGGTCGGAACCGGTCCGCTTTGGACTCTACCCTGGGGCTTCGGCTGCGCCATCGGTTTCCGCCGCGCCGTTTACGACGCGATCGGCGGCCCGGCGCACGACTGCGGTACGTCCTGGGATATCGACTACTGCTGGAGAGCGCAGCGCGCGGGCTTCCAACTCCACTTCGAGCCCAAGGCCAAGGTTCACTACCGGCTCCGCGACAGCGGCACGGCGCGCTACAACCAGGGCGTCGCCTGGGGCCGGAGCGAAGCATTGCTTCAAAAGAAGTACGGCCACCGGTCGCGGGTCCGCTATCTTGCCCGCGAGTCGCGCCGCTTCGCCGCCTGCCTCACCCGGGCGGCGCTGATCGTCATGGGACAGATAACCTACGAGGCCTGGCTCTTTGAATTCGGGCTCCATGTGGGGCGCCTGAGGGGCTTCACCCTGCTCTGACGGCCCGCGGGCGCGGCCCGGGGGGCGTGACCGCTCCCCGTGCCGCGTGGTGGGTAACCTCGCCGGCAAGCCGGCGCCGTCCGTCACTGCGGCAGCTTGTCGTCCACGCCCTTCACGTACCAGTTCATGCCGAGGAGATCGCCGTCCGGCGCCACGACGCCGGCGGCGTAGCGCTCCTTGCCGTCCTGGTCGAAGATCGGACCGGTGAAGGGGTGGAATTCACCAGAGGCGATCTTCGCTTCCGTTTCGGCGGCGGCCTTCGCCACGTCTTCCGGCACGTTGGTGTAGGGCGCCATCATCAGGCCCTTGTCGGCGAGACCGCCCCATTTGTTCTCCGGCTTCCAGGTGCCGTCCATCACCGCTTGCACGCGGCCGACGTAATAGGCCGACCAGTCGTCCACGATGGAGGTCATCTGGGCGTTCGGGGCGAACTTGATCATGTCCGACGCCTGACCGAAGCCCTTCAGGCCGCGCTCCTCGGCGATCTGCAGCGGCGCGGTGGAGTCCGTGTGCTGGACCATGATATCCGCGCCCTGGTCGAACAGCGCCTTGGCGGCGTCCGCCTCCTTGCCCGGGTCGAACCAGGAGTTCACCCAGACGATCTTCACCTTGAAGTCCGGGTTCACGCTCTGGGCGCCCAGCATGAAGGCGTTGATGCCCATCACCACTTCCGGGATCGGGAAGGACACGATGTAGCCCGCCATGCCGGCCTTCGACACCTTGGCGGCCATCTGGCCGATGATGTAGCGGCCCTCGTAGAAGCGCGAGTTGTAGATGCCCACGTTCTCGGCCGTCTTGAAGCCGGTGGCGTGCTCGAACTTCACGTCCGGGTACTTCTTAGCGACCTTGATGGTCGGGTCCATGAAGCCGAACGAAGTGGTGAAGATGATGTCGCAGCCGTCGCGGGCGAGACGCTCAATGGCGCGCTCCGCGTCCGGACCCTCGGAGACGTTCTCCAGATAGGCGGTCTCGACCTTGTCGCCGAACGCGGCCTCGATGGCGAGCCGGCCCTGGTCGTGCTGGTAGGACCAACCGAAGTCGCCGATCGGCCCCACGTAGATGAAGCAGGCCTTGGTCTTGTCCTGGGCGGAAGCGGCCGTGGCGCCGAGCGCGACGGCAAGCGCGGTGCCGGCGAGGAGGAGCAGTTTCTTCATGCGGTGTCTCCCTGGAAGGATCGAGTATGCGGCCGTCTGGAACATGCGGGCGGGCGCGGGCCGGTACGCGTCCGCCGATCGGTCGTCCGGTGCCGTCATCGGTCCGGAACGAAGGGGGTGCCGAGGCAGGCCGGCGTGTTGAAGCGGGTGGCGCGGCGGTTGCCGGAGATCAGCACCAGCACCACCACGGTGGCGAGATAAGGCAGCATGGAGAGGAACTGCGACGGCACCCCGAGCCCGAGCGGCTGGGCATGGAGCTGCAGGATGGTCACCGCGCCGAAGAGATAGGCGCCCACCACCAGCCGCCCCGGCCGCCAGGACGCGAACACGACGAGCGCCAGCGCGATCCAGCCGCGCCCGGCCGTCATGCTCTCCACCCAGAGCGGCGTGTAGGCGATGGACAGATACGCGCCGCCGAGCCCCGCGCAGGCGCCGCCGAACAGCACCGCCAGATAGCGCACCTTCACCACCGAATAGCCGAGCGCATGCGCCGAGCCGTGATTGTCGCCGACGGCGCGGAGCACCAGCCCCGCCCGGGTGCGGAACAGGAACCACGACACGCCCGCGACCAACGCGAACGAGAGGTAGACGAGCACGTCCTGCCCGAACAGGATGCGCCCCACCACCGGCAGGTCGGTCAGCCCCGGAATGAAGAGCGCCGGCAGCTTCAGACCCGGCGTGCCGACGAAACCCTCGCCGATGAGACCCGCGAGCCCGAGCCCGAACAAGGTGAGCGCCAGGCCCGACGCCACCTGGTTGGCGACGAGCGTCAGCGTCGCGAACCCGAACAGGAGGCTCACCGCCATGCCGGCGAGCGCGCCGGCGATGATGCCGGCGAACGGCGTGCCGAAGGTCAGCGTGCCGGCGAAGCCGCACACGGCGCCCATCACCATCATGCCTTCCACGCCGAGGTTGAGCACGCCGGAGCGCTCCACGACGAGTTCGCCGATGGCCGCCAGCAGGAGCGGCGTCGCGGCGGTGATCACGGTGAGGATGATGGCCTCAAGCACGGGCGGGCTCCTTCGGCGCGCGACCGACCAGCCGGACGCGGTAGAGGATGAGCGTGTCGCAGGCAAGCACGAAGAAGAGCAGCATGCCCTGCACCACCGTCGCCACCTTGGAGGACATCTGCATGGTGGTTTGGATCGCCTCGCCGCCGAGATAGGAGAGCGCGATGACGAGGCCTGCGATCAGGATGCCGACCGGGTTCAGCCGGCCGAGGAAGGCCACGATGATGGCCGTGAACCCGTAGCCCGGCGAGATCACCGGCTGCAGCTTGCCGATCTCCGACGCCACCGTCAGGATGCCCGCGATCCCGGCGAGCGCGCCCGATACCATGAAGGCGAACAGCGTCATCCGCCGCGCCGAGAAGCCCGCGAAGGCGCCCGCGCGCGGGCTCTGCCCGAGCACGCGGATCTCGAACCCCTTCAGCGTCCGCCCCAGCGTCACCGCCAGAACCGCCACCAGCACCAGCGCCACGAAGGCGGAAAGATTGAGGTAGAGCGGCCCGATCGGGATGGTGGACGGGATGGCGGCGTCGTTGAACGCGATGGTGATCGGGAAGTTGAAGCCTTTTGGATCGCGCCAGGGCCCGCGCACCAGCCAGTCGAGGAAGAGGCCGGAGGCGTAGACGAGCATCAGCGAGGTGAGGATCTCGTTGGTGCCGAACCGGGTCTTCAGGATGGCCGGCACCGCCGCGAACAGCGCCCCGCCAAGGGCGCCCATGAGCACCATCAGCGGCAGCGTCGCCGGCGAGGCGAACTCCGGCACCAGCACCGGCAGCATCGACCCGGTGATCGCCCCGACGGTCAGCTGGCCTTCCGCGCCGATGTTCCAGTTGTTGGAGAGGAAGCAGACCGCCAGCCCGAGCGCGATGATGACGAGCGGCGTCGCCTTGACGATCAACTGCTCGATCGACCACGACGACGTCAGCGGCTCCAGGAAGAAATAGTAGACGCCGGCTAGCGGATCCTTGCCCTGCAGCGCGAAGACGATGGCGGCGAAGATGACCGTGAGCCCGACCGCCAAAACCGGCGACCCCACCATCATGACCCGGCTCACCTCCGGTCGCTTGACGAGTTCTAGATGCATGGGCGGGGTTCCGGGTGGGGTTGAGCGGGTCGACGCAAGATTGGATGGGCTGCGCCGGCACCCCTCTCTCCCACTCTCTCCCACAAGGGGAGAGAGGGCCGGTTGGCGCCCTTGACGGCGGTCGTCGCGACCCGGCTGACGAGGGCCAGTCGGTGAGCGCCGGACCCTCCGCCAGAACCCTCTCTCCCCTTGTGGGAGAGAGTGGGAGAGAGGGGTGCCACCTCTACCACCGACGATCGAGTCGCTCCGGCAATCCCCATCACCGCTTCTCCGCCCCGCCGGCCATCAGCAGCCCGATCTCTTCCCGCGTCATCGCCTCCGCGGCCTTCGGCACGGAGAGGTGCCCGCGCGAGATCACCGCGATCCGGTCGGCGATCTCGAAGATCTCGTCGAGATCCTGGCTGATCACCAGCACCGCCGACCCGGAGCGGGCGAGGTCGATCAGCGCCTGGCGGATCACCGCCGCGGCGCCCGCGTCGACGCCCCAGGTGGGCTGGGCCACCACCAGTACGCCGGGGGTTCGGTCCACCTCGCGGCCGACCACGAACTTCTGCAGGTTGCCGCCGGACAGCGCCCGCGCCTCCGGGTCCGCCGGCCCCTTGCGCACGTCGAACCGCTTCGTCACCGCCTCCACGATCCGCCCGGCGAGGCCGAAGCGGGTGAAGCCGCCGCTGGCGATGCCCTCTCCTGTGCCGTGGCGGGTCAGCACCACGTTCTCCGACAGCTTCAGCGCCGGCACCGCCCCATGGCCCAGGCGCTCCTCCGGCACGAAGGCCGCGCCGAGCCGCCGCCGCTCGTTGACGCCCTGGTGGCCGACCGGCCGGCCGTCGATCACCACCGCGCCGTCGCGCCCGGTCCGCTCGCCGGAGACCGCGTCGAAAAGCTCGCTCTGCCCGTTGCCCGCCACCCCGGCGATGGCCACGATCTCGCCCGCCCGCACCTCCAGGTCGATGGCCCGGAGCGGCACGCCGAAGGCACCCAGCGCCGGCATGTCGAGGCCCGCGAGCGTGAGACGCGGCGCGCCGGGCACGCCCTTCGTCCGCGTCACCGCGTCCACCTCGTTGCCCACCATCAGCCGGGCGAGTGTGCCGACCGTCTCCGTGGTCGGGTCCGTCTCGGCCACCACCTTGGCCCGGCGCATGATGGTCGCGTGGTGGCAGATCGCCCTCACCTCCTCCAGCCGGTGCGAGATGTAGAGGATGGCGCAGCCTTCCGAGGCGAGCCGCTTCAACGTCTCGAACAGCTGGTCCGCCTCCTGCGGCGTCAGCACCGAGGTCGGCTCGTCCATGATGACGAGCTGCGGGTTCTGCAACAGGCAGCGCACGATCTCCACCCGCTGCCGCTCGCCGACCGACAGGTCGGCGATCCGCGACGTCGGGTCGAGCGGCAGGCCGTAGTCGCGCGAGACCCTGGCGATGGTCGCCGAAAGCCCCCGCCGGTCGGCGTCCTTCGGCAGGGCGAGGGCGATGTTCTCCGCCACCGTCAGCGCCTCGAACAGCGAGAAGTGCTGGAACACCATGCCGATGCCGAGCGCGCGCGCCTCCGCCGGCGAGCCGATCACCACCGGCTGGCCCTTCCAGAGGATCTCGCCCTCGTTCGGCTGCAGCGCGCCGTAGAGGATCTTCACCAGCGTCGACTTGCCGGCGCCGTTCTCGCCGAGAAGCGCGTGGATCTCCCCCGGCATCACCTTCAGGCTCACGTCGTCGTTGGCCGTGTTGGCGCCGAAGCGCTTCACGATATGGCGAGCCTCCAAGAGCGGCACGCCCCCCGTGTCGCGCGGTCGGGCCTCACCACGCGGCCGCGCGGATCCTGTCGTCTCGGGCGTGCTCGTCGCCGTCATCTGTCCCCGTCCACCTGTCGTCGCCCCGCCCGCCCCGTCACGGCACCAGCCGGATCAGCGCCGCGTCGGTCGGGCGTCGGGCCCGCGCGGCTTCGTCCTCGATCAGAAGTTCGGCCGCCACCGCCGTCGCGATCAGCGCCGGCTCCTTGGAGGTGATGCCCGCCACCCCGATCGGGCAGCGGAAGGCCTTTGCCGTCGTGCCGTCATGGCCGAGCGCGTGGAGCCGGCTCTCGAACCGGGCGCGCTTCGTCGCGCTGCCGATGAGGCCGAGATAGCGGTGCCGGCCGGCGACAAGCGCCGCGTGCACGATGGCAAGGTCCACCCCGTGGTCGTGCGTCATCACCAGCGCGAAGGCGCCCTCTTCCATGGCGGCGGCCACCGTCTCGGGCCGGTCCGTCGCCACCGTCTCCACCGTGCGCGGCACGGCGGCCGGGAACATGTCGGCCCGCTCGTCCACCCAGGTCACCCGGAAAGGCAGCGGCGCCAGCGCCAGCACCACCGCGCGCCCCACATGCCCGGCGCCGAACAGATACACCGCCCGCGGCCGCGCCCCGAACACCTCCGTCAGGGTCCCGTCGTCGGCGAGCGCCGCCGTCGGCGCACCGGGACCGTGGCCGACGATCGTGCGCCGGATCCCCTCCCCTTCGGCGAAGCGCGCCGTGGTTGCCATGCCGCCCGCCGCCTCGCCGACGGCGAGCGCCGCGATCTCGTCCCGCCGCGCCGCCGTGATGGCCTCGATGGCGAGCGTCACGTGCCCGCCGCAGCACTGGCCGAGCGCCGGCCCGAGCGCGAAGCGGCGGAGCGTCGCCGTATCCCGGCCCGCCTCGGCCAGCGCCCGTGCCGCCGCGATCGCCTCCAGCTCCAGCCGCCCGCCACCGACCGTGCCCGAGATGGCGCCCGCGGCCGTCACCACCATGCGCGCCCCCGCCTCGCGCGGCGTCGACCCGCGCGCGCCCACCACCGTGACGAGCGCCACGGCCGGCTCGCCGGCGAGGATCCGTTCAAGGGTTGCGAAGACGGCGGACAAGGAACGCACTCGCTTTCTCGGCTGGTAGGATCGTCTCCGACCTCGAAGCCGTGTCAAACCTCCGCCCGGCGCATGGCCGTGACGGCGCGCATGATGGCCTCCGGCGTCGCCGGCGCGTCGAGCGGCGGGATCACCCCCGGCTTCAGGCTCGCCACCGCGTCGAACACGGCGGAGAACACCGAGGCGGCCAGCATCAGCGGCGGCTCGCCCACCGCCTTCGACCGGAAGATGGTGATCTCCCGGTTGCCGGGGCTGTCGTAGAGCGCCACGTTGAAGGCGTCCGGCACGTCGGAGGCGCACGGGATCTTGTAGGTGGAGGGCGCGTGGGTGCGCAGCCGCCCCTTGTCGTCCCACCACAATTCCTCGGTGGTCACCCACCCCATCCCCTGCACGAACCCACCCTCGATCTGGCCGATGTCGATGGCCGGATTCAGCGACTTGCCCACGTCGTGCAGGATGTCGACCCGGTCCACCTTCATCTCGCCCGTCATGGTGTCGATCGTCACCTCCGAGCAGGCCGCCCCGTAGGCGAAGTAGAGGAAGGGCCGGCCCTCCGCGCGGTCGCGGTTCCAGGTGATCTTCGGCGTCTTGTAGTAGCCGGCCGACGAAAGCTGGATGCGGGCGATGAAGGCCTTCTTGACCACCTCGGTGAACGGTACCGAGCCGTTGCCGATGATCACCTGACCGTCCCGGAAGGCGATCTGGTCCTCCGGCGTCCCGAACTCGTTGGCGACGAAGGCGACGAGCCGCGCCTTGATCTGCCGGCAGGCGATCTGCGCCGCCATGCCGTTGATGTCGGTGCCGGACGAGGCCGCCGTCGGCGCCGTGTTGGGCACCTTGCCGGTCGTGGTGGCGGTGATCTTCACCCGGTCGAGGGTCAGCCCGAACTCCTCGGCCACCACCTGGGCGACCTTGGTGTTCAGCCCCTGCCCCATCTCGGTGCCGCCGTGGTTGAGGTGCACCGACCCGTCCGTATAGACGTGAACGAGCGCCCCCGCCTGATTGAGGTGGACGAGCGTGAAGGAGATGCCGAACTTCAGCGGCGTGAAGGCGAGGCCCTTCTTCAGGATCCGGTTGCGGCTGTTGAAGGCCTTCACCTCCGCCCGCCGCGCCGCGTAGTCGGACGTCCGCTCCAACTCGGCGATGATCTCGGGAAGAACGTTGTCCTCCACCTTCATGCCGTAGGGCGTCACGTCCCGGTCGGGCCCGTAGATGTTGCGCTTGCGCACCTCCAGCGGGTCGAGCCCGGTCTCCACCGCGATGGCGTCCATCATGCGTTCCGCCGCCAGCACCCCTTGCGGGCCGCCGAAGCCCCGGAAGGCGGTGTTGGAGACCGTGTTGGTCTTCAGTCGCTGGGAGAGGATGCGCACCGCCGGGTAGAAGTAGGCGTTGTCCGCGTGGAACATGGTCCGGTCGTTGACGCCGAGCGACAGGTCGGCCGAGTAGCCGCAGCGGGCGTAGAAATCCATCCGCGTCGCCGTCACCCGCCCGTCCGCGTCGTAGCCGACGGCGAACTCCGCCACGTCGTCGTGGCGCTTGCCGGTCATCACCATGTCGTCGTCGCGATCGAGCCGGAGCTTGCACGGCCGGCGCGTCTTGGCCGCCGCCAGCGCCGCGATCACCGCCCACTGGCTCGCCTGGCTCTCCTTGCCGCCGAAACCGCCGCCCATGCGCCGCACCTCGGCCGTCACCGCCGCGTCCGGAACGGCGAGCGCCTTCGCCACCAGGTGCTGCACCTCCGTCGGGTGCTGGGTGGACGAATGGACGTGCATGTCCCCGTCCTCACCCGGCAGCGCGAAGGCGATCTGGCCCTCCAGGTAGAAGTGCTCCTGGCCGCCGATCACCATCCGCCCGTCCAGGCGCTTCGGACTGTCGGCGAGCACCGCCTCCACGTCGCCGCGGCCGAAGCGGTATTCGGGCAGCACGTGGATGTCCGCGGCCCGCGCGTCCGCCACCGTGATGGCGGGCGTCTCCGTCACCACCTCGAAGCGGGCGAGCGTCGCCGCGCGCCGGGCCGCGTCGCGCGTGGTCGCCACCACGGCGAACACCACCTGCCCCCAGAACTCCACCACGCCTTCGGAGAAGATCGGGTCGCCGCCGATCGACGGCGAGCAGTCGTTGACGCCCGGCACGTCGGCGGCGGTCAGCACCGTCACCACGCCCGGAAAGGCGCGCACCGGGTCGAGGTCGACGGCGGTGAACCGGCCCCTGGCGATCTGCCGGCAGAAGCCCGGCGCCACGTGCAGCGTGCCTTCCGGCTCGCGCATGTCGTCGATGTAGATCGCCTGCCCGGTGACGTGCTTCACCGCGCTGTCGTGGCGCACCGGCTGGCGGACAACGGAGAACACGCCCTCCTGGCTGTCGTCGCGCAGGCCGTCCGGATCGCTCTCAAGCGCCGACATGGGCACCCTCCTGCCGCGCTTCGCGCTGGCCGATGACACGGGTGCGCGTGGTCGGCGCCCCGGCTGTTTCAAGAAGCGCCTTGCCGAGCAGCGCCCGGGCCGTCTCCAGCCGGTAGTGCGCGCTCGCCCGCATGTCGGTGAGCGGCTGGAAGTCCTCCGCGAAGGCCTCCATGGCCGGGCTCCACGCCGCCGCCGAGCCGGGCGCCACGCCGATGAGCCGGGCCTCCACGGCCGCCGCCCGCTTGGGCGTGCCCGCGAGCCCGCCGAAGGCGATGCGCGCCTCGGTGATCACCCCGTCGGCGAGCGTGAACAGGAAGGCGCCCATCACGGCGCTGATGTCCTGGTCGAACCGCTTGCTGATCTTGTAGGCCCGGAACACCTGGCCGGCCTTCAGCTTCGGCACCAGCACGCCGGCCACGAACTCGCCCGGCTGCCGGTCCTGCCGGCCGTAGGCGATGAAGAAGTCCTCCAGCGGCACCGCCCGGTTGGCCTTGGCCGAGACGAGCTCCAGCGTCGCCCCGAGGGCGATCAGCATGGGCGGCGTGTCGCCGATCGGCGAGCCGTTGGCGATGTTGCCGCCGATCGTGCCCGACGCCCGCACCTGCCGCGAGCCGATCCGCCGCACCACCGCGCCGATGTCCGGGTCGATGCCCGCAAGCGCGTCCGTCGCCGCCTCGTAGGTAGCCGTCGCGCCGATGATGACCGCTGGCCCCACGTCCTCGATCCGGTCCAGCCCGTCGACCCGGCCGAGGTGGATGACCTTCTCCACCGGCCGGAACTGCTTGGTGATCCAGAGCCCCACGTCCGTCGCGCCGGCCACCAGCGTGGCGTCCGGATGGCGTTCGTAGAGCGCGGCGAGCGCCTCCACCGAGCGCGGCGCCGCGAAGAAGCGCTGATCCGTCCCGACGAACACGTCCTCCGCGTCGGCCAGGAACTGCAGCACCCCGCCGGTCGCCTCGGCTGAGCGGGTGAACATGTCGTCCGGCGGCGCGGACAGCGCCGTCCGCGCCGCCTCCACGATCGGCCGGTAGCCGGTGCAGCGGCAAAGGTTGCCGGAGAGCCACTCGTCGATCACCGCGCGCGGCGGCGGCGTAGCGCGGCCGGCGTCCTGGTAGAGCGCGAACAGGCTCATCACGATGCCCGGCGTGCAGAAGCCGCACTGCGATCCATGGTGGTCCACCATGGCCTGCTGCACCGGATGGAGCCCGCCGGACCCGGCGATGTCCTCCACCGTGACGATCTCCTTTCCGTCGAGTTGGCCGACGAAGAGGATGCAGGCGTTCACCGGCCGGTAGACGACCTTGCCGTCCTCGTGGGTGCCGACGGCCACGGTGCAGGCGCCGCAGTCGCCCTCGTTGCAGCCTTCCTTGGTGCCGCAGGCGCGCTCGGTGAGGCGCAGATGATCGAGCAGGGTTTCGGTCGGGCCGAAGCTCTTCAATTCGACGACCCGGCCCTGGCGGATGAAACGGACGCTGTCGCGCATCGGTCAGCTCCCCCGGTAGGTGCTGTAGCCGTAGGGCGACAGGAGCAAGGGCACGTGATAGTGGCGCCCCGGATCCGCGATGCCGAAACGGATCGGGATCACGTCGAGGAAGGCCGGCTCCGGCAGGGCATGGCCGGCCGCGCGCAGGTAGGATCCCGCCTCGAAGCGCAGCTCGTAGGTCCCGACCGTCATCGCGTCCCCGTCCAGGATGGGCGCGTCCACCCGGCCGTCGTCGTTGGTCACCACCGTCTTGATCGGCGTCGCGTCGCCGTCCGGGCCGATCCGCACCAGCCGGGCGGTCAGGCCGGCGGCGGGCAGGCCCGATGCCGTGTCGAGTACATGCGTCGTCAGTCGGCCCAAACTCACCTCCTCGACAAACGGCGCGGAAGCCCTCCAACGCCGCGCGCGCCGCTTTTCTCACCCTGCCGAAAAAACGATCTCACGCAAGGGGCCATCCGCGAAAGCACGGAATCAACATCTTCCAACCAGAGATGGTCTGCAAGGCCGCGACACTTCTTCCCCCCGATCGGCCCGCGCCTGCGCCCCCTCACGGCAGCAGCAGCGTCGCGCCCCGGGTGCCCCGTCCGGCAAGCGCCTGGTGGCATGCCACCACGTCGTCGAGCGCGAAGGTCTGGCCGATCTCCGGCCGCACCACGCCCGCCGCGACCTTGTCGAAGAGGTCCGCCGCCGCGGCCAGCAGCTCCTCGCGCTTGGCCACATAGTGGAACAGCGTCGGCCGGGTCGCGAACAGCGAGCCCTTGCGCGACAGCGTCAGCATGTCGAACGGCGGCACCGGGCCGGAGGCGTTGCCGAACGAGACGAACATCCCGCGCATCTTCAGGCAGTCCAGCGAGCCCGGGAAGGTATCCTTGCCCACGCTGTCATAGACCACGTCGGCCTTGGCGCCCTCGGTCAGTTCCGCCACCCGCGCCACGAAGTCCTCGGTGCTGTAGTTGATCACGTGGGTATAGCCCGCCGCCTTGGCGATCTCGGCCTTGTCGTCGGACCCCACGGTGGCGATCGACGTGCAGCCGATCGCGTTCAGCCACTGGCCGGCGATCAGGCCGACGCCGCCGGCGCCCGCGTGGAAGAGCACGGTGTGTTCGGGCTGCACCGGAAACGTCCGCGTCAGCAGGAACTGCGCCGTCAGCCCCTTCAGGAGCACCGCCGCCGCGGTGCGGTCGTCCACCCCGTCCGGCACCGGCACCAGCCGGTCCGCCGCCATCATCCGCTTTTCCGCATAGGCGCCGACCGATCCCGCGTAGGCCACCCGGTCGCCGGGCTTCACGGTGGTCACGCCCTCCCCCACCGCCTCCACCACGCCGGCCGCCTCGGCACCCGGAATGAAGGGCAGGTCCGTCGGGTAGAGGCCGGCCCGGAAATAGGTGTCGATGAAGTTCACCCCGATCGCCGTGTGGCGCACCAGGGCCTCGCCGGGTCCGGGCGACGGCACGTCGATGTCGACGAGCTGCAGCACCTCGGGGCCCCCGGTCTCGGTGACGCGAACGGCTTTCATGGCATTCTCCACGGATCGCGAGTCGATCCGCGGACGCTAAAGCATTCGCCGGCCAAGGTGAAAGCCTTCTCGACGCGGCCGCGATCCGGCAGCCCGCCGTCAGGCCGCCTCCGGGCAGGCCTTCAGCGTTTGCGGCGTCCGCACCGCCCGGGAATGGCCCGCGAGGAAGCCGGTCATCACCACGGCGGGCAACAGCGCCAGGAAGGCGGTGCCGAGGCCCGCCACCTCGGCGAGGAAGCCGATCAGCGGCGGTGCCGTCAACAGCGCCGCCATCACGGCCAGCGACAGGCCCGCCATGTTGGAGGCCGCACTCGCCCCGCTGCGGTCGGCGACGGCGCTCACCGCCAGCGGGAACACCAGCGACACCCCGGCCCCGAGCACGACCAGCGCCGCGCAGGCGAGCGGCACCGTCGGCGCCAGCACGAAGCCGACGAGCCCGATGCCCGCCGCCACGGCGCACGCGCGGACGATCACCGGCGCCTCGAACCGCTCGCGGATCGCGTCGCCGGAGAAGCGTCCCGCCGCCATGGCGACCGCGAAGCACGCGTAGCCGACGCCCGCGGCGAGCGGTGAGGCGCCGAGATCCTGGCGCAGGAACAGCGTGCCCCAGTCGTAGAAGGCCCCCTCGGCCAGCGTCACGCCGATCGCCATCAGGCAGGCGCCGAGCACCGCCCGGCCCGGCAGCGCGAACACCGGTCCCGGCTCGCCCGCGTCCCCGGCCGTCGGCGGCGGCCGGAAGACCACCGGCGGAAGCACCCACATCAGGCCCACGGTCGCCAGCACGGCCACCGCCGCCACCGCCGGAAAGTGCGCCCCGTAGCCGATGCCGAACTGCCCGGCGGCGCCCGCTACCAGCGCGCCCGCCATGATGCCGAGGCTCCAGAACCCGTGGCAGCGCGCCATCACCTTGCGGCCGTCCGCCTTCTCGGACCGGTCGGCGGCGGCGTTCTGCGCCACCTCCATCCCGGCGTTGGTGACACCTGCGATGAAGATCGCCACCGTCAGAAGAATGCCGTTCGGCGCGAGCGCGATCGGCAGCAGCGCCAGCGACAGGCCGATGCCGGAGGCGATGAACACCGCCGCCGGCGAGGTCCGGTCGATCCAGCGCCCGACGAAGGGGAGCACCGCCAGCGTGCCGATCGGCCCGGCCGTGAGCGCAAGGCCCATCTCGGCCTTGGAAAGGCCAAGCGTCTCCATCACATCCGGCACGCGGGTGAGCCAACTGCCGAGGAGGAAGGCGTTGAGGAAGAAGGCAGCACCGATCCGAATGAACAAAGGCACGGGACGTCCCCGAGTGAGAAGGAATAAGCCGGCCGCGGATCGCCGGCATGGGTGGCGCCCGGCGCCCCGTTCCGGGCCAGCCGGCACCGCCGAACGCGCCGGCACCGAACACCGTTCCGATGACGTGACGACGACGGGCCGGCAAGGAGCCGCCCGACAGGCCGCAGCGCCTCGCCCTGAAGCCGCGCCGATCGGTGGCAATGCGGACGCCGATCGAACCCCAGGCAATTAAGCAACCGCTTAAAAGCCGGACGCCGCCCGCGAAGTCAAGCCGGCCTGCGACGGTGCGCTGTCTCGACGCCGACACGGACGCGAGCTAGTCCTTCACCCATGGGCGATCGGCCGGAAGCGCCGGGGGCTTCCGATCGGCCGTCCCCAGGGTTTTTCCCTGCCCGTCCACCGGTCATCCCCAGCCTTTTCCCGCGGGTTTTCCCCGTCCCGACCGCCCGTTCGCGGCGCGCTTGACCACCGCCCACCCACGCCCCATCCCCAGACCTTGCACCGTTCGTCCACAGCCAAGCCGACGCCTCCGCCCGACACTGCCGTCCTTTCGTGCCGTCCTTTGAGGAGCCACCCTTGAAGTCTCTCGAGATCTTTATCGAACGCGTGATTCTCGCCAGCCGCTTCGTTCTCGTCGTCTTCTATGTCGGCCTGGGACTCGCCCTGGCGGTCTACGCGGTCTCCTTCCTCAAGAAGCTCTGGAAGGTCGCCGCCAACGTCTTCACCCTCAGCGACGCGGAGATGATTCTCGCCATGCTGGCGTTGATCGACGCCGCGCTGGTGGCGAGCCTCCTCGTCATGGTGATGATCTCGTCCTACGAGAACTTCGTCAGCCGGTTCGACAACGACGAGGCCGACATCTCCTTCCTCGGCAAGCTCGACAGCGGCAGCCTGAAGATCAAGGTGGCCTCCTCCATCGTGGCGATCTCGTCCATCCACCTGCTCCAGGTCTTCCTCAACGCGGACAAGTACCAGAACGACCGGATCATGTGGCTGACCATCCTGCACATGGCCTTCGTCGTCTCGGCGGTTCTTCTCGGCATCCTGGAAAAGCTGATGGCGAAGCCGAAACTCTGAGCGTGCTGCGCGCCCCACCGCGCCCGCCCTCCCCTTGTTGCGGAACCGTTCGCGCTTGCGTATAGGAAGGGCCGTCCGCGGGCGAGCCGACCCCTCGCCCACCCGCCGGCCACCACCGGCACCGCCCATCAAGGGCAAGCGGCAGGGGAGCGCGTAGCTCAGTCGGTAGAGCACGTGACTTTTAATCATGGGGTCCTGGGTTCGAGTCCCAGCGCGCTCACCAAAACTCTCTCACTCCAGAATCCCCACCCCGGATCCGCCCGATCGAGGTCCTGGATCAGTGCGAAAGGCGCAGCATCTCGCTGCGGATCGATTCGGCGATCTCGGTGTAGATGGTGCCGATGTAGTCCGTGGCGGTCAGGGTCTTCGATGCGGTGTACTGGTGGGCGGCGGACGTTGCGCATGTCCGCATGTTCTCCAGATCCGCGTCCCCGTCATAGGACACGGTGAAGACCAGGATCCCGGCGGACTTCATGGCCGTGCACACGGTCTGCAGATGCGTGTTGGCGACGCTGTTGCAGCTGGATGTCTTGTTGAACTCGCACAGCCAGTCGAGTTTGCCGCTGCTGCTGCCGTGTTGAACGTTCATCTGCCCGTCCGTCATGAACACCACGATCTTCTGGACCTTGGAGCCGTAGTCGAGCGGCGCGGTGGCGTCGGCGAACACACCGCGCCACTTGGGCGACAGCGTGTACCACCCGGCGGTCATGCCGGCGTCGAGGCGGGTGGAGCCCTGCGAGGTGAGCGCCGCAACGGCCGTCCGAAGCGCCGCGAAATCGGACGAGAGCGACACGATCGGCGGCGGGCAGAAGCTCTTGCTGGACTCCGCGTTGTGGTCCATCGCCCAGAAGGGGGCAGTCGCTGGCGGAGAATCCGTCAGGCCGTGGGTGCCGATTTTTCCCGTCGTATGGATCTCCACGTCCGAGCGCGGTTCGATACAGCCCATCCAGTAGTAGTTCTTGCCGTTGTACATGGTCGGCGTCTGGCCATCGACCCACAGGATCTTCTTGAAGCTAGAGGAGTAGTGCGCCGTCGGGTTCGTCCAGCGGTCGGGCACGGCCGAGGCGCCCGTCGGCGCGGTCAGCCAGCTTGTCCGCGTCATGCCGATGCTGACGCGGCTCGAGAACGGCACGATGGCGATCTTCGTCCGCTTGTTGAGGGTCTGGTCGGACTGGAACACCTTGAGGAACTCGTCGACCGCCTTCACCATCGGATCGAAGCGGTTGTTTTCGATCATCGAGGACGAGACGTCGAGAACGAGCGAGATCTCCACGTTCTGGTTGGTGGCGATGATGGCGCACGACTGCGCGCCCACGTCCACCGTGTCGATGGACACCATCCCGAGGAAAGCCGTCGGTGCGGAATCCTCAAGCGTTATGCAGATCTCGGCGCCGGCGCCATCCACAGACGGATCGTCGACAAGGGTGGGCGCGACGGTCTTGCCGTCGTTCGCCGCCATGAAGGTCTCAACGGCCGCGCGCAAGCCGTCTTCAGAACCGGTCTTCATGTAGACCCGGGCCGCCGCCAGCACGGCCCCATCCGAAACGTCCTGCAATTGCCGCTGCACGCGCCCGGCGTAGGCGTAGTCGACGGAGACGCCTACCGCCGTGAGGAGTGGCACCAGCATGATCGCGAAGGCGACCACGACCACGCCCTGCCGGTCCCGGCAAAAATTGTATGCTATGCTCATGTCGGCCTGTCATCAATTAACAGTCAGACTTATTCAACATGAGAAGCATTAATTTTTTCACTTCGGTAAGGACCACCAGAAGAAGGCGTGAATAGGCATTACCGTTACTTATGGACAAGGCGCGAGATCATGATCGTAAAAGCGCGCCGTCCAGCGCCTCGTCACCCCGCCGTCGGCCCGGGGATCTCCTCGCAGACCACCGTGAACCCGGCCAGCGTGTTCGGTCCGAACGTGGTGGTGATCGCCACGTCCACCGCGTCGCGGCCCATCGCCATCAGCACGCGGCCGATGCGCGGCACGTTGTTGCGCGGGTCGAAGGTGTGCCAGCGGCCGCCGAGGTAGACCTCCATCCAGCCGGCGAAGTCCATCGGGCCATAGGGCGGCGGCACGCCGATGTCGCCGAGATAGCCGGTGCAGTAGCGGGCGGGGATGTTGAGCGCGCGGCAGAAGGCGACGGCCAGGTGCGCATAGTCCCGGCAGACGCCCTTGCCCTCGTTGTAGGCCTCGAACGCGGTCTTGGTGGCGCGGGCGTGCTCGTAGCCGAAGGTGATGTGGTTGTGCACGAAGTCGCACACCGCCTGCACCCGTGCCCAGCCGGGTTCCGTGGTGCCGAACAGCGACCAGGCGGTTTCCGACAGAAGCTCGGTCTCGCAGAAGCGGCTCGCCAACAGGAACACCAGCACGTCGCCGGGCAGTTCCTCCAGCGTGTGCTGGCGCGCGTCCCGCACCACCGGATCCGGCGCGCCGCTGTCGCGCACCACGCCGCTGCCGCGGATGGTGGTGCGGCCGGCCGGCGCCGTGATGCGGCTGCACCAGTTGCCGAAGCCGTCCCGGTAGGCGGTGATCGGCACCTGCCGGTCGGTGGTCACGTGGTCCGGCACGACGATGTCGCTGGCGCGGCTGTAGTGCACGTTCAGCACCAGCAGCATGGGCGTCGGCTGCGGGCAGTCGTAGGCGATCTCGTATCCGACTTTGATGTGCATGAGACGTTCCTTCGTCCTTAAGGCCGAGACATGCGGTGCAAAGCGGACAGATGCGGTCTGGACGCTCGTCACGGAATCCTGTCGGTCCATGGGGTCATGTTGGCTTCATAGCATCTCGCCCCCGAAGCCGACTGATTTTCTTCGATCAGTTTTCGGTCGTCGGTTGCGGCTGCCCGCCGGTCTCCTCGTCGGTGATGTCGCTCACCCCGGAGAGGTTGAGGGCCGTGGCCGCCACGATCATGACGACGACGAGAAGGCTGCTGACGAGGAGAGGGGTGACGCGAACGCGGCGGGCCATGGTGCGGTGCTCCGTGGGGACGGCTTCGGAAATGCCCCGCCCCCCGGTCCCGTTCCCTCCAGCCTCCCGCCCGATCAGCAATCCGCGTCCCGGAACGCGTCGCCCATCGCCGGCCGGATGTCGCGCCGGGCGAACAGCGTCCGCGCACCGAGGCCGGCAAGGTCCACCGTCACCGGCGTGTAGAGCGCGCGGAACCGCTCCGTCCCGACGATCCCGCGCGTCACGGCGTCCTCGAACGGGCTGATCGGACAGGAGAGCTGCACCAGCCCCGGCGCGTGCGCCAGGAAGGTGTCGGCGTCGAAGCTGGCGTGGCTCTTCAGGCCCGTCTTGTCCGGGTTCTTGTGCGCCATCTCGGTCCAGTTGAGGCCGAGGAGGTCGAGGCGCGGCCCCGGATACGAAAGCGCGATGCCGCCCGCCGCCAGAACGCCGAGCGCGGGCCGCTCCAGCGTCGCCGGCAGCGCGGCGGCGAGCGCCGCCCCGTAGGTCACCTGGCTTTGCCGGAGGGAGAACTCGCGGTGGATGGTCGGGCCGGCGTCCCCCTTCAGCACATCGTAGCGGAACTGGAGGAGCGGCCCCACGGTCGTCAGCCCGGCGATGCCGGCGAGCCCGATCGCGAGCCCGACCGGCCCGATCGCCGGCCTCACGGCCGGGTAGGCGAGCGCCGCAAGCCGGGCGCCCGTCACCGCCAGCGCCAGCATCAGGGCCGGCGCGATCGGCACCAGGAAGCGCTGGTTGTTGAAGTGGTCCCCGCCGGAAAGGACCACGATGGCGAGAAAACCGAGGAGAACCGCCGGCAGCACGGCCCCGCGGATCATCGCCGTCCCGTCCGCCCACCGCCGTGCCGCCTCGCGCGCATCGCCGCGGTGCCGGGAGCCGCGGGCGCGGAACGCGACGAGAAAGGGCAGCAGCGCCGCCGCGGCCAGCGCCGGCAGGAAAAGCCGTTCCGCCACAAGGCTGTTGATCAGGTACTTCACGCCGTCCGCGAGCGTCGCCGCCATGTTGGCCGACGTCTTGGCGTAATAGGTGTTCGGCAGCGGATAGCCGAACGTCGCCAGCCGCCAGGCCACCAGCAGCGCGAACACCCCCAGCACCAGCCCGAGCGTCCCGGCCGTAAACACCACCGCCTTCCGCTGCCCACCCGGCCGCAGCGCCAGCACCAGCCCGGTGAGCGCCGCCATCCCGGCGGCAAGCGCGACCCCGTCGGGACGGGTGACCACCGCGAGCGCAAGCATGCCGGCGAGCCAGCCGAGGCTGCGGTCCGTCGCCTCCTCGTCCAGCGCTATCCTGAGGCTGAGGTGGACGGCGAGCGCCACCACCAGCGCCCATAGCGTCACATCCATCAGCGACCAGACCATCCACAGCCAGAACGGCGCCAGGCCGGCCATCAGCATCAGGAAACCCGTCACCGTGGCGGTCGCCGACGCCCCCGTCGCCGCGGCGACGCCCCGGGCGGTGCGCAGCCACACGAGCGCGGTCGCGGCGGCGATCACGGCGCTCAGCCCGTGCAGCACCGGCACCGGATCGGCGAACAGCCCGAAGACGGCGGCGTTGAGAACCGTCCAGGCCAGAGACGTCGACCCTTCCACCCACTCGCCGCCGGGGTTGTAGACGTAGCCATGCCCGGCCGCGATGTTGCGGGCATAGACCTGCGTGATCGCCGCATCGTCGATGCCGCCGACCAGCAGCGACCCCATCAGCCCGTAGGCGATCGCGGCGCCGACGAGCGTCAGCACGATGGCGGCAAAGCCGTCGACCAGCCATGGATCGGCGGAAAGGCGGCGCGTCCCGCGCGCGGAAACGGTCGTCATCGAATAAGGCCTTCAGGTCGAACGGAAGCCGGGAACGCGGCGGCTTGTATCGCGCCGACGAGAACGCGCGCGGCGCGTGCGGCTTGCGGGAGCGTGCGCCCAAAAGGCGAATCGCCGGTCCCGCACCGCACTTGAAACGGTGAGCACATCGAAACGACGGAATGCTAACCCTTCGCTCACCCCGCCGGCAATCGGCAAGGCGCGCGTGCTGCACGGCAGCACGCTGTTGTGGTAGAGCGGGCGCACCGGCGCGAAGGCACCGGGCGACCAGCCGATGTCGCCCCTGCCCTCTCACCGGGTCGCTTCACGAGGAAGCCCCATGTCCGCATCCCCCCGCGTCTCCGTCGCGCTCGCCACCTACAACGGCGAACGCTACCTGGAGGCGCAGCTGCAAAGCCTCGCCGAACAGACCGTCCCGCCTCTCGAATTGGTGGTCGGCGACGACGGCTCCACCGACGGCACGGCCGAGATCCTCAGCCGCTTCGCCGCCCGGGCGCCCTTCCCGGTGCACCGGCTGCCGGCCGGCCGGCGGCTCGGCTACCGGGTGAATTTCCTGCGCACCGCCGCCGCCTGCGCGGGCGATCTCGTCGCCTTCTGCGACCAGGACGACGTCTGGTTGCCACGCAAGCTCCAGGTCTCCGCGGAGGCCTTCGCGGATCCCCACGTCCTTGCCGCAGCCCACAACGTCTTCCTCATGGCCGCCGACGGCACCCGCATGGGTCGCCTCAAGCCGGCCTTCGCCGACCGCACCGTCAGCGAGCACGACCTGCCGCCCTTCAGCTTCTTCCCCGGCTTCACGATGACCATCCGCCGGGACCTGCTCGCCTTCGAGCGCTTCTGGGCGATGAGCGACGACACCTTCAACGTCGGCGAGCGTCTCGGCCACGACACGTGGTTCTTCTTCCTCGCCGGCGCCCTCGGCCGCATCCGGCTGATCGGCGAGGAGGTGGCGCTCTACCGCCAGCATCCGGCCAACGTCTCCGGTCAGAAGGCGGACCGCTCGGCCGCCGGCGATCTCGCGGCAAAGCTCGCCGACCGCACCGGCGAGTACCGCCGCCGCGTGGAGCTCGCCGCCAACCGCGCCGCGATCCTCACGGGCCTTCTGGAGGCGTTCGCCGCCCCGGATCCCGAGACCGCCCGCTTTCTGAAAGCCCATCCGGTGCGTTCAGACGACGTTCGCAGTTTGCGGGATAAGTACCTGATCCTGATGGAGCGTTCGCGCCGCCGGGCCACCCTCTACGCGGACCGCTCGACATTCGGCTGGCTGCCCGGCCTGACGCGGAGCGTGCTTGCCGGCGACTACGGTGTCGGCGACCCGTGGCGGCCGAGCCCGCTCGGCCTTGCCCGCGACGTTGTCGGCGCGCTCGCGGGCGTGGCCCGGCGCACGCCCGCGGCCTGAGCCGAGGCGGCTGAGGGCCCCGGCCCTCTTGCGCTTGACAAACCCGGTGGTGATCTGACGTCTTTGAACCTGTTCCGGTTTTGATCTAGCGGAGAGGCGGGCTTGATGGGGCGGATCGGATGGGTCGCGCTGATCGGAGCGGGGCTGGCCTACGAGCCGACCCGCGCCTTCGCCGTGCTCGGCGCCGGGTTCGCGTCCGTCTGGGCGACGTCCGTCGTCATCCGCACGGCCGTCGCCGTCGACCGCGCCCTCTGCGATGCCCGCGACGCCATCGAGGACGCTGTCGCCGCGCATCTGGAAACGCTCGCCCGCCGCCGCCTCAACCTCGTCACCCGCGACCACTACGGCGTCCTCACCGATGGCGGCTGGGACAAGGAGATCGACCACTTCCTCGACAATGTGGTCGGCCCCACCCTCGGCCCGGAGGCGCGCCGCCAACTCAACGGGCGGCCCCGCGCGTCGGGCCATTGGCGCCGCCTGATCGAGGAGCCGGTGCTCGCCCGCGCCCGGATCATCGATCGTCAGCTCAGCCTCACCGAGGACCTCTCCCCGCAGGAGTTCGAGCGCTGGTGCGAGCGCCGCCTCGCCAAGGCTGGCTGGCACACCACCGCGACGGGCGCTGCCGGCGACCAGGGCGCCGACGTGCTCGCCGAGAAGGACGGCGTCGTGGCGGTGCTCCAGTGCAAGCTCTACGGCCAGCCGGTCGGCAACAAGGCGGTGCAGGAGGCCTTTTCGGCCCAGCGCCATTACCGGGCGGACGTGGCGGCCGTCGTCACCAACGCCGCCTACACGCCGTCGGCCCGCGCCCTCGCTGCCTCCACCGGCGTCCTCCTCCTCCACCAGTCCGACCTTGCCCGGTTCGATGCTCTCGCGGGCCTTCAGACCGCCTGAGCGCATCGGGTCACCGCGCTGCCCGCCCAGCCCATGAAAAAAGGGCCGGCGGCAAAGCCGTCGGCCCTCAAGTTGGCGCTTTGTCAGCCGCCAGGAGACCTCGATTACTCTTCGCGCTGGCCGAGCAGCGACAGGAGCATCTGGAAGAGGTTGATGAAGTTCAGGTAGAGCGACAGCGCGCCGAACACGGCGAGCTTCTGGTTGCTCTCCTCGCCGAAGCTCTCGGCGTACTGGGCCTTGATGTTCTGCGTGTCGTAGGCGGTGAGGCCGGTGAACACGATCACGCCGATCACCGACACGGCGAACTGCAGCGCGTCGGAGGCGAGGAAGATGTTCACGAGGCTGGCGATGATGATGCCGATCAGGCCCATCATCAGGAGCGAGCCGAACTGCGACAGGTCGCGCTTGGTGGTGTAGCCCCAGAGCGCGGTGGCGCCGAACATGGCGGCTGTGATGAAGAACACCCGCACGATGCTCTGCCCGGTGAAGACCAGGAAGATCGACGCCATCGAGAGGCCCATGACGGCGCAGAAGGCCCAGAACAGCATCTGCGCGGTCGCCGCCGAGATGGCGTGGATGCGGAACGAGAAGAAGAACACGAAGGCGAGCGGCGCCAGCATCACCACCCACTTCAGCGGGGTGGAGAAGATCGGCACGTAGAGCGCCGGCGTGGTGCCGACCACGAAGGCCACGATGCCGGTGATCACCAGGCCGAGGCCCATGTAGTTGAACACGCGCAGCATATGCTGGCGCAGGCCCTCGTCGAAGGCGGCGCTGTCGATGCCCGCGTGTGTGCGATAGATCGGGGTGGCCATCAGGTATCCTCAGGTTACGGTGGTTGTCAGTGCCCGGTCCGAAGACCGGGGAAGTGCGGGGCCGTCAGTAGAGGCTGCCGGCCAGCCGTTCGGCGGCAAGGCGGAGCCGAGCGGGCTCCGTCTCGCCGGAAAGCACGAAGACGTCCTGGCCGACCTGCCAGAACACCGAATCTCCATCCTCCAGCGCCAGCGCCGTCGGCGCCACCACGTCGAAGCTCGGCGAGCGGGCGGCGAACAGCGACACGCGTCCGGCGTCGTCCGCCTCCGCCATCAGCTCCACGCTGAAGCCGCCGGCGTAGGGGAAGATCTGCACGTCGCTCACCCGCCAATTCTGCGGCAGGGAAGGCAGCGCCAGGCTTGTGGCCCGGCGCAGCTCCGCCGGGTCGTACACCGCCGACTTCGGCTGCGACGGCACTTCCGCCCGGGTCTTGGCGGTCTTCAGGGCGGCGAGCGCCCCGTCCACCACCGGCGGCACCGTGGCGGCGACGCTCTCGCGCACGCCGGTGAAGCCGAACGACGCATGGGCGAACCAGCCGCCCGCCACGAGAAAGGCGGCAGCCGCGATCCGGGCCAGCGGCAGGAAGGAGCGACGGCTTGCAAGCCCGCGCTCCAGCACCCGCGCCTGCTCCACGAGGCGCAGCGTCGGCGGCGGCAGGTCGTCCGCCGGCAGCCGCAGCGCGTCGCGCACGGCAAGGTCCGCCATCACGGCGGCGGCGATCTGCGGATGCGCCGCCAAGTGGTTCTCCACCTCGATCCGACGGGCCGGGTCGAGCTGGTCGTCCACATAGGCGTGGAGGTCGATGTCGGTGATCCCATCAGCGCGGGTCATCCTGTCCTCCGATGATCTTGAGGGTCGGTCGAGCGGGTCCGGCGCTGTCCGCCGGATCGCTCTCGAGCGCCCGCAGCGCCGCCCGTGCGCGGCCGATCCGCGACATGAGCGTCCCCACGGGCACGTCCAGGATTGCGGCAGCCTCCTGGTAGGGCAGTCCTTCCACCGCCACCAGATGCAGCGCCTCCCGCTGGTCCTGCGGCAGCCGGGCGAAGGCCCGCCGGATCTGGGCGAGCCGCACGGCCGAATCCTGTCCCGGCTCGGCGGTCCTCTCGGCCACCGTCAGGCCGAAGGCGTCGTCCCGGTTCGTCTCGGCCTTCCGCCGGCGCACACCGTCGATGAAGGCGTTGTGCAGCACCGCGAACAGCCAGGCCTTCAGACTGCGCCGGCTGTCGAACGATCCGCGCCGCTCGTAGGCCTTGACCAGCGCCTCCTGCACAAGATCGTCCGCGTCGGCGTCGCTGCGCGCAAGGGTGCGCGCGAACCGCCGAAGCGACGCGAGGTGCTGGACGACATCGAAGGGTCCGTGGCTCGTCATGCCCCACATACGAAGCGCAAGCGCCACCCCATCCATAGCCGATGAAAAAAATCGTCGACGCGGTCGAAAAGCGCCGTTTTCGGCCCGAATCCGGTGAACCATACCGCATACGGGACGTTGCCCGACAGTTCGCCACCAGGAAAGGACGGAGGGCCCCCCATGGGACAAGCGACGGGACAAGCGATGCCGCGCCGGCAGATACTGATCATCGACCAGGATGACGAGGCCCGCCACCTGGCCGGCGTTCTCTTCGAGGAGAGCGATCTTCTCCCGGTCGACTGCGACACCGTCGACGATGCCATGCAGAGGCTCGAGACCTCCGGCGACCGGGTCGCCGCGGTGTTCGTCGACCTCGACGCCGCCGGATCGGCGGCCACCGACCTGGTCGAGCGCGTTCACGCCGAATGCCCATGGGTGCGGGTGATCGCCACCGGCGGCGACGATTCGCCACGCCTCGACACTGGCGACCGTTTCATGCCGAAGCCCTGGCTGCCGCTCGATCTCCTGATCGCCGCCGAAACCGCGGCCGGACGGCCGCTCCCCGGCAAGCCTCACTGACCGGAGCGGCGCGGGCACCCGGTTGATGCCCGTGCCGGCGCGCGAGCCGTCCGCAGAACGGCGGATCCACCGGCGTTGATCCGCAGAAGCTGTCCGTCGCGCGCATCTGCACCCTGAAGTCGCATCCGGCATAGCCCCGATATTCAGTTCGGCGGCTAACCGGCATAGCGTTGTCGGCATTGATCCGGCCCTCGCCGCCGCACCGCCCCGACTGGACGGTTCGGCGGCCGGGAGAGACCGGAGATGCCCACCGACGGATGCCGAGACCGCCCGACCGATGTCGATCCCCTTGCACCCCCGGATGCGCGCCCGCCTGGAAAGGACCGCGCTCCAACGCACCCTTGCGGCCGAAAACGGCCTCCTGGAGGCCATCGCCGCGGTCGAGGCGCTCGCGCGGGACATGACCCCGGAGATCGGCGCCGGCATGACGGAGGCCGTGCTCGACACCTGCCGCGTCCTGCGGCGGTCCATGGAAACCCACGCGCCGACCAGCCCGTCCGGCGCCGTCATCCGCCGCTTCCTGCCCACCCGCCTCGCCGAACTCCGCCTCGTCTGCACCGACACGGCGATGATGCTGAGCGACCGTGTGCTGATCGACGCCTGACCGGCGCGGTGGCGCCTTAATCCCGCGGCCAGCGCCACGACACTGGCGGCCCGGCGAGCGCGCCCGCCAGGAACACCAGCCGCGCGCCGACCTTGCGGCATTCGGCGAGGGCGATGATGCCGCTCTCGTCCCGCACGTCCACGGCGGCGCGCACCGGGATGTAGGCCATCGGCTGCCAGGCCGCCGCTTCCGGCCGCATCTCGCTGTCTGACGTCTCGCGCCCCATCGTCCGTCCCGCACGCTTCGTGATCTCGACCTCTCTAACCCATCAGTCCTGAAGCTGTTGCGGACGCGGCGCGGGAATGCGCGCTTGGCGTTGACGATCCCTTGACGGGTTCGCCGAAACACTGGGTCGCTTGCGACCGTGAACCGAACGTCGGCGAACGAAGCGTCGCCTGGAGCGTTGTGGGATCAGGCGTTGCGCGCTTGCGCGCCGCCGATCGACCTGGAGACCGGAATGCCCCCGAACGCCCCGCCCGCCGACGACAGCCGCCTGCTCGCCCTCCACGTCTACCGGGACGACGAGGGCGCGGCGTGCGCCTATGCGGACGTGCCGGAGGACACCGCCACCGGGCCGATCCGCCACACGATCCCGTTCGGCACCCCGCTCGACGAGGCGGAGCGCGCGGCCACCCTGCTCGCCGGCCGGCTCGGCCTCACCCTGGCGTTCCGCGATCCGCTCCGCCTGCGCACCGGCGTTGCGGTCGGCGACCTCGGCGTTCTCCACCCGCAGGATCTGAACGCCTCGAACGACGATTGACCCTTGCCGCCGTTCGCGTTGACGGTTTCGTGAGCACGCCCGCAAAGTCGGCAGGGCGCCCCTTTCCGAAACGCGAATTGCTGCTACCATCTTCAGGAACGGACCCCTTGCGCCGCAGTCGGCCCCGGATCCGCAACTGACGGCGTGCCGACCCGCGGGGGCCTTATCTCCGCCTCGGGCCGGCCCGCACCTCATACGCCGCCTACAGAACCGGAGGACGGATGATGCGTGTCGCGGGATGGCTACTCGGCTTCAGTCTCTTGGCCTCGCCGGCGCTCGCCGCCGACCCGGCCACGTCCATCAAATCCCTCATCGACCGTCAGATCGAGGCCTTCCTCGCCGACGACGGCGCCACCGCCTACAGCTTCGCCTCGCCGCGGCTGCAGGAGGTCTTCCCCAATCCGGACGTCTTCATGTCCATGGTGAAGAGCGCCTACCGGCCGGTATACCGGCCCCAGTCCGTCGCCTTCGGGCGCCTGCGCGACCAGAACGACGCCTACATCCAGGAGGTCTTCCTGGTCGACCCGGACGGCGTCGAGTGGACCGCCCTCTACGCCCTCCAGCAGCAGCCGGACGGCTCCTGGCGCATCGCCGGCTGCCAGCTCACCAAGGAACCGCGCGTCAGCGCGTGACCGACCCACCGCGCGTCGGCGCCTCACCGCCCTCCCCGCCGCGGACCGTCGGCCCGCGCGCACACGCCTGACGATCGCGCGGTCCTTGCGGACCAACGTCGCCTTGCGCCGTCCGCTGTTCCTGTCAGGATGGCGGATGGCACGTGGCGTGGGTTGGGGAGTTGGCCTTGCTGATCGAGGCGGTGGAAGCGACGGGCGCACGGCCGGTCCGGCACCGGATGGTGATCCTGTCCGTGCTCCTGATCGCGGCCTTGACGCTCGCCGCGACCGTCGTCGCGCGCCAGACCTTGCTCCCCGCCCTCGATGAAACCGCCCGCGGCCGGCTCTCCTGGGTCGGCGCCTCGCTCGACGCTGCCGTGGGGCGCTTCGCCTACCTGCCCGAACTCCTCGGCCGAACCGCCGAGATCCGCGCCCTCTTCGCGCCCGGCGCCGCCCCGTCGTCCGTCGACGCCGCCAACCGGGCGCTCGAAGTCACCGCCCGGTCGGCCGGCGCCGACGCCCTCTTCGTGCTCGACGCCACCGGCACCACGCTCGCGGCCAGCAACTGGCGCGAGGAGACGAGCTTCGTCGGCCGCAGCTACGACTTCCGCCCCTACTTCCGCGCCGCCATCAACGGCGAGCAGGGCCGCTACTACGCCGTCGGCGTCACCACCGGCGTCGCCGGCTACTTCCTCTCCGCCCCGGTGTGGGCCAAGGGGCAGGTCGTCGGGGTCGTGGTGGTCAAGATCAATCTCGCCCCGCTGGAGACCGAGTGGACCCGGTCCGGCGAACGGATCGCCGTCGTCGCCGACGACGGGGTCGTGCTTCTCGCGTCCCTCCCCGCATGGCGCTACCGCCAGCTGCTGCCGGCCGCCGCCGCGTCCGGCGGCATCCCCGCCGAACAGCGTTACGCCGACATCGAGATCGCGGCCGAGCCCATCCTCGACACGCCCCCGCGCCCGTCCGTCGTCCAGTCGGTGCGGCTCGACGGCAGCCGCGCCGCTGAGGCGCTCGTCGTCGTCAGCGACCTGCCGCACTTCGGCTGGCGGGTCCTCTACGCGGCGGACGTCACCGACGTCGACCGGCAGGTCGTCCAGACGGGGCTTGCCACCGCGCTCGCCGGCGCCCTCTTCGCCGCCCTCGCCGCCGTCGGCGTCCAGCGCCGGCGCGCGCGTCTCGCCGAGCGCGAGGCGCTCGTGCTCCTCGACCGGCGCGTCCGCGAACGCACGGCGGAACTCGCCGACGCGAACCACCGTCTCGAGGCGGAGATCCTGGAGCGCGGCAAGGCCGAGGCGGATCTCCACCGGACCCGCGACCAACTCGTGCAGTCGGCCAAGCTCGCCGCCCTTGGCCAGACGCTGGCGGGCTTTGCCCACGAGCTCAACCAGCCGCTCGCCGCCCTTCGCACCTACCTCGCCTCCGCGCGGCTCCTGATCGCCAAGGGCCGCACCGGCGAGGCGGAACAGACCGTCGGCGAAATGGCCGACACCATCGACCGCCTCCGCGACCTCAACGACCGGGTGAAGTCGCTCGCCCGGCGCGACGACGGCACCGGCGGCCCCATCGACCTCGTCCCGATCGTGGAACGAACCTTGCGCCTGATGACCTTCCGCTTCCGCGACGCGGAGATCGCGGTGGAGACCGCCCTGCCCGCCGCCCTGCCGACGACCGGCTCGGACAGCCGGATGGAGCAGGTCGTGCTCAACCTCCTCTCCAACGCCATCGACGCGGTGGGCGACAGCGCCGACCGCCGCGTCCGGGTTGAAGGGCGCCAGAGCGGCGGCTACGCGGTCCTCGAGGTCCACGACAGCGGCTGCGGGCTGGACGCCGAGGCGGCGGAACGGCTGTTCGAGCCCTTCTTCACCACCAAGCAGGCCGGCAAGGGCCTCGGCCTCGGTCTGGCGATCTCCCACCGGATCGCGCTCGACTACGGTGGCACCCTGGAGGCTCGCTGCTCGCCCCTTGGCGGCGCGGTGTTCGCCCTCTCGCTCCCGGTCCGGCGCATGATGCCGGCTCGGCTTCCGGAGGCGGCTGTCGATGGCGTCTCCTGAAGCACCGGCGCGGGTGCTCCTTGTCGACGACGACCCGGATGTCCGCTCGTCGCTCACCCAGTATCTCGGGCTCGTGGGCTTTGCGGTCGAAACCGTGCCGGATGCCCTCTCGGCGCTCGCCTGCCTGCCGGCCGCCCATCCGGACGTGGTGCTGGCGGACGTCCGCATGCCCCGGATGACCGGCCTCGATCTCCTCACCGAGATCCGGCGGCGCGGCGAGACCGCGCCCGTCGTGCTCCTCAGCGGGCACGGCGACGTGCCGATGGCGGTCGACGCCATGAGGCGCGGGGCGTTCGACTTCCTGACCAAGCCCTATATTCCTGAGCACCTCGCCGCCATTCTGGAACGGGCCGTGGAGGTGGCGCGCCTGTCCCGCCGGGTCGAGGCCTTGGAGACGCGGCTTGCCGCGGCGGAGGGGCTGGAGCGGCGCATCGTCGGCTCGTCGCCCGCCGCCGAGGCGCTCCGCGCCCGGATCCTCACGGTCGCGCCGCTGCCCGTCGACGTGCTGATCATCGGCGAGACCGGCACCGGCAAGGAACTGGTCGCCCGGGCGCTGCACGACTTCAGCGCCCGCCGGTCCCGCCCCTTCGTCGCCGTCAACAGCGCCGCCATGCCGGCCGAGATGGTCGAAAGCGAGCTGTTCGGCCACGAGGCCGGCGCCTTCACCAGCGCGCGCGACAAGCGCATCGGCAAGTTCGAGCACGCCCAGGGCGGCACGGTCTTCCTCGACGAGATCGAGAGCATGCCGCTCGCCGCCCAGGCGAAGATCCTCCGCGTCCTGCAGGAGCGGACCGTCGAACGGCTCGGCTCCAACCGGACTATCGCGCTCGACGTGCGCATCGTCGTCGCGGCCAAGCGCGATCTCCGCGATCTGGTGGCGACAGGCGCCGTCCGCAGCGATCTCTACTATCGGCTCGCCCAGGCCGACGTCGCTGTTCCGCCTCTCCGCGAGCGGGGCGACGACGTTCTCCTCCTCTTCGATCATTTCGCCGCCGCCATGGCCCGGCAGGTGGGCCGGCCCCGGCCGCCGCTCGACCAGGCCACCGCGGCGCGGCTCCTCGCGCGGGACTGGCCCGGCAACGTGCGCGAACTGAAGGCGGCCGCCGAACGCTTCGCCCTCGGCCTGGAGGGCGGACCGGTCGATCGGGTCGACGCGGCCGGCACCCTTTCCCTTGCCGATCGGCTCGCCCGGTTCGAGCGCGCGGTGCTGGCGGAAGCGCTGGATCGTCACGGCGGCGCGGTCACTCCGGTGCTGGAGGAACTCGACCTGCCCCGCCGCACCTTCAACGAGAAGATGGCGCGCCTCGGTTTGCGTCGCGAATAACATTGGGCGGATCGGCAAAATTCCGCCGATGGCCTTTGCGGCACCGGCGGAGTCTTGCCGACGCGGCACTGCTCAATCCCGCTAAGTCTCTCCTACTCAACATATTTTTAACGCTCGGCGGCGTGGCACGAGGTTTGGAACGGTTCTCACGGGAGCCTGGAGGGGCTCCAATCCAACGGGAGGACCAAAATGACTTTCAATCGTCGTGATATTCTCGCGCTCGCCGGCACCGCCGCCGCCGCCCCGCTCGTCGGCGTGCGCCCGGCTTTTTCCGCCGACTTCGTGAACGTGCTGACCGGCGGTACGGCCGGCATCTACTACCCGCTCGGCGTCGCCATCTCGGCCATCGTGGTGGAGACCGTGCCGGGCACGCGCCCGACCGTGCAGGCCACCAAGGGCTCGGTCGAGAACCTGAACCTGCTTGATGCCGGCAAGGGCGAAGTCGCCTTCGCGCTCGGCGATGCGGTGATCGAGGCGCTGGCCGGCAACGCGGACGTGGGCTTCAAGAAGAAGCTGGAGAACATCCGCACCCTCGGCGCCCTCTACAACAATTACGTTCAGATCGTCGCGCTCGCCGACAGCGGCGTCGCCTCGATCACCGACCTCAAGGGCAAGCGCCTGTCGGTCGGCGCGCCGAAGTCCGGCACGGAGCTCAACGCCCGCGCGGTGCTGAAGGCCGCCGGTCTCAGCTACGACGACCTTGCCAAGGTCGAGTATCTGGACTTCGCCCAATCGGTCGAACTGATGAAGAACCGCCAGCTCGATGCCACCCTCCAGTCCGCCGGTCTCGGCGTGGCGTCGCTCCGCGACCTTTCGGTCTCGGTTCCGGTGACCATCGTGTCGGTGGACCCGGCCATCGTGGGGACCATGGGCGTTCCCTTCCTGCCCGGCACCATCCCGGCGAAGACCTACGAGGGTCAGACCGCGGACGTGCCGACCGTGGCGATCCCCAACTACCTGATGACCCGCGCGGATCTCTCCGACGACCTGGTCTACGGCCTCACCAAGGCGATCTACGGCAACCTGGACAAGCTCGTGGCGGCCCATGCCGCCGCCAAGAAGATCGATCCGGCCGCGGCCGGGAAGAACCCGATCGCCCCGATGCACCCTGGCGCGGCCAAGTATTTCGCCGAAGTCGCCGGCTGATCGCCCTCTCCGCGTCGCCGCTCCCACGTCGCCCGGCTTTCGTCGTCACGGCTCGGGAGCGGCCCTTCATCGCTTGTCCAGTTCCAGTTCGAGTCCAAGCCATGCTTGCTTCAGAACCGTCCCAAACCTTTGTTGCACCGGTGACCGAGGAGAACCCGGAGTCCCATCTGCCGCATGCCTATCCGGCGTCGCGGCACGGGCTTGTGCTGTTCTGGATCGGCGTCGCCTTC
This sequence comes from Mongoliimonas terrestris, assembly GCF_001927285.1. Taxonomy (GTDB): domain Bacteria; phylum Pseudomonadota; class Alphaproteobacteria; order Rhizobiales; family Pleomorphomonadaceae; genus Chthonobacter; species Chthonobacter terrestris. Next base: position 188,568 of record NZ_MSIG01000006.1, on the reverse strand, counting down.
GCGACCTTCCAGATCGTCACCTCCTTCGGCATCCCGCTCGACCTCGCCGTCGTGCCGGGCCTCACCGCCATCAACGTCGCCGGCGTCGTCCTCCTCGGCTGGCTCGGCTGGCTCTTCCTGGTCCGCGGCGCCGCGAAGGACCCTTGGCTCGCCGTGCCCGTCGTCGCGCTGGCCGTGGTCTGGGCCATCCTGGCGCTCTATCCGGGCGGGGTTCCGAGCGTCGTCACCCGCGCCATCCACGTGGGCTTCCTCTGCCTGCTCGGCGGCGGACTGCTGGCCAGCGTCTCCGGCCTGCCGAAGAGTCGTCAGGCGCTCCTGTGGGGGCTCGGCGTCGCCGGCTTCCTGGTCGGCCTCTACCACTGGGGCTTTCATGAAGAGCTGATGATCAAGGCCGGTGAGATCGAGCCGCACGACGTGGTGATCGGCACCGTGGCGATCGTCGGCCTCCTCTTCCTGGCGTGGTTCGCCATGGGGCCGGCCCTCACCGTGGTCGGCATGATCTTCCTGCTCTATTCACTGTTCGGCCACTATCTGCCGGCGCCGCTCGACCATCGCTCCTTCGACTTCGAGCAGGTGATCGAGCACATGGCCTTCTCCACCGAAGGCATCTACGGCACGCCGACGCTGGTCTCGGCCACCTACATCTTCCTCTTCGTCCTGTTCGGCGCCTTCATGGAAAAGGCCGGCGTCGTCGCCTTCTTCAACGACGTCTCCATGGCGATCTTCGGTCGCTCCAAGGGCGGCCCCGCGAAGGTCGCCATCGCCACCTCCGCCCTTCTCGGCACGGTGTCCGGATCGGGCGTCGCCAACGTGGTGGCCTCCGGCCAGTTCACCATTCCGCTGATGCGCCGCTACGGCTTCAAGAACGCCTTCGCGGGCGGCGTCGAGGCCACCGCGTCCATGGGCGGCCAGATCATGCCGCCGGTGATGGGCGCGGTCGCCTTCATCATGGCCGAGACCATCAACGTGCCCTATTCGGACATCGTCCAGGCGGCCATCGTCCCGGCGCTCCTCTATTTCGTCACCTGCTTCTGGTCGGTCCACCTGGAAGCCGGCAAGCTCAACCTCCACGGCATGGCGGCGACGATCCTGCCGAGCGCCCGGAAGGTGATCCGCGAACGCTGGTTCCTCGTCCTGCCGCTGATCGTGCTCGTCGTCCTGTTGTTCGGCGGCTACACACCTTTGTTTGCCGGCTCAGTCGGTCTCATGCTGACGTCGATCATGATCATCGGCGCAGCCTTCGCCCTCGGCCTTTCCACGGCGGTCCTCCGGCTCGTGTTCTGGATGGGGCTTGCGGGCATCAGCGCCGCCTCGCTCTGGTACTCCGTCAGCGCGGTCGGCCTCGTGGTCCTCGCCCTCGTCGTCGCCGGCCTCTTTTCCGGCAAGGTCCGCCCCGCCCTCGTCGGCTGCGTGGACGCCCTCGCCGAGGGCGCCCGTCAGGCGATCCCGGTGGGTCTCGCCTGCGCGGTCGTCGGCCTCGTCATCGGCACCATGACGCTGACCGGCCTCGGCACCGTCATCGGCGAGGCGCTGATCGCCATCGGCAAGGACAATCTCCTGCTCACCCTCGTGCTCACGATGGTGTTCAGCCTCATCCTCGGCATGGGCATCCCCACCATCCCGAACTACATCATCACCTCCTCCCTGGCGGCACCGATCCTCCTGGAGATTGGCGTGCCGCTCATCGTCAGCCACATGTACGTCTTCTATTTCGGCATCATGGCGGACCTCACCCCGCCTGTGGCGCTCGCCGCCTTCGCGGCCGCGCCCATGGCGAAGGAGACCGGCATGCGGATCGCCGTGCAGGCGCTCCGTATCGCGCTACCAGGCTTCATTCTGCCTTACATGGCCGTTTACAACCCGCAGCTCATGCTACAACCTGTCCCCGGTTTGGAGGGCGCCGCCTACTGGGCGTCGGCTGCCTTTGTCATCGTGAAGGCGCTCGCCGCCGTTCTCCTCTGGGGCATCGGCGCCTTCGGTTGGCTCGCCGGGCGGGTCAGCGTGACGGAACGGGCGGTCGCCATCGCCGCCGCTCTGCTACTCGTCACCCCGATGCTCGTCACCGACCTCCTCGGCTTCGCCCTCGGTGGCGCCGTGGTGGCCTGGCACATCATGCGCATCAGCAAGGGAAAACAGATGCTTGCGGCCGGCACCTGATCCGCTTTTCAAAGACGGGGCACGCCGCGTGGCGTGCCCCGACCGGCTCGGATCAGGCCGTCAGTTCGGGTAGATCCAGTTCGCCCATCACCCAATTGACGAACGTCCGCACGGCCCGCCGCGGCCGGACCCGCTGCGGAAAGACGACGAAATGGCCGGTATAGGTGATGTTCCGGGCACTCTCCCTGAGCGGCGCCACCAGATCTCCCCGCTGCAGTTCCCTTTCCGCAAGTTGCGTTGATTCCAGCGTAATTCCCATTCCGTCCACCGCCGCGGTGATCGCCATGAAGCTCCGATCGAACCGGTTTCCGTTCGGCGCCGGGGCCGGCAACCCGTTGGAAGCAAACCAGTCCGGCCAGCGCACCCGCTTGTGCTCGCTCTCGATCAGGCTGAACGCATAGAGGTCGCTCGGCTGCCTCACCTTCTCGGCGATGTCCGGCCGGCAGAGCGGCGTGACGAGCTCCTCGCGGAGCGGCAGCACGATCAGCCCGTCCTGGCGGGGCTGGCCGTAGCAGATGTCCAAGTCGAATTCATCGTTCTGGAAACGGGGATAGTTTGTGTCCGCCGAGAACCGAACCTCCAGCCCGGGATGTTCGATGAGGAAGCGACTGAGCCGCGGCATCAGCCATTGGGTCGCGAACGACGGCGCGCAGTGCACCCGGAGCAGCTTGTCCGAGCGCGATCCGACCATCGCGATGCCCTGGCGCAGACCGTCAAGTGCATCAGAAACATGGCGATAGAGCACCTCCCCGCCCGGGTTCAGCCGCACCACCCGACCGTCCCGCTCGAACAGGGACGCCCCGATCTGATCCTCCAGTTTCCGGATCGCGTGGCTGACGGCGGAGGCTGAAATGCCGAGTTCCTCCCCGGCGACGCGGAATGACCCCGTCCGGGCAGCAGCCTCGAAGGCGTGAAGAGCATTGAGCGGGAGCGAGCGCGTCATCGCGACCATGAATCCAATTCATCGATCCACGCATTTTATTCGTTTTTTTCAGGATGGCCATCCGCGCATAGTCCGGCCTCAAGAGGAACAGTCTCCAGGGAGGGGGAACATGCTGCTTTCGGGCAAGACCGCCGTCATTTCGGGGGCCGCTGGGCCGCGCGGTATCGGCTTCACGACCGCCAGGACCTTCGCCGCCCAGGGCGCGCGGGTGGCCATATTGGACATCGACGGCGCGGCCGCGCGCAATGCCGCCGCCGAACTCGGCCCCGAGCACATCGGCGTCGCCTGCGACGTGACCTCCCGCGCCGACTGCGACAAGGCCGTCGCCGCCGTGCTCGACGCCTTCGGCCAGATCGACATCCTGATCAACAACGCCGGCATCACCCAGGCGATCAAGGTCTGGGACATCGGGTCGTCCGACTGGGATCGCATCCAGGACGTGAACCTGAAGGGCGTGCTCTTCCTCAGCCAGGCGGTGATGCCGCACATGCGCGAACGCAAGGCCGGTTCGATCGCCTGCATGTCCTCCGTGTCCGCGCAGCGCGGCGGCGGCATCCTCGGCGGCGCGCACTATTCGGCCGCGAAGGCCGGCGTGCTCGGCCTCGCCAAGGCCATGGCCCGCGAACTTGGCGGCGACGGCATCCGCGTCAACTGCGTGACGCCGGGCCTGATCCAGACCGACATCAACGCGGGCAAGATTTCGGACGAAAAGCGCGTCGAAATCCTGGCCGGCATCCCGTTGAACCGCCTCGGCGTGCCGCAGGACGTCGCCAACGTCTTCCTCTTCCTCGCGTCGGATCTGTCGGCCTACCTGACCGGCAACACGATCGACGTCAACGGCGGCATGCTCATCCACTGAGGCGCCGGCCGGAGACTTCCCCATGACATCCCCCTTGATCGGACACAACGCCAGCCTGGCGGTACGGGCGCGGTCCATCCGTCGCAACGCCCTCCTGATGGGCAAGGTGCAGGGCCAGGGCTATATCGCCCAGGCTCTGGACTTCGCGGACGTCCTTGCGGTCCTCTACTCTACGCTCTGACCTACCGCCCCGAAGAGCCCGACTGGGAGGGACGCGACCGCCTCTTTCTCTCCATCGGCCATTACGCCATCGCGCTCTATGCGGCGCTGGTGGAAGCCGGCTTCATCCCCCGGGAAGAGATGGACACCTACGGCGGCGACGACAGCCGCCTGCCCATGTCCGGCATGGCCTCCTACACGCCGGGCATGGAAATTTCGGGCGGCTCGCTCGGCCAGGGGCTGACCATCGCCGTCGGCTCCTGCCTCGGACTGAAGCGGAAGAGCTCCAAGTCCTTCGTCTACAACCTTCTTTCCGATGGCGAACTCGGCGAAGGGTCGACCTGGGAGGCAGCCCTCGGCGCCGCCCACTGGCGGCTCGACAACCTGATTGCCGTCGTCGACATGAACAACCAGCAGGCCGACGGTCCGTCGTCCCAGGTGCTCTCGTCCGAACCGGTCGACGAGAAGTTCCGCGCCTTCGGCTGGTACGCCGAGCGGGTCGACGGCCATGACATCGGCGCGCTGGTGGCGGCCTTCGACCGGGCCCGGACCCACCCCGAGCCGAAGCCGCGCGTGATCGTCTGCGACACGCTCATGGGCAAGGGCATTCCCTTCCTGGAGGCGCGCGACAAAAACCATTTCATCCGTGTCGATGCCGACGAATGGGACAAGGCGATCGCCATTCTGGATCGGGAGACCGCGTCATGAAGAAGGTCTTCACCCCCGCCGATCCGTCCAAGCCGCGGCTTTCGACCTCCGCGATGATCGCGTCCTTCGCGGCCGAAGGCCAGAAGACGAAGCCGGCCCCCTTCGGCCACGGCCTCGTCGCGCTCGCCAAGGCGCGGCCCGAGGTGGTCGGCATGTCCGCCGATCTCGCCAAGTACACGGACTTGCACATCTTCGCCCAGGCCTTCCCGGACCGCTTCTACCAGATGGGCATGGCCGAGCAGTTGCTCATGGGCGCCGCCGCCGGCATGGCGAAGGAAGGGTTCATCCCCTTCGCGACCACCCATGCGGCCTTCGCGTCGCGCCGCGCCTACGATTTCATCGCCATGGCGATCGCCGAGGAGAACCTGCCGGTCAAGATCGTGGCCGCCCTCCCCGGCCTCACCAGCGGCTACGGCCCGAGCCACCAGGCCACCGAGGATCTGGCCATCTTCCGCGGCCTGCCCAACCTCGCCATCATCGACCCCTGCGACGCGCTGGACGTGGAGCAGGCCGTCGCCGAGATGGCCGACCACCCCGGGCCGGTCTACATGCGCCTCCTGCGCGGGCAGGTGCCGCTCGTCCTCGACGAGTACGGCTACCGGTTCAAGCTCGGCAAGGCCGCGCTGTTGCGCGACGGCACGGACGTTCTGTTCGTCGCGTCGGGCATCATGACCATGCGGGCGCTGGAAGCCGCGAAGGCCATGGCGGACGATCGGATCGACGCCGCCGTCCTCCACGTGCCGACCATCAAGCCCCTCGACGAGGCCGCCATCCTGGAGGCCTGCGGCAAGCCAGGGCGGCTCGTCGTCGTCGTGGAGAACCACACCGTGATCGGAGGCCTTGGCGAAGCGGTCGCGGGTGTGCTGATGCGCGCCGCCGTCCATCCGCCCTTCGCCCACATCGGCCTGCCGGACGCCTTTCTGGACGCCGGCGCGCTGCCCACCCTTCACGACCGCTACGGCCTGTCCACCGCCGAGATCTGCCGGCGGGTGAAGGCCCGGCTCTGAAACCGGACATGGCGGCCTCCGCCGTGTCCTCCCCCACGGATCCCGGCGCGGCCGCGGGTCCGGTCCTTGCTTCGGAAGACGCTGAACAAACGCGCACCGAACAACTCGATACGGCCCCCGGAGGGGGCATCAGACGGAGGAAACCGATGTCCATGATCAAGTCCCCGATCAGCCGCCGCATTCTGCTCCAGACCGCCGCCCTTGGCGCGGGCGTGCTGGCGATGCCGACCATCCTGCGCGCCGCGCCCACCAAGATCTTCCTCGGCCATGGCGCCGCGCCGGGCAACCCCCGGTCGGTGGCGGCCGACAAGTTCGCCGAGATCGTCAAGGAGAAGTCCGGCGGCGCCATCGAGATCACCGTCGCCGGCGCCGCCCAGCTCGGCGACGACGCCGCCATGCTGACCAGCCTTCGGACCGGCGTGCTCGGCATGTCGGTGAACAGCCAGGGCGCCGCCTCGGCGGTGGTTCCGGAGGTCGCCGCTCTCGGCCTGCCCTTCCTCTTCCCCAGCGCGGCCGCCGCCATCAAGGCCTGCTCGGGCGAGATCACCGCCACCTTGAGCGCCCGCTACGAAGAGGCCGGCATCGTGCTCCTGGGCTTCTGGGACAACGGCATCCGCAACATCACCAACTCCAAGCGGCCGATCAACGTGCCGGCCGATCTGAGCGGCCTGAAGCTGCGCACCCCGCCGGACCCGATGACCGTCGACATCTTCCAGTCGCTGGGCGCGGCCACCGTGCAGATCCCCTTCGCGGAGGTCTATGTGGCGCTGCAGCAGGGCGTGGTGGACGGGCAGGAGAACCCGCTCACCAACATCCACTCGGCCAAGCTTTTCGAGGTCAACAAGTACATCAGCCTGTCGGCCCACAAGTGGGAATCCAATCCGGTTCTGGTGTCGAAGATGATCTGGGCACAGCTCGACCAGAAGGGTCAGGACGTGATCCGCGAGGCCTCCATGGAGGCGGGCGCCATGCAGGTGCAGATGAACGCCGACAAGAACGACGCGCTCCTCGCCGAGTTCAAGGCGAACCCCGCCGTTGCGGTCAACGAGTGCGACCGCGCCGCCTTCCAGAAGGCGACCGCGTCGGTCTACGACAAGTGGCTCGCCAAGGACTTCGGCGCCTTCGTCCAGTCGGTCATCAAGACGGCCGGCGCCTGACATGACCATGGCAACCGGGTCTCTCTCGGGCCGTCGGCCACCGCTCATCGCGGTGGCCGACAAGGTCGACGGCGTGATCGTGCTCCTGTGCAGGGTCATTGTGGTGAGCGCGGGCGTCGCCCTCCTCGCCGCCATCAGCATCGGCGTCCTGTCCCGCTACATCATCACGGTCGGCGGCATCGACTGGGCGGAGGAACTGCCCAAGCAGATCTTCGCCTGGTTCATCATGGCGGGTGTCGTTCTCGCCGTTCACGGCGGCAACCACATTGCCGTCGATCTGATCCACGGCGCCCTGTCCGAACGGCTGAAGAGAGCGCTCATCGTCGCCACGAACCTCCTGATCGCCGCCGCCTACGTCTACCTCGGCGCTGTCGCCAAGCAGGTCGCCGACATCGTGGCCTTTGAAATCAATCCGATCCTCGGGACACCGGGGTCGATCCCCTACTGGGCCCTCTCGGGCGGCGCTTTCCTGCTCGCCGTGAGCGCCCTGTCGATCGCGCTCCGCGTCGCCATGCTGGGGTCGGCCGCCGCGCCGCAGGGCCGTGCCGAGGACAGCGTCCAATGATCGCCTTCCTGCTCATCGCCTTCTTCGTCCTGCTCGCGCTGGCGGTTCCGGTCGCCCACGTGCTGGTGATCGCGTCCGGCGGCGCCATCCTGTGGGGCGGGCAGTTCCCGGTCATGCTGGTCGCCCAGCAGATGGTGAACCAGACCCAGAGCTTCCCGATGCTGGCCCTGCCCTTCTTCATCCTGGCGGGCAGCCTGTTGATGTCCGGCCGGCTCGGGGAGAATCTGATCGGGTTTGCATCCGAGTTGATCCAGCGCCGCCACGGCGGCCTCGGCTCCGTCAGCGTGGTCGGCTCGACCATCTTCGGCGGCGTGTCCGGCTCGGCGGTGGCCGACGCCACGGCCCTCGGCGGCATGCTGATTCCCTGGCAGAAGCGCGAGGGCTATCCGGCCGGGTTCGCGGCCGCCAACAACGCCGCCTCGGCCACGATCGCCATCCTCATTCCCCCGTCCATCCCCTTCATCCTCTACTCGCTGGTCTCGGAGGTCTCTGTCGCCGACCTCTTCCTCGCCGGTGTCGTCCCCGGCCTGATCCTGACCGTCGGCTTCGTGGCGGTGAACAACATTTCCGCGCGCGTCCGGGGCTTTCCCCTCGTGCGTTCGCCCTTCGACGGGGCGAAGGTCCGGCGCCTGTTCGTCGCGGCGCTGCCGGCGCTCCTGATGCCGGTGATGATCCTCACGCTTCTGCGGTTCGGCTTCGCGACCCCGACGGAAGTCTCCGTTGTCGCCGTGCTCTACGCGATCGCCGCCGGTGTGCTGGTCTACCGGGACATGACGGTGAAGCGTTTCGTCGAGGCGATGATCGCGGCGGGCGTCGCGACCGGCGTCGTCATGCTGGTGATCATGGGCTCGTCGGTGGTCGGCTGGCTGATGACCTGGGCGCAGGTGCCGCAGACCTTCGCGGCCTGGTGCCTCGAAGTCCTGCAGGATCCCATGCTGATCATCCTGGCGATGAACCTGATCATGCTGGTCGCGGGCATGTTCATAGACTTGCCGGCCGCGATCTTGCTCCTCGGTCCGATCTTCGTCCCGCTGGCGCTCGCCATCGGCCTCGACCTCACCCAGCTCGGTGTGATGATGGTGCTGAACCTTGCCCTCGGGCTCTACACGCCCCCGGTCGGGACCACGCTCTTCATCTCGTCCTCGATCGCCGGCGTCTCGATCATCAAGGCAACCCGAGAGCTGTGGCCCTTCTATCTGGTGGCCATCGCCACGGTACTCGCCTTCAGCTTCATTCCTGCCCTGACGCTCTAATTCTGCCGCCGGCGCGGTCGGGTGTTCGCACTCGGCCCGCCGGCACCATTCCCGACACGGATCTTGCGAGGCTTCGATCCCGATGCCCGACGACCTTCCCATGCCCGTCTTGTTCCCCCCGGTCACGCCGGCGCCGCTCGCCGCCGCCGCCCACGCGATCCGCTTCCTCTCCGTCGACGCCTTCCTGGCGGCCGGCGAAGGCCATCCGGGCGCTCCGCTCGGCATGGCGGAGATCGCGACGGCGCTCTTTGCCGATCACCTGAACTACGACCCGACGGATCCGCTGTGGCCGGACCGGGACCGGCTGGTGGTCTCCAACGGGCATGGCTCCATGCTGCTCTATGCCCCGCTGCATCTCGCCGGCTACGCGAAGATCTCGCTCGATCAGGTGAAACGCTTCCGCGAACTCGGCTCCCACTGCGCCGGCCATCCGGAGTACGAACCGGACGCCGGCATCGAGACCACGACCGGACCGCTCGGCCAGGGGATCGGCAACGCGCTCGGCATGGCGATCGCCGAGGCGCATCTGCGGGCCCGGTTCGGCGCGGACCTCATCGACCACTACACCTATGCCTTCGTGGGCGACGGGTGCCTTCAGGAGGGAGTCGGGCAGGAGGTGATCGCGCTCGCCGGCCACCTCGGCCTCGGCCGCCTGATCTTCCTTTGGGACGATAACGAGATGACCGACGACGGCGTCCTGTCGATCGGCGCCTCGGAGGACGTCCCCGCCCGGTTCCGCGCCGCCGGCTGGCACGTCTCGGCGGTCGACGGCCACGATATCGCGGCCGTCTCGGCGGCGATCGCGGCGGCCAAGCAGGATCCCCGACCGTCCATGATCGCGTGCCGCACCACGATCGCCCGCGGCATCCCGCGCGTGGAGGGCCAGCGCGCCGGCCATGGCGGCAAGGTCTTCCCGGACGATCGGGCGGCGATGGCCGAACGCTTCGGCTGGACGGCCGGCAGCTTCGATATCCCGGCCGACGTCCGGGCGACCTGGCGCGGCTTTGCCGACCGCGCCGCGCCGCGCGTGGCCGGCTGGCGCCAGCGTTTCGCATCCGCGCCGACGGCGATGCGGGATGCTCTGGGTGGTGCCATGGCGGGCAACCTGCTGGACGGCTGGCGCAAGCCGCTCCATGCCTACAAGGTGGCCGCCGCCGAGAGTGGCGAGGGCCAGCCCGGTATCGCGAGTTCCGGCGACGTGGCCGCCCTGCTCTACGACCGGGTGCCCGAGCTCATGACCGGCTGCGCCGATCTGGAAGCCTCGACCAACCACAAGCGCCAGCTCGCCGCCTTCACGGCCGATCACCCCGCCGGTCGATACCTCCACTGCGGCGTGCGCGAGCACGCCATGGCGGCGCTCGCGAACGGCCTCGCGGCCCATGGCGGCGTGATCCCGGCGGCCGTGACCTACCTGGCTTTTTCCGACTACGAGCGGCCCGCCATGCGCATGGCGTCCCTGATGGGTCTGCCGGTGAAGTTCGTGTTCAGCCACGACTCCATCGGCATCGGCCGGAACGGCCCCACCCACCAGCCGGTGGAGACCCTGGCCTCGCTGCGCGCCATGCCGAACATGCTCGTCTTCAGGCCGGCCGACGCGGTGGAGACTGCGGAATGCTGGGAGATCGCCATGGAGCACCGGACCGGTCCGGTGACCTTTGCCCTCTCGCGCCAACCGCTGCCGCTCGTCCGGCGCGACGGCGGCGCGGAGAACCGGTCCGCGCGGGGTGCCTACGTGCTGTCGCTGGAAACCGGCGGATACCGGCGCGTCACCTTGATGGCGACCGGCTCGGAGGTGGCGATCGCCCTTGAGGCGAGGCGGATCCTGCAAGGGGAAGGCATCCCGACCGCCGTGGTGTCGATGCCCTGCTGGGAGCTGTTCGAGGCCGAGGATCCGGCCTACCGAGAGGCCGTCCTGGAGCCCGGCACCGTGCGGATCGGCATCGAGGCGGCCGTGCGGTTCGGCTGGGACCGCTGGCTCGGCGCCGAGGGCGCCTTCGTTGGGATGTCCGGCTTCGGCGCGTCCGGCCCGCCGGAGGCGTTGTTCCGGCATTTCGGGATCACCGTGGATGCCGTCGTGGCCGCGGCGAAGCGCCAACTCTGAGAGGATCGGTCCCGTCATCATGGAGAACATCGTCTTCCTCGACAACGAGACCCTCGCGCCGCAGGTGACGCTGCGGCGTCCGGCCTTCGACCATGCGTGGACGGCCTACGACAGCACCGCGCCCGACCAGGTGGTGCCCCGATGCCGCGACGCCAGCATCGTCGTCCTCAACAAGGTCCGCCTCACCGCCGAGGCGATGGAGCAATTGCCCGCGCTGAAGCTCGTCGCCGTCGCGGCGACCGGCACCGACTGCGTGGACAAGGAGGCCGCCAAGGCGCGCGGGATCACGGTCGTGAACATCCGCGGCTATGCGGTTCACACGGTTCCGGAACACACCTTCGCGCTGATCCTCGCCCTGCAGCGCGCGATCGTCCCCTACCGCGCCGCCGTCCTCGACGGCGCCTGGCAACGGTCGGGCCAGTTCTGCTTCTTCGATGCCCCGATCCGCGACCTCGGCGGCAAGCGCCTCGGCATCGTCGGGGCCGGCGTCCTCGGCAGCCGGGTGGCGGCGATCGGCCGGGCGTTCGACATGGTGGTCCGTCTCTACGATCCCTGGGCACCCGCCAGCACCCCGGACCTCGTGTCGTTCGAAGACCTGATCGGCGAGTCCGACATCATCACCCTGCACTGCCCGCTGACGGCGGACACCGAGGGCCTGATCGGCATGGCGGCCTTCCGCCGCATGAAGCGCCAGCCGCTGATCATCAACACCGCCCGCGGCGGCATCGTCGTCGAGGATGACCTGGAGACGGCCCTCGACGAAGGCCTCGTCTCGGGTGCCGGCATCGACGTCACCATGCCCGAACCGCCCCCCGCCGACGGTCCGCTGATGCGGATGGCGGCGCGCCCGAACGTCATCGTCACACCGCATGTGGCTTGGGCGTCGAACGAGGCCCAGCAGGCGCTCGCGGATCAGTTGATCGGCAACATCGAGGCTTACGTAGCCGGCACGCCGCGCAACGTCGTCTGAATCCGGCGCTACGTTGCGTTACACGGGAGCTACGTTGTCCGACCCGGCGGCGGTCAATCCGCCAGTGCCGCACGGAAGCGGGCGCGCCAGCCTAGGCCCGCTTCCGTCCCTGCGCGGGGCTTGTATTCGGCCCCGACAGGGGCCGTCCAGCCGAGCGTCTTCAAGGCCTTCAGCACGAACAGGAGATCCACCTCCCCTTCGTCCGGTTCGCCGCGATCCGGCACCGAGGCGATCTGGACATGGCCGATCATCGGCAGCAGCGCGCGGAGGCGCCGCGTCAGGTCGCCCTCCATGATCTGCACGTGATAGGCGTCGAACATCAGCTTCAGATTCGGCCGGCCGACCGCCTCGATGACCGTCATAGCCTCGTCCGTCCGGCCGATGTGATAGGCCGGCGCGTCGTAGTGGTTCAGCGGCTCGATGAGGATGGTGATCCCGGCTGAGGCAGCGGCGTCACAGGCGTAGGTGAGGTTCGCCCGATAGGTTGCGGCGGCGTCCGGCCCTGCGGCGAACCCGGCCATCACGTGCACGTTGGCGGCCCCGATAACAAGGGCGTAGGCGAGCGCGCGATCGATCTCCTCTCGCGCCTCCGCCTCCCGGCCGGGGAGCGCCGAAAGGCCGTTCTCGCCCGGGCGTCCACGCCGGGTGTTGAGGCCGAGCATGGGCAGACCGGTCTCGGCGAGCGCCGCCTTCACGTCTTCGGCGGGCACCTCGTAGGGCCAGTGGCATTCCACCGCGTCGAAGCCAGCGGCGGCAGCCGCCCGAATGGCGTCCGGGAGCGGCCGATCGGTGAAGAGAAAGCCCAGGTTGGCGGAGAACAGCATTCAGTCCCACTCCACATCGTATTTGGTCACCACGCGGGCGACCTCGTCGGCCGACAGGGTCCGGTGACCGGTCCCGCGCAAGAGAAGCGCGAGTCTGGCCGTCTCTTCCAATTCTTCCATGGCGTAGACGGCGGCCTCAAGTTCCTTTCCGGCGACCACCGGCCCATGGTGTGCCAGCATGACGGCCGAGCGCCGCCCGGCGAGGCCGCGCACCGCGTCCCCCATGGCCGGATCGCCCGGGACGAAGAAGGGCAGCAGCCGCACCTTCCCGAGCCGCATGATGGCATAGGGCGTCAGCGGCGGAATGAACTGGTCCGGATCGGCGTCCGGCAGCATGGACAGCGCCACCGAATGGGTGGAGTGGATGTGCACCACCGCCCCGGTCTTCGTGCGGGTCTCGTAGAAGGCCGCGTGCAGCGGCATTTCCTTGGTGGGCGGATCGCCGTCGACATGTCGCCCGGCGGCATCGAACCGGCTGAGCCGCGCGGGATCCAGCCGGCCGAAGCTCGCGCCGGTCGGCGTCACCAGGAGCCCGCCGTCCTCGGTGCGCACCGAGATGTTGCCGGACGCGCCGCCCGTGAGACCGCGGGCGAAAAGCGACGCGGCCCAGAAGCAGATGTCCTCGCGCAGCTTGGCGTCGCTCATGCCGCCCCCTCGGTCATCATGGCGGCCGTCTTGGCAAAGAAATCCGGCGCGCCGAAATTGCCCGACTTCAGGGCGAGGAGCAGGTCCGGCCCGGCCCGAACGATCGGCACGCCGGGATCGATTTCCGGGCCGATGCGGAGCTGGTCGAGGCCGAGGCCTTCCACCACGGCACCGGAGGTCTCCCCGCCTGCCGTGATCAGCCGCCGCACGCCGCCGGCGACGAGCGCCCGGGCGGCCTCGGCGAACAGCGCCTCCATGCGCCCCGCGATGATCTCGCGGCCGTAGCGCTCCTGCGCCGCCAGCACCGTCGCCGGATCGGCGGACGAATAGGCGAGCGGCAATCCCGGATTGGCCGCCACCCAGGCGGCGATGTCCGCAGCGGTCACCGCGCCGGCCATCACCGCCTCGGCGGTGATCTCGAACTGCGGGTGACCGGCCTCCCGGTGCCGACGGACCTGCTCGCGGGTCGCGGTCGAGCAGGAGCCGGACAGCGCGGCGGCCGGTCCCGCCTCGCCGCGCCAGCCGGAAAGGCCGCCGGCGAGTTCGCCCCGCGCGGCGAAACTCGCCGGCAGGCCCATGGCGATGCCCGACCCGCCGGTGATCAGACGGTGATCGGCGGCAGCGGCGCCAAGCGCCATCAGGTCGGCGTCCCGCATGGCGTCGGCGACCATCAGCCGATGCCCGGCCGCCATTTCCCGCGCCACTGCCTCGCGGATCGCCGCCGGCCCGGCGAGCACGTCGGCCGCGCCGACGAGGCCGACGCTGCCGCGGGTCTGCAGGCCGAGCCAACGCCGGATGTCCGGATCGGTCATGGGCGTAAGCGGATGGTGCTCCATGCCGCTCTCGTTCAGGAGCCGGTCCCGCACGAACAGATGACCCTGGTAGACGGAGCGCCCGGCTGTCGGAAACGCCGGGCAGACGATCACCCGGTCCGCATTGAGCGCATCGGCCAAGGCTTCGGCGACCGGCCCGATGTTGCCCTCCGGGGTGGAATCGAAGGTGGAGCAGTATTTGAACAGGAATTGCCGGCAGCCCTGGGCGCGCAGCCAGTCCAATGCGGCGAGCGACAGGGACACCGCTTCGGCGACCGGGATCGACCGCGACTTCAAGGCGATGACGCCCGCTTCCACGTCCGGCGCCGCCGGCCCGCGCGGCACGCCCACATACTGGACCGTGTGCATGCCGGCCTTGGTCAGCGTGTTGCCGAGGTCCGAGCTCCCGGTGAAGTCGTCGCCGATACAGCCGAGTAGCATCAGGGCTCTCCTGGCAGCTTGAGCCTGCCTTCGCGTGCATAGATCTTGGTGACAGCCGCATCGTCCTCGGCCCCGAACCCGGCCTCCGCGGCGGCGCGGAAGCGCGCGAGCGCCGTCTCGGTCATGGGCACCGGCAGGCCGGCACGGGCGGCGATCTCGGCCACGATGCCGAGGTCCTTCGGCCAGATCCCCACGGCGGAGCGGGGCGCGTAGTCGCCGTCCACCACGTGCGGTGCGCGGTTCTCGAACATCCAGGATGTGCCGGCCGACCCGGAGATCACCTTCACGACGCGGCCGAGCTCCAGCCCCTGCGAGACGGCGAACGCGAGGGCCTCGCCCATCGCGGCGATGTGCACGCCCGCGAGCAGCTGGTTGACCGCCTTCATCGCCGAACCGGTTCCGGCCACGTCGCCGAGGCGATGCACCGTCTCGGCGATGGCGGCGAGGGCCGGTTCGGCGGCCGCAAACGCGGCCGGACTGCCGGACGCCATGACGGACAGGCGGCCTTCCGCGGCGCGGGCCGCACCGCCGGAAATGGGCGCATCGAGGTAATGCAGACCGGCGCCTTCCACTTGGTCCGCCATCCGCCGCGCGAAGTCCGGCGCAACGGTGGTGGATCCGATGATTACCGCACCAGGCTTCAGGCGCGAGACCCAGCCCTGGGCACCGAAGAGCACCGCCTCGACCTGCGCCGCGTTCAGGACGACGACCACCAGCGTGTCGATGTCCGCCGACACCACCGTGGCGGTGCCGTCCCGCCCGCCGGCGGCAACGAGCCGGGAGACGCGGTCCCGGTTCACGTCTGCTCCGTAGACTGTGTGGCCGGCGCTCAGGAGCGAGAGTGCAATCCCGTGCCCCATGGAGCCGAGACCCGCGACAGCCATGACCCGATGCGACATGTCCTCAATTCCCCAACAGGAGTTCGACGGGCCAGAGCGCAAGCGAACGAACCGGGTACCGACCTGCCGAACGTCCTCGGACCAGGATTCTGTGATGCGGACTTCAGGTCCGTGCGACGTGCCCCTTCACCAGGTCGGCGAAGGTGCGATCGACGTCAAAGCCGAGCGAGACCGCGCGCGGCGTGGCGATGGAGCCGGGCCAGGTCAGCACGATGGCCTCGATCGCCGGATCCGGCTCGTGCTGAATGAGCGCGACCGCATCGTCGCCCGCGACCGCGCGAAGTCCCTCGATCATGTCCGCGACCGACAGGCTGAGGCCAGGCAGGGTGATGGTGGTCTCGCCTCCCAGCGACGCCTGCACGAGGGCGGCTGCCCGCAGGATCGAGCCCAGCGCGGCTTCCGGCGAGGCAAGATGGAGCCGGGTCTCCGTCCCAACGGGCAGCCGGGCCGGAACGCCGGCAAGCGGTTCGCGGATGATGCCGCTGACGAAACTGGACGCCGCCCGGTTCGGCGCGCCCGGCCTCACCGCGATGGTCGGGAAGCGGATCGACCGGCCTCGCACGATCCCGCGCCGGCTGGCATCGCGCACCAGAATCTCGCCCATCAGCTTCTGGGCGCCGTAGGACGAGCGCGGCACCGGAACGTCGTCGTCTGTGAGCGCACCGTTGCCCGGGGCCGAGAAGACGGCGACGGACGACGTGAAGACGAAGACGGGCGGTTCCGCAAACCGGCGGCAGGCCTGCACGAGGCGGACGAGCCCGGCGAGGTTCACCTCGATGCCGAGATCATAGTCCGCCTCCGCGGCCGAACTCACCACCGAAGCCAGATGGATGACGAGGCCCGGCTGTGCCGCCTCGATCGCCGCGATCGTCGCAGCATCCCCGTAGGGGCCCGCCAGCGGCCGGACGCGATCATCAGCCGCCTTCAGACCTTCCAGCGCCGCTTGATCGAGGTCTGCCGCCAAGATCGTGTCGATAGGCTGGTCCACCCCATCGATCTGGAGCGTCGTTCGCGCGGCCAATTCGGCCATGACCAAGCGGCCGATGAATCCGGTCGCCCCTGTGACGAGAATCTGCATCAACCTTCCCCCGTGCTTGTCGTTTTCTACAGTATGTGACAGCGCTGTCAATCTGGATTTCCATACAGAACCCGAAAAATCGCACCATATTGGAGATGAGACAGACTTCTTAGCTCAGGTTATGGTAGCGCTGTCACCATGGGCGTTGCGATTACAGACAGCCTGTGCCCGTATTGATCGCCATCAGGCGGGGTGTAAGGTTGTTCGGGCGATGACCTGGGCCATGACCTTGGCGGTGCTCGGAGAGGGTAGTTTGGCGCTGGACGACGCATCCACATTTTCGGGTCGGCCGCGGCCGACCTTGCGGGACCTCGCCAGGGAAGCCGGCGTGAGCGAGATCACCGCGTCCCGCGCGCTGCGCGGCGAAGCCCACGTCCTCCCAGAGACCACCGCCCGCGTTCAGGAGGCGGCGCGCAAGCTGGGTTATGTGCGCAACCGGCTTGCCGGTTCGCTGGCCGGCGGGCCGTCCAACCAGGTCGGCGTCGTCCTTCCGTCTCTTGCCAACGTGGTCTTTCCGGATGTGCTGAAAGGCCTTGAAGAGGTGCTCGAGGAGGCCGGTTTCCACCCGGTCCTCGGCATCTCCAACTATGACCCGGACCGGGAGGAGCACCTGCTCGAGGCGCTGCTGGCGTGGCGCCCCGCCGCCATCGTGCTCGCCAGCGCCGGACTGTCCGAGCGTGGCATTGCGCTCCTGCGCTCCGCCAACCTGCCCGTCGTCGAGATCATGGATGTGGACGTCGAGCCGATCGATATGGCGGTCGGCATCTCCCAGACCGCCAGCGGCCGTGCGATGGCCTACTACCTGAGTGGCCGGGGCTACCGTCGCTTCGCCTACGTCGGCCACGACATCGCCCGCGACCGGCGGGCCGGCCGGCGCTTCGAGGGATTTCGGTCGGCGCTTGCCGAGTGCGGCCACGCGCTCGCCGGCGAGATGATCCTCCAGGAGCCCTCTTCGGTCACCCTCGGCCGCACCGGAACCGAGCGCTTGCTCGCGGCGATGCCGGAGCGTCCGGATGTGATCTACTATTCCAACGACGATCTGGCAGTCGGGGGCATGTACCACTGCATCGGGACCGGGTTGTCGGTTCCGGCGGACGTGGCGCTCGCCGGGTTCAACGGCCTGGAGATCGGTCAGGCTCTGCCTGTCCCGCTCACCACCATCAGTTCCGGCCGTCACGAGATCGGCCGGCGCGCGGCCGACCAGATCTTGCGCCGCCTGAGAGGCGAGACCGTCGAGCGGAAGGTGGATGTGGGCTTCACGCTCCTTGCCGGCGCCTCCGCCTGACGACGCGACGAGAACGCCGCGGCGTCCCTCCCCCGCCGTCGCGGTGTTTCGGGGGCAGCCGTCAGCCGTGCATCGTCCGGGTTCGAGCGGTCGTTCCTAGTCCCGCTTTGGCCAATAGGTGCCGAAACACCACAGGTTGCCTTCCGGATCGCGGCAGAGGAATTCCCGGCTGCCGTGGTCGCGATCGACGAGCCCCTCCTCGATGGTGACGCCAGAACGGACGACCCGGTCATGCAGTGCATCGACATCGTCCACGGCCACATAGACCGCCTTGCCGCCATCCTGGCCCGGTCTGCCGACGAGCGCGCCATAAGCGTCATCCCGCACGGTGCCGAGCATGATCATCGATGATCCATAGGCCAGCTCGGCATGGGCGACCGGGCCGTCTTCCGGGTACCGAGCATGGACGGTGAAGCCCACGGTCTCGCACAGCCAAGCCATGACCGAGGCAGCGTCCCGGTAGCGGAAGGTGGGATAGATTCTGGGAGACTCGGGCATCTCGCTTCTCCAGGGTCTTGGGACCACGGCGGTCCGGAGCGTTCTTCGACCAGATTGGACGCCTTGGCCGATGGAGAAACGCTCCGGCGTGTTCAGCCTCGCGTCGTTTCGTGTCGACCTGACGACCAAGGCTGTCGAACTGGCTCGGAACGGCAGTTAAGCGACGACGCGGCACAAGTATGATGATCGCCCGGACCAGTGGTGCTGGCAATGTCCGGCGTGCGAGCAACCGGTCGGGTTCGCGGCGATCTACGAGCGGTTAAGAATGTCGGTGCGGGCACCCCAAGACATCACGTACATCTCCATGAGGCGGGCCTTGTGGCATCGTTGCCATCAGGGACTGGTACAGCCCGCGGGTTCTGTCCTGGCGGCTATCCAACACAATGGGTGGTGACTTTCGCACAAGGGCCTTGGAAGATGCGATAATCAGGTTTAGGCATTCTTTCGAGCGCGCTCAGATTACGTAGCGCGCACCGAACCTATTCTTCTCGCCCTTCGGGAAACCCAATGGCGGACCGCCAACGGACCGGCCGCGTGTTCATGGCTCTCGATCCAGGCCCGATCGCCGGTCCAGCCTCGGACACCCGCCTTGCCCGCCAGTTCAGCGCGATCACGGATCAGCCGAACGTACGGCTGCCCGGCCAGCGCCGCGCCGCCGCACACATCCGGACCGCCGCCGCGGGCGTCGACATTCCGGTGCGGCGAAGAACGATCCCGATGAAACGACCAGACAACTCAGCCTGATCGGGGGGCGCAGGTCACTCCGGAGGCTGCCGGTCACGCCTTGCCGTAGCCGCCGGCGGTCGGCGTCACCACGATGATGGCCTCGCCAGGTTCCAGCCGGGTCTGGCCGCAGCCGCCGAGATCCTCCACCGACCCGTCCAGGCGGCGGACGAGATTGGTGCCGCATTGGCCCGCCTCGCCGCCCGCCATGCCGAATGGACGGACGCGTCGGTGACCGGAGAGGACGGCGCAGTCCATGGTCTCCAGGAAGCGGATGGTGCGTCGTGTGCCGTCACCCGCCTTGTGCCGCCCCTTGCCGCCCGAGCCGGGGCGGATCTCGAAGGACTCCAGCAGCACCGGGAAGCGCGTCTCCAGGATCTCCGGATCCGTGAGGCGGGAATTGGTCATGTGGACATGAACGGCGTCGGCGCCGTCCCAGTGCGGTCCCGCGGGCGAACCGGAGCAGATCGTCTCGTAGTACTGGTAACGATCGTTGCCGAATGTGAGATTGTTCATGGTGCCCTGGCTGCAGGCCATCGCGCCGAGCGCCCCGAAGAGCGCGTTGGTGACGGCCTGGCTGACCTCCACGTTGCCGGCGACCACCGCCGCGGGGAAGCATGGCGAAAGCATGGTCCCCTCGGGGACCACGATCCTCACCGGTCGCAGGCAGCCGGCATTCATGGGGATGTCGTCGTCGACCATGACGCGGAACACGTAGAGCACCGCCGCGCGCGTGACCGGGGCCGGGGCGTTGAAGTTGTCGGCGCGCTCCGGGCTCGTCCCGGTGAAGTCGACGGTTGCCTCCCGGGCAGCCTTGTCGACGGTGATCGCCACGCGGATCCGGCAGCCCTGGTCCATCTCCAGCTCGAACGTGCCGTCCGAAAGGCGATCCAGCAGGCGGCGCACGCTTTCGGCCGCGTTGTCCTGGACGTGTCCCATGTAGGCTTCTACCACGTCGAGACCGAAATGGGTGATCATCCGTCGGATCTCGGCGACGCCCTTCTCGTTGGCCGCGATCTGTGCCTTCAGGTCGTTGACGTTCTGCACCACGTCGCGCACCGGATAATGCCCGCCGGTCAGCAGGTCGACGAGCGCGCGCTCGCGGAAGTGTCCGCGGTCGACGAGCTTGAAGTTGTCGATGTAGACGCCCTCCTCCTCGATGCGGGTGGCGAGCGGCGACATGGACCCCGGCGCGATGCCGCCGACGTCGGCGTGGTGGCCACGGCTCGCGACCCAGAACAGGATCGCCTCGCCGGCCTCGTCGAAGACCGGCGTGCAAACCGTGATGTCGGGGAGATGCGTGCCGCCGTTGTAGGGGGCGTTGAGGGCGAACACGTCGCCCGGATGGATCTCCGGGTTCTGGACGATTACCGTTTCCACGGACTTGTCCATCGATCCGAGATGGACCGGCATGTGGGGGGCGTTGGCGACGAGCGCGCCTGTCCGGTCGAACACGGCGCAGGAGAAGTCGAGCCGCTCCTTGATGTTCACCGAATAGGCGGTGTTTTGCAGCGTGACGCCCATCTGTTCGGCGATCGACATGAAAAGGCTGTTGAAGATCTCGAGCATCACCGGGTCCGCCTCGGTCCCGACCGCCTTCGACCGGGTCATGGCGCCCACCCGGTCGAGCACGAGGTGATCCTTGCCGGTCAGCTTCGCCCGCCAGCCCTCCTCGACCACGATAGTCTGGTTGGCTTCGATGACGATCGCAGGCCCCGCAACCACATGGCCCGGTGCCATCGCCTCGCGCCGGACCACCGGCGCTTCATGCCAGGCGCCGCGGCTGAAGAACCGTGTGCGGGCGGCTGGGACCGGCTCTCCGGAGGCGGTCTCGGGGCGCTCCATTTCGACGAAAGCGGCGCCGCCGCCGATCGTCTCCACCGACACCGACTCGACGACCAGCGGCTTGTCGTGGTCGACGAAACCGAACCGGGCCTTGTGGGCTTCGAGGAAGGCTTCGCGCATCGCCGGGCGATGGTCGGTCCGGGTTCCGTCGCCCGAAACGGTGTAGGCCGGCGCCTCGATTGTCGTATCGGTGCCTTGGTAGCGAATGTAGGCCCGGACGTGGGTGGTGAGGAGACCCGCCGCGACACCCTGGGCTTCCACCTCCGCCCGGCAGACTGCTCCCAGCCGCTCCCCGATCGCCTCGATCGCCGGTCCGGCGGTCTCCAGCGTTTCGCCGCAGGCCTGAACGCGGCCTGCACGAATGTCGGCGAGGCCCATGCCGTAGGCGGACAGGAGCCCGGACATGGGGTGGATCAGCACCCGGGCCATGCCAAGCGCGTCCGCGACGAGGCAGGCGTGCTGGCCGCCCGCTCCTCCGAAGCAGTTCAGCGCATAGGCCGTGACGTCGAAGCCGCGCTGGACCGAGATATGTTTGATCGCCTCCGCCATGTTGGCGATCGCGATCTCGATGAACCCGTCCGCCACCTCCTCGGGACTGCGTCCGTCGCCGACCGCCGCAGCCAGCGCCGCGAAACCGGTCCGCACCGCTTCGGCGTCGAGTGGTTCGTTCCGTGCCGGGCCGAAGATGGCGGGGAAGAAGTCCGGCAGCAGCTTGCCGACCATGACGTTCGCGTCGGTGACGGCCAGCGGTCCACCGCGGCGGTAGCAGGACGGTCCCGGATCGGCCCCGGCGGAATCGGGACCGACCTTGAATCGCGAACCATCGAAGTGCAGGACCGAACCGCCGCCCGCGGCAACCGTATTGATCAGCATCATCGGCGATCGGATGCGCACGCCGGCGACTTCCGTGTCAAACGCCCGCTCGAAGCTGCCGGCATAGTGGGCGACGTCGGTGGAGGTCCCGCCCATGTCGAAGCCGATGACTTCGCGAAACCCCGCCGACCGGCCGGTCTCCGCCAGCCCGACGACGCCGCCGGCGGGGCCCGAGAGCACCGCGTCCTTGCCGCGGAAGAGGTTGGCGGCGGTGAGCCCGCCCGACGACATCATGAACATCAGTCGGATCCCCGACCGGGGCACGTCCAGTTCGTCGGCGACCTGCCGGACGTAGCGGGCGAGGATCGGCGAGAGATAGGCATCGACGACCGTGGTGTCGCCCCGGCCGACGAGCTTGATCAAGGGCGAGACCCGATGGCCGACCGAGACCTGCGCGAAGCCGAGATCATCCGCGATTTCGGCAAGTGCGGCTTCGTGCGCCGGTTGGCGGTAGCCGTGCATGAGGCTGATCGCGACCGACGCGTATCCGGCGTCGCGGGCCGCTTCCAGGTCGCGCCGTGCGGCCGCCAGATCGAGCGGCCGTTCGATCGTGCCGTCGGCCCGGATCCGCTCGTCGACCTCGATCACACGGCCGTAGAGCGCGTCGGGCTTGCCAATCGCCTTGGCGAAGATGTCCGGACGGTCCTGGTAGCCGATCGCGAGGGCATCGCCGAAGCCCTTGGTGGTGACGAGGACCGTCGGCTCGCCCTTGCGTTCGAGCAGCGCGTTGGTGGCGACCGTGGTGCCCATGCGCACCTCGCCGACGAGGCCCGACGGGATCGGCTCGCGCGGACCGAGTCCGAGGTGGCCGCGGATACCGGCGACCGCCGCGTCGGAGTAGGCGCCTGGGTTCTCGGACAGGAGCTTCGAAGCATGCAGGCGGCCGTTGGGATCGCGACCGATCACGTCGGTGAAGGTGCCGCCGCGGTCGATCCAGAAGTCCCAGCGAGGTCCGGCCATTCTTATCTCCTATGTAAAATGTGCTGACAATATGACAATAAAACGCCGTCAAATTGTTGACAATACGGATCAGTGATGGAACCTTGAAGCGGTCGCGGTTACGCGAAATGCCACCCGATGGAGATTGTAGATGTCGAACGTGATTTCAGCCGTCGCCGCCGCAGTTCTGGCTCTCACCGTTAGTGGCGCGGCCGCCGCCGACGCGGTGTGGGACATGCCGACCCCCTACCCCGATGGCAACTTCCACACCATCAACAACCGTCAGTTCGTCGACGAGGTCGCCGCTGCGACCGAGGGACGGCTGAAGATCACCCTCCACTCCAACGCCTCGCTGATGAAGGCGCCGGAGATCAAGCGCGGGGTGCAGTCGGGATCGGTGCAGATCGGCGAGGTGCTGGTCTCGTCGCTCGGCAACGAGGATCCGGTGTTTGCCTTCGACGCCATTCCCGGCCTCGCCACCAGTTACGATAACGCGCAGAAGCTCTGGTCAGTCGCCAAGCCCTACGTCAGCGCGCGACTGGACGCGCAGGGCATGGTGCTGCTCTATTCGGTCGCCTGGCCGCCGCAAGGCATCTACGCCAAGAAGGCGATCGGGTCGCTCGGCGACCTCGCCGGCACCAAGTTCCGCGCCTACAATCCCGCAACGGCCCGTTTTGCCGAACTGCTCGGCGCCTCCCCGGTGACTGTCCAGCAGGCCGAAGTGCCGCAGGCGTTCCGCGCCGGTCTCGCCGACGCCATGATCACATCCGGCGCGACCGGGGTCGACACCCAGGCGTGGGACTACCTGACCCACTACTACGATACGCAGGCCTTCCTGCCGCAGAACATCGTCTTTGCCAGCAAGGCCGCCTTCGACACCCTGTCCGAGGCTGACCGCACGGCCGTGATGGCCGCCGCCGCAGCCGCCGAGGCGCGTGGCTGGGCCAAGTCCGAGGAACTCAACGACGGCTTCAAGAAGACCATGGCCGAGAAGGGCATCACGGTCGGACCGCCGACCGCGGCCATGACGCAGGAGCTCGCCAAGATCGGCGAGACCATGGCGGCCGAGTGGGCTGAAAAAGCCGGCCCCGACGGCAAGGCCATCATCGACGCCTATCGCCAGTGATCGCCGGATGGCCGCCGCCGCGCGCGACGGCTGTCCGCCCCGCCGTGTCCCGCCATACGTCGGAGGCCTGTTCGTGAAGAGCCCGCTTCAACCCCTCTATACGGCCATGGAGATTCTCTCCGGCCTGGCCCTGATCGCTATGGTCGGCATCATCGTGACCGATGTCTCGCTCCGCGTCTCTGGGGGGCAGGTTCCGGCTGCGGACGACGTCTCGGGCTATGGCCTCGTCGCCGTCCTGTTCCTCGGTCTGGCCCCCGCCTATCGGCGTGGCGAGCACATCCGGGTCGGACTGATGGTCGATCGACTGAAGGGTCGCGTCCGGCACGGTCTGGAGGTCCTGCTCCTCGCGCTCGGCTTCACGGCGGTCGCCTGGGCAACCTTCTGGTGCGGCCGGCTTGTCTGGGACAGCTGGCGTTTTCACGACGTCGCGCAGGGTCTGATCGCCATTCCCTTGTGGATCCCGCAGCTCGCTATGCCTCTCGGTCTGGGCACCTTCGCGATCGCACTGCTGGAGGATCTTATCGGCATGCTTCGGGGCGCGACACCCTCCTACCTCGTCCATGCGGCGGCTTCGGCCGAGGACGCGCTCACTTTCGAACGCTGAAGGGTTCTCCATGGATCCGGCCACCGTCGCGACCATCCTTGCGCTCTGCCTGTTCGGCTTCTTGGCCGGCGGCCTGTGGATCGGCGCGGCCCTCGCCGCGGTCGGGTGGGTCGCCATCGAGTTCTTCACCACCCGTCCGGCCGGTCTCATGTTCAGCCAGACCGTCTGGGGCGCCACCAATTCCTGGTCGCTGACCGCACTGCCCATGTTCATCCTCATGGGCGAGATCCTATTCCGCTCCCGGCTTGCCGAGGACATGTTCAAAGGGCTCGCCCCCTGGATGCAGCGCCTGCCGGGCCGGCTTCTGCACACCAACGTCTATGGCTGCGGCATCTTCGCGGCGATCTCAGGCTCCTCGGCGGCGACCGCCGCCACGATCGGCAAGATGACCATCCCGGAACTGCGCCGACGTGGCTACGACGACTTCATGGTCGTCGGCTCGCTCGCCGGATCTGGCACGCTCGGGCTCCTGATCCCGCCCTCGATCATCATGATTGTCTATGGCGTCGCCGCGCAGGTCTCGATCGCCAGGTTGTTCATCGCCGGGGTTGTGCCTGGCATCCTGCTGATGGTGATCTTCTCCGGCATCGTCATGCTCTATGCGCTCTGGGCGCCGAAGCGGATCCCGCCTGCCGATCCGCCGATGACCTTCATCGAGAAGATGTCCGCCTCCCGTCGCCTGATCCCGACGGTTCTGCTGATCGTCCTGGTGCTCGGCTCGATCTACGGCGGCTATGCGACACCGACCGAATCGGCCGTGCTCGGCGTCGTCGGGTCGCTTGTCCTGGCGGCGGCCACCGGCGGTCTGACGCGCGAGACCTTTTGGCAGAGCGTGACCGGGGCGGTCAGGACCTCCTGCATGATTGGGCTCATCCTGACCGGCGCCGCCTTCATGTCGACCGCGATGGGACTGACCGGACTGCCCCGCCTGTTCGCGGACTGGATCTCCCACATGGAACTCTCCCAGTTCGCCCTGATCGCGGCCGTGACCGTCGTCTTCATCATCATGGGATGCTTTGTCGACGGGATCTCGATGGTCGTTCTCACCACCTCGGTGATCCTCCCGGCCGTTCAGGCAGCCGGCATCGATCTGCTCTGGTTCGGCATCTTCATCGTCCTCGTCGTGGAGATGGCGCAGATCACGCCCCCTGTCGGCTTCAATCTTTTCGTTCTGCAATCCCTGACGAAGCGGAGCATGGGCTACGTGGCTGTCGCCTCCCTGCCGTTCTTCGCCGGCATGGTCGCGGTTGTCGTCCTGGTGACCGTGGCTCCCGAGATCGTCACTTGGCTACCCGACCGAATGCTGGGGGCGAAATGACCGGCGACCCTGATGAGCCCTCCTGGAACAAGGCCGATCTCGGCCCGATCGTCTCGTCTGGCCACCTCGCGGCCGGCGGGATGCCTGCCCTGTCCGAGATCGAGTTCGCGATGGTCATGTACACCCATGCCTTCCAGCGCTGGGTCGTGCGGTGCATGGCGGCGTCGGGCGTGCCAGACCTGTCGGTCCTCGACGTGATCGTTCTCCACAACGTCAACCACCGCAACAAGCCGAAGACGCTGTCGGACATCTGCCTCGTCCTCAACATCGAGGACACGCATACGGTCGCCTATGCGCTGAAGAAGCTGGAACGGATGAAGCTTGTGAAGGGCGGGCGCCGTGGCAAAGAGAAGGTGGCCGCGATCACGCCTGCCGGCGAAGTCGCGTGCCGGCGCTACGCGGAGGTCCGCGAGTCCCTCCTCGTCGACAGCGTCCTGTCGACTGGATTGGAAGGACAGATGCTATCCGATCTTGCCCGCCGGATCCGGACGCTGTCGGGCCACTACGATCAGGCCGCCCGCGCGGCCGCTTCGCTCTGACCGCTGGCGGGACCCACTCCTCGACAATCGATTTTCCGTGTATCGAATGCCGACGACCCCTGTCCTGATTGCTGATCCATACATGGATCCTGGCCATCTGCCCGTGTGCAGATGACCCGCGGACTGACAAACCAGCCGCTCACGCCGGCCGCGCGTAGGCAAGGAACGGATTGTCCTCGGTGAGGCGCTTCAAGGTGGCCTCGTCAACGCCGGCTTGGCGAAGCAGCGGCATCATAACGTCGGACAGATGCGTGTAGGGGCGCTGGTTGCCGCCGCCGGGCTTGGCTGGATCGTACCAGCCGACGTCGTGGCTGATCAGAAGGTTGTCGGCGTGGCCGGCGTCAAGGGCGCGCAGAATCAAGGCCTTGACCTCCTCGTCGGGATCGCGGGAGACGTGGTCGTATTCGATCCACGCGCCGCGGGCGACGGCCGCGTCGTGGAAGCCGAGGTCGGTCTCCTTCTGAGTGTGGATCCAGATGAAGCGGTTCGCCGTGTAGCCCTCGTCCTCGATGATGTCCATCTGCTGCAGCGCGACGCGGCCGCGCATGGTGTGGCTCCCGATCACGGCGCCGGTGCGGGCGGCAGCGCGGGCAGCGGCGCGCAGGATGCGCTCCTCCAGCGGAGAGATCGCGTCGTCGCCGGCGCTGAGCTTGATCCAGCCGGCGCGGAAATCCGCCTCGTCGAACCGTTCGGTGAGCTCGCGAACCATCCAGGCCTCGAGGGTGGCATCGTCGGCGGTGCGGACGAAGGGCGTGACCCAGGGTTCGCGGTAGCTACCGGTCGGAACGACGACCGGAACGCCGGTCGCCAAGGAAACCGCAAGGTCGACGTCGGCGCGGCGGCCGACGCCCGTCGGGGTGCATTCCACGAAGGCGGTGATGCCGCGCGCCTTGATCTCCTCGAACCGGTGGGAGATGGCGGCCACCACGTCGGCCGGATCGGCCTCGCCGTAGCCGGGTTGGTCCGGGGTGCGGAAGTCGACGAAGATGTGCTCGTGCGGCAGGATCATGCCGAGGTCGGATCGGCGGAGCAGGCCCATGGTGGTGTAGAGGAAGCGCTCTGCAGGCGGGTGTTCGGTCATCGTGGATCTCCTCGGTCTGGCGTGGAGGCCCTGGCCGCGGCCGGGGGTGAAGGATCAGGACGGCCCGGCGGGGGCCGGGTGTCCGGTCATGGCGCGTCGTCTCATGGCGCAACGTCTCCGGCGGGCCGGGGCGGCGGCGCGAAGCCAGGGACGCGGAGAACCCGCTCGTCGGCGGCCAGGATGGCGTCGATCGATGCCTCGACGGCGGCGAGATCCTCCGTGGCGCCGATCGCCCGGCCGGCCATCCGGTCGAAGCAGCCGGCGGCGATCGCGATGGCGAGGCGCGCGGCGCGCTCGGGCGGGACGTGGTCGCCGGTGCGAAGCCGCTCCACGACGCCGGGCATGTATCGCGCGGCGGCGGGCGAGTCCGCCTGGTATTGGGTGAGGTCGGTCTTGACCAAGCCGGGGTCCATTGCGAGGCAGACGACGCCGGTGCCCTCCAGCGAGGCCGCGAGGCATTCGGTGAAGCGGAGCGTGCCGGTCTTGGAGATGGAATAGCCGGAGCCGTAGGGCATCGGCCGCACGGTGCCGCCGCCGATCATGGTGACGATCCGGCCGCGGCCACGCGCGAGCATCGACGGCAACACCGCGCGGGAGCAGTGGAAGACCGACTTCAGATTGATCTCGATGTCCGACCACCATGCGTCGGGATCGACCTCCCAGAGCGGACCGATGGCCGCGAACGCGCCCGCATTGTTGATCAGCGTGTCGACGGGGCCGAGGTCCGCGGCGATCGCGGCGAAGATCCGCTCGACGTCGGCGCGGTCGGAAACGTCCCCGGCGAAAGCAGCGGCGGTGCCGCCGGTTGACGTGATGTCGGCGGCCACGGCGTCAAGCGCCTCCGGGTTGCGCGCGACCACTGCGACTGTCGCGCCGGCGGCGGCCTGCCCGGCGGCGATGGCGCGGCCGATGCCGCGGCTCGCGCCGGTGACCACCGAAACCGTTCCCTGCAGCATCTCGTCCTCCTTGGCATCGCGCCGGCCGGACCGGCACCGCTCCTCCTGCCGTGATCGCACGCGAGCGCCCGGCCGCCAACCGTCCAGCCGCGCACGGGCAGCCTTCGGGGTCAGGCGGCGCGCGCGGGCAGCAGCGTCCGACCGTCGGACCCGAACAGCAGCGCCTTTGCGGGCCCGAAAAGCCGACGCTCGGGTCGTCGAAAAATTCCGGTATTGATATTAAAGGGTAATCAACGCGAGAGTACTTCTGACGTTCGCCAACTATCGAGGACGGTCGGACGATTTTCGCACCTCGCGTCGCTCTGTGACCGACTCAACCGGCCGCGTTAAGGATCCTCACCACCACGTATCGCAATCTCGCCGCCAAGGACGCCTGGGGCATGAGGAATGCTCCGATGTCTCGAACGACGGTCTCGAAATCACCCGGGTCGTGGGCGACATCTCCGACGAAAGCCCTCCACTGTCGCTGCTTCTGTGCATCCTCGGCAAAGGTCGGTGTCAGCGCATCCGGCAGGTCGCGAGGTTTCGCCGTCGCGCGCCGTGTGAAGGTGGCGGCAATCGCTCGCGGCAACCTGTCATCGTCGAAGGTGAAGCACCGGCTGAGTATCCAGATCTCGTATAAGTCCTTCATCCGACTGTTGGCCCGCCCGAGTGCCACCATCGCCTGGAATTTCTCGGCAATGACGGTCTCTCGCGCATAATCCCGCAGTCGGGGCGTGGGAAAGTCCAACATGGACGGATAGTCCAGTTCTTCGGCACCAGGTTCCAGCGCATCGCCAAAGCCAATGTCTTTCGTCAGGCTGATCCGCGCGCCGCTGATCGAGGCCGTCGCCCGAAGCCTGAGCCCGCCAGAGTCCAGTTCCTCTCGGATGCGGTCGACGCGAAGGGCGTCAGCGTCGAACTAGACGCCATCGTCGACGTCCTGCGCCAGGATCTCCCGAAATGTCGCCAGCATCGGCTCGGGGCTCGCTTCGCCAATACCTAGCAGGTCAAGGTCGCGGGGTGCCACGGTGCTGGGAGGTGGGTTCAGCCACGATATGAAAGCTCAATTTAGCAAGTCTATCATCCGAGACTTTGCACCAGCATTCCGGCCCCTTGCGCAGCTACATCTGTCGCCATTCAATTGGCATGCAACTCGCTTATGCGGAATCAGCGCCGGCTATACGCCGCAACAGCATCATCCGACGCCGCTGGTCGCCCGTTTGTGGCAAATTGGCCGCAGTATTATGCGGCGCTCTGGCTATTTTCTTGCATGGTGGCGACCACAGGGCGCGTTCCGACACCCTGAAACTGAAACACCGGACGCCTCCAAGGTCTATCGGAGAGGATCCGGCGCGGGACGGGTTGCGGACCGACAGCGATGAACACCCGCTTTCTGGAAACCTTTCTCTGGGTGGCGCGGCTGAGGAGTTTTTCGGCGGCGGCCGAGCGGCTCAACACCACCCAGGCATCGGTCTCGAACCGGATCGCGACGCTGGAGCGCGATCTTGGCGTCCGGCTGTTCGACCGCGATCCACGGACGGTGCGCCTCAGTTCCGACGGCGAGAAGGCGCTCGCCCGGGCGGAGGCGATCGTCCGCCTCACCCACGAGTTTCGCGAACAGATCGGGGACGGTCACGCGTTGCGGGGGGCGATCTCGATCGGGACCATCGATACGGTGGTCTACACGTGGCTGCCCGCCCTGCTTCACCGGCTCAAGGACCGCTATCCAGCCGTCAGCCTGGATCTCGGCGTCGACACCAGCCTGGCCGTTGCCCGGCAACTCGGCGAGCGACAGATCGACCTCGCGCTGATCGTCGGCCCTGTTCACGGACCGGACCTGATCAACCTCGAGCTGATGCAACTCGACTACGGCTGGTTCGCGGCGCCGGTCCTGGCGCAAACCGGCACTCGATTGGAACTCGCTGATCTCCTGGCCCAGCCGCTGATCGGATATTCGAAGGGCTCCCAACCCTATCACGCCATCATCCGGCTGTTGACGACGGCGGGGATCGAGCCGGACCAGGTGCGCATCTACAACACCAATTCGCTGGCCACGATCATCCGCCTCGCAGTCAGCGGCGCCGGCATCGCCGCCGTTCCACGGGCCGTCGTGCGCGATCCGGTGCTGCGCGGCGAACTGGTCGAACTCGACGTCGCCGCCGAACTCGCGCCGATGCCGCTCCATGCCGTCTATGTCCAGCGACCCGACAATCCGCTGCCGGCGGCAATCGCCGCCATGGCCGCGGATGTGGCCGTCACGTTCGCGGCCTCCGGTCCGGACGGCCAGCCGATCGGCTGAAGGCGACCGTCTCCTGCTCAGTTCGGAGGCGGCCGCGGCGTCCGGCTCGGCCAGACAGGAATACGATCAGTTTTCCTTATCGCTTCGCATAGAAATTTGGTGTTTGCCGAACACCAAATACATCTATTGTATTTCTGAAGCAAACGGCGGGTCGACAAGGCCTTGTTGAAGACAAGCCACGCGGCTGCACCATCATCTTTGCTCGCGTTAGTTATGACTTTTTCTTTCTGTCCATGAAGGCGCCAGTGCATGCCTTGTAAAACGACATCATGATTGCAGTGTAGGCATTTTTCAGTTGGGGGCACACGCTGGTGCGCGGTTGTTCCGGTCACGGTGCATCGGCATCGCGATCCGCGCCTTCGTCGGTCGGGCCGATCCGTCGGCCACGCCGCTCGCCGACTTTCCGCTGCCGGGCCCAAGGGAGTTGCCTCGCATGTTCACGATCCAGCCAATGCCGCCCTCCATCCCAGCCGATCTGGTCGACCTCCTCGAACGCGTGGAGACAGCGACCGTCGGGCATGTGCTCCATACCGGCTTTGTCGACCGCGATATTCGGGCGGTCCTGCCGATGAAGCGGATCGCAGGAACGGCCGTGACGATCCGGATCCCGCACGCGGACTCCGCTCTCCTGCATTGGCTCACGGCCGAGGTCCGTCCGGGTGACATCGTCCTCGTCGACCGCTGCGGCGATCAACGGCACGCCTGCTGGGGCGGCGTGATCACCAATGCGATGAAGCTCGCCGGGGCGAAGGCGGGCGTGGTGGACGGGCCGGCGACGGATTTCTCCGAGATTGCGCGGGTCGACCTGCCGATGTGGTGCCGCGGGCCGTCCTCGATCACGACCAAGCTGCTCGGCGTCGAAGGCGCGATCAATGTGCCGATCACCGTCGGCGGACAGGTGGTGCACCCGGGCGACGCGGTGCTCTGCGACGACAGCGGTGTGGTGGTCTTGGATCCCGGCCGGGCGCGCGCCGTAGCGGAGACGGCGATCGCCATGCAGGAGGCCGAACTGGTCCTTCTGGAACGCCTGCGCAACGGCGAGAAGCTGCCGGACATCTCCGGCGCGCGCGCCATGGTGGATGCCCGTCGAACCTGACCCCAGAGGCCCGATACCCGCATGTTCCTGCAAGAAAGGAAGCCGACATGACCATTCGACGTTTCGCATACACGACAGTGGCGCTCGCCACCATGGTCTCGGCCGGCGCGGCCTCGGCCCAGGAAATCACCGTGATGGCCTACACCGGCCTGTTCCAGGATCTCTACACCAAGGCGGTCATCGCGCCGTTCGAGGCAGCCAATCCGGGGATCAAGGTCAACTACGCGCCCCAGCCGGGCTCGGCGGCGATGATCGGCCAATTGCGCGCCCAGGCGGCGGCCCCGCAGGTTGACGTGGTGATCATGGACGTTTCGGTGGCCAAGGTCGGATCGGACGAAGGCCTCTACACCAAGCTCGACGAGCAGAACATGCCCGTCGTTTCCGAGCTCTATCCGAATGCGCGGTTCGCGGAGGTCGCTGGCGTCGCGGTCACCTTCGACAACCTCGTCCTCATCTACAACACGGACGCCTATCCCGAAGCGCCGACATCCTATCTCGCCATGGCAGACGAGGCCGCCAAGGGCAAGGTGGTGATCCCCGGCGTTCCGGACATCCAGGGCTCCTCACTGGTCATGATCCTCGACGCCAAGAACGGCGGTCCCGGTGTCGACGGCCTGTTCGACAAGGGCATGGAGGCGATGGCGCCGATCGCGCCGAACGTCCAGACCTGGGAGCCGAAGCCCGAAGTCTACGCGCCGATCATCGCCGGCCAGGCCACCATCGGCGTCGGCTGGAACGCACGGGCGCAGGTCAACTCCGACACCTCCGGCGGCAAGCTGAAGGCGACGATCCCTGCGGAAGGCACCGCCTTCCAGGTCAACATCATCAGCCTGGTCAACGGCGCGCCCGAAGCCGAGGCGGCCAAGAAGTTCATCGCCTACGCCCTCTCCGCCGAAACCCAGAAGCGCTTCACCGAGACGATGTTCTACGCGCCCACCAACGCCAAGGCCGATATCGATCCGGCCGCGATCGACCGCACGGTCCTCAAGTCGCTCGACAAGGTCGTCCCGATCGACTGGATCGCGGTCGCCAAGGTCCGCGACAAGGTCACCGAGGAGTGGCGCCGCCGCGTGCTTCCGCTGTCGCGCTGACGCCACGCAACGGACGAAAGGCGAACCGATGATGCACCAGGCGCCGACCGACATGACCGTTGCGGCCGCTGGGCCAAGGGCCGGACAGGGCTACCTCTCCCTCCAGGGCCTCACCAAGCGGTATCACGACTTCCTGGCGGTCGAAGCCATCGACCTCGACGTCGCGCAGGGCGAGTTCGTCGCCCTGCTCGGCCCCTCCGGCTGCGGTAAGACCACCACGCTGCGCATGATCGCCGGCCTCGTGCCGACGAGTGGTGGCCGGATCGTGGTCGCCGGTCAGGATCTGACCGCCGTCCCGCCCCACAAGCGCGACATGGGCCTCGTGTTCCAGAGCTATGCGCTGTTCCCGCACATGACCATCGCCCAGAATGTCGCCTTCGGCCTCGAAATGCGGCGGTTGCCCCGCATGGAAATCGCGGCGCGGGTCGCCGAGGCGGTCGCCATGGTCCGCCTGGAGGGCCGGGAAGACCGCAGGCCGGCGCAGCTGTCCGGCGGGCAGCAGCAGCGGGTGGCCCTGGCCCGCGCCCTCGTGGTTCGCCCTTCGATCCTGCTGTTCGACGAACCCTTGTCCAATCTCGACGCCAAGCTGCGCGAGGAGATGCGCAGCGAGATCCGCGAAATCCAGCAGCGGCTCGGCACCACCGCCCTCTTCGTCACCCATGATCAGGACGAGGCGCTCACCATGTCCGACCGGATCGTGGTGATGAGCCACGGTCGGATCGAGCAGATCGGCAGGCCGGAAGACCTCTACGAGCGCCCCGCGACACCCTTCGTTGCGCGCTTCGTCGGCCGGACCAACCGTTTCACCGGCAACGCCCACGGCACGACGATCCGGCTCGGCGACCTCGCCGTCCGGGCGGCGACGCAACGGTCCGGCCCGGTCGAGGTGATGATCCGTCCGCACAGGGTCGCGCTTGCTGCGGCCGGGTGCGTCCCAGCGGATGGGCTCAACAGCGTCACCGGCATAGTGCGCCGGACGACCTATTCGGGCGACTTCGTGCAGTACCTGGTCGATGCCGACGGCCTCACCTTCATGGTTGAGGAGGCGACCGTCGGCCACGGCCGCATCGCGCCGGCCGGCACCGCCGTGACGCTGACATGGGCTCCGGCGGACACGCTCGTCTACGAGGCGGCGCCGTGACCGCCGCCGCCATATCGAAGGTCTCCGGTCGCGACGCCGACTTCGGAGCCGCGCCGATTGCGCTCATGCTGCTGGTTCCGATCACAATCGTGAACCTGATCGGCTTCGTGCTGCCGGTTGCCAATCTTGCCATTCTGTCCGTGTCGGAGGTGCGATCGTCGGGTGCCATGACCGGCGGTTGGTCGATGGCCAAATGGCTGCTTGTCGCAACCGATCCTTTCTATTGGGAGCTTCTGTGGAACAGCGTGCGCACGAGTCTCGTGATCACCGCCCTCACCCTCGCCGTCTCCTATCCGATCGCGCTCTATCTGCACCGCTCCACCGGCCTCTGGCGCAATGCGCTGCTCGTCATGGTGATCTCGCCGCTGCTGCTCTCGGCGGTTGTGCGCACCTATGGCTGGATCGCCATTCTGTCGGACCAGGGTCTGGTGAACCAGGGGCTGATGGCGCTCGGCGCCAGCGAGCCGGTCCGGCTGATGTTCAACCTGACGGGCGTGACCATCGGCCTGACCGAGATCCTGATGCCCTACATGATCGTCGCGCTGCTCGCCGGTCTCGGGCGGCTCGATCCGCGAGTCGAAGAGGCCGCGGCCACGCTGGGCGCGCCGCCATGGCGGGTGTTCGTGCGGATCGTCCTGCCGCTGTCGCTGCCCGGCATCGCGCTCGGTTCGTTGCTGACCTTCGTCCTTGCGATCTCGTCCTTCATCACGCCGAAGCTGCTCGGCGGCGGCCGTGTCTTCCTGCTGGCGACCGAGGTCTACGACCAAGCGATGGTGACGCTGGACTGGCCGCTCGCCGCCACGCTGTCGATCATCGTGCTGCTCGTGTTCGGCGTCGCCCTCGCGCTCTACGGGCGCATTCTCAGATCGATCGGATGAGCCATGGACGAAAGACCGATCTCTCCCATCCTGAAGATCCTCGCGGCCGTCGGCTTTCTGTTTCTGCTCGCTCCGGTTCTGATCGTTGTGCCGCTGTCCTTCTCCGGCGAGGTCTTCATGGCCTTTCCGCCGGAGAGCTGGAGCCTGCGCTGGTATGCGGCGATCGCCGAGAACGAGAAGATGCTGGCGGCCTTCCTGTTCAGCCTGAAACTCGCCACGGCGGTGACGGCCGTGAACCTCTTCGTCGCCGTGCCGGCCGCCTATGCGCTCGTCCGGCTCGCCCCGCGCGGCGGGGATGCGATGATGGGCTTTTTCACCGCGCCGCTGTTGCTGCCCTCGATCGTGCTCGGCCTCGCGATGCTGATCGTCTTTTCCCGGGCGGGGCTGCTTGCCACGCCGCAAGGCATGTTCGTCGCCCATCTTGTCGTGACGCTGCCCTATACCTTGCGCGTCATCGCCACGGCGCTTTCGACCTTGCCGATCGCCGTCGAAGAGGCGGCCGCGACGCTCGGCGCCTCCCCCGTCACCGTGTTCCGGCGCGTGACGCTGCCGATGATGGTGCCGGGGATGATCGCGGCCGGGTCGCTCTCCTTCCTGGTTTCCTTCGATGAGGTCGTGCTGTCGCTCTTCATGAGCGGTCCGAGGCTCTCGACCTTGCCCGTCGAAATGTACAACCACGTCGAGAACCGCGCTGATCCGCTGGTGGCGGCGGTGTCGGTCCTCCTCGTCGTCTTCACCCTGGTCGCCGTCGTCGTGGTCGACCGGTCCCTGGGACTTGCGAAAACCTTCGTCCGATAGCCGACAGGTCACACCGCCCGCCCCTTTGACGACAATCCCCGTGGCCACCGCCCCGGGGCAACGATGGAACTCGGCCATGCAACGCCTCGCCTTCTGGATGACCCAGCCGACGATTCCGCACATCGAGATCGCCTGGGATTTCGGTTTCCGCCGTGTCGTGCTGGACATCGAGCACGGCACCTTCGACCTTGATGCGCTCGATCGGGTGATCCCCTTCTGCCGGGCCCTCGGCATGACCGTCTATGCCAAGGTGCTCGGACCGCAGACCGAAACGATCCAGCAGGCGCTCGACTTCGGTGCCGACACCGTCGTGATCCCCCATATCGAAAGCGCCGCCCATGCCGAGGCCGTCTGCCGGGCGGCGAAGTATCCGCCGCTCGGCACGCGTTCCTATTCGGGCGGCCGTCCCGTCCGCTACGGACCGGCAAACAACAGCTATGGCGCCGACCAGAACCGGGCGACGCGCTGCTATCCGATGATCGAGAGCCCCGGAGCCCTCGCCGATGTCGAGGCGATCGCGGCGTTGCCGACCGTCGACGGGTTGTTCGTCGGACCGACCGACCTGTCGCTGACGCAAGGTGCCCAGCGCTACACCTTCTCGGAGAGGGATCAGGCGGACATCGCGCGCTGCGCCGCGGCGGCCAAGGCGGCCGGTAAGTCCTGGATCCTGCCCGGCTGGACGGCGCCGGAGCGGGCGCTCGCCCAGCAGCATGGCGCAGAAGTCGTCGTGGTGGGCGCCCAGTTCTACATGGTCCGCTCCGCCTTCCAGGCGCTGGTCGATCAGCTCGCCAGCGAACGCATCGCCTGACACCGCACCCCCGAACAGGCCATTGATCCCATGAGTGCGCCCATCCGCATCGCCGTCGACATCGGCGGCACCTTCACCGACATCGAGATCCTGGAGGCGGCGACCGGCCGCGTGCATCAGTTCAAGACCCCGTCGACGCCGGAGGATCCCTCGATCGGCCTCATCGGCGGAATCCGCGCCGCCGCCGAGCGCTTCGGCTTTCCGCTTTCCGCCGTCGAGCACATCCTGCACGGCACCACGATCGCGACCAATGCGGTTCTGGAACGCAAACTGCCGGCCGGCGCGGTGGTCACCACCGCCGGTTTCGAGGACGTCCTGGAGATCGGTCGGCACGGCCGGCGTGACGTCTATGCCCTGACCCTCACGCCGCGGCCGCCGCTGGTGCCCCGGCAGCTCTGTTTCGGCGTGCCGGAACGGGTCGGGCCGGACGGCCGTGTCCGCGTCCCGCTGGACGACGCCGCCGTGCGGGCGGTCGCCGACCGGCTTCTTGCGGCCGGTGTCCGGGCCGTCGCGGTCTGCCTGCTCCACGCCTATGCCAATCCGGTGCATGAGCGCCGGGTCGGGGAGATCCTCGCCGCGGCGCTGCCGGGGGTCGCCGTCTCGCTCTCCTCCGATGTCAGCCCGGAAATCCGGGAGTATGAGCGGCTCTCGACCACCGTGCTCAACGCCCTCCTGATCCCGGTCGTCTCCGGGTACACCGATCGGCTGTCCGAGCGGGTGGCGGAGGAGACGCCGCGCTCGCAGGTTTATCTCGTCCAGTCGAACGGTGGGGTCTCCGGTCTTGCCAAGGCGGGCCGCGAGCCGGCACGTCTGCTGCTCTCCGGGCCGAGCGGAGGGGCGGCCGCCGCCCGGCGCCTGTCGGCCGAGCTCGGCGAGCCCAACCTCGTCGCGGTCGACATGGGTGGCACCTCCTTCGACGTGTCTGTCGTCCACGACGGCGCGATCTCCATGGTGGTGGAGGGCGAGGTCGACGGACTGCCGGTACGCCTGCCCATGGTGGAGATGCGCACCATCGGCGCCGGCGGCGGCTCGATCGCCTGGGTCGACGACGGCGGACGGCTCCGGATCGGGCCGCATTCCGCCGGCGCGCGCCCGGGGCCGGCGTGTTATCGCCGCGGCGGCACGAGCCTCACGGTCACCGACGCCAACCTCCTGCTCGGCCGCCTCGGCGCGGCAAGCTTCATGGGCGGCGCCATGCCGCTCGACCCAGATCTCGCAGCCGAAGCCGCAACGCCGATCGCCTCGGCGCTCCGCCTTTCCGTCGAGGAGACGGCCGCCGGCGTGATCGCCGTCACCAATTCCAGTCTCGCGACCGCGATCCGGTTGTCGCTGTTCGAGAAGGGGCTCGACCCGGAAGATTTCGCGCTCCTCAGCTTCGGCGGCGCCGGCGGCGTGCATGCCTGCGACGTGGCGGACGACCTCGGCATCGACAGAGTGATCTTTCCGCCGCACGCCTCGACCCTGTCGGCTTGGGGGATCCTCTGGTCCGATATCGTCCATGACCTTGCGGCGACAGAGATCTCACCGCTCGCCGAGGCTGGCCCACGCCTCAAGGTGGCGGCTGGACGACTGGCGGTGGACGGGAACCGCCTGCTTTCCGAGGACGGCGTGACTGAAGCGGCGCGGCGCTTCGACTGGAGCCTCGACCTCCGCTACGCCGGTCAGGCCTTCGACCTCGCCGTTCCGCTCGACGACGGCGACGTCTCCCCGGCCGGCCTTACCGCCGCAGCGGCTCGGTTCCACGCCCTCCATCGGCAGCGTTTCTCCTACGACGAGCCGGACACGCCGATCGAAGTGGTCGCCCTCCGCCTCGCATCGGTCGGCCGTCTGCCGAAGCCGGTCGCGGCTCGGGAGACGACCGCGCTGCCAACGGGCATCGTCGAGCGCCGCCCGGTCTGGACCCGCGGCGGCTTCACCGAGACCGACGTCGTCCAGCGCGACGGCCTCGGCGCGGCGCCGATCGCCGGTCCCGCCATCGTGGAGGAGGTCTACACCTCCGCCTACATCCCGCCGGCCTGGGAAGCGGTGCTGGAAACCTTCGGCGCGCTCGTCGCCCGCCGCATCGCTCAGTCTTGAAAGGCGCCGAAGACGTCATGCTTTCCATCAACCCCGTCCGCGTCGAAATTATCCGCAACGCGCTCGTGGCCGCCGCCGAGGAGATGTCGATCACCATCTGGCGCACCAGCCGGTCCACGGTGGTGCGTGAGATCCTCGACTTCTCCACCGCCGTCTTCGACGCCGAAGGCCGGCAGGTGGCCCAGTCGGCCCGCATCCCGGTCCATCTCAACTCCATGTCGGCCTGCCTGGAGCGGCTGATCGCGGACGTCTTTCCGCTGGAGAGCTGGGAGGACGGCGATGTGGTCGTCACCAACGATCCCTATTCGGGCGGCCAGCACCTGCCGGATATCCAGACCTTCCGCCCGGTGTTCCACCAGGGACGGCGGGTGGCGATCGTCGGGACGCTCTGCCACCATGTCGATGTCGGCGGCGGCGCGGCGGGCAGCTACTACGCCGACGCGCGCGAGATCTTCCAGGAGGGTATCCGCATCCCGCCGCTGAAGCTCGCCGTGCGGGGGGTGCTCAACCAGCCCATCCTCGACCTCGTGCTTGCCAACGTCCGCCAACCGGACGAGACCCGCGGCGACCTCCACGCCCAGATCGCGGCGCTCGGCATCGGCGCGCGGGCGATGGAGCGGATCGCCGCCCGCTACGGCGCCGACGATCTCGCCGCCGCCACGACCGGCATCCTCGACGGCTCCGAGCGCATGATGCGGGCCGCGATCGCCTCGCTGCCGGACGGTAGCGCCGAGTTCGTCGAACTCGTCGACGACGACGGCCAGACCGACGGCCCGATCCGGCTGAAGGTGCGGATCGACAAGCAGGGCGAGGAGATCCGCCTCGATTTCGCCGGGTCCAGCCCGCAGGTGCAGGGGCCGGTCAACAACACCCGCGCCATGACCTGCTCGGCGGTCTATTACGCCCTGCTCGCCGCGCTCGGCGCCGATATTCCCGCCAACAGCGGCTGCTACCGCCCGATCGCGATCGACCTGCCGGAGGGCAGCGTCGTCGACGCCGCCTTCCCGGCGCCCGTCACCGGCCGGATGGTCGTCAACCACCGGATCGCGACCGCGGTGTTCGGCGCTCTTGCAAGCTTCATCCCCGACCGGATCCCGGCCGCCTATTATGCGATCTCCTATGTCTATGCCCTCGCCACCGTCGAGCCGACCGGGCGGCGCCGGGTCTATTTTGACATCGAGGTCGGCGGCTGGGGCGGGCATGCCCGCGGCGACGGCGCCAGTGCCCTCTCCTGCGGCCTCCACAACAACACCAACGCGCCGATCGAGATGGTCGAGGCGAAATACCCCGTCACCTTCCTGCGCTACGGCCTGATCCCGGATTCCGGCGGACCCGGCCGGCATCGCGGCGGCCTCGGCCTCGTGCGCGAATTCCGGCTCGACGGCGCCACCGGCTCGCTCAGCACCAATTTCGAACGCTTCCGACACCCGCCCTACGGCATCGCCGGCGGCAAGCCGGGTTCGCTCAGCCGCACGACGGTCACACGGGCGGACGGGCGGACGGAGAGCCTGCGCTCCAAGGTTTCGGGCGTGCCGATCGGTCCCGGCGACGTCATCACCATCGAGACCTCCGGCGGCGGCGGCTGGGGCGACCCCGCATCCCGGCCGCGCTACGCGGTGGACCGCGACCGCGCCAGGGGCTTCGTCACACCGGCCGGCGCCGACCGCGACTATCCGGCATCCACCGTGCAAGAGGCGGCCGAGTGATGACGACCGATCCCTCCCCCATCCCCATGGTCCGCCTGTCGCTCACCGACGTCCGCGACCTCGCGCTGGCCGCCCTTCGCGGGGTCGGCTGCGGTGACGATCAGGCGGGTCCGGTGGCGGAGGCGACCATGGCGGCGGAAGCCGACGGGGTTCACAGCCACGGGCTCCTCCAGGTGGTGCATTACTGCTAGCACGTCCGGGTCGGGAAAGTCGACGGCCGGGGGACGCCGACGCTCACCCGGTCGGCGCCCGGCCTCGTCCGCGTCGATGCGGCGGACGGCTTCGCCCATCCGGCGATCGATCTCGGTCTGCCCGCACTCATCGCCGCAGCCCGCAGCCAGGGGATCGCTGCGCTCGCCGTCACCAACTCCTACAACTGCGGCGTCGTCGGCTATCATGTGGAGCGGATCGCGCGGGCCGGCCTGCTCGCGCTCGGCTTCGTCAACGCGCCGGCCTCGATCGCGCCCTTCGGCGGCACGAGACCGGTGTTCGGCACCAATCCGATCGCCGTCGCCGTGCCGCGGGCCGATGGGGACCCGATGGTGCTCGACCAGTCGTCGAGCGTTGTGGCCAAGAGCGAGGTCGCCGTCCGTCGATCGCGGGGCGAGGCGATCCCGCTCGGCTGGGCGCTCGACCGCCACGGTCAGCCGACCACCGACCCGGCCGCCGCGCTCGACGGCGGCACCATGCTGCCGTCGGGCGGCGCCAAGGGCGCGGGGCTCGCCTTGATCGTCGAACTGATGGCCGCCTGGATCACCGCGTCGTCGCTGTCGATCGACGCCTCGCCCTTCGGCAACGCGAGCGGCGGCCCGCCCCGGACCGGCCAGATGTTTCTGGCCCTCGATCCCGGCCCCATCGCCGGCCCGGCCGCGGACACCCGCCTCGCCCGCCTGTTCAGCGCGATCACGGGACAAACCGGCGCACGCCTGCCTGGCCAGCGCCGCGCCGCTGCGCGTATCCGGACCGCCACCGCGGGCGTCGACGTTCAGGCCGATCTCTATGCGAAGCTTACTCGCTATGCCCGTCCAGTGGCATCGGACGACGATAGCCCGGCCCT
Source organism: Mongoliimonas terrestris (assembly GCF_001927285.1). Taxonomy (GTDB): domain Bacteria; phylum Pseudomonadota; class Alphaproteobacteria; order Rhizobiales; family Pleomorphomonadaceae; genus Chthonobacter; species Chthonobacter terrestris. The sequence continues at coordinate 147,271 of NZ_MSIG01000006.1, read as the reverse complement.
GCCGCCGCGATGACGGCCGACGGGCTTCCGGAGCACCGATCAGGCCCGGTTCCCGAGTGTCTCCATATCATTCGTCCGACCGGTCTGCGCCTCTATCTAAAGCGAAAGCTTTCGTTCCCGAGACCTCAGTGACACTCGCTGAGTTCTGCAGCTGTGTGACCAAGTTCTTAAGCCGTTGCCGGGCCCACTGATCGAGCATTTTAGGCAAACGCGTCTTCAGCGATAGTACTCGGCAAGTCTCCCGCTGCAAGTCTCAGGCGCGATCCGCACTACGAGGAAATACATAGTCAAGAATTTAAACTGACTGCTGTCAATCTGATCGACGCCAAGGACCACCTCAGTGAGTTGATCGATCGGGTAGAGGCTGGAGAGTCGATCGACATCACCCGCCGTGGTAAGCTGGTTGCTCGGCTCACCGCCGTGGCACGGCCCAGCAAGCGGATGGATGCCGCGCTGCTCCGGTCATGAACGTCAACGATGCCGACCCTTTCCCAGAGCACTTCGAGGCGAAAACCATCGCCGGAACTGCGCTTTCGCCGCCGTTTGTATCCCTCACTCCCACTCGATCGTTCCCGGCGGCTTTGACGTCACGTCATACACCACCCGGTTGACCCCCCTCACCTCGTTGATGATGCGTGTGGCTGTGCGGCCGAGGAAGGCCATGTCGTAGGGGTAGAAGTCGGCGGTCATGCCGTCGACGGAGGTGACGGCGCGCAGCGCCAGCACAAAGTCGTAGGTGCGGTAGTCGCCCATCACGCCCACGGTCTGCACCGGCAGAAGCACCGCGAAGGCCTGCCAGATGACGTCGTAGAGGCCGGCCTTGCGGATCTCGTCGAGGTAGATGGCGTCGGCCTTGCGCAGGATGTCCAGCTTCTCGCGGGTCACGGCGCCGGGGCAACGGATGGCGAGGCCCGGGCCCGGGAAGGGATGGCGACCGATGAAGCTCTCCGGCAGGCCGAGTTCGCGGCCGAGCGCGCGCACCTCGTCCTTGAAGAGTTCGCGGAGCGGCTCCACGAGCTTCATGTTCATGCGTTCGGGCAGGCCGCCCACGTTGTGGTGGCTCTTGATCGTCACCGACGGACCGCCGGAGAAGGAGACGCTTTCGATCACGTCCGGATAGAGCGTGCCCTGGGCGAGGAAGGCCGGCGCGCCCTTGCCGTCCTCGGCGATACGGTGGGCCTCGCGCTCGAACACCTCGATGAACAGACGCCCGATGGTCTTGCGCTTCACCTCCGGGTCGACGACGCCGGCAAGCTCGGTGAGGAAAAGCTCCGACGCATCAACGTGGACGAGCGGGATGTTGTAGTGATCCCGGAACATGCCGACCACCTGCTCGCTCTCGCCTTGGCGCATCAGGCCGTGGTCGACGTAGACGCAGGTGAGCTGGTCGCCGATCGCCTCATGGATCAGGATGGCGGCGACCGAGGAGTCAACACCGCCGGAGAGCCCGCAAAGCACCCGGCCGTCGCCCACCTGCCGGCGGATCTTGGCGATCATCTCGGCCCGGTAGGCCGCCATGGTCCAGTCCGACTTCAGGCCGACGATCCGGTGGACGAAGTTGGAGAGGAGCCGCGCGCCGTCCGGCGTGTGCACCACCTCCGGGTGAAACATGGTGGTGTAGTAGCGCCGGCTCTCGTCCGCCGCGATGGCAAAGGGCGCGTTCTCGGACGTGGCGAGCACTTCGAAGCCGTCCGGCAGCTTCGTCACCCGGTCGCCGTGGCTCATCCACACCGGATAGCGGCCGCCGATCGTCCAGAGGCCCTCGAACAGCGGGCTCACGGCCTTGATCTCGATGTCGGCGCGGCCGAACTCCGCCGCGTGGCCACCCTCCACGGTGCCACCGAGCTGGACGCAGAGGGTCTGCTGGCCGTAGCAGATGCCGAGAATGGGCACGCCCGCGTCGATCACCGCTTGCGGCGCCCGCGGGCTGCCGTCCGCGGTCACCGACGCCGGACCGCCGGAGAAGATCACGCCCTTCGGCTTGAGCTTCAGAAAAGCCTCAAGGGCGTTCTGGAACGGATGGATCTCGCAATAGACCCCCGCCTCGCGGATGCGGCGCGCGATCAGCTGGGTGACCTGGCTGCCGAAATCGATGATGAGCAGGGACTCGTGGGACATCTGCACCCCTCGTGCGGTCGGGTGCGGCAGCGGCCGCGGACGGGAAGGAATGCCCGCATCCGTTAAGGCGTCAGGGTGCCAGGGGCAAGGGGAAAGTGACAGCCGCCAACGGCACGAGCCGTCCCGCGTGCGGCGTCTCGGCCAGCGCCCGGATCAATCGCATGTCGGCGGTGACGAACAACGCGTCCAGCTTGATCGCGAGCGCCACATAGAGCGCGTCGTAGACAGACACACGGCACGCCACCGCAATGTCGCAGGCCGCGAGCAGCAAAGGTTCCAAATCGGCCGTACTGACAAACGGCATCATGACGTTGTGAGCGCGCGCGAGATCGCCATGGTCCATTTCGTCCCGTAGGCAGTGTCGCGACAGAACTTCGAACACTTCGGCCATCGCGTGCGCCGGAACGAGCACCGGCTCGTCGCCGTAGAGCAGGCGCTCAGCGGCGTCCGATTCGAGTTCCGGAACAATCGCTTTCACGAGAACATTCGCGTCGACGACGATCAATCCTCGTAGCCCCGCAAACGCCGGAGGATCGTCACGCTGTCCTCCGCAGGCGGCTTGCCCGCGTTGCGGGCGGCGACGCGATCTCGGATGTCACGCGCCAGCTTGGCGAACGCCGCCCGCGAAGTGCGTGCCTCGTGCACCTCCAGCACGTGCTGCACATAGTCCTCCACGGACAGGCCGCTACGGGCGGCGCTGGCCTTGAGGGATTGCACGGTGTCGTCGTCGATGCCGCTGAGCACGATCTGGTTCATCGCAGGCCTCTTCATCGCGCAACCCTTAGCACAACTCACAAGGGCATGCGAGCCCTTCGTTGCGCTTCCGTTCCACGGGAGGGGGCCGCCAGCGGCAGTCCGACCCTCAGCCCGTGCGGATCAGGATCGCGGAGAAGAAGCCGTCCGTCCCGGTCGTCGCAGGCGTCAGGCGGAGGGCGGAGCCTCCGCCCTCCGCCGTCGCCACCACCGTGCCGGCCACCGGATCGGCGCCGGTGACGTGGGTCCAGGCGGCTGCGGTGTCGCCCAGGCGGAAGTCCGGGTGGCGCTGAAGGAAGGCCGCCACCTGGTCCTCGTTCTCCTCCGGCAGCACGGAGCAGGTCACGTAGACGAGCCGGCCGCCCGGCCGCACGAGCCGCGCGGCGTCCTCCAGCACATGCACCTGCTCTTCCCGCCGGGTCTCCAGGGCGCCGGGGGCAAGGCGCCACTTGGCGTCGGGTCGGCGGCGCCAGGTGCCGGAACCGGTGCAGGGGGCGTCCACCAGCACCACGTCCATGCGGCCGGCGAGATCGGCCAGCACGTCCGTCTTGCGCGGCTCGCGGATCTGGATGTTGTGCGCCCCGGAGCGGCCGATCCGGTCCAGGATGTCTCCGAACCGGCGCTTGTCGCTGTCGTAGGCATAGATCTGGCCGCGGTTCTCCATGGCGGCGGCGAGCGCCAGCGCCTTGCCGCCGGCGCCGGCGCAAAGGTCCACCGCCTGCTCGCCCGCCTGGGCCAGCGACAGGAGGGCTGCGATCTGGCTGCCCTCGTCCTGGATCTCGAACCAGCCCTTCTTGTAGGAGAGTTCGGAGGCCACGTGCGGCGGCTTGTCGTCCGCCGAGCCGGTGGGGATCCGTACGCCCACGGGCGACCACCGGCAGGGTTCCGCGCCCAACTGGTCCAGCGCCTTCAGCACCGCGTCGCGATCGCTCTTCAGCGTGTTGACGCGAAGGTCCACGTCGGGCCGGCCGGCGAGGCCGTCGCCTTCCGCCTCCAGCCGGTCGCCGAACGCGCGGGCGAGCGAGGCCTCCAGCCAGTCCGGAACGTCGGCGCGCATCCAGCGCGGCGCGTCGGCCGGAATTTCACCGGCGTCCAGGCGCTGGCGCTCGTCGTCGGCAAGCGGGGCAGGCGCGTGGCGGTCGTCGCCGAGCGCCGCGTCGAGCCCCGCGACCCCCCGCCCCCAGAGCCGCACGTAGCAGGCGAGCGTCAGGGCGCGCGGCGAATCCGAACCCATCAGTGCGGCCAGGGACCCGCGCCGGCGCAGAGTGTCGAACACCAGGTTGCCGACGGCGTTCCGGTCGCGCGATCCGGCGAAGCGGTGGGCGAGGCCCCAGTCCTTCAGCGCATCCTGCACCGGTCGACGACGCTTCTCCACGTCCTCCAGCACTTCGATCGCTGCCGCAAGGCGCCCGCCGTCTTTCATGGTGTCCATCCTCGGTTGACCCGTATGGCCCCGTCCTAAGCGAGATGGACACCTGTCACAAGAGCATGACGGATCGGCGGTGCCGGCCGGATCGCGATCGCCTCAGATTTCCAGAACGATTGGCCGATGGTCCGAGACTTCCGGCATGGCGACCACCTCGAACCGTCGCACGCGGACTTTCTCGTTGACGAGCATGTAGTCCGCGAACCGCCCCGGCTTGCCGTAGTGAGACGTTCGGGTGCCGTCGCTACCGCTCGCGGTTACGAGGTCCGCCAGACCGAGGCCGGCCAGGATCCGGAACGTCTCGCTCTCGGGCTCCACGTTGAAGTCGCCGCAGACGACGACCGGATCATCCTTCCCCGCCACGAAGCGCACAAGTTCGGCAAGCCGATGCGCCTGGGCGGCGCGCTCGGGCGTGTCCATCTTGCCCGCGAGGTCGCGCAGCCCGTGCATGTGGGCGATGGTCACGATCCCCTCCGCCGTGCCGCCATGGATGCGGACCGCGTGGGCGATGCGCGAGCGCGGATGCTCCCCGTAACCGTCCGCGCCATAGTCCTTGTGCACGAAGCCCTGTGCCTGCCCGACGATCGGCAACGAGGAGCGGACGAAGGTGGCTAGACCCCAGTAGGAGGGCACGGGATCGTCGCCGTCGTAGAGCACGCCCCGGGCCGCCGGGCAGAAGGTGGCCACATGGCCCGGCAGCACGGCCGAGACGTCGGCGAAGAAGTTCGCCCGCTGCGGCAGCACGTGGTCGCCGTCCCGATAGGTCAGCCAATCCCTCCCGGTCGCCGGCGTATGGACCACCTCCTGGAGGCAGAGGACGTCCGGATCCTCGGCGGCCACATAGGCCGCGAGGGCATCGTGAAGCCGGCCACCCCAGCCGTTGAGACAGAGGATCTTCATGGGCCATGTCCTCCGGCGGTCTGTGGTCTGCGGCCGGCGATCCGGGTCAGAGCGCCGTCATCACCACGCGCACGGCGATCCACCCCGTCATCAGCATCAGCGAGCCGGTGCCGATGAGGAACACCCGGAAGCGCCGGGAGACGACGTTGGAGCCCGTGTGGATGACGGTGTGCACCACCCGGCTTGCCACGAACACCCAGGCGAGCACCGCCAGCACGGCATCGGCCATCCCCAGCACCACGGCGAGCAGCACGAGCGCGTAGAAGAGCGTCGGCGTCTCGAACTGGTTGTTCATGTTGTTGCCGTGCTTTCGCACGTCGTCCGGCCAGGCTTGGCTGTCGAGCGCCGCCGCCTTGCCGACGCGCCCTGTCTTGATGGCCGCGAACCGCGCCCGTCCCGTCCGCAGCATGACGATGAAGGTCCAGGTGATCTGGACCAGCATGGCCAGCACCAGGGCCGTGGCGGCCGCCGTCATCAGACGGCGCCCGGGTAGTTCGGGCTTTCGCGGGTGATGGTCACGTCGTGGGCGTGGCTCTCCCGCATGCCGGCCGGCGAGATGCGCACGAAGCGCGCCTTCTCCTGAAGTTCCTCGATCGTGTGAGCGCCCACATAACCCATCGCGGCGCGAATGCCGCCGACGAGCTGGTGCAGCACCGAGCCAAGCGGGCCCTTGTAGGGCACCTGGCCCTCGATGCCCTCCGGCACCAGCTTCAGCGCGTCCCGCACCTCCGCCTGGAAGTAGCGGTCGGCCGAGCCGCGTGCCATGGCGCCGACCGAACCCATGCCCCGGTAGGCCTTGTAGCTGCGGCCCTGGTGCAGGTAGACCTCCCCCGGGCTTTCCTCCGTGCCGGCGAACAGCGATCCGATCATCACCGCGGACGCGCCGGCGGCGAGCGCCTTGGCAAGGTCGCCCGAATAGCGGATGCCGCCGTCGGCGATCACAGGCACGCCGGAGTCCCGCGCTGCCGCCACGGATTCCATGATGGCGGTGAGCTGCGGCACGCCGACGCCCGCGACGATCCGGGTGGTGCAGATGGACCCCGGCCCGATGCCGACCTTCACGGCGTCGGCGCCCGCGTCGATCAGCGCCTTGGTGCCGGCGCCGGTCGCCACGTTGCCGGCGATCACCTGCACATGGTTGGAGAGCTTCTTCACCTTGGTGACGGCCTGCAGCACCCGCTCCGAATGGCCGTGGGCCGTATCGACCACGAGTAGGTCCACGCCCGCGTCGATCAGCATCTGCGACCGCTCGTGGCCCTGGTCGCCCACCGTGGTGGCGGCGGCGACGCGAAGGCGCCCCTGCTCGTCCTTGGCGGCGTTCGGGTGCAGGCGCGCCTTCTCGATGTCCTTGACGGTGATGAGGCCGGTGCAGTGGAACTGGTCGTCCACCACCAGAAGCTTCTCGATCCGGTGCTGGTGGAGGAGCCGCTTGGCCTCGTCGTGGGTGACGCCCTCCTTGACCGTGATGAGCCCCTCCCGGGTCATCAGCTCGTAGACCCGCTGGTTCGGGTCGGAGGCAAAGCGCACGTCGCGGTTGGTCAGGATGCCGACGAGCCGACCGGTGACGCGGCCGCCGTCCGCGGCGTTCTGCACCACCGGGATGCCGGAGATGTTGTGCGCCTTCATCAGGTTCAGCGCATCGCGCAGCGTCGCCTCGGGGCCGATCACCACCGGGTTCACCACCATGCCGCTCTCGAACTTCTTCACCTGCCGCACCTGCTCGGCCTGCACGGCCGGCTCCAGGTTGCGGTGGATGACGCCGATGCCGCCGGCCTGCGCCATGGCGATGGCGAGGCGCGCCTCCGTCACCGTGTCCATGGCGGACGACAGGATGGGGATGTTGAGCTCGATGCCGCGGGTCAGACGGGTCTTCACGTCGGTTTCCGACGGCATGACTTCCGAATGGCCGGGCGTCAGCAGCACGTCGTCGAAGGTGAGCGCGAGCTGCCCGCCGTGGATGGGATCAAGGAAGACGGTCATGGCCAACTCCGATGTGCGGCTGCGGTCGCCGGGACGATGGGATGCGTCGATCCTGGCTCATCGCATGTGTTTGCGAGTCGCCCGGACGGTCCCGACACGTTTGCAAGTTGGCGGCGGTCTTTAACATGGGTGTGGCGGAAGGGGAAGCGCCATGCCGCATCGCGGTGGGCCGCCCATGCGGGCCACCGCGATACGGCACGGGCCTCTGTCCACTTCGGCTCAGAAATGCTCCGGCCGCATCACCATCACGTCTGACACGGTGACGATCCCGATCTGGCGCGTTACAAGCCCGAAGACCGGGGTCAGGATAGCGTCGAGCCGCTCCTCGCCGGTGACGACGATCACCATCACCATGCGTCCCGCCTCGGTGGCGAGACCCTCCCGGCTCCACGACCCGCCGCGTCCGCGACCGCCAAGGACAGGCACCACCGTGTAGCCGGTGGCGTCCAGCCGGTCGAGGAGATCGGTCAGCCGGTTGAGCACCGGCGCCTCGACGATGATCTCGATCCGCTTCTTGGAATGCATCTGCATGGCATCAGCCCGCGACGGTTTCGGCCATCCACACATAGAGCGGGATGCCTAGGGTGAGGTTGAACGGAAAGGTCACGCCCAGCGACAGGCTGAGATAGAGCGCCGGATTGGCCTGCGGCAAGGCGAGGCGCATCGCCGCCGGCACGGCGATGTAGGAGGCGGAGGCCGCGAGCGTGATCAGAAGCGCCGCGCCGCCGACCGAAAGGTCGAGCATCAGGCAGAAGAGCCCAGCGAGCGTCGCCGAGATCAGCGGAAAATAGATGCCGAACGCGAGCGCGGGCGGCGTCAGCACCTTGCCGCTCTGGCGCAGGCCACGGCCCGCCACGAGGCCCATGTCGAGAAGGAAGAGGCAGAGAATGCCCCGGAACGGGTCGACCACGAAGGGCGCGATCATCGCCATGCCGCGCTCGCCGCTGATCCAGCCGATCACGAACGAACCGACCAGCATTACCACCGACCCGTTGAACGCAACCTCGCGCAGGAGCGCCGGCATGCTCTCGCCTTCGTCGGTCTTGCCGCCCTCCTGCCGGCTGCCCCGCCGGGCGAGCAGCAGCGCGGAGACGATGGCGGGCGTCTCCATCACGGCGGCCACCGCGATCAGATAGCCTTCGAACGTCAGCCCCAGGCTGCGCACCACCTCCGTCGCCGCCACGAAGGTCACGATGGAGATCGACCCGTAGTGGGCCGACACGGCAGCCGCGTCCACCGCCGAGAGGCGTGTGGTGGCGCGCAGGAGCGTGTAGCCGATCACCGGGATGGCGAAGGAGAGCACGATCGACGCCGCGATGGTCAGCACCATGGTGGCGTCGATGCCGGACTTGGCCACCTCCACCCCGCCCTTGAAGCCGATCGACAGCATCAGGTAGAGCGCCAAGGTTTTGGCCACCGCCTCGGGGATGGTCAGATCCGATCGCACGAGCGCCGCGAAGGCGCCGAGGGCGAAGAAGAGCACCATCGGCGACGTGAGATTCTGGATCGCGAGTTCAACCCCCGACATGGCCGTGCACCCCCCTGCTCACGCGCGCGGCAAGTCTGGCCGCGTGGGGGCAGATTGGGGTGCGGCTTGTGCACTGCAAGAGGCCGTGAGAGGGGAAAATGTCGCGGCTTAGCGTCCGGCTTCGGCCGCGTCCACGCTGGGCGCCGCGACGGGCCGCGGCCGGCGCGCGGCCAGCGTGTTCAACGCCAGCGCCGAGAGCACCAGAATCCCGGCCGCGATGTCGCGCTCCGTGTAGCGTTCGCCAAGGGCGATCACGGCCGACCCGAGCCCGAAGATCGGCACCAGCAGCGCGAACGGCGTCACGACGGCGGTCGGGTAGCGCTGCAGCATGCGGCCCCAGATGCCATAGGCGAGGATCGTCGACACGAGCCCGGTGTAGAGCACCGCCGCCATGCCGGATAGATCGAAGCCGGCAAGCGCCGCCGCGATCGTGCCTGGACCATCCACCACCAGGGACAGCGCCACCAAGGGGATCGGCGGCACGAGGCTGATCCAGACCATCAGGTGCAGCATGTTCACCCGTGGCAGGCGCTTTATCATCACGTTGGCGACCCCCCACGAGAGGGCTCCGGACAGCACCAGGACAAGCGCGAGGCCGCTGCCAGCACGAGTCTGCTCCGAGGCGATCAGCGCGATACCACCGAAACCGACGGCAAGCGCCGCCCAGTTGAGGGCCCGCGGCCGTTCGCCAAGAAGGGCGACGCTGAGGATGAGCGTGAAGAACACCTGAGTCTGCATCAGCAGGGAGGCCAGTCCAGGCGGGACGCCCACGTGGATGCCGACGAACAGGAAGCCGAACAGCAAGGTGCCGAGCACGATGCCGAGGGCGATCAGGTCGCGCCAGGGTATGTTCGGGCGCGGCAGGATCAGCACGGCCGGAAAGGCGCAGATCAGGAAACGGAGCGCCGAGAAGAGCAGTGGCGGAAACGAGTCCAGCCCGACCGCGATGACGACGAAGTTGAAGCCCCAAACGAAGGCGACCAGCACCAGGACGGCGCCGTCGAGAGGCTTGAGGCGATGCGATGCGACGAGGGCTGGTGCCACGGCATCTGCCTTGAACGGACGGATACGGCCGGTCCCCGTCGGGGACCGGCCGCCGCGTTGACGGGGTGCGTTATTCGGCCGCTTCCATGCGCACGGCCGTGCGGCCGTCGTCGATCTCCACACGCGTGTCGGTGTCGCCGCCGCCGATCACCACGGTGCGATTCGGGATCGCCTCGAAGATCGTTTCGGCCACGCCGTACATGTTGGCGAGCGTCGCGTTCGGCACGCCGGACAGCATTTCCGAAAGCTCGATCGTCTGGGGCTCCTCGTGGCTCAACACCACAAGGAAGCAGAGCTTTTCGGTCCCGGTGTTCTCGATCCAGTGCAGGAAGCCCTGGGGCACGAAGGAGATGTCGCCGGGGGACAGGTCCAGGTAGTGGGTCTCGCCGTCCGGGCCGACGATTCCCACGCGTCCAGTGCCGCTGATGCAATAGTCGAGCTGGTCGGCGTTCGGATGGGTATGGGGCTCACGCACCGCGCCGGGCTCGAGATCCAGCCCCTGCACCGCCAGCCCCTTCAGGACGGGAAAATTCTTCGCATTCGCGCGAAAGAAGTCGCCAGCCGCGAACTTCTTGAACGGATTCTCCCGAAAATGATGCATGTTAGACAAGTTCGAGCCCTCCACGAACGAGTGTTCTGGATTTATTACTCATTATTTGCTTGTCAGGGAGAAAAACCGGCGCCGGAAGTTCTTTAGTCTAACCGCAAAAGCCAACCGAAAGAGCCGAGAAACCTGCTCGTGATCGCTTGGCTATATCTACTAAAAAACACATCCCCAGCGCGATCAAATGAATTCAGTTGATCAGAAACTTCACGCTTGCTTAAGTATATGCATGCATGGCTCGCCTGACCCTATCGATCTCCAGTTGCTGTCCACGCTCGTTGCGATTGCCGAGACCGGCACGTTCGCGGGCGCCGCGGCTCGCATCGGCCGCACCGAATCCGCGGTCAGCATGCAGATGAAACGCCTGGAGGAGCTGGTCGGCGGTTCGCCCATCTTCCTACGCGACGGGCGGCGCCGTACGCTGACGGACCGCGGCGAGGTGCTGCTGGCGCAGGCGCGCAAACTTCTTGAAGTGCACGACGAGACATGGCGGGTGCTCGGCCTCGCCCAGATGTCCGGGACCATCCGTCTCGGAACGCCGGAAGACTATGTGGGGACGCTGCTGCCGCGGGCGCTCGACCGGTTCGCCAAGCTGCATCCGCACGTGGAGGTGGCGGTGACCTGCGAGCCGAGCGGGTCCCTCGCCAAGCTCGTCCAGGACCGCCGAATCGATCTCGCCCTCGTCACCCGCGGCCCCGGCATGGAGGAGAGCGAATTTCTCTACCACGAGCCGACCGTCTGGGTGACGTCCCCTCACCACACCGCGCACCTGGAACCGGTGGCCCCGCTCGCCCTGTTCCAGCCGGGTTGCAGCGGGCGCGCGGCGGCCCTTGAAGCGTGGACGCGCAGCGGACGGCCGCATCGGCTCGCCTACTCCAGCCCCAGTGTCGCCGGGCTCCTGACCATCGTGCGCGCCGGTCTCGGCGTTGCAGCCCTCGCCCGCTGCTCGGTGCCGCCCGACCTCATGGTGATCGACGACAACGACCGCTTCCCGGACCTGCCCGATCTGCCGATCGTGCTCCTCCGGTCGGCGGGGCTCGATTCGCCGCAGGCGAACGCCCTCGCTCGTGAAATCCGGTCGAGTCTCGTCCCGGCTGTGGAAATCATCCGGCGCTCGGTCCGCACGGCCTAAGCGTCTGGATCCACCTGCCGATGTGGACGTCGCCGCCTGCCCGCCCCGGCCGGCTGACACCCGTGCCGGACGCATTGTCCTGGCTTACCCCCGCCGTATCCTGTATCGAACCGCCGCGCGCACTTGGGGAGCCCGCGATGGATCGGCTGATCAAACTGGCCTACGGCAGCCTCGTCGTCGGGATCGTAGTTCTGGGCCTCAAGTATGCGGCCTACGCGGTGACCGGCAGCGTCGCGCTCTATTCGGACGCTCTGGAGAGCATCATCAACGTGGCCGCCGCCGTGGTGGCCCTCGTCGCCGTGCGCCTCAGCGCGATTCCGCCCGACGCCAACCACCCGTACGGCCACCACAAGGCGGAATACGTCTCCGCCGTGCTGGAGGGTGTGCTGATCGTGGTGGCGGCGCTCGCCATCGTGCGCGAGGCCTGGCTCGCCTATCAGGCGCCGCGCCTCATCGAGGCGCCGATGCTCGGCCTGGCCATCAACGGCGTCGCGAGCATCCTCAACGCCGTCTGGGCCACGATCCTCCTCCGTCAGGGCAAGCGCTACCGCTCGCCCGCGCTCGTCGCCGACGGGCGCCACCTGATGACGGACGTCATGTCCTCCATCGGCGTCCTCGCCGGCGTGAGTCTCGCCACGGCGACCGGCTGGGCGGTGCTCGACCCGCTCCTTGCGCTCCTCGTGGCGGTGAACATTCTCTGGTCCGGCTGGATGCTGGTCTCCCACTCCATCGGCGGCCTGATGGACGCCGCCGCCCCGCCCGAGGAGTTGGAGAAGATCCGCGCCATCATCGCGCTGAATGCCAACGGTGCCATCGAGGCCCACGACGTCCGCACCCGCCACGCTGGCCCTGTCACTTTCGTGGACTTCCACTTGGTGGTCGCCGGCTCGAAAACCGTCGCCGAAGCCCACGACATCTGCGACCGCATCGAAAACGCCCTCAAGGACGCCATCAGCGGCGCCGTCGTGACCATCCACGTGGAGCCGGAAGCCAAGGCCAAGCATGCGGGCATCGTGGTGGTGTGACGAGGCAAAGCTGTGTCAGCATCAATGAAGCTGGACGCCGACCCCCGCCTCCTCGATCGTCATGGTCCGCGAAGGCGGATCACCCACGCATCCCGGCCGCGCTTCGGTGTGAAGCGTAGCTGGTCCGGCTGAACCGGACCACGACGAGAACGGCAACCGGCCGAAAACCGCCCCCCTTCACCCCGCGTCCGGCTCGAAGGTCAGCGCCACCCCATTGATGCAGTAGCGCAGGCCCGTGGGCTTGGGGCCGTCCGGGAAGACGTGGCCGAGGTGGCTGCCGCAGGTGGCGCAATTCACCTCCGTGCGGACCATGCCGTGGCTGCGGTCCGTGGAGGTCTCCACCGAGCCCGGCACCGGCGTGTCGAAGCTCGGCCAGCCGGTGCCGCTCTCGAACTTGCGGGTCGCCACGAACAGCGGGCTGTCGCAGCCGGCGCAGGAGAAGGTGCCCGGCCGCTTCTCGTGGAGGAGCGCGCAGGTGCCCGCCCGCTCGGTGCCGTGCTGGCGCATCACCCGGTACTGCTCGGGCGTCAACCGCGCGCGCCAGTCGGCGTCGCTGCGTGTGACCGGATAGGTCTTGGCGTCCATGGGGCGTCTCCTTGCGGGCGATGAGCGTCAGCCGTTGAGATAGCGGCCCCGCCGCCTGAACGGAAGGCCGATGGCGCGGATGTGAGCGGCAGCCGGCCATCGACCTTTCATGCTGGGTGTCAGCCGACCGACTTCACGCCCCACTCGTCCCGGGCTTCCGCGGCGGTGCGGGTCAGCACCACCCGGTCGCCGTCCACCCGGTCGACCACGTCGAGGTGCAGGTAGTGATGGGTGCCGCCCGACGCCGGGTCCGACTTGGTCAACCGGACCCGCTGGCCCTCCACCCCGTCGACGGTCCCCACATGGCCGCCGTCGGAGCCCACCACTTCCAGATGCTCGCGAATGACGGACGGATCGCTGATCGCCATGACTTGGGCCTCTCGTGCTTGGGCAGGGCACCCGACGTGCCCGCCTCGGTCGCCAGCCCAACGCGGCGCGCGATGCGCCCGTTCCGCCCGCTCCGGTCACGGCTCCAGCGTCACCTTGATGGAGCTCTTGCCCGATGCCACCATGTCGATGCCCTTCTGGAAATCGGCGAGCGGCAAACGGTGGGTGACGATCTCGTCGATCGGCAGCAGCCCCTGCTCCAGCATGCGGATCGCCACCGGATAGGCGTGCGGCGACAGATGGGCGCCGTGGATATTCAGCTCCTTGGTGTCGCCGATGATGGTCCAGTCCACCGTCACCGGCTCGCGCATCACGGAGAACTCCACGAAGGTGCCGAGCTTGCGGATCATCTGCAGCCCGTCGATCACCGCCTGCGGATGGCCGGTCGCCTCGATGTAGACGTCGCAGCCGTAGCCGTCGGTCAGCCGGCGCACTTCGTCCACCACGTTCACCTTGGCCGGGTTGAGGCCGATGTCGGCGCCGCAGCGCTTGGCCATCTCCAGCCGCTGGTCGTTGAAGTCCACCGCGATGAGGAGCGCCGGCCCCTTCATCTTGGCGGCCGCCACCATGCCGAGCCCGAGCGGCCCGACGCCCGCGATCACCACCACGTCCTGGAACTCGATGTCGCCGCGCTGCACCGCGTGGATCGAGCAGGCCAGCGGCTCGATGAAGACCGCGTGGTGCGGCGGGATGGACTTCGGCACCTTGTGGTTCAGTGCGCCCGCCGGAAAACACATGAACTCCGCCATGGCCCCCGGCGTGTTCTGGCGAAACCCGTAGATGTCGTGCCGCTGGCACATCCAGTACTTGCCGGTCATGCAGAAGCGGCAGTGCCAGCACGGCACGATCTGCTCGGACGCGGCGAGATCGCCGATCTCAAGCCCGTACTTCTCGCCCGCGCCCTCGCCGAGCGCCACCACCTCGCCGACGAACTCGTGGCCGGGGGTGATCGGCGGCTCGCAGTAACCCTTGCGGGTGGCGTCGCCCCAGAAGAGCGGCGCGCCGAGATAGCACTTCAGGTCCGAGGCGCAGATGCCGGCGGACTTCACCTTCACCAGCACCTCGCCGGGGCCGACCGTCGGCACCGGCAGTTCCTCCAGCCGGTAGTCCTCGGGGCCGTGGCAGACCACGGAGGCCATGGTCTTCGGCAGCTCGATGGCGTTCTTTAGCATGAGGCATCCTCCCATTGTTTCTCGAAGGCGGATCCGCACCTTCGGCGGATCCGCTCAGACCTCGCGGGTCCGGGCGACGACGACCGTCACGCCCTCGTCCGCCAGCATCCGGGCGTCGGCGTCGGCAAGGCCGTCGTCGGTGATCAGCGTGCCGATCCGGCTGAGGCCGAACACCACGTGGCGGGGCCGGATGGCGAACTTCCGGCTGTCGGCGAGCACCACCACCTGGTCGGTGCAGCCGAGCAGCATCTCGACGGACCGCACCAGCAGCGGATGGGACTCCATCACGCCGGCCGGGCCGATGCCCTGAGCGCCGACGAAGAACTTGGAGGCGAACACCGGCGGCGGCTCGGCCACGAGCCACTGCAGGATGCCCGGCTCCCGATGCAGTTCGCCGCCGCTCACCGTCAGGTGGCAGGTGCCGGCCTCGGCGAGGTGGGCGGCAAGCGGCATGGAGTTGGTGAACACCTTCAGCGGCCGCCGGGCGATCAGCGTGCCGAACAGGTAGCAGGTGGTGCCGCCGTGGATGATCAGGCTGTCGCCGTCCCGGCAGAGCCGCTCCGCCTCCTCGGCGATCGCCTTCTTGGCGTCCACCGCCAGCATCCGGTTCTCGTCGAACGGGCGCGCCGACAGGCGCTCGCGGGCAGCAGCCGGCTCAACGGAGGCGATGCCGCCGAACACCTTGCGCACCTCGCCGAGGCCGTTCAGCTTGTCGATGTCGCGGCGCACGGTCGCCGGCGAGGCATGGGTGAGCGACACGAGATCCTTCACGGTGACGAAAGGCTGCGCCTTCAGCACCTCCTTGATCAGCTCCTGCCGCTCCGTCTCGCTCACGATGCTCGCCATCGTCCCAACCTCGATCCTGCCCGAAGGCTAACAGCCCGGTGATCACGCGCAATCATCGGTGCGTATCGAAACCCATACTTTCTCGGCATGCCCGGCCAAGAAAGTACAGGTCTGTACCAGAATGATCGTAGTCACTCAGCCAACTCCCCCCTACCCTGTCGTCGTCTTCCGTAGCCCCGGCGATCGCCCGGGTGGCTGCACTGAAGGACGGGTAGGCCATGTCCGGACCGGAACGGGAGTATGATTTCGTCATCGCCGGCGGCGGATCGTCGGCCTGCGTGGCGGCTATGCGCCTTGTGCGCGACTTCGGCGCCCGCGTCCTCATGATCGAACGCGGCCCGGCCCGCACCGCGCCGATCATGCGCATGCCGGCCGGCTATCTCCGGTATCTCGCCCGCGACACCTTCCTGGAGATGCACACCACCGTCGCCCAGCCGCGCCTCGGCGGCCGGGCGCCGATCGTGCCCCAGGCGAAGGTGCTCGGCGGCGGCAGCGCGGTGAACGCCATGGTCTACATGCGTGGCCAGCGGGAGGACTACGACGGTTGGGACGCCCTCCTCGGCGGCAACGCCGGCTGGTCCTATGCGGACGTGCTGCCCCACTTCCGGGCCGTGGAGCGGAACACCAAGTTCAACGACGCCTACCACGGCATCGAGGGCACGCTTCTCGTCTCCGATCCGGGACGGCTCTGCGACACCACCGAGGACTTCATCCTCGCCGCCCAGGGCATAGGCATCCCGTACAACCCGGATTTCAACGGCGCCCGGCAGGCAGGCGTCGGCGTCATGCAGCACACCATGGGCAAGGTGAACGGCCGCATGCAGCGCAGCGACGCGGTGACGGCCTTCCTGTCCGAAGTCCGCTCCGACCCGCGCCTCACCGTCGTCACGGACGCCCTCGTCACCCGCATCCTCATCGAGAACGGCCGGGCGGTCGGTCTCGTCTACCGGCACGACGGCCAGGAGCGGACCGTGCGGGCCGGGCGCGAGGTGCTCGTCGCCACCGGCACCTACAACACCGCCAAGCTCCTGATGCTCTCCGGCCTCGGCCCGGCGGATCACCTGCGGTCGCACGGCCTCAAGGTCGAGGTCGACCTCCCCGGTGTCGGCGCCAACCTGCAGGACCACCACGAGGTCCCGACCATCGCCACCACGAAGGGCCGCAGCGGCTATTTCGGCGAGGACCGCGGCTGGCCCATGATCCGCAACGGCCTCCAGTACGCACTCTTCGGCACAGGGCCGGTCACCACCACCGGCATCGAGAGCTGCCTCTTCTACGATCCGGACGGCGGCGATCGGCCGACCGTGCAGCTCTACTGCTGCCCTATCGTCTACCTCGACCGCGACGTGTCGTCCGCAAAGCCCACCTACGGCATCACGCTCACGTCCTGCCTCCTCCGCCCCAAGGCGCGCGGCAGCGTGCGGCTCGCCTCCGCCGATCCGGCGGCGAAGCCCGTGGTCGACAGCAACTTCTTCGGCGATCCGGACGACCTCCGCCTCACCATCGCGTCGATCCGCTTCGCCCGGCGCCTGCTGGAGGTTCGCCCGCTCGGCCCCAAGATCGCCGCCGAACTCCTTCCCGGCTCGCCTCTCACGGATGACGCTGCGCTCGCCGCTTATTGCGGCAAGACGGTCAAGACCAACTACCACCCGTGCGGCACCGCCCGCATGGGCCGCGACGACGATCCGCTGGCCGTGCTCGATGCCCGCCTTGCCGTTCGCGGGGTCGCGGGTCTCCGCGTCATCGATTGTGCAGCCATTCCGGCCATCCCGTCGGGAAACACCAACGCGGCCGCCATCATGCTCGGCCACCGGGCGGCAGCCTTTGCGGCCGGAAGGGGCGAGGCGGTGGCGCCCGTTGCCGCGACGCGCTTTCCCCGTGGCGTCGGACAGGAGGCGCGAACCGGCTGAGCAGCGGAAAAACCGCACGGAATGACAGTTTAATCGATTGAGTTCGGGCGCGGCTCGGGCAAGATCGAATCACAACCGGACAAGCCGACGCAGATCGGCCGAGACGGATGGGAGGTTACACATGGGTATGGTCCGCACGCTCGTGCCACACCACGAGGTCATCGTCTGTCGACCATCGGAGTCCTTCCGGTGGAACGTGCACGACTATCCGCACCACCTGGCCAAATGGCATCACCACCCGGAGTACGAGCTTCACCTCATCCAGGACTCCGCCGGCACCATGATGGTCGGCGACCACGTGGGTCCCTTCCAGGCCGGCTGCCTGGTGCTCACCGGCCCTGACGTGCCGCACAACTGGGTGAGCGACATCCCGCACGGCGCCGTGGTGCCCGACCGCGACATGCTCGTCCAGTTCTCCTCCGCCTTCGCGGCGCGCATCCTCGGCGACTTCGCCGAACTGGAGGACGTGCGCTCGCTCCTGGCGGAAGCCGCCTACGGCCTCGTCTTCTCCGGCGAGACCGCCCGGCGCGGGGCGGAGCTGCTGGCGGAGATCGGTCAGGCGCGAGGGCCGAACCGGATGGTGCTCTTCCTCGATCTCCTTGCCACGCTGGCGGCGAACCCGGCTGAGCGGGCGACGCTCTCCCGCCGCACCCCGGCGCTGCCGAGCACGCAGGTCGAGGAGCGCATCGAGATCGCCCTCGCCTACATCGCCAAGAACTACGCCGGCGAAATTCGCCTCGGCACCGTGGCGGACCTATGCGGCATGGAGCAGAGCGCCTTCTCCCGCTGGTTCAAGAAGCAGACCGGGCACACCTTCGCCCGCTTCATCAACCGGACGCGGATCTATTCGGCCTGCACGCGTCTGTCGCAGACCGACGCGCCGATCACCGAGATCTGCTTCGACGTCGGCTTCAACAACATCGCCAACTTCAACCGCCAGTTCGTGAAGTTCTGCGACCAGACCCCATCCGCCTACCGCCGCAGTGCCCGGCGCATCGCCTCCGCCATCCCGGCGGCGGCGCCCGCCCTGAAGGGCGCCGCCTGAACCCGGCGGCACGGCAAAAAACGTATAGAACGCGGATCGCCGAGGCGTGGTGATCCATGTTCACGGAGAGTAGATTTCATCACAGATCCCGCGCGGCGGGCCAGGGCGGACCCGAAGGACGCCAGACCGCCGCGCACGTCGGCCGATCGCCGGCGCGGCGGATCGCTGAACCGGGCGGGACTGCCCCGGACGACACGACGACGACCACGCCTCCCGAACCGGCCCGACACCATCGGGCCCGAACGCCTCCCCATGATCGGGGCGGACCGAGGATGCGTGCGCCAGTCGCAAGCCGACGACGACCGATCTTTGGGAGGAGATGTGGACATGAAGCATTTCAACATTCCGGGCAGAAGCCTGGTGGCGACCGTCTTCGTGGCGGCGCTGATGACGAGCACGGCTCCGGCCTTCGCGGACTTCTGGTCCGACGCGGCCAAGGACCTGCAGGGCGCCACCATCCGCGGCATCTCGGAGAGCACGCCGCCGTCCAACTACGTCAAGGACGTGCTGGCCCCCCAGTTCACCGAGAAGACCGGCATCACGGTCGAGTTCGAGGCGACCTCCTGGGACCAGATGTACGACAAGGCCATCAAGGACATGGAGGCCAACACCGGCATCTATGACTTCGTCTACATCGAGCAGGACATCATCTACAGCTATCTCGCCCGCGACTTCCTGGTGAACCTCACCGATATGCTGGCCGAGAACGAGAGCCTGAAGTCTCCGGATTTCGACGCGACCAAGTTCACCACCTTCATCGACAACTTCAAAAACGCCGACGGCGACATCTTCGGCGTGCCGATGGAAGCCTTCGTGAAGGTCTACCTCTACCGCAAGGACCTCTTCGAGGATCCGGCCGTGCAGGCGGCCTACAAGGAGAAGACCGGCGCCGACCTGAAGCCCGCCACCACCCACGCCGAATACCGCCAGATCGCGCAGTTCTTCACCGAGCACGCCCAGGCGAACGGCATGGAGATGTGGGGCACCACGGTGCAGGCCTCGTCCGGCCACCCGGCTTCCGTCTACGAGTTCATCGAAAGCGTGCTGCCCACCTACGGCGTCTACAACTGGGGCATCGACACCACCACCTTCGCCGCCTCGGTGGAGAACGGCGGCAAGATGAACAGCGACGTCGCCAAGGAGGCGCTCGCCTGGTGGGTCGGCAATCTGGAATTCGCGCCGCCGGAATCCACCTCGTCGACCTGGGACGAGGTCGCCGCCACCTTCGCGGCCGGCCGTGCCGCGCAGGGCCTCGTCTACGGCGAGAACGCCGCCTGGATCGCCACCAACCCGGACAAGTCCACCGTCGTCGGCAAGGTGGGCGTCGCCCTGCCGCCCGTCGCCGAAGGTGTGATGGACCAGGCCAAGTCCGGTGAGGGCTACATCGGCTACTACGACGGCGGCGCCTTCGGCATCCCGCATTCGTCCAAGAACAAGGAGGCTGCCCTCCTCTTCCTGCAGTACATCGGCGAGGAGAGCGTGCAGGCCGACTGGGCGCTCGCCGGCAGCCGCATCGTGCACCAGGCCACCTACGCCGATCCGAAGATCGTCGAGCAGGATGCCAAGGTGGACGGCTACTACACCCTCATGAAGGACCAGGGCCCGCTCTTCCGCGGCGCGCCGCCCTTCCCCTTCCACAACCAGGCCCGTGAGGCCATGGCGCCCTTCATCTACCAGGCGATCACCGGCGAACTGCAGCCGGCCGAGGCCCTGGACAAGGCCGCCGCCGCGGTGGACGCCGAGCTGAAGAACCTCGGCTACCGCAAGTAACAGGTTCCTCCCGACGGCTCCCCTGGCCGCCCTGGCCGCCGGACCCCTCCCCTCGGGTCCGGCGGCCCCTTCGACCGACCGGACCCGCGCCGCCGCCGGCATGTGGACCGATCCTGCCCTTCGCTCGTTCCGACCCGCTGCCATCGCCCCGGCCAGGGCCGATCGCCGCTTCCCATGGAGCTCCATCCATGCGCTCATCCACGGTCGGCTGGTTGTTCCTGGCCCCGACGCTCGTCATTCTCTTCATCTTCGGCGTGCTGCCCTTCCTCTACGTGCTGGTCATCGGCTTCACGCAGTGGAACAGCTTCGCGGCCGATCCGACGATGCAGTACAACGGGGTGGAGAACTTCCGCCGCCTCGTCTTCGACGAGCAGTTCCTCTATTCGCTGTGGCTGACGCTGAAGTTCGGCTTCTTCGCCGTCACCAGCCAGATCCTGCTCGGCTATTTCCTGGCGCAGCTCTTCATGCGGGACTTCCCCGGCAAGGGCTTCTTCCGGACCATCCACACCCTGCCGCTGGTCATCGCGCCGATCGCCGTCGGCGCCACTTGGCGGCTGATGCTGGTGCCGGGGCTCGGCCCCATCCCCTACTATCTCCGCCAGTGGTTCGGCTACGACCTCAACATCAGCCGCTACGTAGACCAGGCCTTCCTCGCCACCGTGGTGATGGACGTCTGGCACTGGACCCCGCTCGTCACCCTCACCATGCTGGCCGCCCTCGCCTCGCTGCCGAAGGAGCCGTTCGAGCAGGCGCAGATCGACGGCGCCAACCGGTTCCAGATCTTCTGGCACGTCACCTTGCCGCTCCTGAAGCCGGCCATCCTCGCCACCGTCTTCATCCGCCTGATGGACGCCCTTCGCACCGTCGACGAGGTGTGGATGCTGACCGGCGGCGGCCCCGGCGCGGCGACCC
The DNA here is from genome assembly GCF_001927285.1 of Mongoliimonas terrestris. Classification (GTDB taxonomy): domain Bacteria; phylum Pseudomonadota; class Alphaproteobacteria; order Rhizobiales; family Pleomorphomonadaceae; genus Chthonobacter; species Chthonobacter terrestris. The sequence continues at coordinate 126,134 of NZ_MSIG01000006.1, read as the reverse complement.
GCTACATCGGCCTCCACATCTGGCGCGTCGTCTTTCCCAAGACCGACTACGGCTATGGATCGTCCATGTCGTTGATCACGCTCTATCTCACCATCGTCATGTGCTGGCTGCTCTACGCGGGGCTCGTCGCCCGGCGTGACCTGAAGAGGGTCGACTGATGCGACGCGACCGCCCCCTCGCCTTCCTGGCCTTCTGGACCGTCTCCAGCCTCATCACCCTGGTGCCGATCTACTGGATGTTCGTCGTCTCGGCGAAGAGCCGCGTGCAGCTCTTCGGCAGCCCGAACTTCCTCATCACCAGCTTCTTCACGGAGAACTACATCAACACGCTGAAGGACCCCGCCTTCCAGCGCTACATGATCAACTCGATCGTGGTGGCGTCGGCGAACGCGCTTCTCGTGACCACGCTCGCCCTCTTCGCCACCTACGCCCTCTCCCGCTACCGGCTCGGCGGCAAGGAGAACGTCTTCTTCTGGACGATCACCAACCGCATGGCGCCGCCGGCCGTCTTTCTGCTGCCGCTGTTCCTGCTCTACACCCAGGTGTTCGTGCTCGGCGACTTCAAGCTGTTCGACACCCGGATCGGCCTCATCCTCCTCTACTGCGTCTTCAACCTGCCCTTCGCCATCTGGACGCTCCGCAGCGTCATCGACGGCATCCCGAAGGAGCTCGACGAGGCCGCCTATGTGGACGGGGCCACCACCTGGCAGGTGCTTACCAAGGTGATCCTGCCGCTCGCCAAGCCCGGCCTTGCGGTCACCGGCATCCTCACCTGGGTGTTCGCCTGGAACGAATACCTGTTCGCCGCCACCCTCACCTCCGTCCACGCCCGCACGGTCACCACCGGCCTTGCCGAGTTCGTCACGGTCACGGGCACCAACTGGGGCCAGATGGCCGCCACCGCCATGCTGACGCTCGTACCGGCCCTTCTGGTGCTCGGCCTCGTGCAGCGGCACATCGTGGCCGGCCTCACCTTCGGCGCCGTCAAGGAGTGAGCCCCATGGCCGACCTCAACGATCTTCCGGCGGAGCCGCGCCGCGGCTTCCTGCCCATCCACACCAACACGTTCGACCGGTGCTTCATCGCGGTCGTTCTCTTCGTCGCCATCCACCTCTTCTGGATGCGCTTTCTCGAGGCGAGCCTGTCGCTCACGGTCGCAACCGTCCTGTCGGTCATCGTCGGCGCCATCGTCATCGCCCGCGGTTAGGAGTATCGCCCCATGAAGGCGCTGGTTCTTGAGGAAAAGGGCAGGCTCAGCCTGCGGGACTTCGACATCGAGGAGCCGCTCGGCCCCCGCGACGTCCGCATCCAGCTGAAGGTGGTGGGCGTCTGCGGCAGCGACGTGCACTACTATACTCACGGCGCCATCGGCCCCTTCGTGGTGCGCGATCCGATGATCCTCGGCCACGAGGCGGCCGGCGTCGTCACCGAGGTCGGCGCCGACGTCCGCGAGTTCGCGGTCGGCGACCGGGTCTGCATGGAGCCCGGCATCCCGGACCCGGCCGGCCGCGCCACCCGCCTCGGCCTCTACAATCTCGACCCCGCCGTGCGCTTCTGGGCGACGCCGCCCATTCACGGCGTGCTCCGCCCGTCCGTCGTCCACCCGGCCGACTTCACCTTCAAGCTGCCGGACAGCGTCTCGTTCGCCGCCGCCGCCATGGTGGAGCCGCTGGCCGTCGGCGTCTACGCGGCCATGAAGGCGAAGGTGAAGCCCGGCGACGTCGGCGTCGTCATCGGCGCCGGGCCGATCGGCCTCGTCACCGTCCTTGCCGCGCTCGCCGCCGGCTGTTCCCGGGTGATCGTCTCCGACGTGGACGACGTGAAGCTGGAGATCGCCCGCAAGCTCGGCCCGGTCACGCCCGTCAACGTGAAATCCCGCGCCCTCGCGGAGGCCGTGATGACCGAGACGGACGGCTGGGGCGCCGACGTGGTGTTCGAGTGTTCCGGCAACGAGCGCGCCGCCGCCGACGTGTTCGATCCGCTCGCCCCCGGCGGCGTGGTGGTCTACGTGGGCATCCCGCTCTCGCCCATCGCCTACGACGTCGCCAAGGCGCAGATCAAGGAGGCGCGGGTGGAGCATGTGTTTCGCTACGCCCACGTCTTCCCGCGCTGCGTCGCCATGCTGGCGTCCGGCGCCATCGACGTCTCCCCCCTGATCACCCGCACCTTCCCGTTCGAGGAGAGCGTCGAAGCCTTCGACTTCGCCGCCTCCGCTCCGAGCGGACAGGTGAAGGTGCAGATCCAGATGCCCGAGTGAGAGAACCCGAATGGCCCCGGTCACCCTCAAGGACGTGAAGAAGCGGTACGGCACCGTCCAGGTCATCCACGGCGTCTCGGTGGATATCCAGGACGGCGAGTTCGTCATCCTGGTCGGCCCGTCCGGCTGCGGCAAGTCCACGCTTTTGCGCATGATCGCCGGCCTGGAGGAGATCTCCGGCGGCGAGGTCAGCATCGGCGGTCGCGTCGTCAACGACAAGCCGCCGAAGGACCGGGACATCGCCATGGTGTTCCAGAACTACGCGCTCTACCCGCACATGAATGTGGCGGACAACATGAGCTTTTCGCTGCGCCTGAAAGGCGTTCCGAAAGCCGAGATCGACCAGAAGGTGAAGCGTGCCGCCTCCATCCTGGCGCTCGACAAGCTGCTCGACCGGCTGCCGAAGCAGCTCTCCGGCGGCCAGCGCCAGCGCGTCGCCATGGGCCGCGCGATCGTGCGCGACCCGCAGGTCTTCCTGTTCGACGAGCCGCTCTCCAACCTCGACGCCAAGCTGCGCGTGCAGATGCGCGTGGAGATCAAGGAGCTGCACCAGCGCCTGAAGACCACGACCATCTACGTCACCCACGACCAGATCGAGGCCATGACCATGGCCGACAAGATCGTCGTCATGCACGACGGCATCGTGGAGCAGACCGGCGCCCCGCTCGACCTCTACGACCGGCCGGCCAACCTCTTCGTCGCCGGTTTCATCGGCTCGCCGGCCATGAACTTCATCGACGGCACGCTCACCACCCGAACCGGCGCCCCGGCCGTGGTGACGGCCGACGGCATCGCCCTCCCCCTCGCCCGCATGCCGACCGGCGGCACCGAGGGGCAGACAGTGGTCTACGGCGTTCGCCCGGAACACATCGCCCTCGGCGACGGCGGCCAGAAGGCGATCGTCTCGGTCACCGAGCCGACCGGCTCGGAAACGCAGGTGTTCATGAAGCTCGGCGAGGCGCCGGTGGTCGGCGTCTTCCGCGAGCGGGTCACGGTGGCGCCCGGCCAGCCGCTGGCGATCCGGCCGGATCCCGCCCAGACCCACGTGTTCGACAAGGTGAGCGGCCGGCGCCTCTGAGGAGGCCGAACGGACCACCGATCAGCGGAGGAAGCCCATGTACTGGGAGAGATTGAAACTCGACGGTCGGGTTGCCGTGGTGACCGGCGGCGGGCGCGGCATCGGCCTTGCCTGCGCCGAGGCCCTGGCCGAGACCGGCGCCCGGGTGGTGATCGCCGACGCGGACCCCACCGTCGCCGAGGAGGGCCGCGCCGCCCTCGCCGAGAAGGGCATCGAGGCCTCGGTCGTGGTGCTCGACGTCACCGACCCCACCGCCGTCACGGCTGCCGCCAACGACATCGTCGCGCGCTTCGGCCGGGTGGACGTGCTCGTCGCCAACGCCGGTATCGCCCGGTCCGGCGTCGGGGCGGAGGACGTCACGGACGAGCTGTGGCTCAACGTCAACGACGTCAACTACAACGGGGTCTTCTGGTGCAACCGCGCCTTCGGCCGCCACATGCTGAACGCCGGCAAAGGCTCGATCGTCAACATCGGCTCGATGTCGGGCTACATCGTCAATCGGCCCCAGAACCAGGCCTACTACAACGCCTCCAAGGCGGCGGTCCATCACCTGACGAAGTCGCTTGCCGCCGAATGGGGGCCACGCGGCGTGCGGGTGAACGCGGTGGCGCCGACCTATATCGAAACGCCGATGACCAAGTTCGCCTACGACAAACCCGGCTGGGTCGACGCGTGGCTGCGCGACACGCCGATGAACCGGCTCGGCCAGCCGGCCGAGATCGCCTCGGTCGTGCAATTCCTCGCCTCCGACGCGGCGAGCCTGATGACCGGCTCGATCGTTCTGGCGGACGGCGGCTTCACCTGCTGGTGACGGAGACACTCCCATGGATTTCAAAGGCAAGACCGTTCTCGTCACCGGTGCCGGCAAGGGCATCGGCCGGGCAATCGCCGAAGGCCTCGCCGCGCGCGGCGCCAACGTGGTGGCCCTCACGCGCTCCGAGGCGGACCTGGAGACCCTGAAGGCCGAGATCGGCTGCCGCACCATCGCGGTCGACCTCGCCGACGCGGCCGCCACCGCTGCGGCGGCGTCCGAGGCCGGCCCGGTGGACTTTCTCGTCAACAACGCCGGCACCACGGCCCTCGACAGCTTCCTCGACGTGAGCGTCGAGACCATGAACCACCTGCTGGCGGTCAACACGATCGCCCCGATGATCATGTCCCAGGCCTATGCGCGCGATCGCATCGCCCGCGGCCTGAAGGGCGCGATCGTCAATGTGTCTTCGGTGTCGTCCTTCATCGGCTTTGCCGACCATGCCGCCTATTGCGCCTCCAAGGGCGCCCTCGACGCCATGACGCGGGTGATGGCAAACGAGCTCGGCCGCCAAGGTATCCGGGTCAACGCCGTGAACCCGACCGTCACCCTCACGCCCATGGCGGTGAAGGCCTGGAGCGATCCGGCCAAGTCAGCCGGCATGCTGAACCGCATCCCCCTCGGCCGCTTTGCCGACCCGAAAGACGTGGCCGACGTGGTGCTCTATCTCCTCGGCAACGAGGCCGGCATGATCAACGGCATTGCCATGCCGGTCGACGGCGGCTTCATGATCAACTGACGAGATTGCCTTGTCCGTCAGCCGTTCGCCGCTGCGGCGAACGGCTTCGGGGGGTCCCGGAACTCCACGAGGTCGCATTCCACCAACGCCGGGATCGACGGGAACACCTGGTTCCGGCCGTTGTGTTTGGCCCGGTAGAGCGCCGCGTCGGCGTCCGCGATCACCGCGCGGGCGATGTCGAGGCTGCTGATCTGACCCGCTGCGCATCCGACGCTGACGGTGACCACGCGGCTATCGCCGAACCCGGGATGCCGCATCCGGGCGCCGTCGACCGCGCGGCGGATCCGCTCCGCCACCGCTGATGCCGTGCGCAGGTCGGAATCCGGCAGGAGCACGAGGAATTCCTCCCCGCCGTAGCGGAACGCCTCGCTCGGTCGGCCGCGCAGCACCGACGACAGCAGGCGCGAGACGGCCTGGATGCAGCTGTCGCCCTCCTGGTGGCCAACCGCGTCGTTGAACAGCTTGAAATGGTCGATGTCGAGCAGAAGCACGGCCGTGTGGCGATGTCGCTTGTCCTCGACGATCGTCGCGAGGCTCTGGTCGAGCGCCCGCCGATTGAGAAGTCCGGTCAGCGAGTCGTGACGGGTGAGGCCCTCCAGTTCCGTCGCCCGGAGCCGCTCGCGAAGCGCCATCAAGTAGCCGAGCCGCTGCTCGCGTTCCAGATTGTAGGATCCGATCAGCGCCAGCACGACCACCCCGCCGAGGGTCATCTGCGCCGACAACACCTGAACGGCGGCAAGGTCCGGCACGGCCCAGAGGCCCTCGTTGTAGATCAGGTAGCACCCGGCCGACGTTGCCGCCGCGTACCAGAACCGCAGGCGCTGGACGACGGTCGCGAAGATGATGCAGAGCACCACCGCGTGCTCCGCGTCGAACCGATAGGGACTTTCGCTCATTCGCGCGATGGCGACGATGCTGGCCGCCGTCACCACCGTCATGATCGCGCCGACCCCCTCCCGGACCATCGGCCGCGGGTTCATGCGAAGAATGAGCAGGACGGCAAGACCGAGCGGCGTGATGATGCCGAGCCGGACCAAGGCCGCGTCCGCCAGCACGTCCGGCACCAGGACCATGTCGGAAAAAAGCAGCAGATTGTAGAGGACGAGGGCAGCGAGCCCACGGCGCATGAACTGCCGACAGCGCTCCGCGCCGATCTCCTGCTCGAACGCAGCCTCGAGCACAGGCGGAAAATGCAAAAAGTGGCATCCGCCCGAGAGGGTCCGATCGATCAGCGCTGGCCGGACATCGGGGTTCATGTTTTCAGACATGCTGTGTTCACCGTTAGATCATCACCCTGACGTCTGGCCCCTGAAAAAACTCTTATCAATATGCAAGTCCGTGCAAGTTGATCCTTCAGGCCGCCGAGATTGGCGATAAGTACGGCGCGCGGCTCATCGCTGCCGTGGCTCCGCCCGATCCCGTCCCCGCAAACAGCCGAAGGCCCGCCGGGGGTGGCGGGCCTTCCTCAATCGATCGTCACGCTGCGGACAAGGGTTCCGGTCAGATCCGGTTCACGTCCAGGATCTCGCCGGTGGTTCGGCTGACATCCACCTCGATGTCGCGGCCCCGCCTGTCGACGCCGACGACACGGTAGGAGTTGCGGCGGGTCACCACGTCGTCCACTTCGGCCACACCGGCCTCGCGGGCGATCCGCGACGCCTCGCGCGGGGTGACCTCGTCATACTCCTCGATCACCCGCTCGGAGCGCTCCTGGCCCGGCGGCACCACGCGGACGCCGTCTGGCCCGAGTTGGATCGACTGCGCCATGACGCTCGTGGACAGACCGGCGGCGAAGGCAGTGACGGCAAGTGCGGAAGCAATGCGCTTGATCATGGGAAGGCTCTCCTGTTCAAGGGCGCTCTCTTTCCAAGAATTGGCACCCGATTGCGGTGTCAACGTCCTCGATGACCAGCCGTTCCACGACAAGGCCGTATACGAATGCGTGAACCGGCCTTGTTTAACGGCGAGAACGTCGCCGTTCATCGCAAAGCCTACGCTGGCGGGCCGACCGAAGTTCGCGCGCCCAGGCAAGCCCGGGGTGACGCCCGAAAGCCGCCGATTTGCATTCATCCACGGTTCAGCGGCGGATCGCTAAACCTTCATCATCGAATGCGAGGGCGGGCGGCGGCGAGCGAACAGCCGGCCGGTCCTGCCGGAAGGAGACAGCAATGAAGACGTTTGGCGTTCTTCTCTCGGCCGCGGTTCTGGCCGCCACCACCACGCTCACCGCGGCGCCTGCCGCCGCCGGGGATCGCGGCCGCGACGTCGCGGCCGGCGCCGCCCTCGGCATCATCGGCGGCGTCCTGCTCGGCCAGGCGCTCGCGCCGCAGCCGCTCTATGCCGCCCCGCCGCGGCCGGTCTATAGGGAGGCCTATCCGGTATACGCCGCCCCGCCGCGGCCGGTCTTTCATGAGCCCGAGGTGATCTACGAAGCCCCGCGCCGGCACACCTATCGGCGGATCGACGTGCGCGCCGCCCACCAGGACTGGTGCGAGGGCCGCTACGCCTCCTACGACGCCTACGACAACACCTGGGTCGACCGGCGCGGCCGGGTGCGCGACTGCGTGTCGCCCTACAATCGCTGACCCTCTCCCCGGACGGCCCTCCCCCGTCCGGCCTCCCTCGCCTCAAACGAAGAAGCCGCGGACCTCGGGTCCGCGGCTTCGTCATGCTGATCATCTGTCTGCCTTGGTCCTGGATCACTCCGCGTCCCAGAGGCCGTCCGCGTAGGGATCCGTTCCCGGCGGCGGCAACCAGCAGGGTTCGGATGGCCCGGCGATGGCGCACGGGCGGAGCTGGCGGCCGATCTGCCGCACCTCCCGGTCCGACGGCTGCGCCGTGTCGATATAGTCCCGGAGGTCGCGCGGGCCCGCGGCCGGGCGTCCGATCACCTGGCTCGGCTCGGCCGGGATGAACCCGTTGTCGATATAGCCGAACGTGTCTTCCGGCGGCGCCTGGCGGACCGTCTCCACCGGGCGGCGGCTGGTTGCCGAGGGCTGGCGAACGGTTTCGACCGGCCGGCTGCGCTGGGGCGTCGTCGCGACGGGCTCCGGCGGCTGAGTGACCTGCGGCGGCGTCACGGTGATGGCGTTCCCGTCGGAAGGCGCTTGCTCCTCGATGGCGGCCAGCCTCGGCCGCGCCACCGGCAGCGGCGCGCTCAGCACGGGGCCATCGGTCGTCACCGCGACCGGCGGGCGCTCGCCGGGGCGAAGCGCCGACAGGCCGATCCGCTGGGTCCACGGCTTCTCGCCGGCGAACGCCTCCGGTACCGCGGGCGCGTCGTCGACGGCGGCCGTCTCCGACGCCTCCCCCGTCCCGTCGTCGGCCCCAGCCGGATCCGGCGTGAGCGCGAAGGTCTGCGGCGCGTCGATCGTCGGGTTGAGGGCCGCCACATCCGGCTCAGGCGCTTGCACCGGGTCAAGCGCGTTCGGATCGACGCTCGTCACCGCGCCGCTCAAGGGATCCACCGGTTCGATCCGCGGCTTCAGCGAGCCACTGTCGGCACCAGCCACCACCGTGTCCGGCACCGCCGCGAGCGGGTCGATCCCGTTGGTGACGATATCCTCGTCGTCCGACAGCGCGGTCGTCTCCGCGGACGGATCGGTCGGCGGCGACGAAAGGAAACCGGGGTCGAAGGCGGACGGGCTGCCCGTCGAGGCCGGCCCGCTCGGCGTATCGGAGACGGCGGCGACCGCGGGCGCATCGCCGGTCGGCTCGCTCTCGTCCAGGATGTCGAGGCTCGGCAGCGGGATCTGCGCGACCATGCGGCCGAAATCGACGCCGTTGTAGCTTGCCGCGACCACACCGCTCGCCAGCAGCATCACGCCGATCACCCCGGCGGCCACCAGCGGCATCCGGCTCGGCTTCGGCGGCGGGGGCAGCGTGCGCGCCGCCATCGGGCCGGCGCCGGCGAGCGGCGGACGCATCCCGACGCGCGGTTCCGCGTTCGGCCCGAACCGTCCGGGACCCATGGGTCGCTGGATGGTGCGCGGTCCCATGCGCGGATCGGCAACCCGCGGTTCGCCCGCGCGGGCGTCGGCGAAGCGGCGATCCGGGCGCGGTGCCTCGATCGGCGCGCCCTCGCCCTCATGCGCGCCATAGGCGCGAGGGTCAGCCTGCACGCCGTTCGCGCGCGGATCCTGTTGCCCGGCATGCCCGGCGCGCGAACGCTCGGGCGCGCCGCGGCCCCGCGACGGGGTGTTCGCCCATTCGGAGACGGACAGCGGCCAATCGGCTCCGAGCGCCGGATCCGGCTCGCTCACGGGCGGCCTGGACGTCCCCGCCCCCGCGCGCCAGCCGTCTTCAGCCGGGGGTTCCGGCTCCCGACGCGCGGCATTGCCGGCCGAGAGGCCACGGACGGCCTGCTCGTCGGGCCAGAAGAAATCACCGTCTCGGCGAACGCTTGCCGGCGGCACCGGCGGCTCAGCCTGAAGAACTGGCTCCATCACCACTGGCGGCACGGCGATGGACGGCGCCTCGAACCGGGGCTCCATGTCCACGATCGGACCGGACGCGTCGGTCGACACGTCCGCGATCGGACCCGGCATCTCGACGACCGGCCGTGCCGGCTGCGGCGTCGCGACGGCGGACGCCTTGGCGGAGAGGGCGGCCGACCGCGCGCCGGCGCTTGCCGCCGCCTCGGCACGAACGCGCTCCAGCCTTGCAAGCGCAGCTTGCAGGCGGTCGCGCGCGGCGGCCTCGGCCCGCTCGATGGTCGGCACGGCAGGATCCGCAGGCACCTCGACCGGTGCCGGCGGATCCACGAACAGATCCTGCGGCGCATCCACCGCCTCGGGCGCCGACAAGGGGGCCACGTCGGCAGCCGCCCATGCGGAATCGTCGGCGGCTCGTTGCGGCCGGACGGGAGCGGCGACAATGCGCCAGCGACGGTACTTGGCCGGCACCGGGCGAACGCGCGGCGCGTCGTCCGCCGGGTCGGCGGCATTCGCTTCCGCCATCGGCGTCTCTACAGCGTCCGCCGGCGCACCGTAGGACCGGGGATTGAGCGCCTCGTCGCCGCCGCGCAGCGTCACCGACAGGGCGTGTCCGGCGGCAGCCGTGGTGGCGTGGGTCAGCGGCTCGCCGATGGACGGCAGATCGTGCGGCACCTCGGCGGTCGGCACCGGGTCGTCGACGGCCGATCCCTCGAAGGCCGGCGCGTCCATGGGTTGGGCCGGCACCGCCTGGAGGCTCGCCGGCACCTCCGGCGCGGGCGGTTCGTCGATGGGAACGGGGCGCTCGCGCGGGGCCGGAGCGGCGGCCCGGGCGGCGGCGAACGGGATGATCTCCGCCTCGGTCTGCACCGGAGCGGTCACCGCCGCCGCGCCGCGGACCGGATGGAGATCCGCCGCCCGCACATCCGGGCGGCGGATGGCACCCATGCGATTGACCGTGAGAAAGTCCACCGCGCCCTGGAACACGCGCGCGGCGGACAGGCGGCCGGTGCCATAGGCGCCGGTGTCGACGGCGATCCGGTTCGGCGTCTGCAGCGGCGCCTGGACGGGCGTGTGCCCGTGCACCACCGTGTAGTCGAGTTCGCCCTCGAAATTCAGGAAATCGTTGGTGATCAGGATCAGGTCATGGGGCGCCTGCGCGTCCAGCGGAATGCCGGGCCGGATGCCGGCGTGGACGAACACGTGCCGGTCCAGGATCACCATCTGCGGAAGAGCGCTCAGAAACTCCACATGCTCGGCCGGCATCGCCGCCGCGAAGGCGGCGGCAAGCGCTTGTCGGCTCGCCGGCGTCGTCAGCCGGAGCGGAACGTCCACGCCGTAGGAGGTGAGCGTCTCCAGACCGCCGACGCCGAGCCACAAGTCGGCATCCCGCGGGTTCCGCAGGAAGTCCAGCATGTGGGTTTCGTGGTTGCCGCCGATGCAGATGCGCTCAAAGCCGTCCGGCGCCGGGCCCATGATGTGGTCCACCACGGTGGCCGAATGCGGCCCGCGGTCCACGTAGTCGCCGAGACCGATGATGAAGCGCGGACCCGGATGGCCGGCCGCGTCCTCGATGATGAGGGCTTCCAGCTGCTGCAGTTCGGTCAGGCAGCCGTGCACGTCACCGATGGCATAGACCAGCGCGTCGGACGGCAGCACCCGCTGCCTCAGCGGAACCACCTGCGGCGGCAGGATGGATGCGCGCGCGCCGGAAAAAAGCCGATCGAATAACCCTGCCATGAACCTCACCGTGTCGAGGCGGACGGACGCCCCGGAACAGCCCCCAAACGAGGCTCTTCCACCCTGATAAAATCGTCCGCATTAGGCAAGAGAAATGGGGTCGTTTTATGAATGTATTAACCTTCTTGCCCTCTCCGGTCCAAGGGCCGACGAGGCGAAACGTATCGTTGGAGATGGTCAAGGCGCAGGTCGGGCGTATCGGCAACGGCGAGCGGCCGTGTGGGCGCTCCTGGCCAGGGTGCCTGAGATCAGGGCTCAACCCTGCTTCTCGTTGGCGGTTGGTGGCGAAGCCAATGTCAGTGCTACGGACCGCTTCGCCTTGCGTTGGCGACCGATCCTCGCCCATGGCGACAACACAAGCCTCCACGCCCTTCAAGATCCGCCCGCCGGGTCCGGCTTGCGATGCGGCACTTGCCTGCGTCAGGTCTGCCGTGTCTCCCCGGTCGTCCCCCAGGTGTCGCCTAGCACGTAGCCGTCCGGCCAGGGGTCGGTCGGGTCGAGCAGGTAGGTGTGCGTGCCGGTGATCCAGGCCCGGCCGGTGATCGCCGGAACGATGGCTGGGCGGCCGCCGCAGAGGGTCTCGGAGAGGATCTCCCCCTCGAAGCGCGAGCCGATCAGGGAGGTGTGGGCGAAGCGATCGCCGACCTTGAGCAACCCGCGCGCATGGAGGACCGCGAGGCGGGCTGACAGGCCGGTGCCCGTCGGGCTCCGATCGGACCGGCCGGGCGCCACGATGCAGGTGTTGCGCGCGGCACTGCCGGCACCGCTGAAGGGCGTGTTCAACTGGACGATGGAAACCCCTGATATGTCCGGATTTTCCGGATGGACAGCCGTCAGTTGAGACCGTGCCGCCAGCCTGATCTTCTCGCCGAGCACCGCCAGGTCGCGGGCCTCCGCCGGCACGACCTCGAAGCCCAACCGGGTGGCGTCCACCAGCGCGTAGATCATCCCGCCGTAGGCGATGTCGACAGCGACGCTGCCCACACCTTCCACCTCCACGACCGCATCCAGGTGCAACGCGAACGACGGAACGTTGGCGATCGTGACCGACCGCACCTTCCCGCCCACGCACCTCGCCGTCACGTCCACCGGCCCGCCGGGCATGTCGAGCCGCAGCGTCGTCACCGGCTCGCGCATCGGCACGAGCCCTGTCTCCAGCAACACCGTTGTGATGCACATCGTGTTCGAGCCGGACATGGGCGGGTATTCGGTCGGCTCCATGATGATGGCGCCGGCCACGCAATCGGACCGCTTCGGCGGCACCAGGAGGTTGATGTGGCGGGCGACGCTGCCGCGCGGTTCGCAAAGGAGAAAGCGCCGGAGATGGTCGAAGTCGCGCTCGAACGCCTTCATCTGGGCGAAAACGCTGTCCCCCGGCGGCGGCAGAATGCCGCCCACGATGACATCGCCAATCTCGCCTTCGGCGTGACAGCCGACGACCTGGATGGCGCGCGTGCTCTGCATGGTGCTGTCCGTCCGGCTTCCGCATGAAGGATTGCCGGGAGGAAGGACCCGGCAGCTCGGTCGAATCGGCGGGACGACTCCAGCCGAAAGCGCGCCCGATCGCGGACGATTCGTCCGCCGACACAGGTGCGTCGCCAGCCTGCCACGGACAGGGCTTGAAAACCGCCTCAAAGACGTCGGACAGTCGGGTCGGCGGAAGGGCTGCCATTTGGATCGAGGTTGGGACCGTGGCAAAGACCGTCAGAGATCCCGTGGAGAGACCCGGCAGCACCGGATCGGCGCCGTCCGGGGCGCGCGGTTCCGTCGACAAGGCCGACCAGAAGGGGCGAGCCGCGCCGAAGACGCCTGAGCAGGAAGCCGCCGACCGCCGCCGCGCGCGCACCGGCTTCGTCACCTCTATCGCGGTCACGGCCCTGGCGATCGGCGCGCTGATCTGGCGTCTGGGAAGCTGACGACGCGCGCCGTCCGGCTTCTGACCCGCGCGACGGACGACCAAGGCGCCGCGCCGGCCCCTGCCGCAGACCGCCCCGCATGCTCGCGCACCCGCGACGCGGCTACGTTTTCGACGTCCCGCACGCAACGGTGACGGTACCCCCTGGAACCCCTGCGCCTCGGTGGGGTTCGACCCGCACGGTGTCCCGTCGCCGCGTCCCGGATCGTCGCCCGGCAGAACGCCCGTCGTGGCAGGCCGTGGTCGTTCCCTCCCAACGCTCGCAGGTTTCCCCATGGCACAGACGCCCCGCCCTCTCGCCGTCGTCACCGGTGCTTCGACCGGCATCGGCCTGGAGCTCGCCCGCTATGCCGCCAGCCAGGGTTTCGATCTGGTGATCGCCGCCGACGAGCCCACCATCCACGCCGCCGCGACGGAGTTGCGCACCGGCGGCGCGCGGGTCGAGGCCGTCGAGACGGACCTTTCGGGCATCGACGGCGTGGAGACGCTGCTCGACGCCATCCGGCGCATCGACCGGCCGGTCGACGTCCTGATGGCGAACGCCGGGCGCGGCCTCGGCGACGGCTTCATCGACCAGGACTTCGACGACATCCTGCACGTGCTCAACACCAACGTGACCGGCACGCTCTACTTGCTTCATGAGATCGGCCGCACCATGCGGGCGCGGGGCGAAGGGCGGATTCTCATCACCGGCTCCATCGCGGGCTTCATGCCGGGCACCTACCAGGCGGTCTACAACGGCACCAAGGCCTTCCTCGACAACTTCGCCTTTGCACTGCGCCACGAGCTTGAGGACGAAGGCGTTTCGGTCACTTGCCTGATGCCGGGGCCGACCGACACGGAATTCTTCACCCGCGCCGGCATGGAGGACACCGCCGTCGGCCAGGGCCGCAAGGACGACCCGGCCACGGTGGCCAAGACCGGCTTCGACGCCATGATGCGCGGCGACGGCGACATCGTCAGCGGCTGGAAGAACAAGATCCAGTCCGCGCTCGCCAACATCACCCCGTCCGACCGGCTCGCCACCCAGCACCAGAAGATGGCCGAGCCCGGTTCCGGATCGTCCTGAGGGCCGCTCAGCGCTCCCGCCGGTAGAGCGCCATGGTCACCGGCCCGAACACGGCGGTGACCACGAGCGGCGCCACCAGCGATCCGGCGACAAGGGCGGCGCTTCCGGTGCCGTCCAGGAGGCCGCGCGCCGCCGTCACCAGGAGGGCCACCGGGTTCCAGGCGACCACCGTCTGCAGCCAGGCCGGCATGGTGGCCGGGTCGACGAAGACGTTCGACGCGAAGGTGAGCGGCATCAGCACCATCCAGCCGAGCGTCATCACCGTGGAGGGCGTGCGCACCAGAAGCGCCAGCGTGGTGAAGATGAAGCTGAGCCCGGCGGCGAAGAGGTCGAGGAGGAGGATCACTGCCACGATGCCGAGGATTCCGGTCGCGGCCTCGTAGCCCATCAGGAAGCCGATGGCGAAAACGATCAGCGACGAGACCGTGTAGCGCACCACGTCCCCCGCCATGGTGCCGAGCACCGGCGACAGCGACCACACCGGCATCGACCGGAACCGGTCGTAGATGCCCTTGCTGATGTCCGTGTTGAGCGTCAGCCCCGAATAGACCGACGTGAACACCACGGACTGCACCAGGATGCCCGGCAGCAGGTACTGCAGATAGGCGTCCGTCGATCCGGCCAGCGCGCCGCCGAACAGATAGGTGAACAGCACCGTGAACATGATCGGCGTGACGACCACGTCGAACAGCTGCTCCGGCATATGCTTGATCTTCAGAAGCGCCCGCCAGCCGAAGGTCAGCACCGCCGAGACGGTGCCGGCCGGCTTCGGCTGCGGCCGGGGCTTCAGGGCGGCGCGGATGGCGGCGCCGACGTCGCGGCGCTGGGTGTCGATCGCCATGGCTCAGCTCCGCCCGGCGGCTGTTGCGGCCGCTGATTCGTCGTCCGGCGACGGTTCGGCCGGATGCCCGGTGAGGGCGAAGAAGACCTCGTCGAGGCTCGGCTGGCCGAGCGAGAAGTCGGTGACGCGGATGCCCGCCGCCCCGGTCGCCGCGATGGCCGCCGCCGCCCGCGCCGGGTCCGGCACCGTGGCCGTCAGTGCCGCCGGATCGGCGTCGAGGTGGATCGGCCCGCCGAGTTCGGCGGCAAGCAGCGCCCGTGCCGCCTCCCGGTCGGCCGGATCGGCGAGCCGCACGTGCAGCACGCCGGTGCCGACGGAGGCCTTCAGGGTCGCGCTCGTGCCCTCGGCGATCACCCGCCCGTGGTCGATCACGGCGATCCGCTCGGCGAGCTGGTCCGCCTCCTCCAGGTACTGGGTGGTGAGAAGGACGGTCGTACCGTTGTCCACCAGCAGGCGCACGATCTCCCAAACCTGGTTGCGGCTGCGCGGATCGAGCCCCGTGGTCGGCTCGTCGAGGAAGAGAAGATCCGGCGTGGTGACGAGGCTCGCCGCGATGTCGAGCCGACGCCGCATGCCGCCCGAATAGGTGCGCACCTGCTTGGCGGCCGCGTCGTCGAGGTCGAAGGCGGCGAGCAGCTCGTCCGCCCGGGCCCGTGCGTCCCGCCCGCCGTGGCCGAGCAGGCGGGCGATCAGCACCAGGTTCTCGCGGCCTGTCAGATCCTCGTCCACGGAGGCGAACTGGCCGGTGAGGCTCACCCGCCGGCGAACCGCCTCCGGTTCGCGCGCCACGTCGTGGCCGAGCACGCGCGCCGTGCCGGCGGTCGGCTTCAACAACGTTGCGAGCAGGCGCACCGTGGTGGTCTTGCCGGCGCCGTTCGGCCCGAGTAGGCCGAAGATGCTGCCGCGGCGGATCGAAAGGTCGATACCGTCCACGGCGTGCTTGGCGCCGAAGGTCTTCCGAAGGCCGACGGTCTCAACGGCGGGGGTGCTGGCGCCGGCGATCATCCAAGGCTCCGAGGGGGGCGAAAGGAGGGTGTAGCGGCGGAACATTGCACGAACACGCGTGGGCTCGCAAGCCTGCGCGCGCCACACCTCACTGCAGCGTCACATGGACCATCTGGCTCACCAACGCGGGATGCTGGTCGAACCGGGCATCGCCCACGATCACCACCGGGGCGGTCCGCTCGTTGTGGATCAGGCTCTGGATGATCGGCAGGCCCCGCTGGCGCTGCTCCGGGCTGTAGAGGTCGTCATAGGTCATCACGTCGACG
Organism: Mongoliimonas terrestris; assembly: GCF_001927285.1. Classification (GTDB taxonomy): domain Bacteria; phylum Pseudomonadota; class Alphaproteobacteria; order Rhizobiales; family Pleomorphomonadaceae; genus Chthonobacter; species Chthonobacter terrestris. The sequence goes on along the minus strand of NZ_MSIG01000006.1, from coordinate 109,981 downwards.
GGGGCGATCCGCTTCACCTCGTCGAGCAGCGTGGCGTTCGCGCCGAACACGATCACGGCGGCCGCGAGCGGCCGGCGGTGGATCGCCTTATCGATCGCGCGCAGGATCGCGTGCTGGGTCTTCGGGGAGAGACGAACGGCGGGCATGACGCATCCCTTTCGGTTGCCCGCTTTCTGACGAAGGACGGCGACGGGTTTGTGACGCTTCACGCACCTTCACGTGATCCCGGTGGGGTCATTTCATGGTGCGGTTAACGGCTTGGGCGTCAGCGCGGCGGCACGCCGACCGGCCAGAGCGACGTCGGCACCGGGCTCGGATCGTCCTCCCGCCAGCGCCAGCCGATCGGCCGGCCGGCGAGGCTGCCCTCCACCAGCGTCAATCCCGGCCCGTTCGGCCGCCGCCGCGCCACGGCGCGGTAGGCGAGCGCGTCGCGCACCTCCACGTCCGTGTCCACCGGCATGGTGTTCATGTCCATCCACGCATGCGACTGCGTCGGCATCTGAAAAAGCCTCCCTGGCTGCATCCACCCTGGTCGGCCGGTCGGACCTCTCCACCGGACCAAGGCGCACGGGCGGCACCGGTTTGGCCGGCGCTCGATCGTCTGGGCGGAATCGAACGGCCGTCACGCAGCCGTCTGTATGGGTCGGGTCAGGCAGTGGAAGCCGCCGACCACTCGCTTCCCTCGTCACGCACATCGTCGGGGGTGAGCGCGAACTGAACGACGCTGGCGAGAAGCGCGACCGTTACCGCGATGGCCGCGGCGGCACCGAAGTCGGTTCCAAGCGCCAGGACGACACCCGTCGCCGTGGCTCCGCAGCTTCCCAGGAAGAGTGTCACCTCGGTCGGCATGACTGGCCCCCATGCGTTAACCAAGTATCAACATCTCAATCATAGACGAACCGCGGCGGATTTCACCACCGTTGTTAATTTCAGCATCCGATTTAATGTGAAAAGTTGGGCACTTGCCTGAACAATCCACCAGATGCTTCGTGCGGATCACTCCAGCGGCGCCGCCCGGCACGCGACCACCGTCAGAAGTACGGGGTTCGGCGGCATCGGCCGCTGCGGAATGGTGGCGACCACGCTGCCGTCCGCGTAGCCGGCATCCACACAGAAAGCTTTGGCGCAATTGGCGGGCGTGTCCTGGGCGCAGGAAACGTTGAGCCCGGGGACGATGACGGGGCGATTTGCGATTTCCACGAGCACGCGCTCCAGGCGCATCAGGCGCGCGTCGGTGTCGTCCTCGGCCGACGATTGCGCCGCGGGCGCTTCAGTCTGGGCGAAGGACGGAACGGAACCGACGGAGAAAAGGACGGTCAGAAGGGCGGCGGTCATGGCAAAGGATCGGGACGGCATGAGAGCTCCGATTCGAGGCTGGATGGTCGGGTCCGGTCGCGGCGGCGTCGCCCGGATAGGAGAAATACCTGATCTCGCATCTTTCAACCGAGAGGCCGGGCCCATGCAAGCCTTGAACGCGGTCTTCGTTTGATCCGGCACGCGAGCCGTGCCCCAATGGTTGAAGACGGATGGCGGAGAGGGGGCCGCCGCACCGTCGCCTGGGGAGGAAGACCGATGCGGATGATCGATACGCACCTGCACATCATCGAGCGGACACGACTCTCGTATCCATGGCTTGCCGGGGTTCCGACGCTCGACCGGGATCATAGTTACGAAACCTACGCCGCCGAGGCTGCGGCTGCGGGCATCACCGACGCGCTGCACATGGAGGTGGACGTCGGCCCTGAGGACATGGAGCGCGAAACGCGGCTCGTCGCCGAGATCGCCGCCCGTCCCGGCAGCCTGGTGCGCGGCGCCATTGCGGCCTGCCGGCCGGAGACGGCGGACTTTCCCGATTTCCTCGCCCGCCAGCGTGCCAATCCGCTGGTCAAGGGCTTCCGCCGGGTGCTGCACGTGGTGCCGGACGACGTGTCCGAGGCCGCCCTCTTCCGCGGCAACGTCGCGCGGCTCTCCGGCACCGGGCTCAGCTTCGACATCTGTGTCGCCGCCCGCCAGATCCCGACCGCCATCGCCCTCGTCGACAGCGTGCCCGACGACATTCCCTTCGTGCTCGACCACTGCGGCGTGCCGTCCGTCGCCGAAGGCGCCCGGCATCCCTGGGCCGACCACATGACCGAGATGGCCCGCCGGCCGAACGTCGCCGTGAAGATCTCCGGCGTCGTCGCTTATGCGGTGCCCAGTTGGAGCGTGGACGACCTCCGTCCTTACGTGGAGCACGCGATCGCGGCCTTCGGTTGGGACCGGGTGGTGTGGGGCAGCGACTGGCCGGTCTGCACCCAGACCGCCAGCCTCACCCGCTGGGTGGAAGCGACGCGCACCCTAACGGCCGGCTGCAGCGACGACGAGCGCGCGCGCCTCTTCCACCGCAACGCGGAGCGCATCTACCGGGTCTAGGCCGCTTTGAAGATGTGGCCCGATGCACGCGAAAGACCTTTGGTCTATTCGATGCGAAGTTATTGACGTCGGGAAAGATCGGATCTTCGGCCCGCTTTGCGTTCAGCGAATAGGACAGTGTCACCCAACAATTCGGTGCCGCTAAGCAAGTGCCTCGGCTGGGCTTTCCGGCCGTTGGCTCTAAACTTGGCCTTAACTCGAATAGGAAACATTGCATGGTAAGGACCGGCTTCACAAACGCCGGACCTGCTTCGTCGCAAGAGTGACATTTCCATGCGTTTGATCATCGGCATCATCGTCGTTTTCGCGTGCGTTTTCGGCGGCTACATGGCGATGGGCGGCCATATCGAAGTCCTTTGGCAGCCGTTCGAGTTCGTCATCATTCTCGGTGCGGCAATCGGCGCCTTCGTCATCGGCAACACCGCGCCGGTGCTCAAGGCCGTGCCGTCCATGTTCGGCACGCTGTTGAAGGGTCCCAAGTACAAGCCGGAAGCCTATGTCGAACTTCTGGCGATGCAATACGCTTTGTACAAGCTTGTGCAGCAGAAAGGCCTGATGCAGGTCGAGCCGCACATTGAAAATCCGGAAGAATCGCCGCTGTTCAACGCCTTCCCGACGTTCGCGGCGAACCATCACGCGGTCGAGTTCGTCTGCGACTACATGCGCATGCTGACGATGGGCGCCGACAACGTCCACGAGATCGACGCTCTCATGGATTCGGAACTGGAGACGCACCACCAGGAACAGGAGCGCGTCGTCTCGGCCATGCAGTCGATCGCCGACGGAACCCCGGCGCTCGGCATCGTCGCCGCCGTGCTCGGCGTGATCAAGACCATGGGAGCGATCACCGAACCGCCGGAGGTGCTGGGGCATCTGATCGGCGGCGCGCTGGTTGGCACCTTCTTCGGCGTCTTCGTCGCCTACGGCTTCTTCGGGCCCATGGCGCAGTCGCTCAAGAGCATCTACGAAGCAGAATCCAAGTATTACCTGTCGCTCAAGGCCGGTCTCCTCGCTCACATCAGCGGCCAGCCGCCGGTGATGGCGGTGGAATTCGCCCGAAAGGCACTGATGAGCGAAGTCCGCCCGACGTTTGTCGAAGTGGAAGCGGCAACCGCCAATCTGCCCGCCACGACCTGACCCGATTTCCAGCAGGAACGCCATGGCCAAACCCAATCAACCGATCATAATCAAGAAGATCAAGAAGGCCGCACACGGGCACCATGGTGGGGCCTGGAAGATCGCCTACGCGGACTTCGTGACGGCCATGATGGCGTTCTTCCTGCTGATGTGGCTGATCAGCATGACGACGCCGGAGCAGAAGACGGGGTTGGCGGAATACTTCGCGCCGGCCGCCGTAAGCCTCAGCACCAGCGGCGCGGGGGGTGTCCTGGACGGCAGTGCCATTGCCCATTCCGGCAGCCAGTCGTCGGGCTCGCGGCCCGACATCAGCCGAATGGATCCCTCCGCGCCGCGCGACGCGGCATACGGCGGCGCCGGGCAAGGCAACGCCGGCAACAGCGACGCCGACAGTCCGGCGGTCGCCGCCGAGGCCTATCACAGCGCAGCGGCCAGCATTCGGCAGGCGTTGCAAGCGTTGCCGGAGGTGACGCCCTACCTCAACAATCTCCAGATCGATGTCACCGACGAGGGCCTCGACATCCAGATCGTGGAGCAGTATGGGCGACGGATGTTCGCTGACGGGTCGAAGGCCCCGCTGGCTCCGGCGCGGGTCATGGTCGCGGCGATCGCGCCGATCCTGCAGCAGCTCAACGCCCAGGTGACCATTTCGGGCCATACCGCGGCGGGCGTGCGCTACGCCGACCGGAGCTACGGGGCGTGGGAGTTGAGCGCCGACCGAGCCAACATGGTGCGCGCGATCCTGAACCAGAACGGGCTGTCCGACGACCACATCCGCTCGGTCAGCGGCCTCGCCGCCACCGAGCCCTATTTTGTCGAGGATCCGTTCATGTCCCCCAACGAGCGGGTCCGTGTGAGCGTCGCCTTCCTGCCGCCGCCGCTGCCGGAAGCGTTGAATCCCTGAGGGTTCAGGAGCCGGCCCGGATCTCCTGGCGGGCAATCCGACCAGACGGAATGGTCTGGGCGGCAGGACATCGTTCGCGCCGTTCCGGCCGAAGTCCGGCCGGATCCGACCTTCGGCTAGAGCGCTTTCCGACCTGACGGAATCGTCAGGTCGAGAAGAAATCGCTCCAGATTCACTGAGCTGGAGCATTCTCTCATCGATCAAGTCGTGCAACTTGATCGGAGAATGCTCTAGCCCCCGCTGATCGCGGTCAGGATGAACACGTCCGCGCCCGGCGGCAGGGGGGCGTCGAGCCCCACCCGCTCGCCGTCCACGAACACGTTCATGTGCCGCCGGATCGCGGGCGTCGAATCGCAGATCCGATCCCGCATGCCGGGCCAGCGGGCATCGAGCGCGTCCACGAGGTCGGACACGGTCGCGGCTTCCACCTCCAGACGCCGGGGCGCGTCCGGGAAGAGCGGCGCGAGGGCCGCCGGCAGGCGCACGCACACCGGCCGCCGCGGTTCCGCGGCGACGGGCTTCGGATCGGGCGCGAGGCTGTCCATCTGATGGTCTCCGGCAGCGTCAGGCAGGCATCACCACGGTTTCCACCGAGGTGATGACCGGCAGATGATGAGCGAGCGCGGCCCAGCTGTCGCCCTCGTCGGCACTCGCATAGAGCGTACCGGAATTGGTGCCGAAATAGACCCCCGCCGGCTCCAGCCGGTCGGTCGCCATCGCCTGGCGGAGCACGCCGAAGTAGGCGTTCTCCTGCGGCAGCCCCTCCCGCTTCGCCTCCCAGGCCGTTCCGCCCTTGCGCGTGCGCCAGATGGCGCCCTTGGCGTCCGGCATGAAGCGCCCCTGGATGTCGCCGTTGAGCGGCGCCAGGAAGAGCTGGTCCGGGTCGCGCGGATGGGCGGCAGCCGGGAAGCCGAACGTCGAAGGCAGGCCCTCCTCTATGCTCTCCCAGGTCACGCCGCCGTCGTCGCTGCGATACATGCCGCAGTGGTTCTGCTGGTAGAGCCGGTCCGGGTTGCCGGGTGCCATCACGATGCAGTGGACGCACTGGCCCACCTCCGGATAGCGCTGGTCCTCCGGCATGTAGTCCGCCCGCGTGCCGCGGTTGCGCGGGCTCCAGGTCTCGCCGCCGTCGAAGGTGTGGAACACTCCCGCCGACGAGATGCCGACCCAGATCTGTCCCGGATCGCGCGGGTGGAGCACGATCGAGTGGAGGATCAGCCCGCCGCCGCCCGGCTGCCACTGCGGCCGGCTCGGATGGTCCCGCAGGCCCGCCACATGGCTCCAGGTCTCGCCGCCGTCGGTGCTGCGGAAGAGGCCCGCCGGTTCCACGCCCGCGTAGAGCACGCCGTCGCGGATTGCCAGGCTCCACACCGCCTTGATCGGCGTCTCGCCCGCCGCGTAGGCGAGCCCCGCGCTCGAATGGGTCCAGGTCTCGCCCCGGTCCTTCGACGCCCACACCGCCGGGCCGAACCACTCGTTGCCGCCGGCGGCGTAGACGGTGCCGGTCGCCGGGTCGGCGATGACGTGGTTGATCGGCCATGTCTCGCAGAACGGCCCCTTCAGCGACCACTCCCGCCGCGCCGGATCGCTGGCGGCGATGAAGGCGCCCTTTCGGGTGCCGACGAGCACGAACACCGTATCGGTCATTTCGGATCTCCCTCCCCTTCGATCGGCCCCGCCTCCCGCAAGGCCTTGGTTTCGTCTGGTCAGCGCGGCACGATCAGCGCCCAGGCGACGCCGAACCGGTCGTTCAGCATCACGAAGCGCCGCGCGAAGAAGTTCTCCCCCGCCGGCATGGTCACCTGGCCGCCGTCGACCAGCCGGTCCGCGATCCGGTCGAGCGTCGCCGGATCTTCGAGCGTCACCGCCAACTGGAAGCCCTGGAACGCGGCCGCCGACCCGCACCCGCCGTCGGACAGGTGGACGAGGCTGTCGCCGAGCTTCAGCGTCATGTGCATCACCTTGCCCTCCGAACCGGGCGGCAGCATGCCGGGCGGCGGCGGGTCCGGCGCGTCGCCGAAGGTCATGCGCTCCAAAACCTCCGCGCCGAGGACGGCCTGGTAGAAGGACGCGGCCTCGTCCGCGCGGCCATCGAAGAACAGATAGGGTTGCACCATCATCGGATCGGTCTCCTCTGTTGCAAGATCACCGCGCTTCGACCGGTACCGATGCACGCTGCTCGTCCAAGGACGAGGCCGCCGCTTCGCACCCGACACCCGCCGCCAACTTTTTTTCCACCCGCTCAGCGCGCCGCCCCGATCGCCTCGGCGCTGTCCGCCTGGAGCCTGTCCAGATGCTGGCGGATGTGGGCCGCCTCCGCAGCGCTGCCGGCGAGCGCGATCGCCCGACCGAACGCCTCGCGCGCCTCCGGTGCCCGGCCGAGTTGCATCAGGAAGGCGCCGCGCACCCCATGGAAGTGGAAATAGCCGTCGAGCCGACCGCCGAGCGGCTCCACCAGCGCCAGCGCCTCCGCCGGCCCCCGATGCTTGGCGACCGCCACCGCCCGGTTGAGCGTGACGACCGGCGAGGGCTGAAGCCGCTCCAGCGTGCCGTAGAGGAGGTCGATCTGCCGCCAGTCGGTGTCCTCCGCCCGCCCGGCGCGGGCGTGCAGCGCCGCGATTGCGGCCTGAACCTGGTAGGGACCGGGCCGCGCGTGCCGAAGCGCCTTGTCGAGGAGCGCGAGCCCTTCGGCGATCGCCTTGCGGTCCCAGCGACTCCGGTCCTGCTCCTCCAGAAGCACGATCTCCCCCGCCGCGTCGAACCGCGCCGGCGTCCGGGCGTGCTGAAGGAGGAGGAGCGCGGCGAGCCCCATGATCTCCGGCTCCGCCGGAAACAGCCGCAGCAGCAGCCGCGCGAGCCGGATCGCCTCGTCGGCGAGCGAAGCCCGCTCGGCCACCGCCTCGCCCGTCGCCGAATACCCCTCGTTGAACACCAAATAGACCATGGCGGCGACGGCCCCCAGCCGCTCCGCCCGCTCCACCGGCCCCGGCGCGTCGAACGGGACGCCCGCCTTGGCGATCCGCCCCTTGGCGCGGGTGATCCGCTGCTCCATGGCGGCCTCGCCGACCAGAAACGCCGCCGCGATCCGCCTCACCGAAAGACCCGAAACGATCCGAAGCGCCAGCGCGATCTGCTGGGTCGCCGGCAGGTCCGGATGACAGCAGATGAAGAGCAGCCGCAGCACATCGTCCCGGTAGTGGCTGCCGTCCAGCCGCTCGGCGGCCGCCGCCTCCGCATCCTCAAGGTCGGAGAGCAGATCCTCCGGCGGCAGGGGCTGCTGGCGCGACGCGCGGCGCACCTGATCGATGGCGGCGTTTCGCCCCACCATGATCAGCCAGGCGGCGGGATCGCGCGGCGGCCCGTTCGCCGGCCATGCCTTCAGCGCCCGGAGGCAGGCGTCCTGAAACGCTTCTTCGGCTGTGTCGAGATCGCGGAAATAGCGCAGCAAGGCCGCCACCGCCTGGGGCCGGGCGGCGGCGAGCGCCCCGTCGATCCAGGCGAGGTCGGTCACGCCCCCCTCCCCTCTGGCTGGTAGAAGCCGACGGGACGAAGTTCGTAGGATCCCTTCGAGCTTGACGCCTTGGCGAGGTCCTTGGCGGTCGCGACCGCGTCGTCCAGCGTCTCGCATTCCACGATGTAGAAGCCGAGCAGTTGCTCCTTCGTCTCGGCGAACGGCCCGTCCAGCACCAGCGGTTCGGTGCCCTTGCGCACGGTGGTGGCGGCGGTCGTCGGCAGCAGCCGCGCCACGGGGCCGAGCCGCCCCTCCTGGCGCAGCCGGTCCTGCACCACGGCAAGCTTCGCCATCACGGCCTCGTCCTCCTCCCGGGTCCAGGAGCAGACGACGTCTTCGTTGTCATAGCAGAGGATGGCGTAGAGCATGGTTCGCGTCCTTCGTGATGAAGCGAGGACGAACGAGTATGCCCGGATCCGACACGGTCGGGAGGGTTTTTACAGGACGAATGGAATGCCGCACGGCAGCGGATCGGCCTGCCCGACCCGCCGCATGTACCCCGGCTTCAATGTGCCGCCGCAGAGGCCTTCTTGCCGCGCACCGCGTGCCAGATCGGCGCGATCACGTGCTCGGTCAGCGGGATGATGGCCGCCCCGACGAGCAGCCCGACGACGCCGGAGAGCGCCGCGGCCACCATCCATTCCACGAACCCGTGCGCCACCACCAGCGCGTCGGCGACCGCCACGGCCGCGTCGTGGATGCCGTGGCCAAGGGTGTCGAAGCCGTATTCCTCCAGCCCGTGCACGATGATGCCGCCGCCGACCCAGATCATGGCGGCGGTGCCGACCACCGCCAGCGCCTTCAGGAAATAGGGCATGCCGAACACCAGCCCGCGCCCGAGCGCCCGGCCGGCGCCGGTGGAGCTCTTGGCGAGCGCCACGCCCGCGTCGTCGGCCTTCACGATCAGCGCCACGGCCCCGTAGACCGCGACCGTGATGCCGATGGCGACCGCCGCCAGCACCACCGCCTTCATGGCAAGGCTGTCCTCCGCCGGGATCGCCGCCAGCGTGATGGCCATGATCTCGGCCGAGAGGATGAAGTCGGTCTTGATGGCACCGGCCACCTTGGCGTTCTCGAACGCCGCCGGATCCTCCGGCGCCGCGCCGATCTGCGCCTCGTGGCCGTGCGCCGCGTGCGGGAACAGCGCCTCGTAGACCTTCTCGGTGCCCTCGTAGCAGAGATAGGCGCCGCCGAGCATGAGCAGCGGCGTGATCACCCACGGCGCGAAATAGCTGAGCAGCAGGGCTGCCGGCAGCAGGAAGATGAGCTTGTTCTTGATCGATCCCATGGCGATCCGCCAGACGATCGGCAGTTCCCGCTCGGCCGCGAAGCCCACCACATAACGCGGCGTCACCGCCGCATCGTCGATCACCACGCCCGCCGCCTTGGCGCCGGCCTTCGCGGCATGCGCCGCCACGTCGTCGAGGGAAGCGGCGGCGACCTTGGCGAGACCCGCCACGTCGTCGAGAAGTGCGATCAGGCCGATGCTCACGGGTCTTTGCTCCTGTCGGTGGCGCGTGCCTGGGCAAACGCGCGAGCAGCCGTTCTGCTCCATCCATCGCATAGGCGAGAAGCGGGACGATGAACAAGAGGCTATGTGGGAGGCTCATCGGCTGGTCGTCTGCATCCTCCCGTTACGCCGTCATCCCGGCGAACGCCGGGATCCAACCGAACGTGCCGCACCCTGCATCGGCGCAGATGAGGCCACCGACGGTTGGGCCCCGGCGTTCGCCGGGGTGACGCTTGGGATCGAGAAACGGAGGACATCGAACCCGTTCCCCATCCTCCACAGCGTTGGGATCAAGCGAAGGAGGACATCCGTGACGTCTACCATCCTCCCCATCGTCATGGTCCGCGCAGGCGGACCACCCACGCATGTCATGTCCGGACATGCATCCCGTCCATCGCATCCGGACGATGACCCTCAATCCCGGCTCTTCATCAGCCGCGCCTTTTCCCGGTTCCAGTCGCGTTCCTTGCTGGCCTGGCGCTTGTCATGGGTCTTCTTGCCCTGGGCGAGCGCGATCTCCAGCTTCGCCCGGCCCCGGTCGTTGAAATAGAGCCGCAGCGGCACGATCGTCATGCCCTCGCGCTGCACGGCCGCCAGCAGTCGCGAGATCTGCCGGCGGTGCAGCAGCAGCTTGCGCGGGCGCCGGGTCTCGTGGTTGAAGCGGTTCGCCTGCAGGTATTCCGGGATATAGGCGTTGTAGAGATAGATCTCGTCGCCGCGCGCGCCCGCATAGGCGTCGCCGAGGTTCGTCCGCCCCTGCCGCAGCGACTTGACCTCCGTGCCGGTCAGCATGATGCCGGCTTCGATCTTGTCGCCGATAGCGTAGTTGTAGCGGGCCTGACGGTTGTCGGCGACGATCTTCTTCGGCGGCTCGGTGGCCTTCTTGGCGTTCATCTGCTCTCTGCCGGCCTCAGTTGAGGAGGCCGGCGTGCTCCAGTGCGGACCTCAGCGCCGCCTCGGTGGACGCGGTCACGGGAACGAGCGGCAGGCGGAGGTCGTTCCGCATGCGACCCATCAGCGACAGCGCATACTTGGTCCCCTGCGGGTTCGGCTCGATGAAGAGCGCCTGGTGCAGCGGGAACAGCCGGTCCTGGATCTTGAGGGCACCCGCGTAGTCGCCGGCCAGACACGCCGCCTGGAAGGCCGAGCAGAGCCGCGGCGCCACGTTCGCCGTCACCGAGATGCAGCCGTGGCCGCCGTGCGCCATGAAGGCGAGCGCCGTACCGTCCTCGCCGGAGAGCTGGATGAAGTCCGGCCCCATGGCGTGGCGCTGGGCGCTGACCCGGTCGAGCTTGGCGGTGGCGTCCTTGACGCCGACGATGTTCTTCAGCTCGAAGAGCCGCGCCATGGTCTCCACGGACATGTCCACCACCGACCGCGGCGGAATGTTGTAGATGATGATCGGAATGCCGACCGCGTCGTTCACCGCCTTGAAGTGCCGGAAGAGGCCCTCCTGGTTCGGCTTGTTGTAATAGGGCGTCACCACCAGCAAGCCGTCGGCCCCGGCCTTTTCCGCGTGGCGGGCGAGGTCGATTGCCTCCAGCGTGTTGTTGGAGCCGGCGCCGGCGATCACCGGCACGCGCTTGTTGGCCACCCGGATGGCGGTCTCCACCACCTTCTTGTGCTCGTCGTGGCTCAGCGTCGGGCTTTCGCCCGTGGTGCCGACCGGCACCAGGCCGTGGCTGCCCTCGGCGATCTGCCAGTCGACGAACGCCTCGAAGGCGGCCCAGTCGACGGCTCCATCGGCGAACGGCGTGACGAGCGCGGTGATAGACCCCTTGAACATGGCGTTTTCTTCTTCATCTCCCGCCGGACGGATCGCCACGCCGGCGTCGTGGTCGGCGGACAATAGTGTGACGGCCGTTGGAGAACAACAGCGATCGTGCCGCCGTCGCGTCCCGCCGAACCTTTGTCGCCAGCGTGGCGGGCCTGCGCTTTTTCCGCCGCCCGATCGCCTCCAAAGCGCCCGCATCAAGGGTTCATAAACCAAGCGGGCGCATATTAAGATGTCGTCAAGAACTGGTGGTGGGCGGAGGACCAGGCCCATCATCGCCAGTCCCGGAGTCTGACGCATGGCCCTCCCCTTCCGTGCCTCCCGTTCCCTCGCCGCGCTCCTTGCCAGCGCGATGGCTGTCACCGCGGTCCCGCCGGTCTCCGCGGCGCCCGGCCTCGTGCCGTTGCCCGTGCCGCGTCTTGCCGAACCCGCGATCGGCGACGCCGACGCGCCGCTTCCCGTCGTCGAGGTCGCCGCCGAGAGTCTTGCCCAGGCGCTGAAAGCCATCGGCAAGAACGATTATCCGCAGGCCCGCTCGATCGCGTCCGGTCTGTCGCAGCTCGACAAGGACATCGTCACTTGGATGGCCATCCGCCGGGACGTGTCGGGCCTCACCCCGCGCATGATCACCGAGTTCGCCGCCCGCAATCCGCACTGGCCCTCCGTCGCCATGATGCGCCGCCGCGCCGAGGTGGCTCTCGCCCGCCAGAAGATGTCTCCGCGCGAGGTGGTGGCGGCCTTCGGTGCGTCCGAGCCGATCACCGAACAGGGCGTGCTCGCCCTTGCCCGCGCCCAGATGGCGGTCGGCGACAAGAAGCGCGCGAGCGCCACCCTCCACAAGCTCTGGACCTCCGAGACCCTGTCTCCGGAGGAAGACGCCGCCATTCTCCGCGACTTCGGGTCGGTGCTGACGAAAGCGCAGCTGCAGGCGCGCTTCGACTTCCTCATGTACAACGACCGGGTGGTCCAGGCGTCCAACATCGGCAAGCGCCTCGGCGGCGGCCACGTGCAGCTCGCCGATGCCCGCGCCGCCGTCCTTCGCGACCAGAAGGACGCCGCTCGCAAGCTGGACGCCGTGCCGAAGGACCTCCGGTCCAAGCCGGCCTACCTCTTCACCCTCGCCGAGTACCGCCGTCGCGCCGACCGGCCGGAGGATGCCGCCGCGGCGCTCCTCAAGGCCGGCAGCGATCCGGCCGTGCTCATCGATCCGGACCATTGGTGGATCGAGCGGCGTATCGTCGCCCGCGATCTCGCCGAAAAGGGCAACGCGAAGCTCGCCTACAAGGTGGTGGCCGCCCACCGGGGCGGGAATCCCGAGACCCTGGCCGAGGCGCACTTCCACGCCGGCTGGTTCGCCCTCCGCTTCCTCAACGACCCGACGACCGCCGGCAAGCACTTCCAGGCCCTCTCCGGGGTCGGCCAGAAACCGATCACCCGCTCGCGCGCCCACTACTGGCTCGGCCGCACGGCGGAAGCCGCCGGCCGCATCGAGGACGCGCGCGCCTGGTACACCCGGGCGAGCGCCGATCAGGTCGCCTTCTACGGTCAGCTGGCGCGGGTGAAGCTCGGCGCGTCCACCCTCGGCCTGCCGCAAGCACCCAAGCCCTCCGACGCCGACCGCCAGGCTTTCGGGCGCAACGACCTCGTCCGCGTCATGGCCCGGCTGATCGAGGCGGGCTTTGCGAGCGATGCCTCCAGTCTCTACCCGGAGCTCGCCCGTCAGCTGCCGACCGGCGGCCAGCTCGCCCTCCTCACCACCTACCTGGAGCAGCGCGGCGACCATCGCGGCGCCCTCCAGGTCGGCAAGATCGCTGTGGAACGCGGCATGGACGTGCAGCGGCTCGCCTATCCGCTGAACGCCATTCCGGAGTCCGCGCGCAAGCAGACCAAGGTTGAGACCGCCATCGTCTACGCCATCGCCCGCCAGGAGAGCGCGTTCGACCCGGCGGCCGTCAGCCACGCCGGCGCCCTCGGCCTCCTCCAGCTCATGCCTGGCACCGCCCAGGCGACGGCGCGCACCCTTGGCGTCTCCTACAACAAGGGCAAGCTCACCGCCGACCCGGGCTACAACGCCACCCTTGGCGCCGCGCACCTGCGCGAACTCGTCGACGCCTACAACGGCAGCTACATTCTGACCTTCGCCGCCTACAACGCCGGCGCCAGCAAGGTGAACGAATGGATCCGCCGGTTCGGCGACCCGCGCGACGGCCGGATCGACCCGATCGACTGGATCGAGATGATCCCGTACGGCGAGACGCGCAACTACGTCCAGCGTGTCACCGAAAACCTCCAGGTCTACCGCGAGCGCCTGGACGGCGGGCCGCTCAGGATCGTGGAGGATCTTCAGCGGGGCGGCAGCTCGTGAGCGCCGCCGTGCGCCCCATCGACTGGACCGCCGCCGACGGCACCCGCCTCGGCGGCACCATCCGAGAACCGGCGGGCGCCGCCGGCCGGCCCGTGCTCTGCCTGCCGGGCCTCACCCGCAACGGCCGCGATTTCGAAACCCTCGCGGCTGCGCTGTCCTCCGGAGACCATCCCCGCACGGTCGTCACCATGGACTTCCGCGGCCGCGGCCGCTCGGCCTACGCCGATCCGGCCACCTACCGGCCCGACGTGGAGGCCGCCGACGTGGTGGCCGGCCTGGACAGCCTCGGCATCGAGACGCCCGCCATCGTCGGTACCTCGCGGGGCGGCATCGTGACGATGATCCTCGCCGCCACCGCGCCGGCCCGCGTCGGACCCGTCGTCCTCAACGACATCGGCCCGGTGATCGAGACCGCCGGCCTTGCCGCCATCGCCAGCCGCATGAACCTCACCCTCGGCCACGCCATCACCACCTGGGACGAGGCGGTCGCGGACCTCAAGGCCACCATGGGCCTCACCTTCACGACGCTCTCCGACGAAGACTGGACCGCCGTCGCCCGCGCCATGTACCGGGAGGATGCCGACGGCCGGCCCGTGCTCGACTACGATCCGCGCCTTTTCGACGCCTTTGCGACCTTCGACCCCGCCAAGGGCCTTCCGCCATTCTGGCCGGCTTACCTGGCGCTCGGCGACCGCCCCGTCATGGTGATCCGCGGCGAGGCGTCCGACCTCCTCTCCGAGGCGACCGTCGCCGAGATGGCCGCCAAGCTGCCGCACGTGACCGTCCTGCGGGTGCCCCACCAGGGCCACGCGCCGACGCTGACCGACGCCCCGACCATCGCCGCCGTCCGTGCCTTCCTGGACCGGGCCGACGCGGCGGACAGCCCGTCGGCCTGAACGCTTTCGGGTCAGCGCCAAATCGGATAACCGGTGGAACACGCATCCCACCCGCACCGAGGCGCCCCCTACATGTCCGACGACCGTATCGAGCCGAGCCCCGAAACCTTGCTCGCCCACAAGGGCCGGCACCCCCGCGACCACCACGGGTTCGTCAACCCGCCGGTCTACCACGGCTCCACGGTCACTTTTCCCGACGTCGCCACCATGCTGTCCGGCCGGCAGCGCTATACCTACGGTCGCCATGGCAGCCCCACGACCGACGCGCTGGAGGAGGTGCTGGCCGCCCTTGAGGGCGCCGAGGGCGTGGTGCTCTGCCCGTCCGGCCTATCGGCGGTGACGACCGCCATCCTGGCGGTAGCCGGCGCCGGCGATCACATCCTGGTCGTCGACAGCGTCTACGCCCCAGCCCGCCGCTTCTGCGACGGCATGGCGAAGCGCCTCGGCATCGAGACGACCTACTACGATCCCGCCCTTGGCGCCGAGATCGAGAGCCTGATCCGCCCCAACACCCGCGCCATCTACACCGAGACGCCGGGTTCCCTCACCTTCGAGCTCCAGGACATCGACGCTCTCGCCGCCGTCGCGCGCCGCCACAACCTCCTGGTCGTCACCGACAACACCTGGGCGACGCCGCTCTTCTACAAGCCGCTCGCCCACGGGGCGGATATTTCGCTGATGGCCGGCACAAAGTACGTGGTCGGCCATTCGGACGTGCTGATCGGCACCGTCGCCGCCGGCCCGCGCGCCTGGAAGCGGCTGAAGGAGGTGCGCACCGACCTCGGCCTCAGCGTCGGGCCGGACGACGTCAACCTCAGCCTCCGCGGTCTGCGCACCATGGCGGTCCGCCTCGCCCGTCACCAGGAGAGCGGCATCGCGGTCGCACGCTGGCTGGAGGATCGGCCGGAAGTGGCGCGGGTGCTTCACCCGGCGCTGCCCTCCCACCCGCAGCACGCGCTCTACGCGCGCGACTTCACCGGCGCGTCCGGGCTCTTCTCCTTCGTCACCCGGCCGGCGCCCATGAAGGCGGTCGCCGCCATGCTGGACGGGCTCGCCTATTTCGGCCTCGGCTATTCCTGGGGCGGCTTTGAGAGTCTGGCCATCGTGTCGGACCCGAAGAAGATCCGCACCGCCACCGCCTGGGCGGACGACGGCCACCTGATCCGCCTCCACATCGGTCTGGAGAACCCGGCGGACCTCATCGCAGACCTGGAAGCCGGCTTCGCCCGCTTCAATGGGGCGCTGACGGACTGATCCCGATGGCGGCGAGGCGGATCAGCGCCCCTCGCCGCCGTCCGGCAGCACGGAGGCCTTCCGCTCCTTGTAGATCAGGCGGAGGTTGCGCAGGTAGATGATCAGCCCCAGACCCTGGCCGGCGATGAACACGGGGTCCTGGCGCTGGACCGCGTAGATCAAGAGGAAAAGGCCGCCGCCGAGGGAGAAGAACCAGAAGGCCACCGGCACGACGGAGCGCCGGGCCTTCTCGCTCGCCATCCACTGCACCACGAAGCGCATGGTGAAGAAGGCCTGGCCAATGAAGCCGAACAGGATCCAGAAGTCCCACTGGGCCACGAACACGTCGTGAAGCCAGTCGGCGAGAGCGGCGAACACTTCAACCATGCGGGAGACCGATTTCCGAGACCATGGGGATCTTCCGGCGGCGTTTTCTCAGCCACCAAACCCCTAAGAGATCGAGCGCGCCGCGCAGCCCCCGATCGAAGATGCCGTAGTTGGACCGGCCGAACCGGCGCGGACGGTCCACCACGTCCACGTGGACGACGCCGAATCCCTCGCGGATCACCAGCGCCGGCAGGAAGCGGTGCCAGCCGTCGAAGTAGGGGAGCAGCAGGAACACCTCCCGACGCATGGCTTTGAGGCCGCAGCCGGAATCCCGCGTGCCGTCGGCCAGGATGGCGCCGCGGAGGGAATTGGCGAAGCGCGAGGCGTATTTCTTGTAGATGCCGTCCGTCCGCTTCAGCCGCTGGCCGGCCGCGAGCGCCACCGATGGGCCTGCCCCGTCGAGCGCCGCTACGAGGGCCGGGATGTAGGCCGGGTCGTTCTGCCCGTCGCCGTCGATGGTCACCACCAACCGACCGCGCGCCGCAAGGACGCCCGAGCGCACCGCCGCGCTCTGCCCGCACGGCCGGTCGTGGCGCACATGGCGGACCGGCTTTCCCTCCCCCGCCAGCTTGGCGAGGAGCGCGCCGGTGCCGTCGCTGGAGCCGTCATCCACGACGATCACCTCGAGCGGATGGGCCTCAAGGGCAACCAGGATTTCGCCGATCAGGATGGCGAGATTGTCCGCCTCGTCCTTGGCCGGTATGACCACGGAGATCAGGTCGCCGGACCCTTGGAGAGGTAGCTGTCGAGACGTCATGGACGGTTCCGGTGTCAGCGCCGCTCCGACCGAGACGCCGCTCATCGGGCGCCGGTATCGTCCGTCCGGCCTCCGGATGCAAGGGGAAAGCCGATCCGCCGGCCGATTTCGCGGCCGATCCACCGGGTCGGGAAGCGCCTGCGGACCGGCAGGCCGCGCGCCCCGACGCGGAGCGCCAGCCGCCGTTCGGCGAACCAGCCGGCGATCAGCACCGTCGAGGCGCCCCCCAGCAGCAGGCCGGCGGCGATGTCGGAGGCGAAGTGCGCCCCGACCACGGACCGCGACGCCGCGACCAGCAGGGCGAACGGCGCCACAGCGAGCGCGACCCGCGGCCACAGGAAGGCGAGCCCGGCGACGAGCGCCGCCATGGTGGTCGCGTGGCCCGACGGGAAGCTTGCCATCCGCGGGTCGAGCGTCGGCCCGGTGAGCGCGCCGAGCCCTTCGAGCGCCGGCTGCATGGACGGCCGCGGATGGCCGAGGCCGAACTTGAGGATGATGGCCGCGACTCCGCTGATGGCGATCACCGCGAAGCCGTAGATCGCCAGCCGTTCCGCGTGGCGCAGGAAGGCCGCCCACCGGCGCGGCAGGCGGGCACGTCTGAGTGCCAATTCGGCGCCCAGGATGCCGACGAGGAGCGGGATCAGGATCCAATCCGACTTGCCGAACCGGGTGATCGCCCGCATGTCCTTGCGCAGCCAGTCCGGCAGCGCGGCGACGCCCGCCCGTGCCTCGTCGTTGAGGGCGAAGCCCGCCACCGTGAGCGCCGTGCCGGCGAGGAGGATGACGAGAAGAAGCCGCGTCGGCGCATCGAGCGGTGCCAGGGATTGTCGCAGCGCGGCGATGGCCCGGTCCGGCCGCCACGCCGCGGAAAGCGGCGAGAGGACGCGTGCTCGGACTTCCAAAGAGGCGATCCTCGCGGCGCAAAGTGCCAGCACCCATGCCGCCCCGGTCAGGTTCAGGAGTGCCGCGGCCATGAATCGGAGGCCAGCCCCGGCGAACAGCAGGCCGAGTGCCCCGTCGCGGCCGGCGGCCTCCAGACGTTCGCCTGCGGTGGCACGAGCGTCGCGCATCGATGCGGCGTCGAAGGGGACGGCCTTTGGTGTCCGGTCGGTCGAGGCGGGGCGAACGGCGGCGGCGCCGTCCGCGAAGACGGCGTTAGGGCGTGGGCGCTGCGGGAGGCTCTCCAGTCTCAGCTCCGTCACCCGCCGTGCCTCCGTCCCGCGTGTAGATCCGGATCGTCCGCAGCCTCAGCCCGTCGATGTTCCTGCCCACCACCAGTGTGGCGAGCGTCGGCGTCACCCCGAGGGCCGCGAGGCCGGCCACGAAGGCCTCGTCGCGGCGCGCGTCAACCATGGCGACCGCGCACGGACCCTCGGCAAACGCTGCCGCGCCCTCCTCCGGCCTCAGCAGCCGTGTGTCGGTCCCAAGCCGCACCACGAGGCTCGGCTCGGTATAGCCGACCGCGATCCTCCTTGTACATTTTGACACTATCGTGACGGTTTCCGCAACGCGGTCGGAAAGCCAGAGACTTTTCGCCGCCGGCATCAGGTGCACCCAGCCGAGCGCCACCACGCCGCCGGACGCGATCGCCGTCGCCAGGATTGCCACCCGCGGGTAGCCCTTCCGGGCGATCACCCAGGCCACCAGCGCCAGCGCGCCAGCCACCACGGCTCCGGCGATGCCGATCGGATCCGCGTGGCCCTCCAACGCGATGAAGGCGCCGTTGAGGCCGACCGAGAGGATGATGCCGCCAAGGGCGATCCAGGCCAGCGACGCGCGCCGCCATCGGGTGGAGGGCATCAACAGGCCGGCGCCGAGCGCGCCGCCGACCATCAGCGTCAGCGCCGGGAGGAGCGGCAGCACGTAGTGCGGTAGCTTCGTCGCCACGGCTTCGAACACGATCCATGACGGCAGCGACCAGGCGATCAGGAAGCGCGCCGGCAGGGTGTGCCGCGCCGCGACAGCCCAGGCAATGCCGAGCGGGATGAAGGCCGATGCAGGCCAGAAGGTGCCGAACGAGGCCAGCAGATAGGTGCCGGGCGGCGCGCCGTGGCTTTCCTGCGCGGCGGCGATCTTGCCGGCGAAGTCTTCCCCGAGCGCGTGCTGGAAGAAGGCGCCCTCGGAGATGCTGGCGATCGCCACGAACCAGGGCAGCACCAACGCGAGCATCCAGGGCAGACCGAACAGCGGTTTCAGCCCGCCGAGAAGACGGAACGACCGGTCGTAGGCCATCAGCGTGAAAAGCGTGAGGCCGACCACCAGTGGCGCCACAGGGCCCTTGATCAGGATGCCGCAGCCGAGCGCGGTCCAGAACAGCGCGTTCCGCCCGAAGCGGGCCCGCCGATCCGGGTCCATGGCTAGCGAAGCCAGCGCCCACTGTGCCGCCACGATGGTGGCGAGCAGCATGCCGTCGGTCTTGGCGAACCGGGCTTCCACGCCCGTCAGAACCGTGGTGGCGACAAGAAGTGCGCCGAAGAAGGCGCCCGTGGTGCCGAAGAGCGCGACCCCGGCGCCGTAGGCGAACAGCACCGCCAGGGTGACGCCGACGAGAGACGGCAGCCGGAAAGCCCACAACGGCGCGTCCGGCCCCCCGCCGACCGCCGTCACCGACAACGCCTGCAGCCAATAGATGCCGATCGGCTTCTTGTAGCGGGCGTCGTCCTGAAAGCGAATGTCGACCCAGTCGCCGGTCTCCAGCATCTGCCGGGTGGCCTGGACGAATCGCGCCTCGTCGCGGTCGGTGACCGGCAAGGTGTCGATCCCGGGCGCCAGAAGGGCGACCGAGAGGACGAGGAGCACCAGCACGTGGACGATCACCACGAAGGGCGACGCGGCCGGCCGTCGCGCCGTGGTGGCGCCGCTCGGGGCCGCCGGACCCGGTGCGGGTTTGCCGTCCGCATCCGTGCTCGCGGCCGCCGGCGGAGGGTCCGTGGGCGTCCGACCGGCAACGGCCGACTTGGAGTCCTCGATCACGTCCTGCATGGACAACCCCGATGTCACAGATCCCGAGCCGCCTCGTGCGGTGGCCGATCGGCGAACGTGTAGCGCGGATTCCGGCACGGGTAAGCCCGCCACGGGACATTTTTTACCGAGCGGGCACGTGCCGCGGGACGAATCCATGTACCGCGGTCATCCTTCGGTCCAGAATCACGGCCAAGATCAGATCGGCTGATACGGGTTCGTCCCGTGCTCGGTTCCATTCCCTGGCCCGACTGGCAAAACGACGAGGCCCTGCGGCGCGCAGCGGCTTGCGCCCTCGTCGTGCGGCTCAACGCCGCCCATCGCGCCCCATCGACGAGGAGACGGCGAGATCCATGGAGCAGATCGCGAGTGCGAACCTTTTCCTGGCGCTCGGTGCGCTGCTTGTTCTGGGCGGCATCCTGTCGAGCCTTCTGGCCTCGCGTTTCGGCACCCCCCTCCTCCTCGTCTTCCTCATCATCGGCATGCTGGCCGGTGAGGACGGCATCGGCGGCATTGCCTTCGACAATTATCAGGCCACCTACCTGATCGGCTCCTGCGCCCTCGCCATCATCCTGTTCGACGGCGGCCTGCGCACGCGCCTGTCCACGGTGCAGGACGCACTCGCCCCGTCGATCGTGCTGGCCAGCTTCGGTGTCGCCATCACGGCGGGCGTGGTCGGCGTGTTCTGCTCCTACATGTTCGGCCTCAATTGGGTGGAAGGCCTGCTTCTCGGCGCCATCGTGGCCTCCACGGACGCGGCGGCCGTGTTCTTCCTCCTGAAGACCGGCGGCCTGCAGTTGAAGCCGCGCATCGGCGCCATGCTGGAGATCGAATCCGGCTCCAACGACCCGGTCGCGGTCTTCTTCACGCTGGTTCTGACAGAACTGGCGCTCGCCAACGGCGGCATGCCCGGCTGGCAGGTGGCCGAGAGCCTCTTGCGCCAGGCCGTGCTCGGCGGCGGCATGGGCCTTGCCGTCGGGATGCTCCTTGTCTTCCTTCTGAACCGGCTCAATCTCCTCAGCGGGCTGCACCCGCTGTTCGTCATCGCCGCCGCGATCGCGCTCTTCGGCTTCACCGCCCTTCTGGACGGGTCCGGCTTCCTGGCGGTCTACGTGGCCGGTCTCGTGGTGGGCAATCGGCAGGTGCGGGCCTTTCCGTCGATCGTCAACTTCCACGACACCGCCACCTGGCTCTGCCAGATCGTCATGTTCCTCGTGCTCGGCCTTTTGGTGACGCCGTCGACGCTGATGGAATATCTGGTGCCCGGCTTGGTGGTGGCGGTCTTCCTCATCCTCGTCGGCCGGCCCATCGCCATCTATCTCTGCCTTCGCCTCTTCGGCTTCACCTTCAAGGAGATGCTGTTCACCTCCTGGGTCGGCCTGCGCGGCGCCGTCTCCATCTTCCTCGCCGCCATCCCGACGCTCGCCGGGGTGAACGGTGCGGAGCTCTATTTCAACGTCGCCTTCTTCGTGGTGATGATCTCCCTCGTCGTCCAGGGCTGGACCATCGCACCCGCCGCCCGGCTGCTCGGGATGGCACTGAAGCGGCCGGCCGCCGCCACCAGCCGCGTCGAGATCGACCTGCCGGGCCAGAGCAGCAAGGAACTGGTCGGCTACCCGATCGCCAACGACAGCTTCGTGGCCCTCCGCCCGAGCGCCCTCCCCACCTGGCTGAAGCCCGTCCTGGTGGTGCGCGAGGGCGAGGTGAAGAACGCTGCGGAGATCACCGGCGGCCTCAGGGTCGGCGATTACGCCTACTTCCTCGTGCCCACCGAACGCGTGCACCGGCTCGACCGTGTGTTCGCGCCGCTGCCGCCGGATGCGGCGAACGCCGCCAAGCGCCTCGTCTTCGGCGAGTTCCCCATCGCGGCGGACGCGATGATCGACGAGCTCGGCGCCTTCTACGACCTCAGCGTCCCGCCCGACATCGCCGGTCTCTCCGTCGCGGACGCATTCGCGGCCCGCTTCGGGGCGAAGGTGCGCCCCGGCGTCCGCCTCGACCTCGGCGGTTTTGCGTCCATCACCGCCCGCGACGTGGCCGACGGCGTGGTCACCCGCGCCCGCCTGCGGTTCGACGAGGTGGTCGACGTCGGCTCCCTCCGCAACACGGCCGCGATCGAAGCCACCACGCGGCCGGCACGGGCAGCCCGCTCGCTCCGCAGGCTGATCGGCCGCGACATCTGACCGGCCCTCCGTCCGCCGCATTCGCACGGACATTGACCTGTCGCGCCAAGACCTGAAGCTTGAGCGGATCGCGTCGTGCTGCATCGCACGCGTCGAATTTCAGTAACCGTCTCGAAGTGATCCCTGCACATCTGCTTTCTGCCATCCGGAACGAAGTTCGGTTCTGGATGTTGTCAGAGCGATCCGTTGTTTCTCCGGTTCAATGCAAAATTTGAACCGAGCAAAGCATGGACATGCAAGCAGTCTCCGTGTGGAGTTGATCCTGATGACTTCGAAGACGCTGAAAATTTCCGCCCTCCTGGCTTCCGTTGTGATCGGCCTGGCCAACCCGGCCTTCGCCCAGTCGTCCGACGGTGGTTCGGGTGGGTCCGGCGGGTCCAGCTCGGGCGACAGCTCCGGCGGCACGGGTGCCGGCTCGAGCGAAACCGGCGGTCCGGCCGGCAGCGAGCCGGAAGGCACCGGCGCCACCTCGTCGTCCGACCAGAGCGATTCCGGCACGGGCAGCGGCACCGGCACCGGCGCGGCCTCCGGCACCGCCGACCCGAGCGCCAGCATCACCGCCAACCCGAGCGAGGAAGACGGCGTCGAGAAGCCCTGCCCCGCCGGCCAGACTCGCACCGCCTCCGGCGGCTGCATGTAACCACCGGCCGGCCGCTTTGGCAGCCTTGCAAATCGTTTAAGCCAGAGCGGCGCCGTCCCTGGACGGCGCCGTTCCCTTGTCCGGCCTCTGAAATCCCGTGGGGGCGGGCGTGGTCCGTCGTGCAGGCGTTCCGAAACTGGCGTACGGTAAGCCGCTACCGAGTCCCCCCGCTCGGTTCCGCCGGATACCGCCCGCCATGCATGCTCCCACGCCGCCCGCATCCTACCGCGACATCTTCACGCCGAAGTTGGTGACGGCGCTCCGGGACGGCTACACGCTCCAGGATCTCAGGGCCGACGCCCTCGCCGGCCTCACGGTCGCGATCGTGGCGTTGCCGCTCGCCATGGCCATCGCCATCGCGTCCGGCACGACGCCAGACCGCGGCCTCATCACCGCGATCGTGGCCGGCTTCCTCATCTCCGCGCTCGGCGGCAGCCGCTACCAGATCGGCGGCCCCACCGCCGCCTTCATCGTGGTGGTCTTCCAGGTGATCGACGAGCACGGGCTCGCCGGCCTCACCCTCGCCACCCTGATGGCCGGCGTCATTCTGGTGGTGCTCGGCCTCATGCGGCTCGGCACCTACATCAAATACATCCCCTACCCGGTGATCACCGGCTTCACCGCCGGCATCGCGGTTTCTATCGCGGCGAGCCAGCTGAAGGAGGCGCTCGGCCTCGACGCCCCCATGCCGGCCGACTTCGCCGAGAAGATCGCCGTCATCGCCGCCCACATCGGCGAGACCCGGCCGGAAACCGTCGCCGTCACCCTGGCGTCGGTCGCTCTCATCCTGGGGCTCCGCAGATGGCGGCCCCACTGGCCGGGCTTCCTGATCGCGGTGGTGACCGGCTCCCTCGCCGTCACCCTCCTCGGCCTCGACGCCGCGACCGTCGGCGAGCGCTTCGGCGCCGTGCCCTCCAGCATCCCGGCGCCGCGCTTGCCTCCTATGGACTGGGCCCTCGTCCAGGCCGTGGTTCCCGACGCGCTCACCATCGCGCTCCTCGCCGGCATCGAGAGCCTCCTCTCCGCCGTGGTGGCGGACGGGATGACCGGGCGGCGGCACCGGTCCAACTGCGAGCTGGTCGCCCAAGGCGTCGCCAACATCGCCTCGGCGCTCTTCGGCGGCATCTCGGCCACCGGCGCCATCGCCCGCACCGCCACGAACATCCGCGCGGGCGCCCGCACGCCCGTCGCCGGCATCCTGCACGCGGTCTTCCTGCTGGCCTTCATGCTGGTCGCCGCGCCGCTCCTCGCCTACGTGCCGCTCGCCGTGCTCGCCGGCATCCTGTTGATCGTCGCCTGGAGCATTTCCGAAGCGCCGCACGTGCGCGACATCCTGCGCTCCGCCTCTTCCGGCGACCGCTTCGTGCTCGTCGGCACCTTCCTCCTCACGGTCTTCACCGACCTCACCGTTGGCATCGCCTTCGGCGTGGTGACGGCGGCCGTACTCTTCGTGCACGAGATGGCGGAAGCCGTGGAGGTGGAAACCCATGAACAGCTGATCGAGGAGGATCGCCCGGACAGCGCGGCCGGGGGTGCGGTCGAGGGCACCAGCCTGCCGGCCGACGTGGTGGTCTACCGGATCCGTGGGCCCTTCTTCTTCGGCGCCGCCCAGCGGGTCACCGCCGTCCTCGACCGCATCGGCGAGACGCCCGGCCGGCTGCTGCTCGACCTCTCCGGCGTGCCCTTCATCGATTCAACAGGCGCCGCGGCCCTGAAGACCTTGGTGCACCGCGCCAAGGCCAGCGGCACGCGCCTCTTTGTGGTCGGGCCGAGCCCGCTCGTGGAGGCGCACCTCGACCGTCTCGGCCTCACGCAGACGGTGCTGCCCCGGCACAAGTCGGCCGCCGCCGCGGTGGCGGCGACGGACAGTGGAGCGGGTTCTTGAACGGTCGGTCGAAAATGCCCTAGCGCCGGATCATTTCCAGCCCCTGCTGGACCGCCGCGACGAGCAGCAGATACACCGTCGTCAGCAGGAGGCCCGCCGCGATGCCGGGCGGCGGCGTGAGCCCGTAGGCGAGCGACACCCCGGCGAACACGAACCAGGCGAGCGTCACGGCCAGGGTCAACGGCCGCCACTTCTCCACCCGCACCGGGTGGATGAAGGCGACCGGCAGGAAGGTCAGCACCGCCAGGGCCAGGGTCACGGCGATCACCACCGTGTCGTCCGGCCGGAACACGAAGAGCACGAAGGCCACCCCGTTCCAGACCACCGGAAAGCCCCGGAAGGCGTTGTTCTTCATCTTCATCCGGGTGTCGGCGTAGTACATGGCCGAGGTGAAGACGATGACGCCCGCAAGCGTCAGCGCCAGCCAGGTGGCGCCCACGAAGCCGCCGAAGGCGATGGCGAAGGCCGGCAGGAACACATAGGTCACATAGTCGACGACCGTATCGAGCGCCGCGCCGGAGAAGGTTGGCAGCCGCCGCTCCACCTCGAAGCGACGGGCAATCGGGCCGTCCACGCCGTCGACGAACAGCGCGATGCCGAGCCAGGCAAAGAACTCCGTCCATTCCAGGCGGAACGCCGCGAAGGCAGCCAGCATGGCGAGCACGACGCCGGACGCCGTGAATGCATGAACCGCGAGGGCTATGAGGGCGTTCTGATGCTTGGACACGATGGTCAGATTGGCCACGGCCGCTCTCCAATGGCGAGGTGTGCGCTTGTCACACCGAGACCGGCCGGTCCGAGGACCAATGGCGACCCCTGTGATGCACGAACGAAACGGATCGCCAACCGAAGCGCCTCCTGTCGGGTTACGGTCCGCTCACGAAACGAAGATCCACCTTAGCCGAGGAAGGACCCAGCCGCCAGGGTCAGTCCCGCCGTAAGAAGGATGCCGCCAATGACATATGTCAGCCACAAGCCGTTTGCGAGCTTTTCGGTTCCCATCAAGGCCCCGAGAAACGCCATGGCGACGAGATTCATCAGCCCGGCGGCAAACATCACGGCCATCAGCGCCCAGCAGCAGCCCAGGCAGGCGATTCCTTCCGCAAGGCCGAGGCGGAACGCCCGCCCGGCCGGAAGGCCCGGTTCGTCGAGCACGACCGGGTGCCGGCAGCGGTAAAGGCAGGCGTGTTTCAGCGGCATGAACTGGTAGAGCCCCGCCGCGATCAGGATGCTGACCGAGAGCGCCGACCCGACCGGCGCCATGTGCGGCGCCAGAGCCCCAGCCGTGGTGAGCGCGGTCTGGACACCCGTCCCGATCACCGCGACGCCAAGCCACACCGCCGTGTAGCCCGCCATCACGGCCGTGGCGATCCGGATGCCGGACCGCGCATAGGTTCGGAACGTGGGCGCCGCGCTCGGCAGCATCATGGCGAACACCATGGCGCCCCACATGACGAAGACGAGCGCGACATCGGCCGTGCCCCAGGCCGACATGCCGGGCATCAGCGGCCCATGCTCGCCCCCTCCGGCGGCCACCGTCGGGGCCGTCGCGGCAAGCCGGTCGAACAGCGGCTGCAACGCCGCCATCCCGAACCCCATGTCGGCCGCCCGCCCGCCGAACGCGACGGCCGCCACCAGATAGAACCACCCGACCGCCGCCAGAACGCCGACCGCCGCCAGCGTCAGCAGCCGCGACCGACGGGCGAACCGAGCGTCATCGGCAAGCCGCGCGGTGGCAACGTCCGTGGCGTGAGGAGTAGAGTGCGGCGAAACATGGGTCATGGCGTATCCGACTTGGCGCATCCGGCACATGGCCACGCCACCACCCGCTTGACAATGCGGACGAACCCGGAAGGGAAGTGGCCCGCGCCGGATGCCGTGTTCGCGGATGGACGCCTCACCTCCCCGCCACCTCCCCGATCGTCATGGTCCGCGCAGCCGGACCACCCACGCATTTTTCGGCGTCATGCCACAGAGGAGGTATGCGTGGATGGTCCGCCAGAAGCGGACCATGACGATGGAGGCGGAGACCCGCCTCCGCCGCATCCCCGTTCTCCGACGCGAACCACACCTCCCCACCCGCCAATCTCACCCCCCACCTTGCCGAACCGCCTCCAGCGCGCCAGAACCTTCTGGTCGGCGCATCGGCCGTCCGCATGGGAGTCCCACCAATGAGCGACGAGGCACTGGACACGGACGTGGTCGTGGTCGGAGCCGGTCCGGCCGGGCTGATCGGCGCCCTGGCGCTGGCCGAAGCGGGCCTTGCGGTCGCCCTCGTCGCCCCGCCCTCCCCGCCGGAGGATCACCGCACCACCGCGCTCCTCTCCGGCTCCGTGGAGGCGATCGAGCGGCTGGGTGCCTGGGCGGCGATCGCCGAGCACGCCGCGCCGCTGAAGTGCATGCGCCTCGTCGACGGCACCCGCCGGCTGGTCCGGGCGCCCGAGATCGCCTTCCACGCCTCCGAACTCGACCTCGACGCCTTCGGCTTCAACGTCCCCAACCGCGTGCTCACCCGCGGCCTGGAGGAGGCCGTGGCGGCGCGCGGAAACGCCATCGTCCGCCTTCCCGAGACGGCCCGCGACGTGGCCCTCGACCACAGCCGGGCGACGATCACCACCGAGAGCGGCCGTGTCGTATCGGCTCGCCTCGCGGTCGCGGCGGACGGGCGCCAGTCCGCCGTGCGCGAGGCGGCCGGCATCGCGGTGAAGACCTGGCGCTATCCGCAGACCGCGCTGGTCACCAACCTGGAGCACACCCAGCCGCACTACGACACCTCGACCGAGTTCCACACCGCCACCGGCCCGTTCACCCTGGTTCCGCTCGGACCGCGCCGCTCGTCCCTCGTCTGCGTGGAGAAGCCCGCCGAGGCGGAGCGTCTCGCCGCTCTCGACGATGCCGCCCTCGGCGCCGAGTTGGAGCGCCGCTCGCACGCCATCCTGGGCCGGATCACCCCCGTCGGTCCGCGCCAGACCTGGCCGATGACGGGCCTCAGGGCCGACAGCCTCGGCCGCAACCGGGCCGTCCTTGTCGGCGAGGCCGGCCACGCCTTCCCGCCGATCGGTGCGCAAGGCCTCAACCTCGGCATCCGCGACGTGCTCGCCCTCGCCGAGATCGTCCGCCGGGCCCGCATGCGCGGCGAGGACATCGGCGGCGACGAGACCGTCGCCCGCTATGCCGACGCCCGCCGGGCCGACGTCGCCAGCCGCACCATGGGCGTCGATCTCCTGAACCGGTCGCTGCTCACCGACCTGCTGCCGGTGCAGGTGGCGCGCACCGTGCTCCTACAGCTCGCGCGCGATATCAGCCCGCTGCGAAAACTGCTGATGCGGGAAGGCCTTCGGCCGCGTCTTTTCCAGAGCGTGTAAAGATCTGCAAAGATCGGGTGAAGCGCTTCGCGTCCCGTCAGAGCGGGATCAGGTCGTGGGTGACCAGGTAGAGCGCCGTGGTCACCGTGAACACCGAGACGGCCGTGCCGATCAGGATGGCCGTCGCCGCCCGCGCCACATAGATGTCGTACTGCTGGGCGGCGACGAAGATGGTGGCCGCCGGCGGCAGGCAGGCCATCAGCACGGCGGTCTTCACCCAGACCGGGTCGAAGTCGCCGATGGAGGTGACCAGCGCCCAGGCGATCAGCGGGTGGAGGATCAGCTTCGCCGCCACCAGCGCCGGGATCTCCCGCGCCCCCCGTCCGACCGGCTGCAGCGCCACCGTGACCCCGAGGGCGAACAGCGCCGCCGGCGCGGCCGAATTCCGCAGGAAGGTCACGATTGCCTGGATCGGCGCCGGCGTCTCCACCTTCAGGAAAGCAGCCGCCGCGCCCACCAGGGTCGCCAGGATGAAGGGGTGGAGGAAGACCCGCCGGATCACCAGGAAAGCGGTCTGCAGCGGGCTCCGCGTCTCGCCGCCGTAGAGCGACATCATCACCGGCACGATGGTGAAGACGAGCGCCACGTCGAAGCAGAAGATCAGCGCCGTCGGCGCCGCCGCCGCGGGTCCGAGGGCGGCGAGCGTAAGCCCGGGGCCCATATAGCCAACGTTCGCATAGGAGCCGACCAGCGCCCGGATGGTGCCGATCTTCGGGTCGCGCTCGCCGAGGAGCGCGCCGATGGCGTAGGCGACCAGGAAGGCCAGAAAGGTGGAGAGCGTCGTCGCCAGGATGAAGCGCCCGCGTGCCAGCTCCTCGATGGGCGTTTGGGAGATGAGGTCGTAGAAAAGCGCCGGCAGCGCCACGTAGATCAGGTAGAAATCGAGCCAGGCAAGGCCCGAGCGGTCGATCCGAGCGATCTTGCCCGACGCGAAGCCGATCAGGATCACCCCGAAGAACGGGAAGGCGAGCGTGACGACCTGGAGCATGGGGTATGCGTGTCCGCGGGTGGCCGGGCGGCGGGTTGGCGATGCGGCGCACCCTGGAGGCGGCGTCGACGGGCTGGCCTTTGCTCGCCTAGACGGTTATCGAGAACCGGTCAATCCGAGATACCGACAGCACTTTTCCCTTCGTTGAGAGCGGACGACCGACGTGCCGACCAAGGCCCCCTCGCCCGATGCCGACCGGCGCGCCGCCAAGCGCGAAGCCATCCGTCGAAATCCCACGCGCCGCCGCTCCGCCCGCGACGAGATCCGCGTTACCGATCGGCTCGAGCTCATCGCCCTGAAGCTCGTCGCCTTCGTGCTCGCCCGCCTCTCGGTCGACCGGGGCTCCGCCCTGATGGGCTGGATCTGGCGGAAAATCGCGCCTTTCAACGGCCGCCACCGGCGCGCAGACCGGCACATTTCCGCCGCTCTGCCGGATCTGACCCCGGTCGAGCGGCGGGCGATTCTCGACCGGATGTGGGACAACCTCGGCCGGGTGGCGGCGGAGAGCTTCCGCCTTGCCGACATCGCCAACGATCCAGACCGGTTCGAGCTGCGGCTCGAGGGCCTGGAGCCGCATCGGGACGCGCTCGCCCGCGGCGCCGTCTTCGCCTCCCTCCACCAGGGCAACTGGGAACTCGCCGGTTGGGGGATCCGGCTGGCGGGCTTCAAGGTGGCGGCGGTCTACAACCCGCTGACCAACCCCTTGGCGGAGGCTTTCCTTTTGGAGCGGCGCCTGCCCCTCTACGACGCCGGCCTCTTCACCCGTGACCGTGTGTCGGCCTTGAAGCTCCGCTCGCTCGCCCGCTCGGGCGTCGCCATCGGCATGCTGGCGGATCTTCACGACTATACAGGCATGAAGGCCCCCTTCTTCGGCATGGAAAGCCAACTCGCCATCTATCCCGCCGTGCTCGCCCGCCGCCTCGGCCTGCCGCTCATCGCCGGGCGCGTGCTGCGCACCGAGGGGGCGCGCTTTCGTGTGGAGGCGGAGGTGATCGAGGGGCCTGTGACCGACGACATCGACAGCGACATCCGGCACAACACCTTGCAACTGCACGCAATTTTCGAGCGCTACATCCGCCAGGATCCGGACCAGTGGATGTGGGCGCACCGCAAGTGGCGGGGGTTGCGCTGACGGCTGGCGGGCTGCGGCGGATCGCCCTCTCGCCCTTGGTCCGATTGTGCGCCGCGACGGCGGTGCGCTACCCCTTCGCCAAAGGTGAGGACGAAGGAGGACAACCCGATGACCGTGAAGACGCCGCGCGCCTACTGGAAGCCGCTCGCCATCGGGGCGCCGGAGCCCCTCCGGGAGATCCCGGTGAAGGTGGAGCGCATGATCCACTTCGTGCCGCCGCACATCGAGAAGGTCCGCGCCAAGGTGCCGGAGATCGCCCGTCAAGTGGATGTGGTGCTCGGAAACCTCGAAGACGCCATTCCGGCCGATGCAAAAGAGGCCGCGCGTGCTGGTTTCGTCGAGATGGTCAAGGCAACGGAGTTCGGCGATACGGGTGTGTGGACCCGGATCAACTGTCTCAA
This sequence comes from Mongoliimonas terrestris, assembly GCF_001927285.1. Classification (GTDB taxonomy): domain Bacteria; phylum Pseudomonadota; class Alphaproteobacteria; order Rhizobiales; family Pleomorphomonadaceae; genus Chthonobacter; species Chthonobacter terrestris. The sequence goes on along the minus strand of NZ_MSIG01000006.1, from coordinate 79,540 downwards.
CAGTCCCTGGGTGCTGGACGATCTCTTCACGCTCGTCGCTGAAATCGGCGACAAGCTGGACGTGGTCATGCTGCCGAAGGTGGAAGGTCCTTGGGACATCCACTACCTGGACCAGCTCCTGGCCCAGCTGGAAGCCCGCCATCAGGTGAAGAAGCCCATCCTCATCCACGCCATCCTGGAGACAGCCGAGGGCGTGAAGAACGTGGAGGCGATCGCCACCGCGTCGCCGCGCATGCATGGTATGAGCCTCGGTCCGGCAGATCTCGCGGCGTCCCGCGGCATGAAGACCACTCGCGTCGGTGGTGGTCACCCAGATTATGCTGTCCTCGCTGATGCAAACGGCGATACGCCCCGCATCGGTTTTCAGCAGGATCTCTGGCATTATACTGTCGCCAAGATGGTGGATGCTTGCCTTGCGGCCGGGATCAAGCCGTTCTACGGGCCGTTCGGCGACTTTGCCGACCTTGCCGCCTGCGAAGCGCAGTTCCGCAACGCCTTCCTCATGGGCTGCGTCGGCGCATGGTCGCTGCACCCGACCCAGATCGACATCGCCAAGCGGGTTTTCTCGCCTGATTCCAAGGAGGTAGCCTTCGCCAAGCGGATCCTCGACGCGATGCCGGACGGCACCGGCGCGGTGATGATCGACGGCAAGATGCAGGACGACGCCACCTGGAAGCAGGCCAAGGTGATCTGGGACCTCGCCTGCCAGGTCGCCGCCCGCGACCCGGATAAGGCCCGCGAATACGGCATCTGCGGCTGATATCCCCGTTACAGCCGGCCATTTTGTTGCGCGTTTGTAGCGCTTGTAGGGCCGGCTGTAGCGTCGTTTTCGCGGCTTGTAGCGCGCTCAGGCGGTGAGGTAGCGCTTCAAGATAGAGGCGCCGACGGTGTATTTCGGATCCACCATGTTTCCGAGCCGCACCCGGCCGGCCTGGGTCAGCAGCATGTAGGCGTCCAACTCGTCGAAGCCGTAGTCGCTCGCCATCCAGCGGGTGAGTTCCCGGTAGGCGATGCGGCAGGCGTCTTCGAGCGGACGGCCGGAGCCGATCGTCATCATGACGGTCTCGTTTTCGAGACGCGGCCAAGCGAGGGTCCAGCCCTTGATCAGATCCACCTGCACGGTGGTCGTGGTCGGGTGCTCGATGGCGACGCCGCAGAGCTCGCCGTCGCCCTGGGCGGCATGGCAGTCGCCGAGATAGAGGAGCGCGCCCGGGGCGTTCACCGGGAAGTACACGATGGCGCCCGGCGCCACGTCCGGCAGGTCCATGTTGCCCCCATAATAGTCCGGCTGGAGCGAGGTGATGGCCTCGATCTCCGGCGAGGTGCCGAGAGTGCCGATGAAGGGCTCGTAGGGCAGCGTGATGCGGTCGCTCCACTTAACCCCGGTCACCGGGTCCACCTCCACCTTGCGCACCCGCTCGGGCAGCGGCGGGTTCAGCATGGCGGTGTTGGCGGTGGAGACGAGACCGCCGAACTCCGGGATGAGGCAGGTGGTGCCGACCGGCTGCGGCCCGCGCGGGCGAATCTCTAGGATGCGGACGGCAAGCGCGTCGCCCTTCTCCGCGCCCTCCACGTGGATCGGCCCGTTCTGCGGGTTGAGGTAGGGGAAGTTAAGGATCTCCGACGGCTTGTCGCTCTCCGACTTGATCTTGCCCTCGAAGGCGTCGTGGGTCTCCACGGTGATCACCGCGCCGGGCTTCACCATCAGCTTCGGCGCCGCATAGGGGCCGTAGACATAGTGGTAGGTGCCCTGCTCCGCCTCGGTGATGGTGTGGCGGTCGCGCTGTTCGCCCCCGGCCACCCCGCGCCGCGCCATGATCGATGTGTCGAGCCAAGTCATTCCGTCGCTCCTTGCCAGCGTGGCGAACCCTTACGCACTATTCCTGGGACGCGGCTTGCCAAGCAAGTCGGAATTGCTAGGCTCCAGCCGCATCGCCGACGCCTCCGCGCCGGCCGGAACCGGCGCGTCAGCGCCACCGATGCCCGCCATCGTCACTTCAAGCAACGGGAGTAAACCCATGGATCTGGGTCTGAAAGGCTTGTCCGCCCTCGTCACCGGCGGCACCAAGGGCATCGGTCGCGCCATCGCGGAGACGCTGGCGCGCGAAGGCGCCAACGTGGCCATCTGCGCCCGCAACGCCGAGGAGGTGGCCGCCACCGTGGAGGCGCTGAAGGGATTCGGCGTCGAGGCGACCGGCGCCGCCGTGGACGTCGCCGACGGACCGGCGCTTGCCGCCTGGACGGCGTCGGTGATCGAGACCTTCGGCGGCCTCGACATCGTGGTGGCGAACGTGAGCGCGCTCGCGATCGGCCAGGACGAGGCGTCCTGGATCGCCGAATTCAACACCGACATGATGGGCACGGTGCGCCTGGTCAACGCCGCCATGCCGGCGCTGGAGGCCAGCAAGGCGCCGGCCATCGTGACCATCTCGTCCGTGTCAGGCCGCGAGATCGACTTCGCCGCCGGCCCCTATGGCACCTTCAAGGCGGCAATCATCCATTACACCCAGGGGCTTGCCTACCAGCTCGCCGGCAAGGGCATCCGCGCCAACTCGGTCTCGCCGGGCAACACCTACTTCCCGGGCGGCGTCTGGGAGAAGATCGAGCACGGCAACCCGGAGCTCTTCAAGACCGCCCTTGCCCTCAACCCGACCGGCCGCATGGGCACCCCGCAGGAGATGGCCAACGCCGCCGTCTTCCTGGCGAGCCCGGCCGCGAGCTTCATCACCGGCGCCAATCTGGTGGTCGACGGCGCGCTGACGCGCGGCGTTCAGTTCTGAAGGCGCCAGATCTGAGCGCGCTAACTCGGAACGCGCCAGATCCGAACGCGAAAAGGGAGCGCGCGGACCCGCCGCGCGCTCCCGAATTTCGAACCCCGTCGCTGGTGCTCAGGCGGCCGCCACCTCCGCCAGGAAGGAGTCGATCTTCCGCTTGAGGCCGTCCGTTCGTTCGGTGACCGAGGCGGCGACGCGGTTGACGTCCGTGATGGCGTCGTGGGTGCCGTGCATGCCGCCGAGCATGGTGTCCATGTCGGCCGCCACCCGCCGGGTGCCGTCCGCCGCCATGTTGGTGTTCTGGCTGATGACGCTCGTGGAGGCCGCCTGCTGCTCCACCGCCGCGGAGATCGCCCCGGAGGTCGACTGCACGGTGTCCATGCTGTCGGAGATCCGGTTGATGGCGTTCACCGCCCGATCGGTGGTGTTCTGGATCTCGGCCACGTGGTTGGCGATGCTCGTGGTGGCCTTGGCGGTCTGGCTGGCGAGTTCCTTCACCTCGGCAGCCACCACGGCGAAGCCGCGGCCATGGTCGCCCGCCCGGGCCGCCTCGATGGTGGCGTTGAGGGCGAGGAGGTTGGTCTGCTCGGCCACTTCGCGGATCATCGAAATCACTTCGCCGATCTGCTGAGCGGCGTTCGACAGGCCGGCCACCTCTTCCTTGGCCGACCGCGTGAGGGTGGCGACGGTGCGCACCGTGTCGGACGACATGGAGATCTGCCGCGCCACATCCGTGACGGTCTGGGCGAGTTCGCTCGCCGACACGGAGAGCTGCTCCACGTTCTCGGAGACCTGCCGCGAGGTGTCGGTGGCCGACTCCGCCTTGCGGGAGCCGTCCTCCATCAGCCCGGCGACCTTGTTGGCCGCGGCGGTGAGCCGCCCCACATCCGCCATCACCTCGGCGAGAAGGCGATCGGTGGTGCCCTGGAAGTCGTCCACCAGGCTGGACACGAGGGCATGGCGCTCCCGGTCCCGGTTGCTGCGCGCCTCCTCGGCGGCCTGGAGTTCCAGGCGGCGCACCTCGTTCTGCCGGAACTGCTCGACGCTGCGGGCCATCTGGCCGATTTCGTCGGAGCGGTCAAGCCCGGAGACGGTGCTGTCGAGACGGCCGGCGTCGATGTCCACCATGGCGCGCTGCACGTCGAAGATCGGCCGGGTGATGCGGCGGGCCAGGAGGAAAGCCAGCATCAGACCGAAGATCGGGATGAGGACGGCGGCCGTCGTCAGGCCGGTGCGGAGCATCCAGCCGGTCTCCTCGGCCCGCGCGGTGGCGGCCTCGAAGTCCGCGAGCGCATGGCCGCGCGCGCCTTCGCCGATCTGGTCGAGCGCCTGGTAGGCAAGGTCCAGACGGCCGGCCGCTTCCCGCGAGGCCAGTTCCGCGGCGTCCAGCTTGGGCAGGTTCTCCGTCAGGACGGCGGACAACTCGGCCATCTTGGCGGCCATCTTGCCGACGCGCGGCGAAGCGCCGGGCAGTTTGGCCATGGCACCGGCCGCTTCGTTGAGGCGCGACACCTCCTGGAGAACCCGGTCCCGGTCAAGGGCCTGGAAGGTGACCGTGTAGCGCGAAGCCGCGATGGTGAGCCGGCCCGCCGCTTCGGTCAGCGAGAAGGCCGCGGTGATCATCTCGACGTCGCCGCTGCGCGCGGCAATGCCGGAGAGCGCGCTTACCGGATTGCTGACCTGGACGGCGGAGTCGACGAGACCGGTCATGGATGCCGAGAGCGCCGCGATGGCCCGCGCCGTCTCCATGTAGGTCGCGCGGATGTCCGCCATGGCGGTGCTGATTTCGCCGTTCGCCGGGAGCGACTGGCTGAAGGTCTCCAGCGACGCCAGATCGGCCTCGGCGCGTTCGGCGTCGCGGGCGATGCGGGACTGGACATAGACGAAGGCCGACCGCCGGGCATCCGCGGCGGTCGCCATCAGTTCGGCGGTCTGCTGAACCGTCGCGAAAGCCTCGTTCCGCTCGAGATCGGCGACGCGAGCCCGATTGGCCGCGAGCGTCGCGACGATCGCCAGCACGGAGGACAGGATGGCGATGGTGGAGAAGTTCCAGATAATCCGACCGGATAGGGACCGACTGAACACGGCATGCTCCAAGTGGCAGAGGGGGCGGGTGGCTCAATCGACGGGGCGAACCCTCCGGTGCCCTTTGCTGGCGGGGCGCTCTTCCTGGAGATTGTCGCCGGCGGTCGTCGACCGATCCGATCTGCGGTGGACCGGTTGATCCGGTCGGCCAGATGAGCCGGCGCGAAGACGAGTCTTCGCGCCGGCAGGGGGGCTTAGGACACCAGCTTCTTGATTTCGGCCAGCACGTCGGCGCCGACGATCTCGGCGCAGGCCGCGTGGACCGCTTCGGAGGCCTTCATGAAGGACGCCACGTCAACGTCGTCGACGATCGTCCAGCCGTTGTCCTTGAGGAGGCCGAGGCCGTTGGCGTCCGCCTGGTTGGACTCCTCGTGGGAGGCCTTCATGCCGGCGATCGCCGCCTCGCGGATCATGGCGAGTTCGGCTTCCGACAGCTCGGACGCGACATCTTCGGACATGCCGAACAGCGCCGGCGAGTAGGTGTGGCCAGTTAGCGACACATGGGTCTGCACGCCTTCCAGCTTGGCGGCGATGATGTTGGAGATCGGGTTCTCCTGGGCGTCCACCTCGCCGGACTTCAGCTTGGGAACGAGTTCCGCGAAGGGCAGCGGCACCGGGCTCGCGCCGAGCGCCTTGAAGGTGGCGACCGACACGGGCGACTCCGGCACACGGATCTTCAGGCCGGCGAGGTCGGCCGGCGTGCGGACGGGCATGCGCGAGGTGACGTGGCGCAGGCCATTCTCGCACCAGCCGAGACCCATGATGCCGGTGCCGGCGAGAGACTGGACGCCGAACTCGCCGAGCTTGCCGGCGAAGGCCGCGCGGGCGGCGTCGCGGCTCGGGAAGAGGAAGGGCGTCACCAGGCCCTTGGTGGTGTTCGGCACGTCGGACAGCACGTCCAGCGCCAGGCTGAACATGTCGATGGAGCTGTCCTTGACGCCAGCGACGAGTTCGCCGGCCTTGCCGATGGCCGAGCCGTGGAAGACCTCGACCACGAGAGACCCGCCCGACTTCTCGGCGAGCGCCTTGGCGAACGCATTGCCCGCCACGCCGATGGCGCTGTTCTCGGCGGAAACGGAACCGAGCCGAAAGCTTCGAACCCCGGCGCGGGCAACGTGCGGCATGGAAAGGGCAGCGGCACCAGCCGCGGACGCGATCAGAAACTGACGACGAGAGAACATCGGTGTCTCCTTTTCTTCCGATGCCCCATGTATAAATACGGACTGCTAAGATGCAGTAAATACGCAGATTAAAGCATTTTATGAGGATGTCATTTGTCCGACGTAGGAGAGCTCTGTTGGCGAGATCGTCAGGGGCGAGTCCGTTAAGGCCTTGAAATGTCAAAGCGCTCGCACGCCGTATAAGCGACATTTAATGCGAATAAATTGTGTAAAGTGTCAGTTTTGGGCCCTTGATATGTTTCGCGCACGTGTCGACGACGCGATCTGAACTGCTAAGTGGTGGAGACGACCTGCACGCCCTGGATGAATGTTTGGTTTTTCTGCCTGTTTCGGTTGATCGTCGACGGATGGGCTGCCTTGATCCGATTCCACCGCGCCTGCCGCCGGCGCGGCGCCGATCGGCCGGCCACCCCCCTGCAACCGGATGAGGGCGGTCGAGGCCGGGCGGACGGGGTGGCTCCACAGGCCGTGGAACGCTTCGGCGAGGAAGCGTTTCACGGCGATGCATGGGCAAGGATCGGGGCGGTGATTCGTCGGCGGGCGCCATGGGCGGGGTCGCCGACGCCTCGCCGGTCAGGGTGACCTGTCGGCGGTCAGGCGGCGGCCACCGCGGTCAGGAAGCCGTCGATCTGGTCCTTCAGGGCGCCGGTCTTCTCGGTGACGGAAAGCGCCACGTCGTTGACGTCGTCGAGGGCGCGGCGCGTGCCGACGGCCCCGTCGAGCACCACGCGGACATTGTCCGCCACCGTGCCGACGGCGCCGGCCGCCGCGGCGGTGCTGCGGCTGATCTCCGAGGTCGAAGCCGCCTGCTGCTCCACCGCCGCCGAGATCGAATTGGAGTAGCGCTCCACCTCGCCCAGGCTGTGGGTGATCCGCGTCATCGCGTTCATGGCGCGGTCGGCGGACTGCTGGATGGCGCCGACATGCTCGGCGATGCCTTGCGTCGCCTTCGCCGTCTGACCGGCGAGGCTCTTCACCTCGCCCGCCACCACGGCGAAACCCTTGCCGTGCTCGCCGGCCCGGGCCGCCTCGATGGTGGCGTTGAGCGCCAGGAGGTTGGTCTGCTCGGCGATCGCCTGGATCAGCGTCACCACCTCGCCGATGCGGCCGGCGGCGGTGGCAAGGCCCGCCATCTCGTCGGACGCCTCGCCGGTCACCCGGGCGACGCCGTCCACGGCGGTGGACGAGCGCTGGAGCTGCTGGCTGATGTCGTGGACGGACGCGGACAGCTCTTCGGCGGCGGACGACAGGAACTGCACGTCCGAACTGATCCGCGCCGATTCGCTTGCCGCCGCGCCGGCCTTGACGGCGCCGTCCTCGGCGATGGAGAGGACGCGGTCGGCGATGCCGTTCAGCCGCGTGGTCTCGCCGGACATGGCCTCAAGGAGCATGACCGCCTCCGTCTGGAAGCCGTCGATCAGCCGGCCCACGGTCTCGTGCCGGCGGCGATCACGCTCGGCGTCCGCCTCCGCCTTCGACTGGAGGTCGAGGCGGCGGAGTTCGTTCTGGCGGAAGGTCTCGACGGTCTTCGCCATCCGGCCGATCTCGTCGCGGCGCTCCAGTCCGAACACGCCGCTGTGGAGATCGCCGTCGGCGACCTGCTGCATCGAGCGATCGAGCGCAAAGATCGGCCGGGTGATGGCGCGCTCCAGGAGGAGCGCGAGGCCAAGGCTGGCGACAGGCACGCCGAGGGCGGCCCCCGTCAAGCCGAGGTCGAGCCGGTTCATGGTGACGTCCATCGACTCGTTGGCCGCGGAAAGGTCGGCATCGGCGGTGGCGACGATTTCGGCGCCCGCCGCTTCCACCCTGTCGAGCGCGGCGTTCAACGCGGCGATGCTCGACTTTGTCTCTTCGTAAGTGCCGTCGAAGACTTGGAGTTGGGCGACGACTTCGTCCCCGCTCGCGGTGATGAGCTTGGCGGTCTTCAAGGCGCGCGGCGTCAGGCCCGGAAGGGCCTCGACCTGTTTCACGGTCTGGCGGATGCGCTCGACGGACTGCTGGACCTTGTCGTTCTCAAGCTGTGCGTGATCGTCCATGTAGCGGCCGACGGCGGTCGAGATATGACCGGTCGATTCGTTGATGGCGATGGCGAGGCCGGCGAAATCGGGATTTCCGGACCGGACCGCGATCCCGGAGAGGGCTCCGACGGGATTGGCCATGCGCAGGGCGATGTCGTTCAGGAGCGTCTTGCCGGCTTCGTGCGCCGCGATGGCTGCTGCGGCGGCATCGAAAGCCTGTCGAGCGGCCGCTACCGATTCCGAGAGCACCGGCGCTCGGTCGAGCCGGGCGGCGACGGATTCCAGACGCGTCATATCGCCAACCGCGACGGTTCGGGCGTTTTCCGTACCGAGGGCCGCGAAGGCGACGGCGGAGCGGCGGATGGAGGCAACCTCCACGCTGAGCGCGCCGGTGAGGTGCTGGCGTTCGGCCGCCTGCTCGACGACGGCATCGGCGGCCTGGAGTTCTCTCGACGCAAACCACCCTGCGCCGGCGAGAACGGTGGTCAACCCGGCGAGAACGGCAAATCCGGCGATGATGCGGACCTTCAATGAACTGTTCAGCACGGTCAGAGCCTTCCCGAGGTATGCAGGATGTCGTGGTAAGGGCGCGCCTCCGCGTGGAGGCGCGCCCGGCGTCCGCGGATCAACCGATCAGCTGATCAGGCCCTTGATGCCCGCCAGGGTATCGGCGCCGACCACTTCGGAGACGGCGGCGAAGACGTCGTCGATCTTGGCGGCGAAAGACGCGTGGTCGACGTCATCGACCACGGTCCACCCGTTGGCGACCATGGCGGCGAGGCCCTTGGAATCGAAGTTGACGTTCTCGTCGCGGGAGACCTGGACGGCGATCTTGCCGGCCTTGTGCAGCGCGTCGCGCTCCACGTCGGTCAGCTCGGCGGCGATCTCGGCCGAAAAGCCGAGGGCCGCGGACGAATAGGTGTGCGCGGTCAGCGAGATGTGGGTCTGAAGGCCCTCCAGCTTGGCCGACACGACGTTGCCGATCGGGTTCTCCTGGGCTTCGACGAGGCCGTCCTTCAGCTTGGGAACCAACTCCACGAAGGGCACGACCGTCGGCACCGCCCCGAGGGCGGAGAAGGCGGCCATCGACACCGGCGCTTCCGGAACGCGGAGCTTGAGGCCGACGAGGTCGGCCGGCGTGCGGATCGGTTTCTTCGCGGTCATGTGGCGGGTGCCGTTCTCACCCCAACCCAGCACCTCGATGCCGACGCCGGCGAGGATCTCGCTGGACGCCTTGCCGAGCGCGCCGTCGTAGGCCGCATGGGCGAAGGTCCGATCCTGGAACAGGAAGGGGGTGGCGAGGGCGAGGATCGGCTTCGGCAGGGCCGGCACCGTGTCGACCGAGAGGAAGTACATGTCCAGCGTGCCGTCGAGCACCGCCTGGTAGAGTTCGGGCGCCTTGCCGAGCGCCGACGAATAGAACACTTCGACGCCGAGCGAGCCGCCGGTCAGCTCGCTGACGGCAGCGGCGAAGCGCGGCAGCGCAAGGCCCATGGTGCTGTTTTCGGCGGACGTGGTGCAGATGCGAAGCGTGCGCGTGGCGGCGCGGGCGACAAAGGGAGCCGAAAGCAGGCCGAGGCCGGCGACGGCGGACGTGGCGAGGAATTGACGGCGGTTCATGGGGACTGTTCCTTTCAGCGAAGACGCCCTCGCGTCTGCCGAAAGAACACACCCTTTCCCCCTTCAAATCGGTAAATCTTTCATCTAAATACGCATAATATGCATACCAACATCGCTTATGGAGCAATGTTTGCTTCTGTCCGCAAGGTCCAGCGCCACCGTCGAATACATCACCCGCCGGTCACCGCGTCGACCGGATCACCTGCACGTCGAGGTCGCGGATTTTCTTCCTCAGCGTGTTGCGGTTCACGCCCAGAAGCTCCGCGGCCTTGATCTGGTTGCCGCGCGTGGCGGCAAGCGCCGCCCCGATCAGCGGATATTCCACCTCCTTCAGGATGCGGTGGTAGAGGCCCGGCGGCGGCAGGTTGTCGCCATAGCCGGTGAAATACTTGGTGAGGAAGCGTTCCACCGCGTTGGAAAGGTTGTCGTCCGGCGGCGGCTCGTCCTCGGCCGGCGTCATCGACGGCGTCGCCAGCTCCTGCTCGATCAGGTTCACCGTGATGGTGTCCTGCGGATAGAGCGCGGCGAGGCGGCGGACGAGGTTTTCCAGCTCGCGGATGTTGCCGGGCCAGCGGTAGCGCTTCAGGCGCTCGATGGCGGCCGTCTCGATCTGCTTGGACGGCAGGCCCTCCTTCTCGGCAAGGGCGAAGAAGTGGCGGACGAGGTCCGGCACGTCCTCGGTGCGTTCGCGGAGCGGCGGCAGGCGGATCGGCACCACGTTGAGGCGGAAGAACAGGTCCTCGCGGAAGAGGCCCTGGTTGATGAGCTGGCGAAGGTCCTTGTTGGTGGCCGCGACGATGCGCACGTCCGTCTTGATGGCGGTGCGGCCGCCGACGGTGGTGTATTCGCCCTGCTGCAGCACGCGCAGAAGCCGGGTCTGCGCGTCCATCGGCATGTCGCCGATCTCGTCGAGGAAGAGCGTGCCGCCCTCCGCCTGTTCGAACCGGCCGGCGGAGCGGGACTGGGCGCCGGTGAAGGCCCCCTTCTCGTGGCCGAACAGCTCGCTCTCGATCAGGTCGCGCGGGATGGCCGCCATGTTGATGGCGACGAAGGGCCCTGCCCGCCGCTTGCCGTAGTCGTGGAGCGCGCGGGCGACCAGCTCCTTGCCGGTGCCGCTCTCGCCGGAGATCATGACCGTCAGGTCGGTCTGCATCAGGCGGGCGAGGACGCGGTAGATTTCCTGCATGGCGGGCGAGCGGCCGACCAGCGGGATGGCGTCGCCCGGATCGTCGCCGGCATCGAGCCGCTGCTTGTTCTTCGGCTCCGACAGCGCGCGGCCGACGATGGAGATGAGCTCCTTCAGGTCGAACGGCTTCGGCAGGTATTCGTAGGCGCCCTTCTCGGACGCCCGGATGGCGGTCATGAAGGTGTTCTGCGCGCTCATGACGATGACCGGCAGCTCCGGCCGCACCTTCTTGATGCGCGGCAGGAGATCGAACGCATTCTCGTCGGGCATGATCACGTCGGTGATGACGAGATCGCCATCCCCTTGCGCGACCCACCGCCAGAGCGTGGCGGCGTTGGACGTCAGACGGACTTCGTAGCCCGCCCGCGACAGTGCCTGATTGAGCACCGTGCGGATCGCGCTGTCATCGTCGGCGACAAGGATGCTGCCGGTCGGCATGAAGGCTTCCTCGAAAGTGAGAGCTTAGTCGGCCGTCTTTTCGGTGAAGGCCGGGAGCAGGATGCGAAAGGCGGTGCGGCGCGGCTGGCCGTCGCACTCGATGACGCCGCCGTGGTCGCCGATGATCTTGGCGACGAGGGCGAGGCCGAGGCCGGTGCCGTTGGTCTTGGTGGTCACGAACGGGTCGAACATGTGCGCCTGGATTTCCTCCGGCACGCCCGGCCCGTTGTCCCGGACGGTGAATTCCAAGGGCAGCGTGACCCGCTCGCGGGTGCCCGGCACGGACAGGCGCACGCCCGGGCGGAAGGCGGTGGAGAGCACGATCTCGCCGTCCGGCGTGTCCACCAGCGCCTCGGCGGCGTTCTTGACGAGGTTGAGGAAGACCTGGATCAGCTGGTCGCGGTTGGCCCACACCGGCGGCAGCGACGGGTCGTATTCCTCCAGGACGCGGATGTCGCGCGCGAAGCCGGACTGGGCCAGCCGCTTCACGTGCTCCAGCACCGCGTGGATGTTCACCGGCTCGCGCTCGATCGGCCGCTCGTCCGAGAAGACCTCCATGCGGTCCACCAGCTTGACGATCCGGTCCGCCTCGTCGGTGATGAGCCGGGTGAGCGCCCGGTCGTTGTCGTCCACGGACTGCTCCAGGAGCTGGGCGGCGCCGCGGATGCCGGAGAGCGGGTTCTTGATCTCGTGCGCCAGCATGGCGGCAAGGCCGGTGACCGACCGGGCGGCGCCGCGGTGGGTGAGCTGGCGGTCCATCTTGTCGGCCATGGTGCGCTCCTGGAGCATCACCACCGTGTCCTGCGCGCCCTCGTTGGCCGGGGCGGCGTAGATGTCGACGATCCGCTCGCCGCCGATGCGCGGGGTGCCGATGTCGACCCGGTACTCGTTGACGCTGGAGCCGCGGTCGCGGACCTGGTCGATCAGCGTCAGCAGCGGGCTGCCGAAGGGCACGAAATGCTTGAGCGGATGGCGCGACAGCACCGCCGCGCTCGCCTGGAAGAAGCTCTGCGCCGCGTCGTTCGCGGAGCGGATGTGGCCGCGCTGGTCGACGAGGATGACCGGGTGGGGCAAGGCGTTGAGAATGGCGGCCTCCGAGCCGAATTGAAGAAGGGACGCATCCGGTTTGGAGGCGAGCACGGGCGAACGATCCTTGTCGCTCATGCGGCTCTCCTCTCGGGGCGTGCGGCGTCCGCCTCCCGTGGCGCGGGCACCGCGTCGGCGAACCAGCGGGCCAGATCGGCGCGCACCGCGGCGGGGTCCAGGCTGGCGAACACGCGCGCCTTCAGCGTCGCCGCGCCCGCTTCAAGGTTCGGCGCCACGTCCATGGCCCAGCCGATGTGCTTGCGGGCGATCCGGACGCCGAGCTCCACCCCGTAGAGGGCGATCAGGGCTTCGTAGTGCTCCGCCACGATCGCGCCGATCTCGGCGGGCGACGGGTCGGCCATCTCGCCGCCGTCGGCGAGCGCCGCGGCGATTCGCCCCGGCGCCCAGGGCCGGCCGTAGGCGCCGCGGCCGACCATCACGGCGTCGGCGCCGGAGAGGGCAAGCGCCTGCCGCGCGTCGGCGGCCGAGGCGATGTCACCGTTGACCACCACAGGAATGGAGACCGCGTCGCGCACGGCCCGGACCTTCGCCCAGTCGGCGGCGCCCTTGTAGAACTGGCAGCGGGTGCGGCCGTGCACCGTGACCATGCGGACGCCGAGCGCCTCGGCCCTGGCGGCGAGGTCGGCCGCGTTCAGCGAGCGGTCGTCCCAGCCGAGCCGCATCTTCAGCGTCACCGGCCGGTCGGTGGCCTCCACCACGGCGGCGATCAGCCGGCTGGCGTGGTCGAGGTCGCGCATCAGGGCGGAACCGGAATAGCCGGTCGTCACCCGCTTGGCCGGGCAGCCCATGTTGATATCGATGATGTCCGCCCCGGCGGCGGCGGCGCGGATCGCGCCCTCGCGCATCCAGTGGGCCTCGCGGCCGGCGAGCTGCACCACGTGGGTGACAATGCCCTCGCCTTCGGCGCGCATCACCGTCTCCGGATCGCCGCCCGCGAGCGTCTCGCAGGCGACCATCTCGGACACCACGAGCCCGGCGCCGAAGCGCTGGGCGAGGCGGCGGAAGGCGACGTCGCTGACGCCCGACATGGGGGCGAGGAAAACGCGATTCGGCACGGGAATCCCGCCGATCCGGAGGGTTTCGGCGTGCGAAAGCCCGGCTTTCGGCGTAAGTTCGACGGACTGTCCCGACGCACTGCTCATACTGTGGGCACCCCTGGTGGCTGCTTACATTTTACGCATTGGAAGCGGCGGCACAAGCGCCGTGACGGGGCTTCTTGCATCAACCTCTCAGCATCGCTAATGCGGGGTCCGATATGCCCTGGGCGTTCCGCGTGGTGGCCCCTGTCGCGCCCGCTCGCCTGGCAAAAACGCCCCGCACGGGGACGAGGACGATGCCTGATCGGAAATCCTTCGCACCCGCAGCATCGATGGTCAATGTGGCGGTGCTGCTGGTGGCCGCCGGCCGGGGTCTGCGGGCCGGCGGGACGGCGGGCGGCCTGCCGAAGCAGTACCGGCCGCTCGGCGGCGAACCGGTGCTCTCGCGCACCCTTCGGGCTTTCCTCGCCGATCCGCGCGTCGGCCGGATCACCACAATAATCCATCCGGACGACGCGGACCTTGCCGGCGCCTGCCTGGCGCCGTTCGGGCACGATCCGCGGGTGGCCGCGCCGGTTGCCGGCGGCGCGACCCGGCAGAGGAGCGTGCGACTCGGCCTGGAGGCGCTCGCCGAGGCGTCGCCGGACGCGGTGCTGATCCACGACGCGGTGCGGCCGTTCGTGGGCGCCGCCACCATCGACGCCTGCATCCGGGCGCTGGAGGTGCGCGCCTGCGTGCTCGCGGGCGTGCCGGTGGTCGACACGGTGAAGCGCACCGACGGCGACGGGGTGGTGGCCGAGACGATCCCGCGCGAGGGGCTCTGGCGGGCCGCGACGCCGCAGGCCTTCCGCTTCGACACGATCATGGACGCGCATCGCCGGGCGGCCGCCGCCGGCATCGACCATCTGACCGACGACGGCGCCGTCGCCGAATGGGCGGGCCATCCGGTGCACATGGTGGCCTGCGAGGAAGGGAACCTCAAGTTGACCACGTCCGACGACTTCAGCGCCGCGGAACAGCGGCTGACGGCCGAGACCTTCCTGCGCCTGCCGGACGTGCGGGTGGGGGTCGGCTACGACATCCACAGCTTCGAGCCGGGCGACGCGGTGGTGCTCGGCGGCGTGCGCATCCCGCACAGCCATAAACTGAACGGCCATTCCGACAGCGACGCGGCCCTCCACGCCATCACGGACGCCATCCTGGGCGCCATCGGCGACGGGGACATCGGCCAGCACTTCTCGCCGGCCGACGATCGCTGGAAGGGCGCGCCGTCGTCCATCTTCCTGGCCGACGCGGTCGCCCGCGTGACGGCGCGCGGCGGCATCGTGGCCCATGTGGACGTGACGATCGTCGCCGAGGCGCCAAAGGTCGGGCCGCACCGGGAGGCCATGCGGGTGGCCATCGCGGCGGCGTGCGGGCTGCCGGTGGACCGGGTGGGCGTGAAGGCCACCACCAACGAAAAGATCGGCGCCGTCGGCCGGCGCGAGGGGCTGGCGGCCATCGCGACCGCGACGATCCGCCTGCCGGTGGCGCCGTGACGGACCTCTCGCCCCTTGTGCCCCGGGCGGCCGCCCTCGTCGCCGCCGCCCGCGCGGCCGGCGTGCGGATCGCCACGGCGGAGTCCTGCACCGGCGGGCTGATCGCGGCGTTGCTGACGGAGGTGCCGGGGTCGAGCGACGTGGTGGACCGGGGGTTCGTGACCTACTCCAACGGGGCGAAGACCGACCTCGTCGGCGTGCCGGCGGACCTGATCGCGGCGCATGGCGCCGTCAGCGAGCCGGTGGCGCGGGCGATGGCCGAAGGCGCCCTCGCCCGCTCGGACGCGCACGTCGCGGTGTCGGTGACGGGCATCGCGGGCCCGGGCGGCGGGTCGGCGGAAAAGCCGGTCGGCCTGGTGCACTTCGCGCTGGCCGCCACCGGCCGGCCGACGCGGCACGTGGAACGCCGCTTCGGCGACCTCGGCCGCGCGGGCGTGCGGCTGGCGACGGTGGAGACGGCGATGCGGCTGCTGGAAGAGAGCCTGAGGGACTGACGGGCTCCCCATACCTGCCACCCGCAACCGTCATCCCGGCGAAAGCCGGGATCCAGCCGACGGTGGAAGGTGTTCGGCGGAGCGGATGTCGGCGCGGTCGGTTGGGCCCCGGCTTTCGCCGGGGTGACGTCGAGGGCGGCTTCCGGCTGAACCGGACAATGACGATCGGGGAGGATGGGGTGTAGGGGCTCACCGTCCCGGATACCCGCGATCGCCATCCCCAGCCACCATCCGTGACCGTCATCCCGGCGAAAGCCGGGATCCAGCCGACGTTGGGGGGTGTTCGGCGGCGAGGGTGATGACGCGGTCGGTTGGGCCCCGGCTTTCGCCGGGGTGACGACCCGGGGACATCGAGGCGGACTGCTTTGGTGACGCCGTGCGCTCCAGGGCGTGGTGGCAGCGCGTGCGCTCAGGCCCTCAGCCGGACCGCCCCCCGTGCCCCCGCCCTCAGCCGTAGACCGTGTCCGCCTGGCCCTCAGCCGTAGACCGTGTCCGCGCGGGATTCGAAGGCTTCGGCGAACTTGCGGAAGGCCTTGTCGAACATGGCGCCCATGAGGGCGCCGAGGGTGCGGCTCTTGAACTCGTAGGTGATGAAGAAGTGGACGTCCGCGTGGCCGTCGTCGATCGGCCGGAACGTCCAGACGTTCTCCAGATGGCGGAACGGGCCGTCCAGATACTCCACCGTGATGGTGCGCGCGGCCCGGTCGAGCGTGACCTTCGACGTGAAGGTCTCGCGGAACATGGCGTAGGATACCGTCATGTCGGCCACCAGCACCTCGCGGCCCTCGGGCTGATCCCGGCGGGCGCGCACGGTCAGGCTCTCGCAGAGCGGCACGAAGCGCGGATAGGACTCCACGTCGGCGACGAGGTCGAACATCTGATCGGCGGAGTGCCGGACGCGGCGGGTTGTTTCAAAGGACGGCATAGGGAGCGAACGTGCGACCCCGGCAAGGGTTTCGAAGGACGGTTCAGTCGGCGCGCCTTCCGGGTACGGCGCGCCGTCCGGACTTGCGCCCGGCCATCTTGTCAGACTAGCCGATCTTCGTTGATCAGGCCTTTCCGCCCTGCCGGGCCGCCCGCGCCGCCTTCAGGCGGGCGAAGTCCTCGCCGGCGTGGTGCGACGAGCGGGTGAGCGGGCTCGACGACACCATCAGGAAGCCCTTGGTGTAGGCGATGGTCTCGATCGACTTGAACTCGTCCGGCGTCAGGAAGCGGATGATCGGGTGGTGCTTCTTGGTCGGCTGGAGGTACTGGCCGACGGTGAGGAAGTCCACCTCGGCGCTGCGCAGGTCGTCCATCAGCTGCAGGATCTCGTTCCGCTCCTCGCCGAGGCCGACCATGATGCCGGACTTGGTGAAGAGGGTGGGGTCGAGCTCCTTCACCCGCTGCAACAGGCGGATGGAGTGGAAGTAGCGCGCGCCCGGCCGCACCGTCAGATACTTGGACGGCACGGTCTCCAGGTTGTGGTTGAAAACGTCAGGCTTGGCTTCCACGACCAACTCCAGGGCGCCGGGCTTGCGCAGGAAATCGGGCGTCAGCACCTCGATGGTGGTGGCGGGCGAGCGGGCGCGAATGGCCCGGATCACGGCCGCGAAATGGGCCGCGCCGCCGTCGGCGAGGTCGTCGCGGTCGACCGAGGTGATCACCACGTGGGAAAGGCCAAGCTTTTCCACGGCGATCGCCACGTTCTCCGGCTCGGCCGGATCGAGCGGGCCGGGCATGCCGGTCTTCACGTTGCAGAAGGCGCAGGCGCGGGTGCAGGTGTCGCCCATGATCATCATGGTGGCGTGCTTCTTCGACCAGCACTCGCCGATGTTCGGGCAGCCGGCCTCCTCGCACACGGTGACAAGGCCGTTCTCCCGCACGATGCCTTGGGTCTCGCGGTAGATCGGCGAACCGGGCGCCTTGACGCGGATCCACTCCGGCTTGCGCAGAACGGGGCTGTCGGGCCGCTTCGCCTTTTCCGGGTGGCGTGCCTTCGGGGTGTTGACCGTGTCGAGAAGAGTGACCATGCGTCGCGCCTCTGTTCCCCTGAGCCCTCAGGCTGTTCTTGCCGTCGGGTGATCCGAGCCTTCGGGTGGTCGAGGCTCCGTTGTGCCGGCCCTGCCGTCCCGACGCTCCACCGCAAGCGGCCGGGCTGAACGGTGCCCGGCTGTCATCGCACGGCGACGGCGGGACCGACAAGCCATCCAAGAGTTCTGGACGCCATGCGACAGGCGCAGGGCGTCAGGCCTTCTTGAGCGCCTGATATATGGTGATAAGACCGATTGCGCCAATGACGGCGCCGATCAAGTTCTCGACGAGACCGTCCAGGGTGAAATTGAGCCTTCGGGCGAGCCATCCCATCACCACGGCGCCGAGGACACCCAGGAAGAGATTGGTGAGAAGCCCATGATCGGAGCGCGTCAACCGCTCCGCGATATACCCTGCGATGAGGCCGACGATGATCGCCCCCACGAAGCCGACGCCTTCCATGCCCATGGCCGTTCCCCATGGCCTGCCGGGTGCGCTGCTCGCCCTCTGTGATCAGGCCATACCGCCGAATTGGACACCACCTTCCGTTAAGTCAACATGGACGTCCAGAATAAATAATGCAAATGGGAACAGAACGTTCGGGGCTGTCAACCGTTGCGCGCGAGCGTCAGGCCACCCGCATCTCGATGACGCCGGCCCAGCCCAACCCCTGGTAGGTCTCGTAGCCGGGCGTGCGGTGGAAGGCCACCAGCGTGCCGTCCTGCCGCAAGGTAAAGCCGTTCGTCGCCCCGGCCTCCAGGACGATCCGGTCGCTGAGAATGCCGCGGCCGTCGGACGAGGCGAGCACGCGGCCGCGGGCGTCGACGATCATGGCGCGGGCGTTGGCCCGTTCGGTCTCGCTGAGGCGCACGCCCTCCACGATGGTACGGGCCTGGGGCTCCCAGTCGAAATGGATCGCCAGGACGCCAATCGGCTTGCCGTGGGTGGCGGCGCCGGCCCGTACGGCCGTGGTGTAGGTGGCCACCTGCCGCCCGTCGAGCAGCGGTTCGGTGGTGACGTCCTCGGCGTGGAAATCGTCGCCGCTGGACAGCCGCCGCGACGGCGAGAACCAGGAGCGGTCGGCCACCGACCGGCCGACGACCGGGTACTGGCCGCCCCTTGCGGAGGCGAGCACCTTGCCTTCCAGGTCGCACAGCCAGAGATCCAGATAGACCGTATAGGCGCGCAGAATGACGCCGAGCCGTTCCGACGCGAAGGCGGTGGTTTCCGGCGTCGGCTCGGTCGCGGCCTTCACGAAGGCACTGTCGGTCGCCCACCAGCGCACGTCGCACGTGCGCTCGTAGAGGTTCCGGTCGACGATCTCGATGCCGTTGAGGGCGAGGTCGACGAGCCGCTGGCCTTGGGCGGTGCGGGCCATTTCGTCCGCCATGCGGGAGAGGTTGTCGATCTCGCCGGCGAGTTCCGCTTCGAGCGACAGGGAGAGATCCTCCACCTCGTCGGAGATGCCGCGCACCTCCTGCGACACCACTGCGAAGCCGCGCCCCAGTTCGCCGGCGCGGGCCGCCTCGATGAGTGCGTTAAGTGCAAGAATTCGCATTCGCCGGTTGATGGCGCGGATCTGTCCGACCTTGCTGACGGCAATATCCCGCGCGACTTGAGAGCGCGAGGAGATATCGTTCGCCGTCACTGCACGACTTGTCATGTCGGCCCCCGATGCTGACGCTGGATTGCTACACCATTGGCGAGAGCACTTAACGACGCGTGTATATTGGCCTTTTATGAGTATTCACTGCATGCATCACAGCTTATGGCGCCGCACCATAAGGCATCTGAATGATGCATTTCAGGGCAACCGGACGCTTCACTTCGTTAAGTCTACCGAGCCTCGCCGCACCCCAGGATCGCCCCGGCGCCGATGGCAGGATGCGGCGTGCATTAGAATCGGCATGACCTGCACATGGTTTTTCGTCGAAAGTCGAAGCCCGGCACCGCCGTTTGGCCCGGTCCGCCGCTTCCGGCGGGCCGGCGCTGCACCGTCCGGCGCCCCGGAGAGGGCGCCGGACGACGATTCGGCTCAGATGTGGATGGCGCGGCCGTAGGCCGACAGCACGCTCTCGTGCATCATTTCCGAGAGGGTCGGGTGCGGGAAGACCGTGTGCATCAGGTCCTCCTCGGTGGTCTCCAGCTGCATGGCGACCACGAAGCCCTGGATCAGCTCCGTCACCTCCGCGCCGACCATGTGGGCGCCGAGAAGCTGGCCGGTCTTGGCGTCGAAGATGGTCTTCACCAGACCCTCCGGCTCGCCGAGCGCGATCGCCTTGCCGTTGCCGATGAAGGGGAAGCGGCCGACCTTGACCTCGTAGCCGGCCTCCTTGGCGCGCTTCTCGGTGAGACCCACGGATGCCACCTGCGGATGGCAGTAGGTGCAACCGGGGATCTTCGCCTTGTCCATGGCATGGACGTGCTTGCCGGCGATCGCCTCGATGGTCAGCACGCCCTCGTGCTCGGCCTTGTGGGCGAGCATCGGCGGGCCGGCCACGTCGCCGATGGCGTAGAGGCCGGGCACGTTGGTGCGGCCGAGGCCGTCGGTGACGACGCAGCCCCGGTCCGTCTTCACGCCGAGCGCCTCCAGGCCGAGGTTCTCGATGTTGCCGACCACGCCGACGGCCGAGATGACCCGGTCCACCTTGATCTGTTGCTTGGAGCCGTCCTTCAGCTCCACGGTGGCGGTGACGTCGTCGGCGCCCTTGGCAAGGGCCGTGACCTTGGCCTCGATCAGGAACTTGAAGCCCTGCTTCTCGAACCGCTTCCTGGCGTGCTCGGCGATCTCGTGGTCCTCCACGGGCAGGATCTGCGGCATCACCTCCACGACCGTCACGTCCGAGCCCATGGTGCGGTAGAAGCTGGCGAACTCGATGCCGATGGCGCCGGAGCCGACCACCAGCAGCGACTTCGGCATGCGGTCCGGCACCATGGCCTCGAAATAGGTCCACACCAGCTTGCCGTCGGGCTCCAGGCCCGGCAGCACGCGCGGGCGCGCGCCGGTCGCCACGATGATGTGCTTGGCCTGGTACTCGCCCGCCCCGAGGGCGCCGCGCGGAGCCGGGTTCGGCTTGCCGTACTCGGTGTCGCGGGCGGCCTCGACCTTGACCGTGCCGACCTTCGGGACGGACGCCCGGCCCCAGATCACGTCCACCTTGTTCTTCTTCAGGAGCCCGCCGACGCCGCCGTTCAGCTGGGCCGACACCCCGCGCGAGCGCTTGACGATCGCCGCCGGGTCGAAGCCGACCTTCTCGATGGTGAGCCCGTAGGCTTCCGCGTGGGTGGCGTAGTGGTAGATCTCGGCCGACCGGAGCAGCGCCTTGGTCGGGATGCATCCCCAGTTGAGGCAGATGCCCCCGAGATGCTTGTTCTCCACCACGGCGGTCTTGAACCCGAGCTGCGCCGCCCGGATGGCGGTGACATAGCCGCCGGGGCCGCCGCCGATGATGATCACGTCGTATTGGGACATGGGGGGATGCTTCCTTATCCTCGGGCGTGTCGTTCGTCGCGTTTGTCGTCGTATTGCGTGTTCGGCCGCTGGCGATGGAGTGGACCCGTCGGTTGGATCCCGGCTTTCGCCGGGATGACGGTTGGGTACTGACCGAAGGAGCCCGTCATCCCGGCGAACGCCGGGATCCAGCCGACCGATGCGCCACCCTCACCGTCAAGCCAAAGTGTCCGAGAGGTCGCGCCAGTCCGGGTTCGAAGCCTCGACCAACTCGACCTTCCAGAGCCGCCGCCAGTCCTTGATCTGCTTTTCCCGGCGGATTGCCGTTTCCATGGTCTCGTGCATCTCGAACCAGACCAGACGGTCGATCCGGTACTTGGCCGTGAAGCCGAGACGGACCTTGTGTTTGTGTTCCCAGACGCGGTTCGGCAGGTTGCTGGTCACCCCCGTGTAGAGGGTGCCCCGCCGGCCGCTGGCCAGGATGTAGACGGCTGGTTCCTTCAAGGGCGCTCCGGTCGTCAGGGGCATGCACGTCATGCGGTCCTGACAGCCGGAGAGCTAGTTCATGCGTCGGCTGGATCCCGGCTTCCGCCGGGATGACGTCGGAGTACAGGGGGCGCCCGCCCCCCTCCCCGTCACACCAGCATCGAAAACGGCTTCTCCACATACCCCTTGAACGCCTGGATTA
Organism: Mongoliimonas terrestris; assembly: GCF_001927285.1. GTDB lineage: Bacteria > Pseudomonadota > Alphaproteobacteria > Rhizobiales > Pleomorphomonadaceae > Chthonobacter > Chthonobacter terrestris. The sequence goes on along the minus strand of NZ_MSIG01000006.1, from coordinate 57,910 downwards.
GCTCCGCGCCCAAGGCCCCGTCCACGGCCCGGTGGTCGGTGGAGAGCGTGACGCTCATGACCGTGGCGACGGCGAGTTCGCCCTTCTTGACGACGGCGCGCTGCTCGCCCGCGCCGACGGCCAGGATGGTGGCGTGGGGCGGGTTGATGACGGCGGCGAAGTCCTTGACGCCGAACATGCCGAGGTTGGAGACGGCCGTGGTGCCGCCCTGGTATTCCTCCGGCTTCAGCTTGCGGTCGCGGGCGCGCTTGGCGAGGTCCTTCATCTCGTTGGAGATGATGGAGAGCGGCTTCGTTTCAGCCTTGCGGATGATCGGCGTGATCAGGCCGCCCGGGATGGAGACGGCGACGCCCACGTCGGCGTGGCGGTGCTTCAGCATGCCGCCGTCGGACCAGGAGACGTTGGCGTCCGGCACCGCCTTGAGGGCGAGCGCCATGGCCTTGATGACCATGTCGTTGACCGAGAGCTTGTAGGCGGGCTTGCCGTCCGTCACCGGGGCCGCGTCGTTGAGCTGGGCGCGGAGGGCGAGCAGCGCGTCGAGCTCGATGTCGACCGTCAGGTAGAAGTGCGGGACGGTCTGCTTGGACTCCGTCAGGCGGCGCGCGATGGTCTTGCGCATGCCGTCGTGGGGGATGAGCTCGTAGGAGCCGGGCTCGAACAGGCGCGTGACCGCGTCGTCGGACAGGCCCGCCGGCATGGTGGCCGGCTTCGGGGCGTCCGGCGCCTTGGCGGCGGGCGCGGGAGCCGGGGCGGCGGCGGGCTTGGCGCCCGGCTGGGCGTTGGCCACGTCGCGGAGGATGATGCGGTTGTGCGGGCCGGAGCCGACGATGTCGGCAAGGCTGACGCCCTTCTCCTTCGCCACCCGGCGGGCGAGCGGCGAGGCGAACACCCTCCCCTCCTTGGCGTCACCGGCCGGCTTGGCGGCCGGGGCAGGAGCCGTCGGGGCGACTGGGGCCGGAGCCGCCGCGCCGTAGCCGCCGCCCGGAGGCGATGCCGGCGCCGGGTTGGCGACCGGCGCGGCTTCGGCCTTCGGGGCGTCCGCGGCCGCCGGCTTGGCGGCGCCGTTGCCAGAGCCGGACGCCGCGGCGGCCACGTCCTCGCCCTCGGCGGCCAGAAGCGCGATGACGGCGTTCACCGCCACGTCCTGGGTGCCTTCCGGGACCACGATCTTGGCCACGGTCCCCTCGTCGACGGCTTCCACCTCCATGGTGGCCTTGTCGGTCTCGATCTCGGCGATCACGTCGCCGGACTTCACCGTGTCGCCTTCCTTCACCGTCCACTTGGCGAGGTTGCCCTTCTCCATGGTGGGAGAGAGCGCCGGCATCAAAATCTCGATCGGCATCGGGTCTCTCCTCAGGCGGTGTAGGTGACGGCCTTCACGGCCGCGATGACCTCGGCGACGTTCGGCAGCGCCAGTTTTTCCAGGTTTGCCGCGTAGGGCATCGGCACGTCCTTGCCGGTGACGCGGCCGACCGGGGCGTCCAGGTAGTCGAACGCGTTGGCCATAATCTGGTAGGCGATCTCCGAGCCGACGCCGGACTGCGGGAAGCCCTCCTCCACCGTCACCACGCGGCCGGTCTTCTTCACCGAGTCCACCACGGTGGCGATGTCCATCGGGCGGATGGTGCGAAGGTCGATGATCTCCGCGTCGATCTCCATGCCGGCCAGTTCCTCGGCGGCCTTCACCGCGTAGGTCATGCCGATGCCGAAGGAGACGATGGTCACGTCCTTGCCCTTGCGGTGGACGCGCGCCTTGCCGATCGGCAGCACCAGGTCGTCGACCTTCGGCACCTGGAAGGTCTGGCCGTAGAGGATCTCGTTCTCCAGGAAGACCACCGGGTTGGGATCCCGGATGGCGGCCTTGAGGAGGCCCTTGGCGTCCGCCGCCGAATAGGGTTGGATGACCTTGAGGCCCGGGATCTGGCTGTACCAGGCGGCATAATCCTGGCTGTGCTGGGCGCCGACGCGGGCGGCGGCGCCGTTCGGGCCGCGGAACACGATCGGGCAGCCGAGCTGGCCGCCGGACATGTAGAGCGTCTTGGCGGCGGAGTTGATGATGTGGTCGATCGCCTGCATGGCGAAGTTGAACGTCATGAACTCCACGATGGGCCGAAGACCCGAGAAGGCCGCGCCAACGCCGAGACCGGCGAAGCCGTGCTCGGTGATCGGCGTGTCGACCACCCGGCGGGCGCCGAACTCCTGCAGGAGGCCTTGCGTGATCTTGTAGGCGCCCTGGTATTCGGCCACCTCCTCGCCCATGACGAAGACGTTGCCGTCGCGGCGCATCTCCTCGGCCATGGCGTCGCGAAGCGCCTCGCGGACCGTCATGGTGACGTATTCCACGTTGGCCGGAAGGTCCGGATCCGCCAGCGGCTGGGTCGCCGGGGCGGCGGGCACGCCGGAGACGGTCTTCTCGGAATTCTCCGGCGTCGCCGGCTTCTCGCCTTGTTCGGGGGCGGCCGGGGACTTCGGCGCGGAGGCGGTGGCGGCGCTGTCGGGCTTCGGCCCGCCGACGGCGTCCTCGCCCTCGCCGGTGATCTTGGCGATCGGCGTGTTCACCTTCACGCCCTCGGTGCCCTCCGCGACGAGGATTTCGCTGAGCGTTCCCTCGTCGACGGCCTCCACCTCCATGGTGGCCTTGTCGGTCTCGATCTCGGCGATGACGTCGCCGGATTTGACGGCGTCGCCCACCTTCTTCACCCACTTGGAGAGCTTGCCCTCCTCCATCGTCGGCGAGAGGGCCGGCATCAGAATGTCGATCGGCATTGTGCGGAAACCCTTGTGGCGGACGATCAGAGAAGGATGTCGGTCCAGAGCTCGGCGACGTCGGGCTCGGAATCGTGGGTGGCGAAGTCGGCCGCCTCGGCGACGACGGCGCGCACGTCCTTGTCGATGTCCTTCAGCTCGTCCTCGCTCGCCCAGCCGCGCTCCAGCACGCGGGCCCGGACCTGCTCGATCGGATCGTGTTCGGTGCGCATGCGCGAGACCTCGTCCTTGGTCCGGTACTTGGCCGGATCGGACATGGAATGGCCGCGGTAGCGGTAGGTCTGCATTTCCAGGATGAAGGGGCCGTGGCCCTCGCGGCAGTGCTTCACCGCCCGCTCGCCGGCCGCCTTGACGGCGCGCACATCCATGCCGTCCACCTGCTCGCCCGGGATGCCGAACGAGACGCCGCGCTTGGAGAAGTCGGTCTGCGCGGAGGCGCGCGACACCGAGGTGCCCATGGCGTAGCGGTTGTTCTCGATGATGTAGACCACAGGCAGCTTCCAGAGCTGCGCCATGTTGAAGCTCTCGTAGACCTGGCCCTGGTTGGCCGCGCCGTCGCCCATGTAGGTCAGCGACACGTGGTCGGTCTCGCGATACTTGTTGGCGAAGCCGAGGCCGGTGCCGAGCGACACCTGAGCGCCGACGATGCCATGGCCGCCGAAGAACTGCTTCTCGCGGCTGAACATGTGCATGGAGCCGCCCTTGCCCTTGGAATAGCCGCCGCGCCGGCCGGTCAACTCGGCCATCACGCCCTTGGCGTCCATTCCGCAGGCCAGCATGTGGCCGTGATCCCGGTAGCCGGTGATCACCTGATCCTGGCCTTCCACGATGCACATCTGCATGCCCACCACCACGGCCTCCTGGCCGATGTAGAGGTGGCAGAAGCCGCCGATCAGACCCATGCCGTACATCTGGCCCGCCTTCTCCTCGAAGCGGCGGATCAACAGCATGTCCGAATAGGCCTTCAACTCCTCGTCCTTGGTGAAGTCGGCGATCTTCGGGTCGTCGGTGGTGCGGGCCTTATCGGTCGCTGCCGAAGCGCCCTGGCGCTTCTCGGACGGGGGTCGCACGGCCATGAGGGTCCTCCCTGCGGGTTCGCTCCGGGGAGGACGGAAACCCATTGCCGTGTTCCCGTCAATGACGGTTTGTCGCATCTCGCATGCGCACGGCGCATTTCAGAGATGCGCATGAACCAAGTTCAGGTTCATCATGGGTGATGAACTCGCCTTTAGTTCATTTGCACTGCCGAAGGGGCATGGAAAACCTTTCGCACGTGCAGCATGACCGGCGTGCGCCACCGTCGGCACCGGTCGACCGGTCGCAATGACGTGAAAACGGCGTTGGCGGTGTCGGCTCGCCCGTTCGCCGTCAGGGCGTGCCCATCAGCGGGGCGTTGGCGGCGGAGACGGCGGTGGCCGACGCGCCGCGCATGATGACGATGTCGTTCGGGTGCACCATGGCGAGCGAATCGCGGGCGCGCTCGTCGACCATGTCCTGGTCGAGGCTGCCGGGACGCAACAGCCCCACCTCGGTTTCCAGCACGCCGCGCTTGTCCTTCAGCCGGGCGAGTTCGCCCGCCAACTGCTCCGCCTGGCTCTCCAGCCGCGCCCGGCCGACGAGGCCGTATTCGCCGTGGAAGGCGTGGTAGGCGAAATAGGCAAGGAACACCGCCGTGATCGACGGCAGCACGAGCCTGCGGAGCTTGGACGGACGGTACTGACGCGTGGTCATGGGACGGGGCAACTCAGGGCACGGGGTGCGGCTGGTGATCGTCGACACCTCCGGCCAGTGTGACCGCGCATGGTAAAGAGGCGGTGAACGGATGCGGAGTGCTTATGGGGAGTGGGGGGAGGGAAGGAAGGCGAGGGAGGGGTGGGAGGATGCGTGGGTGGTCCGCCTGCGCGGACCATGACGGTGGGGGGGTGTGGGGGTGTGTGGCTTGCGCCGACCGCTGTTCACGGATTGCCGTTTACAAATCGCCGTCATCCCGGCGGACGCCGGGATCCAACCGAGGGTGCGGGTGGCCCCGGCGTCCGCCGGGACGTTTGCGGCTGGCGCGGATGGCGGGCGGGACGGTTGGATCCCGGCGTTCGCCGGGATGACGGAGGTCGTGTGGGGGTGGGGTCGCACGGGTGTTGGTGCCGGGGCAATGCGTGGGTGGTCCGCCTGCGCGGACCATGACGATCGGGAGGGTGAGGGTGAGGGCGAGCCTGAGCGTGTCCCTGAGCAAGGCCGGTGATGTCCTCCCTGCCCCGCTCCACCGCCGTCATGGTCCGCGGAGGCGGACCACCCACGCATACCTATCGACCACGCCCCCACGCAGACCTTGCAACCACGCCCCCCACGCATTCCCTTCGACCACACCCGCCACATTCCCGTCAGCCGCTCCACCGAACGGTGGCGCGGCCCCTTCCCCGCTCAACCCTCGCCCAACTCCTCGTCGTCCTCCTCGCCGCCGAGGTCGGCGATGTGTTCGACGCTGACGACCTTCTCGGCGCCGGCGGTGTTGAAGATGCGCACGCCCTTGGAGGCGCGGGAGACCATGCGGATGCCTTCCACCGGCACGCGGATCACCTGGCCGCCGTTGGAGACCAGCATGATCTGGTCGGTCGATTCCACCGGGAAAGCGGCGACGAGCTTGCCGATCTCGTCGAGCTTGGTCTGGTCGGTGGCCTTGATGCCCTTGCCGCCGCGCCCGGAGGTGCGGAACTCGAAGGACGACGAGCGCTTGCCGTAGCCCTTCTCGTTGACGGTGAGGAGGAACTGCTCGGCGGCGCTCATGGCGGCGTAGCGGTCCGGCGAAAGCGCGGCGTCGCCGTTGCCCTCCTCCGCGTCGTCGGCCTCCACGGCGGGCTCGTCGCCCTCGACCTCCTCGCCAGTCGCCTTGCGGAAGGCGGACGCCTGCTTCAGGTAGGCGGTGCGCTCCGACGGCGCCGCCTCGAAGTGGCGCAGGATCGTGAGCGAGATGATCTCGTCGGTGTCGGCGAGCGCGATGCCGCGCACGCCGGTGGAATCGCGGCCCTTGAACACGCGCACGTCCGGCACCGGGAAGCGGATGCACTGGCCGAGGGCGGTGACGAGCAGGAAGTCGTCGTTCTCCGTGCAGGTCTCCACGCCGACGATGCCGTCCGCCTCGTCGTCGAACTTCATGGCGATCTTGCCGTTGCGGTTCACGCTGGTGAAGTCGGAGAGCTTGTTCCGGCGCACCGTGCCCTGGCGGGTGGCGAACACCACGTCGAGGTCCGCCCAGGTCGCCTCGTCCTCCGGCAGCGCCAGGATGGAGGTGATGCGCTCGTCTTCGCGCAGCGGCAGCAGGTTCTTGATGTACTTGCCGCGCGACTGCGGGTTGGCGAGCGGCAGCCGCCAGACCTTCATCTTGTAGACGATGCCGCGCGAGGAGAAGAACAGCACCGGCGTGTGGGTGTTGGCGATGAACAGACGGGTGACGAAATCCTCGTCCTTCGTCGTCATGCCGGAGCGGCCCTTGCCGCCCCGCCGCTGCGCCCGGTAGGTGGAGAGCGGCACGCGCTTGATGTAGCCCGCGTGGCTGACCGTCACCACCATGTCCTCGCGGGCGATCAGGTCCTCGTCCTCCATGTCGGCGTCGCTGTCGAGGATCTCGGTGCGGCGCGGCGTGGCGAAGGCGGTCTTGATCTCCAGAAGCTCGTCGCGAATGATCTGCATGATCCGCTCGCGCGAGCCGAGGATGGCGAGATATTCCTTGATCTCGTCGGCGAGCTTGTTCAGCTCCTCGGCGATCTCGTCGCGGCCAAGCGCGGTGAGGCGCTGCAGGCGGAGGTCGAGGATGGCGCGGGCCTGCTCCTCGGAGAGGTTGTAGGTGCCGTCCTCGTTGACCGTGTGGCGCGGGTCGTCGATCAGCTGGATCAGCGGGGCGACGTCGTAGGCCGGCCAGCGGCGCGTCATCAGCTGTTCGCGCGCGGTCGCCGGGTCCGGCGCGTTGCGGATGAGGGCGATGACCTCGTCGATGTTGGCGACCGCGATGGCAAGGCCCACCAACACGTGGGCCCGGTCGCGCGCCTTGGCGAGCAGGAACTTGGTTCGCCGGCTGACGACGGTCTCGCGGAAGCTGATGAAGGCCGCGAGCACGTCCTTGATGGTCATCAGCTGCGGGCGGCCGCCGTTCAGCGCCACCATGTTGACGCCGAACGAGGTCTGCAGCGGCGAGAAGCGGTAGAGCTGGTTCAGCACCACGTCGGCGACCGCGTCGCGCTTCAACTCGATGACCACGCGCATGCCGTCGCGGTCGGACTCGTCGCGAAGATCGGAGATGCCCTCCACCCGCTTCTCGCGGACGAGTTCGGCGATCTTCTCCACCATGGTGGCCTTGTTCACCTGGTAGGGGATCTCGTGGATGATGATGGCCTCGCGCTCCTTGCGCACGGTCTCCACCGTGGCGCGGCCGCGCATCACCACCGAGCCGCGGCCGGTGAGATAGGCCTGGCGGATGCCGGAGCGGCCGAGGATCTGGGCGCCGGTCGGGAAATCCGGACCGGGGATCAGCTCCATCAGGTCCTCGATCTCGGTCTCCGGCTGGTCCATGAGGCGGATGGTGGCGTCGATCACCTCGCCGAGGTTGTGCGGCGGGATGTTGGTCGCCATGCCGACGGCGATGCCGCCGGCGCCGTTGACGAGCAGGTTCGGGAAGCGCGCCGGCAGCACCGACGGCTCGCGCTCGGAATTGTCGTAATTGGGCGTGAAGTCGACGGTGTCCTTGTCCAGGTCGTCGGTGAGCGCGTTCGTCACCTTCTGGAGGCGCACTTCGGTGTAGCGCATGGCCGCGGCCGGATCGCCGTCCACCGAACCGAAGTTGCCCTGGCCGTCGATCAGCGGCAGGCGCATGGAGAAGGTCTGCGCCATGCGCACGAGCGCGTCGTAGATCGACTGGTCGCCGTGCGGGTGATACTTACCGATCACGTCGCCGACGATGCGGGCCGACTTGCGATACGGCTTGTTCCACTCGTAGCCGTTCTCATACATCGAATAGAGAATGCGCCGGTGCACGGGCTTCAGCCCGTCGCGGACGTCGGGCAGCGCACGGCTGACGATCACGCTCATGGCGTAATCGAGATAGCTGCGCTTCATCTCATCGATGATCGAGATCGGGCGGATGTCGGCGGGGTGGTCGCCACCGCCGGTCGGGCGTTCGGTCTCGTCGGCCAAGTCGAGGCTCTTTTCTTCTGTTACGCGTAGGAACGGTCATATCCGATTCCACGGTGTGAAAGCCACCGGGACCGGTCCTTCGTCCAGCGCCCATTTCGCCATGAAAACGAGGCTTTTCGGCGGCGCGGGAGGGTTGGGGCGGCTCTCCCCGCCGCGTCCGTTGCGGTCGTCACCCCGACGGAAGCCGGGGTCCAGCGGCGGCTCCCGGTCTTCACCCGACGAAGAGACTGGTCGGACGGTTGGATCCCGGCGTTCGCCGGGATGACGGGTCTCGTGGGTGCCGCCCCCAAGCCTACCGCGCGGCGATCCATGCCCCAAGCGCACGGCGCTCCTCGGCCGTCATGCCCGTCTCGTTGCCGAGGGGCATGGCGTCGGATTGGACGGCCTGCTGGTCGATCAGCGCGGCGAACTGGCGGATCTGGTCGATGCTGGTCAGCATCACGCCCTTCGGCGCCTCGGCGAAGCCCTCGTGGGTCGGCGCCTCCGCGTGGCAGGTGGCGCAGTGGCGGGCGGTGATGGCGAGCACGTCGGCGTCGGTCACCCGGACGCCGTCCACCGTCGCCTCGCGGGCGGCGGGGGCCGTCATCACGAGGGCGACGGCGAGGCCGCCGGCGGCGAGCGGCAGCGTCCACCAGATCTTCTGCAGCGGGTCGCCCGCCTCGTGGCGGTTGAGGAAGTGGCGCGCCATGGCGCCCATCACCAGGATCAGCGCCACCAGGATCCAGCTCTGCGGATGGTTGGTGAGGATCGGATAGTGGTTGGACACCATCATCAGGAGCACGGGCAGCGTCAGGTAGTTGTTGTGCACACTGCGCTGCTTGCCCATGGCGCCGAGCGCCGGGTCCGGATCCTCGCCGCGCATCAGGCTGGCGGCGATCTTCTTCTGGTTGGGAACGATCACCGCGAAGACGTTCGCCGCCATGATGGTGCCGACGAGGGCGCCCACATGGATGAAGGCGCCGCGCCCGGAGTAGATGTGGGTGAAGGTATAGGAGAAGAGCATGATCAGCGCGAACACCGCCACCGCGAGCAGCGTCGGATTGCGGCCGATGGCCGTGCGGCAGAGAAGGCGGTCGTAGATGAACCAGCCGGCGGCCAGCGACACGATGGACACCAGGATGGCGTCGCCCGGGCGGGCGTTCCAGAGGTCCGGCTCGATCAGGTAGGCGCGCGCGTTGAAATAGTATTGCACCGTCAGGAGCGCGAAGCCGGTGATGAAGGTGAGGTAGGCCTCCCACTTGTACCAGATCAGGTCTTCCGGCAGCTCCTTCGGCGCGACCATGTACTTTTCCACATGGTAGAACCCGCCGCCGTGAACCTCCCAGGCCGTGCCGTAGACGCCCGGATTCATGATCGCCCGTTTCTTCAGCTGAAGGTCGAGGGCGATGAAGTAGAAGGACGTCCCGATCCAGCCGATACCGGCCACGAGATGAGCCCAACGCAGCAGGATGTTGGCCCATTCGGCAAGAAAAGTGGTCATGAAGGGTCCGTGGTCGGAATGGCGGCCGGGTGGAAGACAGGGATGCGGCGCGGCACGCTACAGCCTGCGGCCGAGGCAAGCAATCGGCATGCCGGGTGGGGGATTGTCGATCCAAAGGCTATGCGTGGGTGGTCCGCCTGCGCGGACCATGACGATCGCGAGCGTGGGAGGGGCGGAGGCGGGTGCGCGCCAACCCCTCACGTCCCCGCGTCGTCATCCCGGCGAATGCCGGGACCCAGCCGACGGGGCGGACTTCGCAGGTGGTGCGGGATGATCGCGGACGGCGGGGCTGGCGGGTCGGACGGTTGGATCCCGGCGTTCGCCGGGATGACGGGGAAGGATGAGGCGGGGTAGTCGCCCGTCACCGCCGGCCTCCCTCGTCATGGTCCGGTTCAGCCGGACCACCCACGCATGGTGCGGGGAGCGGGAGAAAAGCGTGGGTGGTCCGCCTTCGCGGACCATGACGATCGAGGTGGGCGGGAACGCCGACCACCGCCACCGAACCCCGACACCCCCTCCTCACTCCAGCGGGCCGATCACCTCCACCTGGCCGGCGTCGGTGCGGGCCTGCTTCTCCGGGCGGTACATGTCCATGACGGTGGCGGCCGGGTGGGTGAAGGTGCCGGGGGCGACGGCGCGGGCCATGTAGGCGAGCGCGAACTCCGTCGCGCCGCCGCCGGACTGGTCGAGCGCGGCGACGAAGCGGTCGGCGCGGAACTCCGTGCGGGCGGCGTTCGGCACCAGGGGCACCCAGCCGAGGGCGGCCACGTCGCCGCCGGCGAGGAGGCTCGGGTTGTCGATGGCAAGGCCCGCCGGCAGCGGGTCGTCCACCACCAGCCGGGCGGCGACCGATTCGGTGGAGGTCACCGTCAGCACCACCACAACCCGGGCGCCGAGTTCGAGCGTGGCGATGTCCACCTCGTTGCCTTCCAGGTCGTAGGCCTTGCGGGTGATCGCATAGCCGTTGCCGCCGGCCGGCTCCGGCGTCACCGGCACGCCCTTGAGGGTGACGCGGGCGTCGACCGGCGCGTCGGCCGTGTTCTCGATCGCCACCGGCCCGTTGGCGAGATCCGCATCCGTGTAGCGGGCGGTCAGCACGCCCTCGTGGCGGCTGCCGTTGACCGTCACCACCGGCCGCCGGCCCTCGTTGAGGAGCGCGTTGGCGGCAAGCAGCATCCAGGCCTCCTCCTGCGTGCTCCGGTGGCTGGAGGCGCGGGCGAGCGTGCCCACGTCCCGGCCGAGCGCCGCGATGTCGAACGCCGGCACCTTGGTCTCGGAGGCGAGCGTCAGCATGGCGGCGCCGTCGCGAAGGTCGGAGCCGTAGTCGCGCCGCCAGCCGCGCGTGTCCATGCGGGCCGAAAGGTCGGCCGTCGCCGCCTGGAACACCGTCCCGGCGCGGGGACCATCGCCGTAGAGGGCGAGCGCCGCGCCGAGCTGCGCCTTGGCGAGCGGGGTCGCGAAGGCGTCGAGCTTGGTCTCGGCGAAGTAGCGCAGGTCCCCGATGGTGGCCCGGCCGTTCCGCGCCAGCACGTAGAGCGCATAGGCGAGGTCCTCGCCGCCGTCCGTCACCTCGGGCGTGTAGGCCACCCGGTTCTTCAGGTTGGTCACCGCCAGTTCGAACGGAATCGCCGGCACGGCGATGCCCTTCTCCTTGGCGCGGGTGAGGAAGTCGGTCACGTAGGCGTCGAGCCAGAGATCGCCGGAGCCCGGACCCCAGAGGCCGAACGAGCCGTTGGAGGCCTGGTTGACCAGCACCTGCTCCACCGCCTTCGCCACCCGGTCGCGCACCGGCGTCTCGCCGCCGAGCCCGGCCGCCAGCACCACGTCGTCCAGGTAGACGAGTGGCAGCGCGCGGCTGGTGATCTGCTCGGCGCAGCCATAGGGGTAGCGGTCGAGCGAGGCGACGAGCCCCGGCAGGTCGATGCCGGAGAGCCCGCCCACCGTCACGGTGGCCTCGCCGGTGCCCGGCACGAAGTCGGAGAGGAGATCGGCGGAGAAGTCCAGCCGGCCGGATCCTGCCGGCAGCGTCACGTCCGACAGGCGAAGCACCGGCGGCTCGTTGGCGCGCACGGGCACGGTCAGTGTCTTGGTCAGAACGTCGCCGCCGGGCGTCGTCAGCGACACCGAGAGGGTTTCGTCGCCGACGGCAAGACCCTCGATCGGGATCAGCACCTCCGCCTTGCCCTTGTCGCCAAGGGCGAGCGTGTGGGATGCAAGGGCCGGGTCGATCGCCACAAGGTCGCCGGCGACCTGGACGGAGAGGCCGAAATCGCCGGAAGGCCCGGTCAGGTGGGTGAAGTCGAGCTTCAGGCGCGAGCGGTCGCCGGGCGCGAGGAAGTTCGGCAGGGCGGCCTGCACGACCACCGGATCGCGCACCACGACGTCGGCGGAGCCGTGGCCCACCGCGTCGGCGGACCAGGCGATCGCCATCACCCGCACGGTACCGTTGAAGTCCGGCAGGTCGAATTCGACGCGCACCTTGCCGTTGGCGTCGACCTGGGTCACCCCTTGAAAGAAGGACACCAGCTGCTCGGTCGGCGGCGTCCCCTCCAGGCGCGACAGGCCCGTGCCGTCGCCGCCGGAGCGCACCTCCCCGCGGGTGCCGGCCATGCGGTCGATGAGCTGGCCGTAGAGGTCGCGCATCTCGATGCCGAGGGCGCGCTGGCCATAGTACCAGCCCTCCGGCGCGGGCGGCGCGAAGGACGTGAGGTTGAGGATGCCGAGGTCCACCGCGGCGATCGTCACATAGGCGGGCGTGCCCGCCTTGGCGTTGGCGACCGTAACCTCAACCGGCAGGGCGGTGCGGGGCTTCTGCTCGGACGGGAGGGTGACGGAGACGTCGAGCAGCCGGTCGCCCGGGTCGACGCCCGCCCACTGCAGGCCGAGGGCCCGCGTCGGCATGCGCCGGGCCTCGATGTCCATGGGCCGGATGAGGGTGGCGGCCACGTAGGCGCCCGGCCCCCAGTCGGCGGTCACCGGCAGGTCGACCACGGTGCCGCCTTCCGGCACCTCCACGGTCTTCAGGGCGATCAGCCGGTCGTCCACCACGGTGACGACGGCGACGCCCGGAAAGCGCGCCTCCAGGCGGGCCTTCACGGTCTCGCCAACCGCATAGGCCGGCTTGTCGAGCGAGACCTTCAAGAGATCCGGCGTCGCCTGCGCGGTCGGGGCAACGTACCAGCCCGCCTCGAAGGTGACGGACACCGGCAGCGCCTCGCCGGTCGGATCCTCCACGGTCAGCTCGTACTCGCCCCAGGTCACGGGCGCCTCGATGCGGGCCGGGGCGTCCGCCGTCACCGCGACGGTGCCGTTGGCCACGCGGCTGCGCGACTTCACCGCGTCATAGGACCAGCTGCCGCCGGAATTGTACCACTGGAAGGCGGTCTCCACCTTGTCGAGCACGTAGGTCAGGCCCTCGGCGGCGATCCGTTCGCCGTCCGCGTCGACGGCGATGATGGCGAAGGCCGCGTTGCCGCCCTCCTCCACCGCGCCGTCGAACTGCGGGTCGATGCCGAGCCGCGCGTAGCCGTTGGAGACCGGCAGGGAGAGCTTGCGCTCCACCGGGCGGCCGTTGGTGTCGAGCACGCGCACGTGCACCGCCGCCTGCAAGGGCACGGTGCTGTCGGCGAGCTCCGGCAGGGCGAGGCTCACCACCGCGCTGCCGTCCTCCGCGGTCGGCTCCGCGGCCACCGGCTCGGCGGCCGGTTCGAAGGCCTCGTCGGCGAGGCCGAAGCTGTAGCCGGGCGCGGACGGCAGGCCGGGGGCGCGCGTCACATAGACCTCGCCCTCGATGGCAAGGCCGCCCGCAGGGGCGCCGTAGAGCCATTCGGCCGTCAGCGTCGCCTCCGCGTCGACGCCGGGCTCCAGCACCTCCGCTTCGCTTTCAAGCGTGAAGTCGATCCGCTCCGGCTGGAAGTCCTCCACCAGGAAGGTGGTCTCGGCGAGCGACGACGCCTCCGGGTCGGCGAAGGCGGCGACGCGCCAGGTGCCGCGCATGGCGCCGTCCGGCAGCGGGAACAGGCTGTCGCGGCCGCCGGCGCCCTCGTCGGCGGCGAGCGTGCGGGAGAATTCCACGCCGTCGGGGCGCGACACCACCAGCGTCAGCGGCACGTCGTCCACCGCCACGGCCTTCGGGTCGCGGGCGAGCGTCGTCACGTGCACGGTCTCGCCCGGCCGGTAGACGCCGCGCTCGGCGGTCATGAACACGTCCACGGGCTTCGGCGGGGCGCGACCCTCCACGCCCCGGTCGGTGAGGTCGAAGGCCGCCTTGGTGAGGTCCAGGAAGGCGTAGTCGCCCGCGACGGTCTCGGCCACCAGGAGCGCCGGGCTGTTGCCGCCGGTGCCGCGGATGAGGCCGGCGTCGAACCGGCCGTAGCCGTCCGCGTCGGTCTCCACGGTGCCGAGCACCTCGTCGTTGAGGGCGACGAGCCGGAGCTTCGCGCCCGTCACCGCCCCGGCGGTGGAGAGCGAGCGCACCACAGCGTGCAGGCCGTCGTTGCCCGAGAGGGTGGAGAGGCCGAGGTCGGTGACGATGAACCACTGGGTCGCCTGCTCGCCCCAGGTGTCGGCCTGATTGCGGGCCGTCGCCGTCATGGCATAGACGCCCGGCTTCAGGTCCTTCACCACCTCGCCGACCGGGATGGCGGTCGTCACCTCGCGGTTGATGTCGCGCTTGACCAGGATGGAGCCCGACCACACGGCCTCGCCGCGCCGGTCGGCGATGTCGGTGGCCTCCCAGCTGCCGAGCTGGCGCAGGAAGGTGCCCTCCCCGATCGCCTGCACGAGGCCGCGGTCGCCGATGCGCACGACCGTCGCGTCGACGGTGTCGACGTTGACGGTGGCGACCGGGATGGTGGCGTCGCCGCCCTTCGGCAGCACGTAGGCCTTGCCGAGGAAGCGCACCTGCGGGTCGCGGTCGCGCACGTAGGCCTCGATGGTCACCGGCCGGGCGAGACTTTCCTCCGGGTCCTCCGCCGGGAAGCCCTGGCGCACGGTCACCCGGTAGCGCTCGCCATAGTCGACGCCGCTGATGCAGATCTGCTGGTCGTCCGCCTCCACGGCGAGGGTCTCGCGGCCTTCCACGGAGACGAAGTCGGAGAGGTCCGGCGCCGCCCGGGCGATCGCCTCGGAGAAGGCGATGCAGATCCGCGGGTCGGAGGAGCGCGTGTCGACGGTGTTCTCCACCACCCGGAAGCCGTATTGGGCCACGAGCTGGTCGAGCTGCGCCGTCAGCGCGTCGTCGGCGCCGATGGAGACGGCGAGCCGCATGGCCTTGATGGCGGGGCGCCAGAGTTCGCGGGCGGCGAAGGAATCGCTGAGGAGCGCCAGCGCGCGCACCCGCTCGCCGTCGTCGAGCGACTTCAGATAGGCGTTGATCGCGGCCGAGGTGGCGGTCTCCTGGGCGGTCTGGCGCAGCTGCCACTCGTTGGTCTGCACCGACTGGGCGGCGGACGAGAGGGCGTCCCAGATGTCGAACCGCTCCGGCGCCAGCTTCAGCGCGCCGTAGTAGGACGAGAAGACCAGGAGCGGCGCGCCGTTGATGGCGGCGTTCTCGGCGCGCGCCACCAGGAAGTCGATGGAGCCTTCCTCGTTGCTCGCCTCGACCTGGCCCACCTGCCGGCGGGCGGCGTCGACGAAGCCGCTGTCGAGGAAAGCGAGGTCGGCGAGCCGTTCGGCCTCCAGTTCGGGCGTCGGCACGGCGCCGGTGACGATCCGGCCGGAGATGGCGCCGGGCGTCTGGCGGAGATCGCCGAACTCCGCCTTGAGGAAGCACCAGCGGGCCTTCACGTTGTAGGTGAAGGCGCGGCACTGGTCGTCGGCGACGCAGGAGGCCTCGCAGGCTTCCGGCGCGATCTCCTTCAGGGTCTGGTAGTCGCGGCCGAAATAGTCCGCGTTCTCGGTCACGATGGCGCGTCGTTCGGCGGCGCCGGACGGATGGATCAGCGCCGAGAGGACGACGAGGACCGCTCCGGCCGTGCGGGCGGCGTTCCGAACCATGGACGACATGCGACTTCCCCCTGCCGGCGCCGACGCGCCGTTTGGGGGAGAGTAAGCACCGCCCGCGAACGGCCACAAGCCACCGGACGGATGAGACACGCAAACTTCGTAATGCGACAACGCCGTTAAGGGTCAGCGGGCGTCGGATCCGAGCAGCCGGGCGAGCGCCTGGTCGAGGGTCGCCGGCACCAGGATCCCGTCGCGGAGCGCCGTTTCCCGGGCAGTGCGGCGGCGCGATCCGGGCAGGCGGGCGCCGGGCTGCGTCTCGATGGAGGCCGCAAGGGCGGCGATTCGCTCGGCGAAGCCGGTGCCGAAGGGCGCCGGGTCGATGGCGAGCATCAGGTGGCCGATCTCCGGCGCCGGCCCCTCCCCGTCGAAGAGGCTCGACTGGTCGGTGGCGAGCCGGCCGCCGGCGAGCGCGCAGAGGATTTCCACGAGGAGCGCCAGCGCGGTGCCCTTGGCATCGCCGGCCGGTAGCATGGTGCCGGCGAGCGCGGCGCGCGCGTCCGTGGTCGGCCGTCCGTCCGCGTCCACGGCCCAGCCCTCCGGGATGGGCTCGCCGCGCTGGGCGGCGGCGAGGATGTTGCCGCGCGCCACCTTGGCGACCGAGAGGTCGACCACGATGGGCGCGCCGTCCGGCCGGGGACACGCGATGGCGATCGGATTGGTGCCGAACACCGCCTTCGACCCGCCGAAGGGCGCGATGCAGGCCGGCGCGTTCGCCACCATCAGGGCGACGAGGCCCTCGTTCGCCAGCCGCTCCACGTGGATGCCGATCGCGCCCGCGTGGTGCGCCCGGCGGATGCCAGCGGCCGCGACGCCCTCCGTGCGGGCGAGCCCCGGCAGGCGGGCGACGGCCATGTCGATCGCCGGATAGGAGAAGCCGGTGGCGGCGTCCACGGTGATCACCGCCGGCGCCGCCTCGCGGCAGACCGGCAGCGCCTGCCCGTCCACCTTGCCGGTGAGCACCTGCGCCGCGTAGCTCTCCAGCCGCACGAGCCCGTGGCTCTTCAAGCCGGCGAGTTCCGCGCCGATCAGCGCCTCCGCGGTGCTCGCGGCGGCGGCGGGCGCCGTGCCGGCCCGCGCCAGGGTGTCGATCGCGAAGGCGCGCGCCGCGTCGACGGAGAGGAGGCGGCCGGAAGCGGCCGGGGTGGCGGCGGTCATGCAGGCCCTCGCGTCAGGAGGAGAAGGGGAAGGATCAGGGCCGCGCGCGGGTCGGGTCGGCGGCGTCGAGCACGCGCAGCTGAACGCGCGGCTCGCCGTGCCAGTGGTCGAGGCCGAGGACGCCGGCCACGTGGACCGGCCGGTCGCGGGCGCCGGTCAGGAAATCGCCGAGCGGCTGGCCGGCGGCCCGGAAGGCCATGCCCTTGATCTTGGTGCCGTCCGACGCGGCGAGCGAGACCCGCACGTGGCCGTTGCCGATGACCTCCGCGTAGGCGACGCGGTGCGCCGGCAGCACGAACACCGGGTCCGGCTGGCCGGCGCCGAAGGGCCCTGCCCGCTCCAGCGTCTCCACCAGCGACACCGTGGCGCCGCCCGCCGTCACCACGCCGTCCACCGGCAGGGCGTCGACGGCGCGGGCGCTGGTGACGCCGGTCTTGAGGGCCTCCTCGGCGAAGGCCCGGAAGGCATCGATGCGCCGCGCGTCCAGGGTGAGGCCCGCCGCCATGGCGTGCCCTCCCCCTTTCTGCAGCAACCCGGCGTCCACCGCCGCCCGCACCATGGCTCCGATGTCGACGCCGGGAATGGACCGGCCGGAGCCGGTCGCCGTGCCGTCGCCCTTCAGCGCCATGGCGAAGGCCGGCCGGTTGTGCCGCTCCTTCAGCCGCGCCGCCACGAGCCCGACGATGCCCGGATGCCAGTCGGCGGACGAGGCCACCAGGACGGCGGGCGCCTCGGTCACCAGCGCGGCCGTCACCATGGCCTCGGCGGCGTCCAGGGCCTCCGATTCCAGCTGCTGGCGCTCCCGGTTGAGGCGGTCGAGCTCCACCGCCATGCGGCCCGCCTCCACGCTGTCGTCGCCCATCAAGAGGCGCGCGCCGAGGCCGCTGTCGCCGATCCGGCCGCCGGCGTTGATGCGCGGCCCGATCAAATAGCCGAGGTGGTAGCAGGTCGGCGGCCCGGAGAGCTTCACCACGTCGGCGAGCGCCGCGAGGCCCCGGTTGGCGCGCGCGCGCATCACCTGCAGGCCCTTGACCACGAAGGCGCGGTTGAGCCCGAGGAGCGGGACCACATCACACACGGTGCCGAGCGCCACCAGGTCGAGGAGGCCGAGAAGATCCGGCTCCTTCAGCCCGCCGCGCGCGTACCAGCCACGCCGCCGCAGCTCGCGGTTCACCGCCACCACGCCGAGGAAGCTGACGCCCACCGCCGCCAAGTGGCCGAGGCCGGAGAGGTCGTCCTGCCGGTTGGGGTTCACGAGCGCCCGCACCGGCGGCAGCTCCACGCCGCTCTGGTGGTGGTCGAAGGTCACCACGTCGAGGCCGACGGCCCGCGCCGCCGCGAACGCCTCGAAGCTCTGCGTGCCGCAGTCGAGCGTCACCAGCAGCGTCGCGCCGCCGCTCGCGAGGTCCTGCACGGCGCGCGGGTTCGGCCCGTAGCCGTCCACCAACCGGTCCGGGATGTAGACGGCCGGGTCGAGCCGCTGGTGCCGGAGGAAGCGGCCGAAGAGGGCCGAGGCGGTGGCGCCGTCCACGTCATAGTCGCCGAAGAGCGCGATCCGTTCGCCGCGCTCCACCGCGTCCGCCACCCGCTCGGCGGCGGCGTCCATGTCGCGGAGCACGGACGGGTCCGGCATCAGGGTCTTGAGGCTCGGGTCCAGGTAGGCGGCCGCCTCGTCCGGCGACACCTGCCGCCCCACGAGCACCCGTGCCACCACCTCCGGCAGCCCATACCGCTGGGCGATCGCCTGCACCATCGGCGCCCGCGCCTCGCCGACGCGGTCGGTCCACACCCGCGACTGGCAGGAGGCGGAAACGCCGAGCACCGGGCGCACCGCCCCGGCGTCGAAAGACAGGCTGTCGGACGCGATTCGAATGGTCATGGTGAATCATAGCGACCAGGACCCGCCCGCGCGAGCCCCCGGGCCGGCGCCATCCCCGGCCCCGGTATCCCGGTCAGCGGCTTTCGAACTTCGACATGTCCGTGTGGCTCGCCTTGATCCACCGCACCGTGCCGGTGGAGGAGCGCATCACCACCGTGTGGGTCTCAATCCGGTCGCCGCGGGCGAACTTGACGCCGGAGAGCATGTTGCCGTCGGTGACGCCGGTGGCGGAGAAGAGCACGTCGCCCTTGGCCATGTCCGAGAGCGCGTATTTCTTGCGCACGTCGCGGATGCCCATGCGGTTGGCCCGCTGGATCTGGTCGTCGCGGTTGATGACGAGCCGGCCCTGCATCTGGCCGCCGATGCAGCGCAGGGCCGCGGCCGCCAGCACGCCCTCGGGCGCGCCGCCGATGCCGAGATAGATGTCGATGCCGGTCTCGTCCGGGTCGGTGGTGTGGATGACGCCCGCCACGTCGCCGTCGCCGATCAGCCGGATGGCGGCACCGGTGGCGCGCACGGCCTCGATCAGGCGGGCATGGCGCGGCCGGTCGAGGATGCAGGCGGTGACCTCGCCCACCGGCACGCCCTTGGCGGCGGCGACGGCGTGGATGTTCTCCGCCGGGGTGGCATCGAGGTCCACGATGCCGGCCGGATAGCCCGGGCCGATGGCGATCTTGTCCATGTAGACGTCCGGCGCGTTCAAGAGCCCGCCGTGCTCCGCGATGGCGATCACCGCCAGGGAGTTCGGCAGGTTCTTGGCGCAGATGGTCGTGCCCTCCAGGGGGTCGAGAGCGATGTCCACCTTCGGGCCCTTGCCGTTGCCGACCTCCTCGCCGATGAACAGCATCGGCGCCTCGTCGCGCTCGCCCTCGCCGATCACCACCGTGCCGGTGACGGGCAGGCGGTTCAGTTCGCGCCGCATGGCGTCGACCGCCGCCTGGTCGGCCGCCACCTCGTCGCCCCGGCCGCGCAGGCGCGCGGCGGCCACGGCGGCGCGCTCGGTCACCCGCACCAGTTCCAGCGTCAGGATGCGATCGAGCGTGCTGCCCGGCTTCGGCGACATGAACCCCTCCTCGGCCCGCACCGTCGGCCCCTTGATCAGCGATCCGACCGGCGGGTGAACCACCGCGGCGGCGGCGGACGGGCGGAGAAGTTTGGTCATGTCGAGATCCTCGTGCAGTCCTCCAGGGCATGTGTAACCCAGGTACGCATCGGCGCGCGATCCATAAAAAGGCTCGTCTTCGAATAGCCTAAATTCGGAAAACAAAGAAATACTCAGTATCAACCGCGATCCGAACGAGGAACGTCAGTCGGAACGGTGTTGATTTCACCGATTCCGGCGAATCGAATGACGGTCCGCCGGTTGTCGACCGTCATCACACGGTCGCAGGAGCGCAATGCGGTCGTTTTTTCCGTGTCGCAGCAAGATGGTGCGGGCTTCAACGGAACGGATCCTTTGATATGCGACCGGTTCCGCATCAGTCCGCCCCAACGCGTACCGACTCCAGGTTGCCCGAAGGTGACCGGAGCCGGTGTGGTTCGCGGCGGACCGCCGAGGTCCGATCAGGCGGCGCGCAGGCCGTCTACGAAGCGGTTCACCGCCTGGTTCAGCTGGCTCGCCTGGCCGTTCAGTTCGTCGGAGAGCGCCATCAGCTTGGTGGAGGCCGCGCCGGTCATCTCCGCCGCGGTGCCGACGCCGGTCACGTTGCCGGTCACGTCCGCGGCGCCTTCCGCCGCCCTCTGGGTGTTGGCGGCGATCTCGTCGGTCGCCGCGCCCTGCTGCTGCACCGCGCCGGCGATCGCCTGGGACGACGCCTGGATGGTGCCGATCGTGGTCACGATCCGGGCGATGCTCTCCACCGTGCCGCTGGTGGCGGACTGGATGTCGGTGATCTTGCGGCCGATCTCCTCGGTCGCCTTGGCGGTCTGGTTGGCGAGTTCCTTGACCTCCGCGGCCACCACGGCGAAGCCTCGGCCGGCCTCACCGGCCCGCGCCGCCTCGATGGTGGCGTTGAGGGCGAGAAGGTTAGTCTGGGCGGCGATGTTGCTGATCATCTCCACCACTTCGCCGATCTGCTGGGCGGACTGGGAGAGCTCCTGCACCCGATTGGTGGTGACGTCCGCCTCGCGGGCGGCGGACTCGGCGACCTCGGACGACCGGGCGACCTGGGAGGAGATCTCCTGGATCGACGCGGCCAATTCCTCCGTGCCGGCCGCGGCCGTCTGCACGTTGGCGGAGGCCTCCTCCGCGGCGCCGGCCACGGCCTGCGCCTGCCGGGAGGTCTCCTCCGCCGTCGCCGAGAGGTTGCGGGCGGCGTCCGCCAGGGCGCCGGACGAACGGCCGACGCCGGTGGAGAGCGCGCTCATTTCCGAAACGAACTGTTCGGCAAGTTCGGCGCGCCGGCGCACGCGGGCCTCCTCGGCGGCCTGCTCCTCGCGCTGGCGCCTGTCGGCGTCGCGGGCGGCGACGAGGCTGTCGCGGAAGGCGGCGAGGCCGATGGCGAGCCGGCCCACTTCGTCGCGCCGGTCGGTGTTCTTGACGCGCACGTCCAGGTGGCCCTCCTGCATCTCCGTCATCCGGGCGAACAGATCGCCGAGCGGCCGGGACACGGTGGCGCGCATGACGAGAACCGCCCCGGCGATCACCAGGGCGATCGATACGACGATGCCGGTCAGCGACACGACGGTGGCGGACTGGGTCGCCCGGGTGTTGTCGACGCTCTGGGCGGCCACGGCCGTCTGAAGCTCATCGACGATCGCGCCAAGCTTTCCCTGGATATCGGCGATAGCCGGGTAGCATAGCGACGTGATGGCGTTGAGCGCACGGGCGTTGACCGCCGGATCGGTGGACTGCGCCATGCGGATCGGCTCGGCGCAGACGCCAGCGATCGCGCCGCCGAGCGCGGTGCTGATGCCGGTCAGCGTCTGGGCCGTCGGCGCATTGGCGGCGGCGGCGCTCTGGATCCGTTCGGCCACGGCGCGCTCCGCCGCCTGCCGGGCGGCATTCGCCTCGGCGACATCCGCCTCGGCGGTCGCCGCGGCATTGCGATAGAGACTGGCCATCACGTTCGAAAGCTCGCGGTCGGCCGCGGCGGCATGCCCGAGCGCGACCACCTGGCTGTCGAGCAGCGCCGTGTAGCTCCCGTCGATCGCCATCATGCGCGATGCGCTGTATCCGGCGCCGGCGAGGGCCGTGAGGCCGAGCGCTCCGATCATGAACCCGACCTTCAGGTTCAGGGATAGATTTGCAAACATGGCCATTGAGACGGGTCCTCGTAGCACTGGATAGCAGCGACGTTCGAGGCCCACACTGGCAGCAATGTCCTAAGATCGGGTAGACACGTACGTATAAATCCTATGTCTTCGCGAGGAGGTCGGTCGGCGAACGGGCGGTCGCCATGCGTCCTCGCTGGATGCGGCCGTCGGGATTGCGCCGCGGACGATGCTCGGCCCGACCGCCCCTCAGAGTTCCTCGATCCGGATCAGGCGCGGCGTGGAGGCGATGTGGCCGTCGGAGCTGATGGCCTCCAGGGCGCCCCGAATCGCCGCCTCCGTGGTGGCGTAGGTGATCAGGATCACCGGCTGCGGCTCCACCGAGGCCACGTGCGCCCCGTCGCGGCGCGGCGCCTCGGAGCGCGGCGCGCGGCGGCGCTGCACGATCGATTCCAGCGAGATGCCCTTTTCGGCCATGCGGGCCGCGATGGCCGCGAAGGCGCCGGGCCGGTCGTTGACCGAGAGGCGCACGTAGTAACCGCCCTCGTGCGCCTGGATGGCGGCGCGCTCGTAGGGGGCGAGGTCCGCCACCGGACGGCCGAACACCGGCACCGCGTGGCCGCGCGCCACGTCCACCACGTCGCCGATCACCGAGGAAGCCGTCGGGCCGCCGCCCGCGCCGGGGCCGACCAGCACGATCTCGCCCACCGCGTCGCCGTCGATGGCGACCGCGTTCAGCACCCCGTCGACCCGCGCGATGGCGGAGGATTTCGGCACCATGGTCGGGTGCACCCGCGCCTCGATGCCGGTCTCGGTGCGCCGGGCGACGCCGAGCAGCTTGATCCGGTAGCCGAGTTCGTCCGCCGCCTCGATGTCGGCGGGGGTGATGGCCGAGATGCCCTCCACGTAGATGGCATCCGCGTCGACCTCGACGCCAAAGGCGAGGCTCGTCAGGAGCGCCAGCTTGTGGGCGGTGTCGTAGCCCTCCACGTCGAAGGTCGGGTCGGCCTCCGCGTAGCCGAGCCGCTGCGCCTCGGCGAGACAGACGTCGTAGGAGAGCTGCTCCGTCTCCATCCGGGTCAGCATGTAGTTGCAGGTGCCGTTGAGGATGCCGTAGACCCGCGTCACGTGGTTGGCCGAGAGGCTCTCCTTCAGCGTCTTGATCACCGGGATGCCGCCGGCCACCGCCGCCTCGAAAGCGAGCGCGACGCCCTTCGCCTCGGCGATCCGGGCGAGTTCCACCCCGTGGCGGGCGAGCAGTGCCTTGTTGGCGGTGATCACCGGCTTGCCGGCAAAGAGCGCCGCGCGCACCACCGCCTCGGCCGGGCCGCTCGCGCCGCCGATCAGTTCCAGCACCACGTCGACGGAAGGATCCGCCGCCAGCGCCGCCGGATCGTCGTGCCAGGCGATGCCCGTGAGGTCGAGCCCGCGGTCCCGCATGCGATCGCGCGCCGACACGGCGGTCACCACCACCGGCCGCCCCGCCCGCGCCGCGAGGGCCGCGGCGTTGTTGCGGACGATCTTCAGAACGGACGCACCGACGGTGCCGAGCCCGGCGACGCCGAGCCTGAGCGGATTGGACATGGGAAGCCTGATCGCCCTTCCAGATGGTTCACGGGACCGGAGCGGGGGATATCAGGTCGGCGCCCCGGAGGCAAAGGGGGAAGGGCCGGGCGAGCGCCACGGCGGCGGCGGGCGGGAGGAAACCACGCTCGGAGCGAAGCACCGACCGTTCTTCCAGGTCGTCACCCCGGCGTACGCCGGGGCCCAACCGTCGGGGAGGTCGGTCTCGACGGAGTGGATGCACGGCGGACGGTTGGATCCCGGCGTTCGCCGGGATGACGGCGGCAGATCCGCCTGCCATCCCTGTCCCGCGCTCGTCATGGTCCGGTTCTGCCGGACCATCCACGCATTCCGCCTGCCGACCGCACACAGGCGTGGGTGGTCCGCCTGCGCGGAACATGACGGGCGTGGCGGATGGATCGAGGAACCCCCCGCCCCTTCCCTTAAGCCCGCTTCAGCGTGATCACGTTGTGCAAGGTCTCGTCCGCGCCGTCCATGAACTTGCGGATGTTGCGGGCGGCCTGGCGGATGCGCTGTTCGTTCTCCACAAGGGCGAGGCGCACGTAGTCGTCGCCGTGCTCGCCGAAGCCGATGCCGGGCGCGACGGCGACGTCGGCCTTCTCGATCAGGAGCTTGGCGAACTCCAGGCTGCCGAGGGCCTTGAACTTGTCCGGCAGCGGCGCCCAGGCGAACATGGACGCGCGCGGCGACGGGATGGTCCAGCCGGCGCGGCCGAAGCTTTCTACCATCACGTCGCGGCGGCGCTTGTAGGTCTGGCGCACCTCGTCGATGTGCTTGTCGCTGTCGGGCGCGTTGAGCGCCGCGGCGGCGGCCACCTGGATCGGCGTGAAGGCGCCGTAGTCGAGGTAGCTCTTCACCCGCGAGAGCGCCGAGATCAGCCGCTCGTTGCCGACCGCGAAGCCCATGCGCCAGCCGGCCATGGAGAAGGTCTTCGACATGGAGGTGAACTCGACGGCGACCTCCATGGCGTTCGGCACCTGCAGGAGGGAGGGCGGCGGCACGCCGTCGAAATAGATCTCCGAATAGGCAAGGTCGGAGAGCACGAACACGCCGTGCTTGCGCGCGAACGCGATCACGTCGCGGTAGAAGTCGAGCTCCACCACCTCGGCGGTCGGGTTCGACGGATAGCAGAGCACCATGGCGATGGGCTTGGGGATCGAGTGGATCACCGCCCGCTCCAGCGCGTGGAAGAACTCCGGCCCCGGCGTCACCGGGATGGAGCGGATCACGCCGCCGACCATCAGGAAGCCGAAGGCGTGGATCGGATAGCTCGGGTTGGGGCACAGCACCACGTCGCCCGGCGCGGTGATCGCCTGGGCCATGTTGGCGAAGCCCTCCTTGGAGCCGAGCGTCGCCACAACCTGGGTGTTCGGATCGAGCTTCACCCCGAAGCGCCGATCGTAGTAGGCGGCCTGGGCCTTGCGCAGGCCCGCGATGCCGCGCGAGGCCGAATAGCCGTGGGTGTCGGGGCGCTGCACCGTCTCGATCATCTTGTCGACGATGTGCTTGGGCGTCGGCAGGTCGGGGTTGCCCATGCCGAGGTCCACGATGTCTGCGCCTGCTGCCCGCGCGCTCGCCTTCAGGCGGTTCACCTGCTCGAAGACGTAGGGGGGAAGGCGCTTGATCTTGTGGAACTCGTCGTTGCTCATGGCTTCTGTCCCGAAGGGCCGTCCCGGCGGCCGGACTGACCCGGCTCCGCGAACCGGGGGGTTATGCTTCTAGCACTGTTCGCCGGTCGCTGAGAAACCCGAACTTCGCGACCGGTCGCGTCATAACGGCCGCAAGGCCCGTCGGCAGCCTGGCCGGGCGCCTCAAGGCGTCGGCGTCGCCGGGCAGACCACCTGGCTCGGATCGCACGGGGACGCGGCCGGGGCGACGCCGCCGCTCGTCTCGTCGAGGAGCTTGCGCGCCTCCTCGTTCTGCTGCTGGCGGATGATGGCGAGCGCCATGGCGGACGGCAGGCTGGCGTCGGCGCGGTTGCCGGCAGAGGCCTGCGCCGACCCGGCGTTCGCCAGATCCCGCTCCAGCGCGTCCTGCTGGGCGGCGGTGCGCAGCGGCACCGAGGAACCGGCCGGCTCGGCCACGGGCGCGGCGGTCTCCACATAGTCCGAAGGGCCGCCGCCGCAGGCCGCGAGCAGGAGCGCCGCCGCGATCGACATGGCGACGCGGGTGCGAAGGCCGGAGGGCCGGGCGGCGGGCGCCGCGTTGAGGGAAGCCGTCATGGCTCGCTTTGTCCTTCCTTCAGCCGTCCAGCCTTCCGCCTTCCGGCCACGGGCCGACATCGCCGGCCAATCTGCCACCGGAGTGTCGGTCCGTCATGGTAACGGCTGCGTTAACGACGGACTTCACATGCGGTTCATCCCATAAGGTTCAATGCCACCAGACACCGAAATCCCTGTCAAACCGCCGGAAGCGTCTCTAACATGGCCGTTGGATCCGAGAGCCCGGGGAACGAGCCGATGACCGACAAGGAGAAGACCTCGGGAGGAGGGCCACTTCTCAACTACATCATCAACAATCCGGAGGCCTTCGCGCACAACCTGGCGACCATCGTGGAAAGCTTCGGCAAGGCCGCGGCCGCCTATGTGGAGCCGCGCGAGAAGGGCACGGTGAAGCCGACCCTCGCCGACGAGCTGACCGAGGTCACCAAGACCCTCGCCAAGGTGGGCGACTGGTGGACCCGCGATCCCCAGCGCTATCTGGAGGCGCAGACGCGCCTCGCCAGCAGCTACATGGACCTCTGGTCCCAGTCCATGCGCAAGGCCATGGGCGAGGAGAGCCGGCCGGTAGCCGAGCCGGAGCCGGGTGACAAGCGCTTCGCCGATCCGGAATGGCGCGACAACCAGTTCTACGACGCCCTGAAGCAGGCCTATCTGATCTCCACCCGCTGGGCGCAGGGCCTGGTGGAGGAGGCCTCGGGCCTCGACGAGCACACGCGCCACAAGGCCGACTTCTACGTCAAGCAGATCTCCGCCGCGCTCAGCCCGTCCAACTACGTGCTGACCAATCCGGAGCTGATGCGCGAGACGCTGACGTCGAACGGCGAGAACCTCGCCCGCGGCATGCGCATGCTGGCGGAGGACATCAAGGCCGGCGGCGGCGACCTGCGGATCCGCCAGTCGGACAACCGCAAGTTCAAGGTCGGCACCAATCTCGCCCTCACGCCTGGCAAGGTGGTGCACGAGAACGAGGTCTGCCAGATCCTCCAGTACGAGGCGACGACCGAGAAGGTGCTGAAGCGCCCGCTCCTCATCGTGCCGCCCTGGATCAACAAGTTCTACATTCTGGACCTGACGCCGGAGAAGTCCTTCATCAAGTGGGCGGTGGACCAGGGCCACACGGTCTTCGTCATCTCCTGGGTGAACCCGGACGAGCGCCACGCGGCCAAGAGCTTCGAGCACTACATGCGCGAGGGGATCTTTGAGGCGCTGGACGTCATCCACAAGGTGACCCGCGTCAAGGAGGTGAACACCGTCGGCTACTGCGTCGGCGGGACGCTGCTCGCCGTCACGCTCGCCTACATGGCGGCCGTCGGCGACGAGCGGATCAAGTCCGCCACCCTCTTCACCACCCAGGTGGATTTCCAGAACGCCGGCGACCTCAAGGTCTTCGTCGACGAGGAGCAGATCAAGATCCTGGAGGAGCGCATGAAGGAGCGCGGCTTCCTGGAAGGCTCCAAGATGGCGGCGGCGTTCAATTCGCTGCGTGCGAACGACCTGATCTGGCCCTATTTCGTCAACAACTACATGCGCGGCAAGGAGCCCTTCCCGTTCGACCTCCTGTTCTGGAACTCCGACAGCACCCGCATGCCGGCGGCAAACCACAGCTTCTACCTGCGCAACTGCTATCTGGAGAACACGCTCGCCAAGGGCACCATGGAGGTCGCCGGGCAGGTTCTGGACCTGAAGAAGGTCAAGATCCCGATCTACAACCTCGCCACCCGCGAGGACCACATCGCGCCGGCCAAGTCCGTCTTCTACGGGTCGAGCCTTTTCGGCGGGCCGGTCAAGTTCGTGCTCTCCGGCTCCGGCCACATCGCCGGCGTCATCAACCACCCGACGCGGAACAAGTACCAGTTCTGGACCGGCGGCCCCGCCGAGGGCACTCTCGAGAAATGGATCGCCGCCGCCACGGAGACGCCCGGCTCGTGGTGGCCGGACTGGCACGCCTGGATCCAGGAGCAGGAGCCCGCGCTCGTCAAGGCCCGCCGCATCGGCGGCGGCCGCCTCAACCCGATCGAGGACGCCCCGGGCCGCTACGTGGCGATCCCGTCGTAAGGGCGACGCGCCGACCGGCGGGCGACGCTCAATCCACGTGGTCGCCCGCGGCCGAGAGGGCGGCGATGAGCCAGCTGGCGATGAGGAGGAGGCCGCCGAGGGGGGCGGCCATGGGGAAGAGCGGCAGGCCGGCGGTGGAGCGGAGCGTGAGGTCGCCGGAAAACAGCGTGATGCCGACGATCATCGTCACCGCCGCCATCTGGCGAATGCGGCTGGATCCCAAGGCCGGGATGGACAAGGCGATGAGCGCCGCGGCATGGATCAGCAGCATCTTGCCGGCGGTGTCGAGGTTGGTGCCCGCAAAGGCGTGGGAGCCGGCCGCCGAGGCCGCCACGCCGGCGGCGCCCGCCAGACCCGCGGCCACCCGGATCACCCTGTCGAGTATCGCCATGTCGCCTCGCTCATCGGCTCGCCCCGCGCATCCGTCCGGCCCACAGGCGGATCGGATCGCGGGATCGTTCCCCAAGCATAGATCAAGCCGGCCCATGGCTGTCCAGCCTGAACCGGACCGTGCCGGCCGGCGCCCGCCCGTGCGCATCGCATGCGCCTGATCCCCGTCGACGATCCGGAGGATCCGCGCGTCGCCGCCTTCATGAACGTGCGCGACCGCGACCTTGCCGGCACCCACGGCGGCCTTTTCGTCGCCGAAGGCGAGACGGTGCTCGACGTGCTCGTCCGCTCGCACCTCTACCGGCCGCGCGCCGTGCTCGTCGCCGCCAACCGGCTGAAGGACGTGGCGCCGCTGCTCGCCGGCCATGCGGACCTGCCGGTGCACGTGGCCACCCAGGCGGTGATGGACCAGATCGTCGGCTTTCCCATCCACCGGGGCGTCATCGCGGTCGCCGAGCGGGGGCTGGCGGCGAGCGCCGAATCGCTGCTCGCGGACCGGCCGGCGGTGGTGGTCGGGGCCGTCGGCATCGCCAACCACGACAACATGGGCGGGCTCTTCCGCAACGCCGCCGCCTTCGGGGCCGGCGCCGTGCTGATCGACCGGAGCGCCTGCGACCCCCTCTACCGCAAGGCCGTGCGGGTGTCGGTCGGCGGCGTGCTCCGGGTGCCGTTCGCCCGCGTCGACGACGGCCTCGCACTCGTCCGCCTGTTGCGGGCGCACGGCTACACGCCGATCGGCCTCTCGCCGCGCGGCACACACCCCTTGCACGCGCTCGACCCGGCTCTCCGGCCGGCGTTGGTGCTCGGCACCGAGGGTCCCGGCCTGCCGGACGCAGTGCTGGCCGAGACCGAGACCGTGCGCATCGACATGGCGGGCGGCTTCGACAGCTTGAACGTGGCGGTGACCGCCGGCATCGCGCTCTACGAACTGACCCGGCGGCTCAATCGGTGACGGGGTGCAGCGCCTCCGCCGGCAGATGCAGCCGCACCCGGTCGCCGGGCTGGAGACCCGCCGCGATCGGGGATGAGATCGCCGCCGTCAGGGTGACGGGGTCCGCCCGGAAGGTCGCGACGACGTGCGTGCCCCGGTAGCCGAGATCGACCACGGTCGCCGCGCACCGGTTGCCGCCCGAGGCCGCCGCGCCCTCCGCCGCGACGCCGATCCGCTCGGGCCGGATCACCACGGCGTCGGCGCCCGGCGGCGGGTCCGCCGCAAGCGCGAGGCACCCGAGCGCCGTCACGGCCGTGCGGCCGTCGAAGCGCGCGTCGAGGATGTTGCCGATGCCGAAGAAGGCCGCGACCGCGCGGGTCGCCGGGCGCTCGAACACGGCGTCGGGGCGCCCCTGCTGGGCGATGCGTCCCGCCAGCATCACCGCCGTCCGGTCGGCGACGGCGACCGCCTCCTCCCGGTCGTGGGTGACGAAGAGGGTGGTGATGCCGGTCGCCCGCTGGGCCGACCGGATCAGGTCGCGCATCTCCAGCCGGAGCTCCGGGTCGAGGTCCGACAGCGGCTCGTCGAGAAGGAGCACCGCCGGGTCCACCACCAGCGCACGGGCGAGCGCCACCCGCTGCGCCTGCCCGCCGGAGAGCGCGGACGGGCGCCTGGTTTCGAAGCCGGACAGGCGGACGAGGTCCAGCATCTCGCCGGCCCGGCGGCGGATCGCGGCCGGGTCCACCCCGCGCATGCGCAGGCCGAAGCCCACGTTGGCCTCAACGGTCATGTGCGGGAAGAGCCCGTGGTCCTGGCCCATGAGCACCGCCCCGCGCCGCTCCGGCGGGACGTCGGCCATTGACCGGCCGCCGATCAGCACGCGTCCGGCGCTTGGCGGCAGGAGGCCGGCGATCAGCTTCAGCACCGTGGACTTTCCGCAGCCGGACGGGCCGACCAGCGTCGTCAGCGTGCCGGACGCGAGCACGAGGTCGACCGCCGCAACGGCAGCGGCGGAGGCGCCCGCATAGGTCTTCGTCAGGCCTTCCAGCACCACGTCCGTCATCGCCCGCCCTCCCCGTCGCGGCGGCTCGCGCGGGCGAGGATGCGCGCGGAGAGCACGAGGGCGACGAGCCCCGGCAGCACGGTGAGGAGCGCGATGGCGGCCGCCACGTCGGAGCGGCCCGCCGTCACATACTGGTTGAGGATCAGCGGCATGGTGGGCACCTGCCCGCCGCCGACGAGGAGCGTCAGGCCGTACTGGCTCCATGACACCAGGAAGGCGAAGAGGGCCGCGACCGCGAGCCCCGGCGCCAGCATGGGTACCGTCACGTGGCGCAGCACCTGCAGGCGGCTGGCGCCGAGGGTGCGCGCCTGGTCCTCCACGCGCGGGTCGAAGCGGGAGAACACGCTGGCGGAGACCAGCACCACATAGGGCAGCGTCGGGATCAGGTGGACGATCATCACGCCCGTCGCCGTGCCGGCGAGGCCGAGGCGGAGGAACACCGCGTGGAGCCCCATGGCGACGGCGAGTGGCGGCACCACCAAGGGCGCCAGCACCAGCGCCTCCACCCATCGCCTGCCCGGAAAGGCGTGGAGCCCGAGCGCCCGTCCCGCCGGCACGCCGATCAGCATGGAAAGCACGGTGGCGCCGAGCGCGATCCCGACGGAGCGAAGGACCGCCGCCGGTATGCCCGACTCCGGCGAACCGACCACGCCCCAGGCCGCCAGATCGAGCGCCGGCGGCAGGATGGCCGGGTAGAACCAGCCGCGCGTCACCGACCAGAGCAGCACCGGCACGAAGGGCAGCAGCAAGAGCGCGATCAGCGCGCCGGTCGCGATCCGGGCCGTCCGCGCGCGGATACCGGTCCGGCCGGTCCGCGCGGCGACGTCCGCGGGCTTGGTCGCCGCGAGGTCGACGGCGCTCACCGGGCCACCTTCAGCGTCGGCAGGCCCGACATCAGCCGTCGCACCGCCATCAGGCAGGCGACGCCGATCGCCGCCGCCACCAGCGACAGGGCGATGGCCGCCGGCCGGTCGGCGAGGTCGTTGGAGGTGAACATCTGGTAGGCGAGCACCGGCAGCGCCTTCGGGTGGCTCGGTCCCAGCACGGCCGGCACCTCGTAGGTGCCGAGCACGAAGGCGAACACCACCGTGGCGGCCGCGAGCACGCCCGGCCGGATCAGCGGCCACGTCACGTGGCGGAACGCCTGCCAGCGGCTGGCGCCGAGCGAGCGGGCGGTCTCCGCCGGCCCGGTCCCGACCGCCGCCAGCATGGCGAGCGTCACCACGGCGACGAACGGCACCTCCTTGGCCACATAGGCGAGGATGACGGCGACGAAGGCCGGGTCGGCGACCAGCACCGGAAAATCCGCGGGCCGGTCGATGAGCCCGGCCCCGTGGCCGATCCGCGCGATCCAGCCCGATTGGCCGAGGAGCCAGAGGAGGCCGACCGCCGTCACAACGTGCGGCACCGTCAGGTTGAACTGGACGAGGAGGGTCATCAGCCGCCCTCCCCCGGCCCGCCGCAGAAGCAGCGCCGCCGCGAGGCCGAGGACGGTCGCCACCAGCGTCGCGGCGCTGGCGATCCAGAGCGTGACCCCGATGGAGGCGAGCACGTCGGGCGCGCCGAGCGCCCGCGCCCAGGGCTCCGCGGTCGGATCGAACCGGCCGGCGAGCGGCACGATGCCGACCGTCCGCAGCGCCGCCAGCGCCAGCCCGCCGAGGAAGAGCCCGGCGAGGAGCGCCACGGTCGGGGCGAGCATCAGAACGAGGCGGGCGCGCTCGGTCATCGGCGCGGTCTCAGCGACCCACGGTCCTGAGCCAGCCGGCCTCGATGGCGTCGAGCCAGTCGGCGGAGAGCTCCGGCATGGCCCGGTCGGCGAGCGCCTCGCCGTCGATCACTGCCGGATGGCGCGGCAGGGCACGGAAGGCTTCGGCCGCATCAGGGGGAAGCGTGTCGAGGTCGAGCGCCGTGGCCATGCCCCACACGGCCGGATCGGCCTTGCGCAGCTGCTCCTCCGGCGAGATCAGGTGATTGGCCACCACCAGCGCCGCCGCCTTGTGGGCCGCGTTGAACGGGATCGCCACATAGCTGGTGTTGGCGAGCGTGCCGTCGTCGAAGGCGAACGAGCGGGTGGTCGGCGGAAAGCGGCCGTCCTCCACGCCCGCGCCGAATACGGTCGGCTCGTAGTTGAAGGTGAAGTCCACCTCGCTGTTGGCAAAGAGCGCGTTCAGCTGGGCGATATCGGTCGGGTAGGTGGCGCCCTCGCGCCAGAGGAAGGGCTCCAGATCGGTGAGGATCCCGAACGCCTTTTCGGCGACCGCGTCGAACCGGGCCTGATCGAACGGCCCGCCGAGCGCCTCCGGTCCGCCGGCCGCGTACATGAACACGTGGCGGATGAAGGCGCTGCCGTTGAAGTCCGGCGGCGCCGCGTAGGTGAAGCGGCCGGGATTCGCCTTCACCCAGGCGAGGAAGGCCGCCAGGGTGGCGGGCGGCTCCGGCGTGCGGGCGCTGTCGTAGGCCATGGCGAACTGCGCCCGGCTCCACGGCACCTCGCAGCCCTCCACCGGGGTACCGAAATCGTTGGCGATCGACGGGTCGGTCCAGTCCACGTGGCGGGCGTTGGGCAGCCCTTCCGCGTAGCCGCAGAGGAGGAGCCCGCCGGACTTCAGCGTGCGGAAATTCTCGCCGTTGATCCAGACGAGGTCCACCGCGCCGCCCGCATCGATGCCCGCCTCCTTCTCGGAGAGCACCTGGTTCACCACCTCGGCCGTGTCGGCGACGCCGATGCGGTTGAGCGTGATGCCGTAGCGGTCCTTCAGCGTTGCGGCGAGTGGGCCCGCCACATAGGCGTTGATCCGGTCGTCGCCGCCCCAGAGGAAAAAGTTCACCGTCTGCCCGCGCGCCGCCGCCGTGATCGTCTCGAACGGCGCGGACGTGAGCGCCGCGTCCGGCAGCGAGACGGTCTCGGCCGCGGCCGGCGCCGCGAGGGCCGCCGCGACGAGGCCGGTCGACAGCAGGAAACGGATCGGCATGGCAGGGGCTCCAGACGGTTCGCGCCGGGTGGGCAGAAAAGGATCCGACGATGCAACAGCCGGCGCCCCGGAGCGAGGGGGTGCCCGGTCAAGACCGCGAGATGGCGCCGTGAAGCCCGCCGCCGGCCGGACCTTGAGGCGGCCGCAGCCGGTCAGGATCTCGCGGGTCCGCTCAGGTCTCGGGCCGCGGCGTCGGCAGCACCGGCGCGTTCGGGTCGCGCCGCGGCGCACCGTCGAGGAGATCGAGCGGATCGCCCGCCGGCTCGGCGGCGGTGGCCGATGCGGGCTCCGGCGTCGCCGTGTCGGTCTCCGTGCCGCGGCTCCGCTCGATCGCCCGCCAGGCGGCCACGTTGCGGTTGTGGTCGGCGAGGTTGGTGGCGAACACGTGCCCGCCGGTGCCGTCGGCCACGAAGTAGAGATCGTTCGTCGTCGACGGCGTCGCCACCGCCTCCAAGGCGGCGCGACCCGGGTTGGCGATCGGGCCGGGCGGCAGGCCGTTGATCTGGTAGGTATTGTACGCCGTCCGCGCGTCGATGTCGGAGCGCCGGATCGCCCGCCCAAGCGTGCCCTCGCCGCCGACGATGCCGTAGATGATGGTCGGGTCCGACTGCAGGCGCATGTTGGCGCGCAGCCGGTTGATGAAGACCGAGGCGACCCGCGGCCGCTCGTCGGCCCGGCCGGTCTCCTTTTCCACGATGGAGGCGAGCGTCACCAGCTCCTGCGGCGTCTCGATCGGCAGGTCCGGCCGGCGGCTCTCCCACACTTCGGCGAGCGCCCGCTCGTGCGCCGCCTGCATCTGGGCGAGGATCTGCTGGCGCGTGGTGCCGCGGCTGAACTTGTAGGTCTCCGGCAGCAGCGAGCCTTCCGGCGGGATCTGGTCGACCTCGCCGGTGAGCATGCTGTGGCCGCGCAGGCGCTCCACGATCTGCCGGGAGGTCAGCCCCTCCGGCACCGTCACCGTGTGCAGGATGGCCCGTCCGGAGACGAGCAGGTCCATCACGTCGCGCATGCTCATGCCGGGCAGGAAGGCGTATTCGCCGGCCTTCAGTCGGGCCGTCTGCCGGTAGGCCGAGATGCCGCCCATGAAAACGTAGCGGTCGGCGATCACGCCTTCCCGCTCCAGCGTGTCGGCGATCGACTGCAGGCCGGACCCGCTCGGCACCAGCACGGCCTTCTCGGCGGTGAGCGGGCCGGGCGCGTCGAACTCCGACTTGCCCCAGTAGAGCAGACCGCCGATGCCGAGGGCGATCAGCACCAGGATGGTCAGGAGCGCGTTCAGCGCCACCACCACCGGGTTGCGCACGGTTTCCGAGCGCGGCGGCGGCGCGGGGGCCGGCTCCGGCGTGATCGCCTCGCGGGGGCTCCGCGGGTTGATCCGGCTGGAGCTGGCCGCCGGATCCGGTCTCTCGGTCTGCAGGCCGTGCTGCGCAGTGTCGTCCATGGCCGTCCGGTTCCGATCCGTCCTTGTCGCTGCGCGCGGCCCCCGCGCACCGCCGCGATCGTCAACATCCGGTCGAGGCTATCGACCCCTCATGGCGAAATGGCCGTGCCGGGCCCGCGGTTCAACCGTCGAACGCGCGCAGCACCAGCGAGGCGTTGGTGCCGCCGAAGCCGAACGAGTTGGACAGCGCCACCTTCACCTTCTTCTCCTTGGCGACGTTCGGCACCAGGTCGATCGCCGTCTCCACGGAGGGGTTCTCCAGGTTGATGGTCGGCGGCAGCACGCCGTCGCGGATCGCCAGGGTGGAGAAGATGGCCTCGATGGCGCCGGCGGCGCCGAGCAGATGCCCGGTCATCGACTTGGTGGACGACATGGAGATGCCGGCCGCCGCGTCGCCGACGATCCGCGACACCGCGCCGAGCTCGATCTCGTCGCCGAGCGGCGTGGAGGTGCCGTGGGCGTTCACATAGTCGAGGTCGGCGGCCGACACGCCGGCGCGCTTCAGCGCCATCTGCATGCAGCGATAGGCGCCGTCGCCGTCCATGGCCGGGGCAGTGATGTGGAAGGCGTCGCCGGAAAGGCCGTAGCCGATCACCTCGGCGTAGATCTTGGCGCCGCGCTTCTTGGCGTGCTCCAATTCCTCCAGCACCACGATGCCGGCGCCTTCGCCCATGACGAAGCCGTCGCGGTCCTTGTCGTAGGGCCGCGAGGCGGCGGTCGGCGTGTCGTTGAAGCTGGTGGAGAGCGCCTTGCAGGCGGCAAAGCCCGCGACCGAGATCCGGCACACAGGGCTTTCCGTGCCGCCAGCCACCATCACGTCCGCGTCGTCGAGGGCGATCAGCCGGGCGGCGTCGCCGATGGCGTGGGCGCCGGTGGAACAGGCCGTCACCACCGCGTGGTTCGGGCCCTTGAAGCCGTACTTGATGGAGACGTGGCCGGAGGCGAGGTTGATCAGCCGGCCCGGAATGAAGAAGGGCGACACCCGCCGCGGACCCTTGTCCCGCAGCGTGTAGCCGGCCTCCACGATCCCCTCGATGCCGCCGATGCCGGACCCGATCAGGACGCCGGACCGGATCTGATCCTCGTAATCGGTCGGGGTCCAGCCGCTGTCCTCCACCGCCTGGGTGGCGGCCGCGATGGCGAAGACGATGAAGTCGTCGACCTTCCGCTGCTCCTTGGGCTCCACATAGGCGTCCGGGTTGAACGTCCCGTCGGTGCCGTCGCCGCGCGGGATCACGCAGGCGATCTGGCAGGGCAGGTCGTCGACCTGGAACGTTTCGATGCGCCGCGCACCGCTTTCGCCGGCGAGGAGCCTCTTCCAGGTCGCCTCGACGCCGTTGGCGAGCGGGGTGACCATGCCGAGACCGGTGATGACGACGCGTCTCATACGCGGAACGCCTCCATGCTAGAGCGGGACAGCGCGGGCTCTCGTCGGCCGCTGGGTCCCATATGGGGATCGGGCCGGGGCCTCAAAAGCCAGCGGGGGCGGACGTGGAAGAACGGACGGGCCGTTCGCCACCTGCCACCCCCGAGGACATTCGGACAGGGCCTGATCCGGACGGGATCAGCCGGTGGCCTTCTCGAGGAACTTGACCGCGTCGCCGACCGTCAGGATGGTCTCGGCGGCGTCGTCCGGGATCTCGACGCCGAACTCCTCCTCGAAAGCCATCACGAGCTCGACCGTGTCGAGCGAGTCGGCACCCAGGTCCTCGATGAAGGAGGCCTCCAGGGTGACCTTCTCGGCATCCACGCCGAGATGCTCGATCACGATTTTCTTCACGCGCTCAGCGACATCGCTCATCTTAGGAGATCCTCATGTTGCTAAAAGATCTGGAAACGGGACTTGGTGTGTGGACCAGGACTTGAACGTTCGGCCGCCACTCTCGTCGTTTCGGATTCGAGCGTGGATCGAGCGGCCGTCCTGATCACCGGAGCGATGGGTCCGGAGGTGGTGGGTTCCCATTGTATCGCTGGCGACTCCCGAACGGATCGGCGGCTTGGTATCATACTTCCGCCGCGTTGACCAGTCTGGGAGGCGCCCGCCCCG
This sequence comes from Mongoliimonas terrestris, assembly GCF_001927285.1. Classification (GTDB taxonomy): domain Bacteria; phylum Pseudomonadota; class Alphaproteobacteria; order Rhizobiales; family Pleomorphomonadaceae; genus Chthonobacter; species Chthonobacter terrestris. The sequence continues at coordinate 21,525 of NZ_MSIG01000006.1, read as the reverse complement.
GCTGAGGTGCGCGCCCGGTTGCGCACCGGAAAACGGTTTTAGATCATCGCCATGCCGCCGTTGACGTGGAGCGTCTGGCCGGTCACGTAGGCGGCCTCGCGGCTGGCGAGGTAGACGCAGGCTGCGGCGATCTCCTCGCCCGTGCCGAGCCGGCCGGCCGGCACCTGGGCGAGCGCCGCCTCGCGCTGCTTCTCGTTGAGGGCGTCGGTCATCGCGGTCTCGATGAAGCCCGGCGCCACGCAGTTGGCGGTGATGTTGCGCGTCGCCACTTCCTGGGCGAGCGCCTTGGTCATGCCGATCATGCCGGCCTTGGCCGCCGCGTAGTTGCCCTGCCCGGCGTTGCCCGTGACGCCCACCACCGACGTGATGCCGATGATGCGGCCGAAGCGGCGCTTCATCATGCCCTTCAAGGCCGCGCGGGTGAGCCGGAAGCCGGAGGTGAGGTTCACCTCGATCACCTGGTCCCAGTCCTCGTCCTTCATGCGCATGAAGAGACCGTCGCGGGTGATGCCGGCGTTGTTGACCAGGATGTCGATGCCGCCGGTCTGCCCCTCGGCCGTCTGCAGCAATCCATCCACCGCCGCCCGGTCGGAGAGGTTGGCGGTCGCGATGTGGACGCGCTCGCCGAGGCTGGCGGCCAGCTCATCCAGCGGCGCCTGGCGGGTGCCGGAGATCACCACCGTCGCGCCGTGGGCGTGCAGCGCCTTGGCGATCGCGCCGCCGATGCCGCCGGAGGCGCCGGTGACGAGGGCGGATAGGCCGGTGAGGTCGAACATGGGTCTGGTCCTTTGCCGCTCGTCGGGCCGCCCGCTCGAACGGACGCCGACGATTGTCCGCCGCCTGTCACCACGCCGGGTGCGGTCTTGTCAAGCGCCGAGCCGGCGGGGCAGCGTCCCACCGACCCTTCCGTCAGCGCGTGTACGTCAAAGCCGCAGCAGCGCCCGCGCGCCGGCGATATCCTCCGGCGCCCCCATGGAGGCGGCCGTCGCGTCCTTGGCGATGCGCTTGACGAGGCCCGACAGCACCTTGCCGGCGCCCACCTCCAGGATGCGGTCGACGCCGCCGGCGGTGGTCAGCCAGGTCACCGATTCGCGCCACCGCACGGTGCCGGTCACCTGCTCAACGAGGCGCGCGCGGATCTCCGCCGGGTCGGTGATCGGGGCGGCGAGCACGTTGGCGACCAGCGGCACCACCGGGGCGTTCACCGTCGCCGCCGCCAGCGCCTCGGCCATCACGGCGGCGGCGGGCTTCATCAGGGCGCAATGGAAGGGCGCGGAGACGGGCAGCAGCACGGCGCGCTTGGCGCCCTTGGTCTTGGCGATCTCCAGCGCCCGCTCCACCGCCGTCCGATGGCCGGAGACCACCACCTGGCCGGGTGCGTTGTCGTTCGCCGCCTCGCAGACCTCGCCCTCGGCGGCCTCCTCGGCCACCGCCGCCGCGGCTTCGAAGTCGAGCCCGAGCAGCGCCGCCATGGCGCCCGCCCCGACCGCGACCGCCTTCTGCATGGCCTCGCCGCGGGTGCGCAGGAGGCGTGCCGCGTCGGCGACCGAGAGGCTGCCGGCGGCGGCGAGCGCGGAGTATTCGCCGAGCGAGTGGCCGGCCACGTAGGCCGCGTGGTCCTTGAGGGCGATTCCCTCCGCTTCCAGCGCCCGGATCGCCGCCATGGAGACGGCCATCAGCGCCGGCTGTGCGTTCGCCGTCAGCGTCAGCGCGTCCTCCGGACCGTCCCAGATGAGGGCGGACAGCTTTTCGCCGAGCGCGTCGTCCACCTCCTCGAACACCGCCCGGGCGGCCGGATAGGCGTCGGCCAGAGCCTTGCCCATGCCGACGGTCTGGCTGCCCTGCCCCGGAAACACGAACGCGTTCGCCATGATCACCTCCCGCACGTTGGTCGTTGCGGCGGGTGTCACCATGGGCGAACGCGAGTGTCAAGCCGTCCTGGCGGACGGCCGCAGTTCGGCCGGATCAGGCCGAGCGGCAGGTGCGGATGCCGAAGGGCACGTAGAGCGGGCACCAGCCGATCGCCGCGGTGGCGAGCGGCACGATGCCGATCCAGCCGAGCCAGTTGTAGCCGGTCGCCGGCAAGCCGGTGAGCGCGAAGGCGAGGAGGAGCACGCCGAGGACGGCGCGGAACAGGCGGTCGGCGGAACCCATATTGGTGGCGAACATGGCGGGGGTCTCCTTGAAGGGTCGCGGCAGCCGGCGGCTGCCTTGACGCCATCTGGCCACAAGCCGGCCTCGCCTGTCGGTGACGAGGTCACCAAGATCATCAAGAAACCCGTTCAGTCCGCCGCCCGCGCCAGCCCCGCCCGGTCCTTGAGGTCGATGCGCCCGCGCGCCAGCGTCAGGAGCCCGCGCCGCTCCAGGAGCTTCAGCGCCCGGCTCACCACCTCGCGCGCCGTGCCGAGTTCCATCGCCAGCTGGTGATGGGTCATCGGCACCGCGCCGTCCGCCGTCGCCTCGCGCAGGAGCACCGTGGCGAGCCGCGCCGTCACGTGGCGGGAGGTGGCGCCGTCCATGGTGATGAGGATGTCGCCGATGCGCCGGGCGTAGTCGCCGAGCACCAGGTCGCGGAAGGCCATGCTGACGCCGAGGAGGTCGCGGAAGGTCTCCACCGGCACCGCCAGCGCCTCCACGGCGGTCTCGCAGATGCCCTCCGCCGCATAGGGCTCGTGGGCGAAGAGGCCGGACGTGGTGAGCACGCAGCTCTCCCCCGGCGTCACCCGGTAGAGCACGATCTCCCGCCCGTTCTCGGCCACAAGCTGCACCCGCACCCGGCCCCGCCGCACCAGGAGATAGGCCGAGCACGGATCGCCCGCATGGAAGGCGTGCGCGCCCGCCGGCAGCGAGACGCGGCTCGCCTGCCGCCGCAGAAGCGCCAGACCCTCCGGGTCGAGAAGGTCCAGGGGAGGCCCGATGTCGTCGTCGCCGAGCATGCCGTCGCCCTCTTTCGGTCAGCCGAAGTGGCGGATCCCATCCATAGCAAAGATGGCGTTCACGCGGGACCATGCAAGCGGATGGAGCACCGATCGGGATGGCCCGGCCTTGCGTTCCCGGCCCGTTTCGGCTAAACGGCCGCGATCGCCCCAACGGCGATGCCCGGCTGGGGGCTGAACGGAAGGCCGCGTGTTTCCATCAAGGAACGCCCGGCGTGGATCAGACCATCGATCCCGCTTCCCGTGTCTCCGCTCTCGATACCTTCATCTGTCGAGCCTTTCCATGGGTTCGCAGAGGCTTGTCGCCGGGCGAACGTATGGATGAAGAAAGGCTGTCAAAGCATGGCGCTCTACGAGCACGTGTTCCTGGCCCGCCAGGACGTTTCGGCCCAGCAGGTCGAAACCATGGTCGACCAGTACAAGACCGTCATCGAGGGTCTCGGTGGGCAGGTCAAGAAGGTGGAGAACTGGGGTCTGAAGGCCCTGGCCTACCGCATGAAGAAGAACCGGAAGGCGCACTACGTCCTCCTCAACCTCGACGCGCCGCATGCGGCGATCGCCGAGCTGGAGCGTCAGCAGAGCATTTCCGAGGACGTCCTCCGCTCCATGACGATCCGCGTCGACGAACTGGAGGAAGGCCCCTCGGCCATGCTCCAGAAGCGCGACCGGGACGATCGCGACGGCCGTGACGGCCCGCGCGGCGACCGGGGTCCCCGTGGGGATCGTGGCGACCGCGGCCCGCGCCGCGACCGCTTCGAGCGCGGCCCGCGCCGTGACGCCGAGTTCGGAGGCAACGAATAATGGTCGACATCAACCAGCTCCCGACCCGCCGGCCGTTCTTCCGTCGCCGGAAGACCTGCCCGTTCTCCGGCGCGAACGCCCCGAAGATCGACTACAAGGACGTGCGTCTCCTGCAGCGCTACATCTCCGAGCGCGGCAAGATCGTCCCGTCCCGCATCACCGCCGTGTCGGCCAAGAAGCAGCGCGAGCTCGCCAAGGCGATCAAGCGCGCCCGCATCCTCGGCCTGATCCCGTTCGTGATCAAGTGATCGACCCGCGGCGGAGGCCCCTCGCCTCCGTCGCCTCGCGCCATCCGGCGCCGCGGAGCCACAGCCCCGCGGCTCCACCGCAAGTTGGGAGACGGCCAACCGGCCCGGTCCCCCTAACCGCCCTTAGCGGGACAGCGAAGAGACGATCGTGACACTGTCGCAAGCCTTGATGGGACTCGCGGGCGGATTCGTTTCCGCCCTGCTCTTCTCCGCCGTTCTCGGCGGCGGAGCCCTCGGCGCGCCGCTCCTTCTCCTTTCCCCGCTTCCCATCCTGATCGCCAGCCTCGGCTGGGGCACCATCGCCGGCGCCCTCGCGGGGCTTGCCGCGGCGGTGTTCGTCGGCGTCACCACGGCGCCGGAGCTCGGCTTCGGCTACCTGCTGGTCGCCTCCGGCCCCGCCGCCTGGTACGGCCACGTGATCGGCCTCGCCCGTCCGCGCGACGAGGACGGCTCGCTGGAGTGGTACCCGCTCTGGCGCGTGCTCACCTCCATGACGATCATCACCGCCGTCACCCTGGTGGTGGCCGGCTGGCTCGTCGGGCTCGACATCGACGAGATGTCCGGCACCCTCGCCGACACGCTCGCGGCGCTCAACACCGACCCGACGGTGCCGACGCCCGACCGGCAGGTGATGCTCGACGCCACCCGCGTCTACGTCCGCATCATGCCGGTCACCACCGCCATGCTGTGGATGAGCGTCATGGCCTTGGTGATCTGGCTCGGCGCCCGCGTGGTCAAGGTGTCCGGCCGGCTGCAGCGGCCCTGGGACTCCATCCCGGACACCATCGGCCTGCCGGCGACCTTCGTGCCCGTGTTCGCGCTTGCCGCCGTCGCCGCCCTCTCCGACAGCCCGCTCGGCCTGATGGCCGGCGCCGTCGCCGGGGCGGTCGGCATGGGCTTCGCCTTCCAGGGGTTCGCGGTGGTGCACGTGCTCACCCGCGGCCTGCCGGCGCGGACCATGATCCTCGGCCTCCTCTACACCTTCACCTTCCTCTTCTCGCTGCCGCTTCTCTTCATGGCGCTCGCCGGCATGGCGGACGCCATCCGGAGCCTTCGCGGCGGCAAAAAGCCCAACGCCGCCGGCACCTGACGGACCGCGCGGCCCCTTGATGACCCGATCCAACGGACTGACCACAGGAGACTACCCATGCACGTGATCCTGCTCGAGCGCGTCGCCAAGCTCGGCAACCTCGGCGAGACCGTCCGCGTTCGCGACGGCTTTGCCCGCAATTTCCTGCTGCCGCAGGGCAAGGCCCTCCGCGCCACCAAGGAGAACATGTCCAAGTTCGAGCGCGAGCGCTCCAGCCTGGAAGAGCGCAACGCCGAGCGCCGCCGCGACGCCGACCAGGTCAAGACCAGCCTCGACCAGCGCTCCTTCGTGGTGGTCCGCCAGGCCGCCGAGACCGGCCAGCTCTACGGCTCGGTGTCGAGCCGCGACATCTGCGACATCCTGGCCGAAGCCGGCTACACCGTCGGCCGCAGCCAGGTCTCGCTGAACTTCCCGCTGAAGGAGATCGGCCTCCACAACGTGGAGATCTTCCTCCATCCGGAAGTGACCGCCACCATCACCCTCAACATCGCCCGCTCCGAGGACGAAGCCAACCGCCAGGCCCGCGGCGAGGACATGACCGCCGGCGCCCGCGAAGAGACTTTCGTGCGCGAAGTCGGCTCGGTGATGGACGAAGAGGGCGGCGACGAGGAAGCCTGATCCGCTTCCCGACGCGAGCAGCAGCACGCCACGCGGCGCCACCCCGAAGGGGTCGGCGCCGCGTGGCATTTCGGGGATGGGGCTGGGGGGGGGCGAAGGGCCGTTCCGCCCGTCACCGCACGCCGTAATCGTCATGGTCCGCTTCAAGCGGACCATGACTGCGGAGGGTCTGGCGCGCGGCGAGGGCTTGTCGTCCAGCGCCCACAAAGCCCCCACCCGCCCCCATCGTCATGGTCCGCGCAGGCGGACCACCCACGCTTTTCTCCTGCGCAGTGCCTCTCGAGAATGCGTGACTGGTCCGCCTGTGCGGACCCTGACGCCAGAGGGTTTGTCAACCGCACCGGACCACCCCCCAACGCATGCATCATGCGCATCGTACCCCTCTCGCACTCACGATTTTTCGCGCAATCCCGCCCCCGCCGCCCCCCTCGCCCCCGCCAACTCCTGACACGCGCTGACGCGAATCGCCTTACACTGGAGTCAATTAGCCGTCGGCGATTTAGCCCCCCTGTGGCTGCCCTGCGGCGGGGGGCTGTGGATAGGACTCATAGTCGTTAACGGTTTGCCCGGCCGGGGATCGGAAGCGCTATCACAGACCACCCCGGCGCCACCGCCGTTCCGTTTGAAGGACCCTTGCCGCAGATGGTCGCGCAGGCTCGCAAGATCGAAGACGCCACCCAGCTCACCCGCTCGGCCCCCCACAACGTGGAGGCGGAACGGCAGCTGCTCGGCACCATGCTGATGAACAACGAGACCTTTTTCCGCGTCTCGGATTTCCTGGAGGCGCAGCATTTCTTCGTCGAGCAGCACAAGGGCATCTACGAGAAGATCGGCCAGCTGATCCGCGCCGGCAAGGTCGCCTCGCCGATCTCGCTGAAGACCTTCTACCCTTCCGACATGCAGATCGCCGAGATGCCGGTGACGCAGTACCTGCTCCGCCTGGTGCAGGAGGCGACCAGCATCATCAACGCGGAGGACTACGGCCGCATCATCCACGACCTCGCGGTGCGCCGGAACCTGATCCGCATCGGCGAGGACATGGTCAACATCGCCTTCGACGCGCCGATCGACATGCCGCCGCGCGCCCAGATCGAGGACGCGGAGCGGCGCCTGTTCGAGCTTGCCGAGACGGGCCGCTATGAGGGCGGCTTCCACGCCTTCTCCGACGCGCTGCGCGATGCCATCGACATGGCCGCCGCCGCCTACCAGCGCGACGGCCACCTGTCGGGCATCTCCACCGGCCTCAGCGACCTCGACCGCCAGATGGGCGGCCTGCAGCGTTCCGACCTGGTGATCCTCGCCGCCCGTCCGGCCATGGGCAAGACGTCGCTCGTCACCAACATCGCCTACAACGTGGCCGCCGCCTACGAGGCGGTGGAGCAGTCCGACGGCGCGCTGAAGACGGTGAACGGCGGCATCGTGGGCTTCTTCTCGCTGGAAATGTCGTCCGAGCAGCTCGCCACGCGTATCCTGGCCGAGCAGGCGGAGATCTCCTCCTCCGACATCCGCCGCGGCGCCATCGACGAGAACCAGTTCGCCAAGCTCGCCGCCGTCGCCCAGCAGATGCAAACGCTGCCGCTCTACATCGACCACACCGGCGGCATCTCCATCGCCCAGCTCGCCGCCCGCGCCCGCCGCCTGAAGCGCCAGCGCGGCCTCGACCTTCTGATCGTCGACTACCTGCAGCTCCTCTCCGGCTCGTCGCGCTCCCAGTCCAACGGCCGCGTGCAGGAGATCACCGAGATCACCACCGGCCTGAAGGCCCTCGCCAAGGAGCTGGCGGTGCCGGTCGTGGCGCTCTCCCAGCTCTCCCGCCAGGTGGAGAACCGCGACGACAAGCGCCCGCAGCTGGCGGACCTGCGCGAATCCGGCTCCATCGAGCAGGACGCCGACGTGGTGATGTTCATCTACCGCGACGAGTACTACCTGCAGTCGAAGAAGCCGAAGGAAGGCACAGAGGACTTCTTCAAGTGGGCCGCCGAGATGGAGGCCGTCACCGGCAAGGCCGAGGTGATCGTCGCCAAACAGCGCCACGGCCCCACCGGCACCGTCCAACTCGCCTTCGAGGCCCAATTCACCCGCTTCGGCAACCTCGCGCGCGAGGACTACCTGCCGGAACGGATGGAGTAGGAGGAGGTTCGGTCCGCCGCGGGCGACAGCCCCCGGGATCGCCGGCTCCTTCCCCTCCCCCACCCGCCCCCGATCGTCATGGTCGGCGCAGGCGGACCACCCACGCATTGTCAGGACATCACCCGGAGGAAAGCGTGGGTGGTCCGGCTGAACCGGACCATGACGATCGCGCGGGCGGGAGTGGCGAGCGAGCGCATCCGAGGACCGGGCTGCGGCCGCGGCTGAAGCCCACCCTCGCCTCGACATCGTCATGGTCCGCGCAGGCGGACCACCCACGCATTGTCTCGACGCCTCCCGGCGGAAAGCGTGGCTGGTCCGGCTGAACCGGACCAAGACGATGGAGGTGTGCAGGGAACGAGGGCGCTGTCCCAACGGGGCGAACGCGCCCTGCCCGTCACGCGCGATCGTCACCCCGGCGAAAGCCGGGGCCCAACCGTCGGTGCCATCATCCGCACCGTCTCCCAGCCCCCGCCGTCGGCTGGATCCCGGCGTCCGCCGGGATGACGTGCGGGGATGACATGTGGGCGGGTATGGCCGATCTCGCCTCGGCCCTCACGCCGCCTTCGATCGCGCGCGCCCTGACGCATCCGCGACCGCCTCCCTCACACCACCGCCGGCACCGCTCCCAACGCACCCGCGACCGCCCCCTCTGGCCACCGCCCCCGACGCACCCGCGACCGCCTCCCTCACTCCGCCGGCGCCACCGCCGCGCGTGACCCGGCGCCCGCGCTCCGTCCCGGTGGCGGGGCGTAGACCGCGCGCTCGGTCGGCGCGGTGCCGACGACCGGCGGGGGCAGGCCGAGGTCGTGGCAGAGGGAGGCTTCCAGTTCGTCCGTGTACCACTGGATCAGGTCGCGCACGCCCATCTCGATCACGCCCGAATAGGGGCCGGGCTCGTAGCGGGAGCTCTCGATGCCGAGCTGGTTCCACTCGGCCAGCTCCTTGTCCTGCTCGTTGGTGGCCTTCCAGACGGCGGTCAGGTTGTCCACGTCGTAGTCGACGCCTTCCACCGCGTCCTTGTGCACCAGCCACTTGGTGGTGACGATCGTCTCGCGGGCGGAGATCGGCATCACCCGGAAGGCCATCATGTGGTCGGAGAGCAGGTGGTTCCAGTTGTTCGGCAGCGAGAGCATGCGCACCGAGCCGAGGTCGTAGTCGGTGAAGTCGCTCATCAGGCGCTTGCAGGCGAGCTTGCCGTCCAGGGTCATGGACTGGTGGCCGTCGATGAAGGGCAGCCGCACCGCCCGGTAGCGGATGTTCGGATCCGTCGGCCCGTGCGGGATGCCCTCGGCGGCCCATTCGGCGTTTTTCCGCTGCATCAGGTCCACGTACTTGGGGTCGACGCGCGGGTCGGTCGGGTCGTCGAACTCGGCGAGGGTGCGCAAGAGCTCCGGATGGTTGGCCGAGCAGTGATAGCACTCCCGGTTGTTCTCCATCACGAGCTTCCAGTTGGCCTTCTCGTGCAGCACCTGGGTGTAGGCGATCTTGGCGTTCTCGATGTCCTGGCGGGCGATGAAGGGCTCCAGGTCGCGCCGGAACCGGTCGAACGGCGGCGGATCGTCGGCAAGGCAGAGGAAGATGTAGCCGGCCAGGTTCTCGCAGTGCACCCGCTTCAGCCCGAACTCCGACCGGTCGAAATCGCCCTCCATGTAGCGGGTGCGGATCAGCTCGCCGGTGAGGTCGTAGGTCCACTGGTGGTAGGGGCAGACGAGCCGCTTGGCCTTGCCCTGATGCTCCAGGCAGATGCGCGAGCCGCGGTGGCGGCAGGAATTGTGGAAGGCGCGGATCTGCCGGTCGTTGTCGCGCAGGATGATGATGGAGTCGCGGCCGACCTCCACGGTGATCCAGTCGCCCGGGTTCGGCACCTCGCAGGAGAGCGACACGAAGATCCACTGCCGCCCGAACATGTGCCGGAGGTCGAGTTCGTGGAAGGCTTCTTCCGTGTAGAAGGCCTGCGGCAGGCTCCAGTGCTTCTTGCGGGTGCGCAGGAGGTCCAGCGCGTGGGTCTCAAGCGACGTCAGTTCGGCCGGCAGCATCGGCGACCTCAGCATGGAACGACCGGACCCCGTCCGGCGCGGGTGTTCCCGGCGGGCGCGGGGGCGTCCGCCGTCATCCCCCCACTCTGCGGCCGATTCCCGGCCGGCGGAAGAGCATGCGACCGGCGATTTGCGTCACACCACGAGGAGATTTGCGTCGCCGCCGACGACGGCCGTGAGGTCGGCGCCGGAGCGCTCGCCAAACACCGCCTCGGCGACGAAGCCGCCGATCAGCGGGCCGAACTTGAAGCCGTGGCCGGAGCAGGCCGAGAGCACGTAGCCGGCCCGGCCGATCGGCACGGCAAGGAAGGTCTCGTCCTCCCTGACGGTGTAGAAGCAGATCTTCTCCTCCAGCACCGTATAATCCTGAAATCCCGCAAAGGCGCCCGCTGCCGCCGCGCGCAGGCGCGCCACGTCGTCGGCCGTCGCCACCCGGTCCCCGTCCGGATCGCCGGCCCGGGTGAACACGTGGTCGCCCACCTTCAGCCGCGTGCCGGCGCGCGGCGGGATGGTGTAGGTGCCGGCCTCGCCGTTGAAGTCCACGATCACCGGCGCCCGGTCCCAGGCGGCGGCGAGCGAGGCCGGCGGCGCCAGATACATCACCGCCTGGCGCGACGGCGTGAGGTCCGCCGCGAAAGCGGGCAGCAGCCGCGGCGTCCAGGCGCCCGCCGCCGCCACCACCGCGTCGCCCTTGAGCACGCCCGCGTCCGTCGTCACCGTGCAGGCCTCCGGGTCCACGTCGAGCACACGGGTTCGCGGGTGGAAGCGCGCGCCGAGCCGGGCGAGGTGCACGACGAGGTCGGCCAGGATGCGCCGGCAGAAGAGCAGCCCGTCGCCCTCGGTCTCGTAGGCGGCCACCAGGCCGTCGGTCGTCAACATCGGCGCCTTCCCGGCGAGCACCGACAGCGGCAGCGGCCGGATCACCGCGCCGGTCTCGGCCATCACGGCGATGGAGGCCTGCGCCCACCCGTCGTCGCCGCGGAAGGTGAAGATCGACCCGGTCTCCACGAAATGCCGCCGGCCGATGTCGGCCCAGAGCGTTTCCCAGGCTGCATAGGCAGCCCCGGCGAGCCGGCCGTAGCCGGAGAGGAAGCCGTAGGCGTGGCGGATGATCCGGTGCTCGTCATGGGACGAGGAGAGCGGGTTCGGGATCGGCCCCTGGTCGACCACCTCCACCCGCGCGCCCCGGCGGGCGAGCGCCCAGGCGACGGAAAGGCCGCCGATCCCGGCGCCGACGACGATCACGTGCGGCGATGCCATCACCCGTCCCTCTTCTCTCGCGGCCATCGGTTCGACCGCAAAGGCCTATTCGGCCGCGGCGCCCTGCCCTTCCTCGCGCGTCTGGCCCGGCGCGGCGGCCACCAGGTCGCGGGTGTAGGGATGCTGCGGCCGGCGCAGCACGTCCCGGGCGAGACCATACTCCACCACCTCGCCGCGTTTCATCACGGCGATATGGTCGGCGATCTGCGCCGCCACCCGAAGATCGTGGGTGATGAACAGCATGGTCATGCCGGTCTTCTTCTGCAGGTCGTCGAGGAGGTTCAGCACCTGCGCCTGGACGGAGACGTCGAGCGCCGACACGCTCTCGTCGGCGATCACGATCTCCGGGTTCATGGCGAGCGCCCGGGCGATGGAGATGCGCTGCCGCTGGCCGCCGGAAAACGCGTCCGGCCGCCGGTCGAAGGCCTCGCGCGGCAGCCGCACCAGGTCGAGCAGTTCCAGCGCCCGCGCCCGCGCCGCGGTGGCCGTCTGGCCGCCGAGCACGCCCGCCCGCATCAGGACGTCGCCCACCGTGCGGCGCGGGTTGAGCGAGCCGAACGGGTTCTGGAAGATCATCTGGATGAGCCGCCGCCGCTCCTGCAGGTCGCGGCCCTTCAGCGCCGTATAGTCGACGCCGCCGACAGCGATCGTGCCGCTGTCCGGCTCGTGCAGGCGGATGATGGTCCGCGCCAGCGTCGACTTGCCCGACCCGGATTCGCCCACCACCGCCAGGGTGGAGCCCTTCGGGATGGTCACCGACACGTCCTTCAGCGCTTTCACCGGGCCGTAGAAGGCAACGAGGTCGTCGGCCTTCAGGGCTGGTGGGGCCGTAAGATCCGTGGTCCGCGCCGGCGGGTTCAGCGACGGCACGGAGGCGATCAGCGTGCGCGTGTAGGCGTGGGTCGGCCGGTCCAGCACGTCGGCGGCCGGACCGATCTCCACCAGCTGGCCGTGGCGCATCACCGCCACCCGGTCGGCCACCTCGCGCACCACGCCGAAATCGTGGGTGATGAACAGGATGCCGTGCTGGCTGCCGCCGCGCAGCTCGTTGAAGAGCTTCAGGATCTGCGCCTGGGTGGTGACGTCGAGCGCGGTCGTCGGTTCGTCCGCGATGAGGAGCTTGGGGTCGAGCGCGAGCGCCATGGCGATCACCACGCGCTGGCACTGGCCGCCGGAGATCTGGTGCGGATAGGCCCCGTGGATGCGCGCCGGATCCGGCAGGTGCGTGGACTCCAGGAGCGCCATCGCCCGCGCCCGCCGCTCCTCGGGCTTCAGGTCGGTGTGGATCTGGAACACCTCCTCCACCTGCAGGCCGACCGGGATGGCCGGGTTCAGCGAGGCGATCGGGTCCTGGAACACCATGGCGATGTCCTTGCCCCGCATCGCCCGCAGCGCCCGCGGCTTCAGCGTGGTCAGGTCCTGGCCGCCGAACAGCACCCGCCCGCCGCCGAAGGCGAGCCCGCGCGGCAGCGCGCCCATGACGGCGGCGGACAGCACCGACTTGCCCGAGCCGGACTCGCCGACGACGCAGAGGATCTCCCCCTTGCGCACGTCCAGCGTCACGTTTTCCACCGCGAACGGCCGGTCGGCCCCGCGCGGCAGGCGGACCGAGAGGTTCTCCACGGAGACGACGGAATCGGCGGTCATGGCGTGGCTCCGGGTATGCGCAGGGATCGAGCGGGGCGGGCGGACCTCACGACCCGCGCCCCTGCTTCAGGCTGACTTCGCGGATGCCGTCGGCAAGAAGGCTGAGGCCGAGCGTCATCATCGAGATGGCGATGCAGGGGAAGATCACCATGTGCGGGAAGGCGATGGCCATCGGCCGGCCGTCGTTCACCATGCTGCCCCAGTCGGGCGTCGGCGGCGGCAGGCCGAGACCGAGGAAGCCGAGCACGCCGATGGTGATGGTGGTGTAGCCGAGCCGCAGGCACGCGTCGACGACGAGCGGCCCGGCGGCGTTCGGCAGGATCTCCACCACCATGATCCGCCATGGGCTTTCGCCCTGCACGATGGCGGCGGCCACGTAGTCCTGCGCCGCGATGTCGATGGTGAGCGCCCGCACGATGCGGAAGATGCCCGGCGCCGACGCGAAGGTCACCGCGAGCACGATGTTGAGCCCCGACGCCCCGAAGGTGACGATCACCAGGATGTAGAGCACCAGCACCGGGAAGGAGAGGATGACGTTGGCGATGAAGGACAGCACCTTGTCGACCCAACCCTTGTAGAAGCCGGCGACGAGCCCCATCGCCAGCCCCACGGTGAAGGCGGTGGCGGTGGCAAGGCCCGCCCACAGCACCACGGCCCGCGCCCCGTAGAGGAGGCGCGAGAGGATGTCGCGGCCGAGGAGGTCGGTGCCGAGCAGGTAGAGCGAGCCGTCCGGCCCCCGCGTCATCGGCAGCTGCAGCGGCGCGCGGCTCTGCAACGGGTCGTAGGGCGCGATCCAGGGGGCGAACAGCGCGGCGAACACCCAGATGCCGACGAACACGGCGCCGATCACCACGGTCGGGCTTTTGAGGACGGCGGGCACGCGAAAGCCGGCCTTGCGGGTCTCGATGGCGGTCATGCTGTCGCTCCGGCAGGTTTGGCGCTGACGCGAAGGCGCGGGTTGAGCAGGCGGTAGAGCCCGTCGGAGATGAGCTGGGTGGCGACCACCACCACCACGCTCACCATGGCGCACGCCTCGATCAGGAAGACGTCGGAGTTGAGCGCCGCCTCGTAGAGCAGCGTCCCGAAACCCTTGTAGGCGAAGAAGACCTCCACGACGATCACGCCGGAGAGAAGCCACGGAATGTGCAGCATGATCACCGTCACCGGGGCGATCAGCGCGTTGCGGAGCGCGTGCTGCAGCACGATGCGCGACGTGGAGGCGCCCTTCATCAGCGCCGTGCGCACATAGGGGCTGCGCATCGCCTCCACCATGGAGGCGCGGGTGATGCGGGCGAGGTAGCCGGCCGAATAGAGCGTCAGCACCGCCACCGGCAGCACCAGCTCGCGCGCCGTGAAGCCGCTGATCATGGTGGAGGCGCCCGGCAGCCAGCCGAGCCAGAACACGAAGATGGCGGAGAGGAACACCGCCGTGGCGAACTCCGGGATGGACGTGGTCAGCACCGACACGAAGGACACCGTCCGGTCGGTGATGGACCCTTCGTTCATGCCGGCGAGGATGCCGAGCACCAGCGACAGCACGGTGGAGACCACCAGCGTCACGCCGGCGAGGATGCCGGTCATCGCAAGCCGCTGCGGCAGGATCTCTGTCACCGGCACCCGGAAGAGGGTCGACTGGCCCCAGTCGAGGGTCACGAAGTCCCACAGCCATCGCACGTAGCGCACCAGGAACGGATCCAGGTAGCCGTTCGCCTCCAGCCAGGCGGCTCGCTGGTCGGGCGCCGAATAGGCCCCCAGCACCTTAACGGCCACATCCTCCACGTTCGCTTCCAGCACCAGGAAGACGATGAAGGACACCACCAGCATGGCGCCGACGACTTCGGCGAGTTTCTTCAGAACTGCGGCTAGCATCGCGACCTTTCGGGTTGGAACGAACGGCGCCTTCGGCCCGGCGAACCATCCTACCGGAATGCGCGCGATTTGGCCGACGAATGCCGGCGAGGATTGAAGGGGCAGGACGGACGCCCCGAACGCTGCTCGGCCGGCCGGAAAGCGTGGGTGGACCCTCAAGCGGACCATGGCGGAGGAGGTGGCGGTGGAGGGCAATGAACCCTAAGTTTCACACCCTCCCTCCCGTCCAGGTCGTCACCCCGGCGAAAGCCGGGGCCCAACCGCAGGCGAGATCATCCACAACGGTCCGGTTCTTCCACCGTCGGTTGGATCCCGGCGTTCGCCGGGATGACGGTGGCGGTGGGACGGCGACAGCGCGCACCCCCACCACGAGAGCACACCCCCCGTCCCAACCCCTCCCCCATCGTCATGGTCCGGTTCAGCCGGACCACCCACGCATTCGCCCGTCGCACCGGAAAGCGTGGGTGGTCCGCCTGCGCGGACCATGACGGAGGTCGAGGCGGTGGAGGGCCATGAACCCGAAGGTTCACACCCTCCCTCCCGTCCAGGTCGTTACCCCCGCGAAAGCTGGGGCCCAACCGCAGGCGAGATCATCCACAACGGTCCGGTCTCCTCACCGTCGGTTGGATCCCGGCGTTCGGCGGGATGACGGTGGAGGATGAGGCGGCGGCGGCGCGCACCCCCACCACAGGAGCACACCCTCCGTCCCAACCCCCTCTCCCATCGCCATGGTCCGGTTCAGCCGGACCACCCACGCATTCGCCCGGCGCACCGGAACGCGTGGGTGGTCCGCCTGCGCGGACCATGACGGAGGTCGAGGCGGTGGAGGGCCATGAACCCGAAGGCTCACACCCTCCCTCCCATCCAGGTCGTCACCCCGGCGAACGCCGGGGCCCAACCGCAGGCGAGATCATCCACAACGGTCCGGTCTCCCCACCGTCGGTTGGATCCCGGCGTTCGCCGGGATGACGGTGGAAGATGGGGCGGCAGCGCGCACCCCCACCACAGGAGCACACCACCCATCCCCACCCCTACTCCCCTCACGCGGACAGCCAGACCTTGTCCATCTTGAAGTAGTCCGACGGGTGCAGCTTGAAGTTCTGCACCGTCTTGGCGTGGGCGGTGAACTTGCCGGCCCAGTAGGGCTGCACCATCACGGCGGCGTCCTGGAGGATCTTCTCCACGTCCACCATGGCGGCCGAGCGCTCCTTCGGGTCGACGATGCCCATCGCCTTGTCGAGCGCGGCGTCGAACGCCGGATCCGAGTACTTGGCCTCGTTCCACACCGCGCCGGTGCGGTAGGCCAGGTTCAGCGTCATCACGCCTAGCGGGCGGTGCGACCAGAAGGTGAGCGAGAACGGGGCCTTGTCCCAGATATTCCAGTACTCGGTGGCGGGCATCACGTTGAGCTTGATGCGGATGCCGGCCTCGGCCGCCTGCTGCTGCAGGATCTGCGCCGTGTCCTGCTCCCACTTGCCCTGGGTGTTGCCGACCACGAGCTCCACGTCCAGCCCGTCCGGATAGCCGGCCTCGGCGAGGAGCTTCTTGGCGCCTTCCACGTCGCGGGCCTGCTTCGGCAGCTCGGCGTATTCCGGATGGAACGGCGCCACGTGGTGGTTCTCGCCGACGACGCCCTTGCCGCGGTAGGCGATGTCCAGGATCTGCTGGTTGTCGGCCGCCATCACCAGCGCCTTGCGGACGCGGATGTCGTCGAACGGCTTCTGCGGCTGCATGCGGATGCAGAGGGTCTGCGCCGCGTTGCCGGTGAGCAGCGTCACGTTCGGCAGCTTCTCCACGAGGTCGAGCTCGGCGATCGTGATGCGGTAGAGGAGGTCCACCTGCCCGGCCGCGAGCGCCGCCACATGGGCGGCCACGTCGGCGCCGAGGTCGATGTACTGGATCTCGTCGAGCAGCGCCTTCTCGCCCCAGTAGGCATCGTTGCGCTTGAAGAAGGCCTTCTGGCCCACCGCGTACTCGGTGAGGACGAACGGCCCGGTGCCGACCGGGTCCTTCGACCAGTCGCCCGCGAAGTTGCGGTTCACGATGGCGCAGGTGAAGGCGTAGAGCATCTCCGGGATGGCGAGGTTCGGCTGGCTGAGGGTCAGCACGATCTCGTGGTCGCCCTTCTTCTCGATGTTGGTGATCATCTCGAAGGAGGTGCGGTTCGGCGACGCCGAATCCTTCTCGGTCCAGCGCTTCAGGTTGAAGATCACGTCATCGGCGTTGAAGTCGTCGCCGTTCGTCCACTTCACGCCTTGGCGCAGCTTGAACGTCCAGGTCTTCAGGTCCTCGGACGGATCCCAGCTCTCGGCCAGATAGGGATGCGTGACGTTGTTCTCGTCCACCTCGGTGAGGAATTCGCACGAGTTGCGGATGAGGTCCGACGCCTCGACCCAGTTCACCAGCATCGGGTCGGTGATCTCCTGGATCTGGCAGGCGAAGCGCAGGGTCCCGCCGGCCTTCGGCGTCTCCTGGGCGGCGGCGGCCGAGACCATCGGCATGCCGATCTCGCCGAGGAAGGCATTCGCCGACACGGCCGAGACGCCGAGAAGGCACACGGTGCGCAGGAAGGCGCGGCGGTCGATCTCGCCGTTCGCCACCTGCTCGCAGAGGCCTTCCACCTTCGAATGGGTGGGTCGGCCGCTGTTGGTCCAGAGCTTGAAACGCATGCTCGTCGTCCTCCTCAGGGGTTTTTCAGGTGGCGGGGGGTTCGGGTGGTCCCCTGTTTTGTATTGATCCCGAACCGATCCGGCCACCGTGCTTCAGGTTTGCGAAACTGTCATGAAAGTGCCGTCGCGCGCAGTCTCTCCTCATCGGGCGCGATGCCGAGGCCCGGCGTGTCGCCGAGACGGATCCACCCCTCGCCGTCCGCGAGAAGCGGCTCCGCCATCATGTAGTCCCGGCGGGCGAGGCTCCATTCGGGCGGATCGTAGGGGAATTCCAGGAAGGGCGCATCGGAAAGCGCGGCCGTCAGGTGCGCGTTGGCGGCAACGCCCATGCCGTTGGTCCAGGTGTGCGGCGTGAACGCCACGTTGTGCTCCTGCGCCATCAGCGCCACCCGCCGGAGCCCGGTGATTCCCCCGACGAGCGCCGCGTCCGGCTGCAGCACGTCCAGGCAGCCGTCGCGCACGAGGTCGCGGAAGGCGGAGAGCTCGCGGGTCATCTCGCCGCCGGCGATGCGCACGTCCACCGCCTCGCGCAGGCGCCGCATGCCCTCCCGGTCGGCCCGGTGCAGCGGCTCCTCCATCCAGTAGACGGAAAGCCGCTCCAGCTCCCGCCCCACCTGCAGGGCGTCCTTGAAGGTCCACGGCGCGACCGTGTCCCAGGGCATGCGCCAGCCCTGGTTGCAGTCCACCATCAGGGTCAGTCGGTCGCCGACCCGCGCCCGCACCGCCTCCAGCGCCTTGATGTCGTCCTGCCAGCGGCCCCGCTGGAAGCGGATCTTCATGGCCGGATAGCCCTCGCCGAGGAAGCGCTCCGCTGTCTCCGCCATGCCGCCCGGATCGCGCAGCGTGCCGGACGAGGCGTAGGCGCGCACCTTGTCGTTGAGCCCGCCGAGGAGCTTCCACACCGGCTGTCCGGTGATCTTGCCGGCGAGATCCCAGAGCGCCAGGTCGAGCGGCCAGGAGCGGCCGTAGTGGAAGTCGAGGTGCGACAGCACCCGGTAGTGCCGCTCGATCCGCAGCGGATCCTCGCCGACGAACAGGTGCTCGTGCCCGGCGAAGCCCAGCATCAGGTCGCCGGAGGCGACGCCCTCGTGGCCCTCGTCGGTCGCAACGCGCACCACCGTCGCGTCGAAGTGCCCGCGCGGCCGCGAATCCCACGACGCCACGAACGGCGGGTCCAGCGGCAGCCGGTGGTGGGTGATGGTGATGCGCTCGATCTTGGCCATGTGTCCTCATACCTGGCTCGAAAAGCTCGGACTCGTCCGACCTTCTCGAGCGTTACGGCCTGACCGGCCGGCGCCCTTTCGGGCTTGCCTGCGCTCCTGAAGGCCCGGCAGGTCGGGACTTCAGGAGCTTGGTATCCCCCGTCCGTCAGCCGAAATGGGTCCAGACGGTCTTGAAATCCATGTACTTGTCGATGGCGTGCGGGCTCCGGTCGCGGCCGAAGCCG
The DNA here is from genome assembly GCF_001927285.1 of Mongoliimonas terrestris. GTDB lineage: Bacteria > Pseudomonadota > Alphaproteobacteria > Rhizobiales > Pleomorphomonadaceae > Chthonobacter > Chthonobacter terrestris. The sequence continues at coordinate 2,774 of NZ_MSIG01000006.1, read as the reverse complement.
GACTGCTTGAAGCCGCCGAACGGGGTCGCGAGGCTCGACCGGTCGTAGCAGTTCACCCATACGGTGCCGGCCCGGATCGCCGACGACAGCCGGTGCGCCTTGCCCATGTCGCGGGTCCAGACCGCGGCGGCGAGGCCGTAGATGCTGTCGTTGGCAAGCCGCACCGCGTCCGCCTCGTCGTCGAAGGTCAGCACGGTCAGCACCGGCCCGAAGATCTCCTCGCGGGCAACCCGGTGCTCCGGCTGCACCCCATCGAGAATGGTCGCCTCCACATAGGAGCCGCCCGGCAGGTCGTCCGCCCGCCGGCCGCCGAGCGCCAGCCGGGCGCCTTCACGGACGCCGATCGCCACATAGTCGAGCACCCGGTCCGCGTGGCGCTTCTCCACCAGGGCGGCCATGCGCGAGGCCGGGTCGAGCGCGTGGCCGAGGGTGATGGTGGCGGCGTGCGCGGCGATCTTCTCCACCAGCGCGTCCTTGATCCGCGCGTCCACGATCACCCGGCTGCCCGCGTGGCAGGTCTCGCCCTGGTTGTAGAAGATCCCCCAGGCGATGCCGGACGCCACCGCGTCGAGGTCGCCGCAGTCGGCCAGCACCACGTGCGGGCTCTTGCCGCCGCATTCCAGCGCCACCCGCTTCATGTTGGAACGGGCGGAGGCCTCCAGCATCAGCTTGCCGACTTCGGTGGAGCCGGTGAAGGTGATCATGTCCACGTCGCCGTGGAGCGCCAGCGGCGCGCCGGCCGCCTCGCCGAAGCCCGTCACCACGTTCAGGACGCCGTCCGGCAGTCCGGCGTCGGCGGCGAGCCGCGCCAGAAGCAGAGCCGACAGAGGGCTTTGCTCAGCCGGCTTCAGCACCACCGAATTGCCCGCCACCAGCGCCGGCCCGAGCTTCCAGGCGGTGATGATCAGCGGGTAGTTCCACGGCACGATGGCGCCCACCACGCCGAGCGGCTCGCGCCGGATCAGCGCCAGGTCCGCCGGCCCGGTCGGGGCGATCTCGTCCACCAGCTTGTCGGCGAACTCGGCGTAATACTGGATGCAGTCCGCCGCGAACGGCGCGTCGACGGCGAGCGAATCGGAGATCGGCTTGCCCACGTCCAGCGTCTCCAGGAGCGCCAGCTCCTGGGTGTGCGCGCGGACGAGGTCGGCGAACCGGTGCAGCACCGCCTTGCGCTGCTTCGGCTCCAGCCCGCGCCAGCGCCCGTCCTCGAAGGCCGCCCGGGCGCTTGCGACCGCACGGTCCACGTCCGCCGCGCCGCCGGCCGCCACCTCCGCCACCACGCGCCCGTCCACCGGCGACACCTTGGCGAAGGTCTCGCCCGACCGGCTGGCGACGAAGGCGCCGTCGATGAAATGCGACGCCTCCGGCTTCAGCACCGAGGCGGCGGCTTCCCAATCGGCGCGGGTGGCGGGGAAGACGGCGGGCTTGTTCATCGGGTCGGTCGCCTTGTCGTCGGATGAAAAAACGTGATCCGCCCGAGCCTTGGACGGGAGCGCGAAGGCCCTGATGGAAGGTCGCGCCGAGATCTACACCTGCGTCAGCACGCGCTCGGCGAAGACCATCAGGTCCTCGTCGCTCACCGTCCTGGCGTTCGCCCGCCGCATGGGCGCGTTTTCCGGCGCCGCCATCTTGGCGGCGAGCGCCGCCGCCGTGATGCCGTCGAAGCCTTCCCCGGCCAGCGAAACCGTCACGCCGCTCGCCCGCAGCAGCCGCTCGTAGGCGGGCGCCAGCGCTGCCGCGCCGCCCGTCTCGCCCATGGCGGCGGCGACGGCGGCGAACCGGCCGTCCGGATCCTCCGCGGCGTTCCAGGCAAGCGTCGCCAGCACCGCGACGCCGACCGCACGCCCGTGGTGGATGGGCCGGAGCGAGGCGAGCGCATGGCCGATGTTGTGGCCGATCGCAGTACCGGCGTTGTCGATCGCGACGCCCGCCAGCGCCGCCGCCAGTTGCAGCCCGGCGCGGGCCTTCAGATCCCCCGGCCGCTCCACCGCCGTCATCAGATGGCGCGTGACGAGCCCGATGGCCGCGTGGGCGTAGACGTCGTTCGCCGCCGTGGCGTTCACGTTGGTGGCCGCCTCCATGGCGTGCACGAAGGCGTCGATCCCGGTCGCCGCCGTCAGATGCGCCGGCAGACCCACCGTCACCGTCGGATCGAGCACGACCTCCTCGGCCTTCATCTCGTCGCCCCAGAGCCAGACCTTGGAGCCGTCGGCGAGACTGAGCACGGACACCCGCGTGGTCTCCGACCCCGTGCCCGATGTGGTCGGCACGCAGATCTTCGGCAGCGGCTTTGCCGGCAAGGGGTTGGCGCATAGCGCGTAGGCTTCGGATGAAAGCGCCCCCGGCGCCACGCAGGCGACCGCCTTGCCGAGGTCGAGCGCCGACCCGCCGCCGAGCGCCACCACCAGCCCCGCGCCGATCTCCCGCGCGAGCGCCGCCGCCGCGTCGGTGGAGGCGGTCGTCGGGTCCGACTTGAAGGCGTCGAACACCACCGGGTGCATGCCCGCGCCGGTCAGCGCGGCGATCGCCCGGTCGGTGATCCCGGCCGCCTTCAGCCCCGGATCGGCGACCAGCAGCACGGCCCCCGCCGGCGCATAGCGCGCCGCCAGCGTCCCGATCCTGTCGAGCGCCCCCTCCTCCTGGATCATGCGCGGCACGCGGTCCAGCATCATCGCCCGTCACTCCCCCAAGTGCCCGTCGTCACGAAGTCTCGCCGTCATCCCGGCCAGGCGTCGCCATCCCGACCCCAACCCGTCATCCCGGCGAACGCCGGG
>NZ_MSIG01000059.1 GCF_001927285.1 Mongoliimonas terrestris | reverse complement strand
TCTATGAAGGCAAAAGAAATCACTGATACAACACTTTGGCCTGGTTCAGTTTACCTGATTAGGTTAGATAAATTGTTTTATCAAGGCTAAGCACACGTTCTCTTTGATGGTTAAAAATACATGATTAAAGAAAAGTTGGAATGAAATAACAAAAATCATAGATAAATAATCCAATCTAACACTAAAATAATCCTTCAAAATAATTATAATGGGCCTTTTATCCTATCAATGAAAATGAGCATGACTTTTATGTATAATATATCATCCAAATGAAATGGATAACAGTAAATTAACAGGTTTTACTGCTGGGGCTAATGAAAAAAGAAATGCAAATGTATTGAGCGAAGGCAATGAACTAGATGCATCTGTGGGCCATTGGCTGATACAAGATGAAGATATCAAGGAAAAATATCTCTAAATGCGCATAGGGAAGCAGATTAAATATATACATTTTCAACGTT
>NZ_MSIG01000058.1 GCF_001927285.1 Mongoliimonas terrestris | reverse complement strand
CGAGTATCGGGAGAATGCTTGAGCGCCATACCATTTTAAGGGCTAGTTGCTTCGGCAGGTGAGTTGTTACACACTCCTTAGCGGATTCCAACTTCCATGGCCACCGTCCTGCTGTCTATAGCAACCAACGCCTTTCGATGGGGTCTAGATGAGCATTCGTTTAGGCCCCTTAACTCGACGTTTGGTTCATCCCACAGCGCCAGTTCTGCTTACCAAAATTGGCCCACTAGATACTCGGATTAGTCGCCGAAGCTTCAGCGTTCAAGCAAGCTCGGCATCTCACCCATTTAAAGTTTGAGAATAGGTTGAGGACGTTTCGTCCCCAAGACCTCTAATCATTCGCTTTACCGGATGAAACTCCTCCGTTTCCGCGAGTACCAGCTATCCTGAGGGAAACTTCGGAGGGAACCAGCTACTAGATGGTTCGATTAGTCTTTCGCCCCTATACCCAGCTCTGACAATCGATTTGCACGTCAGAATTGCTACGGACCTCCACCAGAGTTTCCTCTGGCTTCATCCTGGCCAGGCATAGTTCACCATCTTTCGGGTCCCAACATGTCTGCTCATGGTACTTGCCGACAGCACGCGTGCTAGGCCACTCCGGACAGAGCAGGATCGGAAGGCAAAACCGCGCGGGACGAACCCGGATGAGAG
>NZ_MSIG01000057.1 GCF_001927285.1 Mongoliimonas terrestris | reverse complement strand
ACTAAATCTATGCTAAGAGCAGAAATGGAAAACATGCCTTTGAACTCATTGTAAAGTATAATCAGGTAGGCAAGCCAGACAACTGATAAAATGCCAAGCAGTATTTAAGTTCCATAATATCCTCAGCATCATCTAAATCTCAGCCGTCAGGCACAAGAGATATTATTGGGCTAGACAGGTGACAGAAGTACTAACCGACTCGTAGAGTTGGAAGTCCATCCCACCACCTTCAATGGCAACACTTATTGGTTGATTGGCAGCTGCCTTCTTTAGTGCCTTCTCATTGTACAATGGTACATCTTCATAACCATCTATTGATACAACTTTTGCATTTTTCTGCAAACCAATTAACATGGAGAATGTTCAAAAATGCCAGCTATAATTGTGATAACCCTAACATATTCACATAGATCAAGACTTTGCCAAGAAAGAATAGGAAACTGACCCTGTTTTGGTCACATTTCCCATCCGTGCCTTT
>NZ_MSIG01000056.1 GCF_001927285.1 Mongoliimonas terrestris | reverse complement strand
CTGCTTGCCGACGACGACAGCCTGAAGCACCAGATGGCCGAGCCGCTCGCCGCGCTCGTGGTCTCGCTGGCGCCGGCCTACCGGGCGATCGTCGCGCCGGCCACCACCACGTTCAAGAACGCGCTGCCGCGGGTCGCCGCCCTCCTCGACGTGATGCAGATCTCGGACGTCACCGCCGTGCACGGCCCGTCCACCTTCGAGCGGCCGATCTACGCCGGCAACGCCATCCAGACCGTGGAGGCGACCGACGCCAAGGTGGTGGTCACCGTGCGCACCGCCGCCTTCAAGGCGGCGGAGGCGGCCGGCTCGGCCCCGGTGGAGAGCGTGGCGGCGGCCGGCGACCCGGGCGTCTCGTCCTTCGTCGGCGAGGCGATCTCGGCCAGCGACCGGCCGGAGCTCACCTCCGCGCGCATCATCGTCTCCGGCGGCCGGGCTCTCGGCTCGGCGGAGAAGTTCCAGGAGGTGGTCATCCCGCTCGCCGACGCCCTCGGCGCGGCGGTCGGCGCCAGCCGCGCGGCGGTCGATGCCGGCTATGCGCCGAACGACTGGCAGGTCGGCCAGACCGGCAAGGTCGTCGCCCCGGACCTCTATGTGGCGCTCGGGATTTCCGGCGCCATCCAGCATCTTGCCGGCATGAAGGACAGCAAGGTCATCGTCGCCGTCAACAAGGACGAGGAGGCGCCCATCTTCCAGGTCGCCGATTATGGACTTGTCGGCGACCTCTTCGACGTCGTACC
>NZ_MSIG01000055.1 GCF_001927285.1 Mongoliimonas terrestris | reverse complement strand
TGGACCCTGCTGTTTTCAACTGCAAATGAAACAGATATAGAAATTTTATACAACTCAAAAAAGTCCTAATTTGTTCGTCAATTTCGGAGAGAACTCACTGTTTTTCCCATATCACCAAAATAGCGCTTTGTTCCAGAGAAACCTTTCTTGTCAATGAATTTGCTGATAAGCTTGAGGGTGCCTAGTTTATAAAATAACATATCAGGCTAGAATCACATTGTTAAAAGCATTAAGCAGTTCAAAATAATTATAAAAAAAATATAATGTGGACACCAGTGATTTGAACCCAAATACAATCCGCCAACAAATAATTATAAAAAAAATATAATGTGGACACCAGTGATTTGAACCCAAATACAATCCGCCAACTTCATTAGTGAAGAAACAATTAAGCCAGAATTAAAAAAAAAAGGAGTACCAGAAAAACAAACATCACTACTTAGAGCCCAAGTGCATACATATCGCACCATGTTCACTAGTGAAGAGACCTCCAAGAGATAAGAAGGCTATAAACAGATCCCATTATGTCTTTACAAGCATATTATAGATGGAAAAAAAAATTTGAATACCTAAGGTAACACCAGGAAGATTAAGCAAGCCATTTGAAGGGTCAAAAAAGACATCAAGTGAGGATGAAGCTAGATCATCGAATATAGAAACAAAAGCAGGTGGAAGCAATGGGCTTCCCTTTGCAATATAGATTGCTCTCATTGCATACCTACAAAACTTAAATGAAATTTAGTGTTGTTGAGATATTAAAACCAAAACCTG
>NZ_MSIG01000054.1 GCF_001927285.1 Mongoliimonas terrestris | reverse complement strand
CCCGCGCAAGACGTTCCGGTGAGGAGGGAAGAGGCGATGAACAAGGTGGTGAGACGGGAAATCCTGGCGAGCGATCTGCCGGCTGCCGTCCGCGGCGACATCGACCCGTCGCACCGGGTGGAGATCGTGGTGCGGGATCTGGGGACGCCCGCGCCGATGCCAGGCCGGTTCAGCCAGCATTTCGAGGCCGGACGGGACACCTACCGCACCGCCGACGAGATCGTCGCCCACGTCAGGGGTGTTCGGGACGGCGACCCTGCGGACCGGGATGGCTAGCGTGACGCGAGCCGGACCGGTCTATCTCGACACCAACGTCTTCATCCTTGCCTACGAGGGCGCGGGAGCCGCCGCCGGTCCGGCGCGCCGCCTTCTCGGCGCCGTGGAGACCGGGGCCGTGGCGGCGGTGACGTCCGAGATCACCCTGGCCGAGGTGCTGGTGGGGGCCTTGAAGCAGGGCGACGACGGTCTCGCGGCGATCTATCGTCAGATCCTCATGGACGACGATGCTTTCACGGTCTGGCCGGTCGATCGCACCGTTCTGGAGCTCTCGGCGGACCTCAGGGTCCGGCATGCGAGCCTGAAACTGCCGGACGCGATCCATCTGGCAACGGCGGTTCGAACCGTGTGCACCCATGTGGCGACCGCCGACGACCGCCTGCCCGTCGCCGGTGAGCTCGACCGCCTCGCCCTGGAGGACCGCGCCATCGCGATTTATCTGGATCGATGGCCATGACCGCCCTCGCCCCCGGCTTCGGCCTGCCCCCCGGCGCGTCGTCCCTCGGCGAGCGGCTCGCGAAGGGCAAGTCCAACCTGCAGGCCCCCTGG
>NZ_MSIG01000053.1 GCF_001927285.1 Mongoliimonas terrestris | reverse complement strand
GTCGTCGACTATCGCCACGTCATCCATTCGTTGAGGGCCAAGCCCGGCGCATTGCCGGGCCTCGTCTACCGCGACCAGCTCTTCCCGCGCGAGGCCTATCGCCGGCTCTACGATGCGGCCATGGAGGCCCTGCCGGAACGGACTGCCTGCAAGCTCGTCGTCGGCGCGCTCGCCATCGCCCACGAGCGCGGCGTCGAGGCCGATCTCGCAGCCTTGATCGAAGCCAGCCTCGACGCCGGCCGTCTGCCGACGCTCACCGATCTCACCGCTCGCTTCGCACCCGATCCCGGGGCGCTGCCCGAGGTCACCGTCACGCTGGGCCCGCTCAGCGCCTACGACGTCCTGACCGCCGCCGGGCAAGAGGTGCCGGCATGACCGCGACCGATCCCATCGACGAGGCCCGTCTCGGCCTCCTGCTCGGCGAACTGCGCCTGCCCGCCATCAAGCACATCTGGTCCCGCTTCGCCGAGCGCGCCGACAAGGAGGGCTGGCCCGCCGGCCGCTTTCTGGTCGCCCTCGCCGAGCACGAACTGGCCGAGCGCGAGCGTCGCCGCATCGAGCGCCATCTCACCGAGGCGCGCCTGCCGCCCGGCAAGACCCTCGACAGCTTCGACTTCGATGCCGTCCCCATGCTCTCCAAGGCCCAGATCATGGCCCTGGTCGCCGGCGACAGCTGGCTGGAGAAGGGCGACAACCTGCTCGTCTTCGGCCCGCCCGGCGGCGGCAAGAGCCATCTGGCCGCTGCCATCGGCCGCGGCCTCGTCGAGAATGGCTGGCGCGTGCTGTTCGCCCGCACCACCGATCTCGTCCAGCGCCTCCAGGTCGCCCGCCGCGAGCTCGCGCTGGAATC
>NZ_MSIG01000052.1 GCF_001927285.1 Mongoliimonas terrestris | reverse complement strand
TGGCCGCCGCGTCGGCGACCCCGGCGGCGCCGGAGCCCGCCACCAGCACGTGGACCGGCTCGCCCATCAGGGCGGCGGCGGCGAGCGCCTTGGCGGTGGCGTCCTTCAGGCTGGCGTTGTCGTGTTCGGCGAGAAGAAGGGTGGTCATGGATGTGCTTCCCTGTCGCTCAGAGCACGCCGGCTTCGGTCTTCAGCTTCATCACGAGGTCGGTCGCCGAGGCGACGCGCACGCCCGCGATCCGGCCCTTCGGCTCGGCGGTCTTCACCACCTTCAGCCGCGGCGCCGTGTCGACGCCGTAGTCGGCGGCGGCCTTGACCTCGAGCGGCTTCTTCTTGGCCTTCATGATGTTCGGCAGCGAGGCGTAGCGCGGCTCGTTGAGGCGCAAGTCCGTGGTGACGATCGCCGGCAAGGTGAGCTTCACCGTCTGCAGGCCGCCGTCCACCTCGCGCGTCACGTCCACCGTGCCCTCGCCGAGCTCCACCTTGGAGGCGAAGGTGCCCTGGCCCCAGCCGGTCAGCGCCGCCAGCATCTGGCCGGTCTGGTTGCAATCGTCGTCGATCGCCTGCTTGCCGAGGATGACGAGGCCCGGAGCCTCCGCCGCCGCCACCGCCTTCAGGATCTTGGCCACCGCCAGCGGCTCCACGATGCCGTCCACCTGGACCAGGATGCCCCGGTCGGCGCCCATGGCGAGCGCCGTGCGGATCGTCTCCTGCGCCTGCGCCGGACCGATCGACACGATCACCACCTCGGTGGCCCTGCCGGCCTCCTTCAGGCGCAGCGCCTCCTCAACGGCGATCTCGTCGAACGGGTTCATCGACATCTTCACGTTGGCAAGGTCGACCCCCGTGCCGTCCGCCTTCACGCGGATCTTCACGTTGTAGTCGACGACCCGCTTCACGGGCACGAGGATCTTCATGGCG
>NZ_MSIG01000051.1 GCF_001927285.1 Mongoliimonas terrestris | reverse complement strand
TTGGGTCTGACTCAATCTCGCTGCAGGCTTGCGGCCTGAATGCTCCGGGGGCAACGGAGGGATCGGCTGATGGTCGAGCGACTTCGCCCTGGAGATATCGTCCCGGCCGGCTTTGTCGTCGAGGACGCGAAGATCACAGAGGAATTCTCCGTTCTGAGCGTCCGGTCGATCGCGGCGGGGGCAAAATGCCCGAGTTGCGGAAATTGGTCGTCCCGGGTTCAGAGCCGCTACCGTCGAACGGCTTCTGATCTGCCCCTTTCCGGTCGGGCGGTTTCGTTGGCGGTAACGGTCCGGCGGTTTCACTGCGACGGCGCGCAATGCACCCGGCGAATCTTCGCCGAACGCTTTGGCGAGGAGATCCTCGCTCCCTTCGCGCGCAGAACCGGCAGACTGGAGACCATCGTTCATCATCTCGGATTGGCGCTCGGCGGTCGCCCCGGTGCGGGGTTCGCGCGGCGGCTCAAGGTGCCCGTCAGCAACGACACGCTGATCCGGGTCGTGCGGCGCCGGGCGACGGCAAAGGCCTGCGCGCCACCCCGGGTCGTCGGCATCGACGACTTCGCCTTCCGCCGAAATTGCCGGTACGGAACCATCGTGGTCGATCTGGAGCAGCGGCGGATCCTGAAGCTGTTGCCTGACCGAGAGCCCGCCACCGTCGTCGCTTGGCTGAAGGCCCATGCCTCCATCGAGGTCGTCGCCCGAGACCGGGGCGGCGGCTACGGCGAGGCGGTCGCCCGGGCTCTCCCGGCCGTGCAACAGGTCGCCGATCGCTGGCACCTGATGGAGAACGCCAGCCGCGCCTTCCTCGATGCCGTGCACGGAGCGTTGCAACGGATTCGGTCGGTGATTGGCACGACGAACCTCGATCCTGCTCTGCTGAGTTCAGCGGAGCGACTGCAGGTCGAGGGATGGGCAAGGCGTCGGCAAACCAACGACACCGTGCTCGCGATGAGAGAAGATGGACGGTCGATCAAGGAGATCGCCCGTGCGGTGGGTCTCGCCCGGGGAACGGTAAGGCGGATCATCCGCGGCCAACGGGACGACGTCTTCCGAACCCGACA
>NZ_MSIG01000050.1 GCF_001927285.1 Mongoliimonas terrestris | reverse complement strand
GGCGCTCGCCCGGCAGAAGGCGGACGTCGCCTTCGACCTCTTCACCATCCTGGACGTGCCCTTCTATTCCTTCCACGACCGCGACATCGCCCCCGAGGGCACCTCGCTCGCCGAGTCGAACCGGAACGTGCGCGAGATCGCCGAGATCTTCGCGCGCAAGCAGGAGGAGACCGGCATCAAGCTCCTCTGGGGCACGGCCAACCTCTTCTCCAACCGGCGCTTCATGGCCGGCGCGGCCACCAACCCGGATCCGGAGGTGTTCGCCTATTCGGCCGCCCAGGTGAAGAACGCCATGGACGTGACCCGCGAACTCGGCGGCGAGAACTATGTGCTCTGGGGTGGTCGCGAGGGTTATGAAACGCTCCTCAACACCAACCTGAAGAGCGAGATGGACCAGGCCGGCCGCTTCCTTTCCATGGTGGTGGACTACAAGCACCGCACCGGCTTCAAGGGCGCCATCCTGATCGAGCCGAAGCCGCGCGAGCCGACGAAGCACCAGTACGACTTCGACGTGCAGACCGTGTACGGCTTCCTGAAGGCCTACGGCCTGGAGACCGAAGTGAAGGTCAACGTGGAGCAGAACCACGCCATCCTCGCCGGCCACTCCTTCGAGCACGAACTGGCGATGGCCGCCGCCCTCGGCATCTTCGGCTCGGTGGACCTCAACCGCGGCGACGAACTCGTCGGCTGGGACACCGACCAGTTCGCCATGAGCGTGCCGGAGCTGACCCGCGCCATGCTGGAGATCATCCGCGCCGGCGGCTTCACCACGGGCGGGCTCAACTTCGACGCCAAGATCCGCCGTCAGTCGCTGGATCCGGAAGACCTGATCATCGCCCACGCGGCCTCCATGGACGCCGCCGCCCGCGGCCTCCTCAACGCCGCCGCCATCATCGAGGACGGCACCCTCGACACCTTCCTCGCCGACCGCTACGCGGGCTGGAAGGGCGACATGGGGCAGTCCATCCTTAAGGGCGAGAAGACGCTGGAGGACATGGCCGCCTACGTGGAGGCCAATGGCGTCAACCCGCAGCCGAAGAGCGGCAAGCAGGAATACCTGGAGGGGCTGGTCAACCAGTTCAGCTGAAGGCAGGGTGTAGATGGCGACCCTGCGATAGAACGGCGCGGCCCCCTGGGCCGCCCGTTTCGGTCGGTCC
>NZ_MSIG01000005.1 GCF_001927285.1 Mongoliimonas terrestris | reverse complement strand
ATGTTGCAGTGCGGCTTCGTCCGCGCAAATTTCTCTTTACCCATCGACGTCGCTCTCTCGTCTCGGTCTCATGTGTGTCGGACGACGGGTACGCCGCTGGCGCGAGCGCTCGCCTGCCGATGCTGCCGCCTTGGCCGAGCCGTCGGAGCGGACCGGACAACGCGAACACCACGGACCGTTTCACGAACCGTGGTGCAAACCTCTACTTCACGCGGGGATCTTCGGCGAAGCTCCCACGACGGTTGTCGCTCGGCCACGCGAGGCGCATCAAACGGCTGGAGCGGGTGAAGGGAATCGAACCCTCGTCATCAGCTTGGAAGGCTGTTGCTCTACCATTGAGCTACACCCGCAACGCTTACTCTGCCGTTCGACCTTCATCGGGTGGTGGAGAGGGTTGGATTCGAACCAACGTAGGCTGAGCCAACGGATTTACAGTCCGTCCCCTTTAACCACTCGGGCACCTCTCCTTAGGGACACCCAACGAAGTCGACCAAGCGTCTGGATGGTCGAGTGAAACTCGCCGCCCGGCGGGCGTGAATTTCGGGGCGGGTTATGGCCGTTCGATCCGGGCTTGTCAACGCCTTGCCGACACGAAGTTCACCGCTTCGTCGCCTCACCCCGATCGGCACGGAGACGAGGCGCAAAGCCCCCGTGCAGACGGCCGCGGTTTCGGGCTTGTGCCTTCGTGAGGAGCCCCGCGGGCTGCGCACGATCGGCAGCACGCGGGCCATGACGGGCGGCGAACGGGCCGCTATAAGGCGCCCATGACCGACTCTCCCCGCCCTCCCCGCCCCGGCCGCCCGGCCGGCTCCCGCACCGCCAACCCGCGTGGCGCGGCCGGCCGGCCTTTCCGTCCGCGCCCGAAGCGCGAGCGCGAGGCCGGCGAGACGCTCTATCTCTACGGCCTGCACACGGTGGAGTTCGCGCTGAAGAACCCGCGGCGGCGCGCGCTGAAGCTGCTGGCCACCCGCAACGCCGCTGCGCGCCTTGCCGAGCGCTTCGAGGGCGGCGTGCTGCCGATCGACCCTCAGGAGGCCTCGCCGCCGTCGCTCGACCGGCTGCTCGGCTCCGACGCGGTCCATCAGGGCGTCGCGCTGGAGGTGGAGCCGCTGCCGCCGCTCCGCGCGCGGGACCTCAACGGGGCGCCGCTGGTGCTCGTCCTCGACCAGATCACCGATCCGCACAACGTGGGCGCCATCCTGCGCTCCGCCTGCGCGCTCGGCGTCGGCGCCGTGGTGACCACGGCGCGCCACAGCCCGGCCGAATCGGGCGTGCTCGCCAAGTCGGCCTCCGGCGCACTCGACCTCGTGCCCATCATCGAGGTGCGCAACCTCGGCGACGCGCTGCAGGACTTCAAGGCCGAGGGCTACCAGATCGTCGGCCTCGACAGCGAGGGCCCGGCGCCGCTGGAGGCGACCGCGCTCCGCGCGCCGGTCTGCCTGGTGCTCGGCGCCGAGGGCAAGGGCCTGCGCCAGCGCACCCGCGAGATCTGCGACGTGCTCGCCCGCCTCGACATGCCGGGCGAGATCAAGAGCCTCAACGTGTCGAACGCGTGCGTGCTGGCGCTCTACGTGGTGCGCCGCGCGATCGCCCCGCCGGCGGCGTGAAGCGCGAGCGGATCGCGACGAAGCGGCAAGCGCCGCGGCGGTTGCGATCCGCCGGCGAGCGGGTTATCTCACGGGGCGGGCCGGCATAGCACAGCGGTAGTGCAGCGGTTTTGTAAACCGAAGGTCGGGAGTTCGATCCTCTCTGCCGGCACCATCCCTTCCCATCCATGACACCGCACCAACCTCGCCTCCGCCGGGATCAGCCGATCGCGAGCAACGGGCGGAGGTCGGTGATAGCCTTGAGCTCATCGAGGGTCTGGAGCCGGCGACATAGCGTCTCCGCGCGGGGCGCGCCGAGGATGGGCGTGGTCAGGTCCATAGCCTTGGCGAAGACTTCGTCGGCGGTCATCGGGTCGTCGGGCGTGCCGCGGACGGCCCTGGCGTGGTGGCGCCGGCGCTCGCCGGAGACGAGCGTCACCTCGACGATGGACTGACGCGCCGGCCGGGCCGCCGTCAATTCGGGGCTGGCGATCAGGCGGATGCGGCGGCGGAGCGCCAGCACGGCCGGATCGGTCATCCGGGCTTCGTCGTGGGCGCTCTGGAAGGTCACGGTCCCGTCGAGCAGCGCCACCGCCACCAGATGCTGGACGCAGACGCTCGGCATGGCGCGATCGTCGACGATGTGGATCCGGTCGTCCGGCAAGGTGACCGCAACGTCCTCGATTGCGGCCGGATCGATCGGCCCTTCGGCGAGGACGCACATCACAGCGTCGAGCACGGACTGGATCGGCGAACCGACGCACCACTTCTTGATGGAGGCGCGCAGGATTTCGTGGCGCGTGCCGAGTTCGTCGACGAGCACGGCCGGGTCCGGCGCTTCGCCGAAGGCGGTGAAGAAGGAGTGGCGGCCGGAGAAGGGGTCGTCCACGGCCGAGAAGCCGGCCGCCACCATGGCGGCGGCGGTGACGCCGTTGCGTGCGCCCATGCCGCCGAAGTCGAACGCTTTCTCCACATGCTCGGTGTCGCGCTGCCAGAAGGGCACGCCGGACGCCTGCTGCACCGCATAGGAGAAAGCGTGCCGAACGCCGCGTTCGTCCAGCCGATAGAGGGCGGCGGCGGCGGCCGTCGCGCCGAACAGCGGCCCGAGGCTGTGGCTAGAGTGGCGCGCCGTGTCGGGCCGGGCGAAGCCGAGGGCCATCACCGCCCGCGCGCCGATGTCGTAGCCGAGCACGACGGCGCGGATCAGGTCCACCCCGGTGGCGCCTTCGGCCTCGGCGACGGCGAGCGCGGCCGGGACGATGCCGCAGCCGGGGTGAAAGCGGGCGGCCAGATGAGAGTCGTCGGTCTCGTCGGCGTGGGCCGACAGGCCGTTGGCGAAGGCCGCGACGATCGGTGCGACCCTCACCGGTGACCCGATGACGGTGGCGAGCGGCGGGCCGCCCTGCGCCGCGGCGAAGGCCGTTGCCAGCCGGCCGACCTTCAGCTGCGACCCGGACACGATCGCCGCGACCGTGTCGAGGATGTGCGCCTTCGCCTTGGCCACAACCGCCTCGGCAAGCGGCCCGTCGAGTGCGCCCGCCACGTGGGCGGCCAGACGGACGGCGATCTCGCCGGGCTGATCTTTGGACGGTCCGGCCATGGTCGACGGGGCTCCCTCGGTGTGCCGCGCCCCAAGGCGGGAGGCGCAGCACTGATGTATCCGCTTGTATACATTCGCGCGCACCGGCGCTACAAGGTCGTCTGCACCGGAAGCAGGAACGCTCGAGGGAGAGACAGGTCAATCATGTCAGATACTTCCGCCCCCGTCGGCTACGGCGCGGCGAGCCTCGGCTCCGGCCACACGCGCGACCTCGCCGCTTTCCTCGCCGACGTTCGATTCGATCGGCTTCCGAACGACGTGGTCGCCGCGGCGCGCCGGGGAGTGCTCGACTGGATGGGCTGCGCTCTTGCCGGCAGCGATCATCCGGCGGCGGAGATACTCGTCCGCACGCTGAAGCGGATGTCGGGCAGCGCCGGCACGGCCACGGTGCTCGGCCGGGGCGTCAGGCTCGCGCCGCTCGATGCGGCGCTGGCGAACGGCCAGATGGGGCACGTGCTCGATTTCGACGACACCCACATGGGCGGCGTCGTGCTGCACGCAAGCTCCGCGATCCTGCCGGCGCTGTTCGCGCTTGCCGAGGAGCGCCCCCTGTCCGGACCTGACCTGATCGCCGCCTACGCGGTCGGGTTCGAGGCGAGCGTCCGGGCCGGGCAGGCGGCGCCCGACCACCACGCGGGCGGCTGGCACCTGACCGGGACGCTCGGCAGCATCGGCGCCGGCGCCGCGGCCGGCCGCGCGCTCGGCCTCGACGCCCGCCGCATGGGCCACGCCCTCGCCATCGCGGCGACCCAGGCCGGCGGCATGCAGCAGAACCGGGGCACCATGTCGAAATCCTTCCACGCCGGAAAGGCGGCAGCGAACGGCCTTTTGGCGGCGCTTCTGGCGGCGGAGGGCTATGACGGCTCCGACGAGATCCTGGAGGGACGCCGCGGCTTCTGCCGCATCTACAGCGCCCGCACCGACGCCGACGCCCTTCTCCGCGACCTCGGGGCGCGCTGGGAGATCACCCGCAACGGCCACAAGCCCTATGCGTGCGGCGTGGTGCTCCATCCGGCCATCGACGCCATGATCGCGGCTGCCGCGCAGGCCGGGCCTGCAGACGGGGTCGCGTCGATCGTTCTCACGGTCAACCCGGCCGCCGTCACCATCACCGGTGTGGCGAACCCGGAGTCGGGGCTGAAGGCGAAGTTCAGCATCACCCACACGGCTGCCGTCGCCTTCGTGGACCGGGCGGCCGGCATCGCCCAGTTCACCAACGCCCGCGCCGCCGACCCGGTCATCCGCGATCTCGCCGGCCGGATCGCGGTGAGGACGGACGACGCCCTCGCGCGCGATCAGGCGCAGGTGGTGGTCACCCTCCACGACGGGCGGACGGTGAGCCACGCCGTCGCGCATGCCAGCGGCACCGTCGGCAATCCGATGAGCGACGCGGCCATCGCGGCAAAATTTCACGGCAACGCCGACCGTATCATCGGAACCGAGCGGGCGGACAAGATCGCGGGCGCCGCGGCCATGCTGGAGCATCTGGACGACGTGGGCCTGCTCGTGCGGCTGGCGGGGTGACGTGATGCTCCAACGCCTTGATTTCGGACGCCTGCTGCGTATCGCCCTCGTGCTGCTCCTCGCCGGGGCGGCCGGCCACGGGGCCTCGCTCGCCGGCGTACCGCTGTCTTGGGTGCTCGGCCCGCTCGTGGTGACGGCGGCCTGCTCGATCGCCGGCTGGCCGGTATTCGCCTCCAAGCGGGGCCGTCAGATCGGCCAACTGCTCGTCGGCAGCAGCATCGGGCTCAACGTCACCGCCGCCGCCCTCGGCCTGATCGCCCTTTGGCTGCCGGCCATGGTGCTGACGGCGGCGGTCGCCATGCTCGTCGCGGCGGTCCTTTCCGTGCCGTTCGCCAGGGCGAGCCGGATCAACGAGACGACCGCCTTCTTCTCCCTCACGCCCGGCGGTCTTTCCGAGATGGCCAACGTGGGCCAGGCGGAAGGCGCCGACCCGGAGCCGATCGCGCTCTCGCAGGCGATCCGGGTGGCGCTTCTCGTCTGCCTGATGCCGCCGCTCATCCTCGCCTTTGGCATCGACGGCGGCATTCCGACCCCGCCGGCGGCCGGCGATCTCGACCCTGTGGAACTGGCGCTCCTCTTCGCCACCGGCCTCGCGGCCATCGCCATCGTGAAGTTTCTGAAGGCCAACAACGCGTGGATGATCGGCGCCCTCCTCGGTGGCGGCATCGTGGCGGGCCTGGAACTGGTGGAGGGGCGCATGCCGTACCCGTTGTTCGCAGGCGGCCAGTTCCTGATCGGGATCGTCATCGGCAGCCGTTTCAAGCGGGAGAACCTCGTGCGCCTGCCGCGGGTGTGCGTGATGGTGATGCTCTTCATCGTGCTGTTGACGCTGATCCTCCTCGGCTATGCCGCCCTCCTCACCCTCGCCACCGGCATCGACCTCTCCAGCACCGTCCTGTCGTCCTCGCCAGGCGGGCTTGCCGAGATGTCGCTGACCGCTCAGGTGCTTCACCTCAACGTGGCGCTGGTGACGGCCTTCCACGTGGTGCGGTCCTTCTTCGTGAACGCCTTCACCCTGCCCGCCTTTCGGCTGTTCCGCCGGGCGGGACTGTTCCGCCTGGTCGGCCGCCTTTGCGACCGGCTCCGGATCGTTTAACGCATTCGATTTGTCGTATGCATGAATGCGGTTTGAGGTTGCGCCGACGTTGCACACGACTGTATACAGACAAGTGAAGCCGCACGGACAAGTGCGCTTGGCGAGACACGGGCCGCAACGACGGTCGGGACAAAGCATCGCCACAAGGGAGAACAACGTGGGAGTAGACACCCTCGACAGCGCGCGCCGGCCGCTCGCCGGCCAGGTCGCCCTGGTGACCGGAAGCGTCCGTCGCATCGGCCGCGCTACCGCCCTGGCGCTTGCCGGCGCCGGCGCCGACGTGGTCATCAACGCCCGCTCGTCCCGCGACGAGGCGGAAGCGACGGCCCGCGAGGTCGAGGCGCTCGGTGTCAGGGCCATGGTGCACCTGGCAGACGTCACCGACGAGGCCGCCGTCGGCGCCATGACGGACGCCGTCGTGGAACGGTTCGGCCGGCTCGACATCCTCGTCAACAACGCCGCTATCCGCCGCGAGGGTGCCTTCACGGAGATGCCGCTTGCCGAGTGGCGGGAGATCATGTCCGTCGTTCTCGACGGCGCCTTCCTCTGCGCCCGGGCGGCCATCCCGCACATGAAGCGCCAGGGCGGCGGGCGCATCGTCAACATCGGCGGCGTCAGCGCCCATACCGGCGCCATCGAGCGCGCCCATGTGGCCACCGCCAAGATGGGCCTCGTTGGCCTCACCCATGCGCTCGCCGTGGAGTTCGCGCCGACCGGCATCA
The DNA here is from genome assembly GCF_001927285.1 of Mongoliimonas terrestris. Taxonomy (GTDB): domain Bacteria; phylum Pseudomonadota; class Alphaproteobacteria; order Rhizobiales; family Pleomorphomonadaceae; genus Chthonobacter; species Chthonobacter terrestris. Next base: position 362,071 of record NZ_MSIG01000005.1, on the reverse strand, counting down.
CCGTGAACTGCATCGCCCCCGGCAAGATCGGCGGCAAGCGGTCCGCCACCTCAGGGGCCGGCGTGGCGCTGCCGAACGGCGGCCGGCCGCTGGTGTCCCGCGAGGGAACGGTCGACGACGTGGCGGCGGTGATCCTCACCGTCTGCGGCCCGGCCGGCGGCTTCATCACCGGGCAGACCATCCACGTCAACGGAGGGCTCTACCTGACCTGACCGGACCTGAGAGGCCAACCGCCGCGCGGGTTCACGCTGCAAATTGTCGGCAGTTTGCAATCGACTGCAAACGGACAGACCAAGGTGACAATCAACAAAACACAACAGTCACCGCATTCACGGGAGGATAGCATGAAGTACAGACATTTCCTTGGAGCGCTCGTCGCCGTATCGGCCACCGTATCGCTCGCCGCCGAGGCCCTTGCGGACTATCCGCACAGCACCGTCAAGCTGGTCACGCACTCCAGTCCGGGCGGCGGGACCGACGTGTTCCTGCGCAAGCTCAGCCAGCATCTTGGCCCGATCATGGGCGTCAACTTCGTCGTGGAGAACGTGCGCGGCGGTGGCGGCGCCAAGGCGATGGCGGTGCTCGCCAACTCGCCGGCCGACGGCAGCATCTTCTACGGCACCACGCCGAGCTACGTGAACACCTCGCTGCTGAGCAGCCCGGAGGCCTCGTTCACCGACCTCGATCCGGTGGTGAACATGTTCTACGACCCGCAGGTGGTCTACGTGCGGGCGAACAGCCCCTACCAGGACCTGACCGACGTGGTGGAGGACGCCAAGAGCCGGCCCCAGCAGGTGATCGTGGCGGTCAGCACGCCGAGCTCGCTCGACCGGCAGGTGATGGAGCAGTTCCAGACCGTGACCGGCACCGAGGTCACCATCCTCACCCATGACGGCGGCGGCGACGTCATCCTCAACGTGCTGAACGGCACCGCCCAGGTGGGCATCGGCGAGATCGCCGAGCTGCGCGGCCAAATCGATGCCGGCGAGCTCCGCCTCATCACCACCTACACCGACGAGCGGCTCGACCTCTTCCCCGACGTGAAGACCGCCAAGGAGCAGGGCATCGACCTCGTCGTGCGCAAGTTCCGCGGCCTCGCCGGTCCGAAGGGCCTGCCGGAGGACGTGGTGACGGCCTGGGAAGAGGGCATCCAGAAGCTGCTCGCCGATCCAGAGTTCAAGGCCTGGTACGAGGGCGAAGGCGTCATTCCGGCCTACCTCGACCAGGAGGGTGCCCGCGCCCTGACGGCCGAGTTCGCCACCGAGATGAAGGCCTTCTTCACCGAATACAACATCCAGGCCGAGTGACCGGCTGACGAACTGGGAAGCGATCATGCGGGGAATGCTGGCAATCTCGGGCGTCCTGTTCGCCCTCGCCCTGGCCTATTGGCTCGGCGCCGACGCCATCCCGAAGAGCAGGCTCGGCGGCATGGTGGGGGCCGACGGGCTGCCGAAACTGCTCGCGGTCTCGCTCGGCCTGCTGTCGGCCGGGCTTGCCCTGCAGACGCTGTTGGAAGCAAGGAAGCGGCGCCGTCCGGGCGCCGCTCCCCTCCCCGCCTCCGAGACGGCGGACACGGACTGGTCCGGACATGCGAAGGCGATGGGCGTGATCGGCATCGGCGCCGGTTTCGTCCTCCTCCTGCCGGTCCTCGGCTACGTCGTTTCGGTGATGCTGCTGCTGATCGCGGTGACGGCCTACTCGGGTCGACGCCCCTCGGTCCAGACCGGCCTCTTCGCGGTCGGCGGCGGCATCTTCTTCTACGTGCTCTTCGTCCATCTCCTGAAGGTGCCGTTGCCGGCCGGCGTGTTCGCCACGCTCTTTTCCGGCGCCGCCTGACCAGCCTTCAAACGACAGAATACGGGGTCCAAAACGCGATGGACGGTTTCATCCACGCTCTTTCTGCCGTGACGTCGTGGCAGATCCTCCTGGCCGCGGGCGGCGGGGTGCTCTGGGGCATTCTCGGCGGCGCGCTGCCGGGCATCTCGCCCTCGATCGCGATGGCGCTTCTCCTGCCGTTCACCTACGACATGTCGCCGCTGATGGCGCTGGTGATGCTCGGCTCGGTCTACATCGGCGCCGAATACGGCGGATCCATCCCGGCCATCCTGATCCGCACGCCCGGCACCAACGCCGCCGCCGCCACGGTGATCGACGGCTACGTGATGCACCAGCAGGGCCGCGGCGGTGAGGCGCTCGGCCTGTCGCTGACCGGCGGGACCATCGGCGGGCTGTTCGGCCTCATCCTCCTGGCGACACTCACCAAGCCGCTCTCCGACCTTGCCCTGATGTTCACGCCGCCGGCCTATTTCGCGCTCGGCCTCCTCGGCCTCAGCATCATCGCATCCGTCTCGGAAGGCTCGATGGTGAAGGGCCTGATCGCCGGTGTTCTCGGCCTGATGCTGGCGACGGTCGGCACCGATCCGCTCTCCGGCGTCACCCGCTTCACCTTCGGCGAGCCTGAACTCCTGGAAGGCGTCCACTTCATCCTGGTGATGCTCGGCGTGTTCGCGGTCGCCGAACTGATGTCGAAGCTCGCCGACAACGAGCCGGACGACCTCGTCAAGCCGGACACGGTGTCCAAGCTGGTGCTGCCGAGCCTGTCCAAGCTCTGGAGCCTGCGCCGCGCCCAGGCGATCGGCTGCGCGGTCGGCGCGCTGGAGGGGCCCGTCCCCGGCGCCGGCGGCACTGTGGCGTCCTTCCTCTCCTACAACGAGGCGCGGCGCTGGTCGAAGACGCCGGAGCAGTTCGGCAAAGGGTCGGAGGAAGGGGTGATCGCCCCGGAGACCGCGAACAACGTGGTCACCGCCACCGCGCTCGTGCCGACGCTGAGCTTCGGCATCCCGGGCTCCAACTCCACCGCCATCCTGCTCGGCGGCTTCCTGATCCACGGCCTGCAGCCCGGCCCGCTGCTCTTTTCCACCAACCCGGACATCCTCTACGGCCTCTTCGGCGGCCTGTTCGTCGCCAACATCATGATGTTCCTCATCGGCATCGTGATCCTCGGACCGGCGATCTGGCTCGTGAACCGGCCGCGGCCCTATCTCAACGCCTCCATCCTGGCGCTCGTCTTCTCCGGCATCTACTCGATCAACAACAGCATCTTCGACCTCTGGGTGGTGCTCGCCGCCGGCGCGATCGGCTACGTGCTCCGGGTGCTGAAGTTCCCGGCGCTGCCGCTGATCCTCGGCCTGGTGCTCGGCTACATGATCGAGTCCAACTATCGCCGGTCCCTGCTCCTGACCCAGGGCGACCACGCGGTCTTCTTCCAGAACGGCGTCAGCGCCTTCCTGATGGGCTGCGCCATCGTGGTCCTGGTGCTCGGCGCCTACACCGAGTTCCGCCGCTTCCGGCGCGAAGCCACGGCCTGACCGCCGGGGCGCGGCGAAGAGCGCCGCGCCCTCGCCCTTCCCCTTCTTCAAGGACGACCGACGACCGATGGCCCGCGAAAACACACCGCCTCCCGGAAGCGCTCTCGCCGAGACCTTCGCCGCCTGGGCGCTCGCGCTCGACGCCGCCGCCATCCCGAACGCGGTGCGGGAGACCGCCACGCGCGCGCTCGTCGACCACGTGGGCCTCACCGTGTCGGCCCGCGACGAGCCCTATGTGCGGGCCATCGCGGCGAGCTGGGACGGGACCGGCCCGTGCACCGCGTTCGGCCACGCCGAGGGGCTCGACCTTGCCGGCGCCGCGCTCGTCAACGGCACCGCCGCCCACGGCGAGGACTATGACGACACCTTCGAGGGCTCGCCGGTCCACACCAGCGCGGTGATCGTGCCGGCGGTGCTGGCCGCCGCCGAACGGTTCGGCCTTGCCGGCGACGACGTGCTTCGCGGCATGGTGGTCGGCACCGAACTCATGTGCCGGATGGCGGTGGTGGCGCCGACGGCGCAGCACCGGGCCGGCTTCCACCCGACCGCCATCATCGGCGCCATGGGGGCCGCCGCCGCGGTGTCGACGGCGCTTCGTCTGACGCCGGCCGCGATGACCGACGCGCTCGGGGTCGCGGGCAGCTTCGCCTCCGGCATCATCGAGTACCTCGCCGAAGGCACCTGGACGAAGCGCATCCACCCCGGCTGGGCCGCCCAGGCGGGGCTTCGCGCCGCGCTTCTCGGCCGCGCCGGGTTCAAGGGGCCGCGCACGGTGTTCGAGGGCGAGCACGGCTTCTTCTTCGCCTTCGGCGTGCCACAGATCCCGCCCGACCTCAGCCGCCTCACCGACGGCCTCGGCACCGACTGGTACGCCGGGCGGATCGCCTTCAAGCCCTATGCCTGCGGCACCATGGTGCAGCCCTTCATCGACTGCGCCATCGCGCTCGCCGGACGCGGCATCCGCGCCGCCGACGTCACGGACGTGCTCTGCCGGGTCGGCGAGGGCACCGTCCACCGGCTGTGGGAGCCGCTCGCCGAGAAGCGGCGGCCCTCCACGCCCTATTCGGCGAAGTTCAGCGTCCCCTTCGGCGTCGCGGTCGGGCTGATCGATCGGAAAGCCGGCCTTGGCCAGTTCACCGACGACCGGATCGCCGATCCGGCCGTCCTCGATCTCGCCGGGCGCGTGCGCTACGAGATCGACCCGGACGACGAATACCCGCGCAACTACAGCGGCACCGTCACCGTCACGCTCCAGGACGGCAGCACCCACACGGCCCGCCAGCCGCACCTGCGCGGCGGCGTGCGGGAGACCCTGGACATGGCCGAGATCGAGGCCAAGTTCAGGGCGAACTGCCGCCATGGCGGCTGGTCCGACGCGCAGATCACCGACTGCCTCGCGGTTCTCGCCGGCCTCTTTGGCGCCCCCGATATGGGCGCGCTCGCCCGGTTCCGCGGTTAAGGTGGAGATGTCCGTGACCGAGCCCGGCTCGCATCCCTCCCCCACCTCCACCATCGCCATCCTGCAGACCCGCTCGCTCGCCGACGCGGTCCGCGACGAGATCGAGGCGATGGTGCTCGACGGCCGCTTCAAGCCGACCGAGCGCATCAACGAACTGGCGCTCGCCACCCAACTCGGCGTCAGCCGCGGGCCGGTGCGGGAGGCCTGCAGCGCGCTCGCGGCTCTCGGCCTCCTGGAGAGCATCCCCAATCGGGGCTTCTTCGTGCGCCGGCTGGACGACGCCGAACTCGCTGAGGTGGCTGAGGCCCGCGCCTATGTGTTCGCCTCCATCGTGTCGGCGGTGGCGCTCCGCAGCGACGCCGCCGCCGTGGCGGATCTCCGCGCCCTGCTCCTTGCCATGGACGAGGCGGCCGAGCGCGGCAACGTGCGCGACTACTACCCGATCAACCTGCGCTTCCACACCCGCCTCGGCGAACTCTGCCGCAACCGGCGGCTCGCCGGCCTGTACCAGGGCCTTGCGCGCGAACTCCACGTGCAGCGTTACCGGGCACTCTCCAACCGCAACAGCCTGGCGCTCTCCAACGCCGAGCACACCGCCATCGTCGACGCCATCGCGGCGGGCGACGACAAGCGCGCCTTCGACGCCGGCCTCGCCCACGTGCTCAACGGGTTCGCCCGCATGCGGCGCGCGCCGAAACGCTGAGCCGGCTCAAATTCCCCTATCCATTCTGTCTTAGCCACCAAGGTTTCCCCTGATGAACGCCACACCCGCCGTCACCCGCCCGCTCGCAGAGTGGATTTCCAGCCTGAAGCCGTCGGATCTTTCCGATGAGGTCCGCGCGGCGGGCGTGCGCACCTTCCTCAACTGGCTCGGCTGCGCCGTCGGCGGCGCGCGCCACGAGACGGTGGACCGGGCGCTCGCGGCCGTCACCCTCTTCAGCGGTCCGGAGCAGGCGAGCGTCATCGGCCGGACCGAGCGGCTCGACGTCATGCACGCGGCGCTCATCAACGGCATCTCGTCCCACGTGCTCGACTATGACGACACCCATCTGAAGACCATCATCCACCCGGCCGGGCCGGTGGCATCCGCCATCCTGGCAGTCGCCGAGCACCGGCCGGTGTCGGGCGAGGACTTCCTGGCGGCGCAGATCGTCGGCGTGGAGGTGGCCTGCCGGATCGGCAACGCGGTCTATCCGGACCACTACGACCGGGGTTGGCACATCACCGGCACCACCGGCGTGTTCGGCGCCGCCGCGGCGGTCTCGCGCCTGCTCGGCCTCGACGCGGAACGCACCACCTGGGCGCTCGGCATCGCCGCCACCCAGGCGTCGGGCCTGCGCGAAATGTTCGGCACCATGTGCAAGAGCTTCCACCCGGGCCGCGCCGCGCAGAATGGGGCCATGGCGGCCTACTTGGCCGAGGCCGGCTTCGACAGTTCGCTGCGCTCCATCGAGGCGCCGCGCGGCTTCGCCACCGTGCTCTCCACCAAGCAGGACTATGCGGAGATCCTGGACGGTCTCGGCACCCGCTGGGAGGCTTCGCTCAACAGCTACAAGCCCTATGCGTGCGGCATCGTCATCCATCCGACCATCGACGGATGCTGCCAGCTTCGCGACGAACTCGGCGCCGACGTGGCCCGGATCGAGTCGGTGGCGCTCCGCACCCACCCGCTGGTGCTGGAACTGACCGGCAAGACTCGGCCGCAGACCGGCCTTGAAGGCAAGTTCAGTGTCTTCCATGCGGCGGCGACCGCCCTCCTTCGCGGCGACGGCTCGCCGACCGCCTTCACCGACGAGGTGGTGCGGGCGCCCGACATCATCGCGCTTCGCGACAAGGTGCGTGCCGAGACCGACCGGTCCGTGCACGAGGACGCGGTGCACATCACCGTGACCCTCACGGACGGCCGCCGGATCGAGAAGTCCGTCGCCCACGCCATCGGCAGCCTGGACCGGCCGCTGACCGACGCGGAGCTGGAGAAGAAGTTCGTCGACCAGTCGGCCCTCGTCATCGGCGAGGCGCGGTCGCGCGACCTGCTCGCCGCCGCCTGGACGTTGCCGGGCCTTGCCGACGTCGGCAGCCTCGCCCGTCTCAGCCAGACGGAAGCGGCGGCGGGCCGCGGCGCCGCCTGATGGCCGCGTCCAGCCTCACCCTCGGCGTCCTCGACGGCGACGACATCGGCCACGAGATCGTTCCGGCGGCGGTGGCGGTGATCCGCGCCGCCGCGGCCCGCACGGGTCTTCGGATCGACTGGCGGCCGATGCCCATCGGCCGGCGGGCGCTCGACACCCATGGCTCGACGCTCCCCGAAGGCACGCTGGAGGCGCTCGGCCAGATGGACGGCTTCATCCTGGGGCCGATCGGGCACCGCGCCTATCCGAAGGGGCCGGGCGCCATCAACCCGCACCCGATCCTGCGCAAGCACTTCGACCTCTATGCCAACGTGCGGCCGACCCGCTCCTATCCGGGGATTGGGTGCCTGCACGACGACGTGGATCTTGTCATCGTGCGCGAGAACAACGAGGGCTTCCAGCCAGATCGCAACGTGGTGGCCGGATCGGGCGAGTTCCGGCCGACCGACGACGTGACCATCTCGGTGCGGGTTATCACGCGCCGGGGCAGCAACCGGGTCGCCCGCGCTGCCCTGGAGATCGCCCGCCACCGGCGCAAGCGGCTGACCTTCGTGCACAAGGACACGGTGTTCAAGCTCGGCTGCGGCATGTTCGTGGAGGAATGCCGCAAGGCCGCGGAGGACTACCCGGACGTGACGGTGGACGACGTGATCGTCGACACCTTCGCCATGCGGCTCGTCCGCGACCCGGGCAGCTTCGACGTGGTGGTGACCACCAACATGTTCGGCGACATCCTCTCGGACGAAGCGGCCGGGCTGGTCGGTGGGCTCGGCATGGCGCCGGGCCTCTGCCTCGGGGCCGGCCGCATCGCCATGGCGCAGGCGACCCACGGCTCGGCGCCCGACATCGCCGGTCGCGATCTCGCCAACCCCTACGCCATGATCGAATCCGCCCGCATGCTGGTGGAATGGCTCGGCCGGGACCGGGGCATCGAGGCGGCGGTGGAAACCGCCCGGCTCGTGCGCACCGCCCTCGACGCGGCGATCGCGGATCCGGAGAAGCGCACCGGCGACATCGGCGGCCGCACCGGCACGCGCGGCATGACCGAAGCCATCGTCGCCGCCATCGGCTGACGGTGACCGGGGCGCGTGTTCCGGCCTCGGCCGGGCTCCGCGTCTCGGCTCTCGCCGGGACGCCCCTACCCTCCCTTGCGGATCAGATCGAGCCGAGCGTCGAGGGCGTGGCGGATGTGGTCGCGCGCCTCGCGCTCGGCCGTGTCCGCGTCGCGGCCGGCGATGGCCGCGATGATACGGCCGTGCTCTGCGACCGACCCGTCGTAGCGGCCGTCGACCGTGAAGGTGGTGGTCTGGAGGAGCGCCAGGGCGTCGTGCAGCTCGTCGAGGGTGCGCAGGAGATAGCGGTTGTGCGCCGCCTCGTAGATGGCACGGTGAAAGGCGATGTTGATGGCGGCGAGCCGGTCCGGGTCGCCCTTTGCGGCCTCGAAAGAGGCGGCGAGCCGGCGGAGGTCGTCCACGTCGTAGGTCGAGGCGTGCTGGGCCGCAAAGCGCGCCGCGGCGCCCTCCAGCATCTCGCGCATGGCATAGAGTTCCAGCACCTGATTGCGCGAAAGCTCCGTGACGGCAAGGCCCTCGGGGGCGCTCTCCAGCAACCCATGATGCTGCAGCCGGGACAGCGCTTCGCGCACGGGCGTGCGACTGACGCCGAGACGGGCGGCGATCTCCTCCTCGCGGATGCGCTGGCCAGCCTTGTAGCGCCCGGATTTGATGTCGTCGCGCAGAGTTTCATAGACGATCTTCGCCCGCGAACGCTTCGACCTCGGGCCGTCGGCCTCATCCGCCACCGATTCCATCCGTTCCGTCCGCTTCCTCGCTGCGCCGATCGGTCCGCCGGACTCTAGCACGGTTCCGGGCACGCACCTCAAGGGTCGGCACAGCCCCCCTCCCGTCTCTGCCGTCGCCGGTCGCTTGACGGAGGTGTATGCAGCTGTATACAGACATGCCGAAGCGATTGGAGAGCGAGACGGATGAGAGTGGTGGCCGAGCGACCTCAGGATCTGCCCGAGACGGTCGACGTTCTCGTCATCGGTGGCGGCAACGCGGCGCTCTGCGCGGCCATCGCGGCCCGGCGGCGGGGCGCGTCGGTGCTCGTCGTGGAGAAGGCGGATCCGTTCAACCGCGGCGGCAACACGCGCCACACCCGCAACATGCGCTGCGCCCACGACACGGCCACCGCCACGCTCACGGGCCCCTACACGGAAGCGGAGTTCTTCGACGACCTTCTCCGCGTGACGGAAGGCGAGACCGACGAGCAGCTCGCCCGCATGATGATCCGCGAATCGAAGTCCATGCTCGGCTGGATCCAGGAGCAGGGCGTGCGCTTCCAGCCGTCGCTCGGCGGCACCTTGAGCCTTGGGCGCACCAACTCCTTCTTTCTCGGCGGCGGCCGCGCCATGCTGAACGCGCTCTACCGGACAGCGAACACCCTTGGCGTCGCGGTCGCCTACGAGAGCGAGGTGGTCGGGATCCAGGTGGAGGACGGGGTGTTCCGGTCCGCCACCGTGCGCCGCGCCGGCCAGGATCGGGTGGTTGCCGCGCGAAGCGTGGTGGCGGCGGCGGGCGGGTTCGAATCCAACGTGGGCTGGCTCCGGGAGCTCTGGGGACCGGCGGCCGACAACTTCATCATCCGCGGCACCCGCAACAACGACGGCGCGCTCCTGAAGATGCTGCTGGCGGCCGGCGTCACGCCGACCGGCGACCCCAAGCAGTGCCACGCTGTCGCGGTGGACGCCCGGGCGCCGCGCTTCGACGGCGGCATCATCACCCGCCTCGACTGCGTGGTGTTCGGCATCGTGGTGAACCGGAATGCGGAGCGCTTCTACGACGAGGGCGAGGACTTCTGGCCGAAGCGCTACGCCATCTGGGGCCGCCTCGTCGCCCAGCAGCCAGGCGAGATCGCCTACATCGTGTTCGACGCCAAGTCGCGCGACCTCTTCATGCCGTCGCTCTTCCCGCCGGTGGAAGCACCGACCCTCGGCGACCTCGCCGCCCGGCTGGAACTCGACCCGGCCCGCTTCACCGCCACGGTCGCGGCCTTCAACGGCGCCATCCGCCCCGGCCACTTCGACCACACGGTGCTCGACGACTGCCGCACCGAGGGGCTGACGCCACCGAAGAGCCACTGGGCCCGGCCGCTCGATACGGCGCCCTACTTCGCCTACCCGGTGCGGCCCGGCATCACCTTCACCTATCTCGGCACCAAGGTCGACGCGTCGTCGCGCGTCCTCATGGAGGACGGGCGCCCCTCCCCGAACATGTTCGCGGCCGGGGAGATCATGGCCGGCAACGTGCTCGGAAAGGGCTACGCGGCCGGTATCGGGATGACCATCGGCAGCGTCTTCGGACGCCTGGCCGGCGACGGAGCGGCGCGCCATGCACGCAACTGAGACCTTGGCCGAAGCCGGCCGGCTGATGACCATCTGCAACTCGTGCCGCTATTGCGAGGGGCTTTGCGCCATGTTCCCGGCCATGGAACAGCGCCGGTCCTTCGCCGACACGGACCTCAACTACCTCGCCAACCTCTGCCACGCCTGCGGCGCCTGCTACGACGACTGCCAGTTCGCACCGCCGCACGACTTCGCCGTGAACGTGCCAGCCACCATGGCGAAGCTCCGCCGGGAATCCTACGACGCCTATGTGTGGCCGCGCGCCTTCTCGGGCGTCTTCGCCCGCAACGGTCTTGTCATCGCAACCATCGCCGCCGCCGCCGTCGCGGCCTTCATTATCGGCTTCGTCCTGATCGGCAATCCGGAGGCGCTCTTCACCGCCCAGACCGGACCGGGCGCCTTCTACCGGGTGATGCCGCACAACACCATGGTGGCCGTCTTCGGTGCCGCCTTCCTCTACGCCATCGTGGCCACGGTGATCGGCCTCCGGCGCTTCTGGATCGATATCGCGTCGCCGTCGAGCCCGCTCGTCGACCGGCCGGCGCTCGCCGGTGCGGGCCATGACGCCGCCACGCTGCGCTACCTGGACGGCGGCGGCGACGGTTGCGCGGACGGGGAGGGCGCCGTCAAGGATCGGCGCAAGCTCTACCACCACCTCACCTTCTACGGCTTCCTTCTCTGCTTCCTGTCGACCTCCGTGGCATCGGTCTGGCACTATGCGTTCGACCGGATTGCGCCCTACCCGTGGTGGGACCTGCCCGTGGTGTTCGGCACTCTCGGCGGCATCGGCATCACCATCGGCCCGGCCGGCCTTCTGGCGGCCAAGTTCCGGCGCGATCCCATGCTCCTCGACAAGGGCGGTCTCGGCATGGACGTGGCCTTCCTGGCGATGCTCTTCCTCACCGGCGTCACCGGCCTCGCGCTGCTCGTCCTTCGGGCGACACCCGCCATGGGCATGCTGCTCGCCATCCACCTCGGCGTCGTCTTCGCGCTCTTCATCACCATCCCCTACGGCAAGTTCGTGCACGGGCTCTACCGCTATCTCGCCCTCGTCCGGCACCGCCAGGAGCAGCGGACACCCGCATGACGCCATCCCCCCGCACCATCGCGGCCGACGCCGCCAAAGCGCTGGTGCACGGCGACGGCGAGGTCGCCTTTCTCGACGTGCGGGAGGTGGCTGCCCACGGCGAAGGCCACCCGCTGTTCGCGGCGCCCTGCCCCTACAGCCGGCTGGAGACCACCGCCGCGGTCCTCGTTCCCCGGCGGTCGACCGCGATCGTCCTCCTGGACGATGGAGACGCCCTCGCTCCCCGCGCCGCCCGCCGCCTCGCCGCCATGGGCTACACGGACGTCCAGGTGCTCGCGGGCGGTACGAAAGGGTGGACCAAGGCGGGCCACCGGCTGTTCAGCGGCGTCAACGTGCCGAGCAAGACCCTCGGCGAACTGATCGAGCATGCCTTCCGGCCCGCCAGGATCGACGCCGACACCCTGAAATCCTGGATGGACGACCGCCGCGCCTTCCGCCTGTTCGACGTGCGGCCGCCCGAGGAGTACGCCCGGATGACCGTGCCGGGCGCGGAAAGCGGGCCGAACGGCGAGTTGGCGCATCGGTTCGCCGAGGCGACCGACCAAGCCGATACGCCGGTCGTCCTCACCTGCGCCGGACGCACCCGGGGCATCGTCGGGGCCGTCGGCCTCGCGCTTGCCGGCATCAACGGGCCGGTCTTCGCCTTGGAGGATGGCACCCAGGGCTGGGCGCTCGCCCGCCATGACCTTGCGCTCGGAAATCGGCCGAAGCCGCTGCCGCCGCTTACCCCCGCCGCCCGGTCGGCGAGCCGGGACCGGGCCCGCCGGGTCCGCGAGGCCCGCCGCATCCCGGCCCTTACCGCCGCCGAGGTGGAGAGCCTGCTCGGTGACCCGACCCGGACCACCTTCTGTTTCGACCTCCGGACAGCGGACGAGCGGAACCAGGAACCGCTCGACTGGGCGCGGCCTGTGCCCGGCGTCCAATTGGTGCAGGCCACCGACCACCACATCGGCGTCCTGCGGTCCACCGTGGTGCTCGTCGACGACACCGGCCTCAGAGCCAGTCTCGCCGCCGCTTTCCTGGCGATGATGGGCCACCGGACCATGGTCTTCGCCCTCGACGAACAGCCGTCCAGATCCCGGCCGGCCCTCGCGGCAGCGCCCGCCTGGCAACCACCCCCCGGTGCCCGGATGACCCCCGCCGAGGCGGTGGCCCGGGCAGCGGCCGGAGTGCCCATCCTCGACCTCCGGCCCTCCACCGATCACGCGCTCTCCCGGCCGGCCGGCGCCACCTGGACCCTCCGTCCCCGGATCATCGCCGCCGTACCGGACAGAGCGGCGGAGGTCCTGCTGTTCGCCGCCGACCCGGCCACCGCGGACCTCGCCGCGATGGACCTTGCCGACGCCGGCATCCGCGCGGCGTTCGTCGCTGCCGGGATCGCCGACTGGCGCGCCGCCGGCGGACGGTTGGACGACAGCCCCCGTTCGATGGACGGCGCCGACGACGTAGTCTGGTTCACGCGCAACCGCCACGACGGCGACCGGGACGCCTCCTTGCGTTATCTCGCCTGGGAGAAGAACCTCGTTTCGGACCTCGACACGGCCGAACGGGCGGCCTTTCGCGTCGAGGCGTGAGGTTCGCCATGTCCATCGCCATAGACCGCCTCACCGCAAGCGACCTGACGCTCATGGAGGGCGTTCTCGACGTCTTCGCCGATGCGTTCGAAGACGACGAGGCCTACCGCCGGGCGCGGCCGGGGCGGGCCTACATGACCTCGCTGCTTGCCGACCCCGGCTTCATCGCGCTCGCCACCCGCAAGGACGGGGCCGTCGTCGGGGCGCTTGCCGCCTATGTGCTGCGCAAGTTCGAGCGCGAGCGGAGCGAGGTCTACATCTACGATCTCGCCGTCGCGGCATCCCACAGGCGGCAGGGAATCGCCACCGCGCTCATCGAGGCGTTGAAGCCGATCGCCCGGAAGGCGGGCGCGTCCGTCATCTTCGTCCAGGCCGACCCGGGAGACGATCCGGCCATCGCGCTCTACACGGGACTCGGCGTGCGCGAGGACGTGCACCACTTCGACATCCCGGTCGACTGAACACGCCGGCCGTTCGGGTACGCGAGGTTTGATCCCCAGGCCCGCCCCATGCGGGCATACTCCCGACGTGATTCGCCGCGCCGGCGATCGAGCGGGGAGGGCACGGGTTGAAACGCATCGTGATCGCGGGCGCGGTCCTCGTCGCCCTGGCGGCGGCCGTCGTGCTCGTCCTTCCCCTCATGGTCTCCTCCGACTGGATCCGCGACCGCATCGTGGCCGAGATCGAGCGGTCCACCGGCCTCGTCGTCCGTATCGACGGCGACGTTTCGATGACCGTCGTCCCCGCCCCCGCCCTGGCGGTCGCCAGCCTGTCGATCGGCTGGCCCGACCAGCCGCCGTTTGCGGAGATCGATCAGGTGCGGTTCGGCCTCGCGACCGGCCCCCTCCTCGACGGGACGGTGGCGATCACCGGGCTAGACCTGAAAGGTCCCAGTATCGCCATCGCCAGGACCGCCGACGGACGGTTCGCGCTCCTCGGGGCCAAGCCGCTGCCGGCCGACGGCAACGCCAGCCCTGCGCCAGACGGTCCGCCGCCATCTTCGACGAGCGTCCCCGACGGCAGCATCGACAGGATCCGTGTCAGCGGCGGCACCGTGACGATCACCGGCGCGGACGGGGCCGTGGAGCGCATCGACGACCTGTCGCTGGAAACCGGCCTCGTCCAGCTCGCAGCGCCCCTTCAGGCGACGGGCAATGCCACCGTGCGGGGCACCGTCCTGACGGCCAACGTCCGCGCCGACACGCCCGCCCGGCTGATCGACGGGGAACCGGCGGCTGTGGAGATCGCGCTTGCGGGCGATGCGCTCGATCTGGCGCTCGCCGGCACCTACGGGTCTGGTCTCTTCGACGGCACCCTGCGGCTTCAGACCGGCGACACGGCCGCACTGGCCCGGCTCGCCGGTGCGGATGCCGACCTGCCGGTCCGGTCCCTCACGCTCGAAGGCCGGCTCGCAGCCGGCGCCGGTCGGCTGGAGGCGACCTCGCTCGCCTTCACGGCGGATGGCGTCAGCGGATCGGGCGAGGCTGCGCTGTCGCTTGCGGGAGACCGCCCGCGCCTCGACGTTCGCCTCCAGGTCCCCGGCCTCGACCTCGACCGGTTCGCCGCAAGCGGGGAGGGCGACGGCGCGGACCGGCCGGACGCGGCGCCCGCTCCCGGATCCGGCCTCGACCTCTCGCCCTTTCAGAGCTTCGACGGCGGGCTGGAGCTGACGGTCGGCGAACTGTCCGGCAGCGCGCTCGGATCCGTCGCCCCGCTGAGGGACTCCCGTATGGTGGCCGTGGCGGACGCCGGGGTAGTGACGGTGGTCCTCGGCCCCCTCGCCGTCCTCGACGGCAGCGCCGAGATCCGGGCCACCGCCCGACCCGATCCGGCGGGCCTTCGCCTGGATGGCCGCGTGCAGGCAACCGGCTTCGACGCAGAGGCGCTGAACGCTGTCAGTCCTGCGCCCCTCCCCTTCGACGGCCTGCTTTCGGCGGACGTGCGGTTCGCGGCTGCCGGTGCCGACCGTGGCGCGCTCGTCGGGAGCCTCGGTGCGGCCGGGTCGGTGGCCCTGTCGGGCGGCACGCTCCGCGGCCTCGGTCTTGCCGACGCGTTCGGCGACCCGGCCGCCGACCGGCTGACGGACGTCGCCCTCACGGCCGCGTTCGAAAGCCTCACCGCGCCGGTGGATCTCAAGGGTCGGGCCACCTTCCGCGGCGTGCCCTTCACGGTGGACCTGACGCTCGACGCCAACGCAGCCCGCGCCGGCGGCCCCTTCGCCGTCACCGCCGCGGCGGCGTCCGACCGGCTCGGCCTCCGCTTCGACGGAACGGTGGACCCGGCCGGCCGCACGGCTGCCGGCGGGATCGGGATCGACGCGCCGTCGCTCGGCGCCGCCCTCGCCGTCATGAACCGCGCGGCGGACGGATTGCCGGACGGACCGGTGTCGGTGTTCGGCCGCCTGGACGTCGGCCCGCAGGCGCTTCGCTTCGCGGATGCGGAGTTCCTCTTCGCCGACACGCGGCTGAAGGGGGACGTCGCGGTCGACATGGCCGGCAAGCCACGCATCACCGCCCGCCTCGCCGGCGACACGGTGGACATCGGCGCGATCGTGGGCGGCGCGAGCCGAAGCGGCGCGCCGCGCGACCGATCGGCCGGCGACGGTGGTGGCGAACGCGGGTGGAGCGAGGCCCCGCTCGACTTCTCCGGGCTGCACGGCTTCGACGCCGACGTAGCCTTCAACGCCGCGGCTCTTCGGGTCGGCGGCGTCGTCACCGGCCCAGCAGCGGTGTCGCTGACCAACGCGGCCGGCCGCCTGACGGCGGACCTGCCGTCGATCGGGCTCTACGGCGGCACCGGCGCCGCGCGGGTCGTCCTAGATGCCGGACAGGGTGTCCCGGCCGTTGCCCTCGACCTCTCCACGCGGGATGTCGCCGCCCTGCCCTTTCTGGCGGACGCGGCCGGCTTCACGCGGATCGACGGGCGCGCCGACCTGACCCTCTCGGTCCAAGGGAGCGGCGGGTCGGAGCGCGCTCTGGTGGAGGCTCTCGGCGGCACCGCGAGCGTCGCCTTCCGCGACGGCGCGGTCCGGGGCGTGGATGCGGCCGGGCTGTTGCGGGCCGCGGCCGTGGCGGTGGTCTCCGGCCTTACCGGATCGGCCGACGCCGCGACCCCCTTCCACAGCCTCACCGGCACGTTCCGGATCGAGAACGGCATCGCGCTCAACGAGGATCTGGTGCTCGACGGCCCAGTGGTCCAGGCGACGGGCGCCGGCCGGGTCGACCTGCCCCGGCGGCTGATCGGCTACCGCTTCATCCCGCGCCTGACGGTGGCGAACGGCGCCGAGCCGCTGTCGTTCGAGGTGCCGGTGATCCTAGAAGGACCATGGGCAGCGCCGCGCCTCTACCCGGACATCAGCGGCATCCTGGAGAACCCGGAAGCCGCATACGACAAGCTGCGCGCCCTCGGCGGCGCCTTCAGCCGGCTCGGCAAGGTGGACGAGCGGACGCTTGAAACCGTGGTGGATCAATTGGCGCCCGGCCTCGGCGCCGTCGTGGCCCCCGGTGGACAGGGTGGAGGACAGGGCGGAGGGCTGGAGGACGGCCTCGGCCAGGTGCTGGACCAGCTTCTCGGCGGTGACAGGACCCGCGCGCCGGATCCCGCGCCCCCGCCGCCTGCAGCAGCGGAGGCGGCTCCGCCCGCTGAAGCACCGCCGCCGGAGCCGCCGCCTGCAGAACAGCCACGGGCCGACACGCCGCCTGTCGATGCGCCGGTGGAACCGCCGCCTGCCGACGCACCATCCCCGGACGCGCCACCGGCCGACGCGCCACCAGCGCCCGCCCCGGAGCCAACCCCAGACCAGCCGCCCGGCGAACCTGTGCCGGCGGAACCCGATCCACTCCAGCAACTCCTGGACCTTGGCGTCCGGCAGTTGCTTCAACCGTAAGCCTGCCCTCTAGGAGGTCCATGACGCTCCCCCCCTTGTCGGACAGACCATTCGGCGAGATCGTCGAGGCCGGAGGACGGCTCATGCTTCGGTGCGCGTCCTGCGGCCGGCTGCGCTACATGCGCCAGACCTTCCCGGCGGACGCCCGCCCGGCCGAGATTGCCCGGACGCTCGCCTGCCACCGTTGCCTCTCGCGGGACGTCGCCGTCGTCGTCGTGCCGCCTCCTGCCCCAGGCGGTCGCTGGCCGGCCGAGGAGGGATGACCGCTCATCCCCCTTGCCGACGGCGAAGGCGCCATCCGCGTCAGGTGCCGCAGAAGGTCGCCAGCACCTGCTCGGTCAGCGCCGGGGGATCCGCGTAGGCGGCGTGCTCCGGTTGGTCGTCGAACGGCCGCGAGAGCACCTGAAGAAGCGTCTCGAACGGCTTGAAATCGTTCCGGTCCATGGCCGCGCGAATGACCGCCTCGATACGGTGGTTGCGCGGGATGAAGGCCGGGTTGGCCGCGCGCATCAGGATCCGGCGGTCCTCAGCGGTCACCGCCTCGCGCCCGGTCCGCTCCCGCCAGCGCACGGCCCACCGATCGAACACCGTCGGGTCGACGAAGAGGCGGCGGACCGGCTCGTCGTGCGCGGCACCGAGGGCGGCGTCGGCGAGGTACCGGAACACGAGGGTGTAGTCCGCCTGATTCTCCGTCATGGCGTCGAGGAGCGCGCGGACCAGTTCCACGTCCCCCTCCTCCGCCGTGGTGAGCCCCGCCTTCCGCCGCAGACCCGCGTGGAAAGCGGCTTCAAACCGGGGACCGAAGCGGGTCAGGCTCTCCTGCGCGATGGCGACCGCCTTATCCTGGTCGTCGTCGAGGAGCGGCAGCAGCGTCTCCGCGAAGCGGGTCAAGTTCCAGAGGCCGATCGATGGCTGGGCGCCGTAGGCGTAGCGGCCGAACTGGTCGATGGAGCTGAACACCTTGGAGGGATCGAACACATCGAGGAAGGCGCACGGCCCGTAGTCGATGGTCTCGCCGGCGATCGACATGTTGTCCGTGTTCATCACCCCGTGAATGAAGCCGACGAGCAGCCATGCGGCGATCAGGTCGGCCTGCCGGTCCACCACCCCTTCCAGGAGCGCGCGGGCGGGAAGGGCAGCGTCGCGCGCCTCCGGATAGTGACGGTCGATCACGTGGTCGGCGAGCGTGCGGATCGCCTCGGCATCCTTGCGCGCCGCGAAATACTGGAAGGTGCCAACCCGCACATGGCTGGACGCGACGCGCGCAAGCACCGCCCCCGGGAGGAAGGCCTCACGCACCACCGTCTCGCCGGTCGTCGCAGCGGCCAGCGTGCGGGTGGTCGGGATGCCGAGCGCCGCCATCGCCTCGCTGACGATATACTCGCGAAGCACCGGCCCGAGCGCTGCGCGTCCGTCGCCGCGGCGCGAGAACGGCGTCGGCCCGGAGCCCTTCAGCTGGATGTCGCGACGCACCCCGTGCCGGTCGATCACCTCGCCGACCAGCATGGCCCGCCCGTCGCCGAGCTGAGGCACGAACTGGCCGAACTGGTGGCCGGCATAGGCCTGGGCGATCGGCTCGGCCCCGTCCGGCATGGCGTGGCCGGCGAGGAAGTCCACACCCTCGGGGCTCTCCAGCCAGTCCGGATCGAGGCCGAGGTCGAGCGCGAGGGCACGATTGACCTTGATGAGGCGCGGCGCCGAGACCCGGTTGGGCGCTATGCGGGCATAGAACCGCTCGGGGAGCCGGGCGTAGCTGTTGTCGAAGGGAAGCGGAGCGGTCATGCAAGGATCCGTTGAAGGTCCGCCGCGGGCCGACCGGAGGAAGTGGTCCCGGAAGCGATCGGCCATGACGGGACTCAGTCTGCCCATAATGTCGGTTCGGCGCATCGGAAGACAAGGACCCGGTTTGCGGACGTGACGACCCTCGACGCGAAGGAGATGCGTGGTGCAGACCACCCGAGTCGGCGCGCGCCAGCGCCTGTCCAAGGCAGTTTACTGGCTCGAAACACGCCGAAAATATTCCAGATTTAGTATCAGATTGTTCAATCCTTGCGCCCGACACGCGCCAGAACCGGTTTTCAAGGACAAAGAGTTCACCAGGCCGGATCGGATCTTCGACCGCGGGCGGATCGCCGTTTGACGTACGGGCCGCGTCTGTTAGTGTTTTCCCGGATACGAGGGCTCGGGGCCACGAAAACGGCCAAGGACAATCCGGGCAGGGCGGCAGGCTATCAGGACAATTCCATGGCCCTAGACACGTTCATCGCCCAGTCGGCGGGATTCGACGAGACGGACGGCAGCATCCGTCTGCTCGTGATCGATCGACGCCACCAGATGTTTGATGTGAAGATCGACGCCCAGTTGGTTGAAACGATTGTCGCGAAGGTCACGGCTGCGCGAAAAGCGGAGGACGACCGCGAGGCGGCGGAGTAGCCATAGCCGGCGATACAGCGCAGCAGCCTTGCCGTTCGCGCCGTCAGACCACGTTCTTTTCGAGGACGGGACGCCCTGCGGCCACACGGTCCGGCGAGAGCACCGAAAGATCCATGTTAAGCGGCCGTCCGTGGACGATGAGGTCTGCCAGATAGCGCCCGACCGCTGGGGACTGCTGCAGCCCGTGCCCGGAAAAGCCGTTCGCGAGGAAAAGGTTCGGCACGGCGGACGGCGGCCCGAGCAGCACGTTGTGGTCGAATGCGCACATGTCGTAGGTGCCCGCCCAGGCCCGCCCCGGCTTGATCCGCTCGAAGACCGGCACCCGGTGCGCCAGCGTCGGCCAGATGATGTCCTCGAAGAGATCCCACTCCACCTCAAAGTCGTCGTCCACGTCCGGGTCGCGGTCCGGCGGCGGCTGGGTTCCGCAGAGGAACCCCTCCCCCTCCGGCCGCACATAGACACCCGACGGGTCTATGAGGAGCGGACAGGCTGGAACAGGGTCGGCGCACTTGAACGTGAAGATGATGCGCTTCTTCACCTGGATCGGAATGTCCAGGCCCGCCATGGCGGCGATCGCCCGTCCACCCGCCCCCGCCGCATTGACCACGGCCCCGCAGGCGATCGTCTCGCCATCCGAGAGGGTCACCGAGACCACCCGGTCTTTGTCCATCGTCAAGCCGACGACGCTCGCCGCCCGATAGGTCACGCCGAGCGACCGAGCCTTGCGCCGGAAGGCCTGCATCAGCCCATAGCCGTCGAACCACCCCTCGCCCGACCGGCCGAGGCAGCCGACGGCGAGATCGTCGGTGTTGAGCCAGGGAAAGCGCTGGCGAAGGGCGGCGGGTTCTTCAAGGACGATGTCGGCGCCAAGGCGGGTCTGCAGGGCGTGGTTCGCCGCCAGGATGTCCCGGCCCGCCGCCGTCGCCACGAACAGATACCCGCCTTCGTGCAGTTGCACGTCCGGCCGCTCGCCGTCGACCGCCAGCACATCCGGCAGGCGGCGCAGGAAATCGATGCCGTAGAGCGAGATCTCCACGTTCACCGCCGTGGAGAACTGCTGCCGGATGGAGGCGGCGGAGAGCGCCGAGGCGCAGCGCTGGTACGACGGGTCCTTCTCCACGACCAGGATCCGGCCGGTGAACGCCGGGTCGGCGGCCAGATGGTAGGCGACGGAGGAACCGGTGACGGCACCGCCGATGATGACGACGTCGTAGGAGGACATGGGTCGGGGAACTCGTGGCGTTTCCAAAGCAGTGTCGGCGGCGGTCGGCGGGCGGTCCGCCGCCCCACCGGGCCGCGGCTCACCCGCCAAGGCTGATCTCGTCCAGCGTCTTCGCCGGCGTGATGGCCTGCGGATCGATGAAGCAGTGCAGGATGGCCGGCTTGCCGCTCGCCACCGCCCGCTCGAAGGCGGGCGCGAATTCCTCCGTCGTCCATACGGTCTCGCCGTGGCCGCCGAAGGCGCGGGCGTAGGCGTTGAAGTCGGGGTTCGTCAGCGCCGTGGCGGAGGGGCGGCCCGGATAGTGGCGCTCCTGGTGCATGCGGATGGTGCCGAACATGCCGTTGTCGATCACCAGCACCACGATCGGGATGCCGTACTGGACGGCGGTGGCGAACTCCTGGCCGTTCATCAGGAAGCACCCGTCGCCGGCAAAGCACACCACCGGGCTCTCCGGCCGCTGGCGCTTGGCCATCACGGCCGCCGGCAGGCCGTAGCCCATGGAGCCGGAGGTCGGCGCCAACTGCGAGGCGAAGCTGTTGGTCCGCCAGTAGCGGTGCACCCAGATGGCATAGTTGCCGGCGCCGTTGCAGACGATCGTGTCCTCCGGCAGCCGCGCACGCAGCCAGGCCATCACCTCGCCGTACTGGAAAGCGCCGGGCAGCGTCTTCGGCGTCTCGGTCCAGGCGAGGAAGTCGGCCCGCGCTTCCCGGGTGCGCTCGCCCCACGGGATGGACACGGGCGGATGCACGGTCTCCAGCGCCGCCGCGAAGGCGCTCGCCGAGGCGTTGATGCCGAGCGCCGGCTGGTAGACGCGGCCGATCTCCTCCGCGTTCGCGTGCACATGGACGAGCGTCTGGCGCGGCGTCGGCACGTCGAGAAGCGTGTAGGACGACGACGGCATCTCGGAGAGCCGACCGCCGACGAGCACCAGCACGTCCGCCTCCTTCACCCGCGCGGCAAGCTTCGGGTTCGGCCCGATGCCGACGTCGCCGGCGTAGTTCGGGTGCTTAGCCGGGAAAAGGGTGGCGCGACGGAAGGACGTCGCCACCGGCAGGTCGAACCGCTCGGCAAAGCGCACCATCTGGCGCACCGCCTTCTCTGACCAGCGGGATCCGCCGAGGATCACGAGCGGTCGTTCCGCCGCCCAGAGCAGCTTCTGCAGCCGCACCATGTCGGTGAGCCCCGGCCAGGTCTCCACCGGCTCCACCTTCGGGGCGTCCGCCACGGTGGCGAGATCGGTGAGCACGTCCTCCGGCAGGGCGATCACCACCGGACCGGGCCGCCCTTGCGTCGCCACGCGAAACGCCCGGGCGACGAGTTCCGGGATCCGGGCCGCGTCGTCGATCTCCACCACCCACTTGGCGATGGAGCCGAACACCGCGCGGTAGTCGAGCTCCTGGAAGGCCTCGCGTCCCTTCATGGCGCTCTCCACCTGCCCGACGAAGAGGATCATCGGCGTGGAGTCCTGCGCGGCGATGTGCAGCCCCGGGCTGGCGTTGGTGGCGCCCGGCCCGCGGGTGACGAAGCAGACGCCCGGCCGGCCGGTGAGCTTGCCGTAGGCCTCCGCCATCATGGCCGCCCCGCCCTCGTTGCGGCAGACGAGCACGTCGATGCTGGCGTCGTGGAGCGCGTCTAGCACGGCGAGATAGCTCTCGCCCGGCACGCAGGTGAGGCGCTCCACCCCTTGGGCCAGAAGCTGGTCGACCAGGATGCGGCCGCCGGTACGGGCTTGGAGATCCGTCATCAAGTCTCAGACTCCGCAGAAGGAAGTGCGATGTTGAAGGCGCCGAGCACGGCCGCCGTGTCCGCCCCGAGCCGTGGGCTCGGCCCGTTCGCCACCTGACGGACGCCGTCGAGCACGATGGGGGAGGCGATCCCCGGTACGGTCGATCCGTCGGCCGCCACGAGATCGAGGCGAAGGCCACGGTGGACTACCTGCGGGTCCGCGAACACGTCCGCGATGGTGTTGATCGGCCCGGCCGGCACGCCGGCCTGCTCCAGGCGGGCAAGGAGGTCGTCGCGGGTGAACGGGGCGACGAAGGGCGCCAGCAGCGGCACCAGTTCGTCTCGCAGGCGCACCCGGTCGCGGTTGAACGTGTAGGGCTCGCCCGAAAGGTGCCCGGCGCCGATCACGTCGCAGAAGCGCTTGTGCTGGCCGTCGTTGCCGACCGCCACGATCACGTGCCCATCGGCAACGGCGAACACCTGATAGGGCACGATGTTCGGATGGGCGTTGCCGAGGCGGGTCGGCGCCCGGCCGGAGACGAGATAGTTCATAGCCTGGTTGGCCAGGATGCCGACCGCGCTGTCGAGAAGCGCCATGTCCACATGCCCGCCCACTCCGGTCGTATCGCGCCGGCGGAGCGCCGCCAGGATGCCGACCGTGGCGTAGACGCCGGTGAAGATGTCCGCCACCGCCACACCCACCTTCTGCGGCTCACCCGCCGGATCGCCGGTCACGTCCATGATGCCGGCCATGCCCTGGATCATGAAGTCGTAGCCGGCCCGGTTGGCATAGGGCCCGTCTGCGCCGAACCCGGTGATGGAGCAGGTGACGAGGCGCGGGTTGAGGGCGCGGAGCGCCGCCATGTCGAGCCCGTACTTCAGGAGCCCGCCGACCTTGAAGTTCTCGATCACCACGTCGCACTCGGCCGCCAGCGCCCGCACCACGCGCTGCCCGTCCGCCTGCTCGAAGTCCACCGCCACGGATCGCTTCCCGCGGTTGCACGCATGGAAATAGGCCGCGCCCCACGCCGTCCCGTCCGCCGCGGTGACGAACGGCGGCCCCCACCCCCGCGTATCGTCGCCCACCCCCGGCCGCTCCACCTTGATGACCTCGGCCCCAAGGTCGGCCAGAAGCTGCCCGGACCACGGCCCGGCGAGGATGCGGGCAAGTTCGAGCACACGGATGCCGGCGAGGGGTTTCGGGGTGGTCATGACGGCGTCCGCTACCCTCCTGATCGTCATGGTCCGCGAAGGCGGACCATCCACGATTTGGTCTGTCTCACATGTCTACAGAAGAACGCGTGGGTGGTCCGCCTTCGCGGACCATGACGATCTTGGCGGGGACATGAGGTTGCATATCCGCGCCGAACGCCCCCTCAAAAGAACGCCTGCAGCCCCGTGATCGCCCGACCCAGGATCAAGGCGTGGACGTCGTGGGTGCCCTCGTAGGTGTTCACGGTTTCCAGGTTCATCATGTGGCGCATCACCTGATATTCCCCGGAAATGCCGTTGCCGCCGTGCATGTCGCGGGCGTGGCGGGCGATGTCGAGGGCCTTGCCGCAGTTGTTGCGCTTGACGAGCGAAATCATCTCCGGGGCCATCCGCCCCTCGTCGAACAGCCGTCCGACGCGCAGGCTCGCCTGCAGGCCGAGGGCGATCTCGGTCTCCATGTCGGCGAGCTTCTTCTGCACCAGTTGGGTCTGGGCGAGCGGCTTGCCGAACTGCTTGCGGTCGAGCGTGTACTGGCGGGCGGCGTGGAAGCAGAATTCCGCCGCGCCCATCACGCCCCAGGAGATGCCGTAGCGGGCCCGGTTGAGGCAACCGAACGGACCCTTGAGACCGGAGACGTTCGGCAGCAGCGCGTCCTCCGGCACCACGACGCCGTCCATGACGATCTCGCCGGTGATGGAGGCGCGCAAGCTCAGCTTGCCGCCGATCTTCGGCGCCGAGAGGCCCGCCATGCCCTTCTCCAGCACGAAGCCGCGGATCTGGCCGTCGTGGGCATCGGACTTCGCCCAGACGACGAACACGTCGGCGATCGGCGAGTTGGAGATCCACATCTTGGAGCCGGTCAGCCGATAGCCGTCCGCCACCTTCTCCGCCCGCGTGCGCATGCCTGCCGGGTCGGAGCCGGCGTCCGGCTCGGTCAGGCCGAAGCAGCCGATCCATTCGCCGCTTGCCAGCTTCGGCAGGTAGCGCTTGCGCTGGGCCTCCGTGCCGTAGGCGTAGATCGGATACATCACCAGCGACGACTGCACGCTCATCATGGAGCGGTAGCCGGAGTCCACCCGCTCCACCTCGCGCGCGACGAGCCCGTAGGCCACGTAGGACGCGCCGGCGCAGCCATACTCCTCCGGCAGCGTCACGCCGAGGAGCCCGAGTTCGCCCATCTCGCGGAAGATGGACGGGTCGGTCCGCTCCTCCGCATAGGCCTCGATCACGCGCGGCTGCAGCTTCTCCTGCGCGTAGGCGCGGGCACTGTCGCGGATCATCCGCTCGTCTTCCGTGAGCTGGTCGTCGAGGAGGAACGGGTCGTCCCACTGGAAAGCGGGGGCCTTGTCGGCAACGGGCTTCGGCATGGCGGTCATGATCGGATCCTCATTCCACGTCGAAGGTCACGCCCTGCGCAAGCGGCAGGTCGCGGCCGTAGTTGATGGTGTTGGTGGCGCGGCGCATGTAGGCCTTCCACGCGTCGGACCCGGCTTCCCGGCCACCGCCCGTCTCCTTCTCGCCGCCGAACGCGCCGCCGATCTCGGCCCCCGAAGGACCGATGTTGACGTTGGCGATGCCGCAGTCGGAGCCCTCCACGGAAAGAAAGCGTTCCGCTTCGCGCAGATCGTTGGTGAAGACCGAGGAGGAGAGCCCCTGCGGGACGCCGTTGTGAAGGGCGAGCGCCTCGTCGAAATCGGAGTAGCGCATTACGTAGAGAATGGGCGCGAAGGTCTCGTGGCACACGATCTCGGCCTGGGCGGGCATCTCCACCAGCGCCGGGCGCACGTAGCGGGCCTCAGTGCCGAGGTCCTCACGGACCCGCTCCCCGCCGGTCACGGTGCCGCCGGCCGCCCGCGCCGCATCGAGCGCCGCCTGCATGCCGTCGAACGAGCGCGGGTCGATCAGCGGACCGACCAGCACGCCCGCCTCGCGCGGATCGCCCACCTTCACCGAGCCGTAGGCCTTTTTCAGCCGCGGCACGAGCGCGTCGTAGACGCTGTCGTGCACGATCAGCCGGCGAAGCGTGGTGCAGCGCTGGCCGGCAGTGCCCATCGCCGCGAAGGCGACGCCGCGCACGACGAGATCGAGGTCCGCCGAGGGCGCCACGATGGCGGCGTTGTTGCCGCCGAGCTCCAGGATCGCTCGGGCGAAGCGCTTGGCGAGACGCGGGCCGACGGCCCGGCCCATGGCGGTCGAACCGGTCGCCGAGACGACCGGCACGCGGGCGTCGTCCACCAGCGCCTCGCCGGCCGCACGGCCGCCGACGACGACCTCCAGCAGCCCGTCCGGCACGCCGCCGAACGTCGCCGCCGCCCGGCGGAACAGCGCCTCGACGGCGAGCGCGGTCAGGGGCGTCTTCTCCGACGGCTTCCAAACCACCGAGTCGCCCGCCACCAGGGCGAGCGCGGCGTTCCACGACCAGACCGCTACGGGAAAATTGAATGCCGAGATGACGCCGACGACGCCGACCGGGTGCCAGGTCTCCATCATCCGGTGCGACACGCGCTCGGTGGCGATGGTGAGGCCGTAGAGCTGGCGTGAGAGGCCGACCGCGAAGTCGCAGATGTCGATCATCTCCTGCACCTCGCCGAGGCCCTCGGAGATGATCTTGCCCGCTTCCAGCGTCACCAGCCGGCCGAGGTCCGCCTTGGCGGCGCGCAGTTCCTCGCCGAAGAGGCGCACGAGCTCGCCGCGCTTCGGCGCCGGCACGGTACGCCAGGCGAGATAGGCCCCGTGCGCCCGGCCGATGGCCGCCGTCATCTCGGCCGCGCCCGCGTCCTTCAGCTCCGCCACCACCTCGCCGGTGATCGGCGAGCGGGCGACGAGCGGACCGCCCGACACGGCCGAGGCCGGAACGCCCAGGCGCTCCAGGATGGCGGCGACGTCGGCGGCGATGGGGCGGGCGGTCTCGGTCATGGGCGTCCTGCGGTCGGCGGTGCATCGGTCGGCGAAGGCGTCCGGGGCGGCGGCGCGGGGCTTGCGACGGCAAGAACCGCAAGGCCGCGCTCGCCACCGAACGGCACGGCTCCGGTTATCTCCTTCACCCCGTGCGCCTTCAAGCGATAGTTACTGGCAGGCTCATGCGGAATGCTCATGATCTCGCCTGGAACAAGGCACCCTCATGCAGCGCGGATCGATTCCCTCCATCGCGGCTCTCCTGGCCTTCGAGAGCGCCGGCCGGCACCTCTCCTTCTCCAGGGCCGCCGCCGAGCTTCACCTCACCCAGGGCGCCATCAGCCGCCAGATCCGCCAACTGGAGGATGCGCTCGGCGTGCCGCTGTTCGAGCGGGTAAACCAGCGCGTCATCCTCACCGACGCCGGCCGGTCCTATCTCCGCGACATCACCCCGCTGATGGAAGGGCTGGCCGTTGCGACACGAAAAGTCATGAGCGGCGTTGGCGCCGAGGCGACGCTCAACCTCGCCGTCCTGCCCACCTTCGCGACCCGCTGGCTGATGCCGCGCCTGCCGGCTTTCCTGTCGGCGCACCCGGAGGTGACGGTGAACTTCACGGTACGCCTCGCGCCATTCGACTTCGCCGAGGACACCCAGGACGCCGCCATCCACCACGGCGAAGCCACGTGGCCGGGCGCCGTCTGCGAGCACCTCTGCCGAGAGGCGGTGGTGCCTGTCGCGGCACCGGACATCCGGGCCCGCTACAGCGTCGCGGCGCCCGCCGACCTCGCAGCCCTCCCCCTCCTCCACCAGTCCACCCGGCCGGACGCCTGGCGCGACTGGTTCGCCATGGCCGGGGTGGAGACCGCCGCCGCCTACCGCGGCGCCCGCTTCGACCAGTTCGCCATGATCGCGGAAGCCGCCGCCGCCGGTCTCGGCGTCGCCCTCGTCCCGCGCTTCCTGGTGGAGTCCGAACTCCAGAGCGGCCGGTTGGAGATCCTGTTCGACCGGGCGTTCGACGCCGGCACTAGCTACTGGTTCGTCTACCCGGAGGCGATGGCGGGCGGCCATTGGGTCCGCACCTTCGGCGACTGGCTGAAGCGCATGGCCGCCGGCGAGGCCTGAGCCGGCCCCGACCTGGCACCGTCTCCGTCCGCCCTTTTCTCCCGCGCCGGTTTCCGGCACCGTCGGCATCATGAGCGCGCTCGAATCAGCCGATGCGGACCTGTTCGCCGACCTCCTGCCGGGGGTGTGCGACCGCACGACCGAAGCCCTCTACGCCCGCCGCTGGATGGGCCTCGTCGCCGGCATAGACGAGGCGGGCCGCGGCCCGTGGGCGGGGCCCGTGGTCACCGCCGCCGTCGTACTCACCGACGCGCCGATCCCGGACTGCCTTACCGACAGCAAGCAGCTTTCCGTCGCCGAGCGGGAGGCCTGCTTCGAGGCCATCGTCCGCGACCATCACGTGGCGGTGGCGAGCGCCTCCGCGGCGCTGATCGACCGCATCAACATCCGCGCCGCCACGCTCGCCGCCATGGGCCGCGCGCTCGCGGCCCTGCCGGTGACCCCCGTCGGCGTGCTGGTCGACGGGCGGGACGTGCCGCCCGCCGTCGCGGCACGCGGGCTGAAGGGCGCCGCCATCGTCAAGGGCGACGGCCGGGTTGCCGCCATCGCGGCGGCCTCCGTCGTCGCCAAGGTCACGCGCGACCGGATGATGACGGCCTACGCCGGCCTCTTCCCCGCCTACGGCTTCGAGCGCCACATGGGCTACGGCACACCCGGCCACCGGGCGGCGCTCCTCGCCCACGGCCCCTGCCCGCTCCACCGCATGAGCTTCCGCCCCTTGCGCCAGGACGGCGAGGCGACGGACGAGGCCTGAGCGGCGGCCGGCGCAGTCGGTCTGATCACCGCCCGCGCCGACCCGCCGCCCCTTCAGTGGTACCCCTCCCCCGGCCGGATCCGGCCACGGAAGGTGTAGTAGACGAACACCGTGTAGCCGAGCACCACCGGCAAGAGGATGAGCACGCCGACGAGCAGGAACATCTGCGATTCCGGCGCGGCGGCCGCGTCCCACACGGTCAGGCTCGGCGGCACCAGATAGGGGAAGTTGGAGATGGCGAGCCCCGCGAAGGCGAGCACGAAGATGCCGACCGAGCCGAGGAAAGGCGTTGCCGCCGCCTTGTCGTCGAGGCCCTTCCAGACGAGCGCCGCCAGCACCAGCGTCAGCACCGGGACCGGTGACAGGTAGAGAAGGTTCGGCCACGAGAACCAGAGCGCCGCGATCCGCTCCACGTGGAGCGGAGTCCAGATGCTGACGACCAGGATGAAGCCGAGCAGCGCGAGGAGAAGCGGCTTCGCCCATTCGTTCGCCCGCCTCTCCAGATCGCCCGCCACGCGCATGTGCAGCCAGGTGGCGCCGAGCAGCGCATAGCCGGCCACCACGCCGAAGCCGCACATGATGGCGAAGGGCGACAGCCAGTCGAAGGTGCCGCCGGAGAAGCGGCCCTGCTCCATGGCGATGCCGTGCAGCAGGCCGCCGAGGATCAGGCCCTGGGCGAAGGCCGCCACCGTGGAGCCGAGCCAGAAGGCGAGGTCCCAGAGCTGGTGGTTGGGCTTGGCCACCCAGCGGAACTCGAAGGCGACGCCGCGGAAGATGAGCGCCAGCAGCATCACCAGCACCGGCACGTAGAGCGCCGGCATGATGATCGAGTAGGCGGCGGGAAACGCCACCCAGAGTCCGCCGCCGCCGAGCACCAGCCAGGTCTCGTTCCCGTCCCAGAAGGGCGCCACCGAGTTCATCATCTGGTCCCGCTCGTGTTCCTCGCGGGTAAGCGGGAAGAGGATGCCGCAGCCGAGATCGAAGCCGTCGAGGATCACGTAGAGGATCACCGCGACGCCGATGATGCCGGCCCAGATCAGGGGAAGGTCGAGTTCGGCCATGTCACTCTCCCGCGCTGAGGGCGATGCGGCCGGAATCCTGCGCCGCCGCCATGGGACGGGTGGGACGCAGGGGCTCCTTCGGCACATGCCGGACGGGACCCTTTTCCAGCAGTCGGTTGATGTAGTAGCCGCCGGACACGAAGATCACCGCGTAGACGAGCACGAAGAGGATGAGCGAGGTCAGCACCGTGGCGGCGCCGACGGGCGACAGTGCGTCCTCTGTGCGCATCAGGCCGGTGGCCACCCAGGGCTGCCGGCCGATCTCCGTGGTGATCCAGCCGGCCAGCACGGCGATGAAGCCGAGCGGCCAGGTGTTGGCGAACACCTGCATCAGAAGGTTCGGCCGAAACAGCTTGCCGCGCCACCAGGCGAAGGCGCCGAGGCCGGAGAGGAGGATCATCAGGAGGCCGATGCCCACCATCACCCGGAAGGAAATGAAGACGGGCAGCACGGGCGGCCGGTCCTCGGGCGCGAACTGCTTCAGGCCCGGAAAGGTACCGTTGAGATCGTGCGTGAGGATCAGGCTGCCGAGCTTCGGGATGGCGATCTCGAAGCGATTCACCTCGGCGACCACATCCGGAATGGCAAAGAGCACGAGCGCGGCCGGATGGGTGCCGTCCCAGTGCGCCTCCATGGCGGCGATCTTGGCGGGCTGGTGCTCCAAGGTGTTGAGGCCGTGGAAGTCGCCGATCACCGCCTGCACGGGTGTGAGCACGACGAGAATGCCGAGCGCCATCTTCATCATGGTCTCGGCTTCCGGCAGATGCTTGCCCTT
The DNA here is from genome assembly GCF_001927285.1 of Mongoliimonas terrestris. GTDB lineage: Bacteria > Pseudomonadota > Alphaproteobacteria > Rhizobiales > Pleomorphomonadaceae > Chthonobacter > Chthonobacter terrestris. The sequence continues at coordinate 331,965 of NZ_MSIG01000005.1, read as the reverse complement.
CAGCCAGAAGCGGGCGCCGACGGCGAGCACCACGAAGCCGGTGGTGATGTAGGCAGCGGTCAGCATGTGCACCATCCGCCAGCCGAACGTCGGCGAGAAGATCACCTGCCACCAGTCGACCGGGTAGGCGATGCCGTCGCGGACCTCGTGGCCCGCCGGGAACTGCATCCAGGAGTTCGCCGACAGGATCCAGAAGGCCGAGATGGCCGTGCCGACCGCCACCAGCACCGCCGCCGTGAAGTGCATCGCCGGCGACACCCGATCGCGGCCGAACAGCATGATCCCGAGGAAGGACGCCTCCAGGAAGAAGGCGGTGAGCACCTCGAACCCGATCAGCGGGCCGATCACGTTGCCGACCGCCAGGCTGAACTCGCTCCAGTTCGTGCCGAACTGGTAGGTGAGCACGATGCCGGAGACGACGCCCATGGCAAAGGACACGGCGAAGATCTTTGTCCAGAACTGGGCGAGGTCCTTGTAGCGGACGTTGCCGGTCCAAAGGCTCATGCCGAGCAGGGTCGCGATCCAGGCCGAAAGGCCGATCGTGAAGGCCGGAAAGATAATGTGGAAGGAGATGGTGAAGGCGAACTGGATGCGCGCCAGGATCAGTGGATCGAGTTCCATACGGCCTCCTCGGGCGTTCGGCCATGCGGACAATCCCGTCCTGTCCGCCGGCTCTGAAAGGTGACATGAACCCGCCGTATCGGCACTGCCCTCGCCACCTCGACCCCGTGCCCTTGTTTTAGTTCGGAGTGGAAACCAAACGAGGTGGCTGTCTGTCGCAGGCGACGATGACCCGATAGGCGGGCTCGATAAACGCGCCGCCCCCATTCCCATCAGGGTCCGCCGTCTCGGTCTGTGCCGAAGTCACCTTCGGCCGAAGCGGAGGTGATACCAATGCGTTTTCAACGCCCTGTGCGAGTCGTGCAATCTGTTGGACCAGCAGGTGAAATCGGCGGTCGCGCACTAACCGGTCTTTGCGGTGCGGGATTTAGCCGCGCCTCTGACAGGCGCGCTCGGTGGGTTCCGTCGGCTGCGGACGGGAGCAACAGGCGCCACCCGTACCCCCCCACCCGTCCCCCGACCGCCAGTCAAAGCGCTCGCCATCGTCCGTACTGGCGAACCACTCACACAGTGCTCAGGCACCCAGCTAGGCAGTATGCGTGGCTGGTCCGGATGAACCGGACCATGACGATCGTGGAGGTCGATCGATGACGATGAGCCCCCGCGTCAAAGTGCCATTCACCGCCCCGTCTCCCGCCTCGCTCGTCATGGTCCGCGTAGGCGGACCACCCACGCTTTCAAGCCGGCGCAAAGCGTGGCTGTGCCGGCTGAACCGGACCATGACGAGGAAGGGCGGCAACGGCACCACCCCGGCACCGACCACCACGTTCCCTCCCCGCCAGCCCCACTCGTCTCGCTCGTCATGGTCCGCGTAGGCGGACCACCCACGCTTTCAAGCCGGCGCAAAGCGTGGCTGTGCCGGCTGAACCGGACCATGACGAGGAATGGCGGCAACGGCACTCCTCCGGCACCGACCACCACGTTCCCTCCCCGCCAGCCCACTCGTTTCGCTCGTCAAGGTCCGCGCAGGCGGACCACTCGCGCTTTCAAGCCGGCGTAAAGCGTGGCTGGTCCGGATGAACCGGGCCATGACGAGGAAGGGCGGCAAAGGCACTCCTCCGGCGCCGACCACCACGTTCCCTACCCGCCAGTTCCACTCGTTTCGCTCGTCATGGTCCGCGCAGGCGGACCACCCACGCTTTCAAGGCGGCCCAAGGCGTGGCTGGTCCGGACGAACCGGATCATGACGAGGAAAGGACAGGATGCAGCAAGCAATCCAGCCCCCTGCCCGAAACCAAAAAAGCCCGGCGCGTTCGCACCGGGCTTCTTGCGGATCACGCGTTGCGGCCAATCAGCCGCCTCTCGTACCCAAACCTGCGCACCCTCAGTTCAAGCGTGCCTTCACGTCGGCGATGCCGCGCGAGACCAGGGTCGCGGCGACGTCGCCGGTCACGCGGGTGCCGAGGATCTGGGTGGCGGCGCGGACCGCCACGTCGGCCGCGAGCGCCCGGACCTCGGCAAGCGCCTGGGCTTCCGCCTGGGCGATCTTGGTTTCGGTGGCGCGGGTGCGGCGCTCCACCATGTCCTTCAGCGAGGCTTCGGCGTCGGCGGCGAGGCGGTCGGCCTCGGCCTTGGCGTTGTCCACGATCTCGGCCGCTTCCTTTTCGGCCGCGGCGCGCTTGCCCTGGTACTCCACGAGGAGCGCAGCGGCCTGCTCGCGCAGGCGGCGTGCCTCGTCCAGTTCGTTGGCGATGGCGGCGCCGCGCTTGTCCAGCAGGGTGCCGATGGTGCGGAACACGCCAAGGGCGCCGATCAGCACGAAGAAGAGGATGAGACCGACGAAGGCCCAAATGGTTGCGTCGAACATGGTGCCCTCAGCCCTTCTGCACGGACGCGACGGCGGCGGCGGCTTCCGCCTGCGAGCTGTCGCCGATGAGCGTCGCCACGATGGCCTCGGTGGTCTCGGTCGCGATGGCGTCCACCTCGGCGAGCGCCTGGGCCTTGATGGCCGAGATGCGGCCCTCGGCCTCCACCACACGCGCCGACAGGTCGGCTTCGATCGCCTTGCGACGGCTGTCGAGGTCGGCGGTGAGCGTCGCGCGGGTCTCGGCCGCGATCACGCCCGCCTTCTGCTTGGCCTCGGCGAGAGCCTGCTCGTAGGCCGCGATGGCGGCGTCGGTCTCGGCCCGGCTGCGCTCGGCTTCCTTGAGGTCGGCCCCGATCCGGTCCTGGCGGACCTCCAGGATGCCGCCGAGACGCGGCAGCAGCTTGGTGGAGAGGATCCAGTAGAAGAAGCCGAAGGTGATCGCCAGCCAAAGGAGCTGTGATCCGAAATACGTCGGGTCGAACGGCGGGAAGGCGCCGCCGTGCTCCGCCTCGGCCGCGTGCCCCACTTCCGAGTGGGTGTCGCCGAGTTCGGGCGATTCCGGCGCCACCGGCGGCACGCTGATACCGGCTTCCGGCGCACCAGGGGCCTGCGTCTGGGCGAAGGCGGGGGTGATGAACAGGGTCATCGACTGCTCCGGCTCCTCGATCACCGTCGACGGCGACGGGCGAGCGTGTTCCTCGGTCTACCGAACGAACACCCCGCAACGGGCGGGGTGTCGGGTAGGCGGATCGGCCACCCGATGGGGCGGCGCGACGCCGTCGTTCGGCGCTGCTAGGGACATCCGGGGCGGGACCGCCCCGGACGCCGACCGTCTGAAATCAGACGGCGAACAGCAGCAGAAGCGCGATCAGCAGCGAGAAGATGCCGAGCGCTTCCGTCACGGCGAAGCCGAGGATGAGGCGGCCGAACTGGCCATCGGCAGCCGACGGGTTGCGCAGGGCGCCCGACAGGAAGTTGCCGAAGATGTTGCCGAGGCCGAGGGCGGCGCCCGCCATGCCGAGGGTGGCGATACCAGCGCCGAGGTACTTCGCAGCTTCAGCTTCCATCGTGATGCTCCTTTGGAATTTATCTATCGGAACTTGGATCAGTCTTGCCGATGAGCTTCGTCGATCCCGGTCTCAATGGCCCGGATGAAGGGCGTCGTTGAGATACATGCAGGTCAGGATCGTGAAGACGTAGGCCTGGAGGAAAGCCACCAGGAATTCGAGGGCGGTCAGCGCCACCGTCATGGCGAGCGGCAGGATCGCGCCGAAGATGCCGAGCGCGCCGAGGCCGGTCAGCGTCGCCACGAAGCCGGAGAACACCTTGAGGGTGATGTGGCCGGCCAGCATGTTGGCGAAGAGACGAACCGAGAGGCTGATCGGCCGGGAGAGGAACGAGATCACCTCGATCGCCGACACCAGCGGCACCACCGCCGCAGGCACCCCGTGCGGCACGAAGAGGCCGAGGAAGTGCCACCCGTGGCGCATGAAGCCGTATACCGTAACCGTGCCGATCACCAGCATGGCGAGCGCGAAGGTCACGATGATGTGGCTCGTCACCGTGAAGAAGAAGGGGATCATGCCGAAGAGGTTCGCCACCAGGACGAACATGAACAGCGAGAACACCAGCGGGAAGAAACGCATACCCTCCGTGCCGGCCGACGAGCGCAGCGTGTTGGCGACGAACTCGTAGGAGAGTTCGGCCACCGTCTGGGCGCGGCCCGGCACCATGGAGCGGGTGGAGGTCGCCCAGGCGAGGAAACCGCTGGCCGCCGCCACGGTGGCGACCATGAAGAGCGAGGAGTTGGTGAACGAGAAATCGAGGCCGCCGATGGAGATGTCGAGGATCTTCGAGATCTGGAACTGATGGATCGGATCGTTCGCCACTCGGGGTCCCCTCCGCTTCGAAGCGCGCTTCAAGCTCGTAAAGTCTGTCTCGACCGATCGGCGAGCGAGGCGACGTGTCGCCCATGCACCGCCGATTCTCAAGTGTCCTTATCGTCTCGGGGTGGTTCCGGCGGCCGCTTGAACCGGTGTGGATCCGGTTCCGCGACCATGCCCGCCGCCCTCAAAACGTTGAGGAGTCCCGCCGCGAAGCCGAGGAGGAGAAACACGATCAGACCCCACGGGGACGTGCCCACATAGTAGTCGATCGCATATCCGAGACCCGCGCCCACAAGGACACCGGCCACGAACTCCGACCCCAGTTTCAGCGCCTGCCCCATGCCGGAGTTGTCGCTCCGCCCGCTGCCGCGCCGTTCCGCGTCCCGACGGCGCTCCGCTTCGAGCCTGTCCTTGAGCTCTTTCAGCCGCGCGTCGATCCGGTCGCCCTCAGGTGCCCCGTCGCTTCCCATGACCATGCGTCCTCGCTCGTCGTCAGCGCCCCATCGCGGGCATCGAGCCCTATGACAGAACGGCCAGGCGAACTCGAAACGCCCTGAAATCCTGGGATTTGGGGGGCACCCCGAAAGTCGCGCGCACCATAGTCACGGCCCATTTTCCTGTCAAGAACGCGCCAACAGGCCTTAAGTTGTTGCAACGAAAGGTGAATTGGCAGGCATTCCGGGTCACTGCACCGTTTGACGCAGCGCTTTGCGGGTCATATCGATTTAGGTGCCCGGGCTTAAGCCGGAAGTCGTCGTGAGGCCTCGGGTGAAGCCTCTTCCCGCCGGCTTCAGCCGACCTCCCGGAACGCTTCGGCGGCTTCCAGATCCACCGAGACCAGCTGCGAGACGCCGCGCTCCACCATGGTGACGCCGAACAGGCGGTTCATGCGCGCCATGGTGATGGGGTTGTGGGTGATCACCACGAAGCGCGTGTCGGTGGTCCGCGCCATCTCGTCCAGGAGGTCGCAGTAGCGCTCCACGTTGGCGTCGTCGAGCGGCGCGTCCACCTCGTCGAGCACGCAGATCGGCGCCGGATTGGTGAGAAAGACCGCGAAGATGAGCGCGAGCGCCGTCAGCGCCTGCTCGCCGCCGGAGAGAAGCGTCATGGTGGAGGGCTTCTTGCCCGGCGGGCGGGCGAAGATCTCCAGCCCGGCGTCCAGCGGATCGTCGCTGTCGACCAGCTTCAGGCTGGCGTCGCCACCACCGAACAGATGTCCGAATAGGCGCTGGAAATGGCCGTTGACCACGTCGAAGGCGGCCATCAGCCGCTCGCGCGCTTCCTTGTTGAGGCTCTGGATGCCCTGCCGCAGCCGGCGGATCGCCTCGATCACGTCCTCCCGCTCGTGCACCAGCGTGTCGAGCCGCGCCTCCACCTCGGCGGCCTCCTCCTCGGCCTGGAGGTTCACGCCGCCGAGCCGATCGCGCTCCTGGCGAAGCCGGTCCAGGCGCGCCTCGACGGCGGCCATGTCGGGCGGCGGTCCGTCGCCGTCGATCTCGGCCAGCTTGCGAAGGGCGAAGGGCGGGCACTCGAACCGGTCGCGGATGTCCGCCGCCAGCTCGGCGCGGCGGGTCTTCAGGGCTTCGAACCGCTCCTCCGCCCGCGCCCTCCCCTCCCGGCTGTCGGAGAGGGCCTTCAGCGCGTCCGACGCCCGGCGGCTCGCCTCCGCTTCCTCCGCCTCGCCCGACGCCAGCCGGTCGGCCGCCGTCCGGGCCGCGACTTCCGCCTGGCCGATCGTGCGCTGCAGCTGGTGGCGCGCCGCCGCGATCTCGTCGGGCCGATCCAGGAGGTCGGCGCGCTCGGCCTCCACCTCGTCGAGCCGCGCCGCGAGGTCGTCCAGGTGCTGCTGCGCGTTCGCGACACGGCCAGACCAGGCCTGCCGTTCCGCCGCGATCGCCCGCAGGCGACGGGCGCGCCCGTCCTGCTCGCGCGCCAGGGCCTCGGCGGCGGAGCGCGCCTCCGCGAAAGCCACCCGGGCTTCCGCCGCGGCCATGCGGGCCGCCTGGACCTCGGCCGTCAGGCTGTCCGCATCGGGCAGATCCGCCTCGGCCTCGGCCGCCTCCTCGGCCCGACCCCGCGCGTCCGCCACGTCGTCGGCGAGCCGCCGGCGCTGGTCGGCCAGCGCCTCCGCCCGGGCCGCCACGTCGGCGAGCGCCCGCTCGGCCCGGGCCAGCCGGTCGCGCGCTTCCGACACCGCCCCGGAGGCCAACCGGGCGCCGTCGCGTGCCATCTTCAGCCGCTCGGCGGTGGCGCGCGCGGTCGCCTGGGCGTCGGCGAGCAGGCGCCGCTTGTCGGCCGCCACGCGCGCCGCATCGGCCCGCTGCGCGTCGAGTTCGGCGAGGCGGTTTCGCGAGGCCAGACGCTGGGCGGCGGGCGTCGGCGCGCCGGCGACGGCCACATAGCCGTCCCAGCGCCAGAGGTCCCCCTCCGGGCTGATCAGTCGCTGTCCCGGCGCCAGCGCCAGCCGGAGACGCGGGCCCTCGCGGCGGTCCACCACGCCGATCTGCGCCAGACGGCGCTGCACCAGCGGCGGCCCCTTCACGAAGCGCGACAGCGGCACCGCCCCTTCCGGCAACGCCGGGTCTCCCGCGGCCGAGCCCGGGTCGGCCCAGTGGGCCGGCGCGGCGGTGTCGATGGACGCCTCGATGTCATCGCCGAGCGCCGCCCCGAGGGCGAGCTCGTAGCCGGGCGCGGCGGTGAGCTGGTCGACGAGCGGCGGAAACAGGGCCCCGATCTCCAGGTTCAGCACCTTGGCGAGCGTCCTCGCCTCGGTGTCGAGACGGTTCTGGTGCTTCTCCGCCTCGCCGAGTGGCCCGCGCGCGGCCCGTTCGGCTGCCTCGGCGGCGACGGTCTCCGCCTCGGCGGCGGCGACCGCGTCCTCCGCCTCCAGCAGCGTCTCCGCCGCCATCTCGGCCTCGAGCCTGGCGTCGGCGATGCCGCTGTCCGCGTCGAGGGTGGCGCGCAGTCCGGCGAGATCCCGGTCGAGCGTTTCAAGGTCGCGCTCCAGACGCGCGAGCCGGTCCACCGCCTCCCGCCGGGCGCGGATCAGCGCGTCGCGCCGCGCGGCCGCGTCCGCATGGGCGCGCGTCGCCTCGGCAAGGCGCATCTCCACGGCGGTCACCGCCTCCTCCGCCTCGGCGCAGCGGGCGGCAGCGACCTCCGCCTCCGCGGCGTCGTCCTCGGAGGCCGCAGCCAGCGCTTCCGCCTCGTCCACCAGAGCTTGCAGATGGGCGTCGTTGTCGGCGACGAGCGCCGCCTCCCGGTCGCGGTCGCGCAGGATCTCGCCGGCCCGTCGGCCGAGGTCGGACAGCCGCTCGCGCACGCGCCGCTCCTCCGCCTCGGACTCCGCCAGCGCCGCCTTAAGCCGCTGCAGCGCGGCGGCGGCGCGTACGGCGTCGTCGCGAAGCGCCGGCAGCTGGTGGGCGGCGATCGCCTGCAGGCGCGCTGCCTCGGCCTGGGCGGCCTGCCGGGTGGCGGCGTCGGCGAGAATGGCCGTCACCGCCTGCTCGGCCGCGATCGCGGCGGCATCCGTTTCGGTCCAGCGCAGCCAGGCGGACACCGCCTCGTGCTTGCGGATGTCCGCCGAAAGGCCACGGTAGCGCGCCGCCTGCCGGGCCTGGCGACGCAGGCTCTCCAGCCGGGTCTCGATCTCCTTCACCACGTCCTCGAGCCGGGTGAGGTTGGTCTCGGCGGCCCTGAGGCGCTGCTCGGCCTCGTTCCGGCGCGAGTGCAGGCCGGAAATTCCTGCCGCCTCTTCCAGGATGGCGCGGCGCGCCGTCGGCTTGGCGGCGATCAGCTCGCCGATCTGCCCCTGGCGCACCATGGCGGGCGAACGGGCGCCGGTAGAGGCGTCGGCGAACAGCAGCTGCACGTCGCGCGCCCGCACGTCCCGGCCGTTGATGCGGTAGACCGAGCCCTCTTCCCGCTCGATCCGGCGGGAGATCTCCAGCACGTCCGCATCGTTGAAGGCGGCAGGCGCGGTGCGGTCGGCGTTGCTCAGCACCAGCGTCACGTCGGCGGCGTTCCGCGCGGGGCGCTTGGCCGAGCCGGAGAAGATCACGTCGTCCATCCCGGACGCGCGCATGTTCTTGTAGGAGTTCTCGCCCATCACCCAGCGGAGGGCTTCCACGAGGTTCGACTTGCCGCAGCCGTTCGGCCCAACCACACCGGTAAGGCCCGGCTCGATCAGGAACTCGGTCGGCTCCACGAAGGTCTTGAACCCCCGGATGCGCAGCTTCTCGAACTTCATGCCCACCGTCTCGGTCCGCCCGCCCGGGCTGCCAGTCGCAGCGTCGGAGCGGCCGGAAAACAAGACGGCCGGCGGGCGACCCTTGGCAAGGGTGCGCGACGCCGGCCGGCGAGGATATCAACCAGTTTGTCCCGGTGGCCGCCGGCAAGCGGCCATCCGGCGCGATCCATCAGCCCTGCAGCATGGGATCGAGGATCTTGGCCATCTCTTCCATCGACATGGCGCCGCGGTGGCGCTGACCGTTGATGAAGAAGGTCGGCGTGGAGTTGACGCCGAATTCCTTCTCGCCGCGCTCGCGCACGGCGTTGATGTTGTCGAGCAGCGGCTGGTCCGAAAGGGTCTGCTCGAAGGTCGCGTCGGTGTAGCCGAACTGCTTGGCGAGCGTGCGCAGCGCCGTCACCGGGTCGTCCGAATAGGCCCAGTCGCGCTGCTTTTCGAACAGAAGGTCGACCACGTCGAAATAGGTGTCGCCCATGGCGTTGCGCGCCAGCATGAAGCCGGCGGCGGCGAGCGGATCGAGCGGGAACTCGCGGAACACGAACCGCACCTTGCCGGTGTCGATATAGTCCGCCTTCAGCTGCGGATAGGTCTTCTCATGGAAGGCCGCGCAGTGGCCGCAGGTCATGGAGGCGTATTCCACCACCGTCACCTTGGCGTTCGGGTCGCCCAGCATCTTCTCCGGCAGCGGGCCGGAGTCCATCAGGGCCTCGACGTCCACGGTGCCGTCCTGCGCGAAGGCGGCGAACGGGAAGGACGGCACCAGCGCGAGCACTAGAGCGGTCGTGCCGGCGGTTGCCAGGAAGCGGCGGCGGGTCATCATCGGCGTCTCGGTCCTCCGTTCGGCCGCACTGTCGGCGGCCGGGTCATGGTCTTCTTCGGTCCGGTCGAAACTATGGCAGCCGGGCGCCGAATTCAAAGGTCCCGGTCGCCCGGAACAGGTGCGGCGGTCAGGTTTTCGTGAATGGATCGGCCGTTCGACCGCCTGTCAGCGCGTCGACGTCGGGCGCGAGGCCCGGCCCGCGACGGCCCGGCCGAGCCGTTCCAGCGCGGCACGCAGCCCGTCGTCCTCGATGCCGGCGGCCGCCTGCCGCACCGTCTCCGCCGCCTCCGGCGACACCGGGCCGGGCGCCGGCCGCACCGGCCGCTCGATCCGGGCGACGGGCAGCTGCACGAGGCGGATGCGGCCGACGCAGCGATAGCCGAAGAACATGTTGATGCGCTCGATCACCTGCGGCAGCTCGTGGGTGAAGCGCAGCGACGCCGCCCCGGTGCAGCGCACGGTGAGGAGCGCCGGCTCGTGCTCGTCCTCGGTGATCAGACCCTTGGGCTTGCGCGTCCACGACAGCCGGTCCGGCGAGGTCGAGGTGGCGTAGGCCGGGCCGACAATGTCCGGCCAGTGCTGGATGAGGTCGACCGTGGCGAATCCACGCTTGCGGCAGGCAGCCGAAAGCGCCCCGCCGACGATGTCGGCGAGCGGCCGCGCGCCCTTGTAGGCGAAGGCGGGCTTGTCGTTGGCCACGATATCCTTCCTGGTCGCCAGGTCCGCACCCGGGCGTTCGGACAATTGGTCCGGCGCAACGGGTCTCGTCCGCGGATGAAGGCGCCTTCGCGCTCCCCTGTCAACCGGCCGCCGACGCCCTGCCCGCAATCCACATCGCGGCACCCGAGCCGCCGCTTGCAAATCGCCGCCCGGCCGGCCAACCCTGTCGCCCATGCAGCGTCCAGCCCCGAATCCCGCCGACCTCCTCGCCTGGTATGATCGGAACGCCCGGCGGCTGCCCTGGCGCGTGCCGCCGGAGGATCGGGCCGTCGGCGTCCTGCCGGATCCCTATCGGGTGTGGCTGTCCGAGATCATGCTGCAGCAGACCACCGTGGCGGCGGTGAAGAGCTATTTCGAGGCCTTCACCACCCGCTGGCCGCGGCTCCAGGACCTCGCCGCCGCAGACCGGGACGATGTCATGCGCGCCTGGGCGGGCCTTGGCTACTACTCCCGCGCGCGCAACCTCAAGGCCTGTGCGGACGCGGTCGCGGCAGAGCACGACGGCCGTTTCCCCGACACCGAGGAGGGCCTGCGCGCCCTGCCCGGCGTCGGCGCCTACACGGCGGCAGCGGTGGCGGCCATCGCGTTCGACCGGCGCGCCGTTGTGGTGGACGGCAATGTGGAGCGGGTCGTCACCCGCCTCTTCTCGGTGGAGACGCCCCTGCCCGCCGCCAAGCCGGAGATCCGCCGCCTCACCGACCAGTTGACGCCCGATGCCCGCCCCGGCAATTTCGCCCAAGCCATGATGGACCTCGGCGCCACCATCTGCACGCCGAAGCGGCCGGCCTGCGCCCTCTGCCCGTTCGCCGCCGCCTGCGTTGCGCGGGCGGCCGGCCTGCAGGAAACCTATCCGCGCAAGAGCCCGAAGAAGGACCGACCCACCCGGCACGGCACCGCCTTCGTGGCGACCCGGTCCGACGGCGCGGTGCTCCTGGTGCGCCGGCCGGACAAGGGCCTCCTCGGCGGCATGACCGGCGTGCCCGGATCGCCCTGGACGGAAGATCCCTCCAACGCCGGCATTGCGAGCGCGCCCTTCCCGGCGGATTGGCGGCCCGCTGGCCGGGTGGAGCACACCTTCACCCACTTCCATCTGATTCTGAGCGTCCTCACCGCCGAGGCCGACGCGCCCGCCCCGGCCGATTCGTGGTGGGCGCCCCGTTCCGCAGTGGCCGACGAGGCCCTGCCGACGGTGATGCGCAAGGCCGTCGAGGCGGCTCTCCCCGGCGCCACCCGCCGCCCGCGGCGTTGATCCCCGGCCGGCCGCTCGTCCGCGGATGCTTTGCCACCTTGGCCAGGAAGCCGGCGCGCGCCAACGGCGTGTGCCGAAATCCGATTTGTTACAACGGCGGATCAGTCAATTTAATGCGTGACGATCGTCCCCGGCCGTTGCAAATCACCGGGTTTCTGCTTAGAGGAGAGGGCGTTTGAAAAACGAACACGCCGCCGGGTCCGTTGCTGGCCACGACGGCAGATAACCATATACTTTATTCGATATTCGACCCTCTCCGGCAACGGAGAGGGTTTTTTCACTTCGGCAATGCTCGCTGCACGCGCCGGATCAGCCGGCCACGACCTGCCGCGTTCAGGCGCCCATGGCACCGATCCGCCGGCGGATCTCGCCGCGGAGCACGTCGATCGGCTGCAGCGCGCCGCCGATGTCCGTGTGCCAGAAGGTCCAGCCGTTGCAGGCGTCGAGCCCCTGCACCCGGGCGCCCATGCGGTGGATCGAACCGGTTTCCCCGTAGGCGGCGAGCGACCCGTCGGCCCGCACCTCCGCCACGAAGCGGCGGCGGGCGTCGGTCAGGTGCGCGCCGGGGGCGATCAGCCCGCTCTCCAGAAGGCTGCCGAACGGAATGCGCGGCTCCGCCCGCTTCGGCGTCGTCGCCTGCAGGCTGCCCTCGGCGATGGGTTCCACCGCGTCGATCCGAGCGCGCGCATGCTCCGCATAGCCCCGGTCGCGCTCCACCCCGACGAAATGCCGGCCGAGGCGCCGGGCGACCGCCGCGGTGGTGCCGGTGCCGAGGAAGGGGTCGAGCACCACGTCGCCCGGGTTGGTGGACGACAGAAGCACCCGGTAGAGCAGCGCCTCCGGCTTCTGGGTCGGATGCACCTTGGTGCCGGCGTCGTCCTTCAGGCGCTCGTTGCCCGTGCAGATCGGCAGCATCCAGTCGGAGCGCATCTGCAGGTCGTCGTTGAAGGCCTTCATGGCCTCGTAATTGAAAGTATAGCTCTTGGCATCCTTCGACTTCGACGCCCAGATCATGGTCTCGTGCGCGTTGGTGAACCGCTTGCCGCGGAAGTTCGGCATCGGGTTGGCCTTGCGCCAGACGATGTCGTTCAGCACCCAGAACCCGAGGTCCTGCATCACCGCGCCGACGCGGAAGATGTTGTGGTAGGAGCCTATCACCCAGATCGTGCCGTTCGGCTTCAGCACCCGCCGGCAGGCGAGCAGCCAGGCGCGGGTGAAGGCGTCGTAGGCCTCGAAGCTCTCGAACTGGTCCCAGGCGTCGTCGACCGCGTCCACCTTGGACTGGTCCGGCCGGGTGAGGTCGCCGCCGAGTTGAAGGTTGTACGGCGGATCGGCGAAGATCACGTCCACCGACTGCTTCGGCAGGCGCTCCAGCGCCGCCACGCAGTCCCCGACGATGATCTGGTCGAGCCAATCGGGCTTTACGCTGGCGGTGGTATCGAGACCGGACCCGGACGCAAAAACGCTCGTCCGCCGACTATGGACATTCATGGCCACTACCCACCCTTGACGCAGAACCGGAACGGGGCGGGGTCTCGATACCCCTGCCATGCACAGGAGAATGGCCCGACACGGTAAACGCCGGGTTAAGCGTCCACCGGGCAAAAAACCTTGTTTGTCAACGGTTTGTTAGCAAATGAAGAAAACCCGCGCGGAAAGCGTCACACTGTGATATCCGACATCGGGTACAAGTCAGGCTTCTTGTACCGAGAGAAACGATGAACGACAGGATCAGGCCCGCCGCGCCGGTGCACCGCCCGGACCCCCGCCCCTTCGAGACCTTCGACGACCCGCGCGCCGCCGTCGACCGGCTGATCGAGATCTACGAGCGGAACACCACCTTCCTCCGGGAGGCCTTCGACCGGGTGACCCACGGCCACGTGCCCGACGGCCGCACCCGCGCCTGCTACCCGGCGATCCGCATCACCACCGACACCCACGATCTGGCCGACTCGCGCCTCTCCTACGGCCACGTGCCGGGTCCGGGCACCTACACCACCACCATCTCGCGCCCGGCGCTCTTCCGCGACTATCTGGTCGACCAGCTCACCCAGGTGATCCGCAACCACGCGGTCCCGGTGGAGATCGGCGAGAGCGACGTGCCCATCCCGCTCCACTTCGCCTTCTTCGAAGGCGCGCACGTGGAAGGCACCCTGGTGGAGGCCCTGCCCCGCCCGCTCCGCGACCTCTTCGACGTGCCGGACCTTGCCATCACGGACGACGCGATCGTCAACGGCACGCTGGAGCCGCGCGCCGGCGAACCGCTGCCGCTCGCGCCGTTCACGGCGCCGCGCATCGACTACTCGCTGCACCGCTTGCAGCACTACACCGCGACGTCGCCTGCCCATTTCCAGAACTTCGTGCTCTTCACCAACTACCAGTTCTACGTGGACGAGTTCGCCGCCAAGGCGCGCGAGATGATGGCGAGCGGCACCGGCGAGTACACGGCCTTTGTGGAGCCCGGCAACCTCGTCACCCGCCTCGGCGAGCACGCGCCGTCCTCCGGCGAGGCGCCGCCGCGGCTGCCGCAGATGCCGACCTACCACCTCACACGCGACAACCACTCGGGCATCACCCTCGTCAACATCGGCGTCGGCCCCTCCAACGCCAAGACGATCACCGACCACATCGCCGTCCTCCGCCCGCACGCCTGGCTGATGCTCGGCCACTGCGCGGGCCTCAGGAACAGCCAGAAGCTTGGCGACTACGTGCTCGCCCACGGCTATGTGCGCGAGGACCACGTGCTCGACGCCGACCTGCCGGTGTGGATTCCCATTCCGGCGCTCGCCGAGATCCAGGTCGCCCTGGAACAGGCGGTGGAGGAGGTGACGGGCCTGGAGGGCTGGGAGCTGAAGCGCATCATGCGCACCGGCACAGTCGCCACCATTGACAACCGCAACTGGGAACTCCGCGATCACCGCGAGCCGGTGCAGCGCTTCAGCCAGTCGCGCGCCATCGCGCTCGACATGGAGTCCGCCACCATCGCGGCGAACGGCTTCCGCTTCCGCGTGCCCTACGGCACTCTCCTTTGCGTCTCCGACAAGCCGCTCCACGGCGAGCTGAAGCTGCCCGGCATGGCGAGCGCCTTCTACCGGCGGCAGGTCAGCCAGCACCTGGAGATCGGGATCCTGGCCATGGAAAAGCTTCGCCAGATGCCGCCGGAACGCCTGCACAGCCGCAAGCTCCGCAGCTTCCTGGAGACGGCGTTCCAATAGTCTGGAAACCTTTCGCAAAACCGACGCACACCGCAGACCCTCGGCCCCACCGGGGGTCTTTTTGCATTCGCCCCCGGCACGCGCGGCGCGCAATCCAAAGGCCGAATCCGGGAAACCCTTCTCGCGAACCGCCCCGCCGAGCCGCGGCCGTGGCGTTGCAGGGGCGCGCTTTGCGCATTTCCACTGCGGTGGGCTGTCGCATCACGTGGAGTTTGATAGATGACCCCTATTGCGCAGTAGATGACTTCGCATCTTCTAGGCACGCGGAAGGCCAGAATGGTGCCTCCCAAGCTTAACATGGTCCCGATACGCGAAATGTTGCACCGCACCTTCAGATGAACTGTCGGTCTCTTGAAGAAAATCGTTCTGTTCACCGCAAGGGTGCCGACACATTGTCCGCCGCAGGAGGAGCCCGCCACGGACAGGGCGGTCGCCGGGTGAGGAGCCCGGCGCGCCGAACGGCCGAAGGGCGAGCGACGAGACCTGCGCGGAACCCCAACCGCGCGCCCTACGCCCCGAGGAGACCCCATGCGCTACCACTCCGGCCTTTTCATTCCCGGTCCCACCAACGTTCCGGATCAGGTCCGCCGTGCAATGAACCTGCCGCAGGAGGACATGCGCTCTCCTGACTTTCCGAAGCTGACCCTGCCGCTGTTCGCCGACCTGAAGAAGATCTTCAAGACCGAGACCGGCCAGCCCTTCATCTACCCGTCCTCCGGCACCGGCGGCTGGGAAGCGGTGCTGACCAACACGCTCAACCCGGGCGACAAGGTCCTCATCTCCACCTTTGGCCAGTTCTCGCTGCTCTGGGCCGACATGTGCCAGCGTCTCGGCTTCGAGACCCAGGTGGTGGACGTGGAGTGGGGCGAAGGCGTCCCGGTGGAAACCTTCCACGACATCCTGGCGGCCGACAAGGAGCACAAGATCAAGGCGGTGCTCGGCACCCAGAACGAGACCGCGACGGGCGTCACCTCCGACGTCGCCGGCATGCGCAAGGCGCTCGACGCCGCCGGCCACCCGGCCCTCCTCTACATCGACGGCGTGTCCTCGGTCGCCTCGATCGACTTCCGCATGGACGAGTGGGGCGTCGACGGCATCGTGTCGGGCTCGCAGAAGGGCTTCATGCTGCCGACCGGCCTCGCCATCATCTGCGTCAGCCAGAAGGCGCTCGAGGCGCACAAGTCCTCCAAGTTCCCGCGCTGCTTCTTCTCCTTCGAAGACATGACGCGCATGAACAAGGACGGCTACTTCCCCTACACGCCGGCCACCGTTCTCCTGCGCGGCCTGCGCGCCTCCCTCGACCTTCTCTTCGAAGAGGGCCTGGAGAACGTCTTCATCCGTCACAACCACGTCGCCTCGGGCGTCCGTGAAGCGGTGAAGGCCTGGGGCTTCGACCTCGTCGCCAAGGAGCCCAAGTGGCACTCCGACACCGTGTCGGCCATCTGGGTCCCGTCCAACGTGGACGCCGTGCAGGTGATCCGCCGCGCCTACGACCGCTACGGCGTCTCCTTCGGCTCGGGCCTCAACAAGCTGTCCGGCAAGGTCTTCCGCATCGGTCACCTGGGCGCCACCAACGAGCTGATGCTCCTCGGTGCCGTCGCGGCCGCCGAGATGGCCCTCGTCGACTGCGGCGCCAAGATCGAGTTCGGCTCCGGCGTCGCCGCCGCCCAGGCCTACTACGGCGCCCGCCGCAACGTGACCGCCGCGGCCGCGTGAGGTTTGCCGGAGAGGGTGGAGCCCCCCCCTCTCCCACTCTCCCCCTCGAGGGGGGAGAGGGTCCCGAGGCGGTTCCGGATCAGAACCGGCCGACGTGAAAGACGCCGACGCAAGCACCACCCTCCGACCGGCTCTCTCCCCCCTTGAGGGGGAGAGTTGGAGTGGGGGGTGAACCCCGACGCTCGACCCAAAATTCCCGGCGCGCCACAAGAGCCGCGCCCTCCGGAGGAACACCCCATGAGCTTCACCCAGTACAAGCCGGTCAAGACGCGCGTTCAGCGCTCCGAGCTGGCGGTTCCGGGCTCCAACCCGCAGATGTTCGAGAAGGCCCTCAACTCCGAGGTCGACTTCATCTTCCTCGACCTGGAAGACGCCGTCGCGCCGAACGACAAGGTCACGGCCCGCGAGAACATCATCAAGGCGCTGAAGGAAATGCCGTGGCGCGAGCGCGGCAAGACCATGTCGGTGCGCATCAACGGCCTCGACACCCACTGGATGTACCGCGACGTGGTTGACGTGGTCGAGCAGGCCGGCGAACATCTCGACACCATCCTGATCCCCAAGGTCGGCGTGCCGGGCGACGTCTACATGGTGGAAGCCATGGTGGCGCAGATCCGTGAAGCCAAGGCGATCCCGAACGAGATCGGCCTCGAGGCCCTGATCGAGACCACCCTCGGCATGGCCAACGTGGAGGCGATCGCCGCCGCCCGCAATCTGGAAGCCCTGCACTTCGGCGTCGCCGACTTCTCCGCCTCGCGCCGGTCGCGCACCGTGGTCATCGGCGGCCTCAACCCGGACTATCCGGGCGACCAGTGGCACGCCGCCATCGACCGCATGGTCACAGCCTGCCGCGCCTACGGTCTTCGCGCCATCGACGGGCCGTTCGGCGACTTCTCCTCGCCGGAGGACTATGTGAAGGCCGCCAAGCGCGCCGCCGTGCTCGGCTGCGAAGGCAAGTGGGCCATCCATCCCTCGCAGATCGCGCTCGCCAACGACGTGTTCTCGCCCCCGCCGGCCGAAGTCGACCGCGCCCGCCGCGTGCTCGTCGCCCTCGACGAAGCCGCCGCCCAGGGCAAGGGCGCCGCGTCCCTCGACGGCCGCCTCATCGACGCCGCCTCCGCCCGCATGGCCCAGAACATCGTGATGGTGGCCGACGCGATCGCCGAGAAGTCGAAGGCGAACGCCAAGGCGGCGTGAGCGAACGGATCTGACCGGGGCGGTTCCCCCCTCTCCCCGACCCTCCCCCACAAGGGGGGAGGGAGCGCCGGGACAAGGGTCGGGCGAAGAACCGGTCGGCCGGTCAGCCTCCACAGCCGGATCAGCGTCCCCTCCCCCCTTGTGGGGGAGGGCCAGGGAGAGGGGTGAACCACGACCGAGGTCGATCGGTCTCCGGCTCTCCCCCAGAACATCGTTCCAGAGGAAGTGACCCATGGATATCCATGAATATCAGGCGAAGGAAATTCTCGCCAAGTTCGGCGTGCCGATCCCCAAGGGCGGCCTTGCCTACAGCCCCGAGCAGGCGGCCTACCGGGCGCGCGAGATCGGCGGTTCGGTATGGGTGGTGAAGGCCCAGGTGCACACCGGCGGCCGCGGCAAGGCCGGCGGCGTGAAGGTCTGCAAGTCCGAGCATGACGTCGAAGAAGCCGCCGAGAAGATGCTCGGCCGCAAGCTCGTCACCCATCAGTCCGGCCCGGCCGGCAAGATGGTGAACCGCCTCTACGTGGAAGGCGGCGTCAACATCGCCAAGGAGCTCTACCTCGGCTTCGTGCTCGACCGCGCCGAGCAGCGCGTCATCGTCATCGGGTCCACCGAAGGCGGCATGGACATCGAGGAAGTGGCCGAGAACCATCCGGATTCGATTGTCAAGATCTCCGTGGAACCGGCCGTCGGCATGCAGGCCTTCCAGGCCCGCGAACTCGCCTTCAAGCTCGGCCTGCCGGGCTCGGCCGTCGCCGACGCCACCCGGGTGATCCTCGGGGCCTACCGCGCCTTCCGCGACAAGGACGGCGTGATGCTGGAGATCAACCCGTTGGTCTTCACCGGCGAGGGCAACCTGATCGCCCTCGACGCCAAGATGAGCTTCGACGATAACGCCATGTTTCGCCACCCGGACATCTCCGAGCTCCGTGACAAGAGCCAGGAAGATCCGCGCGAGACGCAAGCCGCCGACCGCGGCCTCTCCTACGTGGGCCTCGACGGCGACGTCGGCTGCATCGTCAACGGCGCCGGCCTCGCCATGGCGACCATGGACATGATCCTCCTGGAAGGCGGCGCTCCGGCCAACTTCCTCGACATCGGCGGCGGCGCGACGCCCGAGCGCGTGGCCAAGGCCTTCCGCCTGGTGACCCAGGACAAGAACGTGAAGGCGATCCTCGTCAACATCTTCGCCGGCATCAACCGCTGCGACTGGGTCGCCCAGGGCGTCGTCAAGGCGGTGGAGATCTCCGGCCTGGAGCTGCCGCTGGTCGTGCGCCTCGCCGGCACCAACGTCGAGGAAGGCCGCAAGATCATCAACGAGAGCGGGATCAACGTGATCTCCGCGACCACCCTGGCCGAAGCCGCGCGTCTGTCGGTGCAGGCCGCCAAGACCGGCAGCGCCAAGGCCGCCTGAGGAGATCCCCCATGTCCGTTCTCGTCAACAAGAACTCCAAGATCATCGTACAGGGCATCACGGGCAAGATCGGCTCGTTCCATGCCGAGGACATGATCCGCTACGGCTCCCCGGTGGTCGGCGGCGTGACCCCCGGCAAGGGCGGCACCGAGATCCACGGCAAGCCGGTGTTCAACACCGTCAAGGAAGCCGTTGAGAAAACCGGCGCCGACGTTTCCATCGTGTTCGTGCCGCCTCCGTTCGCGGCTGACTCGATCATGGAAGCGGCCGACGCGGGCATCAAGGTCGCGGTCTGCATCACCGACGGCATCCCGACCCAGGACATGATGCGCGTGAAGCGCTACATGAAGCGCTACAAGGCCGACAAGCGCATGCGCCTGCTCGGTCCCAACTGCGCGGGCATCATCACCCCGGGCGAGGCGCTGGTCGGCATCATGCCGGGCCACATCTACCTGCCGGGCCGCATCGGCATCGTCGGCCGCTCCGGCACCCTCGGCTACGAGGCCGCCTCGCAGTTGAAGGACCTCGGCATTGGCGTCTCCACCTCCGTCGGCATCGGCGGCGACCCGATCAACGGCTGCTCGCACCGCGACATCCTGGAGCTGTTCGAGAACGATCCGGACACCGACGCGGTGATCATGATCGGCGAGATCGGCGGCCCGCAGGAAGCCGAAGCCGGCGCCTTCGCCCGCGACCACATGACCAAGCCGGTTTGCGCCTACATCGCCGGCCTCTCCGCCCCGAAGGGCCGCAAGATGGGCCACGCCGGCGCCATCGTGTCGGCTTTCGGCGAGAGCGCGGCCGAGAAGGTCGAGATCCTGAAGGGCTGCGGCGTCACCATCGTGCCGACCCCGGCCGAGTTCGGCTCCACCGTCCAGAAGATGCTCGCCAGCATGAAGGTCGCAGCCGAGTGACATGAACGGGCGGCGGGTTCGCCCGCCGCCCTCCCCTGCTTTTCCGCTGGCCTTCAGGGCCCGCCAACGAACAAATGCGTGGGTGGTTCGCTGCCGCGGACCATGAAGACGTTGGAGATCCGCGAGCGCGCGAACGACGTGCCGCACTCCCCACCAACCCGAGGAACGCCCCCGTGTCGAAGAAGAAGGTCCTGATCACCCGCCGCTGGCCCGATGTCGTCGAAGCCAAGCTGAAGGCGCTCTACGACGTCACCCTCAACGAGACCGACATGCCCATGACCGGCGCCGCCATGCGCCAGGCGCTCATGGACTACGACGCGGTCTGCCCGACCGTCTCCGACAAGGTGGACGCGGCGGTTTTGGAGGTGACGGAGCCGCGGGCGAAGATCCTGGCGAGCTACGGGGTCGGCTACAGCCACATCGACACGGACGCCGCCAAGAAGGCCGGCATCATGGTCTCCAACACGCCGGAGGTGCTGTCCGAATGCACCGCCGACCTCGCCATCACCTTGATGCTGATGGCCGCCCGCCGCGCCGGGGAAGGCGAGCGCGAGGTGCGCGCCCACAAGTGGACCGGCTGGCGGCCGACCCACATGATCGGCACCAAGGTCTCTGGCGGCGTTTTCGGCGTGCTCGGCTTCGGCCGTATCGGCCGCGAGGCGGCCAAGCGCGCCCACTTCGGCTTCGGCATGAAGATCATCTACTTCGACCCCTTCCCGGTGAAGCCGGAACTTGCGGCCGAACTCGGCGCGGAAAAGCGCGACACCATCGAGGACGTGCTGCGCGAGGCCGATGTGGTGTCGCTCCACATGCCGGGCGGCAAGGACAACTACCACCTGATCAACGAC
Organism: Mongoliimonas terrestris; assembly: GCF_001927285.1. Classification (GTDB taxonomy): domain Bacteria; phylum Pseudomonadota; class Alphaproteobacteria; order Rhizobiales; family Pleomorphomonadaceae; genus Chthonobacter; species Chthonobacter terrestris. The sequence continues at coordinate 311,309 of NZ_MSIG01000005.1, read as the reverse complement.
GCCCGCCTCGCCCTCATGAAGCCGACCGCCATCCTGGTGAACACGGCGCGCGGCGAAGTGGTGGACGCCAAGGCGCTCGTCCGCGCGCTGAAGGCCGGCACGATCGTCGGCGCCGGCCTCGACGTGTTCGAGGGCGAGCCGAACATCGACGAGGATCTCTACAGCGTGGAGAACGCCGTGCTGCTCCCGCACCTCGGCAGCGCCACCGCCTCGACCCGCGAGGCCATGGGCTGGCGCGTTCTCAACAATCTGGAAGCCTTTTTCGACGGCCGCACGCCGCCCGACCGGGTGGCGTGAGGTCATCGACTAGCCGGGTCGCCTCAGTCGGGGGACGGGGGCGACCCGGCCGGTTCTCGGTCCGTGTCATGGGGGACGCGGGCCTGACTTGAGGGCTCTTTCGCGCAAGCGGGAGAGCCCTTTTTTCTGCGTCCGCCCCGCCAAAGCCGCATCGGATCCGGCAATCTGGGGATCCAACCGGCCGCTCCGGCGCTTCCCTGCCAGGCGACCGGATACGGGCGAGCGGACGAGGAGCGACGATGGGGCGGAGATTGTCTTTGGCGAAGGTGACGTCGGACGCGAAATACCGGGCGATGAAAGCCGCTCTGGCGCTCATGTTGGCGGGCGGCCTCTCGGCGTGCGCAAGCGTCGACTACGTCGTGACGACGTATGGCAGCATTCCGGCCGACAGCTTCGCCCTCCCGGACGGCGCACGCTACCGCGTGTTCGACCGTCCGGACATCGGCAAGATCATGACCACCCCGTCCATCCGCGCCACCGTGACCACGGGCGTCGTCTCGCAGGCGACGCTCGGACTGGTGGACGACACGCCGAACGTGGTTCACCACAGGATCGTCGCCGAGGCCTACCTCGCCAGCCGGGGCCGCACCTGCAGCCTCGTCGGTGCGTCCCGGGAGGTTCTCACCACCCAGTTCGAGCACGACTACACTTGCGTCGTCCCCGGCAGCGTCCGGCAACCCTGACGGCCGCGACGCCACGGGCCCTCAGAAGATCCCGTTGCGGCGGAGCAGCCACCAGGCGCCGAGAATGCTCGCGGCACAGAGCGAGAAGGCATACCAGGTGCCGCCGACCGTGGCGGTGAAGGCCATGTCGGACGTGTTCATGCCGAAGAAGCCCACTACGAGGGTGGGCGGCAGCAGGAGCGCCGTCATTACGCTGAGGACGTAGAGGTGGCGGTTCGTCTCCGAGGAGATCTTGCTGTCGATCTCCTCGTGCAAGAGGCGCGCCCTGTCCTGCAGCGCCTGCAGGTCCGAATAGACGCCCGCGAGACGGTCGACCAGACGGTCGGCCACGTCCTCCATGCCGGCGGGCACATCGCGGCGGTCCTCCGCCTCCAGGCGGCGCAGAAGCTGGATGGTGCCGCGCACCTGCCGATGCAGACGCACGATCGTCCGCCGCACTGGGCCGAGCCGGCGCCGCTCGTCGCGCGGGGCATCGTCATAGACATGGTCCTCGATGACATCGAGTTCGTCGGTCATTTCGACCACGAGGCGGCTGACGGTCCGCTGGAACTCGGTCACGATGGATTCGAACACCATGACCGGCCGGGTGTGCGGCCGGCCCTGCTCCACAAGGCTGCGAACGGCTTCCGTGCACCGCAAGGGATGCAGCCGGGCCGTGATGATCAGCCGGTCCGTGAAGGCGAAGCGGAACCAGCCGACGTCCCGCGTCTCCACGTCGAAATCGCGCTCCAGATCCGGCAGGACGCCGTGGACCACACCGGCGGTCACGGTGATCGAGACATGGTTGTCGCGCTCGATCAGGGTCTGGCGGGCGGCATCGGGCAGATCCGGCAGGCCCTCCAGAAAGCCCGGGATGCGCGCGTCGCTGAGCGCAAGGTGAAGCCAGAGCGGCCCGCCGTCGCGAAGGGCCTCGGCCCGTTCGGCGTCGGCCGGAAGCGCGCGGCCTTGTCCGCGCTCCGGATCGAACCGGTAACCCCAGACGAGGCCAGGAATTTCCTTCAGGGGTGATGTGGAGGACACGGAGGCCGGCGACCCTCGGCAAGCATGGACCCGAGAGACACCGCCGCAGCAAGGTCTCCCGAGCGACCATAGCCGAAAAATCCTGACGCTTCGCAACCGGCGCGGCCGGGCCCGGCACCGAACGGCGGGAACGCGGCCCTGGTGCTGCACGTCGGGAACAGTATCGCGGCCCACCGGTTGGAAGCAGGCGTCGAGCCCTCCGCGATTGCTCCCACCGCGGCCGCGGCTCCGTCCCTCAGCGAACGGCCCCTACCGTTCGCCGGGCGCGGCGGTCGCCGTCCTCCCTGGCGGCCGCCGCGCCCGCCGGGGTCGGTAGTTGCTCTTTGGCTGCCGTCTCGGTTTCTCTCAATGTGACGATTCGCCGGCCGGCATTCAAATCGATTTTGCACTGTGATTTCACGCCGCACACGTGGCGAGACGCACAATCCATGCTGTAGATTGATTATCACTGGCCGTGCCTCACCGATGGGACGGCGACAGCCGGTTGTGGGCGCGGGTCGTCCCGCCAGCCCCTGTACCGGATGGAACACGGCAGCGATGATTGAGGACGCACGGTCGGTCGGATCCGGCGAACTGATTGCCACCGACATCTGTGTTGTCGGGGCCGGGATCGCCGGAATTGCCCTCGCTCTCCAGCTTGCCGCCGCCGGGCGAACCGTCGTGCTGCTGGAAGGCGGCGGCGCCCGCCGCAGCGCCTTTTCCGATTCCCTCTATCGCTGCAAGGTGGAAGGGGTCATCGACGACTACGGGTTCTCGCGCTCGCGCTACCTCGGCGGCAGTTCCAACTGCTGGACCGGTTGGTGCCAGCCGATCAGCCGGGCCGACATGGCCGTGCGGGACTGGGTTCCGAACAGCGGCTGGCCGATCGCCTACGAGGAGATCGTCCGTTATGCCCGTGGGGCAGCCAACCTCCTGGAGGTGGCGCCGGACATGACGCTGGAGAGTTGTCTGGAGAACGCGCCGCCGGGAACGGCGCCCTTGCCGCTCGCACCGGAAATCTTCCGCCCCACGCTCAGCCTGATCAGCCCGCCTACCCGGTTCGGCCTCATCTATCGCGATGCGCTTCGTCGCGCGGAGACCCTGCGCCTTCTTCTGCATGCGACCGCCACCGAACTGGTGCCGGCTTCAGGCCCGCTCGCCGACCCGCGGCGCATCGATCACGCAGTCGTCCGCACGCCGTCCGGGTCGGTGTTCCGCATCCAGGCTCGCCAGTTCGTGCTCGCGGCGGGTGGCATCGAGAACCCGCGGCTGCTGCTCGCCTCCAAGGGTCACGGACCCGCTGGGCTCGGCAATGCGCACGACCTGGTGGGGCGCTACTTCATGGACCACGCGCGGGTCCGCTCCGGAACGCTCGTGCTGGAGGATCCCGATCGGTTCAGCCGCCTCTACGACGGGTCCTACTTCCGGGCGCACGCCGAGTTCGGCCTGTCGGTCACGCTTGCGGAGGCGTACGCGGCGCGCCAGAAGCTGCTGCCGAGCCAGATCGGCCTGCGCGCCGTGTTTCGCGGCGAGGACACCGTTCGGGCAGTCCGGATCCGCGATGCCTTCCGGCTCGGGCCGGCAAACGCGAAAGCGCGGGCGGCCATTGCCGCCGATCCGTTCCGTACCGCCGGCTCCGTCTTTCCGAACGCCCTCGCTTACGGCTTCCGGAAGGCAAGCCTGCGCAGGCTTATCCGGCATTTCGTCATGGAGAGCGTCGTGGAGCCGGAGCCCGACCCTGAAAACCGGGTGACCCTCGACGACGAGCATGACGACTTCGGCATGCCGCGCGCGAAAGTCCGCTGGTCGGTGGGCGTGCTGGAACGGCGAAGCCTCAACCACGCCTTCGTGCTCCTGAAGGACGAGGTCGAGCGGCGCGGCCTCGGTCGCGCGACGCTGGACCTTCCGGAGGACCACGTGATCCTCTCGACCTCCCACCACATGGGCTCCACCCGGATGGATCCGGACCCTACGCGCGGCGTCGTCGACACCGATGGCGCGGTCCATGGAATTCCCAATCTCTTCGTGACCGGAAGCTCGGTGTTCCCGACCGGGCTTGTCGGGCCGCCGACGATGACCATTTGCATGCTGGCGTTGCGCCTCGCGGACCGGCTCGCGACCACCCGTGCCTGACAAACCGGGGCGGACGTCCTGCGGCCGCCAGGTGGGATTTTCAGTTTACGGCATGTGTTCATGTTAACGTTTGAGTGAGGAATGAGACGAAGGTCGGAACGCAGCCGACGTTTCACGCTTTTATAGTAGTGTTCGGCCTAGGGTGAGGCATGCCTCGCCCCGGGTCGGCAAGTGAAACAGCCGGATCGAGCGGCATACGGTGAGTTGGTGGCAGCCATAAACTGCAGGTCTCGTCAAAAGACCACCGCTTTTGCTGCGACGCACACGGGGAGCGTTGGGCTCGGTTCGGAGCGCGTACCGCGAGGACAACGATGACGAGCTTGTTTCTGATCATCCCCGTCGTATTCATGGTGCTCGTCGTGGTGGGCGGCCTTCTCAAGGGGCGCGCCGGACAGGCCCATCGGTCCGAAGACCAGACCGTGGAGCGCTTGATCGCCCGCCAGGAGCGGATCGCCCACGCCGGCCGCCGCACCCTGCATCGTCGGCGCCATGGCCGAATCGGCCACCGCCGGTTGATGACCCTCCGCTATCCGGAGCATGCGGCCTGACGCGCCGGTGGCCGCTCATCGGCGAACAGCGAATGACGTTTGTCGCGGAAAACAGGGAAGCTGACGACAGGATGCTCGGCGTTGTACACCGATCTGGTGCCGAGCACCAAGACGAGGTCCGCATGACCACCTAGAGTGGCGCTCGACCCCTCGAAAAACGCCATTGAACCCTTGTTAAACACCATCGCATAGCGTCTTCTGAACGAGTTTGCGCAGAAGGCGTCCTGATGTCGGAACCGGTAGAGGCCCGCCCGCCATTGTCCCCGCGCACGGTCTTCGTGCGCTACGTGGCGTTCGCGGTCACGGCCGGGGCGTGCAATCTTGTCATGCAGGAGGTCTGGATCCGGCTCGTCGGCGCCTCGCCGGTGATGCTCTCGGTGCTTTTCGGCACCGCGGTGGGCTTCGCCGTCAAGTACCTGCTTGACCGCAACTGGATCTTCATGGACGGCTACGCCGGACAGACCGAAGAGGTCCGCAAGGTCGCGGTCTACGGGCTGGTGAGCGTGTTCACCACCCTGCTTTTCTGGGCGGTGGAACTGGCCTTCCTGTTCGCCTCGGGGTCGGCCGCCGCCAAGTATCTCGGCGCCGTCATCGGTCTGGCGATCGGCAACGTGGTCAAGTACCGGCTGGACAAGCAATATGTCTTCGACCAGCCGCTGCCGCTCGGCGACCCGGTTGCCACATCGGCCGGCCGGCACGGGTCGGACACGCGCCGAACCGTCTCCGAGCCGTCCAGACGCGCAGCAGCCTGACGCCGCCGCACGCAGCCCGCCGACGCTTTGGCCGCGAGCCGGCATGTGGACGCGGCGTTCTGCGGAACGAACCCCGTCTGCCGAAGGTTGACCCTCCATCACATCCGGGACGGTCGGCATCACGCCGCCAAACCATCCCGGATCACCGGAGGACAACCCATGTTCGGACGCATCATCAAAACCCTGGTTCTCGGCTGGCTCTACAAGCGGGTCCGCGGCAGTGGCCGGCGCGGCTGATACCCGGCTGGTGAAGGTCGGACTCGTTCGACCTTCACGACCATTCGGCCTGACCGGCCGGCGCCCGTTCGGGCTTGCCGGCGCTCGTTAGATCCCGACAGGTCGGGACTTTACGAGCCCGGCATGAGGCGACGGCGGATCTCGCCAGATTATCGTCAGACGCGAAAAAGGCCCGGCGGGGTGACCGGGCCTTTTCCGTCGGAGACTTTGGATGCTTGGTTTTACCAGGTACGCGACAGCTGCAGCACGCCCTGGAGGTCGTCGTCGTCGTCGACATCCGAGTAGGCGATTTCGCCGGTCAGGACGAGGCCCGACGTGACGGTGTAGTCGACGCCGATGTTGGCGTAGATGTCGTCGTCGCTCTCGTCCTGCATGTCGTAGCGAAGGCCGGCGTAAAGCGCGACGCCGTTGCCGACCGTATAGGCCAGCGCGCCGGACAAGAGGAAGGTCTCGTCGCCATCGGCCGCGAAGCCGCGCCGGAAGGTGCCCGGATCATCCGAGAAGTAGGCCGCGGTCAGGCGGGCCTTCAGGTTCTCCACGAGGGTGAGGTCGGCGGTCGCCTTGACCGAGAAGCGGTCGTCGCTGCCCGCGACGCGCTCTTCCTCGGGGATGTACTGCAGCGACAGGTCGAACGAACCCCAGGGCTGCTTGGCGATGCCGATGGCCGCCTGCAGTTCCGGCAGGTAGTCGTCATAGAACTCGTCGCGGAGATCGCGGTCGGCCGCCGACAGGATCGACGCGCCGGCATAGAAGCCGCCGCCGATGCCGTCCACCAGCACGGTCAGCTGGACCGCTTCGTCGTGCTGCGGCACCACGAAGTCGTTCACGCCGTAAAGGACGTCGGCGTTGTAGAGGTCGCCGGCCAGACCGGCGGTCAGGTAGCCGAGCTGGATGAAGGCGCCTTCGACCTGGATGCCGTCGGAGCTGTTGGTCGCCAGACGGAAGAACGACCGGAGCTGGCCGTATTCGGTCATCGTGCGGGCGTCGAAGTCGACGCGGGCATCAGCCCGGAACTGCACGGTGAAGTCGTTGTCCACGCCGCTCTCATAGGCGGTCATGCGGAAGCGGACGCGGCCGGAGATGTCGAGGCAAGTTTCGGTACCGGGGATGTAGAAGAAGCCCGTGCCGAACGTGTCGCACACCTTGACGTAATCGACTGCCGCCGGAACGGCTTCGCCCGGCAGGTCGGCGGCCTGAGCGCCGGTGACGGCCACCAGTCCCGCTACAGTGCCGAGCAGTACGCTCTTGATGCCCATTTCCATATCTCCAGTATATCTTGTTAAGTACTGTCAAGTTTCATCGCTCCATGACTTCAGCGAAATCATAGATGCAATAGCAACGCGACAGTTCCTGAGAGATACCGCCCCACCGAAGACCTGTAGGTCACCAGCCCCCGCCGATGCGACATCGAAGCGCCTGCAAACGCTTCCGAACGCGACCCTGACCTATGCGATTGTTATGATCAACTGGCCGTGATTGGTTCCGGCAGACTCACATATAGATCGCCGTATATGTGTTGCCGGTCTGCAACGAACGCGGCCGCGCTTCGGCATTTGACATGGTTCTGTCATGTGATTTGCTCATAGGACCCGGCGCGCAAGCAGCCGTCGGACGGCCAGTGGGCCGCCGCCGCCTCGTGCCCGGCCGCATGGCTGACGGTCGAGGCCGCCTGGGATCGAAGAGCGGCCGCCAGGATCGGTCGCGGGCGACGTGCCGGAATGACGTGCATTCGGAACGGACGCGGGTCGGCCACGTTGGCGGCCCATGGATCCCTACATCGCCGTTCTCACTGCCTTCGGCCTGATCGTTCTCCTCACAGCCTGGCTGCCCATGGTGCTGCGCGACCTGCCGTTGTCGCTGCCCATCTTCTGCGTCGGTCTCGGCGCTGCGGTGTTCGCCATTCCCGGCCTGCCCGGCATCGCCCCCAATCCGCTCGACCATCCGATGCTGACCGAACGGTTGACCGAACTGGTCGTCATCGTCGCGCTGATGGGGGCCGGCCTGAAGCTCGACCGTCCGCTCAGTTGGGCATCGTCACGGCTGACTTGGCGGCTGTTGATCCTGGCGATGCCGCTCACCATTCTGGCCATCACGGGTCTCGGCGTCGGCATCCTCGGGCTCGGCCTGCCGGCCGCCCTTCTGCTCGGCGCCGCGCTGGCCCCCACCGATCCGGTGCTGGCGAGCGACGTGCAGGTGGGCGGGCCGGGCAAGGGGCAGGAGGACGAGGTGCGCTACACGTTGACGGCGGAGGCCGGTCTCAACGACGGGCTGGCCTTTCCGTTCGTCCACCTCGCCATCGTGCTTGCCGCCGTGACCGAGGGAGCGGTGCTCCACTGGTTCGGCTTCTACGTGGTCTGGAAACTTGCCGCCGGATTCGTCACCGGGTGGATCGTCGGACGGGCGCTCGGCTGGCTCACCTTCCGGCTGTCGAAGCACACCCGGTTGGCGCGCACCCAAGACGGCTTTGTCGCCCTTGGCATCACGGCCGTGACCTATGGGGTGACCGAAATGGTCCAGGGCTACGGCTTCCTGGCGGTCTTCGTCGCCTCGGTCGTCTTCCGGTCGGTGGAGCGCAACCACACCTACCACGACCGGCTGCACGACTTCATCGAGCAGCTCGAACGGCTGCTCATGATGGCGCTTCTGGTGCTCTTCGGCGGCGCCTTGTCGGGCGGCGGCCTGCTAGCTGCCGCCGACGCTTCCGTGTGGATCTTCGCCGTCCTCGTGCTCCTCGTCATCCGCCCGGTGATCGGCTGGCTGAGCCTGCTTGGCCGATCCGAACCGGCAGCCGAGAAGGCCATCATCAGCATCTTCGGGATCCGCGGCCTCGGCACGGCCTATTATCTGGCCTACGCCATGAACCACGACGGCCCGGCCTCCAGCGACACCCTCTGGGCCGCAGCGGCTCTGATCGTGCTGCTCTCCATCGTTTTCCACGGCATCACCGTGACGCCCGTCATGGGGTGGCTGGACAGGCGGCAGGGCGCCCGCGGCGGCGGTTCGTTCGCCGCCTCGGCGGCGGCGATGTCGCAGTCGGCGGAGAATGCCGGAACGGGCGGCGCACCGGAGCGGCCATCCTGACCAGCCTCGCTCCCGCAGGGCCCGCGGTCCATCGGGACCGGCTCGCAAAACACCGCGCGCGCCAGGACGACAAAGGTCTGCTAATCTGGGCTCGGCCAATCGCCTGTTGGAGGAGCGCAGTCCATGCGTCCGTCCCTTGTCGGCTTCGCCGTCCTGATCGCCCTGACCGGCTCGGCCGCCGCCGACTGCACGTGCCGGCTTGCGGGCGCTTCCCTGCCGCACGGAACCGTGGCCTGCATCCGGCTCGATGGCCACGCGTCGCTCTACCGGTGCGATAAGGCGCTCAACGTTTCATCCTGGCGGAAGGTGTCGGACGGTTGCCCCGTTTCCACCGGCCCCCTGTCGCCCGCCCGCCCCACCGACGGGCCGGTCGCCCTGGCGTTTCGCCTCGCCGAAACCGGTCATCCGGCACGACACTGACCGCCGGCGCCGCCACTGCTCCCCTTGAACTCCGCGCATCACCGCGGGACCCTGCTTTCCAGGACGACGCGGATCCCATGGCGCACCAGGATGGGTTTGCCCGGCATGCGGCGCACCGCCTCGTCGAAGGCGGCCTTGGCCAGGTAGAAGTTGGCCGCCACGGCCAACTGCTCCAGCGGCCGTGTCTCGTCGTCCGTCCAGAGCTCGACGGTGAATCGGTTATCGGGTTTCGAGGTGGGATAATGTCTGATCATCCCGGCACGGTGGCACGGGAACAAATTGCGAACAAGCGTCAGGATCTGTCAGCAAGTGGTTGGATCAAAACCAGAATGCCAAGTGGTGACTCGCCAAAGCCGATGTCCGCATCGGCCGTCAGGCGTCAGTCCTTCTCGGAGCCGATGCCCCCCGGCAACGCATCAGAAGATGAGCGCCAGCAGGCCGACGATGACCAGAAGGCCGACGATGAAGATGATGCCGATCGTGCCGCCGATGAACTTGAGCATGGGGTTCTCCCTGGTCGCTCGAAACTGCGGAAGCCCCGGCCCTGAGGGCCGGAGCAAAGCGTGTTGGAAGCCGGCAAGAAGCGGCCTGCTTCCCGTGTGGGATCACTGGGCCCGGGTCGCCGCGTCCACGCCCTCGAACGCCGGGGCGTCCTCGAGCTGCTGGCGCGTCACGTTGAGCACGATCCGCTCCGGCAGGTTGTCGGCTCCGACGTCGACCGCCATGCCGGTCTCCGCCATGGTGCCGTAGCCGGCGTTACCGGCCGTGCCCGGATCGGCAACGCCCGGCGTGGTGCCGACGGCCCCCGTCGGCGGCGCCTGCGTTCCGGCGAGCGGCTCGGCCGCTCCCGTGTTGGCCGTCCCGGTGCCTGTCGTCGGCGTCTGCGCCATGTCGCCGGTCGTGGCGGGCGTGTCGACGCCCGTCGCCATGTCATTGCCGGTGACGGCGGACACTTCCTGCTGGGTCATGCCGGGGCGGAGCTGAAGCGCATCCATGCTGACCGCGACGTCCTTCTCACCGATGCCCAGGAATCCCCCGACGCCGACGAGGACAGCCGCGATGTCGCCCTGCTGGTTCACGAGCACGTCCTTGACGTCGCCAATACTCTCGCCGTCGGCGCCGTAGACCTGCTTGCCCTCAAGGTCGGAAACGCGCCACGCACCCGTTTCGGGAACCGTCACGAACGGCCCTTCGGACTGCATGGCGCCCGTCTCGGCCGTCGTCGACGGCATCATTTCGGTGCTGGCAGCCGGATCGTTGGTCATCGCTCCAGTGCCGCCCATGGTGTCGGGGGACTGAACGGTAGGCTGGGTCGTGTCCACGCTGGGCGCGGTCTGCGCCATGGCGGACATGGGAAGGAGCGCGGATGCCAGAAGCATGGGATAGAATGTCTTGCGCATCGGGTTATCCTTTGTCTTGAGCCGGATCCGACGTCGATCCGCCGAACGCGAACCGTCATCGTTCAATGCAACACCTTGTCAACGGACGTACGCCGGGATCCGTTCCCATTTCCAAGCGCAAAATCCAGAGAAGATGCTGCAGAAGATCAAGCCACCGAAGGATCTATACTGCCGGGCGAGACAACGAAAACGTTGCGCAAATCGGCCGTTTGCGGCGATCGCCGTGCCGCATGAGCACGCCTAAGGCAGGACGAAGCAGACGAGCCGCCCGGGCTGATCAATGGATAGCCGAGATGAGCACGTGCCCCCCGCCTCATCAACACCGCCACCGCCATCGCGAGTAGACGCGCCGGGACCGGTCAGCCGACCTGAAGAAAGGCGGCGAAGGTGATGAAAAGCGATAGAGGAACGCGAAATGCTCACACGAGGCGAGTGGCGGAGTCGGAGGGATTCGAACCCTCGATACGGGTTTACGCCCGTATAACGGTTTAGCAAACCGCCGCCTTCAGCCTCTCGGCCACGACTCCAGCGAGCGGAATGCCTAGAGGAAGCCGGGGAACCGGTCAACCCCTCTCAAGGGGCCGTGCACCGGCGGGTTAGCGCATCGGGGCCTGGATGCTGCAGACGACACCCTCGGGGTGGAAATCCAGAGTGACGTCGGCGTCGAGTTCGAACGCGAGGCCGCGTTCGATCAGTCGGGTTCCGAAGCCGCGGCGGGTGGGCGCTTGCACCGGCGGGCCGCCGCGTTCCGTCCATTGAAGATCGAGAACGCGCTCGCCGTTGCGTCGGTTGATCGCCCATTCGATCGAAACACGCCCCTCGGGCTGGGAGAGGGCGCCATACTTGGCGGCGTTGGTGCAGAGTTCCTGCAAGGCCATGGAGATGGCAAGGGCGGCCGGGGGAGGCAGCCGCACCGGCTCGCCGGCGATGTCGAAACGGCCTCCGCTGGCCTGGAAGGGCTCCACGGCTCGCTCCACCAGCCGCTCGAGCCAGGCGCCGTCCCAACGCTCCGCCGTGATCACGTCGTGGGCGCGCCCGAGCGCATGGAGGCGCGACAGAAACCGCTCGCGCACGGCGACCGGATCGCTGGTGTCGCGAAGGGTCTGCAAGGCGATCGACTGCACGGTCGCCAGGCTGTTCTTCACGCGGTGGTTCAGCTCGGCGATGAGCAGCTGGAGATGCTCGGCCGCCTCCTTGGATTCGGTGAAATCCACGTTGCAGCCGGTGTAGCCCAGGAAGGCCCCATTGTCGTCGAACCGCGCCCGGCCCTCGCAGTGCAGCCAGCGAATCCGGCCCGCCGCATCGCGGACGCGGACATCGGCCTGGAACGGCCCCCGCTGGGCGAAGGCGGTCACGAAGGCGCTGTAGAAGCCGTCCACGTCCTCCGGCAGCAGCATGCGCCGCCAGCCGTCCCCGAGGGCTTCCTCCGGCTTCAGGCCGAAGCTTTCGTACCAGCGGTTGGCGAACACCACCTGGCCGTCCGCGTCGGACATCCACATCAGGGCCGGCACGCTGTCGGCCGCAGTCCGGAAGCGGGCTTCGCTCTCCCGCAAGGCGTCGAGAGCCCGCTGCCGTTCGGTGATGTCCACCACCACGCCCGGGAAGCGCTGGGGTGCGCCGGACGCCGGCGGCATGCACCGCCCCCGCGCCAGCACCCAGCGGACGGTTCCGTCCTCCTGGGTGACCCGGTACTCGGCGCTGTACTCGCCGCCGGTCTGGACGACACGGCTGATCTCCTGGGCGACACGCATCCGATCGTCCGGATGAATGGCGGACACGAAGACATCAATGGGCGCGCCCGTCGTCGCGTCGTCGGGCGGCACGTTGAACATCGCCGCGAAGCGGGGGCTGGCGACCACCTCGTCAGCGGTGACGTTCCAGTCCCACACGCCGATCGCCCCGGACGCCTCCATGGCGAGTTGCATGCGTTCCTCGCTCGATCGGCGCGCCGCCTCCGCCTTGATGCGGCGGGTGTTTTCCACCGCGGCACAGAAGACACCACCGATGCCGCCGGGCACCGTCCGATCGAGGATCGGGCTGTAGGAGAAGGTGAAGTAGGCCTGTTCCAGGCCACCGTCCCAGCGTTCCAGCTCGAACGGCTGGTCCTCCAGGTAGATGTGGGTCTGCTGGCCGGAGAGGATGTCGCGGTGCATGGCGCCGACGTTTCCGCGCACCCACACTTCCGGCCACACCACGTGAAACGGCTTGCCGAACGCATCCGGATGCTTGCGCCCCAGGATAGGCCGGTAAGCATCGTTATAGAGAAAGACGAGTTCCTCGCCCCACCGCACGGACATGGGGAAGCCGGACGACATGATCATCGAAACCGCCGACTCCAGCGCCGGGCTCCAGCGCGCGCGCGGACCGAGCGGTGTGTCGTCGAACACGGTGCGTTCGAAAAGGTCGCGCACCGGCTCCTCGCCCTTCGCGATCCGGTCGTCCCGATAGCCCGGCAGATGCACGTCCGCTCGCGTCCTTATGCTGGCGCCGCACGGAAAAGGTAAGCTGCGCGACGACAAATGTTATATGCATTCGTCTGATAAATGGCCAGCGGCGCGCCTTGGCACGGTACCGGCCAGGGAAATGCCACCGCCCCCTTGAGGAGGCGGTGGCTGTGCTTCAATCGGTCTGGCGAGCCACGTGTTACTGAGCCGGCGGGGTCGTCGTCGCGGGCGGCGTGGTGGTGTCGGCCGGCGGAGTGGTGACCGCGGGCGGCGTTGTCGTGTCTGCGGGCGGCGTCGTGGTTGCCGGCGGCGCCGTGGTATCCACCGGCGGCGTGGTGGTGTCGGCCGGCGGGGCGGTGGTGTCGGTCGCTCCGCTGTCGAGTGCCGGCGTGGATTCCGGCTCCGATCCACTGAACCCGAAGATGAAGACGATCGCGAGGATCACGGCGATCACGAGCGCGACGATGATCGTCGTGTTGCGCGATCGCGGCCGGGCAGTGCCGCGGGGATCCCTCGGGCCGGTATCCATGGTCATGGGCGCTCCTCCAGAAGTTATGTCTTGAAAGCCGCCCGCAGGATCCGGTGAAGGAATGAGGGACGACCGCGGACTTGGACTGCGGGAGCCAGCACAGAAAGAACCTCGGCGCGAATGCGCCGAGGCCAAGTCTAACCACCGCGTCATGTTCAGATCCGCGTCAGCCGCCGGAGCGGCGATGCGACATCCGAGACAGAGGGAAAACGCCGCACGGGTTCGATCGTTCACCAGAACGCGGGTTTTTTTCGCGGATATCCGCTGATTGGTGTGCTGCAGCGCAAAAGACGACGGGTGCGGATGCGCGGGATGCCGTGCCGGATCAGTGCGGCGAGAGGATCTTCAATCCGGCAATCCCGGCTACGATCAAGAGGATGCAGAGCGCCCGCAACACGTCCGCCGGCTCGCCGAAGATCGCCATGCCGACGAGGGCGGTTCCGACCGTGCCGATGCCGGTCCAGACCGCGTAGGCGGTGCCGAGGGGCAATTCCCTCATGGCGATGGCAAGAAGCACGACGCTCGCCACCATGGTGCCGGCCGTGAGGACCGACGGCACCAGGCGGGTGAAGCCTTCGGTGTACTTCAGGCCGACGGCCCAACCGATCTCCAGCAGACCAGCGATGACGAGGATGAACCAGGACATGGGGAATAGCCCTCTTCCGTGGGTGGAGGGCCGTCCCTTCCAAATGCCGGATGGCGGGGTCGTCCCCGCGCACCCTAGATGGGGCGTGACACGGGGGGTTCAAGCAGGCCCCTGGCTCGGCCGCGACGGCATCCTGGATGGAGGCGCCCTCTCCGATCAGCCGGCCGGCGCCATTTCGGACCGGCCGCCATGGGCGGCGGACCAGTCGGCGGGCGCGTGCAGGAAGGCCTCCACGGCATCGATGGTGGACGCCGGGAACGCGCCGGAGCGCTTGGCCTCCTCCAGGATATCCCACCAGGTGGCGAGGGCGTGGAGGCGCACACCGTGCTCGGCGAGCACGGCGGTGCTTTCCTTGAAGATGCCGTAGTGGAAAATCACGAAGGTGTCGGACACCTGGCAGCCGGCCGCCCGCAGCGCATCCGCGAAGGTCAGCTTGGAACGGCCGTCGGTGGCCAGATCCTCAACCAGCAGAACCCGCGCGCCTTCGCGCACGTCGCCCTCGATCTGCGCGTTGCGGCCGAAGCCCTTGGCCTTCTTGCGCACATAGAGCATCGGCAGTTCGAGGCGGTCCGACAGCCAGGCGGCGAACGGGATGCCGGCGGTCTCGCCACCGGCGATCGCATCCAGCGATTCCGCGCCGATCTCCGACAGGATGACCTCGGCGCCGAAGCCCATCAGGCGCTTGCGAAGACGGGGAAAGGAAATGAGCTTGCGGCAGTCCACGTAGACGGGGCTCGCCCAGCCGGACGTGAAGATGTAGGGCGTCTCGGCGTTGAACTGGATGGCCTTCACTTCGAGCATCATGCGGGCGGTCTGCGCCGCCATGAAGGACCGGTCCATCGGGACACCTCGTTGCCTGGTGGGATCGAGACAGGCGCGGGGCTCCCGCGCGTCGTGACGGCCCCCTTAGCATCTGCACCGTCCCCTGCCAAGGGCGGCGCTGGCGCGGCGTACGCCCGGTACAAGCGGGAACGGCGGCACCGCTGGAGCGGGCCGCCGTTCAGGGGACGATGGTGGGGAAAGCGCGGAGCCGCGCGAAGCGCGCCGTCAGAGGCGCGCCAGCCATTCGCGCGCCTCCCGCTGGGCGGCGGCGACGTCGGCGGCGGACATTTCCGCGGCGAGTTCGCGCCGATAGCGGGCGGCTTCCGTGCTGCCGCGGTGGGCGGCGAGGTTGAACCACTTGTGGGCGGCCACGAGATCCAGCGGCACCGTCCGACCGGTCGCGTACATCACGCCCAACTGGAAGAGGATGTCGCCGTTGGCGTTCTGCCCTTCCGCGATCATATCGGCCGAAGCCATGTCCAAACGAGCCATTCTGCGCCCTTGCTCCTGTTCGACTTCTTGAACAACAAGTCTTCGTCGTTCTCGTCGAAGACAACGCAATGCTGCCCGGATGGCTTGAAAAGGATGTTAAACAGCGAACTTAATGAGACAAGAAAAAACCTATAATTGCTGGTTACTTTCACCCTTGGATAACCACAAAATCGGCGGATTTCCGGGATAGTTCACATCTGATACTCAGAAAATCAGCCCGCATCCGCTTACCATTGCTTTACCACGCCGAAGAGAACGACCGCCCGCCCGCCAGCCTCGCTGCCGCTACGTCAGGCCTTGCGGGTACCGGGCGGTCGGCCGCCACGGCAACGGCGCCAACTCGCGATCTTGCAATCACCTTCCGTTTACGTAATGTGGAGCTCAGCCGCGTCCCATCAGAGCGTGGAGAGGGAGGATCGAGCATGCTGAAGGGTGTTGTCGCAACGGTTCTGCTGGGGATGACCGCGAGCGCCGCATGGGCGGCGGACCCGACAGGGGTCTGGACACGCCCGAGCGGGGCCTCGCGCATGGAGATCAAGACCTGCGGGAATGGTCTTTGCGGCGACCTCGTTTGGCTGAAGACGCCGGCCAACGACACCAAGAACCCCGATCCGGCCAAGCGGTCGCAGTCGCTCATCGGCCGGCGGATCGTGCACGACCTGCGCCCGACGAAGACGGCCGGTGAATGGAAGGGCGAGGTCTACAACGCCGAGGACGGAAGGACCTACACCGGCTACGCCACGCTGATCGGCGCCAACCAGTTGAAGCTGCAGGGCTGCGTGCTGGGCGGCCTGATCTGCAAGGGCGAGACCTGGACCCGGGTCGACTGACGCGTCAACCTTTGCGGCGGGACGCCCCGGGCCTGTCTCGGGACGTCGCTCAAAGTCCAGCGCGTGAGGGCAAGCGGCTGGCGGTCAGCGGGCGCGCTGACCGAACAGCACCTTCTGCGCTTCCTTGTCGTCGGCGAGGTTCATCTCCTCGGGCGCCTTGATGGCGAGGCCGCGCTCCACGGCGGGACGCGCCATGACCTTGTCGAGCCAGGCCTTGAAGGCCGGGAACTCGGCCCCGTCGATACCCTGGCGCTCGTAGAGCTTGGCCCAGCCGACGATGGCCATGTCGGCGATCGAGTAGTCGCCCGCCACGTAGTCGTGGGACTGAAGCTGCTTGTCGAGAACGCCGTAGAGCCGGTGCGACTCGTTGCGGTAGCGGTCGATGGCGTAGGGGATCTTCTCCGGCGCATAGATCGAGAAGTGGTGGTTCTGGCCGAGCATCGGGCCGAAGCCGCCCATCTGCCACATCAGCCACTGGTCCACCTCGACGCGCTTGCGCTCGTCGGTCGGATAGAACTGGCCGAACTTGCGGCCGAGATACTGCAGGATGGCGCCGGACTCGAATACGGCGATCGGCTTGCCGTCCGGACCCTCCGGGTCGACGATGGCCGGCATCTTGTTGTTCGGCGAGATGACCAGGAAGTCCGGCTTGAACTGGTCGCCCTTGCCGATGTTCACGAAGTGGACGTTGTACGGCACGCCCAGTTCCTCAAGCAGGATGGTGATCTTCCATCCGTTCGGGGTCGGCCAGTAGTAGACATCGATGGGAGCGGTCTGGGTGACGGTCATCGGCTGGTCTCCGGGGTTTCGGGCCTGATGGAGCACAGATGTAGACCCTTGCTTCGCGCCTGCGAAGTGGGATTGCCGTCACCGATCGGTGATCGCCAGGACCTTGTCGCCGAACACCTCCCGGCAGAGGGGCGCATCGGTCCCAACGTCGACCAGGTGGAACACCCCGGTGCGATCCGGACCGAGGAGCGTCGGGTGCCAGGGCACCCGGATCGTCTCGACCGTGGCGCCCGGCGGCATCCGCTCCGCAATGGCGGCAGGCGGGCGGATCTCGCCAGGGGGACGGTCCGCGGTCTCGAACCGGCCCTTGAAGAAGAGCAGGCATCGCCCGTCCGGCGGATAGCTCATCGACTGGCGAAGCCGGTGGGTGACAAGGCCGGCCGCCTGCGCGGTCGGCAGCGCCGTCATGAGGTTGCCCGCCTCGTAGCGGTCGCGCGTGACGAAGAAGGCGTCGGCGAGACCGTCCGCCCGCAGCGCCTCGGCGAGCCGGTCGTAGGGGTCGAGGCGCTTGTTCTCGCGGGCTTCCGGATAGCCGCCGGTGAAGGCCGCGGCGGTCCGCAGCACGAGCGCGACCACCAGCACGATGGCACCGACCGTTGCGAACGCGCCGACCAGCCGGCGCGGCGCGATCCGGCGGGCCACCGTCACGTGGAAGGCAAGGACGATGGGCAGCGCGAGGGGGAAGATGTAGCGCTCGCTCGTGCTGGCGATGCCGAAGACGACGACGGCGACAAGCCCGGCCGGAATGCCCGTGACGATCAGGCTCCGCAGCAGCCGGGCCGCCAGCGCCTCCCGCGTGGAAGGGGACGGCGCCTCGACGCCGCGTCCGGTCCACCAGGCATAGGCGGCGACGAGGCCCCAGGGCAGGAGGAAGAGACCGAACGATGCCGCATACCGGACGGCACCGACGACGGCGCGGGTGAGGTGGTCCGGCTCGTCGCCGGCAAGCTGCCCGGCGGTCATGCGGGCGATGTCGCCGCCGAGCGCGCCGACCGCGATGGCGACCGGCGCCGCGATCGCCGTGGCGACGAGAACCGAGACCAGCAGCCGCGCATCGACAAGCCGGGGCCTCAGCTTTGCATCGGCGAGAAAGGCGATCAGGGTCGCGCCGATCAGCATGGCGAAGTTGAACTTCGCCAGCAGTCCGAACCCCATGGCAAGGCCGATCCCGACGGCCGACTCGAGCGTCGGCCGCTCCAGATGGCGCACGACGACCGCGAGAAAGGCGAGGATTGCCACCACGAGGGTGATGGTGTGCGTCATCCCCTCGTGCATGTACCAGGCGAACCAGTAGAAGCCGTGCAGCCCGTAGGAGGCGGCCGCCGCGTCCAGGCGCCGTCCCGTCCAGTGGCGCACGAGGCCGTACATGAGGACGCCGATGGCGCCCATCAGGCCGTAGCGCAGCACGAGATGGGAGAAGGCCCCCTCCCCCACCACGCGCTGGACGGCCCAGAGCATCCACTCCCACGACGGCGGGTTGTTCACCTGGTAGGCGGGCGCCAGCGCCCGCTGCATGGTGTCGAGCGAGTTGGCGTCCACATGGGCGATGGTCGGGTAGAGGCCACCGAGCAGGACCGTGTAGACGACCCCGTGCAGGAGCCAGAAGAGCACCACGGCGACGGGGGTCGCCAGCCGGTCGACGAGCGGTCTCGACTCCATGGCTCAGGCCTCCGGTCCGCGCATGACGAGCGTCTCGGCCGGAACGCCCATCTCGGTCGCCATCCGACGCTCGGTCTCCACCCAGCCGCGTGCTTGGTAGAAGGCGATGGCGCGCGCGTTGAAGGCCCGCACCTCCAGACGGCGGGCGCCGAGATCCTCCGCGTGGCGGAACAGGGCGGTGCCGACGCCCTTGCCCCAGAAATCGTCATCCACGTGGATCGACTCCAGCGTCTCGCCGACGACCGCGAGCATGCCCGCCACCCGACCGTCGAGCCGCGCCACCAGGATGTCCTGGAGATGGGCGTCGAGCTCGGCCGCGACCGGATCGGCCGCGTGGAAGCGCGCCACCGCGTCGGCGGGCAGGTGCGGCGCCCAGGTCTCAAGCCAGGAGCGGGTGAGGAGACGGTGGAGCGCGTCCCGGTCCTCGGGATGCGCGGGCGTGATCCGGATCATGGCGGTTCCCGGTCGTGTCCGATGGGGAGCCGTCTATCCTATCCGGCCTGCCGCATCCAGGGTGGTGGTGGCATGCGCGCGAGCACGAGCGCGACCACGAGCGCCGCCAGGGTGAGCCCGGTCACGGCCGCCACGACGGCGCTCCAGCCCCCCGCCACCCAGGCGAAGCCGCCCAGAGTGCCGGCGACGCTGGAGCCGGTGTAGTAGGCAAGGAGGTAGAGCGAGGAGGCCTGCGCCTTCGCCTTCTCCGCCCTAAGGCCCACCCAGGCGCTGACCGTGGAATGGGCGCCGAAGAAGCCGAAGGTCGCCACGGCGATCCCGCCGATCACCACGACGAGCGACGTCGCCAGGGTGGCCAGGATGCCGGCGAGCATGAGCCCGATGGTGCCGACCAGCACGCGCCGCCGGCCGAAACGGTCGGCGAGCACGCCCATCCAGGCGGACGCCGCGGTGCCGAGCAGGTAGCAGAGGAAGATGATGCTGATCTCCGCCTGCGTCAGCCGATAGGGTGGCTCCAGCAGGTGGTAGCCGAGGTAATTGTAGAGCGTCACGAAGGCGCCCATCAGGAGGAGGCCCTGCAGGAAGAGAAGGCAGAGCCCCGGATCCCGGAAATGTCGAAGGAGCGAGCGGGTCAGGGCCGACAGGTCCGGCCGCTGGGCCTCGAAATGGCGCGACGGCGGCAGGTTGCGCCAGAAGAGAGCGGCGGCCGCAAGGCCCAGCAGCCCCATCACCACCAGCGCCATGCGCCAGCCGACATAGTCGCCGAGCACGCCGACGATGATCCGCCCGCCCATGCCGCCGATCGCCGAGCCGCCGATGTAGAGGCCCATGGCCCGCCCGACCGCGCTCTTGTCCACCTCGTCCACCAGATAGGCCATGGCGACCGCCGGCAGCCCGCTGAGCGTCAGGCCCATGAGCGCCCGGAGCCCGAGGATCTGGCTCCAGGCCGGCGCGACGGCTACCAGCAATGTCGCGACGGCGGAAGCCGTCAGCGCCACCAGCATCACCGGCTTGCGCCCCACCACCTCCGACATCGAACTCGCCACCAGCATGGCGACCGCGAGCACGCCCGTGGAGAACGACAGCGCGAGGCTGGACACCGCCGGCGACACGCCGAACGCGGTCGAGAAGGCCGGCAGCAGCGGCTGGACGCTGTAGAGCAGCGCGAAGGTCGCGAACCCGGCGGAGAACAGCGCCCAGCTCATGGCCCGGAACGCGGGCGTCCCGGCGAGGATCTTGCCGGGTCGAGAGACGGGGGCGTCGGGGTCGACGGTTTCGGCGATGAGGGGTGTGGGGCGGGAATCAGGCGGGTCAGAGGTCATGCGTTTAAGGAAGTCCTGACGGAATAGTAATGGGGCCACGTGGCTCAAACGGACTTCACAAAAATTGTGTTCAACAAGAACACAGCTACCTGAGATAGTGGCGCCAGGGAATGCACCCCTGACTGCGGAACTCTCTCATGCCCACCTGTTCAGAACTGGCTCAGTACGAACTCTACCGAAGCTATGTTCGCCACGAAGACCAATTGATCAATTTTCGCCTGACTTGGTACATGCTTGGCCAGACAATAACGCTCACGGCACTCAGTTATTTTCTTTCCAACAGCTACGGCTTGGCTCAAGTATCCAAGCTATTGGACACTTGGCCTGCACTGACGCTCATTTTCATATGCCAAATCGGGTTGGTTATTGCTGTTCTTACCTGGATCGGCGTAATGGCCGCCGACCAATCCATCAAAAACCTCAAGGCCAACTATGAAAAGACGATGCTGCCACTGGCGGGTTTCCCAAGTATCACGGGCGGTGGCGGCTCAGGGGTGGCATGGCGTGGAGCGGCCAATCACCTATGGATCCCCAGAATAGGCGCGGCTTTCTGGGTGGTCGTCACAGTTATCGCAGTGTGGAATGCACCGATGATCAACTCGGAAGTACGCCGAACCGTAGAGCAGTTGAAAGCAGCCCAAATCGTGTTGCCAAATTCTTGATATTTCAGCTGTCATGTACGCTGCGCCATCGGCGGCAAACGTAACCTACTATCGGCCATCTTGACCGGCGCTTGTCGAACGGGCCGCGGCCTCCACCGCAGCCCGTCCTTCGACGCCTCACTCGATCCCGAGCTTCGCCTTCACCAGGTCGTTCACCGCCTGCGGGTTGGCCTTGCCGCCGGTCGCCTTCATCACCTGACCGACGAACCAGCCGGCGAGCGTGGGCTTGGCGAGCGCCTGGGCCACCTTGTCCGGGTTGGCGGCGATCACCGCGTCGACCGCCGCCTCGATCGCGCCGGTGTCGGTCACCTGCTTCAGACCGCGGCTCTCGACGAGGTCGCGCGGGTCGCCGCCTTCGGTGTAGACGATCTCGAAGAGGTCCTTGGCGATCTTGCCCGAGATGGTGCCGTCGCGGATGAGATCCACGATGGCGCCTAGCTGGTCGGCCGAGACGGGGCTGTCCTCGATCGCCTTGCCGTCCTTGTTGAGGCGGCCGAACAGCTCGTTGATCATGAAGTTGGCAGCGGCCTTGCCGTCACGGCCCTTGGCCACCTGCTCGAAATAGTCGGCCGAGGCGCGCTCCAGCGTCAGCACCATGGCGTCGTAGGGGGTGACGCCGTAGTCGCGGATGAAGCGGGCCTTCTTCTCGTCCGGAAGCTCCGGCAGGTGCGCCTTCAGGCCCTCGATCCAGGCCGGGTCGAGCACCAGCGGCAAGAGGTCCGGATCCGGGAAGTAGCGGTAGTCGTGCGCCTCTTCCTTGGAGCGCATGGACCGGGTCTCGCCCTTGCCGGGATCGTAGAGCCGCGTCTCCTGGTCGATGACGCCTCCGTCCTCCAGGATGGCGATCTGGCGCCGCGCCTCGTACTCGATCGCCTGGCCGGCGAAACGCATGGAGTTGACGTTCTTGATCTCGCAGCGCGTGCCAAGCGGATCGCCCGGCCTGCGCACCGACACGTTGATGTCGGCCCTGAGCGACCCCTCCTCCATGTTGCCGTCGCAGGTGCCGAGGTAGCGCAGGATGGTCCGCAGCTTGGCGAGATAGGCCTTGGCCTCCTCCGAGGAGCGCAGGTCCGGCTTGGAGACGATCTCCATCAGCGCCACGCCCGACCGGTTGAGGTCCACGAAGGACATGGTCGGGTGCTGGTCGTGGATCGACTTGCCGGCGTCCTGCTCCAGGTGCAGCCGCTCGATCCCGACCTCGATGGCCGAGCCGTCGGCCAAGTCCACCGTGACGATTCCCTCGCCCACGATCGGCTGCTTGTACTGGCTAATCTGGTAGCCCTGCGGCAGGTCCGGATAGAAATAGTTCTTCCGGTCGAACACGCTGTAGGGGTTGATGGCCGCCCTGAGGCCAAGGCCCGTGCGCACCGCCTGGGCGATGCACTCCTCGTTGATCACCGGCAGCATGCCGGGCATCGCCGCGTCCACCAGCGACACGTGGCTGTTCGGGGCGCCGCCGTAGGCTGCCGAGGCGCCCGAGAAAAGCTTGGACTGCGAGGTGACCTGCGCGTGCACCTCCAAGCCGATGACGACCTCCCAGTCGCCGGTGGCGCCCTTGATGAGCTTCTTCGGATCGGGGAGACGCGGCGCGATGGTCATGGGCGGGCTCTTGTCTGGAAGGGGATCGGCGGACGCAGCGGCGCGGGCGCCGGGCAGGAATTGGCTCCTTCCTCCTATTGGATGCCGGCGAAGGAAGGTCAAGGGTCGGAGCGCCCGCCCGGATGGCGCAACGCCCTCACCACCACTTGTCGGCGCTGAACCGGCCCGCGGCCTGTTCGATGGCGCCGCCGAGGGTGAACAGCGTCTCCTCGTCGAACGGCCGGCCGATCAGCTGCAGGCCGAGCGGCAGGCCCTCGGCGGAAAGGCCGGCCGGGACGGCGAGACCGGGCAGGCCCGCCATGTTCACCGTCACGGTGAAGACGTCGTTGAGATACATCTCCACCGGGTCGGCGCCCGCCTTTTCGCCGATGGCGAAGGCGGCGGACGGGGTGGCGGGGGTCAGCACCGCGTCGACGCCGCTCGCGTAGGCGGTCTCGAAATCCCGCTTGATCAGCGTGCGCACCTTCTGGGCGCGCAGATAGTAGGCGTCGTAATAGCCGGCCGAGAGCACGTAGGTGCCGATCAGGATGCGGCGCTTCACCTCGTCGCCGAAGCCGGCCGCGCGGGACTTCTCGTAGAGGTCGACGATGTCGTCGCCCTTTTCCCGAAGGCCGTAGCGCACGCCGTCGTACCGGGCGAGGTTGGACGAGGCCTCCGCCGGCGCCACGATATAGTAGGCCGGCAGCGCGTACTTGGTGTGGGGCAGCGAGATGTCCACGATGGTCGCGCCCGCGTCCTTCAGGATCTCGATGCCCGTCTGCCAGAGCGCGTCCACCTCGGCCGGCATGCCGTCGAGACGGTATTCGCGCGGGATGCCGATGGTGAGCCCCTTCACGGAGCGGCCGACCGCCGCCTCGTAGTCCGGCACCGGCAGGTCGACGGACGTGGTGTCCTTCGGGTCGACCGAAGCCATGGACTTCAACAGGATGGCGGCGTCCCGCACGTCGCGGGCGATCGGGCCGGCCTGGTCGAGCGACGACGCGAAGGCGACGATCCCCCAGCGCGAGCAGCGGCCGTAGGTCGGCTTGATGCCGACGGTGCCGGTGAAGGCGGCCGGCTGGCGGATCGAGCCGCCGGTGTCGGTGGCCGTGGCGCCGAGACAGATGCGCGCCGCCACCGCCGCGGCCGAACCGCCGGACGACCCGCCCGGCACGAGGCTGGCGTTGGAGCCCTGGCGGCGCCAGGGGTTGGTCACCGGCCCGTAGTAGGACGTCTCGTTCGACGAGCCCATGGCGAACTCGTCCATGTTCAGCTTGCCGAGCATCACGGCGCCGTCCGCCCAGAGGTTGGCCGTGACGGTGGATTCGTATGGCGGCTTGAAGCCGTCGAGCACGTGGCTGCAGGCCTGGGTGTGCACGCCCTCGGTGGCGAACAGGTCCTTGATGCCGAGCGGAATGCCCTCCAGCGGCCGCGCCTCGCCGCGCGCGATCCGCTCGTCCGACGCCTTGGCCATGGCCCGGGCCTTCTCCGGCGTCTCCACGATGTAGGCGTTGAGCCCGCGCGCCGCCTCGACGGCCGCCACATAGGCCTCCGTCAGTTCCACGGCGGTGAAGTCGCCGGCTTTGAGGCCAGCGCGGGCTTCGGCAAGGGTGAGTGCGGTCAGGTCGGTCACGAGGGACATCCGGGCAGAAAAAGGAAAGACGGCGGGTCGGCGGAAGGCCGGATCGTTATTCAACCACCTTCGGAACCATGAAGAAGTTGTCGTCCGACAAGGGCGCGTTGAGGGTCACCCGGCCGGCGTCGCCGCCGTCGGTCACCGCGTCCTGGCGCCAGCGCATGGTGGTGTTGACCGCCGAGGTCATCGGCTCGACGCCGGCAACGTCCACTTCGTTCAGCTGCTCCACGAAGCCCAGGATGGAGTTCAGCTCGTGCGTCATCCGCTCCGCCTCGTCGGCGCTGACCTTGATGCGGGCGAGCCGCGCGACGCGGGTGACGGTGGCCGTATCGACGGACATGGCGAAGGCTTCCTGATCCGGAATGGGTGATCGTTCGGCCCTCATAGCAGAGCGTCCGCCGATCCGCCAACCGCCGTTAAGACCCTGGCCACCTCTCGACAGGAGGCTATGTCGCCACCGTCCCCGGAAGCGTGCTATCGATAAAGCCACCAGGGTCAAATCAGACGGGCGAAGACTGAGCACCGATGCACATCGTGATCGTAGACGGCAGCCGGACCGGGCTGATGATCCTCTACCGGATGATCGAAGCCCGCAGCGACCAGGTCAGCTTGTTCATGGATGGCCAGGAGGCGCTCGATTTCGTCCGCGAGAATACGGACGTGGAGGTGGTGATCACCTCCTTCGAGGTGGCGACCCTCTCGGGCACCGAACTCTGCTGGGAGGTCCGTGTTCTGGCCGACAAGGGCCGGCCGATCTATGTGATCGGCATGTCGGCCAACATCGATTCCGAACACGTGATCGGCGTTCTCGACGCGGGCGCGGACGATTTCATGCCGAAACCGCCCCGACCGGACGAACTCAACGCCCGCCTGCGGGTCGCCGACCGAACGCTCGGCATGCAGCGCCGGCTGATCGCCCTTGCGACCCTCGATCCGCTGTCGAACATCCTCAATCGCCGCGCCTTCTTCGAGCGGGCCGAGGAGGCGGCGACCAGCCTGCCGCCGGACGGCGCGCTCTCCATGATCCTGTTCGACATCGACCACTTCAAGCGCATCAACGACGTCTACGGCCATGCGGTCGGCGACGAGGTGATCCGGCGTCTCGGCGCGCTGCGCACGCCGCCGGACGCGCTCTACGGCCGCATCAACGGCGAGGAGTTCGCGCTCGTCCTGCCGGACGTGCCGTTCGACGGCGCGGTCTCGGTCGCCGAGTACCTGCGCGACCAGGTGGCGGCGCTCGAGATCGATGCCGGCGCCGAGGTGCTGACCGTCACGGCGAGCTTCGGCGTCGCCGAACTCAATCCGGGTGAGACCATCGCCGACGCCCAGCGCCGCGCGGACGCGGCGCTCTACCACGCCAAGAACAGCGGCCGGAACCGGGTTTCCAGCTTCACGCCGAAGCCGACCTCCTGAGGCCTGGCCCGGCGGGCCAAGTCAGGCGGTCAGGCTTTCCCCGGTTGCGATCACGTTCACGATGCCCGCCTGGTCACCCATGGCGGCGACGAACGTATCGGCGGTGGCGTCGATCAGCGGAAAGGTGCCGTAGTGGCACGGGATCACCGTGTCGAAGGCGAAATAGCGACGGCAGGCGAGCGCCGCCACCTTCCCGCCCATGGTGAACCGGTCGCCGATCGGCACCAGCCCGACCGCCGGGGCATGGAGTTCGGCAATCAGCGCCATGTCGCCGAAGATGTCCGTGTCGCCCATGTGGTAGAGCGTCTTCTCGTTCGCTGCCTTCAGGATGATGCCGTTCGGATTGCCGAGCGCATGGGAGACGCCGTCGTCCGTCTGGGTGGCGGACGAATGCAGCGCGTTGACGAAGGTCACCGAGAAGCTGCCCTGGTCGATGGTGCCACCGGTGTTGCCCGGATCGAGGTTCGTCAGGCCGCGGGCGCCGAGGAAGGCGCAGAGATCGGCGTTCGCCACCACCTTGGCGCCCGTCGCCTTGGCGATCGGGATGGTGTCGCCCAGGTGGTCGCCGTGGCCGTGGGTGAGCAGGATGTGAGTGACGCCGGCCTGGACTTCCTCCAGCGCGCCCTTGAACGAAGGGTTCTGCGACAGGAAAGGATCGAACAGCACGACAGCGCCTGCGTATTCGACGCGGAAGGCCGAATGGCCGTACCAGGTGATCTTCATGGGCGTTTCCTCGTTCGTCCGGTGGGGCTGTCCGCCGCAAGGTAGCTCAGGCGATCGGGAATACCAGATGCTTCAATCCCGTCGAACCAACGAAGCGGTAGCGGGTTGCGCGGTTCGGAATCGCCAGGGCTCGTTAGCCGTGGTAGGTTGCTGCGGTGCGATAGACCCGCAATTCAGCGGCGGGGGCCGACATGTTGACCTTTCCCTTTCCGTGGCCGACGGAAATCAAGTTTCCCGGCGCCGACAGCAACCAGCAGTATATCGCGCCGGTCTCCAACTGGCTGTCGCCAACCGTCATCACCTATGCGGGCGACCGGGAGATCGAAGAGCGCATCGTCTCGGAGGTCGCCAGTTTTGGCAAGCAGATCGGCATCCTGACGGAAGCCCTTCTGGAGCTGGCGGACGAGCGACCCGGCGTCGGCGTGGAGCGGCTTCGGCAGGTGGCGAACCGGGTCGAGACCGTGAAGGCCCGCTATAACCGCGCCCTGGAGGACAAGGCCGAGGAGGCCTTCATGGCGCTTCTGCGGGCCGACCCGGCGGCTGCAGAGCGGTTGGTCGCGGCTCTCGAACAGCGGGTGGACGAGGCCGGTTCCGGCGATCTCGACGACGACGCCAGCCGGTGACGGCTGCGTGCGGCCATGCTACCACGCGCCGATGACCGCCCCGCTTCTTGACGACCCTCTCGCCTTCCACGCCCTGCTTCCGCCCGGCGGCCGCCTGTTCGGCCTCGACCTCGGCACGAAGACGATCGGCCTTGCGGTATCCGACGGCGGCTTGCGCATCGCCTCCCCGCTGGAGACGATCGCCAGGGTCAAGTTCACCAAGGACGTGCAGAAGTTGCTGGCCCTTGCCGCCGCGCGAGAGGTGACGGGGCTTGTGGTGGGCCTGCCGATCAACATGGACGGAAGCGAGGGCCCGCGCGCCCAGTCCGCCCGCGCCTTCGTGCGCATGCTCCGCCCGCTGACGCCTCTCCCCATGATCTTCTGGGACGAACGCCTGTCAACCGCCGCGGTCACACGCACGCTTCTGGAGGCGGATACCTCCCGTCGACGGCGCGGCGAGGTGGTGGACAAGATGGCCGCCAGCTTCATCCTGCAGGGCTTCCTGGATCGCCTGCATCTGGCGGAACGGGCGGAAGACCCGCGCAGCCGCCTGTACTGACGCGCACCCGAGCCGCTTCTCGATGGCCCGCGCCACAAAGGGCGCGCAAGCCGGCGAACCGGGCCTTGTCGCCCGCTGCGGGCCCGCCCGCGCGCCGCTCTCCATGCAGGAGTTGACGACGGTTTTCGTACTTAGTAATTCGCATACATGGATTCAGCGGGGTTCTTGGCGTACAAGATAGAACGTCTGAGTTGTGGGACGTGGCGCTCGGATCGTCGCTGCGCCAACCGTTGAGCGGTTCCGGCCACAAGGAGACGAAGCGCCAAGGAATGCCCCATGTCGAAAGACATCGATGACGCGCTGATCGCCGGGTTCTACGACGCCGCTCTCGATGCCTCCCTGTGGCCTGGCGCCCTGCAGTCGCTGGCCAGCCGCCTGCACGGGCGAAGCGCCATCATCATTCCGCTGTCGCGGGAAGCGCCCTTCGTCCAGATCTCCAGAGATGCGCTGGATTCGGCGATGGATTACGCGGCCAACTGGTGGCAGGACGACGTGCTGGTCGAGGTAGGGCGGGCCCGCAAGATCACCAACGGCCTCTTCAGCGACCGCGAGCTGCTGTCGGAGACCATTCGCGCCCAACATCCCTTCTATCAGGATTTCCTGCGTTCCTACGGGATCGGCGGATTGTCCGGCGTGGTGACCACGCCGGAGCCAGGGCACACCTACTCGGTCTCGATCCACAGGGACATGAAGGCCCCTCCCCTCGATGCCGACGAGCAGCGGGCATTCCAACGCTTGTCAGGCCATATCGTCCGCGCCGTGGCAGTCGCCAGCCGTCTCGACACGGCGACGGCGCTGAACCACGCCATGGGAAGCGCGCTCGACCGTTTCGGCTGCGCGGCCGCCGTCATCGACCGGAAGCGCACGGTCATCCTGGCCAATGGAGCGTTCGAGGCGCTGCGGGGCGACGGCTTGCAGATCGCGGGCCGACAGATCCGCTGCACCCGGACCGACCAGCAGTCGATCTTCGACGGGCTGATCGGCGCCGCGCTTTCGGCTGAGCCCGGCCGCACCCCGGCGGTGTCGGCGATCCGCCGGCCAAACGGCGGGACGCCGCTTCTGATCCGCGCGATTCCGGTGACCGCGCCGCGCCTGGAACAGCACTTCGGGCTGGTGCCGGTGAATGCGGTGCTGATCCTGGTGATCGATCCGGCCGAGCGGCACGACGACAACGACATCCGCCCGCTGGTCCAACTCGGGCTCACCAAGGCCCAGGCCCGTCTCGCGCTGATGATCGGCGGCGGCATGCCGCCGAAGGAAGCCGCGCTTCGGCTCGGCGTGTCGGAGAACACGGTGCGCACCACCGTGAAGAACCTCTACGACCGGCTCGGCCTCGCCCGACAGGCGGAGCTCGCCCAACTGGTCGCGCACATCGCGCCGCTATCGCGTTGATCCCGTTTAAAGATAGAGCCGGGCCATCCGCCGCCACGCCCCGCCCTGGTGCGCCCGGCCGTCCCAGACGGGCATGTGGCACGGCACGCCCTTGGCCTCCAGGATGCCGGCAAGATGCCGGTTGCTGTCGAGGAAAGGATCGTCCCGGCCGATGGCGAGCGTGACGTCCAACTGCCTCAGGCTCCGCAGAAGCAGCGGGCAGCGGATGCCCGGCAGGAAATGGGTGGGCGTGTTGTAGAAGATCGTGTCGTCGTAATAGCCGTCGAAGAGATCGCCGAAATGCTCCACCGCGGCAGTGAGGTCGTAGCGGCCGGAGAAGGCCACGAGCCGGCGGAAGAGATGCGGGTGCCGGAAGGCGATGTTGGCCGCATGGAAGGCGCCGAGGCTGCACCCGTGCGCGACGGTGACCGGGTGGTCGTTGCGGATCGCCATGAACGGCAGGACGTCGCCGAGCACATAGGCTTCGAACTGCAGATGCCGGCGGATGCGGTCCTCGGGCCGGCACCAGAAGCAGTAGAAGCTCTCGTGATCGATGCTGTCGACGCAGAAGAGCTGCATCTCCCCGGAGGCGATCCGGGGGGCGAGGACGTCGACCATCCCCATGTCCTCGTACTCGAAGAAGCGGCCGTCCCGAGTCGGAAATACAAGCACCTTCGCTCCGGCGTGGCCGAAGACGAGAAGCTCCATGTCCCTGGACAGACGATCGCTATACCAGCGGTGATACTCGCGGTTCATAATCCATCGAAGAACGTGCGGAGGTCGGCGTGGAGCGCCTGATCCTGGTCGGCACGGTGAGGATAGTCGAAGTGGCCGGCGTCCAGTGTGAAGATTTGCTTACAGCCGGGAAGCGCGTTGTAAATCGCGAACTGGCCCGGCGGCGCCACCGCCGGATCGAACAGCGCCGCCCCCACGTGCACGGGCTGGGACACGAAGCGGGCCGCCGAGGCGGCATCGTAGTAGGCAAGGGTCGCCAGCACCTCCGGATGGGCTTCGGCATAGCGGCGGACGGCGGCCGCGCTGCCGACGGAGGGCAGCTTCAGGCGGAGGGGATGGTTGCCGAAGGTGGGCACGAGCAGGTGCGCCCGGGCGATCCGCTGGTCCCACGGCAGGGCAAGTGAGCCGATCCCGCCGCCGAAGCTGACGCCAGAATAGCCGACGTGTCCCTCCAGCCAAGGAAAGAGCGCGAGCAGGACGGAGACCGCGAGCCACAAGTCTTCCACGCAGCGGCCGAGGATGTAATCATCCCGCTTGTCGATGTCGTGCAGCACATGCCACTGCGGATCCTGGCTGATCGGCGCCTTGGCGCTGCGGGAAAGGCCGCGGAAGCACGGAAAGAGCAGCGCCGCCTCGGCGATCGGCTGCACGAGATCCGGCCCTTGCCGACCCCCATAGCCGTGACCGATCACGAGCGCCCGCCGCACCGGTCCGGACCGGGGGAGCACCAGCCAGCCGCGGATGGTGGCCTCCTGGGTGGACCGGTATTTCAGGTCCATGACGGCGAGATCGGCCGATCCTCCATGCGTCCGGCGGATCGACGGGCGCGGGTCGAGCGCCAGCGCCTTCTGGTAGCGCTTGCGCCAGAAGGCCTCGAAATCGCCAGGCGGCGGCGGGGCCTCCACCCGGGTGAGCGCCGCGTGGTCGTAGCCGTAGGAGGGATCGAACGGATAGTCGTGCTTGAAGGGGGCCGTCATCGAGGGGATGTCTGTTGCTGCCGACGACCCAGCCTAGCAGGCCAACCCTGAACATTCCTCTGTCCATCCGGCGCACCCGCTGAAGAGCGGGAGGCCGATCGCATCCGGCGGCGCCAAGGCGGCGCCGCCGGATTGAAGGGTGCGGCTTCGTCGTCCGAAGAAGCCGATTGTAGCGGGTTTGTAGCCCGCCTGTAGCCTGCCCGTAGCCCGCTTGTAGCGGGCTGGTTCGGCTACTTCGCCAGCACGTAGTCGATCTTGCCGTCGTCCTTCTTGACCCACTCGTACATCACGAAGTCGACATCCTTCCGATCGCCCTTGGAGTCGTAGACGATGTCACCGATCACGGTGGGGAAGGTTACCCCGGTCCGCATGTATTCGGCGACCTTCGGGGCCTCCAGCGTGCCGGCCGCCTTGATGGCCTGCTCGATCACCTGCGCGGCCGCATAGCTGTAGAGCGTGAAGGCCTCCGGCTCGAACCCGCCGGCGCGGAACTTCGCCACCACCTCTTTCGCGCCTGGGTTGTCGCGCGGGTCGGAGCCGAAGGACATCAGCGTGCCGACGGCGCCCTCGCCGCCGATGGCGGGGAACTCGCTGGTGTTGATGCCGTCGCCGCCCATCACGGTGGCGGCGACGCCCTGGTCGCGCATCTGGCGGATCAGGAGACCGCCTTCCGTGTGCAGGCCACCCCACATGACGAGGTCGGCGCCTGCGGCCTTGATCTTGGAGATCAGCGCGGAGAAGTCCTTCTCGCCGACGTTGAGGCCTTCGTAGAGAACCTCCGTCACGCCGGCCTTGTTGATTTCCGCCTTGGCGACGTCGGCGAGGCCCTGGCCGTAGGTGGTCTTGTCGTGGACGATGGCGATCTTCTTGCCGGCGAAGTGCTTCAGCGCGTAGCTGCCCCAAAGCGCGCCCTGCTGGTCGTCGCGGCCGCAGGTGCGGAAGATGTTCCAGAGGCCGCGCTCGGTGACCTTCGGGTTGGTGGCTGCCGGGGTCACCTGCAGGATGCCGTTCTCGGCGAAGATCTCGGACGTCGGAATGGTGACGCCGGAGTTGAAGTGGCCGATGACGAACTGGACGCCCTCGCCGACGAACTGGTTGGCGACCGACACGCCCTGCTTGGGATCGGAGGCGTCGTCACCCACGAGGAGCACGATCTTCTCGCCGAGAATGCCACCGGCCGCGTTGATGTCGGCAACGGCCTGTTCGGCGCCGTTCTTCAACTGGGCCCCGCCGACGGCGTTGGGGCCGGTCATCGGACCGATGACGCCGATCTTGATGTCGGCGAAAGCGGCCGGCGCGGAAAGCATCGTCGCCGCCATGGCGACGCAGGCAAGCAAGTATTTCTTCTTCATGAAATCCCCCTGATGTGTGACGCACACGTCCCCGCTGGATCGAGATCCCTTACTGCAACGTCGTCTTGGACGGAGGATGGATCTTCGATCGGTCACATTGAAGATAAGTCCGTTGCGTCGCACAACGTATTTCTTCCAGGGCCACGCCGCGACTTGATACCCTTGAAGCTTCAACTAGCGACAGGTTGGAAGAACTGAATGCAGCTTGCCCGAGGCGGAGAAGGATAAGCCGGCCAGCCGGCCGGTGAGGCGATCGCCAGACGGACCGGCGGCAGGACACGCGGTTCAGCTTGCGGGTTCAGGAGGCGTGGATCGGGCCGGGGCGGGTGATGCCTCCGGCATCGGCGGACGCGGACAGCAGGAACTCCTGCACGACCTCCGGCACATCCGGTGACTGCGAAGCGTAGAGACGGCATCCCTCGATCGCCCGCCGCCGGTTGACCGTCCGCCCCACATATTCGAGCAGCACGCGCGATGCGGCCGGCTGGTGCACGCCCTTGCCCGACACGCCCACGATGAGGCCGGTGAGCAGCGTCGCCCGGTTGCGATAGCTCGGATAGAGGATGGCGTGGCTGAGCTCGTTCTTGGTGATCGCTTCCTGGTCGATCATGTGGATCTTGTCGCCCACCATGGTGACGATGCCGTCATACTTGTAGATGTCCGGCGGCCCGGCGATGGCCTCGGACCGCAACCGCTCGATCCGGCGGTAGAAGGTGTAGCCGCGCCAATCGTAGACGTTCACCAGCGCCCGCAGGATGTAGCCCCGGGTGGAGAAGGAGAAATAGTACTGGAAGTAGTAACCGTTCAGAATCTTCAGCTTGGAATCGCTGCGGCGAAGCTGCGCCATCAGCGCGGTCATGCGCTCCGGCAGCTCCAGTTCGTGCACGGCGCCGACCGGACGCAGCGTGATGATCTCGCGGAACTGGTCGTGCGGCATCAGGAGTTCGTGCTCGTCGAACCCCAGGAAATCGCAGAGCCGCCGCATTGTGTGGCGCGACGGGTAGGCGCGGCCGGTCAGGTATTTCATGAACTGCTGGCGATTGATCGCCAGCTTGCGGCAAAGTTCGGACACGGATGTGAAGTAGCTGCAGGCCAGCTTCAGGTTGAGAAGAAAGTTCTCGTCCGTCCGATCCTGCAACAGCGCCGTCCCTCCGTGTCCAGCCGCCGACGACCGGCGACTGGCCCAGAGTTCTCCACCGGGTCAGCCCTGTCAATTCAGTCAGGCGCCTTGTCGACTATGACGCGGATCAAGGCCCCGGCCCGCCTCCGCGCAAGGAAGCCGACCGGGGCCCGATGAGTGGCCGTCCGGGCCTATTCGGCCGCTTCGCGCGCCGACGCCGCCCGGCGAAGATCCGGCGGCGTGGTCTCGTCGGCCAGCATGGCGAGCGCGTCGGCGAGGCTCATGCCGGTCGGGTGCTGGCTGCCGAGGCGGCGGACGTTGACGGTGCCCTCCTCGGCCTCTCGCTTGCCGCAGACGAAGATGAGCGGCACCTTGGCGTGGCTGTGCTCGCGGACCTTGTAGTTGATCTTCTCGTTGCGAAGATCGACCTCGGCCCTGATGCCGGCGCGCAGAAGCTTCTGATGCACGTCGGCCGCATAGGCGTCCGCGTCCGAGGTGATGGTGGTCACCACCACCTGGGTCGGGGCAAGCCAGAGCGGGAAGTGGCCGGCGAAGTTCTCGATCAGGATGCCGAGGAAACGCTCCATCGAGCCGCAGATGGCCCGGTGGATCATCACCGGCGTCTTCTTCTCGCCGTCCTTGTCGACAAAGAAGGCGCCGAACCGCTCCGGCAGGTTGAAGTCCACCTGGGTGGTGCCGCACTGCCACTCGCGGCCGATGGCGTCGCGCAGGGTGTATTCGAACTTCGGCCCGTAGAAGGCGCCCTCGCCCGGGTTGATGCCGGTCTTGATGCGCCCGCCGGACTGGGCGGCAATCTCTTCCAGCACCTTGGTCATCACCGCTTCGGCGTGATCCCAGAGCGCGTCGGAGCCGACGCGCTTCTCCGGCCGGGTGGAGAGCTTGACCACCACCTCGTCGAAGCCGAAGTCCGCGTAGACCGACAGGATCAGGTCGTTGATCTTGTGGCACTCGGCGGCCATCTGCTCCTCGGTGCAGAAGATGTGCGCGTCGTCCTGGGTGAAGCCGCGCACGCGCATCAGGCCGTGCATGGCGCCCGACGGCTCGTAGCGATGCACCACGCCGAATTCCGCCATGCGCAGCGGCAGTTCGCGGTAGGACCTGAGGCCGTGCTTGAAGATCTGCACATGGCCGGGGCAGTTCATCGGCTTCAGGGCGAACAGGCGCTTGTCCTCCGCCTCGTCGCCGGCGGACTGCACGCCGAACATGTTCTCCTTGTACCAGCCCCAGTGGCCGGAGGTCTCCCACAGGCTCTTGTCGAGGATCTGCGGAGCGTTGACCTCCTGGTAGTCGCCCCGGAGGCGCCGGCGCATGTAGGCGACCAGTTCCTGGAAGAGGGTCCAGCCCTTGCCGTGCCAGAACACGACGCCGGGCCCCTCCTCCTGGAAGTGGAAGAGGTCCATCTCCCGGCCGAGCCGGCGATGATCGCGCTTCTCGGCCTCCTCCAGCATGTGGAGATAGGCCTTCAGCTCGTCCTCGGTGTGCCAGGCGGTCGCGTAGATGCGAGTCAGCATCTCGCGGTTGCTATCGCCGCGCCAATAGGCGCCGGCCACCTTCATCAGCTTGAAGGCGTTGCCGATCTTGCCCGTGGAGGTCATGTGCGGGCCGCGGCAGAGATCGAGCCACTGGCCCTGGCGGTAGATCTTCAGGCTCTGGTCGGCCGGAATGGCATCCACCAGCTCGATCTTGAACGCCTCGCCCTTAGTGGCGAACCAGTCCTTCGCCTGATCGCGGGTCCACTCCTCCTTGGTGAAGCGGGCGTCACGGGCGATGATCTCGCGCATCTTCGCCTCGATCACCGGCAGGTCGTCCGGGGTGAACGGGCCTTCGGGGCGGAAGAAGTCGTAGTAGAAGCCGTTCTCGATCACCGGGCCGATGGTCACCTGGGTGCCGGGGAAGAGCTCCTGCACCGCCTCGGCCATCACGTGGGCGGCGTCGTGGCGGATGAGCTCCAGCGCGCGCGGGTCGTCGCGGGTGACGATCTCGAGCTTCGCGTCGCGGGTGATGGGGTCGGACAGGTCGGTCAGCACCCCGTCGAGCGCCATCGCCACCGCCTTCTTGGCGAGCGACTTGGAAATGCCCTCGGCGATGGCAAGGCCGGTGGTGCCCGGCGCGAAATCGCGCACGGAGCCGTCGGGGAAGATGATGTGAACGGTCATCGGGTCTCTCCTCGCTCACTCCCGCTGACGAGCGCGGGTAAGCGTTCGGGTTCCAAACGGCGACGGTATAGGGGGAACCTCCGGCGATGTCCAATCGACGCTCTGGAATGGAATGGCCGGACCGCTCGCGCGATCCGGCCATTCCAGTCCTGTTCGGCAGCGCCGCGACCGCGGGCCGGGCGGGCCTTATCGCATCAGGAGGTCTCTGAGGAACAAGGGGATCGCCGGAACGTAGGTGATGGCCAGCAGGCAGCCGATGATGACCGCGATGAAGACCAGGAGCGGCTTGATCATCTTGTCGATCGAGCAGCCGGCCACCTGGGCGGCGGCGAAGAGGTTCACGCCGAAGGGCGGCGTGATCATCCCGAGCGCCAGATTCACCACCATGATGGTGCCGAAGTGCACCGGGTCGATGCCGAGCTTGATCGCCGCGTCCGTCAGGATCGGCGCGAGCACGATGATGCTGGCGCTGGTCTCGATGAACATGCCGACGACGAAGAGCGCCATGTTCACGGCCATCAGGAACGCGCCCTGGCTGCTGAACGTCTCGGTGAGCCAGAGGGCGGCGGCGTCGGGGACGCCGACACGGTTGAGGAGGTAGCTGAAGAAGCTCGCGGTCGCGATGATGAACATGATCACCGCGGAACTGATCACCGACTTCCGGAACACCGGGAAGAGCTGCTTGAAGCTGATCTCCCGGTGGATGAAGAGGCCGACGACGAGCGCGTAGACCACGGCGATGATGCTGGCCTCCGTCGGCGTGGTGATGCCGCCGTAGATGCCGCCGAGGATGATGACCGGCATCAGGAGCGAGAAGGCCGCCTGCTTGATGGCCACCCGCTTGCCGAGCCGGCCGTCGCCGTCCTGCTTGCCCCAGCCCTTGATGCGGCACCAGATCAGCACGGTGACGATCAGCGCGGAACTGATGAAGAGGCCCGGGCCGAAGCCGGCGATGAAGAGCTCCGGGATCGACGTCTGGGTGGAGATGCCGAAGAGGATCATCGGGATGGAGGGTGGGATGATGACCCCGAGTTCGGCGGACGCGGCCTGGAGGGCGGCCGCGAAGCCGACCGGGTAGCCGTGGCGCAGGAGCGCCGGGATCAGCACCGATCCGACTGCGAAGGTGGTCGCCACGCTGGAGCCGGAGATCGCGGCGAAGATCATGCAGGTTAGGACGCAGGTGGCCGCGAGGCCGCCCTGGATCCCGCCGACGAAGGCGCGCGCCAGTTCGACAAGCCGGCGCGAGAGGCCGCCGACGTCCATCAGGTTGCCGGCCAGGATGAAGAAGGGGATGGCCGCGAGCGGAAAGCGATCGAGCGCCACGTAGACCTGCTGGGCGAGCACGATCGGCGGCAGGTTGGTGAAGCCGAGGCCGACGAGGCTGGCGACCCCGATCGCGATGGCGACGGGAACGCTGAGCGCGAAGAGCACCAGCATGACGGAGAGCATGGCCGGGCTCACGTGGCGTTCTCCAGTTCGGAGTTCTCATGGGAACGGTAGTTGGCGATCGACCCGAGGATCCCGAACGCCGCGCCGACCGGGATCGCCGCGTAGCCCCAGGCCATGGAGATTTCCAGGCCCGCCATCTCCTGCGCCTGGACCCTGCCGACCATGCGGTAGCCGAAGTAGAGGAGCGCGCCGAGCACGGCGACGTCGGCGGAGAGGATCGCCACCCGGACCACCTTCAGGAACAGGCCGCGCGCGTTCTTCTCGGCGATGTCGATCGAGACGAGCGCGCCGTGCCGGATGGCGACGCCGAGCCCGATCATCACCATCCAGACGAGGAGGAGCCGGACGAGCGCCTCCGACCAGACGGACGGATTCTCAAAGATGAAGCGTGTGACCACCTGCCAGAAGCCGGCGGCTGCGGCACCGGCAAGACAAAGACTGGCGGCCACGGAGGCCGCCAGGTCAAATGCCTTGTCCAGCCGCGTCATGAGCGGGATGGACGTCATCGGGATCACTTCCAATCGCGGATCTTCTGGATGAGCTCGGCGCCGAACTGGGACTCGAAGTCCGGCATGGCGCCGGCCATGGCCGCGAGGAACTCTGTGCGGTCGACCTCCTGGACATCCATGCCGCGGGACTTCAGCTCCGCGATGCCGTTCTTCTCGTCCTCCTCCACCTTCGCCCGGTTGGCCTTCACGGCTTCCAGGGCGGCGGCGTCGAAGATCGCCCGGTCCTCCGGGGAGAGCCCGTTCAGGAAGTCCGGGTTGCCGACGAGGAGGCCGGGCGAGTAGACGTGGCCGGTGAGGTAGAGGTGCTTCTGAAGCTGGTCGAAATTGTTGGCGAGAATGATCGGGATCGGGTTCTCCTGGCCGTCGACGACACCCTGCTGGAGGGCGGTCGGCAGTTCGGAGAAGGCCATCGGCGTCGGCAGGATGCCGGCAGCCGACCAGGCCGCCATGTGGACCTTGTTCTCCATGGTGCGGATCTTCAGGCCCTTGGCATCGGCCGGCTGGCCGACCACGCGGTTCGTGGTGGTGAGATGGCGGAAGCCGTTCTCGCCGAAGGCCATGCCGATCATGCCGGCGCCTTCGAACTTGGCGAGCACGGACTGGCCGATCTCGCCGTCGAGCACGCCGCGTGCGTGGGCGTAGTCGGTAAAGAGGAAGGGAATGTCGAAGACGCGCACCTCCGGCACGAAGTTTCCGGCCGGCCCGGTGGAGCCGTAGGCGAACTCCTGAGAGCCGAGCTGCACGCTCTCCATGCCCTCGCGCTCGTTGTCCAGACGCTGGACCATGACCTTGTACCGCCCGCCGCTCTTCTCCTCGACGGTCTTGGCGAAGGTGGTCGCCGCGACGCCCCAGTGGCTCGTCACCGGGCTGGAATGGCTGATGGTCAGGGTGACCGGGTCTGCATTCGCCTGTACGCCGAACGCAAGGACCCCTATGGCGACCAGAAGGCCGCCATACAAGGATTTAAACAACATGGACTCCTCCCAACATTCCTCCCGCAAGGCAATGCACTTGCGTCGCGCAATCGTGGTGATATCGGAAGTTATGTCAACGACATTACTGCTTAATTTTATTCAGCATATGATGAATCCGGCTCATCGATAAAAATTGCAAATGACCCTGCCGGGACCCGAGTCGAGCGGCAAAACCGACCGGCATGCATGGGAATCGGATGGCTCGACCTGAAGACGTCCATGGTCCATATGTCCGGTCGTCCACAGCTCGGTTGCTTCATGCTCATCCCCCTCATCGTCGCCTGCGCGCTCTTCATGGAGAACCTGGATTCCTCCGTGGTGGCGACGTCGCTGCCCGCCATCGCGGTGGATCTCGGGGTGGATCCGATCGCCCTGAAGCTCGCCTTCACGAGCTACCTCCTCTCCATCGCGATCTTCACGCCGGTCTCCGGCTGGATGGCAGACCGGTTCGGCGCGCGGACGGTGTTCCGGCTGGCGATCGTGGTGTTCGTGGCGGGATCGGTGCTCTGCGGGCTGTCGTCGTCGCTGGAAGGGTTCGTGGCGGCGCGGGTGGTGCAGGGCATGGGCGGCGCCATGATGGTGCCGGTCGGCCGGCTGGTGCTTCTCCGCTCGGTGGAGAAGAAGGACTATCTGCGCGCGCTCTCCTGGCTGACGATACCCGGCCTGATCGGGCCCATGCTCGGCCCGCCCGTCGGCGGCTTCATCACCACCTGGTTCGATTGGCGGTGGATCTTCTGGATCAACGTGCCGATCGGCGTGCTCGGCTTCGTGCTCGTCTCCGTCTACATCGCCAATCTGCGCGAGGAGGACGTGCCGAAGCTCGACTCCACGGGCTTCCTCCTCTCCGGCTTCGGGCTGGCGGGCTTCGTGTTCGGCCTTGCGGCGAGCGGCATCGGCCTCCTGCCGAACGAGGTGGTGGGCACCATGATCGGGCTCGGGCTCGCGTCGCTGATCGCCTATGTGATCCATTCGCGACGGGTGGAGCATCCGCTGATCGACCTGCGTCTCCTGCGGGTGCCGACCTATCGGGCCGCCATCGTGGGCGGCCTGTTCTTCCGGGTCGGCATCGGCGCCCTGCCCTTCCTCCTCCCCCTCATGCTGCAGATCGGCTTCGGCATGACGGCCTTCGCGTCCGGCTCGCTGACGTTCGCGGCGGCGGCGGGCGCCATCCTGATGAAGTTCACCGCGCCGCCCATCCTTCGCCGCCTCGGCTTCCGCAACGTGCTGGTGGCGAACGGCATCATCTCCACCGTGTTCCTGGCGATCACCGCCCTCTTCACCGAGGCGACGCCCGGCGCGGTGATCTTCACCGTGCTCCTCGTCGGCGGCTTCTTCCGCTCGCTGCAGTTCACCGCCCTCAACGCCCTCGCCTACGCGGACCTCGATGGCAGGGCCATGAGCCAGGCGACGAGCTTTTCCAGCGTCACGCAGCAGATCGCCATCGCGCTCGGCGTCTCCGTCGCCGCCGGCGTCCTGGAGTTCACCCGCTCGGCGCGCGGCGATACGATGCTGGTGGCGGACGACTTCACGCCGGCGTTCCTGGTGGTGTCGGTCATCGCCCTGGTGGCGCCGGTGCTCTTCCTGCGGCTGGCGCCCGACGCCGGGTCGTCCGTCTCCGGACGCGGCGCCCAGGCGGCGGCCGCCGCCGAGGCGAATCCGGAGCCGGCGGCCCGCGGCGTGGACTGAGGCGTCGTTGGCCGGGACGGGAACGGGTGTTCAGTCGAGCCGGGTCGCCGGGTCGATGTGCCGGCCGGTCCAGCGCGCCCCGCGCCAGGGCGCCCACCAGCGGTAGGTCGGATCGAGGGCCGCGGGGACCGGATCGAAGCCGGACGAGCCCCACGGATGGCAGCGGACGACCCGGGCAAGGCCGATCCAGCCGCCCGCCCAGAAGCCGTGGCGCTGGATCGCCTCGTCCGTGTAGGCCGAGCAGGTCGGCAGGTGGCGGCATTGCCGGCCGGAGAGGCCGGAGAGCGTCAACTGATAGGTGCGGATCAGGAGATGGGCGAGGAAGCGCACGGGGCGCCGGGCCGTCGGCAAAGGGGCCGGCGCGGCGGACGGCGCGAGGGGGTCGCCGACGGTTCGGCTCTGCGGATCATGGTGCCGGCCGCAGGCGCACGGGGCTGGACCGTCCGTCGGCGGCACGGCCGGCGCCGAGTGGGCGCCCATGGCTCAGACCGCCGCGCCGGCGGCTGCCTGTTCGGGGACGCCGGACGCAGCACGGGCCTCGATCTGGTCGAGGCAGTCCACGATCGCGTCGAAGGTCAGAAGGGTGGATGCGTGGCGCGCCTTATAGTCGCGCACGGGTTCCAGGTAGCGGAAGTCCTCGAAGCGGCCTTCGGGCGGCGGGCCGTTCTCTTTCAGCATGCGCCGCATGGTGTCGCGGAGTGCCCTGAGTTCGGCGGCGCTCGACCCCACCACGGTGCGTGCCATGATGGACGAGGACGCCTGTCCGAGGGCGCAGGCCTTCACATCGTGGGCGAAATCCACCACGACCCCGTCCGCCGCCTTCAGGTCGACCACCACCGTGGAACCGCAGAGCTTTGAATGGGCCTTTGCCGACGCGTCGGGGTTCTCAAGCCGGCCGAGCCGCGGGATGTTGCCGGCAAAGTCGAGAATCTTTGCATTGTAGATGTCATCGATCATGACGAGAATCCGACGGCGCTCAACGGTTCTGTGATCGGCTCAAGGCGAGCCGCGGCCTTTCGCGGGGCCTGTCTGCTGAGTATATAGGCGTTGGGTGAGGGGACAACCACCGTCGTCGGCACTCGAATGTTCGGCCCTGTCGATCGACGGACGGTCGTTTTCTGATGGTCCGACCACAAGGCTGAGGCGTATCAGGGTGGAAGAACGTACTGCACGAGGATCCCGCATGGACGCCATCCTGACCCCCGCAGGCTTGGTCAACCGCACTGAGACGGCGAAGCGGCCGGTCGTCCGCCCGACGCGCGAAGAGGCCGAGGCGGCTGTCCGCACGCTGATCGCGTGGGCGGGCGACGACCCGGACCGCGAGGGCCTGCTCGACACGCCGAGGCGGGTCGCGAAGGCTTATGGCGAGCTGTTCAAGGGCTACAGCGAAGACCCGGCCGCCATGATGCAGCGGGTGTTCCAGGAGGTCGCCGGCTACGACGACATCGTGCTCGTCCGCGACATTCCCTTCTATTCCCACTGCGAGCACCACATGGTGCCCTTCGTCGGCAAGGCGCACATCGCCTACTATCCGGCCGAGGGCGTCGTCGGGCTCTCCAAGCTCGCCCGGCTGGTGGACGTGTTCGCCCGCCGCCTGCAGACGCAGGAGACCTTGACCGCCGAGATCGTGTCCTCCATTGACGAGGGGCTGAAGCCACGCGGCATCGCCGTGATGATCGAGGCCGAGCACATGTGCATGTCGATGCGCGGCGTCCAGAAGGTCGGCTCGTCGACCATCACGACCCAGTTCACGGGCGTGTTCCGCGACGATCCGGCGGAGCAGGTCCGCTTCATGACGCTCCTGCGCGCCGGACGCTGACCGGCCGGGCGGGCGGCGTTTTCCGCTTAAGACCGTCCAGAGCCCGCCGATGACAGCCGACCCCGCCTCCCCCGCCCTCGCCGCGCCGCCGACCCTGTCGAAGGCGGATCGCGAGGGCG
This sequence comes from Mongoliimonas terrestris, assembly GCF_001927285.1. Classification (GTDB taxonomy): domain Bacteria; phylum Pseudomonadota; class Alphaproteobacteria; order Rhizobiales; family Pleomorphomonadaceae; genus Chthonobacter; species Chthonobacter terrestris. The sequence goes on along the minus strand of NZ_MSIG01000005.1, from coordinate 269,312 downwards.
GTCTCGTTTTCAGCCCGAAGTTCGGACCGGACGGCACGCTCACATGCGTGACCGTCGACGCGGACAGCGGCCAGGTGCTGATGGTCGGCCACATGAACGCCGAGAGCTTGGCGCTCACCATCGAGACCGGCGAGGGCTGGTACTGGAGCCGGTCGCGCCAGGAGCTCTGGCACAAGGGCGCGACCAGCGGCAACGTCCAGAAGGTGACGGAGCTTCGCGTCGACTGCGACCAGGACGCCCTGGTGATGGCCGTGCGGGTGGAAGGCCATGGCGCCACATGCCACACCGGGCAGGTGTCGTGCTTCTACCGCCGCGTGCCCCTCGGCCAGCGGGCGGCGGACGGCCCGGTGCGGCTGGAGCACGCGGGCGGCGAACGCCGGTTCGATCCGTCGGACGTCTACGGCAAGCCGTAAGGGGACCGGGGCCGACGCGCGAACGCCCGCCCCGTCCATCCATCCCATCGTCTTGATGCTTTGTTCGGACGTTCGACCCTAGACTTCGCCATGACCCCCGAGGGGTGGCGATGATGCTCGACGCCGTTTCCCGCTTCTGGACCAGGACGCCGCGCGCCGGCGGCTCCGACACGCCTTCCGCGCCCGACCATCCTCCGCCCGACGAGGCGCCCGCTTTCCGGCCTCGGATCGGCCTTGCGCTCGGCGGCGGGTCGGCGCGCGGGTGGGCGCATATCGGCGTTCTGCGCGCCCTGACGGAGGCGCGCATCGACGTCGACGCGGTTGCCGGGACCTCCATCGGGGCGGTCGTCGGCGGCTGCTGGCTCGCCGGGCGGCTCGACGAGTTGGAGGCCTTCGCCCGCCAGATCACCAAGCGGCGCATGCTGTCCCTCATGGACCTGTCGCTGAACGGCCACGGCCTCATCGGCGGGCGGCGCCTGCGCACCCTGCTCGACGATCATCTCGGCACCGTCCGGGTGGAGGATCTGCCGCGGGACTTCACGGCGGTCGCCACGGAGCTCGGGACCGGGCACGAAATCTGGCTCTCGTCCGGGTCCATCACCGAGGCCATGCGGGCGTCCTACGCGCTGCCGGGCCTGTTCACGCCGGTGACGGTGGGCGGGCGCTGGCTGGTGGACGGCGCGCTGGTCAATCCGGTGCCGGTCTCGGTGTCGCGGGCCCAAGGGGCGCGGCTGGTGATCGCCGTCAACCTCGGCACCGACACCTTCGGCAAGGGCGCCGTCATCCACCATCATCTGCCGCCGGGGCCGATCGATCACCTGCCCGAAGCGGGCGATCCGGCGCCGCGCCCGCGCCAGACCTGGCTGCGGACGGTGGTGGGCGGCGACGGGAAGGGGTTGCCGGGCATTCCGGGCGTGATGATGGAGGCCTTCAACATCATCCAGGACCGCATCACCCGGGCGCGACTGGCCGGCGATCCGCCGGACCTCACCATCGGGCCGCGGCTCGGTCGCATCGGCCTCTTTGAATTCCATCGGGCCGCCGAGGCGATCGACATCGGCTACGAGGCGGCCACGCGGCAGGTGGCGGAAATCCGGGACCTGATCAAGACGCTGGCCTGACCGCCCCTCCCCCGCACGGACCCCAGGTGATCGGGACGGGCGGTGCCGGCGCCGGCGGCCGAGCGGATGTCGGCGCGGCGCTTACCGCACCGCCGCCCGGAGGCGACGGCGCGGCCCTATGTGTCAGGCGGTGGCGATGTAGCTGCGCATCTCCGCCGCTTCCCGCTCGATCTCGGCCATGCGGTACTTCACCACGTCGCCGATCGAGATGATGCCGACCAGTTCGCCGTTGTTCACGATCGGAACGTGGCGGAAGCGTCCGCGCGTCATCTTTTCCATGACGTCGCCGACCGTGTCGCGCAGATTGCAGGTGGTGACCGTCCGGGTCATGTGGCGGCTCGCCGGATCGGCGAGCGCACCGCCGCCGCCGTTGGCGATCACGCGGACCACGTCGCGCTCGGAAATGATGCCCACCACGTTGCGTCGCTCGTCGGTCATCACCAGCGCGCCGATGCGATGCTCGGCCAGCCGGTTGCACACCTCGGCAATGGTCATGGACGGGTCCCCGGTGGTCACGCCCGCGTCCTTGAACGTGAGAATCTTCTGCACGGTCATCGGTGTCTCCCTCTCCCTCTCCCCTTCCGGATCTCTTCTCCCTCCCCAGGGTCGAAATCCGCGGCCCCTCGCTCAGGCCTGAGGCAAGGATGGGTCTAAATCGATTGAGGATCAAGGTACTGGCCATGGCGAAACGTCGCGGGCCGCAAGGAAATCGTCAGTTTCCGCAAAACCGGTGAACGACGGCGGAGCCGTCCGATCCGCGGCACCCGCGCGCGGCTGCCGACCGGTTCGGACGGCAGCGGCGATCGGCGTGACGGATCAGCCGCTCCGGCGGTTCGGGTCGTCGGGGTCGTCCAAGCCGTCCATCCATTCCGCCCGCCCACTGGGGGAGCGCGCCGGCGGCGGGGCGCGGGCGGGGTCGAACAGGTCGAAGGTGAGCAGGCCCACCAGGAAGCCGCCCACGTGCGCCTCCCAGGCGACGACCGCCTCCTCGCCCGGGAGGGCGAGCGTGCCGAAGCCGGCCAGAAGGTTGATGCCGAACCAGACGGCGAGGAAGGCGAGCACCCGCCGGTCCGCCAGCAGGCCGGAGAGCGGGACGGCCGGCACCTGGAAGCGGGCGCGCGGGTCCCGGCCGACGCCGGCGAGCGGCCCGCGGGACTGGAACATGAATCGGGAGACCCCCGCCATATGTCCCGAAATGGCACCCGAGGCCCCCACCATGGGCACGAAGTCGTGGCTGTGGGCGAGATAGTGCGCGGCGGCGCCGCCCATGGTGGCGAGCAGGCTGAAGAGAAGGAAGCGCCCCGCTCCGAACCGCCAGGCGAGCGCGCTGCCGAAGGCCGCGAGCCACACCGAGTTGACGCCGAGATGGATCAGGTCGCCGTGGAGAAAGCCGTAGGTGATCGGCGTCCAGAGTTCCGCAAGGCCCCCGCCCGGGAATTCGATCCCGAGGCTGGCGGCCTCGTAGCGCGCCGGAATGAAGCTGAAGAGGAGGAGCAGCGCATCGTCCTGGCGCGGCCACAGAAGCGTCGTGCGGACAAGATGGATCAGCGCCAGCACCACGATGAGCGCGGTGACGACGGCGGGAAGGTTGAACACCGGCTCGCGGCGCTGAACGAGAGTCGGATCTGTCATGGGCCTCGCCGGGCGACGGTACACGAAGGTTTGCCGCCGGGCCGAAGCGAAGCGGTTGGACGTCGACATTGGCACATAGACACTTGCCATGTCGTCGGCAACGGCAGCGCACCATCGGTACGGTGAATCGGGAGAATCATCGGCACGGCGCCGCAGCTGGCGGAACGGCGGCCGATGGCCGCCGGAAAGCGTTAACGCGAGGCGTCGGGCCGTTAACGTCCCGCGCCCGTCCCGAAGCGGGACCGCCGCCTGCCCCAAGGCGGGAATGCGGGCTTCAGCATCGCGGCCGCGGCTTCTTATCGTTAAGGCCGCCGGCCCGGTTTGCGCGCCTTTGTTAAAACCATGTGGACGACCGGAGGGTGCTGGCACGCCTCCTGCTCCGCCCGATCAGGTTTGGTCTTAAGAGGGAAGCGCCTGTGCCGAAACGGTTCGGCCGGCGACAAGCCCCGGAGGTTGGCCGTTTCGGCCGGCATGGACGCCCACGTGCGCCCGGCCGGACTTCGATGCCGCTTCCGACGAACGGTCATGATACCGGCCTGGAGAATTGGGCGAGGATGAAACACGCTGCGACCCGCATGCTGTACGACTACTGGAGCCGCCTGCGCGGCCGTCGGACGGCGCCTGCCCGCTACGAGATCGAGCCGGGCGACATCCGGCACATCCTCGGCGATACCTTCATCCTGGAGGCCCAGGACCGGGGCACCTACGGCTTCCGCCTCGCCGGCACGCGCCTCTGCGCGGCCTACTGCCGGGAGCTCAAGGGCCGCAACTTCCTCGACATGTGGACCGGCAAGGACCGCGAGGCGATCGCCTGCATGCTGGCCGCCATCGTGGAGGACGGCGCCGCGGCCGTGGTCGGCCTGGAGGCGCACAACGAGCGCGGCCAGAAGATGCCGGTCGAGATCATGCTGCTGCCGCTGCGCCACGACGGCCCGCGCCACACCCGCATCCTCGGCTGCTACGCGCCGCTGGACCAGCCCTACTGGCTCGGCCTCCATCCGGTGGTGCGCCAGCCGGTGCTGAGCCTGCGGCTGATCTGGCCGGACGAGCGCCCGTCCTTCCTGCGCACCGGCGCGGAAGCGGACCTCGCCCCCGCCGCCGAACCGCCCGTTCTCCGCCGCTCGATGCGGGCCTCCAGCCGCATGCCGGGGCGCAAGGTGGCCCACCTGACGGTGATCGACGGCGGTCGTAAATGAATGCAACTTCTGCGAAATAAACGCACCGTTAAGTAAGATGCCGCTACGCTGAGAGTCCAGGAGGCTACCGCCTCTTTCGACCTTTGCGCCAGACGGTTCGGGAATGACGTCCACTGCTCGTCCGATGAAGGAAGGCCGGCGCCCGCTCCCCAAGCTGGATCGCCGTCGCTTCCAGCGCGTGAAGATCAATGTGCTCGGCCGCTTCATGCTGTCGAACCGAACCGAATACCCGTGCCAGGTCGTCGACATGTCCCCCGGCGGCGCCGCCCTGATGACGCCCGTCTCCGGCACCATGGGCGAGAAGGTGATCGCCTACCTGGACCACATCGGCCGCATCGAGGGCGAGATCACCCGCGTGTTCGACGGGGGTTTCGCCATGACGGTGAACGCCTCCGCCCGCAAGCGCGACAAGCTGGCCTCGCAGCTCACCTGGCTTGCCAACCGCCATGTGCTGAACCTGCCCGAAGACCGCCGCCACGAGCGCATCGTGCCGCGCAACCCCTTCTCCCACGTCATCCTGCCGGACGGCAAAGAGCTGCGGTGCCGGATCATCGACGTGTCGCTGTCGGGCGCCGCCGTCGCTCTGGAGCAGCGCCCGCCGCTCGGCGAGGCCGTCACGCTCGGCCGCATGCGGGCCCGTGTGGTGCGCCACTTCGACGAGGGCATCGCCCTCGAGTTCGCGGCCGCCTACCAGAACCCGGACGTGATCACCAACAACCTCTGATATCTGGCTCGGGATGGTCGGACGCGTTCGACCGTTACGCGCGCTCCAGGTCGGATGCGACCTGCCGCACCGCTTAAGCAAGCGTGAATAACGCCTACGCAATTGCATAGACCGCCTACACCCGACCTCAAAACCGATCTGCCATGCTCCTTTCAACGAGCGAGGAGACCGGAAGCGGATGGGCGGCAAGCGGATCATGATTGCCCTGATGGCCTGGGGCCTCGGCATCGCGGCGGCCCATGCGCTGTCGATGCCGTTGAACATGCCGCTGAACGGCCCCACGTCGCCGCCCGCCGGCCACGTGCAGTTCTGCGCCGACCACCCGGACGACTGCCGCGCCGGCGGCAAGCCCAACCGCGTGGTCCGGCTGACGCCCTCCACCCACAAGAAGCTGCTCGGCATCAACGTGGCGGTGAACCACGCGATCGTGCCGGCGACCGACATGGACGCCTTTGGCGTTGTGGAGCGCTGGAGCTATCCAGCGCTCGTCGGCGACTGCGAGGACTATGTGATCCAGAAGCGCCACGATCTGATCGCGGCCGGCTTTCCGGACAGCGCGCTGCTGATCACCGTGGTGCGCGACGAGCGCGGCGACGGACACGCGGTGCTGACGGTGCGCACCGATCTCGGGGATCTGATCCTCGACAACAAGACCGACACCATCCGGCTCTGGTCGGACACGCCCTACCGCTTCATCAAGCGCCAGTCCGGGCGGATGCCCAGCGCCTGGGACAAGATCGGCGACCGGCGGACGCCGATGGTCGGCAGCGTGCGGCGGAACTGAGGAGGCGGCCTCCGGCCACGGCCGGGGGGGCGTATCGGACTGAAACGGCGCCGCACCTGCCCGACGCGGGCGGCGGGATCGCCGGAACGGATTGAGGAGACGCGAGCGAGGGTCCCATTCACGACCTGTCCCTGCCCACGGGATGTCCTTGCTCACGGTGGCCGGTCTTCCTCATGGAAGGCCGGCCCTTTTTTTGGCCGGCGTGGAGGATCAGTCGCCCTTGACCGCCAGATGCGCCCGGTAGCGGCGCCAGTTGGCCACGTAGCGGGACGCGGAGAGGCGGAGCTTGTCGATCGCCGCCTCGTCGAGGGTGCGGATCACCTTGGCGGGCGAGCCCACCACGAGCGACCCGTCGGGGATCTCCTTGCCCTCGGTCACCAGGGCGCCGGCGCCGATCAGGCAGTTGTCGCCGATGCGCGCGCCGTTGAGCACGATGGCGCCCATGCCGACGAGCGAGTTCCGCCCGATGGTGCAGCCGTGCAGGATGGCGCGGTGGCCGATGGTGCACCCCTCCCCCACGGTCAGCGGGAAGCCGGGGTCGGTGTGGAGCATGGAATGCTCCTGGATGTTGGTGTCGCGGCCGATCGCGATCCGTTCGTTGTCGCCCCGGAGCACGGCGCCGAACCAGATGCCGACGCCGGCCTCCAGGCGCACCTTGCCGATCACGGAGGCATCGGGCGCCACCCAGTAATCCTCGTCCGCGGGCACCTCGGGGGCCAGTCCTTCAAGGACGTAGAGCGGCATGGCGGCGTCTCCTCAGCATGGGGTCGGATCGCCCGGACCATAGACCGGGCGGGCCGCCTGCTCCATGCGACGAACGGGTTCGCCGAGAGACGCGCGGTCAGAACATGCTGTGGCGAAGCGCCAGGGCGAACTCCAGCACCACCACGCCCGAGCAGAGGCTCCAGACGCTGGCGATGGCCATGGAGGCGGCGAGCCAGCCGACCGGCCGGCGCTCGATGAGGCGCGCCCGGACCGCGTTGCGCATCAGGATGGCAGGGCCGGCGAACATCAGGAGGATGACCGCCGCGATCCCGGCCATCATGGACGAGCCGTCCACGTCGAAACGCGCCGGCTGGGCGGTCACGAGCTGGTAGAAGGACGACAGGACGCCCGCGCTGACGAAGCCGGTGGCGGCCGCAAAAGCCGCGATGAACAGATCCATGAGCATCGGCTTTAACGCCCCTTTAACCCAAAATGCCGAAATGAAACGAGGGTGGTCCTCTGATCAATGAATCAGCAAGGATCGGGCCGTGGGGAGCGATCGGGCGGTTTCGGCCGGAACGGTCGGGTTCTTCGGCTTCAGGAGCCGTCCTGGCCGTGGCCGGACCCGAGGTCCGGACCGTCGGCGTCTCGAATTGGGAGCGGAAGGTGCCAAACCACGCCATCGACCGGGACGACGACCAAGGCCTCTACACGGTGCGCGCCCGGCCGCGTCCGCCGCGGGGCGCTGCCACCTGGTTCCTCAAGATGACCACCATGTGCCTGGTGGTCGCCGGCGCGATCGTCCTGATCGACCTCGGCCTCAACTGGACGTCCGCGCTCAACGTGGTGGACGGGCGGTCGAGCGACCCGACGCCGGTGGCGGTCTTCCTTGGCGAGCAGCGGCTGACGGTGCCGGGCAACATGATCCGCTTCGAGGACCAGCGCGTGGTCGGCCCGCAGGAGCGGCTGGATCTGGCGATCCACTGGCCCTCGCTGATGGGCTATGCGCCGGAGACGCGGGCGGACTTCCTGGACCAGAGCGCCGAGGCGCCCATCGTCTTCATGACGATCCGGCCGCGCGAGACCGCGACGGACAGCGCCGGGCGGCTCGCCAGCGTCTACCAGCATTTCTTCGAGGGAGAGGCGCTGCCGGCGCCGAAGGGGCTGATCGGCCGCCGCCTGTCGGAGGACTCGGGCCTTGCGGGCGAGGAGGTCTATTTCGAGGCCGGCAGCACGACGCCGTTCACGACCCACTGCCTCGCCACCGACGACAGCGGCTATCCGGCGCCCTGCCTGACCGAGATCCACGCGGGCGACGCGCTCTCGGTGCAGATCCGCTTCCGCAAGGGGCTTCTCGGCGAATGGGCCGGCATCAAGCGGGCGACCCGCGCCCTGTTGCTGACCTTCGGCCTCTTCTCCTGACCGGACGCTTCAACGGGGTCCGTGTCAGAACGGCGGCTAGAGCATTCTCCGATCAAGTTGCACGACTTGATCGATGAGAGAATGCTCCAGCTTATTGAATCTGGAGCGATTTCTTTTCGACCTGACGATTCCGTCAGGTCGGAAAGCGCTCTAGACCGGCGCGGACGCGCCGGTCGGGTGCTGTCAGCCTTCCAGGTCCATGGCCAGGATGGCCATCTGGAAATTGTAGGAGAGATCGTCCTCGTCTTCCTCGTCCTTGAAGAGCACGCCGACGAACTCCTCGCCCACGTAGACCTCCGCCGAATCCGTCTTCCGCGGGCGCGCGCGCACGCTGATGTTCGGCGACTGAAGCGTGCGCTTCAGGTAGATCTCGACTTTCTTCAGTTCGTCCTTGTTCACGGGCCGCTCTCCGTTCCGGGTTCGTTGTTGGCACCTTCTGGCATGGACGGCGCCCCGAGAAAACCCGTCCAACGGCGATTTCCCCGGACGCGATCCGCCCGGCCGGTGCGGCTCATGCCCGGCCCGTGATGGTCGGGCTCGGTATCAGATGTCGTAGTCGGACCCGGTGTCGAGCAGGCGGTGCTCCATGGAGCGGGACGGCTCCGCGCACCCGGCCTCGCCGACGACGCGCGCAGGCACGCCGGCGACCGTGGTGCAGGGCGGAACGGGCTTCAGCACGACCGATCCGGCGGCCACGCGCGAGTTGGCGCCGACGTCGATGTTGCCGAGGATCGACGCGTGGGCGCCGATCAGCACCCCGTGGCGGATCTTCGGGTGGCGGTCGCCGGTCTCCTTGCCGGTGCCGCCGAGCGTGACGCCCTGGAGAATGGACACGTCGTCCTCGATGACGCACGTCTCCCCGATCACGATGCCGGTGGCGTGGTCGAAGAAGAGCCCGCGGCCGAGGCGGGCGCCGGGGTTGATGTCCACCTGGAACACCTCGGACGAGCGGCTCTGCAGGTAGATGGCGAAGTCGCGCCGGCCGTTCTGCAGCAGCCAGTGCGCCAACCGGTGCGTCTGGATGGCGTGGAAGCCCTTGAAGTAGAGCACCGGGTCGAGCACGCGGTCGCAGGCCGGGTCGCGGTCGAGGACAGCCGCCATGTCGACGCGGAAGGCGTCGCCGATCGACGGCTCGGCGGAGAGCGCCTCCATGTAGGCGTGCCGGATCTGGGTGGAGGAGACGCTGTCGTGGTGCAGCCGGTCGGCCACCCGCTGCACAACGGCTTCTTCCAGCCGCGGCTGGTCGATGACGGTGGCGTGGAGGAAGCCGGCGAGGGCGGGTTCGCGCTCCGCCGCCGCATAGGCCTCGGTGCGCAGTCGGTCCCAGATCGGATCGATCGTCTCGATGGAGAGCCGGCCGACGGGCTTCAGATGGGGGGACATGCTTCTCGTTCCTTGTCCGCGGATGCGGCCATTTGCCATCATAACGGGCCGCCGCACCAGTCCGGTTCCCCGATTTCGGCGTCTGACGCACATGAAATCCGGTTGCACTCGACGTGAAGTACACCCACCCCGACCAAGGAAGGGATGGGAACCCGGCCCGTTCCCCCTCAGGATAGGGCGCCGCCAAGGCCGTGGGAAGGGCGCCGGGTCGAAGTCCGATGCGCCAGGAGACGACGAAGATGAGGAAGCTGCGCGCGGTCGAAGCCGTGGACGGTCGCATCCGGGTGGATGTGGTCGGCACGCTCGGCCGGATCGTGATCGACAACCCGGGCCGTCACAACGCCCTGTCCCTCTCCATGTGGGAGGCCATTCCCGACGCCGTCGCGCAGCTGGAGGCGGATCCGGACGTCCGCGTGCTGGTGGTGTGCGGCTCCGAAGGGGGCGCCTTCGCGTCCGGCGCCGACATATCCGAGTTCGACGAGGTGCGCCGGGACGCCAAGTCGTCGGCCACCTACGAGGCCTCGAACGCGGCGGCGTTCAACGCGCTGCGCCGGGCCGAAAAGCCGACCGTGGCGGTGATCCGCCGCTTCTGCATGGGCGGCGGCGTCGGACTTGCGGCCGCCTGCGACGTGCGGATCTCAAGCGACGACGCCGTGTTCGCGATTCCCGCCGCGCGCCTCGGCCTTGCCTACCCGGCCGAAGCCGTCGCCGACATCGTCGGCCTGATCGGCCCGTCGCGCACCAAGGACCTGTTCTTCACCGCCAAGCGCATCGACGCCGCGACGGCGCTCCGCATCGGCCTCGTGGACGACGTGGTGCGGGACGACGAGCTGGAGGCCGCCGCCACCGCCTATGTGGCCCGGGTGACCGCGCTCGCGCCCTTGACGCAGCGGGCCATCAAGGCGGCCATCAACGCCGCGACCGCGACGGACAGCGCCGCCAACTGGGACCGCGCCCGCGCCCTTGCGGACGCCTGCTTCCGCAGCGCCGACTACGCGGAAGGCCGCGCGGCGTTCCGGGAGAAGCGCGAGCCGATCTTCGTCGGCCGCTGAATCGGTTTAGGAATCCGCCTCCTCACCCGCCGGATGAAGGTCCTCGACCGGCGGGTGAGATGAAACACGCAGCTATTTGAATCACTTAGACCTATTCCGGATGTTCCGCACCGGCAAAGGGTGGCGGCCCAGTCCCAGTCCGGTCAAGGTTTCTGCCTTGCGGCCCTGTCGATCGCCGGATAGTCGAGTTTGCCGGTGCCGAGCACGGGCAGGCTCGGGACCGTCACGATGGAGCGGGGCACCAGGATCTCCGCCACCCCGTGGGCGCGGGCCCAGGCGAGCAACGGACCGGTCTCGGCGCCTTCCGCGTCGGTGACGAGCACCAGCGCCTCGCCCTTGCGGTCGTCCGGCACGGCCACGACGGCGTGCGAGGCATCCGGCCAGACGGCGGCCGCGTAGGCCTCCACCGCCGCCAGCGACACCATCTCGCCGCCGATCTTGGCGAACCGCTTGGCCCGGCCCCGGATGGCGACGAAGCCGTCGTCGGAAATCTCCACGATGTCGCCGGTGTCGTACCACTCGGTGGCCGGCTGCAGCACGCCCGGCTGGTCGACCTTCAGGTAGCCCACCATCAGGTTGGGACCGCGCACGAGCAGCCGGCCGCCGCGATCGAGCCCCGGCACCGGCTCCAGCCGCGCCTCGATGCCCGGCAGCAGCTTGCCGACGGTGCCCTGCCGGTCCGCCCCCGGCCGGTTCACCGCCAGCACGGGCGAGGCTTCTGTCACGCCATAGCCCTCGTTGAGCTCCACCTGGAACTTGTCGCGCCAGAGCGTGCGGGTCGCCTCCTTCACCCGCTCGGCGCCGAGCACCGTGAAGGCCACCGCCTTGAAGTCGTCCGGCTCCGCGGCCTTGGCCCATGCGGCCGCGAAGGTGTCGGTGGTGAAGAGGATGGTCGTCCTGCTCTCGCGGACGAGCTTCGGGATCTGCTTGTAGTGAAGCGGCGAGGGATAGAGGAAGGACTTGAAGCCGCCGAACACCGGCAGGAGCAGGCCCGCCGTGAGGCCGAACGAATGGAAGACCGGCAGCGCGTTGAAGAACACGTCGCGCTCGGTGAAATCGTAGATGGCCAGCACCTGCGCCACGTTGGCGAGGATGTTGGCGTTGGAGAGCGCCACCCCCTTCGGCACGCCCTCCGTGCCGGACGTGAAGAGCACCGCCGCGATGTCGTCGGGCTTGCGCCGGTAGAGCCGGTTGACGAGCGACGGGGCGGCCGCGTAGACGGCGCCGAAGGCCTTGTCGGCGGCCGATAGGCTGGCGCGGACCGCCTCGACCTTCAGCACCGTGGCGCGCTTGGAAAGCGTCGCCACCATGTCGTCGAGCTTCTGGGTCTTCACGAACTTCTCGGACGTGACGACGGTGCGGATGTCCGCCGCCGTCAGCGCGGCCTCCAGGTTGCCGACGCCCGTGGAGAAGTTAAGCATGGCGGGGACGCGGCCGTAGGCGGCGAGGGCGAAGAACACCACCGCCGCACCGTTCACGTTCGGGAGGAGCACCCCCACCCGCTCGCCGGGCTTGGTCAACCGCGCCAGCCGCCGGCCGAGCACGGCGGCCGCCAGGATCAGGCGCTTGCGGCCGATGGGCTGGCGCTCCTGGTCCTCGATGGCGGGCGCGTCACCGGCCTTGGCGGCGGCGTCCACCAGCGCCTGGAACAGGGATCGGCGCCAGAACCGCGGATCGAGGCCCGCCGCCTCCGGCGATGAGCCGTGCTGCGACACGGTCCGAAGCGGTGCTGCGTCGGTCTCGGTGGTCATGGCTGCTCCCTGCCCGTTCCGTGGGTTCAAACCGCGCCGGCATCCGAAAGGATCCGGCGCAGCCCCCCTGACTTGAACGGTACATACAGAAAGTCGCGAGCTTCCGCTACGGAAGCACCGCCGTCGACCCGCCGAAAGCGCGCGCCCTCACCCGAGGGTCTTCACCGCCTTGTCCAGTTCCTCGATGGCGCAGATGATGTGGTAGAAGGAGCTGGCCGGCGCGGGCTCGTCCACAAAGGTGCCGTCCGGCTTCATCTTGTCCCGCCAGAGGCCTGGCGTGGCTACGTCGAAGTAGAGCATCAGGGCATCCGCGGCGTCGGCCGCAAGGCCGAGATGGCGGGACCGGGTCGCGTCGTCCGGCGCCACGGCCGCGAGCGCCACATGCCCCTTGATCCGCTCCGTCTGCGGCCAGAGGCGTGCCCCGCCATCCACGATGCGGCCGTCGTCGAGAAGCACGTTGATGGCCGCGCCGGTCGCACGGTTGAGGCCGTGGGTCTCGCCGAGGTCGGCGAGCCGCGCGGCGGCCGCGATCGCGTCCGGCCGGTTGCGCAGGCGGCCCCAGCGGACGAGCAGCCACGCCCATTCGTACTGGTGGCCGGGCTCCACGATCCGGCCGTCGTCGCCGGGCGCCGGGTTCCAGTCGCCGTCGAAGAACTCCTTCAGCCAGCCCTCCGCGGGATCCAGGAAGCGGGTGAGGCAGAGGTCGGCGATCTCGTCGGCGAGCACGCCCCAGGTCGCGTCACCGCCCGCCTCCACCCAGGCGAGGCAGGCCTCGAACAGGTGCATGTGCGGGTTGGCCTTCAGCGGCAGGGTGCGCGGATTGTCCTCCTCGAAGCCGGCCACCGGATGCTTGTAGCGCTCCATCAGGGCGCCCCGGAGCCGCAGCGCCGCGGTCTCCGCCAGGGCCCGATCCGCCACGACGGAGGCCGCGGCCGCGAAGGCGAAGAGCGCGAAAGCCTGATCGTAGAGGCTGAAGCTGTCGTCGAACGGGGTGCCGTCGGGCTCGATCACCATCCGGACGGTACCGTCCGGCAGCACGCACCGCTCCAGGAAATAGGCCAGCCCCTCCTCCGCCCGGCGGCGCCACGGGCCGGTCCAGCCCAGCCGGCCGGCGACCGCGAAGGTGAACACCTGGCGGGCCTGCACCCGCACCCGGCGACGGTCATCCAAGATTTCCGCCCGCAGTCCGAGCCGCTCGTGAAAGCCGCCCCGCGCCTCGTCCGCGCCGAACGACGCCCAGATCGGCAGGGCCTCGTTCATCAGCCAGACCATCAGGCGATCGCGCGCCACGGTGGCTCTCAGATGCGCGGACAGGGCAAGCGGTTCGGTCGACATGCAGGCGATATCCTCTGACGGATGCAGATGGCGGCACCGTAGCGGCACCCTTGTCACTTTTCCACCCCGGCGATACGCGCCCTGCGACAGGGTGTCCACCCACGGGCATTGACCCCCTATGCCCGTCTGCCACAGTGGACGCAACAATGAGAACGGCCGGTATGCCCGGCTGGGTGAAAAGAACGGCCGGTACACCCGGCTGGACAGAGTGGCCGGTACACCCGGCCGGGGAGGACGCATCCATGCGACAGGCCCTTGGCGCGGCGCCCGCCGCGGCACCCTCACGCGCGCCGACCCGTTCCATTGAGGGCCGGCGCCGGTGAAGCGAACCCGGACCAACACGGCCAGCACCCTCCTGTCCGTCCTGGTGCTGGTCGCGGTGTGGCAGGTGGCCGCGCTGTTCGGGGAAAGCCGCGTGTTCCCCGCGCCCTCGACCGTGGCGGCCATCGTGGCCGCCGAAATCGCCTCGGGCGACCTGCCCTACCATCTCTCCGCCACCTTGATGCGGGTGCTTGCGGCCTTCACGCTGGCGCTGACGCTCGGCACCGCGATCGGGCTTGCCATGGGGCGGATCCGGGCGGTGGACCGGGCGCTCGACGTGTGGCTGGTGGTGCTTCTGAACTTGCCCGCCCTCGTCATCATCATCCTCGCCTACGTGTGGTTCGGCCTCAACGAGACCGCGGCGATCGGCGCGGTGGCGCTCAACAAGCTGCCGAACGTGATCGTGACGATCCGCGAGGGCGCCCGGGCGCTCGATGCCGACCTCGACCAGATGGCGAAGGCCTTCCGCCTGTCCTGGCGCAAGCGGCTGTTCGATGTGGTGCTGCCGCAGCTTCAGCCCTATGTGGCCGCCTCGGCCCGCTCCGGTCTGTCGCTCGTCTGGAAGATCGTGCTCGTGGTGGAACTGCTCGGCCGGTCCAACGGGGTCGGATTCCAGCTCAACCTCTTCTTCCAGCTCTTTGATGTGGCGTCGATCTTCGCCTATGCGATCTCCTTCGTCGTCGTGATGCTGACGATCGAACTCCTGGTCCTGCAACCCATCGAACTCCGGGCGAACCGCTGGCGTGTCCGCACCACTTGAACTCCACATCAAGAAGAAGACCTACCAGGGCGCCGAAGGCGGCGAGGTCGAGGCCGTTCGCGATCTTCATCTGCTGGCGCCCGCCGGCAGCCTGACCGCGCTGATCGGCCCGTCCGGCTGTGGCAAGACCACCAGCCTCCGGATCCTGGCGCGCCTCGACACCCGGTTCGAAGGCACCATCGGCCTGCCGCCGGCCGCGCGGATCGGGTTCGTGTTCCAGGAACCGCGGCTGTTGCCGTGGCGGACGGTGGAGCAGAACGTGCGGCTTGTGATGGAAGGCGGCGGCGCCGATCTCGACGCGCTGTTCGCCGAGCTCGGCCTCGAGGACATGCGCAACCGGTTTCCGACGGAGCTGTCGCTCGGCCTTGCCCGCCGCGTCTCCATCGCCCGCGCCCTTGCGATCGAGCCGGACGTGCTGCTCCTCGACGAGCCCTTCACGTCCCTGGACGAGACCACCGCCCAGCGGCTGCGCCAGCTGGTGCTGACGGTCTGGCGGCGCTACCAGCCGACGACGCTGATGGTGACGCATAACGTGCGCGAGGCGATCCAGCTTGCCGAGCGCATCGTCCTCCTGGCGCCCCGCCCCTCGCACGTGGTGGCGGAGATCGTTCTCGACACCCCGCACGAGCAACGCGACGAGGTGTTCGTGGAGGCGACACGGACGGATCTCGTCGGCCGCTATCCCGGCCTCATCGCCTGACGGCGGGAACGCTGGTCGATCGTCGTGGGGCGCCCTCGTCAGCCGGCGACGGGCGTCGCGGCCGGATCCGTGCGAAAGATCGGATTGTTGGGCGAGATCGAGCGCGCCGGGCCGCGCGTCATACCAGGCTCATGAAGGTCGGACTCGTCCGACCTTCATGAGCGTTACGGCCTGCCGGCCGGCGCCCGGTCGGGCTTGCCTGCGCTCGTTAAGCCCCGACAGGTCGGAACTTAACGAGCTTGGTATCAGTCCGTGATGCCCGGCCGCGGCACGGGCTTGATCTCTTCGAGCGGGAGACCGTCGAAAGCCCAGCCGTCGGTTCCTTCCGGATACCAGGCCACGTCCGAATAGCCCCATTCGAGGGCCCGGCGCGCCGCGTTCCAGCTCATCCAGCAATCGGCGAGGCAATAGAAGAGCACGGTCCGTGTCGGGTCGCCGCCGGTCGCGGCCGCCAGCTCCTCCCGGAAATAGGCGGCCATCTCGTCGGACAGGGCGCCGTAGCCGACGTCCGGCAGCCACATCGAGCCCGGAATGGCGTTGCGCGCCGGGAGGCGGAAGACGGTTCCGGGCGGCAGGTCCGGGCGGGGCAGCTTCGGCAGCACGTCGATGAAGACCGCGCCGCCCGCCTTCCACAAGGCCGCCACGGCCGCCGTGTCGAGCACCCGCGCGCCCGCAAGGGTGTTCGGGACGGGCGCGCGGTAGTCGTCCATCCTGTAGTCGCTGGGCTCCGGAACCTCGCCGGCTGCGGCATGCCCGACGACGAGCGGAAACAGACAACCAGCGACGACGAGGCCGGCGGCCACGACGTCCCTGAACCGGCGGACGGATTTCATCGACGGACCCCCCGAGACAAGCACGCCCGCGCCGACACGGCGCCCTCACCCCCGAAAGAACGCCGCGCCGGCACGAGACCGGCGCGGCCTGCGACCCATCACTGGGTGACGCTGATGGCCTCGTCCTTCTCGTTCAGCAGCGGAACGCCGAAATCGGCCAGGATCTTGTTGATCTCGGGCTGGTTCTCGCGGATCAGCTTGTTGAGGTCGCGCTTCCAGTTCTGATCGGACGCACGCACGCCCATGGTGATGCGATAGACCATGCGCGGACCGCTGGCTTCCTTCACGAGCGGGATCACCTTCAGCGGCGGATCCTGGATCTTGGCGAAGTAGCCGGCGATGGGCCCCCACAGGATGGCGACGTCGATGTCGCCCTTGGAGAGGTCCTCCATCATCATCTGCGGCACGTGCGTGTAGCGGGTGTCCACCATCAGCTGGTAGGGCTTCACCCGGCCCATCAGGCCGTTGAGCGCCACGTTGGTGCCGGGCGGCGTTCCGGCCACGAGGCCGATGCGCTTGTCCTTCAGGCGCGGGTCGCTCAGCGTCTCCACGTCTTCCAGGCCGGAGCCGGGCTTCACCACCATGGCGTAGGCGGTGCGGTAGTAGGCGTTGGTGTTCTGGACCAGCTCGTCGCCCTGGGCGTAGCCGATGATCACGTCGCAGCGGTGCTCGCCGAGGGTCTTGCGCACGAAGCCCGTGGCCATCGGGAACCAGGTGTAGGAAATGCCCTTGCCGAGCTTCTCCGCCAGCAGTTCGGCGATCCGGTTCTCGAACCCTTCGAGCTTGTCGTTGGAAAACGGCAGGCTGGCCGGGTCGGAACAGACGCGCAGCGTTTTCGGGTCGATCAGTTCGACGGCCGAGGCGAAGGGCTCCACCGGCGCCGGCATGGGTGGCAGATTTTGCGCAGCGGCCGGGGTGATGAGGGCCGCCATGACGGCGGCGGTGACCGCGAAACGGAATGCCATGGACCTATTCCTCCATATTGTTCTTATCGGGCGCCGACCGCGCTCTCCACCGCGGGCGACATCCGCCGGATTGTCAGGTTCCCTGAAGATCCCGGGTGTGAGAATGCAGCACAAGCCGACTTCTTCAAGGAACAGCGGCAGCATTACGCAAATTTAATGCGAGCAGACGCGAAAGCAAAAAAGGGCCGTCCCGGTGGTCCGGCACGGCCCGTTTTCGAATGCGATGACCAGCGCGATCCTTCAGGGCCGGATTTTCATGAAAGTCGGACGACTTTCAAGTCCAGGCCGTTGCCAATCGCCAGTCTCCCTCCTGGGCGCTCGGCAGCAGCATTCCGGACGACGAAAAGCCCGGCCCCGCTGGATCTTGGTCTCAGAAACCCAGACAGGCGTTCTCGTCGGCCTTGGCGGCTTCGTTGACCGGTCCGTTGCGCTTGATCTCCCCGCGTCCCACGTCGCCGGTCGCCCGGCCGCGCAGGTAGGAATAGATCGAGTCCGCGAAGCACATGACGTTGAGGTCGCTGCCCCAGGCCGGCATGATGCTGTTCACCGGATGCCAGACGTTCTGCTGGCCGCTCGACACGACTTCCATGAACTTGTTGTAGTCGATGGTCTTCAGCGAATTGGTCAGGTCCGGCGCGAAGCTGGAACCGACACCATCCGGACCATGACACTGCATGCAGTTGGCATTGTATTTCTTGAAGCCGCGCCAGGTGTACCAGTCGACCGACTTGTCATCGAAGACTTTGTAGGTCGGGTTTCCGTCGGCGTCCAAGAACTTGCCGTCTTCCTCGGACGCTACGGCCGGATCTCCCGGGGCGGCGAAGGCCGGTGCGCTCAAGGTCGTGATCAAAGCGAAGGCTAGGGTGCGCAAGAACATCAAAATCTCCTCCAAGCTCCCTCGTTGCAGTTCGTCACACGACGGCCCACGGTGTCTCCCCGGATTTCACCTTGTCCCGGCGTATACATGAACAACGGCCCGGTCCTGCCAAGGTTCAACCTTGAGGTCCGGGCCGTTGCTTTAGTTCAGCTCAAGGTCAGTTCGGCAGACCGAAGACGGTCAGCTGGCCGCCGAGAGCGGTGTACTTCGACAGAGCGGCGTAACCACCCACCGCGCCGAGACCGGCGTTCGGGTCGTTGAGGCCGGCCGCGAGACCGATGCCGGCCCAGCCACCGATACCCGACAGGATGGCGATGTACTGCTTGCCGCCATGCTCGTAGGTGGTGACGTTGCCGATGATGCCCGACGGGGTCTTGAACTTGTACAGTTCCTTGCCGTCAGAAGCGTCGACCGCCTTCAGGAAGCCCTCGAGGGTGCCGTAGAAGACGACGTCGCCGGCCGTCGCGAGAGCGCCCGACCACACGGAGAACATCTCCGGGATCGACCAGACGATCTTGCCCGTGGTGTTGTCCCAGGCGATGAAGTTGCCCATGCCGCCATGGCTGTTCGGCGCGGGGTACATCGACAGGGTGGCACCGACGTAGGGCTGGCCCGCGGTGTAGGACACGCGGAACGGCTCGTAGTCCATGCAGACGTGGTTGGTCGGGACGTAGAACAGCTTGGTCTTCGGCGAGTAGGCCGCAGGCTGCTGATCCTTGGTGCCGAGCGCCGCCGGGCAGATGCCGGTGGTGTTCACGTCTTCGCCGTTCTGGGCGGTGGAGTACTGCGACACGACCGCCGGACGACCGTAGGTCGGCGAGTTCTTGTCCATGTCGACGCCGGTGGTCCAGTTGACGACCGGGTCATACTTCTCGGCGACGAGGAGTTCGCCCGTCACGCGGTCCATCGTGTAGGCGATGCCGTTGCGGTCGAAGTGGGTGAGCAGCTTGCGCTGTTCGCCGTTCATCTCCTGATCCGTGAGGATCATCTCGTTGACGCCGTCGAAGTCCCACTCGTCATGCGGGGTCATCTGATAGACCCACTTGGCCATGCCGGTGTCGAGGTCACGGGCCCAGATGGTCATCGACCACTTGTTGTCGCCCGGCCGCTGGGACGGGTTCCAGGTCGACGGGTTGCCGGAGCCGTAATAGACGAGGTTCAGCTCGGGATCGTAGGAGAACCAGCCCCAGGTGGTGCCGCCGCCGATCTTCCACTGGTCACCTTCCCAGGTGGCCGTGCCGGAGTCCGCGCCGACGGGCTTGCCGAGGTGCGTGGTCTTCTCGCCGTCCATCAGCGTGTCGCTGTCCGGACCCATCGAGTAGCCGCGCCAGGCCAGCTTGCCGTCCGACAGGTTGTAGGCCGTGAGCGAACCGCGCACGCCGAACTCGCCACCGGAGATGCCGATGATGACCTTGTCGCCGAAGATGTGCGGAGCGGCAGTGCCGGTCTCGCCGATCGACGGATCGCCGTTGACAACCGACCAGACTTCCTGGCCGGTCTTGGCGTCGAGCGCCACGACCTTGGTGTCGGCCTGGTGCAGGATGATCTTGCCGTCACCGTAGGCCACGCCGCGGTTCACGGTGTCGCAGCACATCACCGGGATGACGTTCGGATCCTGCTTCGGCTCGTACTTCCAGATGATGGAGCCGTTGTCGTTCAGGTCCAGCGCGTAGACGATGTTCGGGAACGGCGTGTGGACGTACATCACGTCGCCGATGATCAGCGGGCCACCCTCATGGCCGCGGAGAACACCGGTGGAGAAGGTCCAGGCGACCTGGAGGTCCTTCACGTTGTCCTTGTTGATCTGGCTCAGATCGGACCAACGGGTGTTGGCGAAGTTACCAGCCTGAGCGACCCACTGCTTGGGGTCCTTCATCATCGACGCCAGCTCGTCGTTCGCAGCAGCGTTGCCGGCAAACAGAGCGGCGGCTGCGGTCATGCAAACCGCAGAGATCATTTTTCTCATTTGTGTTCTCCCTAGACCACACTTATGAGTGCTCTTTTCCCTGATCGTCGCGCCCGGAGGTTGCCCTCCGGTTCTTCGGACCAGTCCCATTTGGGTAAGTCGCCGACCGTGTGTCACGCCCGCCGGATCAGGTCCCTCTCCCAATCCGCCGCGCTCCGATGATGACGGGGTTCCCTCCAACTCCGACACCTGCTCGTCCGGCGACGTTTTGGACCTTACTCAGCTTTCTGCCCCCCTGCAAGTTGGATACTATCCTCCGATATGAGGAAGAACGCCGCACGCAGCTCGGTTTAATGGA
This sequence comes from Mongoliimonas terrestris, assembly GCF_001927285.1. Lineage (GTDB taxonomy): Bacteria > Pseudomonadota > Alphaproteobacteria > Rhizobiales > Pleomorphomonadaceae > Chthonobacter > Chthonobacter terrestris. The sequence goes on along the minus strand of NZ_MSIG01000005.1, from coordinate 249,074 downwards.
TTTAGGAATTCGGGGGCGAACCGGTGGAAAACGCGGTAAAGCGAGAAAAATCATGCCCTTAGTACCAAACGCCCGCGAGCGGTCGATAGGCGGATTCTATGAAACAAAAGACTCACCCTATTACATAACGAGGAATGATACCGCACTGCACAATCTGTGGCGGGTTATGTCCTTTGGAGCAAACCGCATCCTCGTTTATGTACTGTTCATCCTTGTTTTGAGTTCTGGAACGGCACTTTCGCAGGGAAATACACGCCCTCTGCATGTGCAGGAGCTGGCGCCGGGGCTATTCGTCCACCAGGGTGTTCACGCGCTGATGAATGCGGAGAATGCCGGAGCCATCGCCAACGTGGGCTTCATCGTCGGGAACGAGGCCGTTGCGGTCATCGATACCGGAGGATCGAACAGTCAGGGGGAAGCACTTCTAGCGGCGGTCGCCGAAAAGACGGACAAACCCATCCGCTACGTCATCCTGACGCATGTCCATCCCGATCACATTTTTGGCAGTGCAGCATTCCTGAGACGGAATGTCGCGTTCGTCGGCCACGTTCGACTAAAGGAGGCCATGGAGGCGCGCTTCGCCCATTACCTGGCCGCCAACCGCCCCGAGATGGGCTCCCACCTGGACGGCGTGGAACTCGTTCTGCCCGACATGACCGTCACCGACAGCCTCACGCTCGATCTCGGCGGGCGATCGATTCTCCTCAACGCCTGGCCGCCGGCGCACACGGACAACGACCTGACGGTGTTCGATCCGGCCAGCGGAACGCTGTTTTCCGGCGATCTGGTGTTCCTGGAGCATCTGCCCTCGATCGACGGGTCGCTGCGGGGCTGGCAGCGGGCGCTCGACGGTCTCGCCGCCATCCCGGCCACCCGGGTGGTGCCCGGCCACGGGCCGATCGATTCGCCCTGGCCGGCGGCGCTCGAGCCGGAGCGCCGCTACTTCGACGCCCTCGCCCGCGATCTCAAGGCCGCGATCGACAAGGGCATCCCGATCAGCGAGGCCGTCACGTCGGCGGGGCTATCGGAAGCGGGCCATTGGCGGCTGTTCGACACCTTCAACCGCCGTAACGCAACGGCGGGCTATGCCGAACTGGAATGGGAGTGATCCCCTCTGGCGGAGTGCCGCCGGCTCATCCATCTTTACAGTCAAGGTCGCATCGTCAGAAACGCCAAATCGGGAGGAAAACGCACATGATCGACTTTTCCGGGTTCACATCGGCGGTCGCCGCCGCGCTGATCGGGCTGGGGCTCGCCGGCGGCACGGCGTTCGCCCAGTCCGGCGCGCCCGCCCCGGCCGCCGACACCTGGTCGGGCCTCGTCACCGACGTGTTCGACGACCGGCCCATGCTGGACGGCGCGGGCATCATCTCCCTGGAAGCGCCGGTCCGGGCGGAGGACGCGGCGATCGTGCCGATGACGCTGAAGGCCGCGCTCCCGGCCGGCGACGCCCGCAGCATCCGCAAGATCACGCTCGTCATCGACGAGAACCCCGCGCCGGTGGCGGCGGTGTTCGAGCTCGGCGAAACCGCGCGCGTGGAGACGATCGAAACCCGCGTGCGGGTGAACAGCTACACCAAGGTGCACGCGGTGGCGGAGGCCAGCGACGGCGCGCTCTATATGGTGGAGACCTTCGTGAAGGCTTCGGGCGGCTGCTCGGCTCCGGCCGGCAAGGATCCGGCCACGGCGTTCAACAACCTCGGCCAGATGAAGGTGAAGCAGTTCGCCGGCACGAATGCGGTCGGCACCGCGCGCCGCGAGGCCCAGGTGATGATCCGTCACCCGCAGTTCTCCGGCCTGCAGATGGATCAGGTGACCCGCCATTACATTCCGGCGTGGTTCATCGACGAACTGACCGTCAAGGAAGGCGACGCCCTCTTGATGAAGGTCACCGGCGGCATTTCGCTGTCCGAGGATCCGAACATCCGCTTCTCCTATATGTCGACGGGGGCCGGTCCGATCGCCGTCCATGCCACGGACACCGAAGGCAAGGTGTTCGAGGGCAGCTTCCCGCTCGAGAACAGCGGCACCTGATCCTCAACGGCTGACGCCGCATCGTCCGAGACGAACGAGAAAAGGCTCCGGAACCAACACGGTCCGGAGCCTTCTTCATGTCCGGCATCACTCCCGCGATTGCGGGCGAGCGGATCGGCCTTTTCTCAGAAGCAGCGCATCTCGGCTTCGGCCTGCGCCCGGCGCAGGTCGCCGATGGCCGCCTTCGACTGGGCGCTGGTGCGGAACACCACGCCCTTCTCGCCGGTCTGCAGGCCGAGCGACAGGAAGGTGGAAGCCTCCTCGTAGCGCCGGTAGTCGATGATGGTGGCGATCACGTCGATCGAGCAGGAGCAGCGCTGCATGGCCTCCTGCGTCTCGCCGTTCGCCTTCATGCAGCCGTACACATAGTCCGCCCGCGCATAGGTCGGGAAATCGTTCTGCACGCTCGGGATCTGGGCAAAGGCCGATCCGGCGCTGACGGCGAAGGCCGTGGCGGCGGCGGCAAGGCGGGTGAAGGGCATGGAAGGGTCCTCCCGGGACATCTTGTTGATGCCCCCAACATGGCATTCCCGAGCGGCAAGTCCAAGCCGGTGCATCAGCGCACCGCACGCTGCAAACCGCGGCCGGCGAAGAGGACCGCGGCGCCGGCGATGTTCCCGGATCCTTTGCATTTTGGTAACGTCGTCGCCCTGGAGGGGGAGATCCGCGATGGCGAGACCAAATCCTGCCGCCCTCGTCGTGGCATGGGCCATAGCGATCCTCGTCGCGTTGGCCGGACCCGCCCCAGCGTTCGCCGAAACCCGATTCGCGCTCGTCATCGGCAACGCGGACTATGTCGGCGCGACGGTTCTGCGCAATCCTACCCGCGACGCGGACGATATCGCGCTGGCCTTGGAGGCACTGAACTTCACCGTCCACAAGCACCATGATCTTACCGGCGACGGCTTCAACGCAGCCGTGGAAGCCTTTGCCACCGCGGCCCGAGGCGCCGATGTGGCGCTGGTCTACTACAGCGGCCACGCCCTCCAGATCGACGGTGGGAACTACCTCGTGCCGACCGACGCCGAGGTGACCTCCCCGCTTTCGGCAAAACGGGAGGGGTTTGCGCTCCTGGACCTGATGTCGACGGTCGGACGGGCCGCGCGAACCACCCTGGTCTTCCTGGACGCCTGTCGGGACAATCCCTTCGAGGGAAAACTCCAGGCCTTCGCGCCGGACCGGTCGGCGGTCGTCAGTCGTGGCCTCGCGCCCATCAACCTGGAGAGCCAGGACACGCTCGTCGTCTTCGCCACCACGCCCGGTGAAGTCGCGAGCGATGGCATGGAGGACAACAGCCCCTTCACGAAAGCCGTGCTCCGCCATGTGGCAACGCCGGGCGTGGAGATCGAGACGCTTCTGAAGCGCGTGACGGCGAGCGTCCGGGATGCCACCGGCGGCCGCCAGCAGCCGGAGCGCGTGTCCCGCCTGACCTCGGAATTCTACTTCGTCCGTCCGGAGACCATTCGCGATGCCGAGCCCGGGGCCGTGGACCGGGCCTTCTTCGCCGTCCAGTCGATCGGCTCGGTTCCGGCCTACGACGCCTTCCTGTCGCGTTTTCCGACCAGTCACTACACCGACTATGTGACCGATCGCCGGAACCGGCTGGTCGCGGAGGCGACGCTGCCCGGGCCGGCGACCGTTGCCACGGACGCCGCGCCGAGCACGGCGCCGAAGCCTCCGGTGACGGTCACCATCCAGTGCGGGGGCTCGGGCGGCCTGGAGTACGACGAGTGCCGGGCGGGCAGCGAGAGCTGGGCCCGGCGCACCGGCAACACGGTGAAGATCGTCACCGCGCCGACGAACATGACCGACCGGTTGGCCTTTCTGCAGCGGGCCCTGGCGTCCGGCGGCGAGGACATCGACATCCTGCAGATCGACATCACCTGGCCGCGGGTCCTGGCCGACGACCTCATCGACCTCGGCGAGGCCTTCCCCGGCGCGCGCACCGACTTCTTTCCGAGCCTCATCGCCAACAACACGGTCGACGGCCGGCTGCTGGCGATCCCCTGGTATGTGGACGCGGGCGTCCTCTACTACCGCAGCGACCTCCTGGAGAAGCACGGCCTTCGTCCGCCGCGCACCTGGACCGAGCTGGCGGATCAGGCCCGGCTGATCCAGCGGGCGGAACGCAAGGACGGCCGCTCCGGCTTCTGGGGCTTCGCCTTCCAGGGTGCGGCCTACGAAGGCCTCACCGTGAACGCCCTCGAATGGATGGCCCGCGCCGGCCTCCGCCTCGTCGACGAGACGGGCGCCACCGCGCTCGATCCGGACACCGCGACCGGCCCGATCGCCGCCGCCGCGGCCTGGATCGGCACCATCGCGCCGCGCGAGGTGCTGTCCTACGAGGAGGAGAACGGCCGCATGCTGTTCCAGACCGGCAATGCCGCCTTCCTGAGGAGTTGGCCCTATGCATGGTCCCTCATGAACCAGGCGGACAGCCCGGTCCGCGGCAAGGTCGGCATCACGGACCTTCCGGCGTCCGACGACGGCCGATCGTCCACCGCCGTGCTCGGCGGCTGGCAGCTCGCCGTGGCGCGGCGGTCCGCGGAGAAAGCCGAGGCCATCGATCTCGTCCGCTTCCTGACATCACGGGACGAACTCAAGCGTCGCGCCATTTCGGCGAACTACCCGCCGACCCGGCCCGATCTTTACATGGACGACGCCATTCTCGTCGCGGTCCCCTTCTTCGAGGATTTTCCGTTTTCCGTTTCAAGCGGCGTCCTGCGCCCGTCCGGCATCGCCGGGGACCGCTATCCGGCGGTGTCCGAAGCGGTTTTCACCCGGATAGGCGCCATCCTCGACGGCGCGGACGTGCGGCGTGGGCTTCGCCTGCTGGTGCAGGATATCGGCCGGATCCGGGGCGACGGGTGGAACAACTAGGCCCCGTTCCGTCCATCTCCTGGCTGACGCCACAGGAGAACCGGGTCGGCTGCCATGGTGCGGACGACGGGACTCGAACCCGTAAGCCTTGCGGCGCAAGATTTTAAGTCTCGTGCGTCTACCAGTTTCGCCACGTCCGCGGGCCGGCGGCACCCCATGCAGCCGGAACGGTTACGGGGCGGCGCGGGTCCGGTCAAGACCTCGGCGCAGCGACCGGGGACGCGGGCGCCCCCGTCGGTTCATCGGAGGCTAGAGCGCTTGTCCTCCATGACGGAATCGTCAGGTCGACAAGAAATCGCTCTAGATTCAAAAGCCTGGAGCATTCTCTCATCGATCAATTCGTGCAACTTGATCGGAGAATGCTCTAGGGCCGGTCAGCCGCAGACGGCGGCGGCGGCGGTGCCCTTCTTGTCCATGACGCTGACCCGCACGGAGGTGACGCCGCGGCTGACGAAGCCGAGTTCGTTGGCGGCGCGCTTGGAGAGGTCGATCACCCGGCCGCGCACGAACGGGCCGCGATCGTTGATGCGCACCACGACCGAACGGCCGTTGTTGAGGTTCTCCACCTTCACCATGGTGCCGAACGGCAGCGACCGATGGGCCGCCACCATGGCCGAAGGATTGGCGCGCTCCCCGCTCGCCGTGCGGCTGTGCATGGCGTACCACGACGCCTTGCCGCACTGGGTCTTGGCAAAGGCCGGCCCGGCGCCGGCAACGAAGACGACCATGAGGACGGCCGTCGCGATGGCGCGCTGTGCGCCGATGCTGAGTGTCATGCGTGTGCCTTTCGACCCGTGACCGCGTTGCCGCGCGCGGTGACCAACGACCTCCGACGGGGACACATCGACCTCGATGCGCCTGTCCGCTGTTTCGCATTGGCCGGTCAAAAAAGGCAGGAATCGGGCAGGCTCTCTTGTCATTTCATGCAAGAAGCGAATCAGTTCCTGTTCAAATCCATTCTCACGGGGGATTGATCCGCTGATTCTCAACAGATTTTTTGGCTATCCACAGAAAAGTGAATACATCGCAAAAAATCTGCTTGATTGGTCCTTTGTCGCAGCCGGAAGGCTCCGGCCGCTGCCGTGCTTCAGCCCTGGCTGTCGCGGTTGATGGGCGGCTGGAAGGCGAAGCCGAGGTCCCAGGGGAAGTAGATCCAGGTGTCCTGGCTCACTTCGGTGATGAAGGTGTCGACCAGCGGCCGGCCCTTGGGCTTGGCGTAGACGGTGGCGAAATGGGCCTTCGGCAGGATGTCGCGCACCACGCGGGCGGTCTTACCGGTGTCCACCAGGTCGTCGATGATGAGGATGCCGGCGCCCTCGCCGCCGGCGAGTTCGATCAGGCTCGGGTCGACGCCCTTCAGGATCTTCAGGGAGCCCTGGTCCTTGTACTCGTGGTAGGAGGCGATGCCGATCGTCTCGATCACCCGGATGCCGAGTTCGCGCGCCACGATGGCCGCCGGCACCAGGCCGCCGCGGGTGATGCACACGATGGCCTGCCAGCTTCCCTGCCCCGATAGGCGCCAGGCGAGCGCCCGCGCGTCGCGGTGGAACTGGTCCCAGGACACCGGAAAGGCCTTGGGGTTGAGCGGCTGATGATCTTCGGTCATGGCGTCGACTTCACGGGCAGAGGTGAAAAGGGAGCGGTGACCGGGTTGGCATCCGGCACCGGGCGGCGGCAAGGCGGGCGCGCGGCGCGCCGGTCGTCACCGGCGCATCGGGGGCTGCGGTTCAATAGCTGTCGCGGCCCGAGCCCGCATCGGCGGGCGCGGCCGCGGATGCCGCGGCGACGGCGTCCACCATGGCCCTGACGGCGGCCTCGGCCTCGGCCAACGCCTCCGGATCGCGCGAGCGGACCACCAGCTTGGTGGCGAAGCGGCGGCCGTCGAACATCGGGTAGCTGCCGATGGTCACCAGCGGATGCGCCGCCGCCACGGCGCCAAGGGCGGTGCCGATGACGCCTTCGCCGAACGGACAGTCCACCGTGACCGAGTGGATGACGGCGCCGGTGGCGAGCTGCGGGCCGATGCCGTCGAGCATGACCTCCATGATCTTCGGCACGCCGGCCATCACGAACACGTTGCCGATCCGGAAGCCCGGCGCCTTGGTGAGCGGGTTGGCGATGAGGTCGGCGCCGGCCGGGATCCGGGCCATGCGCAGGCGGGCGTCGGTGAGGTCCTCCGGCCGGGCATAGTGGCTGCGCAGGATCTCCACGGCGCGCGGGTCGTGGTCCACCGGCACGCCGAACGCGGCGCCCACGGCGTCGGCCGTGATGTCGTCGTGGGTCGGGCCGATGCCGCCGGTGGTGAACACGTAGGTGTAGCGGGACCGCAGGGTGTTGACGGCCTCCACGATCATGTCCTGATCGTCCGGCACGACCCGCACCTCCCGCAGGTCGATGCCGACCGACGTGAGATAGGCGGCGATGGTGCCGGAATTGGTGTCGCGGGTGCGGCCGGACAGGATCTCGTCGCCGATCACGACGATGCCGGCGGTGATCGGGGTGGGCGCGCTATGTTCGGACACGAGGGGCGACCGGCAGTCTGGAGGGCGGGGTGCACTGGTGTTAGTGCAAGCCCGCGATCCCCTCAAGAGGCGGCGCGTTCCCCGGCGGCCGATCGCGCCGGCGGGATGAGGCGAAGCCCCGTCGGCGAACCGGATGGTGGAGCGGACTTGAGCGCGACCGGCCCCTCGGATACGGGGAGGAGGCGGCCCCCACGCCGGATCCTCGACCCTCCCCCGGAGCCCCGATGCTGTTTCCCGCCCCGCTCGTCCCTGCCCGCCTCGTCAAGCGCTACAAACGCTTCCTTGCGGACGTCATCCTGGAGGACGGCTCGGAGACGACCGCCCACTGCGCCAACCCCGGCGCCATGACCGGGCTCGCCCTGCCGGGTTCGCCGGTCTGGCTGTCGCTCTCCGACGACCCGAAGCGCAAGCTGCGCTATTCGTGGGAGATCGTGGAGGCGGACGGCGGGTTCGTGGGGATCAACACCGCCCATCCGAACGGCTTGGTGGGCGAGGCGGTGGCGGGCGGGGTGATGGCCGAACTCGTTGGCTATGCCCGCATGCGCCGCGAGGTGAAGTACGGCAAGAACAGCCGCATCGACATCCTCCTGGAGGACGATGCCCGCCCGCACGCCTATGTGGAGGTGAAGAACGTCCACCTGATGCGCTCGCCCGGCGTCGCGGAATTCCCCGACAGCGTCACCGCGCGCGGCGCCAAGCACCTGATGGAGCTCGCCGACATGGTGGAGGCCGGCCATCGGGCGGTGATGGTCTATCTGGTCCAGCGCACCGACTGCGCGGTGCTGCGGATCGCCGAGGACATCGACCCCGCCTATGCGGCGGCCTTCCGGATCGCCCGGGCGCGCGGCGTGGAGGCGATCGCCTACGCGTGCCGGGTCGCGCCGACCGAGATTCGCGCCGATCGGCCGATCCCGATCGACGTCCGTTGAGCCGGCGGCGTCGGCTGCGGATGGGCAACCGGGACGGGGCGTGCTTATATAGACGGCAGAACACGGGTGCGTCGCACCCCTCCCCTGGACCTGGACCCGCCGGCTGGGCGCTATCGGCGCCGCCGCGGCATCCGCTGCATCGAGACGATTGATGGTGACCTATGTGGACGCGGGGCTCGCTCCGCTGCGCAACACCGGCGACATCCGCCTCTACACGGCCGAGGACTTCGAAGGCATGCGCCGGGCCTGCCAGTTGACGGCGCGTTGCCTGGACGAACTCGTCGATCGGGTGCGCCCGGGCGTGACCACCGACGAGATCGACCGCTTCGTCTTCGGGTTCGGCGTCGACCATGGCGCCCTGCCGGCGACCCTCTACTACCGGGGCTACACCAAGGCCTCGTGTACCTCGATCAACCACGTGGTCTGCCACGGCATTCCGAACGACAAGCCGCTGCGCGAAGGCGACATCGTCAACATCGACGTCACCTATGTGCTCGACGGCTGGCATGGCGACAGCAGCCGCATGTACGGCGTCGGCGAGATCAAGCGCGCGGCCGAGCGGTTGATCGACGTCACCTACGAGTCGCTGCTCCGCGGCATCGCGGCCATCCGCCCCGGCGCCACCACCGGCGACATCGGCGAGGCGATCCAGCGCTATGTGGAGAGCGAGCGCTGCTCGGTGGTGCGCGATTTCTGCGGCCACGGGGTCGGCCGCCTTTTCCACGACGCGCCAAACATCCTGCACTACGGCCGCCGCGGCGAGGGCGTGGTGCTGCGGCCGGGCATGATCTTCACCGTGGAGCCCATGGTGAACCTCGGCCGTCCGCACGTGAAGGTGCTGAACGACGGCTGGACGGCGGTGACCCGCGACCGGTCGCTGTCGGCCCAGTTCGAGCACGCGGTCGGCGTGACCGACACCGGCGTGGACATCTTCACGCTGTCGCCGAAGGGCCTCGACAAGCCGCCGGTGATGGTGGGCTGAGATCGCCGTCCGCAATCGCTACAACTCCAGATAGTGGAAGCGGCGCAGACCGCTTTCCGTCGCTTGCCGGGCCTCCTGTCGAATCTGCTAAGGTCGGCGGAAGGCGGCGAGGCGAGGCATGGACGGTCTTGAAGACGGCAAGCCGGCGATGGGCCGGCAGGCTTCCGGTGACCGGACGGGCGCGGACGGGACGGGCGCCGATGGGGCGCCTGCCCCCAAGTCGCGGCGCCGGACGGCGCGCGGGGATGGGGTGCCTGATGGTCCGGTGCCCGATGGTCCGGTGCCGGATGGTCCGGCGCCCGATCGGCCGGCGGATGCCGGAACGCCCGCAAGCGCCGTTCCGCCCCACTATGTCGGCCACCGCGAGCGACTGCGCCAGCGGTTCAGCGCCGTCGGGCCGGAGGCCATCGCCGACTACGAGCTCATGGAACTCGTCCTCTTCCCGCTCATCCCGCAGAAGGACCTGAAGCCGCTCGCCAAGCAGCTGATCGCCGAGTTCGGCTCCTTCGCGGAGGTGATCGGCGCGCCGGAAGCGCGGCTCGCCCGGGTGAAGGGCATCGGCCCCAAGGTGGCGCTGAACCTCAAGATCCTGCACGCCGCCGCGAAGCGCCTCGCCCGCGGCGCGGTCCTGAAACGGCCGGTGCTCTCCTCATGGTCGGCCGTCATCGACTATTGCCGTGCCGCCATGGCGTTCGAGGAGAAGGAGCAGTTCCGCATCCTCTTCCTCGACAAGAAGAACGCCGTGATCGCCGACGAGGTGCAGCAGACCGGCACCGTGGACCACACGCCCGTCTACCCGCGCGAGGTGGTCAAGCGCGCGCTGGAGCTGTCGGCCACCGCCCTCATCCTCGTCCACAACCACCCGTCCGGCGACCCGACCCCGTCGCGGGCGGACGTGACCATGACCAAGCAGATCGTGGACGTGGCCGGACCGCTCGGCATCGCGGTGCACGACCACATCATCATCGGCCGCGACGGCCATGCCAGCCTGAAGGGTCTGCGGCTCATGTAACGCCGTCGATCGCGAGGGTCCGGGCGAAGGGTTTCGGCACGGCACGGAAAGGCGCGCGCGCACAATCGGTTGGGTGCCCGCAAAATAAACGGTTCCGCCGACGAATTGCCTAATCCGTGTCCTTGCTCCAGGTGCCGAAATGCCGCTTAAATCATCACGTGGGGTGCTGCAAAGGACGGGTTGATGGCCGGAGTTGCGTTCGACGAAATGACGGGGGACGGGTCGACCTGTCGTCCGGCCTACAGCCTGATCAAGTCCTGGCTGGCGGAGACGAAGCCGGAGACCTTGAAGCGTCGCCAGGAGGAAGCCGAGTTCCTGTTCCGGCGCATCGGCATCACCTTCGCGGTTTATGGCGACGCGGAAGCCGAAGAGCGCATCATCCCGTTCGACATCGTGCCCCGGGTGCTGACCACCGCCGAATGGGGCACGCTTTCCAAGGGCCTCACCCAGCGGGTGACCGCCCTCAACCGCTTCCTCGCCGACATCTACGGCAAGGGCGAGATCATCCGGGCCGGCGTCGTGCCGCAGGAACTGGTCTACCAGAACCCGTCCTTTCGGCCCGAGATGGTGGGCGTGAAGCTGCCCTCCGACGTCTACGTGCAGATCGCCGGCATCGACATCATCCGCACCGACGACAACGACTTCTACGTCCTGGAAGACAACGCCCGCACGCCGTCCGGCGTCTCCTACATGCTGGAGAACCGGGACGTGATGATGCGGCTCTTCCCGGACCTCTTCGCCGAAGCGCGCATCCAGCCGGTGGAGAACTATCCGGACGAACTGCTGGCGAGCCTCAGGTCGCTCGCGCCCGCCTCCGCGCCGTCGGAGCCGACGGTGGCGCTGATGACGCCGGGACCGCTCAATTCCGCCTATTACGAGCACAGCTTCCTCGCCGACAAGCTCGGCGTCGACCTCGTGGAGGGCCGCGATCTCTTCGTGCGCGACAACGTGGTCTACATGCGCACCACCGAGGGGCCGAAGCGGGTGGATGTGATCTACCGGCGCATCGACGACGACTTCCTCGACCCCCTCGCCTTCCGGCCGGATTCGGTTCTGGGCGTGCCGGGCCTGATCAGCGCCTACCGCGCCGGCAACGTGAACGTCGCCAACGCGGTCGGCACCGGCGTTGCCGACGACAAGGCCATGTACACCTACATGCCGGACATCGTGCGCTTCTATCTCGGCGAGGAGCCGATCCTGAAGAACGTGCCGACCTGGCGCTGCCGCGAGCCGGACTCGCTGAAATACGTCCTGGAGAACCTTCCCGACCTGGTGGTGAAGGAGGTGCAGGGTTCCGGCGGCTACGGCATGCTGGTCGGCCCGAAGGCCGACAAGGCGCAGATCGAAAGTTTCGCCGCCAAGCTGAAGGCCGATCCGGACAACTTCATCGCCCAGCCCACCCTGGCGCTCTCCACCTCGCCCACCTTCGTGGAGGAGGGCATCGCGCCGCGCCATGTGGACCTTCGACCGTTCGTGCTCACCGGGTCCGACAAGGTCCGCATCGTCCCCGGCGGCCTCACGCGCGTTGCCCTCAAGGAGGGCTCGCTGGTGGTGAACTCCAGCCAGGGCGGCGGCACCAAGGACACCTGGATCATCGAGGATCCGGACACGGACGACCTCGGGCCGGCCGAGGGTGGCAGCCCATCGCAGTCGCAGTCCCAATCGCAGGGAAAGGTCTGATCCGCGTGCGCCCAGTCCGCCATCCGTTCCCCTCGGCCGAGTTCCGTCCATGCTGAGTCGCCACGCCGACAACCTCTTCTGGCTCGCCCGCTATGTGGAGCGGGCCGAGAACACCGCGCGCCTCCTGGAAGCCGCCGCCCGTCTGTCCGCCATGCCGGTCAGCCATGCGGAGGGCAGCAACGAGTGGGAGATGGCCGTCGCCGCCACCGGCACGCTCGACAGCTTCCAGGAAGCCTACGGCGAGGCCAACGCCCGCACGGTGGTGGAGCATCTGGCCTTCTCCACCTTCAATCCGTCGTCCATCCGCTCTTGCATGGAAGTCGCGCGCACCAACGCCCGGTCGGTGCGCACGGCGCTTACCATGGACATGTGGGAGACGATCAATTCCGGCTGGCTGGAAATGCGCAAGCGCTCCGCCGCCCGGATGAACCGGCAGGAATTGTCCGACTTCCTCGGCTGGGTGAAGGAGGCCTCGCTGCGCTTCGACGGCTCCGCCCACCGGACCATGCTGCGCAACGACGCCTATTATTTCCTCTGTCTCGGCAGCTACATCGAGCGGGCCGACTTCACCGCCCGCATCCTCAACGTGAAGGCGGACGTGCTGACGCCCGATCGTCCGTCGGTTGGCGGCGGGTTCGACTATTACCAGTGGTCGTGGATCCTCCGCTCGGTGTCGGCGCTGACCTCCTACCACTGGGTCTACCGGGAGAACCTGAAGCCGCATCTGGTGGCCGATCTCCTCATCCTCCGGGACGAAATGCCCCGCTCGCTGGTCGCCTGCTACCAGAACATCACCCGCAACCTCGACAGTCTCGCCCGCGACTATGGCCGGCAAGGTCCGGCGCAGCGCAAGGCGCGGGCGACCTTCGGACGGCTGCAGGGCGCGCAGATGGACGAGGTGTTCAAGACCGGCTTGTCGGACTACCTGGATACCTTCATCGCCGACAACGCGAACCTCGGGTTCGCGATCGCCGAACAGTATCTCGAGTAGCCCCATGCGATTGCGCATCAGCCACGAGATCTCGGCCCGGTTCGACCAACCGGTCTCCAGCGCCATCCGGAACCTCAGGATGACCCCGCGCACCTACGACGGCCAGTATGTGGTCGACTGGCGCATCGATGTGGACCGGGATTGCCGCCTTGCCCGCAGCTTCGACAGCTACGGCAACATCACCCACGACTTCTTCCTGGCCGGACCGCTGGAGGACCTGACCATCACGGCCGCCGGCGAGGTGGAGACCGACGACACGGCTGGCGTCCTCCAGATCGGCGAGCGCCTGCCGACCGCGCTCTTCCTGCGCGAAACCATGCTGACGACGCCGGATCCGTCCATACGCGACGTCGCCGCGGACGTGCGGGCCGCGGCCGGCGCCAACCCGCTCGATCGCGGGCACGCGACCATGAAGCTGCTGAACGAGCGCATCAAGCCGCGGCCGCTGGCGGTGGAGGACGTGTCCTGCATCACGCGGGAGACCGCCGCCGACGTGCTGAAGGCGGCGGAAGGATCGCCGGCGGGCCTCGCCCACCTCTTCGTCGCCCTCGCCCGGTGCATGGACATGCCCGCACGGGTGGTCTCCGGCTATCTGGCCGACCGCGACGGCAAGGCGGACGCGGCCTGGCTCTGGGCGGAGGTCCACGTCAACGGTCTCGGCTGGGTCGGCTTCGACGCGGCGAACGACCGATGCCCGACGGAGCAGTATGTCCGGGTGGCGGCGGGTCTCGACCAGCACGGCGTGGCCTTTCTGCGCGGCGCCCACCAGGGTCCCGCCACCGAGACACTCGCCTCGGCGGCGACAGTTTCGGAGGTGTCCTGACCATCGAAAGGGCATCGGTCCGTTCCGTGGGCCGATGATCGGCCGGGCGGGATGATCCGAGGCCGAGGAACGATCGCCGAGGCGGTTCGGACGGCGTCGGCGGTGCCGGGAGGTGCGACGCGGCGGCTGGGTCGGGTGCCCGATTTACGCACTGACGTCGATCGGGCGATCCACTATGACAAGGGGCACGACAGGTGTCTTCGCAGCGCGAAACCCTGTCTTTGGTGGTACGGGCACTGGTAAAGGCCGATCAGAGGGCCGGGTGGGGGCAGTCGCCAGCGGGCGATCCACTCCGGGACGGGTGGAGTTCACGACCATGACCTATTGCGTCGGCATTCTGGTGGCCGATGGCCTGACGATGATCGCGGACACGCGCACGAACGCGGGCCTCGACAACGTGGCGCAGTACCGCAAGCTGCACGTGTTCGAGCGGCCCGGCGACCGCATCGTCTCCATCGCGACCGCGGGCAACCTGGCCATCACCCAGTCGGTCATCTCCATGCTGAACGAGGGCATCCTCGACCCGGAGACCGGGGAGATGGAATCGGTCTGGACCCAGCCGTCCATGTTCCGAACGGCCCAGTTCGTCGGCCGGGCGATCCGCGAGGTCTACCGGATCGACGGGCCGGCGCTGGAGCAGTCGTCGGCCGGATTCGAGGTCACCATGCTGGTGGGCGGCCAGATCGCCCGGGGACGGCTGCGCCTCTTCATGATCTACCGGCAGGGCAACTTCATCGAGGCGACCGAGGACACGCCCTTCCTCCAGATCGGCGAGCACAAATACGGCAAGCCCATCCTGGACCGGGCGATCAAGTTCCGCACCGGGATCGACGAGGCGCTGAAGCTCGGCCTCATCTCCATGGACAGCACAATGCGCTCCAACCTCGGCGTCGGCATGCCGATCGACCTGATCACCATACCGCGCGATGCCATCCGGCACGAGGTGCTGCACCGGATCGAACCGGGCGAGCCCTATTTCCACGACCTGCGCGAACGCTGGTCCGCGGCCCTCCGCGCCGCCCACCAGGCGATCCCGAAGCCGCCCTACAGCGGCTGACGGCCGGTCGGCGCGTCGATCAGGACAGCTGAAGCCGTCCGGAGGAAAGCGGTCCAGGCCATTCAACGCGTTGCGTTTTCTCTGCTTCAGAGCGGCGACCGTCCCCGGTCGGCGCGGGCCTGACCGTCCGAGGCGAGATCGTCCAGGATCGGGCAGTCCGGCCGGTCGTCGCCATGGCAGGCGTGGACGAGGCGGCTGAGGGTCGCCTTCATGGCCTGCAGCTCGGCGATCTTCGCATCCACGTCGGCGATCCGCTCGGTGGCAAGAGCCCGGACATCGGCGCTCGCCCGCCCGCGATCCTCGTAGAGCGACAGGAGGTGCCGGCATTCCTCGATGGTGAAACCGAGGGACCGGGCGCGCTGGAGAAAGCGGAGCTTGTGCAGCTCCCGCTCGCCATAGTGCCGATAGCCGTTCTCCGCGCGCGGGGGGCGGAGAAGGCCGATCTCCTCATAGTAGCGGATCGTCTTGGCCGGAAGGCCCGACCGGGTGGCTGCATCGCCGATGTTCATGGCTTGCCGGAGCTCCCTTGCGATGGCTGAGCCCCATATAGTCACGAACGCGCGCCCTGGCGATGCCTCCGCCGGCAGGTCATCCCGACCGTGTCCTCAGTTGACCAGGAAGGACGCGTCCACTTTCCGCCATTCGCTCGGCCCGATCAACTTGCGGTGCGCCACGTCGACCGAGTGGAGGGCGCCCTCGATCTTGGTGCGCCAGAAGTCCAGGAAGCGGGAGAGCTCCGGGAAGTCGGGGGCCATGTCGTAGTTCTGCCAGACGTAGGTCTGCAGGATCTTGGGATGATCGGGTAGCCGGTAGAGGATGTGGGCCGTGGTCAGGCCGTAGCCCTTCAGTTGAAGTTGGAACTCAGCGCTCGCCATACCGAACCTCGCTCGCGGTTGAGACCTGAAGCGACGGCGTCCGCGCCCTCGCTCCGCATCCCATGATGCGCCAACAAGTGTGCGAGCGAAAGAGTTTAGTGTAGGTGAATCAAAGGCTTAGCAGCAGCTTCCGGAGAGTGCTGCCAGACGCGCCATGGCGCGGCAAGAGGCAACGCCTTCTATACCGGTCGCCGCCGCCGCGCTAGAGCATTGTCCGACCAAGTTGAAAGACTTGGTCGATGAGACAATGCTCCAGGATATTGAATCTGGAGCGATTTCTGATCGACCTGATGATTCCATCAGGTCGGAAAGCGCTCTAGGGGTTCGGGCGATCAGTTGCCCGTGACGATCGCGAGCGCGTCCAGATAGGCGACCACGTTGGCGATCTGCGGCGGATCGAGGACCACCTCCGGCATGTCCGGGTGCCCGGTCACGATCCCTTCGGCGAGACTTTCCTCAAGATCCTCAGCGCTGTAGTCCTTCAGCATGTCGCGGAACGGCGGCGCCAGTCCGTTCGGGCTGTCGCCGGTCGCCCCCACCGCGTGGCAGCCGGAACAGACTTGCTCCAGATAGGCCCTACCGGTGCGGGCCGACGGTTCCGGCAGAGGCGCCACGCTGCCCTCGGGAACGACAGCTTCCGGCGCGACCGGGCTGGTGCCGGCATCCGGCGGCGCCTCGGGCGGAACCGCCTCTTGGGCGAGCGCACCGAGGACGAGCGGGCCGGTGGCGAGGAGGAGGCCGACGGCCAGGGTCGTCCGCCGGAGCGCGGGTCCGTATCGCCTCATCATATCCTCCGAATCAGATCTGCCCCCGGAGCGACAATGACCCGCCCGGCGGCGCATTGCATCAGATGGCTGAAAGATAAGATCTGGCAGGGGGTTAGCCTTTGGTGCGCAAGGTCGAGCGACCGCCGTCGATGCCGATGATCTGGCCAGTGATCCAGGCGGCGCCGTCGGAGAGCAGCATGTCGGCGATGCCGGCGATGTCGTCCGGGGTGCCGAGGCGCGGCAGGGCGTGCAGGCCGGCGATGGCCTTGCGCATCGGCTCGCTGGCGATCAAAGGGGCGGAAAGCTCTGTTTCCACAAGGCTCGGCGCGATGGCGTTCACGCGGATCTTCGGCGCAAGTTCGGCCCCGAGGGCGTGGACGAGCCCTTCGACGCCGCCCTTGGCGGCCGCCACCGAGGCGTGGGCGGCGAAGCCCTGGCGGGCCGCGACCGTGGAGAAGAGGAGCACGGACGACGTTCCCTCGGCCCGCGCCAGATGCGCCACCGCCGCCCGGATGGCTCTGGCGGCGCCAAGGGTGTTCAAGATGTAGTCGTTGAGGAAGTCCTCGTCGGTCAACCGGCCGAGCGGCTTCAGGTTGATGGTCCCGACCGCATAGACCAAGCCCTTCAGCGGCTTGTCGCCGACGTCCTGCATGGCGCGGATGAAGGTCTCCGGATCGGCGACGTCGCCGGCAGTGTAGCCGGCAAAACTGCCCGTCGGGGCCGAACTGTCCGACAACGTAGCCGCCTGGTTCGTCGATGGAGCGGCGCCGAACGCCTTCAGGCGGTCCTCGTCGCGCGCGACCAGATGCACCGCCGCACCCCTGCCGACAAGCCGCCGGGCGATGGCCGAACCGAGGCCGCCGGTGCCGCCGTAGATCAGATAGGTGTCAGGCATTCGTCTTCCTCGCGTCGCGCTCACTGGTCCCTCCCCTACGCCCCGGGCGTGGGTTTGGTTCAATCAACGGTTCACGAAAGAAAGATGCGTCGCGCAGGTAGGGCGCGGCTCAGAGGACCGAGCGCTCGTGAACGAGCTTGGCCAGTTGGGCGCTGCCGGGGCTGGAGGCGTAGTAGGACGCCTCGCGGAGGAAATCGGCCGCCTCCGGGCTGGTCACGTAGGCGCGGAAGCTCGCCTCGTCGACCCAAGTCTCCAGGAACAGATAGTCGAGCGGATCGTCGAACCCCCGGAAGAGCTTGAAGGCGAGGCAGCCGGGCATTGCCAGCACCGTTTCGCGCCAGCGTTGAATGAGCGCTTCGAATTCGGTCCGGGCGGTCGGCCGAATGGACCACTGGGGAATCAACAAGCACACGTCCACGCCGTCCCTCCTGGCCCCTTTCGAGCGGGGGCTTCTCCATGGCAGGCGGCAATCATATGCGTAATACCTTATAATTTTCGTACGCGTGTCCCCTGCCCGTTGGCCACGACCCGCTTCAGGCCACGGCACGCAACCAGGCGCGCGGATCCCGCGCCGGGGCCTCGCCGCGGCTGCCGCCGAGGGCGCGGCAGAGGTCCGCGACCGCGTCCAGGCTGTGGATGGGGCGGAACTCGTCCACATGGGGCAGCATGCTCTTCACCCCGGCCGCCCGGGCCTCGAAGCCGTCGAACCGCAGGAGCGGGTTCAGCCAGACGAGGCGGCGGCAGGAGCGGTGCAGCCGGTCCATCTCCCGGCCGAGCCCCTCCACGTCGTCGCGCTCCAGGCCGTCCGTGATGAGGAGCACGATGGGGCCGCCGGAGAGGACGCGGCGCGACCACTCTTTGTTGAACCGGTGCAGCGCCTCGCCGATCCGGGTGCCGCCGGACCAGTCGGCCACCTGGGACGAGCAGGCGATCAGCGCCTCGTCCGGATCCTTCAGGGTGAGTTGGCGGGTGACGTTGGTGAGGCGGGTGCCGAACAGGAAGGTCTGCACCGTGCGGCGGATCGACAGGGCATGGAGGAAGTGCAGGAACAGGCGGGAGTACTGGCTCATGGAGCCGGAGATGTCGACGATCGCCACGATCGGCGGATGCACGCGCTTGGGCTCGCGGAAGGCCAGCGGGATGATGGCGCCGCCGGTGCGCAGCGACGCCTGCAGGGTGCGGCGAAGGTCGATCTCGCCGGACCGGCGGGCGGCGACCCGGCGGCGGATCGGCACCGTGTCGAGCGGCATGACGAGGTCGCGGACCGCCAGCATGGCGCGGGCGATCTCCTCGGCGGACATCTGGGCGAAGTCCTTCTTCTGCAGGATCTCCCGGTCCGACACGGTGAGCCGGGCGTCGATCTCGATCTCGGGCCGCTCCACGGTCCGGTCCGCCGCGCTGTCGCCGAAGAGGGCCTTGGCGAGCCGCGCCGCGCCGGCCTTTGGCGCCTCGGTCGGCGCGCGCGGGGGCGCGACCGGCGACATCATGGCGATCATCTTCTCCACGAGCCCGCGGGAGCGCCAGAAGGTGCGGAAGGCCTCGTCGAAAAGCACGTGGTGATCGCGCCTTGTGACAAAAATGCTGTGCAGCGTCCAGTAGACGTCCGCCCGCGAGCCGACGCCGGCGACCGTCAGCGCCTCCACCGCATCCACCACGGACGCCGGCCCGACCGGCATGCCGGCCCGGCGCAGGAGGCGCGCGAACAGCACGACGTTTTCGGAGAGGCGGCTCTCGGCGGGGTCGTGGTCGGTCATGGGAGGGGTCCTGGAGTGGGGGCGCGGGTGGGGGGGATGGTAGCGGACGGCGGCGGGGGTGGACAGGGTGGAGGTTGGGGTGGGGGTTGGGAAAGCGTGGGTGGTCCGCCTGCGCGGACCATGACGAGGGAGGTGGGGGGCATCGGCGGTTGGCGGGGGGGCGGCCGGCGTTTCGGTGTGCGCCCTGCCCCCATCGCCTTGCTCGTCATGGTCTGCGTCAGGCAGACCAGCCACGCATTCCTTGGAGCGAGCCGACGGAACGGCCACCCGCCACCTGAACCGTCATCCCGACGAAAGTCGGGATCCAGCCGACGGCGGCAGGGATGCGGGGCGGTGCGGGTGACGGGCGTGACGGTTGGGCCCCGGCTTTCGCCGGGGTGACGACCTGGGGGGATGGATGGCGGGGACGTGGTGAGGGGGCGATGTTCGCCACTGCGGGTGGTCAGCCATCGGATGCGGAGTTGGTTGCCGGGGGAAAGCGTGGGTGGTCCGCCTGCGCGGACCATGACGGTGGAGGGTGTTGATGGTGACGGCGCTGGCATCGCCGGCCGGCGTTTCGGGGTGCGCCCTGCCCCTAACGCCTTGCTCGTCATGGTCTGCGTCAGGCAGACCATCCACGCATTTCTTCCGCGAGCCGACGGAACGGACACCCGCCGCCTGAACCGTCATCCCGACGAAAGTCGGGATCCAGCCGACGGCGGCAGGGATGCGGGGCGGTGCGGGTGACGGGCGTGACGGTTGGGCCCCGGCTTTCGCCGGGGTGACGACCTGGGGGGAAGGATGGCGGGGACGTGGTGAGGTTCGATGTTCGCCACTGCGGGTGGTCAGCCATCGGATGCGGAGTTGGTTGCCGGGGGAAAGCGTGGGTGGTCCGCCTGCGCGGACCATGACGAGGGACGTGGGGGGCATCGGTGGTTGGCGGGGGGGTCGGCCGGCGTTTCGTTGTGCGCCCTGCCCCTAACGCCGCGCTCGTCATGGTCTGCTTCAGGCAGACCATATCCGCCTTAACCCGCGAGCGCGCGGCTTTTGGCTTGGTCGACGAGGCGGCCGAGGTCGGAGGTGCGGAGGCGGGCGATGTCGTCCTGGTATTTGAGGAGGACGCCGAGGGTGTCGGAGACGGTCTCCGGGTCGAGCGCGAGGGTGTTGAGCTCTGCGAGCGCGGTTGCCCAGTCGATGGTTTCGGCGACGCCGGGGACCTTGAAGAGATCCATCTCGCGAAGGGTCTGGACGAAGGCCACCACCTGCCGGCCGAGGGCTGCGGGGGCGCCGGGAGCCTTGGCGCGGACGATGGCAAGCTCGCGCTCGATGTCCGGATAGTCGACCCAGTGGTAGAGGCAGCGGCGCTTCAGAGCGTCGTGGATCTCGCGGGTGCGGTTGGTGGTGATGATGACGATCGGCGGTTCGCCGGCCCGGATGGTGCCGAACTCCGGAATGGTGACCTGGTGGTCGGCCAGGACCTCCAGGAGGAAGGCCTCGAACGCCTCGTCGGCCCGGTCGAGCTCGTCGATGAGGAGCACGGGCGCGCGGCCGTCCACGGTCGGCTCCAGGGCTTGGAGGACGGGCCGCTTGATGAGGAAGCGCTCGGAGAAGACGTCGGAGGCGATCTCGCCCCGGTCGGCGACGCCGGCGGCCTCGGCGATGCGGATCTCCACCATCTGGGCGGCGTAGTTCCACTCGTAGACGGCGCTGGCGAGGTCGAGGCCCTCGTAGCACTGCAGCCGGATCAGCGGACGACCGAGGGTGGCGGCCAGCACCTTGGCGATCTCGGTCTTGCCCACACCCGCCTCGCCCTCCAGGAAGAGCGGCCGCTTCATCCGGAGCGATAGGAAGAGCACCGTGGCGAGCGCCCGGTCGGCCACGTAGCCGCCGGAGGTGAGGAGCGCCAGGGTGTCGTCGATGGTAGCGGGCACGGCGGCCGGCATGGGCATGTCCTCTGCGATCGATCTGTTCTGCCCCGGAGGCGGTCCGACGACGCGTCGGCGCTCGGGGCTGCCGCCGGAGCGGCTTGCGACCGTTATAGCACCGGCGTGGCGGGTGCCGCGTCCCGCCCAAAGGTACAGGACGGCGGTCGTGATCCGGCGGCGTGGCGGCGGTTGTCAGTCGAGGCGCTGGAGCGTGCCGGCGCGCCAGACGAAGAGGCCGTAGCCGCTCTCCAGCCGGTCGCCCTTGTCGTCGAGGGTGACCGGGCCGATGACCGTGGCGGTAGGGGCGGCGCGAAGGGCGGCGCCCACATCCGCCGCGCCGGCGGTGGCCGCCAGGAGTTCGACGGCGGCATGGCTGGTGAGCGCCACCATGCCGGGCTCGGCCCCGAGCGCCATGATGGCGGCTGCCGCCTCGCTCTGGCCAGGGGCGCCCGGCGCCGGGGCCGGCATGGCGACGACGACGCCGTCGGCGGCTGCACCGGCAAGGTCCGGGAAGGCGTTGAGGGCGGCGGCGTCGCCGGTGAGGAGGGTGGCGGAGAGGCCGCGGGCGCGCATCTCCGTGGCGATGACCGCAAGGTCCGGATGGAAGGCGCCAACGACCACGCGGGTGACCGCGGCGTCCTGCAACTCGCCAACGAGGGCGTTCTGGCTCTTCTCCCCGGGGGTGAAGTCGAGCGTGGCGACAGGGCGCCCGCCCGCCGCCGTGAAGCCGGCGGCGACCGCGTCGATGAGGCCGCGGCCGTAGACGCTGCCGTCGCTGACAAAGGCGACGCGCACATCCGGACCCTCGGCGAGAAGCGCGCGGAGGATCGCCTTCGGCTGCGCGTCGGAGCGGGGCGCGAGGCGGAAGACCAGCGGGCCGATCCGCTCGTCGGTGAAGCGCGGGTTGGTGACGGCGGGGGTGACGAAGGGCAGGCCGGCGGCCGCGTAGGCCTTGGCGGCGGGTATGGCCGCCGCCGCGCAGGCGTGGCCGACCACGTAGCGCACGCCCCGGCCGATCAGCTGGTTGGCGACGGCGGTGCCGGTTTCGGCGTCGCACTTGTCGTCCACCGTGACGACGGCGACGGGCTCGCCGTCAAGGCCGCCGTGGGCGTTGAGGGCGGCGACGGCCGTCTCCACGCCGGCCTGGATCTCGGCGCCGATGCCGGCGAACGCGCCGCTCATGGGGCCGGCAACACCGATCAGCACCTCCGCCCGGGCGGGGACGGCAAGGACGGCGGCGAGGGCGAGAGCGGGGAGAAGGCGCATTCCGGGACCTGGGGGTGAGAGGACGGCGGGGGGAGTATGCACGAAGGGGCGGGGGCGTGGGTAGAGGTGCGGGGGCTGGGTCATGGCGGCATCCCCTACCCTTGTCCATCGTGCGCCACCATCACCCGATCCCGTCATCCCGGCGCAAGCCGGGATCCAGCCGACGCCAGGGTCGACTGCTGGTTGCGACGGCGGATGGGACGGTTGGATCCCGGCGTTCGCCGGGCTGACGGCCACCCTCCAGCTCCCACCAACCTCCGTCATGGTCCGCTTCAGGCGGACCAGCCACGCATGCGGCTTGGGAGCGACGGGCGCTGTGTCTTTCTGTGGGCGCGACAAAAGCGTGGGTGGTCCGCCTGCGCGAACCATGACGATGTAGGGCGGGTGGGGAGATCGAGGGGCAGGGCTGGCGACGGGGTGCGCCCTCTCCGGGGGCGGGCGCGGGGGATTCGTCCGGCCATGAAAAAGCCCGCCCCGGCGATGGCCGGGGCGGGCGGGACGGATGGGGACGGAGCGGGCGCCGGTGGGCGGGCCGCGCCGTCCGGCCGATCACTGCATCTGGATATAGGTGATCTTGCCTTCGTCGTTCTTCTTCCAGACGTACATGGTGTAGTCCGGACGGGTGATGTCGCCCTTCTCGTCGAAGCCGAGGGTGCCGACCACCGTGGAGTACTGGCTGCCGCCCTTGAGGGCTTCGGCCACCTTCTGCGGGTCGTTCTCGCCGGCGGCCTTGATGCCCTCGACGATGACCTGGACGGCCGCGTAGGAGTAGAGCGTGTAGGCCTCCGGCTCGAAGCCGGCGGTGCGGAACTTCTCCACCACCGGCGCGGCGTCGGCGTTCTTGCGCGGGTCGGGCGGGAAGGTCATCAGGGTGCCTTCCACGGCCGGGCCGCCGATCGAGGCGAACTCGTCGGAGGTGATGCCGTCGCCGGACATGAGCACGGCCTTGAGGCCCTGGTCGGCCGCCTGACGGATGATCAGGCCGGCTTCCGTGTGCAGGCCGCCGTAGTAGATGACGCCGACGTTCGCCGCCTTGAGCTTGGAGATCAGGGCCGAGAAGTCCTTGTCGCCGATGTTGATGCCTTCGTAGACGACTTCGGTGACGCCGAGGCCGTTCATGGCCTTCTTGGTCTCGTCGGCAAGGCCCTGGCCGTACGGGGTCTTGTCGTGGATGACCGCGACGGGGGTGTCCTTGAAGTTGTCGGCGACATACTTGCCGGCGACGGCGCCCTGCTGGTCGTCACGACCGCAGGTGCGGAAGGTGTTCCACAGGCCGCGCTCGGTGAAGTTCGGGTTGGTCGAGGCCGGGGTGATCTGGAAGATGCCGTTCTCGGCATAGACTTCCGAGGCCGGGATCGAGACGCCCGAGTTGAAGTGGCCGACCACGTACTGGACGCCTTCGCCCACGAACTTGTTCGCGACCGACACGCCCTGCTTCGGGTCGGACACGTCGTCGCCGAGCACGATGCTCAGCATCTCGCCGTTCACGCCGCCGGCGGCGTTGATGTCGGCCACGGCCTGCTCGGCGCCCTTCTGGAGCTGCGCGCCGAAGGCGGCGTTCGGGCCGGTGAGCGGACCGGCAACGCCGATCTTGATCTCGGCGAAGGCCTGCGACGCGAACATCAAGCTCGCGGCGAAGACGGCGCCCGTCAGAAGCTGCTTCTTCATTTTTGAGACTCTCCCAATGGTTCTGGAAGGCGGGCCGAATTGGCTCGGCCCGTTTGGCACGGTTGACCCGCTGGAGATAGAATTTCGACTATCTTTTCAGACTTGTCACCCGGATTCGACTAATTGGTCAAAGAACTTAAGCGGCGGCCTTGGGCTTCCAGGCGAACGGCCCGGATGCCTCGTAGAGCCAGTAGTACTGACGCACCATCTGCCGCGTCAGGTAGAAACGGTAGCCGGCAAACGCGATCGCCTGCAGGATCACCATGTCGACCAGATAGTAGTGGAGCGACAGGAGCGTGCCCTCGAAGAGCGCGAAGTGGATGAAGCGCACCGCCATGGCGAGCACGAGCACATAGGCCACGAGGATGGTGGCGCTGCGCCAGGTGATGGCGCAGGCGCGGCCCGTCATCCAGGCGCCCCAGCCGCCGAGGATGAGGGTGACGAAGGCGAACAAGAGGATGTTCGGTTCTTCATAGAGAATGCCTTGCATCGTCCCCTCCCCCTCAGTGCCGTCCGCCCTCGAGGTACGCGGCGCGCACCTCCGGGCTTTCCAGAAGCTCGCGGCCGGAGCCCGCCATGGTGATGACGCCGTTGACCATCACGTAGCCGCGGTGGGCGAGCTTCAGCGCGTGGTAGGCGTTCTGCTCCACGAGGAAGACCGTGAGGCCCTGGGTGCGGTTGAGCTCCTTGATGGCGTCGAAGATCTGCTTGACGATCAGCGGCGCGAGGCCGAGCGAGGGCTCGTCCAGCATCAGGAGCTTGGGGCGGGCCATCAGGGCGCGGGCGATGGCCAGCATCTGCTGCTCGCCGCCCGACAGGGTGCCGCCGCGCTGGCCGATGCGCTCCTTGAGGCGCGGGAAGAGCGTGAACATCTTCTCCACGTCCTCGTCGAAGTATTTGAGCTCGTCGAGGCTGGCGCCCATCTGGAGGTTTTCCAGCACGGTCATGCGCGGGAAGATGCGCCGCCCCTCCGGCGACTGGGCGATACGCAGGCGCGCGATCTCATGCGGGGGCATGCGGGTGATGTCCCGCCCCTCGTAGAGAATGGCGCCCTCGCGGGCCTGGGGGCTGCCGAAGATGGTCATCAT
Source organism: Mongoliimonas terrestris (assembly GCF_001927285.1). GTDB lineage: Bacteria > Pseudomonadota > Alphaproteobacteria > Rhizobiales > Pleomorphomonadaceae > Chthonobacter > Chthonobacter terrestris. The sequence goes on along the minus strand of NZ_MSIG01000005.1, from coordinate 223,947 downwards.
CAAGGTGGACTTGCCGGCGCCGTTGGCGCCGATTAGCGTCACGATCTCGCCGGCGTGGACGTCCACGTCCACGCCCTTGAGGGCGATGATGTTGCCGTAGAAGGTCTTCACGCCGCGGACGGCCAGCATGGGCGACCCGGTTCCGTTGGTCACGCTCGTCATCCGGCCTCTCCCGTCAGCACGTCCAGCTGCTTCTCCACCGTCTCCACTTCCTCGTCGTCGACGCCGAGGTAGGCGGCGATCACGCGCGGGTCGTTCTGGACGAAGGCGGGGGTGCCGTCGGAGATCTTGATGCCGTATTCGAGCACGACCACGTGGTCGGAGATCTCCATGACCACCGACATGTCGTGCTCGATGAGGAGGAGCGAGGTCTTCTCGCTCTCCCGGATGCCGAGGAGGAGCTCGTTCAGCTCCGCCGATTCGCGCGGGTTGAGGCCCGCGGCCGGCTCGTCGAGGCAGAGGAGCTCCGGGCCGGTGCACATGGCGCGGGCGATCTCCAGGCGGCGCTGGGCGCCGTAGGGAAGATCGCCGGCCGGGTCGTCGGCGCGGGCGGTGAGGCGGATCTTGTCGAGCCAGTACTTGGCCCGCTCCATCGCCTCCTTCTCCTTGGCCTTGTAGCCGCCGATGCCGAGAATGCCGCCGATGGTCATGCCGGAGGCGAGCATGAGGGCGTTGTGCTGGGCGACGAGCAGGTTCTCCAGGAGCGTCATGCCGGAGAAGAGGCGGATGTTCTGGAAGGTGCGCGCCACCTTGGCCTTGCCGGAGATCTTGAAGTCCGGCATGCGCTCGAGCATGAAGCGCTTGCCGTCCCGGTGGGCGAGGTCGAGGAGGCCCATCGTCGGCTTGTAGAAGCCGGTGATGCAGTTGAAGACCGTGGTCTTGCCCGCGCCGTTCGGACCGATGAGGGCGGTGATGTCGCCGCGCCCGGCCTTGAAGGAGAGGTCGTTCACCGCCACCAGGCCGCCGAAGCGCATGGTGACGTGTTCCACGGTGAGGACGGGATCGGTATCCCAGCGTTCGGTGGTCATGGTCAGCCGTGCCCTTCCTTCACCAGCGAGCCGGAGACCGACTTGCGCTCGAACAGGTAGGCGGTGGGTTCGCGGGAGGAGACGAAGCCGCGCGGACGCCAGATCATGATGCCCACCATGGCAAGGCCGAACAGCAGCATGCGGTACTGATCGGGGTTGAACTCGGGCCCGAACACCGCCTTGAGGAAGGTGAGTTCGCGCAGGAGTTCCGTGCCGCCGATCATGGCCGCGGCCGCGACGGCGACGCCGATCATGGAGCCCATGCCGCCGAGCACCACGATGGCGACGATGACGGCCGATTCCATGAAGACGAAGGACTCCGGCGACACGAAGCCCTGGCGGGCGGCGAAGAAGGAGCCGGCGAAGCCCGCAAACATGGCGCCGATGGCGAAGGCCGTCAGCTTGGTGTTCGTGGTGTTGATGCCGAGCGACCGGCAGGCCACCTCGTCCTCGCGCAGGGCCTCCCAGGCGCGGCCGATCGGCATGCGGCGGAGCCGGATGGTCACGTAGGCGGTGAGGAGGGCGAGGAGCAGGATGAGATAGTAGAGGAAGATCTTGTAGTAGGCCGACGACAGCGGCAGATCGAACATCTTGGCGAAGCCGTCCGGCGAGGCGTCGAACGGGATGCCGAAGAGCGTCACCTTCGGGATGGACGAGATGCCGGCCGAGCCGTTGGTAAGTTCGCGGAAGTTGATCAGCACCAGACGGATGATCTCGCCGAAGGCGAGCGTCACGATGGCGAGATAATCGCCGCGCAACCGCAGCACGGGGAAGCCCAGGATCACGCCCCAGAAGGCGGCGAGGAGCCCGGCGACCGGCAGCAGCACCCAGAAGCTGAGGTCGAAGTTGATGGCGAGCAGCGCGTAGGAATAGGCGCCGACCGCATAAAAGGCCACGTAGCCGAGGTCGAGAAGACCGGCGAGGCCGACCACGATGTTGAGGCCCCAGCCGAGCATCACGTAGATGAGGATCTGGATGCCGAAGTTGTCCACCCACTTCAGCGAGCCCTGGAAGCCGACCAGGGACACGACGATGATAGGATAGAAGAAGATGAGCACGAGGCCGAGCCGGGCGTAGAGCTTGCTCCGGTCCGGCTTCTCGGTGCCGAGGGCGTTGGCGGCGGTCGGCTTCTTGCCGCGCTGGCTCATGTAGGGGAAGACGAACGCCGACAGGAGAAAGCGCCCGGCCATGACGATGGCCACGATGATCAGCGCCGAGACCATGTCGTTCACGACGATGAGCTCGTTGCTCATGTTCTGCTCGGTCTTCAGGCCGACGAGCGGCCCGAAGATGCCGAAGGCGATGATGCCGGCCAGGATGGCGTCCTTCCCGGCCTTGCCGTAGTCGGCGCCCTCGCGCGGCTTTGCGGAGACGGGTGCGGTCATGGGATCACACCTTCTCCACTTCCGGCCGCCCCAGGATGCCCTGCGGCATGAAGATCAGCACGATGGCGAGGATGGAGAAGGCCGCCACGTCCTTGTAGTCGATCGAGAAGTAGCCGGACCAGAAGGTCTCGATCAGGCCGATCAGGAGGCCGCCGAGCACCGCGCCGGGCAGCGAGCCGATACCGCCGAGAACCGCCGCCGTGAAGGCCTTCACACCCGGCACGAAGCCGTCGGAGAAGTTCACCACGCCGTAGTACATCAGGTACATGGTGCCGGCGACGGCGGCGAGGGCGGCGCCCATCACGAAGGTGAGCGAGATGGTGCGGTCCACGTTGACGCCGAGGAGCGCGGCCATCTTGCGGTCCTGCTCGCAAGCGCGCTGGGCGCGGCCGAGCGGCGTCTTCTGCACCACGTACCAGAACACCGCCAGGAGGACGGCGGTCGTCGCCATGATGATGATCTGCTTGTAGGAGAGCGTCACGGCGTAGCCGTTTGAGTCCATCAGCACGATCACGTCGCGGACCATCGGCGGGGTCGGCTTGTTGCGCGGGCCCTGGGCGACCTGGATGAAGTTGGACAGCACGATGGACATGCCGATGGCGGAGATCAGCGGCGCCAGCCGGAACGAACCGCGCAGCGGCCGGTAGGCGACCCGCTCGATCGTCCAGGACAGGAGGCCGGTCAGCACCATGGCGATGATCATCACCAGGAAGAGCGCCAGCGCCACCGACGCGATGCCGAGCCAGGTGGTGAGCACGAGGAAGAAGATGAGGGCGATGAACGCCGACACCATGAAGACGTCGCCGTGCGAGAAGTTCACCATGCCGATGATGCCGAACACCATCGTGTAGCCGATCGCGATCAACCCGTAGATCGACCCCAGAGTGATCCCGTTGATCAACTGCTGAATGAAGATTTCCATGTGAGCCTGGTCCCCTGCCGCCGCATGCGTGCCTTTTTTGGGTGCATCGCTTGTTTTTGGGCGTTCCCTGTCCATTAGCAGCCTGAACGAACCGTTACAACCGCGGCCCGCAGGTATCCCAGGGATTACCGACGATTTTGGTGACTATGCCGGGAAACTGCGGAAACATAGGGTTTTCGAGCGGTTTCCCGGCGCACTCCTGGCGAAATTTCCGGTGGAAGCCGCCATATCATCGCAGCGTTCGCGCTTACGGGTTTTCAATCGTTTGCAGCCTATGGATCGGCACCGCTTTCCGGTGCGCACAGGCAGCGGCGGCGGCCCGTGGCGACACCTTGGCCGAGAACGCGGCAAAGTCTCAGCAGTGTCAATCCTGTCGATGGCCGGAGGGGCTTGCCGAACCGCCGACGGCCGGCATTTTCCCAAGCCGGACGGGTCGCAGATCCGTTTCGGCTTCGCCCCTGGTTTCAAAATGCCGGCAACCTGATTAATTGCCGCGGACGGTGGTCCGCGGGTTCACCGCCGGCTCCATTCAGGCAGGGAAATCCATGACGTTCTCCAAGCGGCCAAGCGATCCCGGCGGTCCGGTCGACAGCGGGACGGGCGCCGACGCGGCCGGCGCGATGCCGGGCGTGCCCGGTCCGGCGTTCCGGGACGCGATCGCGCGGGTGCCGTCCGCCGTTCACGTGATCACCACGGCCGGACCGGCGGGCCGGCGCGGCTTCACCGCCACGGCGTTCGCGTCCGTCTCCGACGACCCGGCGACCATTCTGGTCTGCCTCAACCGCAAGAGCGGACAGAACGAGGCCTTCCGGGCGAACGGGGTGTTCGCCGTCAACATGATGCCGGCGGACGCCGCGGCCCTGGCGGACGTGTTCGCCGGGCGCGGCGGGATCGTCGGCGAGGAGCGGTTCGCGCACGGCGCCTGGTCGGTGCTTCTGACCGGCGCACCGGTGCTGGACGGCGCCCCGATGGCCCTCGACTGTGTGCTCGCCGACGTGGTGGAGATGGGCACCCACGCGGTGATGTTCGGCCGCGTGGTGGCGGTGCGCGCCATCGAAGCCGGTTCCGATCAGGACCAGGGCGTGCTCATCTATCGCGACCGCCACTACGACAAGACCCGCACCCCGTGATGGCCCCATGATCCCCGGCCCCGCCAACCTGATCACCGACGTTCCGGGCCTCCTCGTCGGCAATGCCACCGACGTTGCGGCCAAGACGGGGGTGACGGTGGTGCTGGCGGAGGAGCCGGCGATCGCCTCCGTGTCGGTGATGGGTGGCGCGCCGGGCACGCGGGAGACCGACCTGCTGGCGCCCGAGCAGACCGTGGAGCGGGTGGACGCGCTGGTGCTCTCCGGCGGATCCGCCTTCGGGCTGGAGAGCGCGACGGGGGTGATGCACGCCCTCGCCGAGCGGGGACGCGGGTTCGCGGTCGGCCCGGCGCGGGTGCCGATCGTGCCGGCCGCCATCCTGTTCGACCTTCTCAACGGCGGCGAGAAGGACTTCGTGGCGACGAAGCCGGGGGAGCCCGTGGAGCCGCCCTACCGGGCGCTCGGCCGCAAGGCGCTGTCGGCGACGTCGAGAACCTTCGCGCTCGGCAGCGTGGGCGCCGGGGCGGGCGCCACCACGGCGGGGCTGAAGGGCGGACTCGGCTCCGCCTCCACGCGGCTGGCGAACGGCGTGACGATCGGCGCCATCGCGGCGGTGAACGCGGTAGGCTCGGCGACCGTGGGCGACACGGCCCACTTCTGGGCGGCGCCGTTCGAGATCGGCGACGAGTTCGGCGGCCTCGGCTGGCCGCCCATCTTCGTGCCGGAGGCCTCGGCGGTGCGCACCAAGTTCGCGCCGGAACCGCTGGCCGCCACCACCATCTGCGTGGTCGCGACGGACGCCATCCTGACCAAGGCGCAGGCCAAGCGGCTGGCCGTCGCCTCCCACGACGGCCTCGCCCGCGCGCTCTGGCCGGCGCACACCCCGTTCGACGGCGACCTGGTGTTCGCCATGGCGACGGGCCGGCGGGCCCTGGCCGCGCCGGACCGCGACCTGATCGTGCTCTCCGCCATCGCGGCAGCGACGCTCGCCCGCGCCATCGCCCGGGCGGTCTTCCTGGCGAGCCCCGCCGACAAGGACCCCTACCCCACCTGGGCCGAACGCTTCGGCGCGCCGTGAGCCAGCGGCGGCGGCGGAACCGTGGCGGTTGAGGCGCGCGGGGCTTCCTGATAGGTGGGGGGCGCTTTTTCCGCCCGTGCCCGACGCCAGAGGTTCCGCCCATGATCCCGCGCTATTCCCGCCCCGAGATGACGGCGATCTGGAGCCAGGAAACCAAGTTCCGCATCTGGTTCGAGATCGAGGCGCACGCGACGGACGCGCTCGCCGACCTCGGCGTGGTGCCGAAGGAGGCCGCCCGGACCATCTGGGAGAAGGGCGGGCCGGCGGTGTTCGACGTGGAGCGCATCGACGAGATCGAGCGCGTGACCAAGCACGACGTGATCGCCTTCCTGACGCATCTGGCCGACATCGTCGGGCCGGACGCCCGTTTCGTTCACCAGGGCATGACGTCGTCGGACGTGCTCGACACCTGCTTCAGCGTACAGCTGGTGCGGGCGACCGACCTCCTCCTGAAGGACATGGACGGCCTGCTGGCCGCGATCGAGCGGCGGGCGTTCGAGTACAAGGACACGGTCTGCATCGGGCGCAGCCACGGCATCCACGCGGAGCCGGTGACGTTCGGGCTGAAGATGGCCGAGGCCTATGCGGAGTTCGACCGCTGCCGGACGCGGCTTCGGCACGCCCGCGAGGAGATCGCCACCTGCGCCATTTCCGGCGCGGTCGGCACCTTCGCCAACATCGACCCACGGGTGGAGGAGCACGTGGCGGCCGCCCTCGGCCTGAAGCCGGAGCCGGTTTCGACCCAGGTGATCCCGCGCGACCGGCACGCCATGTATTTCGCCACCCTCGGGGTGATCGCCTCGTCGATCGAGCGCCTGTCGGTGGAGATCCGCCACCTGCAGCGGACGGAGGTGCTGGAGGCGGAGGAGTATTTCTCGCCGGGGCAGAAGGGCTCGTCCGCCATGCCGCACAAGCGCAACCCGGTGCTGACAGAGAACCTCACCGGCCTTGCCCGCATGGTGCGCGCCTACGCGATGCCGGCGATGGAGAACGTGGCGCTCTGGCACGAGCGGGACATCTCGCACTCCTCGGTGGAGCGGATGATCGGCCCCGACGCCACCGTGACGCTGGACTTTGCGCTCGCCAGGCTCACCGGCGTGGTGGACAAGCTCCTGGTCTATCCGGAGCGGATGGTCGCCAACATGGACCGGCTCGGCGGCCTCGTTCACAGCCAGCGCATCCTACTGGCGCTGACGCAGAAGGGCGTTTCGCGCGAGGACGCCTACCGGCTGGTGCAGCGCAACGCCATGAAGGTGTGGGACAGCTACCAGCAGGCGGGTGCCGCGGGCGTGGACTTCCTCGACGAGCTCCTCGCCGACGCGGAGGTGCGGGCGGCGCTCTCGGAGGACGAGATCCGCGACAAGTTCGACCTCGGCTACCACGTGAAGCACGTGGACACGATCTTCCGCCGGGTGTTCGGGCGGGCGTGAGGGGGCTCAGGGGTCGAGGTTGAGGACGGGAAGGTCGTCCGACGCGCGGAAGCGGCGATCGTTGGTGACGAGGAGGCGGCAGCCGCTCTCGATCGCCGAGACATGGTGGATGGCGTCCAGGAGCTTCAGCTTGGTGCGGGCGCCGTGAAGCGACGCGCGACGGGCCAGCGCTCCATCGAGCGGCAGGATGTCGACAGCACCCGAATGGAAGAGCCGGTCGAAGGCCAGGATGGACGCCTGCCAACCCTGCTGGGCGGGCTTGTAGAGGCATTCGGCGATGGTGAGTTCACTGGTGGTCAGGCGACAGCCGGCGTGGACCAGCCCGTCGAGCAAGGCTCTGGCGGCCGCGTGCTCCGCCCGGTCGAGCTGCACCACATAAATCCAGATGTTCGTGTCGACGTAGACCCGCGACCCGCCCGGGACGTCAATCATCGCCACGCAGGCGGCGGAGGTGGGCGTCGATCTCACGGGCGGTCCAGCCGCGGCTTTCCGCGGCACCCGCGCCGGCCACAGCGTCAAGAACGGCCAGAACACCCTCGGGGGTCATGTCCGCGTTTCCGGAAGACGGCCTTTCGGCGGCAGCCTTGATCGGTGGGCGGGCATCGGCGTTTCGACCGGCGGCATCGGTTCCGCGGGATAGTGCCTTGGCGGCGTAGGGGGTTTGGGCGGGCATGGCGGCGACCACTCATCGGTTTGGCGTACAAGGTAAGGAAAAATGACAGGCATGGCCAGCCCCGATCCGATAAGGCTTGATGAGGGCCGGGGCGCTTCATACCTCTCGCTTCTTGAACGGATCCGACCATGCGCATCGCCGTCGTCGCCGACATTCATGGAAATCTGCGGGCGCTCGAGGCGGTGGTGGCCGATCTGAGGGGGCAGGCGCCGGATCTTGTGGTGAACCTCGGCGACAGCGCCTCGGGGCCGCTGGAGGCGGCGGCGACAATCGAGCGGCTGGACGACCTAGGCTGGCCGACGGTGCGGGGCAATCACGACCGCTACCTCCTGGAGGAGGACGAGGCCGATCTCGGCGACTGGGACGCGGACGCGCTGCCGCAGCTGGAAAAGCGGCATCTGGCCTGGCTGGCGCTGCTGCCGCCGACGCTGGTGATCGGCGACGCCTTCCTCTGCCACGGCGCGCCGCGCTCGGACGAGACCTACCTGACCGAGCATGTGGCCAACCACGCCATGGTGCTGCGTCCGGCCTTCGAGATCCGCGCCATGGTGGAGACCGTGTCGGAACCGCTGGTGCTGTGCGGGCACACCCATTTGCCCCGCGTGGCGACGGTGCCGGACGGGCCGACCATCGTGAACCCCGGCAGCGTGGGCATCCAGGCCTTCGCGGACGACGTGCCGGCGCCGCACGTGGTGGAGACCGGCAGCCCGCACGCGCGCTACGCAGTGATCGACCAGCGGCGTCAGGGCCTCGACGTGCAGATCCGCGCCGTCGCCTACGACTGGGAGGCGGCGGCCGCCGTCGCCCGGGCGCGCGGTCGCGCCGACTGGGCGCACGCGCTCACCACCGGGACGGCGGCCCGCTGAGGTGCGCCGGCCGTGGGCGTTCGGCGGTGGACGGACCACGAGCCCTCTTGTCGCGAGGCGGCGATTCCCGGCACTCTCCTCCCCATGAAGACAGCCGAATGCGACATCCTGATCATCCCCGGCCTCGGCAACTCCGGGCCGGACCACTGGCAGACCCGGTGGGAGCGCAAGCTGCCGACCGCGCGGCGGGTTGAGCAGACCGACTGGGAGCGGCCCGACCGCGCCGCCTGGACCGCCCGCCTGGTGGCGGCGGTGGCGGCGGCGACGCGGCCGGTGGTGCTGGTTGCCCATTCGCTGGGCGTGATCGCCGTGGCGGAAGCTGCCCCGCTGATGGGTGACAAGGTGCGTGGCGCGTTTCTGGTGGCCCCGCCGGACGTGGCGCGGCCCGACATGCCGCCGACCATCCACCACAGCTATGGCGCCGCGCCGCGCGATCCCCTGCCCTTCCCGTCCATGGTGATCGCGAGCCGCACGGACCCTTATTGCGGCTTCGAGGCGGCTGACGAGATGGCGGCGGCCTGGGGGTCGGTGCTGGTGGATGCCGGGGACGCCGGCCACATCAACACGCAGTCCGGCCACGGGCCGTGGCCGGAAGGGCTCACCCGGTTCGCAACGCTTCTCGGTCGGATCTGACGGTTTCGGCGGCCGCCTCGACCAGAGGCCACACATCGGCGGAGGGGCCGGGCTTGCCGAAGAGGAAGCCCTGGACCAGCGGACACTGGAGGGCGGCGAGGCGGTCGAACTGGTCCTGTCGCTCGACGCCCTCGGCGGTGACCGTCATGCCGAGATCGCGACCGAGCCGGATGATGCTCTTCAACAGAATGAGCGCGGGCGACGCCGGGTCGTCAGGCGCCATCGCGCCGATGAAGCTGCCGTCGATCTTGATGGTGTCGATCGGCAGGCTGCCGAGATGGCTGAAGGCCGAATAGCCGCGGCCGAAGTCGTCGAGCGCGATGCGGACGCCGATGGCCTTCCAGGCCTCCAGGATGCTCCGGGCATCGGCTTCGTCGGCGAGGAAGACCGACTCGGTGATCTCCAACTCGAGGCGGTGGGCCGGCAGACGGGTTCGCCGGAGCGTTTCGGCGAGCGTCGCCGTGAAGCCGGGCTTGCGCAGCTGGAGCGGCGACACGTTGACGGCGACCCTCAGATGCTGCGGCCAGCGCATCGCCTCGCGGCAGGCGGTCTCCAGCACCCAGGCGCCAACCGTCTCGATCAGGTCGGCCTCTTCCAGGGCGGGGATGAATTCGGCTGGTGAGATCAGCCCCCGGGTCGGGTGACGCCACCGGAGAAGGGCCTCGAAGCCGGAGAGGCGGAGGTCGCGGATGGCAAACTGCGGCTGGTAGTGGAGCTCGAAGGCCCCGCCATGGACGGCGGACCGGACGTCCGACAGCACGGCCTGCCGGAGGGCCGCCACATCCTTGAGATGGGAGCGGAACAGCGCATAGCCGCTGCGCTTGGGGCGCCGGCCCTTCGCCTCGTACATGGCGAGGTCGGCCTCGATCAGGATCTCCCGGTCGTCGATCTCCGGAGCCCGGAGCTGGGCGACGCCAATGGAGCAGCCGATCCGCAGCACCAGATCGTGAAGGATGATCGGCCGGCCGACGGTTGCCAGGAAGCCCTCCGCCGTCGCGGCCAGATCGCCCTCGGCGGCGGCGCCTTCGGTCAGGACGATGAACTCGTCGCCGCCCATCCGGATGATCGCGCTGCCAGGGGGCGCGGCATCGGCCACCCGCTCTGCGACCGTCCTCAACACATGGTCGCCGACGTCGTGACCGTGGGTGTCGTTCACCGCCTTGAAGTCGTTGAGGTCGATCAGGAAGACGGAAAAGCCGTCGAGGGCCCCTCGCGCGATCCGTTCGCGGACGCGGCGCAAGCTTTCGGGGAGGAAGGCACGGTTGTGGCGGCCGGTGAGGGCGTCCTTGTAGGCAAGCTCGTGGAGGTCCCGCTCGCGCTCGCGCAGCTTGGCCTCGGCAAGGGCCTGGTCGGTCACATCGATGCGGCGCGACAGGGTCGCGCCGGTACGGGACCGCGAGCGGATGTAGATGTAGGTGCGCCCCGCGATCGACTGCACCTCGCGCTGACGGTGCGTGAGGGCGTTGGCCTTCTCGGCCCGCTGACGCAGGTAGGCATCCGGGTCCTCGCGGGCGAGCGGATCGTCGATGACGCCGGCCTCAAGATCGAGCCGGTACAAGTCCAGGTGGCGCCAGCCGATGAGGGAGGAACGGTCCGGATAATGCGGGAAGACCCGGTGATAGGCATCGTTCGTGAAGATGATCCCCTCGTCCTTGTCATAGAAGGAGATCGCCTCCTCGCTCTCCTCCAGGGCTTCGAGGACAAGTTGGGAGAGGCGCTTCTGATGAAGGGCCGATAGGCTGGCCGTCGCGAGCCGAACCAGGGCATCCAGCAGGAAAAGGTCGTCCGCCTCGCGCGGGCCGGCCTCCACGAGGATGCCGCCGAAGCCCCTTTCCGCGGTGGCCAGGCGGCGGTGCAGCAGATGAGCGCCCGCGTCCGCCACCTGGGGCGTACCGCCATGGAGCAGCCAAGCGTCCAGGTTCGCGACCCGGAACATGTCGGGTGGGTCAAGGATCGGGACTTCAGAGACGCTTCCGCTCGGCGAGACCGTGAAGGCGCCGAACCGGATCGTGCCCCAGGCCGCGGAGAGCCGGGTGCGGACCACGTCGACGATGCCCCCTGCCTGGACGCAGGACTGCATGTCGATCGAGGCCTCGACGAGTTGCCCGGACAGTGAAGTGAGACCCATCTGCCGTCCCGCCGGTTTGCCCATAAGCACCCATTTCGCATGCGCAGGGTGCAGCGAAATTCTGAAGATACTGCTGATGGCACGAATGACAAGGAACAGTCGCAGCCATAGGGCAGCCGTGCGCCAGCGGCGGGGCGGAAACGGCCGTCGGAGCGACGTCGGAACGGCGGCGGGGGAGCTCATCCCAAGTCCGTAAAGTCCCGACCTGGCGAGACTTTATGGGCGCCGGCAAGCCTGAACGAGCACAGGCTGGTTCGGCCGAAACGCCGGTGAAGGCCGGAGGCGTCCGAGCTTCACGAGCCGGGACTCAGCTGCGGGCGGCGGCGATCGCGGCCTTGGCGCCGGCGGTGAGATAGCCGAGGTCGCTCATGAGGGTGGCGAAGCGGAAGCCCATGCCAAAGCAGCGGCGGGCGTGCGCGGGGTCGACCGCGTAGATGCCGGCGATCTTGCCGGCCGCGCGGGCGGCATCGGCGATCGTCCGGAAGGCGGCGACGGCATCCGGCGCGTCCACATCGAGGGCGGCGCCGTTCGAGAGGGCGATCGACAGGTCGGCGGGGCCGACGAAGACGCCATCGATGCCGGGAAGCGCGAGGATCGCCTCCACGTTCCGCAGTGCCGTGAGGGTCTCGATCATGGCGATCGCGAGGGTTTCGCCGTTGGCCCCCGTGCGATAGGCCTCCGGGGTGCCGCCGGAGAGCTGCACCGCCCGGGTCGGTCCCCAGGACCGCGTGCCGAGCGGCGGGTATTTCACGAACGAGGCGAAGGCTTCGGCGTCGGCGACGGTCTCGATCATGGGGGCGATGACCGCGTCGGCGCCGGCGTCGAGGAGGCGGGACGCGGTGGCATACTCGCCGACCGGGATGCGCAGCATCGCCCGCCCGCCCGCGTGGCGGATGCCTGCGATGATGCGGGTGGCCGAAAGCATGTCGACCTGGCCGTGCTGGAGGTCGACGACCAGGGCCGAAAAGCCGGCCCGCACGCAGGCTTCCGCCACCAGCGGCTCGGGAAGGCTGATCCAGCCGGCGAGGATGGTGTCTTCGGTCTTGAAGCGCCCGGCGAGGGACGGATTCGTCATGTCAGCTCCGGGCAGGTGGTGCGCCGGGGCACGACGGCCCGGGCGCGAAGGGGCGATCCTCGGACTCAGGCGCCGCCGGACGCGTGACCGGGGCGATCCCGCGCCCCGGACCGAATTTCGATGAGGTGGCCGAGGGCGATCAGCCTTCGGACTTCACCTGGGCGACGGCGGTCGCCAGCAGCTCTTCCATGGTGCGCCGGATCTGGTGCTCCGAGACGGAGACGCCCTTGGCGGTCATGTCGCCGCTGACCTTGCGGTAGACGTCCTCCTCGCCGGCTTCCTCCAGGTCGGCCCGCACGACCGACTTGGCGTAGTCGTCGGCCTCGGTGCCGGAAAGGCCGATCTTCTCGGCAACCCAGAGGCCGAGCAGCTTGTTCCGCCGCGCGAGCGCCTTGAACTTCAGCGCCTCGTCGTGGGCGAACATGTCCTCGAAAGCCTTTTCCCGATTGTCGAAGCCGCTCATGACTCGTCTCCCCTATTCCGCGCCGTCGCCGGTTCGCGCCTTGCATATCGCCCGGACCACCCCAAATCAATGACACGTCCGGCCCTCCCATGTAGGTGGGGCCAAGGCCGAAGCGTAGTCCGGACGCGTCGGGATGCGACCACGGGTCCCGGTTGCCGGCGACAGAGATGCCCCCGCCCGGCCCGGCGCACGGGGCTGGCTCCGGCGGCGAAACGGCCGGAACCGCAACGGGATTGTGATCCTCGGGCCGATCGAGTAGTGTCCGCGCGACTGCGAGTGAGCGGGCGGAGCTACTCCGCCCGCTTTCGTCGCTTATGCCGAGGCGAACGACCCGATTTCACCCCCGGACCGTCTGGCCTGGCAAGAGCGAGTACAATGGATTTCATCAACAGACCACGGTACATCCCCATGAACCGCCGCCGGCGCATCTACGAGGGTAAGGCCAAGATCCTCTACGAGGGTCCGGAACCCGGGACCTTGATTCAGCACTTCAAGGACGACGCCACGGCGTTCAACGCGAAGAAGCACGAGATCATCGACGGCAAGGGGGTGCTGAACAATCGCATCTCCGAGTACGTCTTCACGCACCTCAACAACATGGGGATTCCGACCCACTTCATCAAACGGCTCAACATGCGCGAGCAGTTGATCCGCGAAGTGGAGATCATCCCGCTCGAGGTCGTGGTGCGCAACGTGGCGGCCGGCTCGCTCTCCGCCCGCCTCGGCATCGAGGAAGGCACGCAGCTGCCGCGCTCGATCATCGAGTTCTACTTCAAGAACGATGCGCTCAACGACCCGATGGTGTCGGAGGAGCACATCACGGCGTTCGGCTGGGCGACCCCCCAGGAGATCGACGACATCATGGCGCTCGCCATTCGTGTCAACGACTTCCTGGCCGGCCTCTTCCTCGGCGTCGGCATCAAGCTCGTCGACTTCAAAATGGAGTGCGGGCGGCTCTGGGAAGGCGACATGATGCGCATCGTCGTCGCCGACGAGATCAGCCCCGACAACTGCCGACTGTGGGATCTCTCCACCGGCGACCGGCTGGACAAGGACCGCTTCCGCAAGGACATGGGCGGGCTTCTGGAAAGCTACACGGAAGTGGCCCGCCGCCTCGGCATCCTCAACGAGGAAGGCCCGGCGCGCACGGGCGGCCCGACGCTGGTGAAGTGACAGCGGCACGGTGAGGCACTGCCTCCGGATTTATGCTAGGATGCGCCCGCCGGGGAGACCCGGCGGGCGTTTTCGTGTGGTGCGGACCGTGTTGGAGTGTCGAGCCATGTCGGAGAGCATACGCATCGAGATCGACGTGCAGGCCGGCGAAACCCTGGAGACGGTGGTCGAGCATCTGCAACGGGGCGACGACGTGATTCTCACCCGCGGCGGGCGGGTGCTGGGCCGCATGACGCTCGAAGACGATCCGGACGGTAAGCCGGATGCGGCGACGGTCGCCCGGCGACTCGCGGCATTGAAGGACATGGAGGCCTATCGGCGAACCCTGACCAACCCCCTGTCCGTCGACGAGATCCTGGAGATCGTCAAGGAAGGGCGGCGCGGTTGAGGCTGGTTGCCGACTGCTCGATCGTCACCGCGCTCTGCCTCGGCGAGGACGCGCCACAGTTCAGGGCGTCCATCGACGCGTTCCGGGCGGTCATGATGACCGCGACGGTGTTTGTGCCGTCGCTGTGGCCGACAGAGCTTGCGAACGCGATCGTCAACGCCGAACGGCGCCACCGGGTGGAGCCGTCGGACCGGGAGCGCCTGGTGGAGGACGGGTTCGCCATGTCTCCCGTCGTCGAAGAGGCACTGGACCGCGATGGACTGCTTCGGCTGATGGCGCTTGCGACCCGCCACGGACTCACCGTCTACGACGCGCTCTATGTCGATCTCGCGCTTCGCACCGGATCTGTCCTTGCCAGTCTCGACGGGGCCATGCTACGCGCCGCTCGCAAGGAAGGGATCGCCGTGCTCGGCGACCCGGCGTGATCTGGAGCTCCCATCCCATGAAAGCCCGCGTCATCATCACCTTGAAGTCCGGCGTGCTCGATCCGCAGGGACAGGCCATCGAGGGCGCCTTGAAGGGGCTGGGGTTCGGCGGGGTGGAGGGCGCGCGGCAGGGCAAGGTGATCGACCTGACGCTGGCCGAGACCGACGCGGACGCCGCCCGGGCCACCATCGCCGCCATGTGCGACAAGCTGCTCGCCAACACGGTGATCGAGAACTACACGATCGACATCCTCGGCTGACCGGCATGGCGGCGCCCGGCGACGACACCGGCCGGATGGTGCGCTTCCTGGTGGTGAAGGCGGCGATCTTCATCGGCATTCCGCTGGTGGCCACGGTCCTTGCCGTCGCCTTCCTGATGCCGTGACAACCGGCGCTGAAAATCGCGCGCCGTTCTGGACTTTGCCGCAGTCTTGGTTGAAAAGGGCGCTGATAAGCCCCCTCCCCGCTGATCAGGATCGCCCGCCATGCGCTCGGCCGTCGTCGTCTTTCCCGGCTCCAATCGCGAACGCGACGCCATCAGGGCGCTGACGTCAATCACCGGCGAGGCACCGGCGGTGGTGTGGCACCAGGACAGCACGCTTCCGGACGTGGACCTGATCGTGCTGCCGGGCGGTTTCTCCTACGGCGACTACCTGCGCTGCGGCGCCATCGCGGCGCGCTCGCCGGCCATGCAGGACGTGGCGCGGAAGGCGGCTGCCGGCGTGCGGGTGCTCGGGGTGTGCAACGGCTTCCAGATCCTGACCGAGGCGGGCCTCCTGCCGGGCGTCCTGATGCGGAACGCGCACTTGCGCTTCATCTGCAAGGAGGTGAAGCTGAAGGTCGCCAACCCGGACACGGACTTCACCCGCGCGTACGGGACCGAGCAGATCATCCGCTGCCCGGTCGCCCACCACGACGGCAACTTTTTCGCCGACGCGGAGACGCTGGCGCGGATCGAGGGCGAGGGCCGCGTGGCGTTCCGCTATGCGGAGGGCACGAACCCGAACGGGTCGATCAACGACATCGCGGGTGTTCTCAACGACCGGGGCAACGTGCTCGGCATGATGCCGCACCCGGAGAACCTGATCGAGGCGCTGCACGGCGGCCTCGACGGGCGCGGCGTGTTCGAGAGCGTGGTGAAGTCGCTCGCCGCCTGAGGCGCGGTCGACGGCGCGGCTAGCGGGCGGCGGCGCGCTGCGCTATAGGCCACCGGCCATGCAGATATCCGACTTCAAGACCTGGGCCGTCCGCGCCGCCGAATGGGCGGCCGACTACCGCCGCACCCTCCGCGACCGGCCCGTGCGGCCGAATCTGGCCTTCGGCGCCATCGCGGCCCGTCTGCCGGCCCGCGCGCCGGAAAAGCCGGAGCCCATGGAGACAATCGTCCGCGATTTCGAGGACCTGATCGTGCCGGGCATGACGCACTGGCAGCATCCTCGATTCTTCGCCTATTTCCCGGCGAACGCCGCACCGGCGGCCGTGGTGGCGGAGATCCTGATCTCGTCCATGGCGGCGCAGTGCATGCTGTGGCAGACCTCGCCGGCGGCGACGGAGCTGGAGATCACCGTCGTCGGCTGGCTGCGCGATGCGCTGGGCTTGCCGGACGGGTTCGCAGGGGTGCTGCAGGACAGCGCCTCGACGGCGACGCTTGCGGCGGTGCTGACCATGCGCGAACGCGCCCTCGCCTTCACGGGCAACCGGACCGGGCTCGCGGGCCGGCCTGCGGTGCGGGTCTACTGCAGCGACCAGGTGCATTCCTCCATCGACAAGGCCTGCTGGATTGCGGGCGTCGGAGAGGACAACCTCGTCAAGCTGCCGGGCCGCGGCCCCAGCAAAGGGCTGGATGCGGACGAGCTGGACGCGGCGATCCGGGCGGACCGCGCGGCGGGGCATCTGCCGGCGGGCGTGATCGCCTGCGTCGGCGGCACCAGCGTCGGGGCGAGCGACGACGTGGCGGCGGTGGTGCGGGTGGCGCGGGCGCACGGCCTCTTCGTGCACGTGGACGCGGCCTGGGCCGGGTCGGCCATGATCTGCCCGGAGTTTCGCGGACTCTGGGCCGGCGCGGAGGACGCGGATTCGATCGTCGTGAACCCGCACAAGTGGCTGGGCGCGCCGTTCGAGTGCGCCGCCCACTTCATCCGCGACCCGGAGAGCCACGTGCGCACGCTGGCGATCCAGCCGGAGTATCTGAAGACCTATGGGGAGACGCGGATCGTCAACTTCAGCGAATGGAGCGTGCCGCTCGGCCGGCGGTTCCGATCGCTGAAGCTGTGGTTCCTCCTGCGCGCCTACGGGCTGGAGGGACTGCGGACGATGATCCGCAACCATGTGGCCTGGGCACGGGACCTCGCCGAGACCATCCGGGCGAGCGAAGGCTTCGAGCTCGTCACCGAGCCGGTGCTGTCGCTGTTCGCCTTCCGCTGGACGCCGCCGGGCGCGACGGATCTCGATGCGGCCAACATCCAGCTGGTGGAGGCGGTGAACCGGGACGGGCGGGTCTACGTGACGCAGACCCGCCACGACGGGCGCATCGCCATCCGCATCCAGTTCGGGGCGTTCGAGATGACGGAGGGGGATGCGCGCGAGGGGTGGCGGGTAATCCGCGAGGTGGCGGCGGGGCTGGAAGGCGGGTGAGCCAGGATCATCGGTCCGCAACCACTTGGGAAAGCCCGGCGTAAACGTCCGCTAGCGACAGGGTCACGTCGATGCCTGGAAGCTGCATCGACTCGGCCATGCCCTCCTCGAGGTGCACCCAGGTCCATAGACTGTCGTCGGTCCGGATCACCGCACGGACCATGGGCGCGCCCTGCTCCACCATGATGTAGGCGCGAAGCGACGGGATCTCACGATAGGCGGCGAGCTTGATCGTCTCGTCCTTCTCCCGGGTCGTGCGCGAGAGGACCTCGACGAGAAGGACGGGGTTGCGGACCACGCGAGCCGCGTCGTCGGTGTCCTCGCAGGTGACGACCACGTCCGGGAAGAAGGTGGCCTCCGCGGCGTCCACCTGGACCCGCGCGGCCTCCTGGAAGACGCCGCAGGGAGAGCCGCGCTCGCGGAGCTGCCGCGAGATCGCAAACCCTATGTTGCCGACGATCCTGGCGTGGCCCAGCGTACCACCGACCATCATCTTGTAGATGCGGCCGCCGATCAGTTCCCAGCGCTCGCCCTCGGGCATCTCCTGGATGAGTTCCTCGTATTCCGCCAGCGTCCATGGCGGGTCGGATCGCATGCGCATGGTCGGCCTGTTCGTGGCTTCGCCCCAAGGCGATGTCGGTTCACGATGCTAGCACACGGGCGGCGCTTTTCCGCACCGTTCCGGCCCTCCTTCCTTGCACTCGCCGGGCTGCCGGTCTAATCCACCGGCTTGAAACCGCAGCGATCCTTGCGAGGCCTTCTCCGTGCTCCGGAACGACATCGCCATCACGCCCGACCTCGTCGCCTCGCACGGCCTGAAGCCGGACGAGTACCAGCGCATCCTGGACCTGATCGGCCGCGAGCCGACCATCACCGAGCTCGGCATCTTCTCGGCCATGTGGAACGAGCACTGCTCGTACAAGTCCTCCAAGAAGTGGCTGAAGACCTTGCCGACCACCGGCGACAAGGTGGTGATCGGCCCGGGCGAGAACGCGGGCGTGATCGACATCGGCGACGGCCAGGTGGCGGTGTTCAAGATGGAGAGCCACAACCACCCGTCCTATATCGAGCCCTATCAGGGCGCGGCGACGGGCGTCGGCGGCATTCTCCGCGACGTGTTCACCATGGGTGCCCGGCCGATCGCCGCCATGAACGCGCTGCGCTTCGGCGCGCCGGACCACCCGAAGACGCGGCACCTGGTGGCCGGCGTGGTGGCGGGTGTCGGCGGCTACGGCAACTCGTTCGGCGTGCCGACCGTCGGCGGCGAGGTGAACTTCCACCCGCGCTACAACGGCAACTGCCTCGTCAACGCCTTCGCGCTCGGCCTTGCCGACCGGGACAAGATTTTCCTCTCCGAGGCCAAGGGCGTCGGGCTGCCGGTGGTCTACCTCGGGGCGAAGACCGGCCGCGACGGCGTCGGCGGCGCCACCATGGCGTCGGCCGAGTTCGACGACCAGATCGAGGAGAAGCGCCCGACCGTGCAGGTGGGCGACCCGTTCACCGAGAAGCGCCTGCTGGAGGCCTGCCTGGAGCTGATGGCGTCTGGCGCCGTCATCGCCATCCAGGACATGGGCGCGGCCGGCCTCACCTGTTCGGCGGTGGAGATGGGCGCCAAGGGCGACCTCGGTATCGAGCTCGACCTCGACAAGGTACCGGTGCGCGAGGAGCGCATGACCGCCTACGAGATGATGCTCTCGGAGAGCCAGGAGCGCATGCTCATGGTGCTGGAGCCGGCGCTGGAGGGCGTCGCCAAGGCGATCTTCGCCAAGTGGGAGCTGGATTTCGCGGTGGTCGGCGTGACCACGGACGACCTGCGCTTCCGCATCAAGCACCAGGGCGAAGTGGTGGCCGACCTGCCGATCAAGGACCTCGGCGACCAGGCGCCGGAGTACGACCGGCCGTGGATTCCGCCGGCCCGGCCAGTGCTGATCGCGCCGGAGAGCGTGGAGGCGCCGGACGATCTGGCGGCCGCGCTCCTCACCGTGCTCGGCTCGCCGGACGCGGCTTCCCGCCGGTGGGTGTGGGAGCAGTATGACACGCTCGTCCAGGGCAACTCGGCGACGGTGCCGGGCGGCGACGCGGGCGTGGTGCGCGTGGACGGCACGACCAAGGGCATCGCCATGTCGTCGGACGTGACGCCGCGCTACTGCGAGGCGGATCCGTTCGAGGGTGGCAAGCAGGCGATCGCGGAGGTGTGGCGCAACATCACCGCCGTCGGAGCGACGCCGATCGCCGTGACCGACAACCTGAACTTCGGCAATCCGGAGAAGCCGGAGATCATGGGCCAGTTCGTCCACGCGATCAAAGGCCTCGGCGAGGCCTGCCGGGCGCTGGACTTCCCCGTCGTGTCAGGCAACGTGTCGCTCTACAACGAGACCAACGGCAAGGCCATTCTGCCGACACCGACCATCGTGGGTGTCGGGCTTTTGTCGGATATCGGACAGATGGCGACGATCGCCTTCAAGGCGGCGGGCGACGAGATCCTGCTCGTCGGCGGCCACGGCACCCATCTCGGCCAGTCGCTTTATCTGCGGGAGGTGCTGGGGCGCGAGGAAGGCGCCCCGCCGCCGGTGGATCTGGCGGTGGAGCGGCGGAACGGCGACTTCGTGCGCGCCCTGATCACCGCCAGACGGGTGAGCGCCTGCCACGATCTCTCGGACGGCGGTCTCGGCATCGCGCTTGCAGAGATGGCGATGGCAGGGTCGCTCGGCGCGAAGGTCTCCCTCGACGGGATCACCCCGCACGTGGCACTCTTCGCCGAGGATCAGGCGCGGTATCTGGTCACCGTTCCGGCCGGACAGGCCGAGGCGGTGGCGGCGGACGCCCAGTCGGCGGGCGTGCCGGTGGTGCGGCTCGGCACGGTGGGCGGCGACGCGTTGAACCTTGGCGCGGCGGGCGCCATATCGGTGGAGACATTGCGCGACACGCACGAAGGCTGGTTCCCCCGCTTCATGGGCGGGGAAGCGGCCTGACCGGCGGAGCGCGGGATCCAAAGGGGCCGTTCTGCCCCGACTGACCAGGAAGGGGACGAGCGACATGGCCATGCAGGCCCGTGAAATCGAGGCGATGATCAAGGAAGCGCTGCCGGACGCCAAGGTCGAGATCCGCGATCTCGCCGGGGACGGCGACCACTACTCGGCGATCGTCATCTCGGAAGCCTTCCGGGGGCTGACGCGGGTGAAGCAGCACCAGCTCGTCTACAACGCCCTGCAGGGCAAGATGGGCGGTCAGCTTCACGCGCTGGCTCTGCAGACCAGCGCCCCGGCGTGACCGACGACCGGCTGCAGCGCCGGGGTCTGCCGGGCCCGGCCGCTTCGGCGCTTTTTTTTGAACCAACCCTAGTGTAACCCGGGCCTTGAACCCGGCATGCGAGGAACAGAACGATGGCCGAGCCTATCCATGCCTTCATCGACAACGAGGTGAAGTCTAACGACGTGGTGCTCTTCATGAAGGGCACCCCGGACTTCCCCATGTGCGGCTTCTCCGGCCAGGTGGTGCAGATTCTCAACCACCTAGGCGTGCCCTACAAGGGCATCAACGTGCTGGAGAACGACCAGCTGCGTGACGGGATCAAGACCTACACCAACTGGCCGACCATCCCGCAGCTCTACGTGAAGGGCGAGTTCGTGGGCGGCTGCGACATCGTCCGCGAGATGTTCCAGCAGGGCGAACTGCAGAGCCATATGTCGGGTGCCGGCGTGCCGGTGAAGACCAGCGTCTGAGGACGGCCGGGAGGTGTCGGGCCGACAGCCCGTCACCGGCCAGCCGACAGGCAGAGCCTATCTAAGACGCCCCGATCGATCCCTGATCGATGCCCAAGCGCCGGCCGCACCCTCGCGGCCGGCGCTTCGCGTTTCGGGGAGGCAGGGCCGTCCCGGTCGGCGTCGCGCTGGCGGTAGGGCGAAGAAGAGAAAATTCGTCGGTGGCATGGAACCGGAAGGGTGGGAAGGCGGTTCTTGATGTGCGGGTGGGGATTTTCCCGCGACATCAGGGACGTGATCTCGCGCGCATCATTGCGCGCCGACGGTCAGCTCCCTTTCCGCCATCCGGCCACCCTCGTGGTGGACGGAGCCGTCCACACGGCGATGGAGTCATCGCCCCCCACCGCCCCATTGCCGGTGGACGGCAAAAACAAAGAGAGGCCACTCGAGTGATCGGGTGGCCTCTTCGGATTCGGGGATGGGATCTGGTCGGGGTCAGCCGGCGCGGTCGACGCGCGGCCCCTGCCCTCAGCCGCAGCTCCACGCCGTGCGCGGGTAGCCGTGCGGATCGGGAACGATGACTTCGGAGACGTCGCCGGAGCGATGGTGCTGGCGCGCGACCTTCTTGGCCGTGCAGACCGCCTCGTCTTCCGTGGCGCAGCGGATGCACGCGTCGTCGTCGCCCTTTACAGCCCACTGCTCGTCTATGGCGACAACGTAATACCTGTGTCTTGCCATATTTGCGTTCCTGTCGGTGTGCGCCCGTGAGTGCAGTGCCGTAATGTCAGACATCGATGCAGACGGTGCAACGGATTTTTCCCAAGCATTGGCCGTCACCGAACTGTTGCAGCGCAAGACGCTGCCCTCGGCTGCGTCAAATACCCAGCAATCCTGCGCGATTTGCAGCCACGAACAGGCTTAACGCGACAGTTTGGCGCGCGGGGCCGGGCGGTCGCTGCGGGGATGCCGAAATGGAACCTGATGGATCGGGGCGCGTTCTTCTGCGGAACACATCATGAACAAAGGATCCGTCATGGCGACCAACCCGAAACAGGACGATCATCCCGGTTCCAACACGGAGAAGGACCCGGACGCGTGGGTCTCTGGCCACGATCCGATGACCGGCGCACAGGCATCCTACTTGAAGACGTTGTCCGAAGAGGCTGGAGATTCGGACGCTTTTGCCGACGACCTGGACAAGGCGGAGGCCTCCAGGCGAATCGACGCCCTGCGCGAGAAGCTCGGCCGCTAGGCAGATCTCCGAATGCACGGAGCGGCCCCTATCGGCGCCGTCCTCGGCGACGGATGTCCCGAGACAAGAAAAAAGGCCGCGCGAGCGCGGCCTGAAGTCTAGGGAGGAAACGCCCGGATGGGCGAGGTCGGCCAGAGCCGACAATCCCCATATGCGCCCCGACTCCAGTAATTTCAAGGGCGAAAATATATCGATCTATGCCTGGAATTGAGGCAGCCCGGACGGGCGATCCGGTCCGACCGGCGGGTGCGCCTTCTCGCGGGGGCGAAAGGCAGCCGTCGCCCCCTCCCGGGCTCGCGAATCCTGCACAAAAAAGAAGCCGCCCGTGCGACGGGGCGGCTTCGATCATGTGGGCACTCTCGGTGAGCCAACCGCTCCGAAGGGAGCGGTGCCCGTCGAGGCCTGATCAGCGCGAGTAGAACTCGACGACCAGGTTCGGCTCCATCTGGACGGCGTAGGGCACGTCGCTGAGCGTCGGGATGCGCACGAACTTGGCGACCATCTTGGAATGATCCGCCTCGATGTACTCCGGCACGTCCCGCTCGGCGAGCGACACGGACTCAAGGACGATGGCCAGTTCCTTGGAACGCTGGCGGACCTCGATCACGTCGCCCGGCTTCACACGGTAGCTGGAGATGTTCACCCGCTTGCCGTTGACGTTGATGTGGCCGTGGTTGATGAACTGCCGGGCCGCGAACGGCGTCGGCACGAACTTCGCACGGAAAACCACCGCGTCGAGGCGGCTCTCCAGAAGGCCGATCAGCGCCTCGGACGTGTCGCCGCGCAGGCGCGAGGCCTCCTCGTAGACGCCGTAGAACTGCTTCTCGGAAATGTTGGCGTAGTAGCCCTTCAGCTTCTGCTTGGCGCGAAGCTGCTGACCGAAGTCGCTGAGCTTGCCCTTGCGGCGCTGGCCGTGCTGGCCGGGGCCGTACTCGCGCTTGTTGACCGGGCTCTTGGGGCGGCCCCAGAGATTTTCGCCGAGGCGACGGTCGATCTTGTACTTGGCGCTATGGCGCTTGGACATCGCGTATCCCGTTCTTAGTAGGATCGTTCTTCAGGACACACGCCCTCCTTTGCACGATCCGAAAGCGCCGCCCGAAGGCGATGCACGGAAAGGCCGACAGGACCGGGTGAGCGCGAGGCAGTCCGATCCACGGGTGCGTGAACGCAGACGCGGGCCCTTGAGGGACCCGCGCACGTTGGTGGGGTGGATAGACGAGGTCGGCCGCGATGTCAAACCCGGAGGGGCCGGTTGAGGCCGGAAAGCGGCCGGCGGTCCGCTCAGCCGGCGAAGGGTTCGGCGGACGGGAAGCCGAAGGCGGCGAGGAAGGCGGGAGCCGGCGCCCGGCCGGTGACGAGGATCCGCCGCCGGCCTGTACCGCCCCCCTCCCCGCCCGCCACCGTGACGACGCGGCGGGCGATGGCGGGCGCGGGATCGATCCAGTCGACTGGCCAGGGCGCGACGGCGGCGAGCCGATCGAGGACAAGGGGGAAATGGGTGCAGGCGAGCACCACCGTGTCGGTGCGGGCGTCGCCGTCGGTGACGAAGGACGGGGCGATCTCGGCCGCGAAGGCGGCGTCGTCCACCGGGTCGCCGGCAAGATGGCGCTCCACCAGCGTGGCAAGATGCGCGGACCCGACGAGGGTGAAGCGGCAGTCCTGGCCGTGCTCGCGGATGAGGTCGCGGGTATAGTCGCGCCGGACCGTGCCGGGCGTCGCCAGCACGCTGACGAGCCGGCTGCGGCTCGACTGCGCGGCCGGCTTCACCGCCGGTACCGTGCCGACGAAGGGCACGGCGAAACGGGCGCGGAGCGGCGGCAGAACCAGGGTGGAGGCGGTGTTGCAGGCGATCACGACGGCGGCCGGGTCGGCGGCCGGCAGGACGCGGTCCATCAGCGACTCCACCCGGTCGACGAGGGCGTCGGGCTCCAGGTCGCCGTAGGGAAAGACGGCGGTGTCGGCGAGGTAGAGGATGTCGGCGGCCGGCAGGCTCGCGGCGATCTCGCGCACCACGGAGAGGCCGCCGACCCCGCTGTCGAACACGACGAGCCGCATCCGTCTCTCCTCAGTCGCCGTCCGGCTCGGGTGCGGCGATCGGCGGATCGCCGGCCGGATCCGGCTTCGGCTTGCGCGGCTGGCCCTTGGGGCGGCTCGGCCGGTGCGGCCGGTCCTCCAGGGTGGCGATGATGCCGCGAAGGGTGCGTACCTCCTGGGCGGTGAGCTGCACCCGCTGGAAGATGGCCCGCAGGTTGCGGATCATGGTCTCGCGCTTTTCCGGCGGACGGAAGAAGCTGCGCTCTTCCAGCGACGTCTCCAGGTGGTGGAAGAAGTGGATGAGCTCTTCCTTGGTGGCGGGCGGAGAGCGGTCCGGCATGCGGAACGGCAGGCCGCCATCCTCGGCCTCGAAACCGGCCTTCCGCCACTCGTAGGCGATCACCAGCACCGCCTGGGCGATGTTGAGGGAGGCGAACTCCGGCACCACCGGCAGGGTGAGGATGTGGTCGGCGAGCGCGATCTCGTCGTTGTTGAGGCCCCAGCGCTCGCGGCCGAACAGGAGGCCGGTGCGCACCCCGTCGGTGCCGAACGCGCGCAGGCGGCGGCCGGCCTCGACCGGACCGACCACCTCCTTGGTGAGATCGCGGTCCCGCGCGGTGGTGGCGTAGACGAAGCCGAGATCGGCCACGGCCTCTTCCACGGTCTCGAACACGGTAGCGGCCGCGATGACGTGATCGGCCCGGCTCGCCGCCGCGACGGCCTTCTCGTTCGGCCAGCCGTCGCGCGGGCGGACCAGCCGCAGGTCGGAAAGGCCGAAGTTCGCCATCGCCCGGGCCGCGGCGCCGATGTTTTCACCCATCTGGGGTTCGACAAGCACCACGACAGGAGAGACGGTGGAAGGATCGGGCACGGAACGGCTCGTGTGGGTCTGCTGAGGGGAACGATCGGACGGTGTTAGGCGGGCAAGGGACGGAAGTCCAGACCCCCTGCCCCACGCGCACAGGCGGGTTGGCTGGCCCTTGGAGCCGCCGACCGCCGGTTCGGTAGGGCCCGGGCGTCCAGGATCGGCGGGCGGATGCCCCGTGTCTCCGCCAGAGGTCCGGGCATGGCGCGGGGTGCCGGACCGCCGCGTCCAAGTTGCCGACAGGACCTGACAAAGCTGACGACGCTTGCTCCATTTGTGTTACTTTAGGTCAATTGGACGCAATCCGCGCGTGAAATCGAGGCCGTCACCTGTTTTGGTGACCGCTCTTCCTGAACAATGCTCTATGTCTTTTCCTTCGTTGATAGCTAATGCTGTATTTTTTCCGGAGTGGGGGCTTTGGGCAATGCCGCGGGACGGAACATCGACACGGGAACGCATCGTCGCTGAAGCAGGACGTTTGTTCGAGGAACGGGGGCTATCGCAGGTCAGCCTGGAGGATGTGGCCCGGTCGGCGGGGATCACCAAGCGCGGCCTGCTCTACCATTTCGGCAAGAAGGACGACCTTGCGGCCGCCTGCGTGACGGCGGAGCAGCACCCGACATTGAAGCGGATCAAGGACTGGGCGGGCGGCGAGGAGGCGGATCTCTCCATGGAGGCCCGCATGGAGCGCCTTCTCTCCCACATCGGCGACTGGATCGACAGCGGCGCATGGTCGGAGTTGGGCTTCATCCGTTTCGCCACCGAACTCGGCGCCCTGCCCAACCACCCGGCCCGACGGCTGGCCGTGAGCGGCAAGAAGTCCGTGGAGCTTTGGTTCGCAGCGCTCCTGAAGGCGGAAGGGCGCGACCCGAGCGACGCGCGGCTGCTGGCCGTGCTGGTGGATGGAGCGCTGGTGCAATCGCTCGTGCACCGGGACGGATCCTACGCCCGCGATGCGATCCGCGCCGCCAAGGCACTGTTCCGCGAGCGGCCGGTCGCCTGACGGTTGGACGCCGAGCGCACCGGCTTTCGTCGCCTGGCCCTGGCGGTTTCACCCTGAGGGCTCGGCGCGTCCGGTCCGGTCAGCCGGAGCCCGGCAACACGGGCTGTCCTGCGCCCTTCGCCATCAGGGCCCGGACCCGGTGGACGAAATCGGCTTGCTTTTGCGGTGGCAGCGACTCGGCGATCACCGACAAGCGGCCTCTGAAGCCGGGATCCTCCAGATAGCGGCGGGCGACCATCTCCACGGTGGAGTGTTCGGTGAGAAGCACGGCGACATCCCGGTCGGCGGCGGCTGTCACAGGGGCGGGCAGCGGCGTGCCGGGCCGGTCGAACACCTGGAAGCGCAGCCGGGCGAGCCAGGCCTCCGCCGGGTTCGTCGCGACGGAGCGCATATAGGCGTCATGCGCGCGCGCCTCTTCGCCGGTTCGTAGGGCCGTGCCGGCGGCGATGTACCAGCCGTAGGCGAAGTGCGGCGACGCGGCCACCGCGGCCTCGGCCATCTGCTGACAGACGTCCAGCACGGCCGCCTGACCCAGCCCCCTGCCCTCCCTGTCGACAAGGCTGGCGGGATCGAGCTTCACGCACCGGTCGAGGTCCATCTTGAGGGCGGCAAGGCTCACGAACGGCTGGCGCACGCCGGCCTTTTCGGCAAAGACCGGATAGACCTCGGCGTCGTCCGCGAACTGGTCCACGAACGGCGCCAGTTCCGCCGGCACGATCAGGGTTGCGGTCGTCACAAGCCCCACGGCGGCGAGCCCGAACAGGCCGAGGACAATCTGATCCAATCCGATGCGCATGAGAAGGCCCGCTTCTTGTTGTGCGCCGTTGGTTAGCCAACACTGCGGTCAATCGCAATGCGAATTTTCGCGATGCCCGATCTCTTCCTTCAGACTGTGCGCCAGACGCTCGGGTTGGCGGGAGACTGCACGCCGATGTAGCGGTAGGGCACCGCGTTCCACGACCGGATCTCGTCGGTCATGTTGTCGAGCACATAGTCGCCGGCGGAGGTGCGGGCGATCAGAATGGCGTGGTAGAGGCCGTCGCGCATGCGCACCTTGGCGATGAGCAGCGCCGAGGACGGCCAGCCGGCCTTCAGGAGCCGCTGCTGCTTGGTGAGGGCGTAGTCCTCGCAGTCGCCGGCGGAGACGTTGGCCTGCCAGTTGTCCGGGCTGCCGGCCGCTTCGGAGACCGGGCGGATCTGGCGGTTCACGGCAAGGTTCACGGTCACGATCGCCTCGGCGACCGCCGCCTCCATCTCCACCCGGCCATCCTTGGTGACCGACACCGACTTCGCCTTGCGGGGCGCGCAGGCGCTCCGATCCCGGGCGCAATAGAAGACGAAGCCGAGCGGCGGGGAGGTCTCGGCGCCGAGCGCGATCTTGCCGGCCTTCGGCAGGGTCGGAAGGTTTTTCGGCAGAGTGGGCATGAGGGCGTGTGCCGAAGGCGCGAGGGCCAGGAAGGCGGACAGGGCCAGGGCGGCGCGGAGAATTCGCATGAAGAGCACCTTTTCCGTTCGGTGCACCCATGAAATCACCCATGTCAGAATTATCAATTAAAAGAAGGGGATAAGCGAAGCTTGCCGGGCCCGTGACGATTTGTGTCGAATTGGACGGAGCGGCGAAGGCCGGTCTGCGGTCGCGGGCTGCAGCCGCGGCACGGCGGCCACGATCAGGGGGACCCGCCGACGACGGGGCGGTCGGACTGGGCCGTGCCGATCGCCAGGAGGGCGAGGAAGAAGAGCACGACGGACGGGACCTGCAGGCTGAAATCGACCGCGGAATGAACGCCCGCCACCAGGACGGCGGCAAGCGCCGTCACCGCGTAGGGCCAGCGGGTGCGGTTGCGGACGGCGCCCACGCAGCACCGCGCCGTGAGCGCGAGCACCGCCAGGATCGGAAAGCTGCCGACGATGAAGCCGAGGTCGGACCAGAGTTCCACATAGAGATTGTGGGCATAGGTCCAGTTGGTGTTGACCCCGACCGCAGGCTCGCGGACCAGCGGAAAGGCCGTGGGAAATGTGCCGCCGCCCCAGCCGACGAAGGGCCGCTGGAGGGCGAGTTCGTAGGTCTGCAACACCGCCGCCCAACGGACCTCCCCGTCCCGGTCGACGCTGCCGACCCGAAGGATCAGCCGATCCGCATAGACGAGCGTGATGGTCGTGACGATCCCGCCGAAGGCTGCCAGCGCGACCAGCCGGCTGGCGAGCCCGTGCAGGCTGCGGGCGATGAGCGCGGCGAGCACGATCGACGGGCCGAGGATGACGAGGACGATGCCCATCCGCGACACGGATGCAAAGGTCGCCGCCGCCAGGATGCCGATGCCGCAAAGGTAAAGCAGGATGACAGGAGCCACGTCGAACCGCAGCCGTTCGCCGGTCCGGTCGGTGATCGCCAGGGCCAGAAGGCCGCTGCCGGCCACGGCGCCAAGGGTCATGAAGGTGGCGAGGGTGTTGCGGGAGAAGAAGGTGCCGGTGGCAAAGCCCTGGACGAACCACTTCGGGACCCCGAGGAAGCTGTCGTCGAGGGCGTAGAGCGAGGCGAGGGCCCAGAGGCCGTGCGCCACGGCGATCCAGAACAGGGTTTCCAGGAAGATGCGGGCACGCCCGAGCCGCGCGGCGACCTGCAGGCAGAGGAAGGTGAAGAGCACATAGGCGCCGTATCGGACGGCCTGGAGCAAGGTGGCTGCCGGATCGACGGAAATGCGGGCGGTGACCGGCGTGCCGAGCGCTTCAGCCGCCAGCCGGATGTTCTCATCCACCGCGAAGGGAAGTGGCAGCAGTTGCACGCCGAGCATGACGAGCGTGGCGAGCATGAAGGCGGTGGCGAGGGGAGCGCGGGACGGCGGAACACGAACGTTCGCGGCATCGAACCGGATCGCAAGGACATAGGCCAGGGCCAAAGCCCCAACGCCACCAGCAAGCAGGAGGCTGAAAAGCGGGGACGTCGATCCGAACGGGATCGGCGCCACGGCAACCAGCAGCGCCACCAGGATGGCGAAGCGGCGGTTGACCTTCGAGGTCGACGAGCCAGGAAGGCGACCGGATGAACGAGGCCCGCGGCTCGACCCGGACGGCGCGGCTTGGAGACTGCTTCGGGAAGCCATTCAGCGCGCCATCGACAGGAGGGTCCGGGGCCACGCAAGCCCCGGGCCGTGTTGTGGTCCCGGCCGGATCGACCGTCAGGCGAGAGGTATCAATAAACCGGGGTAGCGCCGGTCGGCAGGCCGGCGGTGTCGGTCGGCGACGGGCCCAGGGCGCCCTGCACGGCCGCCACGTCCACGCCCGGGACGCTGGTGATCGCCGACGCGATTTCGACGGTCAGGGCCGGGTTGGCCACACGAGCGGCGGACGCGATGGTGGCCGCCAGCGCCGGGTTGCTGGCGACGATCGTCGACAGCTGAGCAAGCGAGGTCACCGTCACCGGCACGCCGTTGATCAGAATCACGAAGGGCACGAAAGCGACCTGGGCGTAGGCGGCACCGGTGAGGACGACCGCACCGGAGAAGCCGCCGACGGCCATGGAGAGAGCCAGGGCGGAAGCGCCGAATGCGCGAGCGAATGTGTTGGTCATGGCAATCATTCCTTGTTCAATGCACTCGCTGCACACTAAGGCTCGCCTTCATGAGTGTCAAGTTTAGCAAGGTTAGATTCACCACTCAACGCCGGTCTTGGTTTACCGCGGCGCGCTCCGGACGGCCATCAGCGGCAGCGCCGACCAGCCGATCGGCAAATCCCATCATCCGAACGGTGACCTTTGCGGCCCGCCGCCTGCGGTGCTATGCAACCCCCCGGGCGCCGGTCCCTCGCCGATCGCCTCATCCCCCGCGCCCGCCGGGCCCGCGCGAGCATCCCGGCCAGAAAATCCGCAAGACGAGAGGTCCCTCGCCCATGTCCAAGATCAAGGTTGCCAACCCGGTCGTCGAACTCGATGGCGACGAGATGACCCGCATCATCTGGCAGGCCATCAAGGACAAGCTGATCCATCCCTATCTGGACATCGACCTCCACTACTACGACCTTGGCATGGAGCACCGGGACGCCACCGACGACAAGGTGACCGTGGACGCCGCCGAGGCGATCAAGAAGCACGGGGTGGGCGTGAAGTGCGCCACCATCACGCCGGACGAGGCGCGCGTGAAGGAGTTCAACCTGAAGAAGATGTGGAAGTCGCCGAACGGCACGATCCGCAACATCCTCGGCGGCGTGATCTTCCGCGAGCCCATCATCTGCAAGAACGTGCCGCGGCTGGTGCCGGGCTGGACCAAGCCGATCATCATCGGCCGCCACGCCTTCGGCGACCAGTACAAGGCCACCGACTTCGTGGTGCCGGGCCCGGGCAAGCTGACCATCAAGTTCGTCGGCACCGACGGCAAGACGATCGAGCACGAGGTGTTCGATTTCCCGGCCGGCGGCGTCGCCCAGGCCATGTACAACCTCGACGATTCAATCCGCGAGTTCGCCCGCGCCTCGATGAACTACGGCCTCAACCGCGGCTATCCGGTCTATCTGTCGACGAAGAACACCATCCTGAAGGCCTATGACGGCCGCTTCAAGGACCTGTTCCAGGAGGTGTTCGATGCGGAGTTCAAGGACAAGTTCGCCGAAGCGAAGATCACCTACGAGCACCGCCTGATCGACGACATGGTGGCCTCGGCGCTGAAGTGGTCCGGCGGCTATGTGTGGGCGTGCAAGAACTACGACGGCGACGTGCAGTCCGACACGGTGGCGCAGGGTTTCGGCTCGCTCGGCCTGATGACCTCCGTGCTGATGACGCCGGACGGCAAGACCGTGGAGGCGGAAGCCGCCCACGGCACCGTGACGCGCCACTACCGCACGCACCAGCAGGGCAAGGAGACCTCCACCAACTCCATCGCCTCTATCTTCGCCTGGACCCGCGGCCTCGCCCACCGGGCCAAGCTCGACGACAACGCGGAGTTGGCGCGCTTCGCTTCCACGCTGGAGAAGGTCTGCATCGACACGGTCGAAGCCGGCTTCATGACCAAGGACCTGGCGCTGCTGGTCGGCGCCGAGCAGGGCTGGCTCTCCACCACCGGCTTCCTCGACAAGATCGACGAGAACCTGCAGAAGGCGATGGCCTGAGCGGGCGACGGGGCGTCGGGCGTCTAGCTTCGGGCTTCGGGCTTCGGGCTTCGGGCTTCGGAACAGGAAATGACACTGAGCGGCGGGCTGAAAGGCCCGCCGTTCGTGTTTCCGTGCCGGGCGGAAGAGCCGTCAGGCGGGGGGATCGGTGTCCGGGTCGGGCGAGCCGGCGATCTCGGCGGCGGAAATGTCACCCTTCGGGGTCACGGCCTCGCCCTGGAGGCGTTCGCGGGCGACGGCGCGGACGTGGCGGGCGATCTTCGGGCGTCGGTGCATGAGATGGTGGAAGTCGTCGGCGTCGAGCACCAGGAGGCGGGTCGGCGCCAGGGCGACCACGTCGGCGGAGCGCCGTGCACGGCTCAGCACCGCGATCTCGCCGAAGAACTTCCCCTCCCCCATGACCACGGCCTTGCCTGGAAGCTGGATCTCCACCTGTCCGGCGACGATGAAATACATGGAGGTCGCCGGCTCGCCCGCATAGGTGATGACCGTGCCGGCGCCCACGCTCTGGGCGCGCAGGAGCCGGAGCACGTCGGCCACCTCGGCGGCGTCGAGCTCGGAGAAGAGCGGCACGCGGGAGATCATGGACCAGGTCACGATGAACTCGCGCTGGCGGATCTCGCGGGCGAACGCGGTGGCGATGACGCCGACCGGCAGGGCGAACATGGTGAAACCCAGGACCATGGTGATGCCGGCAAGCACCTTGCCGGCCGGCGATATGGGAACGGCGTCGCCGTAGCCGACCGTCGTCAGGGTGGTGACCGCCCAATACATGGCGGCCGGGATCGAGCCGAAGACAGTCGGCTGGAGATCGCCCTCGAGCGCGTGCATGAGACTGGCGACGGCGACGATCAGCCCCATCATGATGACCCCGGAGGCCAGGATGGCTCGCCGCTCCGAGGCGATCGCCGCCGCCAGCGAGCGGATGCCGGGAGAGTAGCGCGCGAGCTTCAGGAAGCGGAGGAGCCGGAAGGCGACGGCGATTCCGGCATCCTCCAGGCCGAACAGGACGCCGATCACCGGCGGCAGGATGGCGAGGAGGTCCACCACCGCGAGCGGCTGGCGCAGAAAGGCGAGGCGGGCGCGCCATGGCGGCTGGCGCACGAGAGCCGGCTGGAGCGGAGCCACCCAGAGGCGGAGGCCGTACTCCAAGGCGAAGAAGAAGACCGTGCCGGCCTCGATACCGACGAAGAGGGTGCCGTGCGACGCCGCCAGGGACGGAACGGTGGCCAGCACGGCGGCGGTGACGTTGACGACGACCATGAGGATGATCGTCCATTCCACAAGGCGCGCGGTTCGGTCGCTGACGCCGCCGATCTCAAGCACCTCGAAGAGCCGCCGCTGCCACATGGTGCCCCGCCCCGGTTCGCATCAATCGCAGAATTGTCATCGAACGGAGCGGGGCGCCATCGGGGCCAACCCCGATGCGGGCGGCGACGGGCGAAGCGGATCGCCCACGCAACTGGGTGACGGCCCCGGAAAGGGCTGGCGGATCAAGCACTAGGGGGCCGCGCAAAGGCGGTTTGAATGGCGTGGGCGTAGGTGGTGACCGGCGTGAGGACGAGCCGAAAGCGCGTGCGCCCGGACGAGAAAGCGACGGTGCGTCCGCCGGTTCGCGGCGGGCGCTACATGAACCGCAGTCCTCAGGAGGCCGAGAGGGCGGCCTCCACGGCGGCGATCGCCTCGTTGGCCTTGGTGCCGTCGGGGCCGCCGGCCTGGGCCATGTCGGGACGGCCGCCGCCGCCCTTGCCACCGAGCGCCTCTGAGGCATGACGGACGAGGTCCACGGCGGAGATACGGCTGGTGAGGTCATCGGTGACGCCCACGACCACGCCGGCCTTGCCGTCCTCGCCGACGCCGACCATGACAACGACGCCGGAGACGAGCGACTTCTTGGTCTCGTCCACCAAGCCCTTCAGGTCCTTCGGGGCGATGCCCTCGGCCACGCGGGCGAGGAACTTGACGCCGCCGATCTCGCGCACCGCGTCGGCGGCCTTGCCGCCGCCCATGGCGAGCTTCTTGCGGGCGTCGGCCAACTCGCGCTCCAGGCGGCGGCGGTCGTCCACCAGGGTGGCGACCCGCTCCACCACGTCGGCGACCGAGACCTTGAGGGTGGCGGCTACATCCTTCAGGCGCCGCTCCTGCTCAGCGAGGTGCTGGCGGGCCGCGGCGCCGGTGAGCGCCTCGACGCGGCGGACGCCGGCCGAGACCGCGCCCTCGTTGACCAGGTGCACGAGGCCGATCTCGCCGGTGCGGCCCACATGGGTGCCGCCGCAGAGCTCCACCGAATAAGCGCGGCCGGCCTTCTCGCCCTCAAGGGCGGTGCCCATGGCGACGACACGGACCTCGTCGCCGTACTTCTCGCCGAAGAGCGCCATGGCGCCGCTTTCGATGGCGTCGTCGACCGCCATCAGGCGGGTGGTGACCGGCGCATCCTGGAGGATGATGGCGTTGGCGAGCCGCTCAACCTCGTCGAGTTCGGGTTCCACGATGGGCTTCGGGTGGGAAATGTCGAAGCGAAGCCGGTCCGGCGAGACGAGCGAGCCCTTCTGCGCCACGTGGGTGCCGAGCACGGTGCGGAGCGCCTCGTGGAGGAGATGGGTGGCCGAATGGTTGGCGCGGATGCGGCCGCGGCGGTCGTGGTCGACGGAAAGCTCCACCGCGTCGCCGAGGCGCACGGGGCCTTCTTCCACCGTGACGATGTGGATGAAGACACCGTCCGCCTTCTTCTGGGTGTCGGTGACACGGAGGCGAACGCCGGCGCCGGTCATGATGCCGGTGTCGCCGACCTGACCGCCGGACTCGCCGTAGAAGGGCGTCTGATTGAGGACGACGGCGCCGGACGCGCCCGTCTCCAGGGTCTCGACCTGCCGGCCGTCCTGGACGAGGGCGGTGACGACGGCCTCGGCGGTCTCGGTTTCGTAGCCGAGGAATTCCGTGGCGCCGAGCTTCTCGCGAAGGGCGAACCACACGGTCTCGGTCGCCGCCTCGCCGGAGCCGGACCAGTTGGCGCGGGCCTCGGCCTTCTGGCGCTCCATGGCGACCGCGAAACCATCGGTGTCGACGGCGATGCCGCGGGCTTTCAGGGCGTCCTGCGTCAGGTCGAGGGGGAAGCCGTAGGTGTCGTAGAGGCGGAAGGCGGTTTCGCCGTCGAGCCGCCCGCCGGCCGACAGGTCCTGCGTCGCCTCGTCGAGAAGACCGAGGCCGCGCGCCAGGGTGCGGCGGAAGCGTGTCTCCTCCAGACGCAGGGTTTCGGTAATGAGCGATTCGGCGCGCACGAGCTCCGGATAAGCCTGGCCCATTTCGCGCACGAGGGCAGGCACCAGCCGGTGCAGCAGCGGATCGGCGGCGCCGAGGATGTGGGCGTGGCGCATGGCCCGGCGCATGATGCGGCGAAGCACATAGCCGCGCCCCTCGTTCGACGGCAGCACGCCGTCGGCGATCAGGAAGGACGAGGCGCGCAGGTGGTCGGCGATGATGCGGTGGCTGGCGGTCTGGGCACCCTCCGCCGGCACGCCGGTCGCTTCCACGGAGGCGCGGATCAGCGCCCGGAATAGGTCGATCTCATAGTTGTTGTGAACGCCCTGCAGCACCGCGGCGATGCGCTCCAGCCCCATGCCGGTGTCGATGGACGGGCGCGGCAGGTTGATCCGTTCGGCCTTGGAGACCTGCTCGTATTGCATGAACACGAGGTTCCAGATCTCGATGAACCGGTCGCCGTCCTCGTCCGGCGAGCCGGGCGGTCCGCCCGGAATGCCCTCGCCGTGGTCGAAGAAGATCTCCGAACAGGGGCCGCAGGGGCCGGTGTCGCCCATGGCCCAGAAGTTGTCGGAGGTGGCGATGCGGATGATGCGGTCGTCGCCAAGACCCGCGATCTTCTTCCAGAGCGCGGCGGCCTCCTCGTCCTCGGAGTAGACGGTGACGAGGAGCTTGTCCTTCGGGAGGCCGAACTCGCGGGTGACCAGGGTCCAGGCAAGCTCGATCGCCCGGTCCTTGAAATAGTCGCCGAACGAGAAATTGCCCAGCATCTCGAAGAAGGTGTGGTGCCGGGCGGTGTAGCCGACATTGTCGAGGTCGTTGTGCTTGCCGCCGGCGCGGACGCACTTCTGCGACGTGGCGGCGCGCACGTAGGGGCGCTTCTCCAGGCCGGTGAAGACGTTCTTGAACTGCACCATGCCGGCGTTGGTGAACATCAGCGTGGGATCGTTGCGCGGCACGAGCGGGCTGGACGCCACCGGCTCGTGGCCGTTCTTGGCGAAGAAGTCGAGGAAGGTCGACCGGATCTCGTTGACGCCGCTCATGACGCTGATTTCACCTTGAGGCTCGGCGGCTGGGACGCCCTGAAGAAGGGGCGCCTCCCCGCGCACGGTTTCGGCCCGCCGCATTGCCCTGGGCCCACCCGGACGGACCTTCGACGGATCCGTGCCGGCCGGACGAACAGGCTCGCCGCGAACGGGAACCGCCGCGAGGCGCTGGACCCCACGGCGGTATTTCTTCGGGTTTTAGCCGTCGTGCCGGCCCCTGTCCAGAACGGCGCCCCCGAACACGACGGCAGAACGGAACCGCCCGCCGGAGCGGGCGCGCCGGCACCTACTCGAAGTCGGGCGACGCCGCGTCGCCGTCCGGCTCGGGCGTCCCCTGCAGGATGGCATTGGCGATCACGCCAGCGTTCTGCCGGATGGCCTGTTCGATGTCGTTGGCGACGGCCGGATTGTCCTTCAGGAAGGTCTTGGCGTTCTCGCGTCCCTGCCCCAGCCGCTGGCTGTTGTACGAGAACCACGCGCCCGACTTCTCCACGATGCCGGCCTTCACGCCGAGGTCAACCAGCTCGCCAAGCTTGGAGATGCCCTCGCCGTACATGATGTCGAACTCGACCTCCTTGAACGGCGGCGCGAGCTTGTTCTTCACCACTTTCACGCGGGTCTGGTTTCCGGTGATCTCGTCGCGGGCCTTGATGGCGCCGATGCGGCGGATGTCGAGGCGCACGGAGGCGTAGAACTTCAGCGCGTTGCCGCCGGTGGTGGTCTCCGGCGAGCCGAACATCACGCCGATCTTCATGCGGATCTGGTTGATGAAGATCACCATGGTCTTCGACTTGGAGATCGAAGCGGTGAGCTTGCGGAGCGCCTGACTCATCAGGCGGGCCTGGAGACCGGGCAGGCTGTCGCCCATCTCGCCTTCCAGCTCCGCCTTCGGCGTCAGCGCCGCGACCGAGTCGATCACGAGCACATCCACCGCGCCGGAGCGCACCAGCGTGTCGGTGATCTCGAGCGCCTGCTCGCCGGCGTCCGGCTGGGAGACCAGGAGGTCGTCGAGGTTCACGCCGAGCTTGCGGGCGTAGATCGGATCGAGCGCGTGCTCGGCGTCCACGAAGGCGCAGACGCCGCCGCGCTTCTGCGCCTCGGCGATGGTGTGGAGCGCGAGCGTGGTCTTGCCCGAGGACTCCGGCCCGTAGATCTCCACGATTCGGCCGCGCGGCAGGCCGCCGACGCCGAGCGCGATGTCGAGACCGAGCGAGCCGGTCGGCACCGTCTCCACCTCCACCGCCGAACCCTGGCCGAGCCGCATGATGGAGCCCTTGCCGAAGGCGCGCTCGATCTGCGAGAGGGCGGCATCCAGGGCCTTGGTCTTGTCCATTGAACTTCCCTCGACGAGGCGTAGCGTATTCTGCGACATGAGATCAGCCCTTATTCCACGTGCGGACGGCGCTTACAAACTGAGGTTAATGTACGTGGTTTGTTCTGGTTTGCAAGAGTCGCCCCAACCCTTTGCGGTGAATAATTTTTCGCCCATGCGTTCTATGCTTGTTCACATATTTTTCACAGGCCGGTCGCCGTGACCTCCGGCGTCGACTCGCCCGAGGGCGCGGGGATCCTCGGGGGCCGCGGCGCCCCGATGCTCCTGGCGGTGGGTGGCTGTCATCGCGACCTGATCGGCCGCACCGACCAGCCGTTCGAGCCGGGCACGTCCTGCCCGGGACGGCTTGCGGAGCGCGCCGGCGGGGTGGCCCGGAACGTGGCGGTGCTGCTGGCGAGCGCGGCGCCGGTGGTCGCGATCCACCTGGCGACGCGGCTCGGCGCGGACGCGGCCGGCGACGCCCTTTTGGCGGACCTTGCGGCGCGCGGCGTCGGCACGGACGGCGTCGTCCGCGACGGCACCGCGGCGACCGGCACCTATGTGGCCCTGCACGGGTCCGACGGGGAACTGGTGGCGGCGCTTTCCGACCTTCGCATCTACGACCGCCTGTCGCCGGACCAGATGGCCGCCCTTGCGGCGCCGCTTGCGGCGGCGGACGTCGTGTTCGCCGATGCCAACCTGCCGGCCGCCACCCTGGCGGTACTTTCGGAGAGCGTCGGCGCGCGGCTTGCGGTCGATGCGGTGTCGCGGGCGAAGGCCGGCCGGGTGCTGGCGCCGGCCCAGGCGGGCGCCCTCCTCTTCATCAACCGAGCCAGCGCCGAGGCCATTGCCGGGCGCGCCCTTCCGAGCGCCGATGCGGCGGCGCGGAGCCTTCGGACGATCGGCGTGCGGCGCGCGGTGGTGACGGCGGGGGCCGGGCCGGTCGCGGTGCTGGACGGCGGTGATCCGCGGCTGCTCCCGGTGCCGGCGATGCCGGTCGCGGACGTCACCGGGGCCGGCGACGCGCTGATCGCGGGCACGCTGCTGGCGCTGGCGTTCGGCCGGAGCTTGGTGGAGGCGGCGGAGATCGGCATCCTGGCTGCCGGTGCTGCGCTATCGTGCACCGGCGCTCTTGCGCGACTGCCGGCCGCCGTGCTCCACCGGGCCGGGGCCATCCCGACCAACCCTGGAGCTTTCTGCGATCAAGTTGCACGACCTGATCGCTGAGAGATTGCTCCAGCTGATTGAATCTGGAGCGATTTCTTATCGACCTGATGAGTCCATCAGGTTGGAAAGCGCTCTAAGCATCGAAGAGGCCGATCCGTCATGACCACCCCGTCGTCCGCCCCTCCCCTGGTCTTCGGCGCCGAAGTGGCGGCCGCGCGCGCGGCGGGCCGGCCGCTGGTGGCGCTGGAATCCACCATCGTCACCCATGGCATGCCGTTTCCGGCCAACGTGGAGACCGCGCGGGCGGTCGAGGCGGTCATCCGCGCGGGGGGCGCGGTACCGGCGACCATCGCGGTGCTGGACGGCGCCATCCGGGTGGGGCTCGACGACACGACGCTGGAGCGACTGGCGACGACGACGGACGTGATGAAGCTGTCGCGCGCCGACCTCGCCTTCGCCGTGGCGACAGGCCGGCCGGGGTCCACCACGGTGGCGGCGACCATGATCGCGGCGGCGCTCGCCGGCATTCCGGTGTTCGCGACCGGCGGCGTCGGCGGTGTGCACCGGGGGGCGGAGACCACGTTCGACGTGTCGGCCGACCTGGAGGAACTCGGCCGCACGGCCGTGACGGTGGTGGCGGCGGGGGCGAAGGCCATCCTCGATCTGCCGAAGACGCTGGAGGTGCTGGAGACCAAGGGCGTGCCGGTGATCGGCTACGGCACCGACGACCTGCCCGCCTTCTGGAGCCGGACGTCCGGCTTGAAGGCGCCATTGAGGCTCGACAGCGCGGCCGAGATCGCCGCCTTCCTGAAGGCGCGGGCGAGCCTGAAGCTCACCGGCGGCGTGCTCGTCGCCAACCCGGTGCCGGTGGCGGACGAGATCCCGGCGGCGGAGATCGCCGTCCATATCGAGGCGGCGCTCGCCGCCGCGGCGGCGCAAGGGATCACCGCCAAGGCGGTCACGCCTTTCCTCCTCGGCGACATGCTGGAGCGGACCGGCGGCCGCAGCCTTCAGACCAACATCGCGCTGGTGAAGAACAACGCCCGGGTGGCGGCGGAAATCGCGGTGGCGCTCGCCCGCTGAGCGGACGGTCAGCGGGAGACGACCTGGATGAGCTGGATGGTGGCGAGCAGCACGACGAGGCCACCGACGAGGCTCATGAGCACCCGCTCGGGCATGACCTTGGTGATCCAGCCCGCGAACGGGGCTGCGATGAGGCCGCCGAGCACCAGGAAGACCACCGGCCAGGCATCGGACAGGCCGACCTGGGTGACGAGGGCCGCGGACGTGGCGGTGGTAACCAGGAATTCCGTGGTGTTGACCGTGCCGATCACCCGTCGGGGCGCGCCGCCGTGACCGATCAGCGTGGAGGTGACGATCGGCCCCCAGCCACCGCCGCCGACCGCGTCGAGGAAGCCGCCCACGAGGCCGAGACCCGGCGCCCAGCGGAGATTGGTGGTGCGCGGCCGCCAGCGGAGCGCCTTGGCGAGAATGATCGCGCCGATCACCAGCATGTAGGCCGACACGAACGGGCGGATCATGTTGCCGTCCACGTTGGCCAGCAGCGTGGATCCGAGAACGCCGCCCACCATGCCGGGCACCGCGAGGCGCTTCAGCATGGACCAGTCCACGTTGCGGTGGGCGATGTGGGAAGCCCCGGAGGCGGCGGTGGTGAACATCTCCGCCACATGCACCATGGTGCTGGCGGCCGCCGGCGCCACGCCGAAGCTGAGGAGCACGGTGGTGGCGGTGACGCCGAACGCCATGCCGAGTGCGCCGTCGACCAATTGGGCGAGCACGCCGGCGAGGAAGATCAAGAGATGAGTGGACTCCATCGCGCCTCGCGGGTTCGGTCGTGGGGCGGTATACTCGACATACATGGTCGAGATAGGCAACAGGCTGTTGCGTTTCGATTGGGGACGGATTGACGCCGCCCGGCGTTCGTCTGCCGGGGCGAACGGCCATCGGATCGGACAACGTCGAAGGCGGTCGTCAGGAAGGGGTGCACCATGCACGAGGCGGGACCGGTCGGCTTCACCACGCGTGCCTGGGTCGATCCGGACCGGACGACCTGGGACGGGACACCGCCCCGCCCGTTGGCGGCGGCCGTCTGGTACCCCGCGCCCGCCGGCACGACCGTGGCCGACTTCGACATCGGCCCGCCGGGGCGGCCCTTCTGCCGGATGGGCAAGGTGGCCGTCGACGCGCCGCTCGCCATCGCGCCGGGCGGGCGCCCCGTGGTGCTGCTCTCGCACGGCACGGGCGGCACGGCGGCCGGCTTCGGCTGGCTCGGGATCCGGCTCGCCGAACGGGGCTATCTGGCGGTCGGCGTGGACCATCACGGCAACACGGCGAACGAGCCCTATCGGGCCGAGGGCTTCATGGCCTGGTGGGAGCGGGCGCGCGACCTTTCCGTCGCGCTCGACCGGCTGGCGGCGGACCCGCTGTTCGGGCCGGCGGCGGATCTCGGCCGTGTCTTCGCGGCGGGATTTTCGCTCGGCGGCTATACGGTGCTGGCGCTTGCCGGCGCGATCACGGAGGTCGCGCGGTTCGACGCCTATGCGGCGGCAGTGGGCTTGGCCGGCGTGCCGGAGTTTCCCGACCTGATCGCCCGCGCGGCCAGCTTGCGGGAGACCAGCCCGGCTTATCGGGACTCGCTCGCCCGGCACGGGGAGAGCCATCGGGACGAGCGGGTGCGGGCGGTGTTCGCCATCGCGCCGGCGCCGACAGTGCGCGGCTTCACGGACGAGAGCCTCGCGGCGCTGCGCGTGCCGGTCGACATGCTGGTGGGCGACGCGGACACGATCGCGCCCGCGGACGACTGCGCCCGCTGGCTGGCGGCGCGCCTGCCGGACGCGCGCCTGACGGTGACCGGCCTGGGCGTCGGCCACTATGTCTACCTGCCGGAGGGTTTGCCCGTGGGCAAGCTGTTCGACGCCACGCTCTTCGCCGATCCGCCGGGCATCGACCGACGGCGGCTTCACGACGAGGCAGCGGATCTGGCGCTTCGGGTCTTCGCGCGAAGCGGCGGGATTCCCGTCACCAGCTGACGTCCAGCCGCTCAAGGCCGTGGAAGTGGTAGCGGTCGGCGTAGACCGGCGGCGCGGCGAGGCGGAGGCCCGGCAGGCGGCGGAACAGGGTGGGCAGGGCCACCTGCAGCTCCAGACGCGCAAGCGGCGCGCCGACGCAGAAATGGATGCCGGCGCCGAAGGAGACGTTGGCGCCGTCCGTCCGGTCGAGGACGAGGCTGTTCGGCGCGGCGAAGCGGTCCGGGTCGCGGTTGGCGGCGCCGAGGAGGAGGCCGATGCGATCGCCCTTGCGGAGCGGAACGCCGTGGACCTCCGTGTCGACCAGCGCATAGCGGGTGAAGAGGTGGAGCGGCGCGTCGAAGCGGAGCAGTTCTTCCACCGTGGCGGCGGTCGCGGCCGGCGTTGCGAAAGCGGCCGCCGGGTCCGCGCCGGCCTCCAGCATGGCTTTCACGCCGTTGCCGATGGCGTGCACCGTCGCCTCGTGGCCGGCATTGAGGAGGAGGATGCAGGTGGTGATGAGCTCGTCGGTGGAGAGCCGCTCGCCGGCCTCCTCGGCGGCGATCAGGTGGCTGATGAGGTCGTCGCCGGGCTTCGACCGGCGCTCGTCCACATAGGACCGCATGAAGGCCACGAATCCCTCCGTCGCCGCCACCGCGTCGTCCTCCACGGCGGGCGTGCGGTTGAACTGGTACATGGCCACCATGCGGTGCGACCAGTCGAGCAGCCGGTCCGCCATCGCGGCGGGGACGCCGAGGAGATCGGCGATCACGATCACCGGGATCGGGGTGGCGAAGGCGGCGATCAGGTCGGCGGTCCCGACGCCCTCGAAGCGGTCGATCAGGTCATTAGCAAGGGCGGCGATGCGGGGGCGGAGCCGTTCCACGGCGCGGCTGACGAAGGCGCGGTTGACGAGGGTGCGCAGGCGCGTGTGCACCGGCGGCTCGGTCTCCAGGAGCGAGTGCGCCTCCACGTCGTAGAAGGGCTTCAGCCGCTCGGGGATCTCCGGCCAGCCGAGTTCCTCCCGACTCGCCACGTGCAGGATGGCCCGGCCGAACCGCTTGTCGCGCAGAAGTGCGCCGACCGGCTCGAACCCGGTGAAGCACCAGAAGCCGTAGTCCTCCCAGAACACCGCCGGCCCATGCGCGCGCATGCGGTCATAGATCGGATAGGGGTTCTGGCCGAAGGCGTGATCGGCGGGCGGCTGGCGGAAGGGTGGCATGAAGCATCCCGAGCGGCGGAACAGTGAACGAACGGCACTGGATTCGGAGAAGGCGCGAGACTACCCTTTGGGGGGAATTCAAGCGAAGCTCAACGGCTTCGTTGTCGCCGTCGCTCGAATCCGGGCTTGGATCGTGTCGAGCAACTTGCAACCATCGATGTCAAGGCGAAGCGCCGTGATGCGACGAATCCGCGTTGATCTGCCGGAGGAGCAGATTGAAGACCTGGAGCGGCTGTCGGAAGAGCGGCGGACGTCGCTGTCCGTTCTCGTGCGGGAGGCTGTCACAGGATATCTGGCCGCCCGGCAGCCCATCGATCGCGATGCGGCGTTCGGTCTTTGGCGGTCGGAGCCAACCGGCGATCTACCGGAAGACGGGCTCGACTATCAGCGCCGCCTTCGGTCCGAATGGTGAAAGTCGTCCTCGACACCTGCATCCTGATCGACTTTCTGCAAGGCGTCGAAGTGGCTCACGCCGAACTCCGGCGTCACGATGGCGCGGCGGCGATCAGCGTCGTCACCTGGATCGAGGTGATGGTCGGGGCTGGCGACACGCGGATGGCTACGCGCGCGTTTCTCGATGGGTTTCCAATCCTCCCGCTGACGGAGGCTGTCGCCGAACGGGCTGTGGACATCCGCAGACGGACACGTGTCCGCCTACCCGACGCGGTGATCAAGGCGAGCGCGGATCTCGCCGGCGCCGTTCTGGTGACGCGGAACACGAAGGACTTCGACCCCGCCGACCCGTCCGTCCTCGTCCCATACACCATCTGAACGCACCCTCACTGCGCCAGCGTTTCCTTCACCGTCGTCGCCAACTGCTTGAGGCTGAAGGGTTTTGGCAGGAAGTTGAACTGCTCGTTCTCGGGCAGGTTCTTCTTGAAGGCGTCCTCGGCGTAGCCGGAGACGAAGATGATCTTGAGGTCGGGGCGGGTCTTGCGGAGTTCGCGGAGGAGGCTCGGGCCGTCCATTTCGGGCATGACCACGTCGGAGACGACGAGGTCGACGGTGCCGCCGGTCTCTTCCATCACCTCAAGGGCCTCGGTGCCGGACGAGGCCTCGTGCACGGTGTAGCCGCGCGACTTGAGGGCGCGGGCGGCGAAGGCGCGGACGGCTTCCTCGTCCTCCACCAGGAGGATGGTGGCCGTGCCGGTGAGGTCGGCGATGGGGGTCGCCTCCACGCTCTTCTTCGGAGCCGCGTCCTGGGCGGCCACATGGCGCGGCAGGAAGATGCGGAAGGTGGTGCCGACGCCGACCTCCGACATCGGATAGATGTAGCCGCCGGTCTGCTTGACGATGCCGTAGACGGTGGAGAGGCCGAGACCGGTGCCCTTGCCGACCTCCTTGGTGGAGAAGAAGGGTTCGAAGATCTTCTCCATGATCTCCGGCGGCATGCCGGTGCCGGTGTCCTCCACCTCGATCATCACGTAGTCGCCGGGCACGAAACCCTGGTGCGCGTAGGCGGAGCACTGGTCGGCCGTGACGTTGGTGGTGCGGATCTCCACCCGGCCGCTTTCCGGCATGGCGTCGCGGGCGTTGACGGCGAGGTTGATGACCACCTGCTCCAGCTGGTTGAGGTCGGCCATCACCGGCCAGAGGTCGCGGCCGTGCACCACCTTCAGTTTCACCTTCTCGCCGAGCAGGCGGTCGAGCAGGATGGAAAGGTCGGCGAGCACGTCGGAGAGGTTGAGCACCTGCGGCCGGAGGGTCTGGCGGCGCGAGAAGGCCAGGAGCTGGCGGACGAGGCCCGCCGCCCGGTTGGCGTTCTGCTTGATGTTCATGATGTCCTGGAAGGACGGGTCGGTCGGCCGGTGGTTGGCCAGAAGGAGATCGGAGAAGCCGATGATGGCGGTCAGCACGTTGTTGAAGTCGTGCGCCACGCCGCCGGCGAGCTGGCCGATCGCCTGCATCTTCTGGCCCTGGGCGAACTGCGCCTCCAGCGCCCGCTGCTCGGTGGTTTCCAGCGCATAGACGACGCCGACCTCCCCGTCGCCTGCCCCCTCCTCCACCGGAGAGACGAAGAAGCGGGCGGAGCGGCCCTTGTCATCGGCAAGCGGCGCGTCGATGGGCGGGATCTGCCCCTGCCCTTCCACCGCGGCCTTGACGGCGGCAGCAATGGAATCCCGGTCGCGCGGGCTCACCACGTCCACCAGCCGGCCGCGGGCCGCCCCGCCGTCCTGCTTCAGAAAGGGGCCGAACAGCTTCATGAAGGGGCCGTTGGTGCGCCCGATCCTGCCGTCCTTGTCGATCGACGCGATGGCGATCGGCGTGTTGTTGAAGAAGCGGGCGAAG
The DNA here is from genome assembly GCF_001927285.1 of Mongoliimonas terrestris. Classification (GTDB taxonomy): domain Bacteria; phylum Pseudomonadota; class Alphaproteobacteria; order Rhizobiales; family Pleomorphomonadaceae; genus Chthonobacter; species Chthonobacter terrestris. The sequence goes on along the minus strand of NZ_MSIG01000005.1, from coordinate 179,286 downwards.
CGCACCTCGGCGGCGCGGAGCGATTCGGAGATGTCCTCCCCGGGCGAGCGGTTGAGCACCAGCGTGCGACTGTCGCCGATGCCGCCCTCCGCGCCCACTGGCACCCGGTGGATGAGGCGGACCGGCAGGCTCTGGCCGTTGCGTTTGACGAGGTCGATGTCCACGATGCCGGTCTTGATCTCGCCCGGCGCGCCGCGCACGCCGTCGAGCAGCGCCGCCCCGTCGCTCGCCACCATGGAGGAGAGGTTGATGGAGCCGACGTCGAACTCGGCAAGGTCGTAGCCGAGCCAGTCGGCGAGCGTGGCGTTCATGTAGACGATGCGGCCGAGCGCATCGGAGGAGAAGAAGCCGGCGGGCGCGTGGTCGAGGAAGTTGACCGCGCGCTGGAGGGCCTGGAAGCTGTCCTCTTGCTCGTCGCGGTCGCGCGTGACGTCGGTGATGCGCCAGACGGTGAGCGCCTTCGGCCCGCCGTCGCCGAGGGGGCGGACGCGGATGCGGTACCAGCGGGCGGCGCCCTCGGTGCGGCCGATCGGGTGGGCGACGCGCACCTCCTCCTCCGCCGACCGGCCCTCGTGGGCGGCGTGCGACAGGCGGAAGATGGCGTCGGCCGCGTCCGGATCGCCGGAGAAGACGCGCTCCACCGTGCGCACCTCGCTCGCCGTCTCGGCCCGGATGAGGCGGCCATAGGAGACGTTGGCGTAGATGATGCGCCCGTCCTCGTCGGTGATGCAGACGCCGTCGGCGGTGCTGTCGAGGAAGCGGCGGGCGAGCGTGGATTGACCGTCCGGCTTGGCGCCGAAGCGCAGAAGGCCGATGGCGCCGGCAAAGAGGGAGAAGACGCCGACCACCGCGAGGAGGCCGAGCAGGCCGAGCACATAGGGCTCTGCCGCAGTGCGGTCCAGCATGGCGAACACGGCCGCGGCCGTGACGAGGGCGAGCGCCAGCGCCACCAGAAGGCCGACGTTGCCGCCGCGCTCCGACCGGTCGATCACAGCCGCCTCGACCGAGGGCGCCGCCTCGCTGTCGCTCATGCGCTCATAGCCTCGATTGGGGTTCAACATGGAGTCCAGCCATGAGGGGCCCTGCCCCGACGCACGCGAATCAGCCGCGATCCGATCCTGCCATTCATAGCGCTTCGCCGAGGCGCGGTGAACCGGCCGGGCGAGGCGAAGGGTGCACACGCCAGCGCGGTCAGGACCGCCACGAGCCTTTCTTCTTGAGATTGAGAACGAAACCGATGACCTCGGCGACGGCCTTGTAGTGCTGTTCGGGGACGAGATCGTCGATCTCGACGGTGGCGTAGAGGGCGCGGGCGAGCGGCGGGTTCTCCACCACCTGCACCTGGTTGGCGTTGGCCACCTCCCGGATCTTCAGGGCCACCTGGTCGGTGCCCTTGGCGACGCAGACCGGCGCCTGCATGCCCTCCTCGTACTTGAGAGCGACGGCATAGTGGGTCGGGTTGGTGATCACCACCGTGGCGGTCGGCACCGCGGCCATCATGCGCCGGCGCGACCGCTCCTGGCGGATCTGGCGGATCTTTGCCTTCACGGCCGGGTCGCCTTCGGTCTGCTTGTACTCCTCCTTCATCTCCTGCACGGACATGCGCTGCTTCTGCATCCAGCGATGGCGCGACCAGGCGAAGTCGCCGATGGCAATGAAGAAGACGATCGCCAGCATGGCGGCCAGCATGGCGACCGCCTCGGTCTGGGCGAAGCCGAGAAAGCCGGCGAGGTCCATGGTGACCATGCCGGCGAGGCGTTGGCGCTCGGGCCAGAGGATCCACAGCATGACGGCGCCGACGAGGGAGAGCTTCAAGAGGCCCTTCACGAAGTTGGCGATCGTCTCCGGCGAGAACAGGCGCTTGAGCCCGGCGAGCGGCGACACCTTGGAGAAGCGCGGCTGCAGGCTCTTGGTGGAAAAGACCAGCCGGTGCTGGATCATGTGGCCAGCCGCGCCCGAGACCATCATGAGGAGCACAGGCGCGGCGATCGCAAGGCCCACAGCGCCCGCGACCGAGAGGAACAGGCGGCGGAGGCCCCCGCCGTCCATGGCGATGTCGCCGGCGTGTTCGATGAGACCGCGAAGGGTCGGCGTCAGGCCGCCGACCGTGCCGTTGGCGAGGCTCCAGACGATCATGGTGACGGCCGCTAGGGTGAAGAAGGTGACCACCTCCGTGCTCTTGGCGACGTCGCCCTCCTCCAGCGCCTTGTCGAGTTTTCGCTGGGTTGGTTCTTCTGTCTTATCGCCGTCATCCCCCTCGGCCATCGGCGCGCTCCCTCACGGACCGATGAAGCGCATGAGGACGGTGCGCACATGCTCGACGTAGGCCGTCGTCATGGCGCCGACCAGGAGCGCGAAGAGGATGAGCCCGACGCCGATCGACACCGGCAGGGCGAGGAAGAAGACCTGGAGCTGCGGCATCAGCTTCTGCAAGACGCCGAGGCCGAGGTTGAAGACGAGGCCGAACAGCATGAAGGGTGCGGCGATCTGGATGCCGACCTTGAAGGCCTCCGCGACCGCCATGAGGGCGGCGTCGCGGAAGTCCTCGATCGGCAGGTAGGAGCCCGGCGGGAACATGCGGTAGCTGTCGGCGATGCCGGCGATGGCCAGGTGGTGGAGGTCGGTGACGAAGACGAGGGTGAGGCCGGTGACGGAGAGGAAGCCGCCGATCACCGCGCCCTGCTGGCCCATGGTGGGATCCACCGTCTGGGCGAAGCTGAGGCCGATGTTGGCCGCCACCGTGGTGCCGGCGACCTGGGCGACCGAGAGCGCGAGGCGCGCAACGAGACCAAGCGCAACGCCGGTGAGCACCTCGGTGATGAGCGCGAAGATCAGCGCCGGCGTGTCGTTCTGCAGGCCCTGAGGCAGCGTGGTGGAGACGATCGGGAAGAAGAGGAGCGTCATCGCCAGGGCGAGAGACAGACGGTAGCGGCTTGGAATCGCCTGCTCGCCGAGGGACGGCATCAGCATCACGAGTGCGCCGAGGCGGGCGAACAGAAGCAGGAACAGGACCGTCACCTCGGGAAGGATGGTGATGGTCATCTCATCCCGCCACGATCCGCTCGGAGATGCGCGTCATGAACCCGTTGAGGGCGTCCGACATGAAGGGCAAGGCGAGGATCAGCACCACGAAGATGGCGAGGATCTTCGGCACGAAGGCGAGCGTCATCTCCTGGATCTGCGTCAGCGCCTGGAAGAGCGCCACGGTCAGACCGATGACGAGGCCGACCACCATGGTCGGCGCGGCGATCTCCACCGTCACCCAGATGGCGTCGCGGGCGATGTCGAGGGCGTCGGCTCCGGTCATGGGCGCACGGAATTCCTGAAGCGATGGCCCGAAACCGTCGGGCGGGACTGAACGAGCGACGAGACACAGGCCGGAGACAGGGATCAGATCGGCATCCGCATGATTTCCTCGTAGGCGGCGATCACCTTGTCGCGCACGGACACCATGGTCTCCAAGGCGAGTTCGGTCTCCGACACGGCGGTCACCACGTCGATGACGTCCGCCTTGCCGGCCATCAGGTCGCGCTGCAGGGCCTCGGACGCGTTGCCCTGCTCCACCATCGACTTGACCTGGTCCTGCACCAGTCCGGCGAAGCTGGAGGGGTCGGCGCCGGCGATGCCGCCACCGCCGCGGAGAGACTGCACGTCGGGGCCTCGATTCGCCAGACGAGCCATGGCTCCGTAGGCATTCGTGGCGTTCAGCGGGGTGGTGATGGCCACGGAGGGCACTCCAGGTCGGACGGAAGGAGGGAGAACAGGTCGGTAGCCGCGGCGGCGTCAGTCGGGCGGGACGTCGCCAGCGGCGGCGTCAGCCGCGCAGGATATCGATTGTCTTCTGCAGCATGGACCGGGTTGCGGTGACCACGTTGAGGTTGGCCTCGTAGGTCCGCTGCGCCTCGCGCATGTCCACGCTCTCGATGAGGGTGGAGACGTTCGGGTAGCGCACCATGCCTTTGGCGTCTGCGGCCGGGTGGCCGGGCTCGTAGCGGCTGTCGAAGTCGCTGCGGTCCGGTTCGATGCGGCCGAGCTTCACGACCTCCGCGCCGAGGGCCTTGTCGAAGGACGTGGTCACGGTCGGCACCTTGCGCCGATAGGGATCCTCGTTCGGCGTGCGGGCGGCGCTGTCCGCGTTGGCGAGATTCTCCGCGATGATGCGCATGCGGCCGGACTGCACCTTCAGGCCCGCCGCCGACACCATGAGGGTCTTGAGAAAATCCATGATCCGTCCTCAGCGCTTGCCGATGGCGGTCTTCAGGATGCCGACGCTGCGCTGGTAGAGCGACGTCGCCATCTGAAAATCCATCTGGTTCTCGGCGATCTTCATCATCTGCTCTTCAAGGACGACCGCGTTGCCGTCGGGGGTCACCTCGTAGCCGGCGACCGTCTCGTCCTTGAACCGACCGGTGGAGAGGACCCGCCCCGGCAGATGGCCGGCATTGGTCAACGCCGGACGCACCGGCGTCGCCGAACCGGTCGGCCCACCGGTCGCGGCGATGCGGAAAAAGTCGGGTGCTTTCAGGTCCTTGCCGCGATGGCCGGGGGTCGTCGAATGGGCGACGTTGTCGGCCAGCACCGTCTGGCGCTGCTCGTGGAACTTCAGCTTTTCGCGGATGGCCCGCATGACCGTGAGGTCGGAAATTGCCATGGACAGAACGCTCCCGTGCACCCACTCGGCATCCGCCTTCGGACCGCCCTCAGGCATTGGTCGGACAAGGACAGATGTTTCACTAGGCATATTCTGCCGACTGCATGGTTAACGGGGCGTTAATGCTGTTCTTGAGCGGACTGGCAGAAGGCCGTATCCCGTAGTATTGCCGTAGCCAGGACGGAGGACGTGCCCCGGACGGCCTTCGGCACTGAACGGGGGGTCGGCAAACATTTCCTGACAGTTTACTATCTTTGTATACGTCTAGGATTCGCTGACGCCCCGGGGTGCACCCGCCGCTGCACAGGAATCGACAAGAGAGCGAAATGCAGGATCAGCTCGTTGAGTGGTTTGGATCGACCGGAGGCGGAAGGGCGCTGATCATCGCCCTTGTCGTTCTCGTCGTTCTCGTTTGTTGGCTCGTCCTTCCGCGCATGTGGAACGCGATGGTCGGCGGTTCGGGCCTCAGGTCCATCCGCAACCGGCAGCCACGGCTTGCCGTGATGGACGTGGCCGCCGTCGACAACCGCCGCCGTCTCGTGCTGATCCGGCGCGACAACGTCGAACATCTGATCCTCATCGGCGGCCCGTCCGACGTGGTGGTGGAACAGACGATCATCAAGGGCGTGCCGGTGGGCACCACCGCCGGCCGGGTGCCGCGACCGCCGCAGACCTTCGACGTGCCGCCGTCGGTCAGCGAACGGGCCGGCGATCGCGCCGACGACGAGCGTCCGGCCCCGGAGCGCCCCGCCGACCGACGCGGCACGCGCTCGTCCGAGGCGGTGAGCGAGGCGGCGGCCACGGTCCGCGCCCTGCGCCCCTCGTCCGAGCCCGCGCCAGCGCCCGCACCGGCGGTGGCCGAGGCCAAGCCGGCAGACGCCCGCCGGCCGATGGCCCGCCCGGCATCCCCGCTGCAGTCTGCCCCGTCGCACCCGGCACCGGTGGCGACCGCCACTTCCCAGCCGGCGGTGTCGCCGGCACCGCTCGCGGCGTCCGCCTCCGCGATGGCGCAGACGGCCTTGTCGCCGGCACCGGTTCCCCCGCCGACCGCGGCGGTCCCTGCCCCGGTCGCCGCGCCGGCCATGACCGACGTGCCCGCGGCGCCCGCGAAGCCCTACGTGCCGCCCGCCCCGAGCCGGCCGGCGGCCCGCCAGGAGCCGATCGCCACGCCGCCGATCGTCGCCGAACCGGCCGTCGTCGCCCCGGACATCCGTGAGCCCGCGCCATCGAGTGCCGCGCCCAAGGAGCCGGCGGTTCCCTTCGACGACCTTGCCGCGCGGCTCGACGAGGCGCTTCGCCTCGACATCGAGCAGCCCCGGGCGCCCGCACCGGCCCGTGCCCCGGTTGCGCCGGTCGCCACCAGCTACCCGCGGCCGACCCGCGGCCCGGCGGCCGTGCCCGGCGCGGTCGGATCCGCTCCGGTCGGGTCGGCTCCCATGACGCCCGCGCCGGTTCCGCCGGTCGTGACCGCACCGCCGGTCGTGGCCGCGCCGCCGATCGCGGCGGCCGAACCGGTCGCCGACCTGCCCGAGCCGGTGGATCCGGAACCGCCGGCGCCCCGCTCGCCGCTGGCTTCGGCGAGCACCTGGTTCCGTCCGCGCTCCAATCCGTCGCCCGCCACACCGCGCCTGGAGCCGACGCGCCTGGAGCCGGCCGGAGAGCCCGCGCCGGAGCGTCCGGCCGCCAGTTCCGGACCCGAGCGGGTCCGCCTGGAGCCGGAAGCGCTCGGGCTGAAGCCGGTGGCCGACAAGCCGGCCGGCGAGCCGGATTTCCCGCGCGTCGAGCCGGACTCCCTCGCCCGCACCGACGGCCCGGTGGCCGCCGTGCTGCCGGCCGTGGAAGCACCGCCGGTGCGCGCCGACATCGGCTCCACGCTCGCGGACGACCTCGCCCGGATCCTGGTTGAGGAGCCGAACGCGGGCAGCCGCCGGCCGGAGCCGACCATCAATTTCGCCGAGGAGCTGGCCGAGCCGGCGCCCGACGCGGCACCACCGGTCGTGGTGGACAAGCCGGCCCAGAAGGAGACCGCCCGGGCGGACGACTTCACGTCGCTGGAGGACGAGATGGCTCGCCTCCTCGACGAACTGGCCGGCGACAGCAACCGCTCGTCCCGGTCCTGATCGAGGTCGGGACCGGGCGACGCAGGGCTCCGGGCCGCGTGCCCGGGGCGCTTTTGACGTAGGGAATCCGGCAGCGTTGCGTTGATGCCGTCGAGGGCGAGGCCGCCCCCGGCGCCTTGGGCGTTCGGCGGATCGGAGCTCGCGGATCTTCAGACCCGCGTGGGGCGACGCGCCGAGGTGAGGACCATGGCAATCGTGTGGGGGACGGCGCGCTGGCGGCGGCGCGCGCTCGGAACGGCGGTGGCGCTTGCCGTCCTGACGGTGCCGACCAGCGCCCAGGACATCTCCATCGCGCTCGGCGAGGGCACAACGCTCACCGAGCGGGCGGTGCAGCTGATCGGCCTCATCACGGTCCTCAGCCTCGCCCCGTCCATCCTGGTGATGATGACGTCCTTCACCCGGATTGTCGTCGTCCTGTCGCTGCTGCGCACGGCCATCGGCCTGCAGTCGGCGCCGCCGAACGCGGTGATGATCTCGCTCGCGCTCTTCCTCACCGCCTTCATCATGCAGCCGACGTTCGAGGCTGCCTACGAAGACGGCATCCAGCCGGTGATCGAGGGCACGATCGAACTCGACCAGGGGATCGAGCGGGCGGTGGCGCCCTTCCACGTCTTCATGCGCACCCAGGTGCGCGAGGAGGACGTGGCGCTGTTCCTGGACCTCGCCAACCAGGAGGCGCCGGCGACCGCCGAGGAGCTGAGCCTTCGGATCCTCATCCCGGCCTTCATGATCTCCGAGCTCCGGCGCGCCTTCGAGATCGGCTTCCTGATCTATCTGCCCTTCGTGATCATCGACATGGTGGTGTCGTCCATCCTGATGGCCATGGGCATGATGATGATGCCGCCCGCGGTGGTCTCCCTCCCCTTCAAGCTGATCTTCTTCGTGCTGGTGGACGGCTGGGCGCTGCTCGCCGGCAGTCTGGTGCGATCCTTCGGGCTTTCTTGAAAACTTAAGGATCTTGTCATGCGACTGTCATGACGGGCGTTGATTGAGGTGCTTCCCAAGCTTGTCCGTAGCCCAAGGGGAAGACCCATGACATCGACGATCCGGCTCGGCGCCCTCGCCGCCGCCCTTCTCTCCACCACGGTCCTTTCGGCCCCCGCGGCGGAGATGTTCAACCGCGTCGCGTCTCTGCCCTCCTCGGCCAACGCGCCGGAGCCGGGCAAGGAGTCGGTGGCCGAGATCATCAGCGCGACCGAAGACGGCATGATGCTCGTCTACACCGACAGCCCCCAGGGCGGCATCGGCATGGTGGACATCGCCGATCCGGCGGCGCCGAAGGCGGCCGGCTTCGTGGCGCTCGGCGGCGAGCCGACCTCGGTGAAGGTGATCGGCGGCAAGGCTCTGGTCGGCGTGAACACCTCCGCGTCCTTCACCGAGCCGGGCGGAAACCTCACGGTCGTCGACATCGCCACGAAGGCGGTCGAAAGCAGCTGCGACCTCGGCGGTCAGCCCGACAGCGTGGCGATCTCCAAGGACGGCGCCTTCGTCGCCGTCGCCATCGAGAACGAGCGGAACGAGGAGGTCAACGACGCCGCCATTCCGCAGCTTCCGGCGGGCTACCTCGCCATCCTCGGCATCGCGAACGGCGTGCCCGTCTGCGACAGCCTGAAGAAGGTGGACCTCACCGGCCTCGCTGCGGTCGCGCCGGAGGACCCGGAGCCGGAGTTCGTCGCGATCAACGACGCGAACGAGGTGCTGGTCACTCTCCAGGAAAACAATCACCTCGCCATCGTGGACCTTGCCACCGGAACGGTGAAGGCGCACTTCTCGGCCGGCACCGTGTCGCTGGACAAGATCGACACCGAGAAGAACGGCGCGATCGAGCTGACCGGCTCGATGACCGACGTCCCGCGCGAACCGGACGGCGCGATCTGGCTCGACAACGACCGTTTCGTCACCGCCAACGAGGGCGACTGGAAGGGCGGCACCCGCGGCTTCACCATCTTCAATCGCGACGGGTCGGTGGCCTACGACAGCGGCGCCACGCTGGAGCACGCCATGGTGGCGCTCGGCCACTACAACGACAAGCGCAACAAGAAGGGCGTGGAGATCGAGGCCGTCGACGCCGCCACCTACGGCAGCGACAAGCTGATCTTCGTCGCCTCCGAGCGCGCGTCCCTGGTGGCGGTCTACCGCGACACCGGCGCCGAGCCGGAACTCCTGCAGATGCTGCCGTCGGGCATCGGCCCGGAAGGCACGTTGCCGATCCCGTCCCGCAACCTCTTCGTCACCGCCAACGAGGGCGACCTCATCGAGGACGGCGGCGTGCGCGCCCACGTGATGATCTACGCCCGCGGCGAGGGCGAGGCCGTCTACCCGACCATCGCGTCGGCCACCAAGGACGGCATGCCGATCCCGTTCGGCGCCCTCTCGGGCCTGACGGCGGACCGCGCCGAGGCCGGCAAGCTCTACGCGGTTACGGACTCGATCTTCTCCGGCGCCCCGCGCATCCTCACCATCGACGCCACCAAGAAGCCGGCGCTGATCACCGACGCCGTCACCGTCACCCGTGACGGCAAGGCCGGCGAGAAGCTCGACTTCGAGGGCATCGCCGCCCGTGCCGACGGCAGCTTCTGGGTCGCCTCCGAAGGCCATGTGAAGAACGAACTGAAGAACCTCCTCCTCAAGGTCGGTGCCGACGGCGCCATCCAGGAGGAGATCGAGCTGCCGGCCGAGATCACCGCCGGCATGTCCTCCAACGGCCTGGAAGGCGTCACCGTCGTCGGCGAAGGCGACGCGGAGACCGTGTGGCTCGCCGTGCAGCGCGAGTGGAAGAGCGATCCGAAGGGCATGGTCATGCTCCTCGCCTACACCCCGGCCACCAAGGCCTGGGGCGTCGTCCACTACCCGCTCGAGGCGGCCGAGGGCGAAGGCGTGTGGGTGGGTCTCTCCGAGATCACCGCCGTCGGCGACAAGCTGGTGCTGATCGAGCGCGACAACCAGATCGGCGCGGCGGCCAAGCTGAAGGCGCTGACCGAGGTGTCGCTCGCCGGCGTCACCCCGGCCGCCATCGGCGCCGCCGAGATCCCGGTGGTGAAGAAGACCATGGTCCGCGACCTGATCCCCGACCTGGCCCAGTTCAACGGCTATGTGGTCGACAAGGTGGAAGGCTTCGCGGTCGATGCCAACGGTGAGGCCTACGTGGTGACCGACAACGACGGTACCGACGACTCCTCCGGCGAGACCTACTTCATGAAGCTCGGCAAGGACATCGCGGCCAAGTAACCGGCCCGATCGGCTGACGGATGGCGGCGCGGATCCTTCGGGTCCGTGCCGTTTCCTTTTTCCGGGCCGCTCCCGCTTCGGGGTGCGCTCAGCCGGCGGCGAGGGGGCGCGGCGCCGGCTCGATCACCGGGTCGAGGTTGGACACGGGGGCGGCCGGCCCCAGCGCGTCCGGCGCGGGGATGGACGGCGAGAGCGCGGGCGGCTCAGGCGTCTCGATCAGGATCGGTCGCGCGTCCTCGTCGCCCCGGATGTAGCGTTCCCGGTAGTCCTCCAGGAAGCCGTTGACCGTGTCCTCGGCGGCGATCCGGAGCACGATGTCGTTGAAGGCGTTGCCGGTGCCCTCCACCGGATTGGTGATGACGCGGAAGGCGCCGTCGTTCGGGGTGTCGGCCATCTTGGGCGCGAATTTGGAGCGCAGCCGGTCGATGCTGAGCTGGTCCTCGGCGAGCGCATAGGCGATGCCGGCGCGCATCACGTCGAGCTGCTCGCGCGCGCTGAAGGGCGTCGCCTCCGACCAGCGGCCGGCGACCAGCCGTTCGAACGACTCGCCGGCGTCCTGGTAGCGGCCGGCGGCCCACAGGATCTCGGCCTTGAGGCGCTGGATCTCGCCGCCGTTGAGCGGCTTCAGGAGTTCCAGGGCGAGATCCGGCTTGCCGGTGTCGGCGAGCGCCTTCGCCTCCACCAGCCGGCGCTGGCGCTCGATCGCGACCGGCAATTCCGCCTGCCGGCTGCGGCTCAAGGTGAGGAGCGCCCGGTCGGGCCGGTTGTCGAGGAGGTAGATGAGGGCGAGGTCGGCGGCGACCTTGGCCTTGGCGGCGCCGCGCAGACGGTTGTCCACCTGATAGGTGAGGAGTTCGGCCGCCTGCGGCAGGAGGTCGACGGAGACCAGCCGGTCGGCGAGCTTGCGGACCATCTCGTCGCCGCGCTTGCCGGTGGGCGTCAGTTCGCGGAAATCGTAGTAGAGCGCCAGCGCGTCGATCGGCGGCATCTCCTTGGCCTTGCCGTCGAGGAAGAGCGCCGAGAAGGCGGATTGCATCTCTTCTTCCATCAGGCGGGTGATCTCCGAGCCCGGGCCGATCTCGTTGGCGATGCGCATCAGTTCGAACGCGCGCCGATAGTCGTCGCGCTCCACCGACAGCTGGGCGAGCGTACGCAGGGTGCGGAGCTCGATGTCGTCGCCGCGCCAGGAGACGGCGAGTTGCTCCAGACGATCGGCCGCCTGGTCGGGCGTGATCAAGCCCTCCCGGCGCTGCAGGTTGACGAGCCGGTACGTGGCCTCCGCCTCGACCGGGCCGGTGGACGACTGGACGGCCTTCGACAGGAGGTCGATGGCGTCGGTGATGTGGCCGGTGGCGTCGGACGCGCGGGCGTTGAGGAGGTCGATGGTGGCAAGGTCGTTCTTGGTGAGGTAGGTCGGGTCGAGCTGCGTCATCAGGCTGCGCGCCCGACCGAAATCGTTGAGCTCGACGGCCGACCCGATCCCGGCGAGGAGGAAGCGGGTCTGGATCGGCTTCGGATAGCTGCCGACCACCGCGTCGCCGCGCGCGTAGGAGCGGCGCGCGCCCGGATGGTCGCCGAGTTCCTCCAGGGCGATCGTCTTCCAGACCGCCGCATCCGGGCTGGTCTCGAACTCCGGTCTGTCGAGGAGTTCAACCGCGTCGGCCGGCCGGTGGGCCATGACCGAACCTGCGGCGCGCAGCATCGCCATCCGCTGGGAGGTGGCCTCGTCGGCGGCGAAGTCGGCGATCAGGTCGAGGACCCCGAGCGCCTCGTAGGCGAGATTGTTGGCGAGCAGGAATTCCGCCATCCGGTACCAACGCGAAACCCGCTCTTCGCGGGTTTTGGATTGGGCGATGCTGGCGTTGAGCTCGTGGCGACCTGTCCAGAAGTCCGCGGGTGTTCGCGCCTCCAGGTCGCCGAAGTCCACGTAGCCGGGCCGGTCGTCCGAGATGGCGCCGACCGCCCGCGGCATCTCGATGATCGAGGCCCGCTGGTTCGGCACCGCGGTGGAGACCGCCAGCCCCTCCGGCCGGTCGATGCTGACCAACGTGTTGCCGGCCGTGACGCGGATGTCGTCCACCTTCGGCACGAAGGCGAGGCCGTGGGCGGAGGAAAGAGCGTCGACCTCCACGAAGCTCTGCGGTTTGATCAGGCCGCGTGCCGGCCCGAGGCCGGTGACGACGATGAGGTCGTCGCCGATCGCCGGATCCTTGAAGGTGCGGATGGAACTCACCCGGCCGAAGGGAATGTCGAGGGCGCTCGCCCCCGTTTCGCGGATGGAGCGCTTCACCGGCAGCGGGCGGCTCGGCTCCATCACCATGTCGCCGATGGTGACGATCCAGTAGGTGCCGTCCGCGTTGAGGGTGGCGAGCATGGGCTCGCCGAGCACGATCCGCAGCGCCCGCGCCCCATCGAGATCGATGAGTTCCACGGACGTGGCGATGCCGGCCAGCGCCTCGCGCAGGGAATCGAGCTCGAGCGGCGCGGGATCCTCCACCACCATCCAGAGCGCGGGACCGCGGGTGAAGAGGGCCGAGCCCACGTTGGTCTTGTAGGGGAAGACCAGGCGTGTGGCCCGACCGATGCGCTTGGCCTCCACCCGGATGGCCGCATCGACGAGCGGCAGCGCGCCGCCCTCCACGGACGTGTCGGAGTCGTTGGCCGAGGGCGAGGCCGCGGCGGGGCCGGACTCCCCAACCTCCGCCTCCGGATCGGCGGCGTGGGCCGTGTCGGCCGAATGGGCAGCATCGGATGAGTGGGCAGTGTCGGCCGTGTCGGCGGCGGGAGCGCGGCGCTCCACCACGAGCGGCAGCTTCGGAGCGACGGGCTTGGACTCGGCGATGGCCTGATCGATCGCGTCGTCCGGCAAGGTGGACGGGTCACGACCGGCCGGCGCCGCGGCTTCGCGGACAGGCGCGGCGGCAGCGTCTTCGACCATCGGCGGAGCGGAATGGTCGCCGGCCCCATGCGCCGGATCTTCGTGCGCGGGAGCGGGGGTCGCCGTCTCCGCGCCGAGGGAGGTCACGCGCTCGCTGCGCGCCGATTCGTCCGGGGTGTCGGCGGAAAGCGCGGCGCGCAGGTTTCGGTCGGCGGGCGCGAGACTCGCCGCATCGATCGGACCCTGGATGTCGACCACGTAGCTGTCGCCGTCCCGGAAGGCGCGCACGTCCGCCACAGGCTGCACGACGAGGCGGAACACCACCCCGTCGCCGCTCTCCGTGTCGGCGGAGATGTCTTCCAGAAAAGGCGGCATGTCGGCCTTCAGCGGGCCGAGGTCAGGTTCCGCCTTCCGGTCGAAGGTCAGCACCACGCTGGTCTCGCCACGGCTGAAGTCGGCCTGGAACGGCAGGTTCCAGTCGAACGAGATGCGGGTGAAGGTGGGGTTGCGGCCGATGCGGATGTCGAGTTCCGGGCGCACGCTGCCGGCGAGCCGCAGGATCTCGGCCTCGCGGGCCAGCTTGGCGGCCTCGTCGGCCTTGCGGGCGAGCTCGGCGATCACCTCGTCGGGCAGACGGGGCGGCGGGCCGGCCCAGTCAGCGGGAAGGAGGTCCAGGAAGAGCTTGGAACCGGCCTCCATGGTGTTGACCTTGATCGCGCGGGCGAGCGCAAGCCGGGCGCCCCGGCCATCGGGATCGTTGCGCGCGATCGTGACATAGCGGCCGAGGACGATCGGGATGCGGCCGACGTCCATCTCCACCTCGGTGTCGAACTCGACGACGAGGACGCCGTTGGTGGAGCGGACCGTGTGCTTGGGCAAAAGGTTGAGCGCCGGGAAGGACACCACGATGCGGCCGTAGCCGCCGCCATCCTCCACCGTCACCTCGGCGCGTTCGGCGGCGGCGGCGGGCGCGATCGCGACGGCGATGAGGCACAGGAACGCCGCAACCGCCCGGACCAGCCGGCGGAGCGCGGCGCCGATGCGCCCGTCACGTTCGTCAACGCACCCAACCATCACTCACCCACGCGCGGACCGACGAAGGGTCCGTCCAAGGGGAGAAACTAATGCGTCGCGCTTAATGTGCTGTTACGCCGTCCTTGCGTTTTCCGCGGCTTATGCCGGTTTTCTGGAGCCGCGGATGATGGCCGGCCGGTCACGGCTGAGAGCCGGCCGGCATGATCTTCGGCAGGGCGTCGAGCCCGGGCTCGGTCTGGCCGATGCCGGGGGCGCCCGGGATGGCGCCGGCGGGGGACGCGGCGACGGTCTCGGTGCGTCGCGCGGCCAGCGCGGTGGTCAGGCGGGCGGCATTCGCCGGCGACATCTGCGCCAGGATCGCGGCCATCTTCTTCGGCTGCATGGTCTTGGCGAGGTCGAGGAGGATCGGCAGGTCCAGGGTGTCGAAAACGGCGGCGGCGGCCTTCGGCTTCATGTTCTCGTACATGGTGACGAGGCTCTTCACGCGCTCTTCGGCGCCGGTGTCCTCGGTCTGGCGGGCAGCGGTGATCTGGGTCTCGATCGACTTCAGCTCGTCGACCCGCTTCTGCAGCCGCTGCTCGGCCGCCTCCAGCAGCTTCAACCGGAGCATCAGGTCGTCCTCGCGCTTGTCGAGTTCGGACCGGCGGCCGGAGAGGGTCTGCAGGATGGTGGTCTCCGACTTGGAGCCTTCAGGCTGGTATTCGGGCGGCCGGACCGTGGTGACCGGGTTGTTGGGATCGGCCGGAGCGTCGTGGCTTCCACCATCCGCACCATGGCCGGCTTCGCCAGCCGCCGCCGGTTGTGCATGGCCGTCGGCCGCGGCCGGAGCAGCGGCTTCGGGAGCCGCGGCCGCCGGGGCTTCGGCCTCGGGGGCGGCTGCGGCCGCCGCTTCGGCGTCGTGGGCTTCGACCGGCGGTGTCTCCGCGGGTGGAACGGCGGCTGCATCCGCCGGCGTTTCGGCGTGTGGCGCCTCCGCGTGTTCGGTGCCGCCCTCGGCTTTTTCCGCCGACTTCGCGGCCGCCTCCAGCGCCTTCTGCTGGGCCTGGAACTCGCTGCGCAGATCGAGAGGCGCGTCGATGAGAGTGCCGCCCTTGGCGGCAGGTCCCGCCGCCACAGCGGGCGCAGGGCCGACGCCGAACGAGCCGACGCCGGTGGCAAGACCAAGCAGCTTCAGCGCGAAAAGGGCCGAGACGGCGAAGAGAACGATCGGAAGCAGCCTCAGACGCACCATCAGGCGGCTTCCTCACGGTTGCGCCGGAAGGCTGTCAGGCGTTCCGCCGCGGCTTCGGCCGCCTGCTGGAGCGACCGGGTGACCGGCTCGCGGGGGGCGGTGGCCGGGTTGTGCGGCGCGGGTGCCGAGAAGGCAGGGTTCGCGGGCGCAGCAGGCGCGGCAGGTTGGGCGAAGGCGCCGGCTGGCGCGCCGGCACGGGCGGTGGCGGGCGCCGCATGGGCATGGCCATGCGGCTGCGCATAGGCCGGGGCCGCGAACGCGCCGTCGGCGGCGCTGGCGGCCTGCGGGTGCGTGACGGGCTGGGCGGCGCCGGCAATCGCCACCAGACGGCGGACGATGTCGTTGCCGGTGGTGATCCGCCGGTCCAGGTCCAGGATGGCGCCGTCGGCGGCCTTGAGCTTGCCGCCGAGGGTCTTCTCGCACTCCGACGCCGTGGCCTTCAGGCCGAGGATGGCGCGCTCGGCGATCTCGGTGGCGGTGATCAGCTCCGAAATGGTGGCGCGCAGCACCTCCTCGTCGGCGCGCAGCCGCGTCAGGCGCTTGTTGAGCACCATGCAGTAGGCGATGGTCAGGACCAGGAGGATGGCGACGATGATCTCGATGATCATCCCGAGATTGAGGCTCGTCATGTCTTCTCCAGATCTTTCTGAACCGCGCGCTCGAAGGCGGCGAGTGTCATGCGCGGACGGCGGAGCGGCTTGTTCACCTTGACGGAGACGCGCTCGCCGAGCCGGCCGATGTTGCCCGAGGTGAGGTGGATGTCGCCGCACTTGACCGACACCGGGTCGGTGGGCGCCACGTTGAAGAGAAGGGTCTGGCCGACCTCCAGGTCGAGGATCATGGAGAGGGGCAGTTCCTCCTCGCACATGACCGCGTCGACCTCGACGGTGGCGTGGTAGATCTCGGTGGCGAGGTGGCCTTCCCAGATGGTGTCCCGGCCGAACTTCTCGCCCATGAACATCTGGAGGAGCTGATCGCGGATCGGCTCGATGGTGGCATAGGGGAGAAGCATCTCCACCTTGCCGCCGCGGTCCTCCATGTCCACCCGGAACTGCACCAGGATGGCGGCGTTCTTCGGCCGCGAGATGGCGGCAAAGCGCGGGTTGGTCTCCAGGCGCTCCAGGTTGAAGCGGATCTGGGTGAGCGGCGCGAAAGCCTTTTCGGCGTCGGCGAGGATGATCTCGATCATCCGCCGCACGAGGTTCATCTCGATGGTCGTGTAGGGCCGGCCCTCGACGCGGATGGCCGTGGTGCCGCGGCCGCCGCCGAGGAGCACGTCGATGATCGAGTAGATCAGCGAAGAGTCGACGGTCACGATGCCGTAGTTGTCCCACTGCTCGGCCTTGAAGACGGCGAGGATGGCCGGCAGGGGGATGGAGTTCAGGTAGTCCTCGAAGCGGACGGAGGAGATGCTGTCGAGCGAAACCTCCACGTTGTCGGAGGTGAAGTTGCGCAGTGACGTCGTGGTCTCGCGCACGAGGCGGTCGAACACGATGTCCAGCATCGGCAGCCGCTCGTAGGCGACGAGGGCCGAGTTGATCAGCGCGCGGATGCCGCTGGTGTCGCCTGAGATATGGTCTTCGATGTTGAAGCCGAGGAGGTTGTCGATCTCCTCCTGGTTCAGCACGCGGTCGGCGCCGCGGGTGGAATTCTCAAGGTCGCTGTCGCCGTCGTCCACCATGGCGGCCCATTGGGCCGCCATCGCGTCGGCGTTCTCCACGCCCTGCTCTTCGAGCGCCGCGCCCCATTCGGCGGCGAGATCGTCCATGTCGTCGCCGCCGCCGCCGTTCTGCTCGGCGAGCGCAGCGCCCCAGTCGTCGGCGATCTCGTCCTCGTTTTCCAAGGTCCCCTCCCCGCCTACTGGATGATGATGTTCTTGAAGAGGACGTCGTCCACGCGCGCCGGGTAGACCGCCACGTTCACGCGCCGCTGGAGCTCCTCCTTCAGGCGGTAGAGGCCGGCGGAGCCCTGCAGGTCGGAGGCGCGCAGCTCGCGCATGTAGGTCTGGAAGGCGTCGAGCACGCGCGGCATGTTGGGCTCGATGACCGTCAGCATGGACTGGTCGCCCACCTCCAGCGCCACCTCGATCTTCACATAGGCCTGACGCTCCTCCGAGGAGGTCAGGTTCACGATCATCACGGGAAGGTTGTAGTAGAACGCGGTCGGCTCGGCCGGCACCGGGGGGCCGGTCTCCACCGCCGTCTCGTCTTCGCCGCCCATCATGAAGAAGGCCGCGCCGCCGCCCACCAGGGCGAGCAGGCCGACCGCCGCGCCGATGAGGATCAGCTTGTTGCCCATGAGCTTGCCGACGAGGCCCTTCGGCTTTTCGCCGTCGGCCGGCGCCTCGGCACTCTCTTCCTTCTTCGGCTTCTTGGCCATCGCCCCGCACCCGCCTGACCACCGTGCACCGACTCGTCGGCACCGGACATGTCCCTGTCGAGGACAGTGCGTTCATATGAGTTAACGAATTCTTTAAAAGCGGTTAACCACCCGGCAAAAGCTGCCGCCCGCCGTTGCCGGTCGGCATGAATTGGCCCCCGCCCAGGTCCGCCGCCTTTCAGCCAAACCTCTGAAATCGCTTCGTTTCGCACCGTGGCACGGCGCGTGCGAATGGCCCCTGGCGGCCGCCCCGCTGGGGAGCGTGGAGCGGTTCGCGAGACTTGGGGACCTTGCGCCGATGGAGAACACATCCCTCGTGGCGCTCTCACGTCAGCTCGTGCTCAGGCGCAAGCTCGACGTGATCGCGAACAACGTGGCGAACATGAACACGCCCGGCTTCAAGCGCGACGCGCTCGAGCTGGACGAGTACCGCATGCCGGTCTCGCGGGCGAACACCTTCCCGCGCGCCGACCGCATCCACTCCTTCGTGGAGGACTGGACCACCAGCACGGACCACGCCGCCGGCGAGATCGAGACCACCGGCAACCCGTTCGACCTCGCCATCCAGGGCGAAGGCTTCTTCGTGGTGCAGACGCCGGACGGCGAGCGCTACACCCGCGCCGGCGACTTCATGCTCGACCCGGAAGGCCGGCTGATCACCAACGACGGCAAGCCGGTGCTGGGCGACGGCGGCGAGATCGTGTTCGCGCCGAACGAGACCGACGTGGTGATCGGCGCCGACGGCTCCATCGCCACCAACCAGGGCAACCGGGGCCGGATCCGGATGGTCACCTTCGCGGACGAGCGGGCGCTGACCAAGGAGGGCGAGAACCTCTTCTCCGGCGAGGGCGCCGTGCCGGCCGAAGGCGGCCGGGTGCAGCAGGGGGCGCTGGAGCGCTCCAACGTGCAGAGCGTCATCGAGATGACCCGGCTCATCGAGGTGAACCGCAGCTACGAGAGCATCAGCCGCATGATCAGCAACCACGACGAACTCCGCCAGAAGGCGATCGAACGCCTCGGCGACGTCAGAGCCTGACGGCGGAAAGGAAGCGACCCATGAAGGCCCTTCGCATCGCCGCATCGGGGATGATGGCCCAGGAGATGAACGTCAACGTCATCTCCAACAACATCGCCAACATGCGCACCACCGGTTACAAGCGCCAGCGCGCGGACTTCCAGGACCTTTTCTACCAGAACCTCCGCCGCGTCGGCTCGCAGACCTCCGACGCCGGCACGCTGGTGCCGGCGGGCGTCTCGGTCGGCTCGGGCGTGCGCACGGTGGCGACGCCGCGCATCATGAGCCAGGGCGACATCGAGCAGACGGACAAGGAGACCGACGTCGCGGTGCGCGGCGAAGGCTACTACCAGATCCTGATGCCGGACGGGCGCACCGCCTATACCCGCGACGGCTCGTTCGAGTTGGACGCCACGGGCACGATCGTCAGCCAGGACGGCTACGCCCTGCAGCCGAACATCACCGTGCCGCAGAACGCCCGCGACTTCACCATCAGCCAGAACGGCACCGTGCAGGCGATCATCGGCAACGCCTCCACGGCGACCGTGCTCGGCCAGATCCAGCTCGCCCGGTTCGTCAACAAGACCGGCCTGGAGGCGATCGGCGACAACCTCTTCCTGGAGACCGACGCCTCCGGCCCCGCCCAGGTGGCGAACCCGGGCGACGAGGGCTACGGCACCCTCCTGCAGAACCACCTGGAGTCCGCCAACGTGGTGGCGGTCTCCGAACTGTCGTCGCTCATCTCGGCCCAGCGCGCCTACGAGATGAACTCGCGCATCATCAAGGCGGCGGACGAGATGGCTCAGGCCACCTCCAACCTCCGGTGAGGGAACGACCGATGACCCGAGTGTTCTTCACCCGCCTGATCGTCGCCACCCTGATCGCCATGGCGATCGCCGCCGCCATCGCCACCCGGCCGGCCGCCGCAGAAGCGCTACTGAAGCGCGATGTAACGGTGATCGGCGACTACGTAACGCTCGGCGACCTCTACGACGGCGCCGGCCCGCTCGCCGGCACGCCGGTGTTCCAGGCACCCGACCCGGGCGTCGAGGGCGAACTGCCGGTGGACCAGGCCGTCGAGGCGGCCCGGCTCGCCGGCCTGCCGCTCGTCTACCCGTCGTTCGCCACCGTGCGGGTGATGCGCCCGGCGGCGACCATCGACGAGGCCGTGATGGAAGCGCTGGTGCGCGAGGCCGCTGCCCTTCGCGTCGCCGCCCGGCCGGACGACGTGGCGGTCACCTTCGAGACCATGCTGGAGGCGATCGCGGCGGATGCCTCGGCGGCGGCGCCGGCGGTGCTGGTGTCCTTCGCGCTGCAGACCCAAACCGGCCGCTTCTCCGCCCGGGTGGCGGTCGACGTCGGCACGACCAGCCGCACGGTGGACCTGACCGGCACGGCGGTGGAGACGATCACGCTGCCGGTGGTGAGCCGGCCCCTCGCCAAGGGCGCTATCCTGTCGTCGTCCGACGTGGTGATGGAGCGGATCGACCGGCGCCGGGTGCCGCGCGGCGTGATGACCGACCTCTCCCAGGCGGTCGGCATGGCGGCCCGCCGGCCGCTCAGGGCCGGCGACACCTTGCTGCCGACGGATCTCGACGCGCCGCGCCTCGTCGCCCGCAACGAACTCGTCACCATCATCTTCCGGCGGCCGGGCCTGACCTTGTCGGCGCGCGGCCGGGCCCTGGCCGACGGCGCCTCCGGCGCGCTCGTCGGCGTCCTCAACGAACAGTCCAAGCGTGTCGTCCAGGGGATCGTCACCGCCCCCGGGGTGGTGGAGGTCACCACCGGGGCGTCCCGCATTGCCAGCGTCGGAGTGCTGACCCAATGACCCACCGTCCGATCCGCGGCCGCCGCGCCGCCCTCGCGCTCGCCGCGGCACTGCCCGTCGCCGCCTGCGGCGCCCAGGCCGACCGGCTGAAGGAGGTGGGCCGGCCGCCGTCCCTGTCGGCGATCGAGAACCCCACCGCCTCGCCCGGCTACCGGCCGGTGCAGATGCCCATGCCGCAGATGGAGCCGGTGAGCTATGCGCCGAACTCGCTCTGGCAGTCGGGCGCCCGCACCTTCTTCAAGGACCAGCGCGCGCGGAGCATCGGCGACATCCTCACCGTCAAGGTGAGGATCAGCGACCAGGCGGAGATCGAGAACACCACCGAGCGCCAGCGGACCTCGTCCGACAGCCTCGGCGTCCAGGGCGTGATCGGCACCCAGCTCCTGAAGATCCTGCCGGACGGCACGTCGGCGGACGCGCTCGTCTCCAGCAACGGCGACATGTCGGCCCGCGGCACCGGCACGGTGAACCGAGCCGAGGACGTGACCACGGACGTGGCCGCGGTCGTCACCCAGCGGCTGCCCAACGGCAACCTGGTGATCGAGGGACGCCAGGAGGTGCGGATCAACTTCGAGGTGCGCGAACTCATCGTCGCCGGCGTGGTGCGGCCGGAGGACATCGCCGCCGACAACACCATCGACAGCGCCAAGATCGCCGAGGCCCGCATCTCCTACGGCGGGCGCGGCCAGATCTCCGACGTGCAGCAGCCGCGCGTCGGCCAGCAGGTGCTCGACATCCTCCTGCCCTTCTGATCGGCGGCGCCGGCAGCTCGCAAAGAGCCGAGCCGCCGGCCCGCCCCCTCTCCGCGCCGGCCCCTCCCCAGGTCGCCGGCCGGACCCGGCTGCGCGCGCCCGCTCCCCACTGGCCGCGCCGGCCCGCCGACCGGCGCTCCCCAATTGCCGGTCGACCCGGATGGACGCGGCCGTTCCTGGCCCCAAGGGAACGGCCGCGTCCGTCGACGCGGATGGGGAACGGCCGCGTCCGTCGACGCGATGGGAATAAAGCGACACGGCAAAAAGGCGGCGCACCGGTCAGGGTACGCCGCCTCAATCGTCAGCAAAGCCGGCTTCGGATCTTGAAAACCTGTTCGGGCGGGATGCCGATCAGTCGTCCCGGTAGACGCGCTCCCGCCGCTCGTGGCGCTCCTGCGCCTCGATGGACAGGGTGGCGATCGGCCGGGCATCCAGGCGCTTCAGCGAGATCGGCTCGCCAGTCTCTTCGCAGTAGCCGTAGGATCCGTCGTCGATGCGCTTGATCGCCGCGTCGATCTTGGCGATCAGCTTGCGCTGCCGGTCACGGGCGCGGAGCTCGATCGCCCTGTCCGTCTCCGATGATGCCCGATCGGCGATGTCGGGCAGGTTGATGTTGTCGTCCTGAAGGTGCTGCAGGGTTTCCTTGCTCTCCTTGAGGATCTCCTCCTTCCAGGTGAGCAGCTTGCGCCGGAAATACTCCCTCTGGCGGTCATTCATGAACGGCTCGTCTTCGGTCGGCCGATAGTCTTCCGCCAAGTCGATCGACATCCGATATCCTCTCCTGCCTCGAATGCGGGGCGGAATATAGCCATGCAAAGCCGTTGCCACAACGGCTAAGGACAATCTTCGTCGACTCTTCACAAACACGGGAAAAGCCGTTGATCGTCAAGCTGTTGCAGCAGGTTTCGAAGATCCCGTCAGGACCGTTCCAGAAAACGGCCCTGCTTGGCGAGTTCCACTTCGGCACGCAAGGCGATGTCCTCGATCAGGGCATCGAGCGCCGGATCTCCGCTGGGTTCCAGGGCGGCCAGCAGAACCGCGGCCCTGTCGAGGGCAGATCCGGAGAAGGCGCCGCCGAGGAAGGCGATGCGGATTTCCTCCAGCACGTCCAGGATGTCGTGCCCGCGGCGGACCGCCCGCCGGCGGCGCTGGCGGGGCAGATCCTCCTCCAGGCCCTGAAGAGCGATGAGCGCGTCGAGGCCGCCCAGCATGGGTGAATGCGTGGCGGCGCTGGAGCGGGCCGGCGTGTCTGGGGCCGCCGGCGCGAACGCCGCACCCGAGGCGTCGGCGCGCCGTGCGGCGCTTCCGGCCTGGGGCCCGACGATTCGGCTCGTCCCGTTGATCCGCATGTCACTCCACGCCATGAACGCCCGCTGCTCTCCACGCACGGCAATTTCCGTCCGGTTGGGTTAACGGGCCGTTAAGCGACCGGCAGTTCTTGCCGGGACGGTTGACGATCGGCAAACGCCGCCGGGTAGCGTGAAAGCGAAACACCTTCATCTTCAGCGACTTGCCGCGAATTCCGCGTGCATGATCATGGCACGCGGCTTGCGACGGCAACCGCGGAGCCATGCCGCCCCCCGTGCTCGATCGAGGACCCCTGATGCTTTCCCGTTGGATCGGCCGTGCCGCCCTCGCCCTTCTTCTCGTCGCCGGGTTCGCCCCGGCGGCCGATGCCGCGTCGCGGATCAAGGACATCGTCGACGTGGAAGGCGTGCGTGAGAACCAGCTGATCGGCTACGGCCTGGTGGTCGGCCTGCAGGGCACCGGCGACAGCCTGAACAACGCGCCTTTCACCAAGCAGAGCCTGCAGGCCATGCTGGAGCGCTTGGGCGTCAACGTGCGCGACACCAACATGCGCACGGCCAACACGGCGGCCGTGATGGTGACCGCGCACCTGCCGCCCTTCGCCACCAACGGAACGCGCATCGACGTGACGGTGAGCGCCCTCGGCGACGCCAAGAACCTGCAGGGCGGCACCCTCCTGGTAACGCCGCTGCTCGGCGCCGATGGCGAGGTCTACGCGATCGGCCAGGGGCCGCTCGCCATCGGCGGCTTCAAGGCGGAGGGCGATGCCGCCACCATTGTCCGCGGCGTGCCGACCCAGGGCCGCATCTCCAACGGCGCGGTGATCGAACGCGAGATCCCCTACCAGCTCGCCGCCCAGGGCAGCCTTCGCCTGTCGCTGCGCAACCCCGACCTGACCACGGCCCGCCGCATCGCGCTCGCGATCAACGACCTGATGGGCACCGGCGTCGCCGAGCCGATCGATCCGGGCACGGTGCGCGTCTCGGTTCCGCCCAAATTTCAGGGGAATATCGTGGATCTCCTGACCGACATCGAGCAATTGATCGTCGAGCCCGACCTCCCCGCCAAGGTGGTGGTGGACGAGGCGACCGGCATCATCGTCATGGGGCAGGACGTGCGGGTGTCCACCGTGGCGGTGGCGCAGGGCAATTTGACGGTGCTGGTGACGGAAGATCCCGAAGTTTCGCAGCCCAATCCGCTGGCCGACGGTCAGACGGTGGTGGTGCCGCGCACGCAGGTGGACGTGCTGGACGAGAGCGAGCGCAAGCTCGCGGTCGTCCGGTCGGGCATAAGCCTGCAGGAACTGGTCGACGGGCTGAACGCCCTCGGCCTCGGTCCGCGCGACCTGATCTCCATTCTCCAGGCCATCAAGGCGGCGGGTGCCCTGCAGGCCGAAGTCGAGGTGATGTGATGAACGCGCTCGACACGGCCGCCATCCGCAGTGCCGCCGCCATGCCGCGGCTCCAGGCCGGCGCCGGCCACGACAAGGCTATGGCGGTCGCCCGCGAGTTCGAGGCGGTGTTCGTGGCGGACGCCCTCAAAACCATGTGGCAGGGGATCCCGGTCGACCCCCTGACCGGCGGCGGCACCGGCGCGGAGACGTGGCGGGAGATGCTGACCGACACCTATGCGAAAGACCTCGTGGCGCGGGGCGGCCTTGGACTGGCCGAACCGGTCGCGCGCGAGCTTCTGAAGATTCAAGAGGACAGCGCAGCATGACGAGTACCCCGCGTACCCCCGCGCGCGAGCCGAAGATCACCTCCCCGGAAACGGCCGAGGCCCTGATCCGGCAGCTCAACACGGCAATGGACGACGTTCTGACCCTCCTCGGCGAGGAGACGGCGCTGGTGAAGGCCGGTCGGCTGAAGGCGGCCGGCGAACTCGCCGACCTGAAGACGGAGAAGACGGCCGAGTACACCCGGCTGATGCTTATGGCCCGTGACGAGGTGGCATCCCTCGGCCGCCTCGCCCCGCGCAGCACCGAGATGCTGCGCCGCCGGCACGACGTGTTCCGCGCCGAGGTGCAGATCAACCTCGCCGTGCTGGCGACCGCCCGCGACGTGGCGGAGGACCTGATGCGATCGGTCGCCACGGAGGTCGGCTCCCAGCAGCGTCCCGCCACCTACGGGCGGGTTGGCCGACCCGGCGAACTGGTCGACACGACCATGCGCGGGATCGCCGTCGATCGCAATTTCTGACCCGCAGGGGACGGCTTTCGGCGATTTCTCGCCGCAGGCCGGATTCCGTAAGATTTGAGTAGGATCTGGAACCGGCCGTTCGCCAAACGCCGGCGCGGGCGGATCTCCGCGAGAAAACGCCGAATCGTTCAATTTTGAATGATTCGGGACACGGGTCCGCAAAACTTCCCCGATAGATTGAGCCTTGGAGCGCCAGATATCGTCTGGTGCCGAACCGAGGACACCGAAATGGATATCGGCAGCATCAAACCGGCTGCGGCCGGTCTGGTCGCGCCGACGCCGCGAGCGCCGGCCGCCAGTGAAACGGCCGTCCGGACCGATCTGGCGGGACCGGCGGCCGTGACCGACACGCCCAAGAGCGAGCGTGGAGGCTACGAGTCCCGTTCCTCCAGCGACGAACGGGCGAACCGAGCCGAATCCGTGAAAGCCAACCGCGACAAGCAGAAGGCCAACGCGGAATCGCGGGAAGTCGAACGCGAGGTTGAATACGACAAGAAGTCTGAAGAGTTCGTGTTCAAGAAGATCGACGTGCAGTCCGGCGACGTGGTCCAGCAGGTGCCGGAGGAGGCCGTGCTGCGCATGCGGGCCGCCATCCAGGCCTGGGACAGCGTGACCGGCAGCCGCACGGACGCGGGACGCGTGGACGTGACGACCTGATCAGGCAACGTGCCGGCCTCCCCGCGCGGGGCCTGATCGAACAACGCCCGCCGACCTGGTCGGACGGGCCGCAGTCATTTGCGGCGCCTGGCTTCGGCGGGCATGGATGCACATAAGTGTAACCGTAAATTAACCATGACGGGCGGATTCTCGGCGGCACATGCCACCTGAAGAGACGAGCCGCACCGCCATGACGCTTTCCGTGGTCCCTCCGGCCCACAGCCGTGCCGGCACTGGCGCGACGGTCCGGACACTCACCGCTTGCCCGGCCTTCCGATGAGCCGCGCCCCCCTCCTCGTCTCTCTTGCGGTCATCAGCGACCGGCTGCCGGCCCTGGACTACGTGCTCGTCACGCTTCTGGAGCAGACGTTGCGGCCCGACAAGGTGATGCTCGCCATCTCGCCGGAGCCCTACCTGCTGGACAAGGGCGTGCGCCCGGACGATCTGCCGCCGCTGACGCGCCGCGAGATCGCGGCCGGGCGGGTGGAGCTGATGGTGGTGCCGAACACCGGACCCTACCGCAAACTGCTTCCGACGCTCGAACGCCTCGCCGGGACGCCCGGATGGGTGGCGACCGCCGACGACGACGTGCTCTACCCGCCGCGCTGGCTGGAGGGACTCGTGCGGGCGGCCGGACCGGCGGCGGCCATCGCCTGCTACCGCGCCCGCATCGCCGGCGCGACCGCCACCGGCATGACGCCCTACGAGACCTGGCCGCTCGTTCACCGGGACACCGCCGTCGATCCGGCGGGTGGGCTCGGCGTGTTCCCGACCGGACGCGGCGGCGTGCTCTACCCGACCCTCGCCTTTCCGGACGCTGCCGTGATGGAGACGCTGAGCGCCCTCGCCCCGGCCCAGGACGATCTCGCCTTCCGGGTCGCGACCCTTCTCGGCGGCGTGCCGGCGATCCCGGTGTCGCCGGCGGCGGCGGGCTCCCGCCACTGGGAGTTTCCACCCGCCATGGGGCCGTCGCCCAACCTCTACGACGGCGTCAACGCCGGCGGCGCGAACGACAAGGCGCTGGCCCGGCTGGTGGCTGCCGTGCGGGGGATCGTGGACATCCCGGCGCTGCTCCGCTCCGCCAAGGCGGGGACGGGCAAGGCCGGCACCGGCCGATCGAGCGCGGCCGTCGCCTGAGGTCGAAGCGCCTGACGCAGCCGACCCGGCCGACCATCCGACCTGAGACCCATGCTCCCGGAGCCGCAGCCATGAAGCTCGCCGTCGTCATTCCGGCCTTCAATCGCGCCGACACCATCGGCCCTCTCATCGAGGAGCTTCTGAACGCGTCCTTCGTCGCCGAGGTGGTCGTCGTGGACGACGCCTCGACCGACGGCACGGCCGACACGGCGGCGGCCGCGGCCGGCCGGGACCCGCGGGTCACCGTGATCCGCCAGTCGGAGAACCGGGGCGCTGGGGCTGCGCGGAACCGGGGCATGCTGTCCGTCACCGCACCCTATACGCTCTTCCTCGACGCGGACGACCGCATCGTCGCGCCGACCCTGGAGGCGGCGATCGGCCACCTGGACCAGTTCGGCGGCGACTTCCTCCTGTTCCGCTACAGCGTCTTCACCCATTCGCCCGACGAGACCTTCGCCATGGGGGCCGGCGACGCGGAGATCTGGACGAAGGAGATGGGCAGCCGGATGCTGGTGGGATTCGAGGGAACCGACGGCGCGGGCTTCCTCGGCCTCGTGAACTTTCCCTGGAACAAGATCCACCGCACGACCGCCGCGCGGCGCTATGGCCTCCGCTTTTCCGAGACGCGGGTGCAGAACGACGTGTTCGCCCACTGGCAGAGCTTCATGGAGGCGGAGCGCTTCCTGGCGTTCAACCAGGTCGGCGTGCGCTACCGGGCCAGCGACGGCGGCGAACGGCTGACCAACCGGAAGGGCCGCGAGCGGTTCGACGTGTTCACGGCGCTCGACGAGGTGGATCGGCTGTTCGAGGGGCGGCCGGACCGGGACGCCTACTACCCGGCCTACAGCAGCTTCCGGGTCGGCTTCCTCGGGTGGGTGCACAAGCAGATCCCGGATGACCTCGTGCCGGAGTTCCAGGCCCGCGCCGCGGCGGCCTTCGCGGCCTTCGACGGCGACCGCTTCGCCGCCTGCCGGCGCGTCCACCCGGCGATGGCGAATGCCTGCGTCCACGCGCGGCTGGCGCCGACTCTGCTGTGGCCGAGCCGCTGATCATCGGCGGCAGACCCGCATTCCATCCTGGATCCAGGTCTTAACCCTGCATTAACCCTGCCGGTTCATGGTCTCTTAAAGCATATCGGAGTCTGACTATGAAGATTCTCGTCTGTATTCCGGCCTACCGGCAAACGGTCAGCACCACCTGCCTGCAAAGCCTGGTGACCTTGTTCACCACGTTCGCGAAGAACTACGATCACATCTCGCTCGACCTGAAGATCGCCCAGGCGACGGTGGTGCACCGGGCGCGGAACGCGTTCGCCAGCGTGCTGCTGAACGACCCGGACTACAGCCACATGCTGCTCGTCGACCCGGACATCGGGTTCCGGCCGAGCCTCGTGGAGCGCATGCTCGCCTTCGACCAGCCGGTGCTCGGCGCGACCTACCCGACCGGCGCCCTCGACCGCGATGCCTTCGCGGTGCGCGCCCGTGAGGTTTCGACCGGCGCGGAGGCGGAGATCTGCGCCCTGGAGTACGCCGGCGGCGGCGACGCGGTGATGCTCACCGACAACCCGAACGAGCCGGGCACCAAGGACCTCATCCTCCAGAACGGCTTCATGCGAGTGACGCGGCTCGGCAACGACCTCCTGCTCATCCGTCGCGATGCCATGGAGACGCTGAAGGCCGCCCATCCGGACATCTATCTGCCGGACGGCGCCGATCCCTATCGCCAGTTCGGCATCAAGGGCCCGGTGCTACAGGCTTTCGACCCCATGCCGGAGGGCCCGGACGCCCTCTTCGGCGATAACGACGCCTTCGCCAAGCGCTGGACCGAGGCCGGCGGCGCGCTTTGGGCCTGCTTCGTGGAGCCGGTGCAGCGCCGCGTGGAGGACACCATCGCCGGCCACTTCCTCACCAAGCTGCAGATGGGCCACGTCTGATCGGGCGGGCCGCCGCCGTTCGGCGGCCGCCCGCTCGACCCGGCCCGCCCCGCCGACCTTCCTGGAGTGACCATGCGCATCCTGATCGGGTCCCCCACCGCCGACGGCGAGGTGGAAGTCTCCTACTGCAGCGCCCTCCTGTCGCTGGTGGGCAGCTACATGCGGACCCGCCCCGACATCCGGTTCGAGCTGGAGATGCCCCAGGGGCGCGACATCGCCGCCGCCCGCGACCTTCTGGCGAACCGGGTGCTGGACGACGACAGCTACTCGCACCTCCTCTTCATCGACACGGACATGGGCTTCCGGCCGGCGCTGATCGACATGCTGCTGGCGGCCGACAAGCCGATGATCGGCACCATCTACCCGCAGCGCCACCGCGACCTGGACGGGCTGCGCGACATGGCCCTCACCTACGCCAACCCGATGCTGGCCGAGGTGTGCGCGGCCTCCTACACGCCGGACCTCATCGACCTCGCCCCGGAGCGGATGATCGGCGCGGCGAACAACGCCGGGCTGATCCCGGCGCGGCAGACGGGTTCGGGCCTTCTCCTCATTCGGCGGGACGCGCTGGAGACCATGCGCCTGTTCTGCCCGTCGCTGACGCTCAAGGCCCCGAATGGTGGCCGGCCGGCCGGGTTCGTGCGCTTCTTCGCGCCCCGCCGCAGCCCGGAAGGCGTGCTCCTCGGCGAGGACCTGTCGTTCACCAGCCGCTGGGTGGAGGAGTGCCACGGCGAACTCTGGGTCGCCACCGACGCGCTCGTCACCCATGCCGGGACGCGGGTGGTGACGGGCAACTACGACCTGAAACAGAAGCTCGTCAGCGGTCGCTGAGGCGCTTGAGGCGGAAAAACTGCGATGGCGATCCTGTTCGGCACCCCGAACGCCCGTGGTCTCATCACCACCGTGCATTTCCAGATGGTGGTGAAGACGATCGATCACATGCGCCGCAAGCGGCCGAACACGCCGATGGTGCACAAGCTGGCCAGCGGCACGCTGATGGGCTTCTGCCGCAACGCGCTGGCGAGCCAGGCGCTCGCCGACACCGCCGTCAGCCATCTTCTGCTGGTGGATCCCGACATGGCGGTCTCGCCGGAGACCGTGGAGCAGATGATCACCTTCGACAAGCCGGTGGTCGCCTGCCCCTACCCCACCCGCACCTTCGACCGGCAGGCCTTCCTCGAGGCGGCGCGCAAGGTGGATGACGCCAACATGGCGGAGGCCCTGGCGGCCACCTATGTGGGCGGCGACGAGGACCTTGTGCTGGCACCCGGTCCCAACGGCCCGGCGCCGGTGATGCGCGGCGCCTTCGCCCGGGTGAAGACCTGCGGCGCCGGCATCCTCCTCATCCGCCGCGACGCCCTGGAGCGGCTGGCCGAGAAGCGCCCCGACATCGTCATCCGCGAGAAGCGGAGCGACTACGGCAAGCTCGGCTACGACGGCGACCTCATCATCGAGTGTTTCGAGCATGCCTCCATCCGGCGCGCCGACGAGGTGGCCGAGGGCGCGGGGTTCGCGCGCTTCTGGACGGAAGATTGCGGCGGCGAGATCTGGACCAACGTGGAGGCCATGGTCACCCGCTTCTCCGAGCATCGCTTCATCGGCCATTTCGCCAGCAAGCTGAAGCTCGGCTTCCTCTGACGCGAGGACCCGCGATGGCGCCCGCCCGCATCCTGATTGCCACGCCCACCGCGAACGGCGACCTTTGCGCCGACTATTGCTCGAGCGTGCTGCAACTGATCGAGACCTACGCGGTGCGGCGGCCGGACGTGCGGTTCGAACTCGACTTCATCGAGACCTTCGATCTTCGCCTCGTCCGCAACATCTTCGCGTCCCGTGTGCTGAACGACCCGACCTTCACGCACCTCTTCTTCCTCGACAGCGACATGGGCTTCTTCCCGCCGCTGATGGACAAGATGCTGGACAGCGGCAAGCCGGTGGTCGGCGCGGTCTATCCGGCGCGGTCGCTGAAAGGCGACCTGGTGGTCAAGATGGCGCGCCGCTTCAACGACATGCGCATCGTCGAGATCGCCTCGAACGAATACATCCCCAACAAGGACGCGTTCCGGATCGGCGTCGACGCGGAGGACGGCACCACGCCGCGGCTGGTCGATCATGAGGGCTCTTTCGCGCCGGTCAGCCGGTGCGGCACGGGCGCCCTCCTGATCGAGCGCATCGTGCTGGAGACCATGCGGGATACGCTTCCCGACATCCACGATCGGACCGCCCCGGCGGTCGTGCGCGCCATGGGCCTCGACGGCAGCTATATCCGCTGCTTCGACGCGGTACCGAACACCGGCACCGTCACGCTCGGCGAAGACTATGCCTTCTGTCACCGCTGGCTCCAGTGCGGCGGCAGCCTTTCAGTGGTGATCGACGAGTTCATCCATCACGTGGGCCCCGCCCGCCGCGCCGGCAAGGCTTCCGCGCGCATGAAGGTCCGGCGCGCCCTGAAGCGCTGATCCGCCGCTTACGACCCGCGCCACACGCCAAGACCACCCTCCCCCGGTCCGCCCTTGCTGCCGATTGTCGGCCGCGGCGGCACCCGTTCGGCCGTTTCCGTGCCGCTTGTGGCTTCATGCCGGTTTTCGCAGCCGTCGCAATTTGCCTCGCAAGACGCAAACGGGATGGTTGATGAAAGATATACTCGCCGAAACCGCGCCCGGACTTATAGTTAAGCGTTTCGTTTGCTTAACGTAAACAGCCCATTCATCGTATATCTCATATGGTAAACAGTAGTTCCGGATTAACCTGTATGCCTGTTAACTAGATATATTCAGATATCATTACATGTCAGCCGGCCTAATGGTCTCACTTCTCAGGACGAGAAGCGTATCGAAGACCAGAAAGGACCAGAACTATGGCTGGCGTTACTATCTCTCAGGGCGTGCGTGCGAACCTCATCTCGCTGCAGCAGACCGCCAACCTGATGTCTGAGACCCAGAACCGTCTTGCCACTGGCAAGAAGGTCAATTCGGCTCTCGACAACCCGAACTCCTTCTTCACGGCCGCCTCGCTCAACGACCGCGCCAACGACCTCTCCACCCTCCTGGACGACATGGGCCAGGCGGTGCAGACGCTGAAGGCCGCCGACGAAGGCATCAAGAGCATCACCACGCTCGTCGAAGCCGCCAAGGCGAAGGCGAACCAGGCCGCCCAGACGTCGTCGACCACCGACCGCGCCAAGTTCGCGTCGGAGTACAACGACCTCCTCACGCAGATCGAAGGCATCGCCAACGACAGCGGCTACAAGGGCAAGAACCTGCTTGCCGGCGACAGCCTGGTGGTGACGTTCAACGAAAAGACTGGCACCGACAAGAACACCATGTCGATCAGCGGCGTGAGCTACGGCGACGCCTCCAGCGGCCTGTCGCTCTCCGAAGCGGCCGACTGGACCGCGGACGACGACGGCGATACCGCCATCGAGACCACCCTGACCTCGCTGACCTCCGCCCTCACCACCCTGCGCAACCAGGCTTCGACCTTCGGTACGAACCTGACCGTGGTGGAGAACCGGCAGAACTTCACCAAGAACATGATCAACACTCTCCAGGAGGGTGGCGACAAGCTGGTGAACGCGGACAGCAACGAGGAAGGCGCCAAGCTTCTGGCCCTGCAGACCCGCCAGAGCCTTGCCTCGACAGCGTTGTCGCTGGCCTCGCAGGCCGAGCAGAACGTGCTCCGCCTGTTCTGATCGCGGCGAAGACTTAACGCGTCACGCAAAATGCGACACCGGCGGGGGCTTCCCTCGCCGGTGTCGCCGCGCGCTTTAACAATTCCGGTTTACGCATTTTTGAGGTTAAGCCGCCAGGATCGATCCCGAGCCGCCCAGAACGAGGCGGTTGAAATGCCTAGAACGGGATCTTCGACATGAATTCTGTCACACTTGCTGCCGGCGTCCGCGCCAACCTTCTGGCCCTGCAGCAGACCTCGAGCGTGCAGGAGGTGGTCCAGAACCGCCTGGCGACCGGCAAGAAGGTCAACTCGGCCCTCGACAATCCGGGCAACTTCTTCACCGCCGCCGCCCTCAGCGACCGCGCCAACGACTTGACCACGCTGCTCGACGACATGGGGCAGGCCGTCCAGACCCTGAAGGCCGCGGACGAAGGCATTAAGGCCATCCAGAAGCTGGTCGACAGCGCCAAGGCCAAGGCCAACCAGGCCCTCGCCAGCGCCTCGACCACCGACCGGAACACCTTCGCCAGCGAGTACAACAATCTGCTCACGCAGATCGAGGACATCGCCGAGGACTCCGGCTACAAGGGCAAGAACCTCCTCAACGGCGACGAGTTGAAGGTGATCTTCAACGAGCGCACCAGCGACGCCCAGAACTCGCTGACCATAAGCGGCGTGAGCTGGACCTCGGTGTCGAACCTGTCGCTGGCCGCGGTCGAGGACTGGTCCGTGGGCGACGACGGCGACGCGAGCATCAACACCACGATCGACTCGCTCAATACCGCGCTGACCACCCTGCGCACCCAGGCGTCGACCTTCGGTACCAACCTTTCCAGCGTGCAGATCCGCCAGGACTACACCAAGGCGATGGTCAACACGCTGCAGACCGGCTCCGACAGGCTGACGCTCGCCGACCAGAACGAGGAAGGCGCCAAACTCTTGGCGCTCAACACACGACAGCAGTTGTCGTCCACGGCCTTGTCCTTCGCCAGCCAGGCCGACCAGAACGTGCTGCGGCTTCTCGGCTAAGCCGAATCGGAACCGGGACGGCGCCGGCGAGGCGCTTTCCCGACAGCGAACGTCCGGACGGGCGGGGCGGCGACGCTCCGCCCGTTTCCGTTCGCCCTGCCCTCGCGCGGCGGCACGGGAAGCCCGACTCGAGGGGTCGCGCGCGGTTCTCCCCAGCGGTTTCGGGCGGCTTAAGGGTTCGTTAACCCATAGCGCTCCTAACATGGTTATCAGGGTGTTAACCCGCATGAGGCCGAGACCGCTCCCATGTCCGACGTTTCCATGACCCGCGCCAATCGCAACACGCTGCTCGCCATGCAGACGGCCATCGAGCAGGCGAGGATTTCCGGGGAACGCATCGGCACCGGCAAGCGCGTGAACACCGCGGTGGACGACCCGAGCGCCTACTTCACCGGCCGCTCCCTCAGCGACCAGGCAGCGGCGCTCAGCCGGGTGGTGGAGCAGCTGGGCCAGGGCATCCAGGTGGTGAAGGCCGCGGACAACGGCATCACCGCCATGCAGAAGGTGGTGGACGCCGCCAACGCGCTGATCGGCCGGGCGGCGGAGAACCCGAACGCGTTCGACCGCGCGGCCCTCGCCAAGACCTTCAACGAGGCGCTGACGGATCTGGAAGGCATCGCGGAGGACAGCGGCTACCAGGGCAAAAACCTGCTCGGTGGCCCCGGCAACGACCTGAAGCTCTATTTCAGCGACGACCGGGTGGACGCCCTCGCCATCGAGGCGGTGGACTACACCGACATCACCGGCCGCCTCGGCCTGCCCCGCCTGGAGGAAGGCGCGATCGGACGGGCGAGTCTCGCCCTGCAGAACGGCGGCGAGCCGCTTGCCGAGAATTCTCGGCTCGTCGACGCGCTCGGGGTGTTCGCAGAGGGCGACGAACTGGCGGCGACCGACAGCGACGGCACCGTGCTGGCGAGCCTGACCATCACGGCCACCACCACGGTCGGCGACCTGACCCGCGCCTTCACCAAGCTCGACGTCGGCCTTCGGGCGAGCTTCACCGACGGCACCGTCACCTTCGAGGCGGCCGCCAACGTGACGCTGACCTCCACCAATGGCGGAGGCACCGAGACCCTCGCCACCCTCCCCGGCGAGAAGAGCAGCTGGTTCGAGGCGGCGAACGCGGAGGCGCTGACGGACGTGATGAAGGCCGCCCGCGAGACGCTGCGGCTGGACGCCACCAGCTTGGGTATGAATCTCACGATCCTTCAGAACCGGGAAAGCTTTATGAAAGGGTTCGCCGGTACGCTGATCAGCGGATCGGAAACCTTGACGGCGGCCGACAAGGACGAGGAGGCGGCGAACCTGCTGGCCCTTCAGCTGCGGCAACAGTTTTCGGCGAACGCGCTGACCATCTCGAGCGAGGCCGACCAGGGCGTCCTCAGGCTTCTCGGATAAGTCGGTCCGTTCTGCCCCAGAAAGGGGACGGACGAGATGGCACTCAAGGTTGAACTGAAGCCCGGCGAACGGATCATCATCGGCGAGTCGGTCATCACGAACGACAACCAGCGCACGCGCCTCTTCATCGAAGGCAATGCGCCCATCCTTCGCGAGAAGGATATCCTCACGGCCAAGACCGCGGACAGCCCTGCCAAGCGAATCTATCTCGCAGTACAACTGATGTATCTTTCCAAGGAAGTCACCAAGTTCCAGGAAGAATACTTCGAGTTCGTGCGCGACATCATCGAAGCTGCGCCAAGTGCTATACCGTATGTCACGCGGATAAGTAACAATATCTTAAGCAACTCCTTGTACAAAGCTCTAAAAGAAGCCCGCGCCCTTATCGAGTACGAGCAGAAGCTGATAAGCCATGTACAATCAGGTAGCTCAAGCGTATCAGCGGACCCAGCAGACGACGGCAAATCCGCGTGAGCTCGAAGCTTCGCTGCTGATCAAGGCGGCCGCCAGGCTGCAGGCGGTGCGGGACAACTGGGACCAGGGCCG
Source organism: Mongoliimonas terrestris (assembly GCF_001927285.1). Lineage (GTDB taxonomy): Bacteria > Pseudomonadota > Alphaproteobacteria > Rhizobiales > Pleomorphomonadaceae > Chthonobacter > Chthonobacter terrestris. Next base: position 144,291 of record NZ_MSIG01000005.1, on the reverse strand, counting down.
CGCCGACCTCGACGACGCGATCACCTTCAACCGGAAACTCTGGACCATCCTGGCCACCTCGGCCACGCGCGCGGACAATCCGCTGCCGCCGGAGGTGAAGACCAACGTGGCCAACATGGCCGTGTTCATCTTCTCCCATTCCATGCGGGTGCTTTCGGACCCGCAGCCGGACAAGCTCACCTCCCTGATCTTCATCAACGCCAACATCGCTGCCGGCCTGCGCGGATCGGCCGGCTGAGACGGGGTGGGTCGAGGCGCGGTATCGCCCTCGCGTCCCACGACCGTCCCCGCGCGCCCTCCCCTCGGTGCCCTTGCGTCACGGTTCGCGCCGAGCGGGCCTTGACGATGGGGACGTGAATGGCGGCTCGGGCGCGTTGCGAAGTGCGTGGATGGTTGACCGGAACGACCGATCCGATCGCGTCCTCCGGAAAGACCGATCCTATCCCGTCCTGCCGCTTACATTCCCGGTCGTCATGGTCCGCTTCAGGCGGACCATCCACGCAATGCGCGGTTTGGCGAGGGCCTGGCGCAAGGACGATTTCCTGCGGGAAGGAATGCGTGGGTGGTCCGCCTGCGCGGACCATGACGATGGTGGCGTTGAGGGCGTGAACGACACGCCGGTGCGGTTCGGACCGCCTTCGACTGGATCCCGGCTTTCGTCGGGATGACGATGCGGGTGGGGCGGCGGTGGTGCTGCCGACTTTCGCCGGATGGCGTTGTGGGCGGGACGGCGGTGGCGCTGCGGACTTCCGTCGGATGACGAGGCGGCCGGGATCGCTGCCTGCCGACCCGTCAGAGGTAGTTCACCAGCGAGAGCTGGGAGATGCGGGCGGTGGCGGAGTAGCTGGCTTCCATGCGGGTGCGCAGCGACAGGATCTCGGCGGCGACCTCCTCCATGCTGACGCCCTCGATGCCGTCGACCATGTCGAGCATCACGCCCTTGTTCACCGCATGCCGGTCCTTGGCGTCGTTGGCCACCTTGGCGGCGACGGCGATCTCGGCGTGCACGTCCTTGGGGCCGGAGGCGCCCTGGTCGAAGGCGAGGGCGTCGCGGGTTCGTTCCATGATGGCCTGGTAGCGGGCGCCGTCCTTGGGCTCGTCGGCGCTGAAGGACGCCACCGCCACGGTGGCGAGCGACGAGACCAGCGTGCGGAAGCCCTCCTCGTTGGCGCGGGCGCCGTAGCTGATGTCGACGTTGGTGTCGATGCGGGCCTTCACGTCGTTGCGCGGGCTGGTGGCGGGATCGTCCGGGTCGATCGCCTCGTTGGAGCCGCGGTACCACACGACCGTGTCGCCCGCCGTGCCGTCGCGGAGCTCGATGGCGACGGCAAGATCGGCCGGATCGGTGCTGGCGCTGTCGATGCGCTTGGGGTTGGCCCCGCCGTAGGTGTCGAAGAACTCGCGCCCCGCCTGGACCGCGGACGCGGCGGAAAGGTCGGTCTTGGCCTTCGCCCGGATCTGGGCGGTCAGTTCCTCGTTGAAATTGGCCGCGGTGGCGTCGGCGTCGGCGCCGATCAGGAATTCGCCGTCGGCCGGCGGGTCCGCCGTGGTGGCGGTGAGCGTGATGGCGGATGTGCTGCCGTCCGGGTTGTTGAGGGACAGGCGGAAGGTGTCGCCCGCCGCGGGCGGCGTGTCGGAGAAGGTGACCGAGAGGCCGGTGGTCTCGTCGCCGGCGAGCGTGGTGCCGGTGAGGTCGTTCTCGAACGACGCGATGGAGAAGCCGAACACCTCCGACGGCGGATTCTGCAGGTCGAGGCTCGCCGTCGCGCCGGCAACGGTGGGCTCCAGCCGGCCGAGACCCTCCACGCCGAGGTCGGCGATCAGCCGGTCCTCGGTGACGCGGCGCAGGCCGTAGCGGCTGCCGTCGCCCTCCAGCATGGTGTTGAGGTCCACGACCGGCTTGGTCTCGCTGTCCTTGCCGGCGAAGAGATACCGCCCGTCGGCCTGCACGTTGAGGAGGCCGATCACCTCGTCGAGGCCGATCCGGGCCACCTTCTGGGCGTCGGTCTTGCCGTCCTGGCGGAGCACGTAGGAGTTCGGATCGATGGCCGAGCGGATGTCGGTCGGCACCTCGCCGAGCCGGTTGAGGGCGCTGTCCATCAGCTTCACCCGCAGGGACACCTGGCTGACGGAGGCGGTGTAGCTCTCCACCTCGGCGACCCGGGCACGGAACGACACGGACATGGAGCGCTGCGCGCCGAGACCGCCGTAGGTGTCGGCCTTCTTGCCCGTGCCGAGCTGCTGCTGCAGCGTGTCGAGCTGCGAGCGCATGGTGGCGAGCTGGGCCATGGTGGTGCGCAAGGCGACGTTGGAGATCGGCATCGTTGGTCATCCCGTCGAGGCGGCGCGGGCCGAGGCCCCGGGCGCCCGTCAGATCTGCATCAGGGAGTTCAGCATTTCCCGGGCCGCGGCGAGCACCCTCGCGTTGGCCTGGTAGGCGGTCTGGAGTTCGATGAGCTGGGCCATCTCGTTGTCGAGGTCGACCTCGCGGCTGCCGTCGTAGCGGTCGGCGAGGTTGGCCGTGACGATGTCCTGGCCCTCCTTGACCGCCTTGGCGTTCTCCGCCGCCGACCCCTGGGTGGAGACGATCTGGCGGATGAACTGCTCGGTGCTGCCGGAGAAGGGCGACGAAATAGAGCCGACCCCCGTATCCGGCGAGAAGGTGAAGGTGAGGCTCGTGAACGCGTCCACCATGGTGCGGGGCCGGGTGTTGTCGCTCGCCGGGGTGTCGGCGGCCATCTTCACCAGGTAGGCCGGGTCGGCCTTCACCTCCGGATTGAGGGCGATGCGCTGGGCGTAGCCGGCCTTCTGGCTGCGCCCCTCGTTGAAGCCGGAATAGAAGCCGTCGGCGGTGCCGGTGTCGATGAAGAGCGGCAAGGTGGCGTCGCCCGACTGGAGACTCGGCGACGGGATGGAGGCGCGGGCCTCGCCGATCGACGTGCCGCCGTCCGGGCCGTCGTCGAAGACGCTGAGCGTGGTGCCGTCGACCTCGGCGGCGACGTCCGGCATGGCGCCGGCGATCGCCGCCATGATGTCGTCGATCGACTGGGTGCTGTCGATGCCGATGACGGTGTCGTTCGGGTCCGCCGTGAAGTCCGGGTCGGGCGTGACGCCGTCCTTGGTGCCGACGAAGGTGACGCTGCGGGTCTCGCCGTCGACCGTGTAGCGGACCGAGAGCGTGCTGCCCTCGGCGAAGTTCGAGAGGTCGACCGAGAAGCCCTCGCGGCCGAGGTCGTCGGTGACGGCGGTGCCCGGGTCGTTGCGGTTGCCAAGGGCGAAGGTCAGCTTCTCGGCCAGTTCGTCGAGCTGGGCCTGGGCGGCCACAAGCGTCTCGTCGCGCAGTTGCTTGTGGGCGGCGATCGAGCCGGTGCGGAAGGCGCCGGAGGCGAAGAGGTCGACGCCGTCGGAGCCGAGGCCGGTCAGCGTGACGGTGCCGAGGCTGCGCTCGTCCGGGTCGAGGCTCCAGGTGGATTGGGGCGAGACGCCGCCGCGCTCGTCGAAGGACAATGTGGCGGCCCGGTCGTCGAACAGGAGCTGGCCGGCGCCGGTGTAGATGGCGACCGCGCCGAAGTCCTGCTCCTCCACGCGGATGTCCATCAACTTGGCGAGGCTGTCGATGGCGGCGTCGCGCTGGTCCATGACGCCGGCGGTGCTCTGGTTGCCGGCGCCGAGGGCGACCACCTGGCTGTCGAGCTTGGAGATCTGCTGCAGGAGGTTGTTGGCCTCGGCGACGTCGGCGGAGATCGAGGTCTCGGCATCCTGGCGGAGCGTCTGCACGTCGGTGGAGAGGCTGCGCAGACGCGTCGCCACGGTCTCGGCGGCGGCGGCGGCCTCGATCCGGCTCGCCCGGTCCTCCGGCGAGGTGGCGAGGGTCTCCATCGCCTGCTTGAAACCGTTGAAGACGCTGTCGAGCGAATTGACGTTGTTCGGCCCGCCGATCATCTGGTCGAGCCGGTCGAGGGCGTCGGCGCGGATGGTGGCGTACTCAGCGCTGGCGGCGCTGGTGCGCCACTGCTTCTGGACGTAGAGGTTCAGCTCCCGTTTGACCACGTCGGCCTTGACGCCGATCGTCTCGCCGAGGGCCACCTGGGCGGACGTGGTCTGAACGCGGCGGCTGTAGCCGGTGGAGCCGGCGTTGGCCACGTTCCCGGCGGTCACCTCCAAGCCCGACTGGGTGGACTTGAGGCCCATCAGAGCGATGTTGAGCGCGGACCCGATACCCATGGCGGCGGAACTCACAAACGAGGAACCGGCGCCGGATCACCCGACGCCGGTCGCATCCGGCCGATCAGCGGATGATGTTGAGGACGTCGCTCATCATCTGGTCGGCGGTGGAGATGACGCGCGAATTGGCCGAGAAAGCCTGCTGGGTGACGATGAGCTTGGTGAATTCCTCGCCGATGTCGACGTTGGAGCTCTCCAGCGCCGAGCCCACGATGGAGCCGGTGGCGTCGGAGATCGGCGGGCCGCTCTCCTTGGTCTCCATGTAGGCGCCGCCGTCGACGGCCCTCAGCCAGGACTCGCCGGCGAACGAACGCAGCGGGATCTGGTAGATGTCGAGCGTCTTGCCGTTGGAGTAGTTGGCGGTGATGCGGCCGCCGTCGCTGATGGAGACGTCGACGAAGCTGCCGGACGGCACGCCGTCCTGGGTGAGCTGGCGGACGCGGGCGGCGCCGTTCTCGTCGGCGTACTGGGTGATGCCGGAGGTGCCGTGCTGGATGCGCATGGTCGGGAAGGTGGAGCCGTCGACCACGATGTCGGTGAGATCCACCTGGCCTTCGGCGGGCTCGACCATCTGGCCGTCCGCGTCGAACTCGTAGACCTGGTCGATCCCGGTCCACATCTGCTCGCCGTCGGCGGCGTCGCTGTCGCTCTTGTAGTAGACCTGCCACTGGGTGTTCTCGCCCTCCCCGGTGGTCAGCTTGGCCCAGCGGAACTGGACGTTCAGCGGCTGGCCGGTGGCGTCGTAGATGGTCACCGTCTGGCCGGAGATGGTGTTCTCCACGAAGGCGGTGTTGTTCTCCGCCAGGAGGTCGTCGCCCTCCGGCGCCGCGTCCCAGGTCTCGGTGGTTGGGACCTTCGGCAGGTTGAGCTTGTAGTCGATCACCGTTGTGGCGGCGGCGGGGAATTCGTCGTTGCCGATCTGGATCACCTCCGGCGTGTCGCCGATGGCGTTGCCGGTGCTCTGGTCGATGGCAAGGCCCGTCAGGTAGTGGCCGGCGCCGTTGACGAGGAAACCCTCCCGGTCGAGCTGGAAGTCGCCGCGCCGGCTGTAGAGCGGGGTGGCGTTGAACACGGACGAGCCGTCCACCTCGCCGCTCTTCTCCCGGACGACGAAGTAGCCGGCGCCCTTGACGCCCATGTAGGTGGCGTTGCCGGAGGATTCGATGCCGCCCTGGGAGGTCAGGGTCGACCGGGCGGTGGCCCTGACGCTGCCGGACGTCATGTTGGCGGGCTTGTTGGACGAGCCCTGGATCATGTCCTGGAAGCTCGTGTCCGTCCGCTTGTAGGCGGTGGTCTGCGAGTTGGCGATGTTGCCGGAGATGTTCTCAAGCGCGAAGGACTGCGCGTTGAGGCCGCTCACCGACTTGTTCATTGCAGAGAGGATACCCACGATCGTTTTCCTCTTGAGGACGCACACAAGGGCCCGCACCGGGCTGCCGGGTTCCTCAAGCGCAAACGTCGTGCCAGCTTCGTCGGCGGCTGCTTTCCGTGTTATTTCAAGGCTTTGACACCCCGACAGGGTTTCGGTTGAGTTAACGTCTCGGCACCTTGCGCCGCACCCGGCAGAAGTTGCCGGGGCATCCGCGAACCGGGCAGGATCGGCCGGGTCGCCACCCTGGCGCAGTGGCGGATGGCACGCTTGATCCGGCCGGGGCCTCCCTTATGCTTTCCGGTCACGAGATCCGGCGACGGCGGCACGCCCGGACAGGCAAGGATCAGGGTATGCGGTTCCAGGGCACGACGGACTATGTGGCGACGGGCGACCTCACCATGGCGGTCAATGCCGCCATCACCCTGAAGCGCCCGCTCCTCATCAAGGGCGAACCTGGCACCGGCAAGACGGTGCTCGCCCGCGAGGTGGCGACCGCCCTTGGCGCCCCCTTCATCGAGTGGCACGTGAAGTCGACCACCAAGGCGGCCCAGGGCCTCTACGAGTACGACGCCGTCTCGCGCCTCCGGGACAGCCAGCACGGCGATCCGCGCGTCGGCGACATCGCCAACTACATCCGCAAGGGCAAGCTCTGGGAGGCGTTCGAGAGCGACGTCCGCCCGGTGCTCCTGATCGACGAAATCGACAAGGCGGACCTGGAGTTTCCCAACGACCTCCTCCTCGAACTCGACCGCATGGAGTTCTTCGTCTACGAGACCGGCCGCACCGTGAAGGCGGCGCGCCGGCCGGTGGTGATCATCACGTCGAACAACGAGAAGGACCTGCCGGACGCCTTCCTACGGCGCTGCTTCTTCCACTACATCCGCTTCCCCGACCGGGAGACCATGGAGGCGATCGTCGCCGTGCACTATCCGGGCCTGAAGAAGCGGCTCCTGGAGGAGGCGCTCTCGGTCTTCTTCGACGTGCGCGCCGTCCAGGGCCTGAAGAAGCGGCCGTCGACCTCGGAGCTCCTCGACTGGATCAAGCTCCTCGTCAACGAGGACGTGGACCCGGAGACGCTCCGCGCCAAGGACGCCAAGACCGCCATCCCGCCGCTGCACGGCGCCCTCCTGAAGAACGAGCAGGACGTGCACATGTTCGAGCGGCTGGCGTTCATGGCGCGGCGGGAGGGTCGGTGAGCGGCAGGGGGATGAGGCAGTGGGCAGTAGGCAGTAGGCAGTAGGGAGGTCGCGCCCGTTGCGGGGGACACACCTATCCCTTCCAATTCTCTACGATCGTCATGGTCCGCGCAGGCGGACCACCCACGCATTCTCATGGGGCGCGGCGATAGGTATTTTCAATCAGCACGTTACCCACCCCACCCCAAAGCGTGGGTGGTCCGCTTTCGCGGACCATGACGATGGGCGTGCGGGGGGTGGGTGCGGCGCGAGAACGGCTGCCGGTCTGGCCGGATCGTCACCGTCCTCCCCGGTCCTCGTCGCGGCCGTCGTCGGTGGGCTTGTCGCTCTTCGGCATCAAGCCGCCCATGACTTCGCTGATACCCGGGCGGGGGGCGTGGAGGAAGGGGAGCGGGCGGCAGACTTCGATGGCGGCGAGGCCGACGCGGGCGGTGAGGAGGCCGTTGACGACGCCTTCGCCGAGGCGGGCCGAGAGGCGGGCGGCGAGGCCGTGGCCGACGATCTGCTGGACGAGGCCGTCGCCGATCGCCATGCCGCCGGTGACCGCCAGATGAGTGACCACGTGGCGGGTGAGCGACAGGAAGCCGAGGAGGCCGGGACGGCCGCCGTAGAGGTCGGCGAGCTTGCGGATGAGGCCGAGGATGGCGACGAGCACGAAGATGATGTCCACCACGGCGCGCGGGGACACGGCGGTGACCACGGACACCCGCTTGGCGGCGTCGGCGACGAGGCGGCGGGCGGTGTCGTCGAACGGCTGGATCAGGTCGTGCTCGGCGAGCACCAGGAGGTCGCGGCCGTCGATCACCTCGTCGAGGTGCCGTTGGAGGGCGCGGCGGCCGCGGGCGGTTTCGGGCCGGTCCACGTAGAAGGTGGCGAGCTCGCGGGCGACGGCGGTCGCCTCCACGGCGTCGTCCGACGCGGCGGCGGCGGCGGCCCGGTCGCGGAGCGCATCGATGCGACGGACGCGGGCGACGCCGATCACCTCTTTGGCGATCACGACGCCGGCGGCCACGAGGGCGAGCACGGCGACACCGGTAGCGAGCCAGCCGAGCGCGTCGTTGCGGGCGAAGAGGTCGCGGATCAGCTGGTCGACCCAGAGGCCGACCGCCAGCGACACGAGGACGCCGAGGGCGCCCCAGAACAGCTTGCCCCAGCCGAAGCCCTTGCGCTTGGGCACCGGCGGACCCGGCATGGCGCGGTCTTCTGGCTCCGGCTCCACCACCACCCGGGCCGTGCGAGGCACCGGCGCGCCATCGCGGGAGACGGCGACATCCTCGTCGCCGATCCGGAAGGCGGTCGGCCGACGGGTGGGTCCCTTCATGCCAGCTTGTCCCCGATCAGGAAGTCGAGCGCCCGGTCGAGCCGGATGTGCGGCAACGACAAGGTGGTGCCCTCGGCCGTCATCTCCAGGCGCGGCGGCCGGAAGCGGAGGAAACGCAGATCCGGGATGAGAGTTTCGGTCGCCTGCCGGCGGGCCGCCGCCACCGCCGCGGCGCCGCCGCGCTCGGCGACGAAGGAATCGTCCGGAATCGAATTGTGAACCCGTTCGAAGAGGACATCCGGATCGTCCGGCAAGTCGCCGGGGAACAACGCGATTTCCTCGCTGCCGTCATAGCGGCGACCGTCGAAGACCTCGTTCTCCTGCGGCACGCCGAGGATGCATTCGAGCGGCTCCCCGTTCCGCCGCACGGTCGCTTCGCGGGTGGCGCGGACGGCCGCGATGGCGCGCACGTCCACCTCGGCGCCGGCGAAGGAGGCGCGCGCGACGGCGGCGTCGAGCAGGCGGCTGAGGATGGCCTCCAGCCGGTCGTGGCTGGAATGGTGCAGGTGGTCGGCCTTGGTGGCGGCGAAAAGGATGCGGTCGATCCGGCGGGTCAGCACGGAGCTGAGCCAGGTGGAGCGGCCGGGGCGGAAGCTGGACAGGATCTCGGCGAGCGCGGCCTCCAGGTCGAGCACGGCGGCGGGACCGGCGTTGAGGGCGGCGAGCACGTCGACGAGAACCACCTGCCGGTCCAGGCGGGCGAAATGGGTGCGGAAGAAGGGGCGGACGACCACGTCCTTGTAGGCCTCGTAGCGGCGCTCCATCAGCTCCCACAGGCTCCCCTTCGGCACCGAGCCGCCCTCCTGGACGGGGAGCGGCGCGAAGGTGAGCGCGGGCGAGCCCGCCAGATCGCCCGGCATCAGGAAGCGGCCGGGCGGCACCATGGAGAGGGCATGCGCGTCGGCGCGGGCGGCAGCGAGATAACCGGCGAACAGGCGGTGCGAGCGCTCGGCGACCTCGTCGTCGGCCGGCTCGGAGGGATCGACGGTGACGAGATGTTCCAGCCACGCCTTGGCGATGGACCGGCGGGCCGGATAGCGGGCGCGCTCGATGGTCTCGCGGCTCCAGGTGCGGAAGTCCTTGCCGAGCAGCGGCAGGTCCAGGAGCCATTCGCCCGGATAATCGACGATGTCGAGGTTGAGCTTGCCGCGCCCGAGCTTGCGGCCGAGGAAGCTGGCGCTCTCGTAGGCGATGGTCAGCCGCATCTCGGAGATGAGGCGGGTGGATTCCGGCCAGACCCGGGTCTCGACGAGCTTCTTGACGTGGCCGCGGTAGTCGAAGGTCGGCACGCCGTCGTGCAGCTGCTGCTGCAGCGACGCGCTGGTCAGCCGGCGCGAGCGCACCGGCTCGAACATGGGCAGGCGCCCGCCGTGGATGAGATTGTGCACCAGCGCGGTGATGAAGACGGTCTTGCCGGCCCGCGCCAGGCCCGTGACGCCGAGCCGAAGCGACGGCGAGCCGAGGCTCGTGGCGAAGTCGGACACGTTTTCAAGCGCGATACGCGCCTCGTCAGAGAGGGATGTCAGTCGCAAGTGGTGTGCCCCGAATGAAGTCTCCGCCCATTTAGGCGTTTGGCGGGCCGGACGCCAGAGTCCGTCTGCGATCCGAGCCGCGTCAGTCGTCCACCTCGACGAGGGCGGGGCCGCCGACGACCTCGATCTCGCGCGGGCGGAAGAAGGCGACGATGCGCCCGGACCCGGGAGCGAGCTTGGCCCAGTCGGCAAGGTCGAAGTCGATGACGGCGAGGCCGGCGGTCGGAAACTTGTCGCGGATCTCGTCGACGAAGGCCGGGTTTCCGCTGCCGATCAGCGACAGCGCGGTGTCCTGCATGCCCGGATTGTGGCCGATCAGCATGAGCGAGCGGGTGCCGCCGCCGTGCCGGCGCAGGATGTCCAGGTAGCCGGCCTCCGAGGCGGTGTAGATGGACCGCATCAGCTGGATCTCCATGTCGCCGGACAGGTGCGGCAGAAGGCCGGCCAGCGTCTCGCGGGTGCGCCGGGCCGTGGAGCAGAGCACGCGCTCGGGAAACAGCGCATGGTCGGCCATGTGGCGGCCCATCATCGGCGCCGCGCTGCGCCCGCGGATGTTGAGCGGACGGTCGAAGTCCGGCGAGGTCGCGTCGTCCCAGGAGGATTTCGCGTGGCGGAGGAGAAAGAGACGCGCCATGGTATCGGGATCGGATCCTGGTGGTGGGGCGGGCGGCCGCGGTCGCCGCGAGGCGGGACGGGCGGCCCGAAGAGGCACACAGTATAGGACGATTCCATGTCCGGCGGACGGCAACGATGTTCCTGACCTTCTTCACCGCCCTGAAAGCGGCCGGCGTGCCGGTGTCCTTGCGCGAATACCTGGACCTGATGGGCGCCATGGAGGCGGACTTGGCCGGCAAGGAGGTGGAGGCCTTCTACCATCTGGCCCGTACGGTGCTCGTCAAGGACGAGAAGAACATCGACCGGTTCGACCGGGTGTTTGCCAGCGTCTTCAAGGGGCTGGAGGGGTCCGTGGAGGGCGTGGCGCCGGAGGCGCTGCCTGAGGACTGGCTGCGCAAGATGGCCGAGCGCTTCCTGACCGAGGAGGAGAAGCGGCAGATCGAGGCGCTCGGCGGCTTCGACGCGCTGATGGAGACGCTGAAGCAGCGTCTCGCCGAGCAGAAGGAGCGCCACCAGGGCGGATCCAAGTGGATCGGCACGGCGGGCACCTCCCCGTTCGGCGCCTACGGGTACAACCCGGAAGGCGTTCGCATCGGCCAGGACGAGAGCCGCCACCGGCGGGCCGTGAAGGTGTGGGACCGGCGCGAGTTCCGCGACCTCGATGACCGGGTGGAGATCGGCACCCGCCAGATCAAGCTGGCGCTGAAGCGGCTGAGGCGCTTCGCCCGCAGCGGCGCGCCGGAGGAGTTGGACCTCTCCTCCACCATCGACGCCACCGCCCGCCAGGGGTGGCTCGACGTGAAGCTGCGGCCGGAGCGGCGCAACAGCGTGCGCGTGCTGCTCCTCCTCGACGTGGGCGGCTCCATGGACGACCACGTGCGGGTGACGAGCGAGCTCTTCTCCGCCGCCCGGTCGGAGTTCAAGTCGCTGCACCACTACTATTTCCACAACTGCATCTACGAAGGGGTGTGGCAGGCGAACGCCCGCCGGCACGGCGAACGAGTGCCGACGGTGGACCTGCTGCGGACCTTTCCAGCCGACACCCGGGTGGTGATCGTCGGCGACGCCGCCATGAGCCCCTACGAGATCAGTCATCCGGGCGGGTCGGTGGAGCACTGGAACGAGGAGGCCGGTGCCGTGTGGCTGGCTCGGATCATTGCCACCTGGCCAAAGCTCGCCTGGATCAACCCGCTGCCGGAGAGCGCCTGGGACTGGACCCATTCCATCGGCCTCATCCGCCAGATCGTCGGCGACCGCATGGTGCCGCTGACGCTGGAGGGTCTGGACCGGGCCATGAAGGACCTGGGCCGCTGACGATAGGATCCAACAGACATAGCATAACTACGATCATTGCGCGGAGATGAACAGATTCATTGTTTGTTTCTGCATGGGGACTTATTCTGAGCCGATGAGTGAGCCCATGCCTCAGGAGGGCCGGCAATGGTGCGTTCGAGCCGGACCGATCGGCTGTTCCTGTACCTGGGGTTGATCTTCTCCCTCGCGTTGGCCGCCGGACCCGCGATCATCAGCTGGAACGATCTCTCGGAGGTGGAAGAGGACCTGCCGGCCTACGGCTTCTACAAGATCCGCGGCTTGCGCTACGCCTATGCCGAGGTGGTGACGGTCGGCACGGTGCTCGACGCGCTCGTCGCCGGCGCCGCCGGACCCGACGGGATGGCGATCCTGCGGCGGGCGGCCAACGACCTCCACAATCGGTTCGAGGTCTTCCAGGTTCACGCCAGCCCAACGCGGACCGACGCGTTCGTGGCGCTGCAGGGGCTGGCCGGGGACGTGCAGGCGCGCCTGACGGGTCTCCTTGAAGGCGGAAGGCCCGTTCGACGGGATACCATCCAACCGATCATCGAGGCCAATGACCGGCTGCTCGATGCGCTCTCGGCCTACGTGCTGGAAATCGAGGTCGGGACCGACCGGGCCATCAACCGCCAGCAGGCGGAGATGGGAAAGCTCAAGGTCAAGGTGGTGGTCAGCATCGCGATCCTGTCGGTGCTGGCCATGGGCGTGCTGGTGCTCCTCGTCTCCCACCGGCGGCACCACGCGCAGATGGCGACGGCCCTGAACCAGGACGTCCTGACCGGTCTGCCCAACCGGCGGGCCTTCACGAATTGGATGGACGAACCGGTGGAACGGGGCCGGCACGTGCTGGCGGTGATCGACCTGGACGACTTCAAGACGGTCAACGACCGCTACGGCCATGCCGCCGGAGACCGGCTGCTGAAGGCGGTGTCCGCGTGGCTGCGCGCCGAACTGCCCGCCGGCGCCAAGGCGGCGCGCTGGGGCGGCGACGAGTTCGTGGCCGCGTGGCCGTGCGGCGACAAGACCAGGGCCGAAATCCTGCAGTGCATGGCCGCGGCGAACGCGCACCCGATCCGCGTCACCGTCGACCAGGACGACATCGACGGTCAGTTGAGCGGCGGGCTGGCGATCTGGCCGGACGACGGGCCGACGCTCGCGGACGTGCTCCTCAAGGCGGACCTGGCGCTCTACGAGGGAAAGGATCTCGGGAAGCGGCGGATCGTGATGTTCGAGCCGGCCATCAAGACGCGCCGGGACGCGGTGGACCGGACCCGCGCCGGCCTTCGCCGGGCGCTCGCGGACGAGCAGATGCATCTCCTCTGGCAGCCGCAGGTGGACCTCGTGACGGGGCGCATGGTCGGCGCCGAGGGCCTGATCCGCTGGACGAACCCGGACACCGGCGAAGCGATGCAGCCGGGCGAGTTCATCGCCATCGCCGAACGATCCGACCTCATCGTCGAGATCGACTGCATGGTGCTGGAAACCGCCTGCCGCACGATCGCCAAGTGGCTGGAGACCGGCGCGTCGCCGCCGCGGCTCTCGGTCAACATCTCCGCGCGGCACTTTCAGCGGAGCACCCTCGCCCGCACGGTGGCCGACGTCCTGAACCGCCACAAGATCCCGTCCGGCTTCCTGGAACTGGAGATCACCGAAGGCGTCTTCCTCGCCGACAATGCGGCCGTGCGGGCCAACCTCGCCGACTTCGCCGCCATGGGCATCCGCCTCGCCCTCGACGATTTCGGCACCGGCTACTCCAACATCGCTTACATGACGCGGATGCGGCCGGCGATGCTGAAGATCGACCGCTCCTTCCTGCGCGAAACCGACGCGGCGGCGCGCAGCAAGATCATCGGCAGCATGCTGCGTCTTGCCCATTCGATCGGCGTCGAGACGCTGGTGGAAGGCGTGGAAACCGAGGCCGATCTGGCCTTCCTGAAGGACCTCGGCTGCCGCTTCGTGCAGGGCTTCCTGTTCGCGCGGCCGATGCCCGCGGAGGACCTTCTCCCGTGGCGGGACGCGTTCGAGCGCCCGGTTCGTGCCGTCAGGGAGCCGATGCTGCCCGACGCGCGCCGGATCGGAGCGCGGTCCTCGGCCAAGATCTGAGCGCGCCACCGCCAGAACGCGCGGCGGCGGTCCTTCTCGGCCGGTCCGGCCGCGGAGCGGTCGGCGATCCGGCTTGAAGCCGCTCGGCGACGAGCGGACCGGTCCGTATCTTCAGGTCCAGACCGTCTTCTTGTGGAGCTGCCGATTCCGTCAGGTCGGAAAGCGCTCTAGTCTCTGATCACAGCGACTCATCCGAGGATCCCGCCGACCATGGCGCACCCGACCACGCCTCCCGTCCGCCTCACCAATCCGGCCGATGCCATTCTCTGGCTGCGGGAGAACCGCATCGACGAGGTGGAGTGCATCGTGCCGGACATGAACGGCATCATGCGCGGCAAGATCGTGCCCCGGGAAGACTTCATCCGCATCATCGAGGAGGGCGTCCGGCTGCCGGAGTTCGTCTTCTTCCAAGCGGTGACGGGCGACAGCGCCGACGGCAGCAAGGTGGTGAACCCGCTCGACCGGGATGTGCGCTGCGTGCCCGACCTGACGACGCTCCGGGTGGTGCCCTGGTACGAGGAGCCGACCGCCCAGGTGATCTGCGACTGCTTCTTCGCCGACGGCCGGCCGGTGGACTTCGCACCACGGCAGGTGCTGCGCCGGGTGCTCGACCTCTACGCGGAGCGGGGTCTGAGGCCCGTGGTGGCGCCGGAGCTGGAATTTTACCTGACGGCAGAGAATGACGATCCTGACCTGCCGCTTTCCGTGCCGATCGGCCTCTCCGGCCGCAAGGAGAGCGGGCGCCAGGCCTACGGCATCGAGCACGCCAACGACTTCGACCACGTGGTCAACCTGATGTACGACCACTGCGAGGCGTCGCGCATCGAGATCGCCACCATGGCGCACGAGGCCGGACCGGCGCAGCTGGAGATGAACTTCCGGCACGGCGACCCGATCGAACGGGCCGACCAGACCTTCCTCTTCAAGCGCACCGCCCGCCTCGCCGCCCGCCGGCACCGGATGGTGGCGACCTTCATGGCCATGCCGCATCAGGACATGCCGGGCTCGGCCACCCACATCCACCAGTCGATCGTGCGGATCTCCGACGGAAGCAACATCTTCTCCGAGCCCGACGGCAGCGACAGCCCGGCGCTACTCCACTACATCGGCGGCCTGCAGCGCTACGTACCGACGGCCATGAGCCTCTTCTGCCCCAATGTGAACAGCTACCGGCGCATCCGCCTGGAATCCGATGCGCCGATCAACGTGCACTGGGGCCGCGACAACCGCACCTGCGGCCTGCGCGTGCCTGACAGCGGTCCGGAGTCGCGCCGGGTGGAGAACCGGGTGATCGGCGCGGACAGCAACCCCTACATCGCCATGGCGGCCACCCTCGCCTGCGGCCTGCTTGGCCTGGAGGAGGCGATCGATCCGGAGCCGGTGGTGGAGATCGACGCCCATACCCTCGGCGTCTCGCTGCCCTCCCACCTTTCCGACGCACTCGCCGAACTGGAAGCCTGCGAACCCCTCCGCCGCGTCCTCGGCCCCCGCTTCGTGGAGGCCTACATCGACGTGAAGCGCCTGGAATGGCGCCTCTACAACCGGGTGATCTCGAGCTGGGAGCGGGAGTATCTGCTGCTGAACGTGTGATCAGACGCGCCCGAACGTGGAGGTAGGCCCGGCCCGCTCAGGCCTGCCGTTCCGGGACGCGCACCACGAGACCGTCGTACTCGGGCTTCACCTTGATCTGGCAGGAGAGGCGGGAGGTGGGGCGGACGTCGAAGGCGAAGTCGAGCATGTCCTCCTCCATGGGCTCGGGCGTGCCCACCGCCTCGGCCCAGGCTTCGTCCACGTAGACATGGCAGGTGGCGCAGGCGCAGGCGCCGCCGCATTCCGCCTCGATGCCCGGCACCATATGCTTGATCGCGTTCTCCATCACGGTGGAGCCGACGGGCGCCTCCACGTCGTAGGTGGCGCCGTCGAACGCGACGTAGGTGATCTTGGGCATCGTCGGGGTGCTTCCTAAGGGGCAGGCGTGGTCTGGTGGCCCCAAAAAATAGACCCGCGGGCGCCGCGTCAAGCGGATGCGGCAGCGCAATCGCCTTGAGGGCGCGCGGCCCGACCCGTCCGGCGAGGACGGCCGGCGGTCAGACGATCACGGTGCGGATGTAGGCGTTGGCGGCGAACACCGCCCGCGCGAGCTCCGCCAGGGCTTCGGCGCCGCCCTGCGGATCGTGCCGGGACGCGGTCTCGACGGTGGCGGCGATGTCGGCGACCGTCCACGCGCCGATGCCGCGGGCGGAGCCGACGAGGGCGTGGGCGAGCTCGGAGCGGACGCCGTCGGCGGCCAGAAGGCGTTTCATGAGGCGCTCGGACTGGATCAGGAAAAGGTGCAGGACCTCGCGCTCCAGGTCCCGGTTGCCGTGGGTCTGCCGCGCCAGATGGGCGAGATCCACCGGCCGGGCGGCCGAATCGTCGTCGACGGCGGCTGGCTTCAGAACGGCGTTGGTCATGGGCACTCCCCTGGCACGTCGATCGCCCGCCGTGACGGGCGGACTGGGGGGAGATTGGACGGGCGGCGCCTTCCGATCGCTTAAGACCGGGCCGGCGGGAGGGCCGGCAGGGCCCGCGGCGGCAGGTTTTTGCGGATATGGTTAATGGTCCTTAACGAACCGGCCAGGGTCCTCGCGAGCGGCCCAGCCGGCCGCGGACGAGTGGCCCGCGCGGCACCGGCAGAGCGGGCGGCGGGATGGGCCCGCGTCCGCTTCCCGAGGGCGGGAAGGCCCGGGAACCTCAACGTTTTTAAGGGAAGGCGCCGGGCGGGCGCTCGCCGCGGGGGCTTTCTTCTGCGACGGGACCCCGCCAGTATTATGGAAGCGTTGCGGCGACGCCAGGGCTTGGCCGCCGCAGCCCGCTCGGCTGACGATCGCAGTTAACCGCATGTTAACAACCGGGGTCGTCGGAAGCCCATTTCTTGTTCGGAATGGGTCCTTGTGCCATTACGGTAGAGGCAGCGCCGTCTGCCCGGGTGTCGTTTGCCTGTGGGGAGTTAGCTCCCCCGGCTGATATCGCGGGCGAGCCGGTCGCCGCGGGCGCGGAAAGGTTCGGAGGCCACGAACAATCCCGCCCCTGGCGACTTCGGTGATGGCGGCGACCCGGCTTCGGGAGAAGCGGCCGGTCTGTGATCGAGTACGGACGCGAGGGGACCAGGGGACCATGGCGAAGAACACCAAAGTGACGGATCCGGCGGAAGCGGCCCTCTCCGCGGTCGAGGAGGCGCTGAAGATCGACTTCGGTACCGCCGACACCGACCCGAGCGGCTTCGACACCGAACTCTTTGGCGAGCCCGACCAAAAGCCGCAGGCAAGTCGCGCCCGGGTGGATGCTCCGCCGCCGCCCCCGCAGCCGCCCCGCGGCCTCGGCGAGCCGGCGAACGAGCCGGAAGCCCCGCGTTCGGGCCTGACCCGTCCGCGCACCCCCGCCAACGACGACCGCCGCTCGGCGGCGAACGTGCTCTACCAGATCCAGCGCCGGCCCTCGTCCACGCCGTTCTGGATCTGCCTGATCGTCTCCTTCCTGTGGGCGGCCGGCGGCCTCTGGCTCGCCTCCCAGGCGCTCGCCCCGGTGCTGGCCGCCGCGACGCCCTTCCCGGAACTGCTGCGCCGGCCCGACGTGCTGCTGTTCGGCCTCGGCATCATCCTGCCCATCCTGCTCTTCTGGGCCATCGGCATCATGATCTGGCGCGCGCAGGACATGCGCGTGGCGGCCCGGGCTCTGGCCGAGGTGGCCGTGCGCCTTGCCGAGCCGGAGGCGGTCGCCAAGGAGAATGTGGTGACCGTCGGTCAGGCGATCCGCCGCGAGGTCGCCGCCATGGGCGACGGCGTGGAGCGGGCGCTGGCCCGGGCGAGCGAGTTGGAGGTGCTCGTCCACAACGAGGTTGCGGCGCTGGAGCGCAGCTATTCGGAAAACGAAATCCGCATCCGCGGCCTGATCGAGGAGCTGATCACCCAGCGCGAGGCGGTCGTCACCAATGCCGAGCGGGTGCGCTCGTCGATCGCCGGCGCCCACCAGGGCCTCGCCGAGGAGATCCGCATCGCCGGCGACATGATCACCGGCCGCCTGGAGGCCACCGCCCGCGATCTCAGCCGCGAAATCGGCGACAAGGCCGACCAACTGACCAACGCCTTCGACGGCGCCGGGCGCGGCATGATCACCGCCGTGACCGAGCGCGGCGACGCCTTCGCGGTGCGCCTGGAGACCGCCGGCCAGGACATCACCGCCCGGCTCACCGCCGACACCACCGCCTTCGTCGACCGGTTCGCCATGATCGGCTCCGACGTGGCGAACGAGCTGTCGAGCCGCGGCCAGGAGATCGTCAGCACGCTGACGGTGCAGAGCGAGGCCATCAACGCCCGCCTCGCCGAGACCGGCGCGACCGTGACGGAAGAGCTGGCCAACCGGGGCAGCGACCTCAACCTGACGCTCGCCGAGCAGGGCGCCCGCCTGACCTCCGCCGTGCAGGAGCAGACCGAGCGCCTGGGCACCACGCTCGCGGTGCGCGCCGAGGAGATCGGCTCCACCCTCTCCAACCGCACCGCGGAGCTGGAGCGCATCCTCGGCGACCGGTCGGACGCCATCGTGGTGGCCATCGACGAGCGCACCGGCCTCCTCGCCAACACGCTGGAGACCCGCACCGGCACGCTCTCCATCGCCCTGGAGGACCGCACCGCGGCCCTCACCGACGCGCTGCAGTCCAGCACCCTGGCGCTGTCGGGCGCGCTGGAGGAGCGGTCGACCGCGCTTTCAGGCGCCATCGAGGCTCAGACCAGCCACCTGTCAGAGACGATCGGGGAGCGCACCGCGGTTCTCGCCGAGACGATCGCGGAGCGCACCGACGTGCTGTCGGCGGCCCTCGGCGAGCGCACCGGCGCCCTGGCGGACACGCTGGCGGAGCGCACCCTGGTGCTCGCCTCCGCGCTCACCGATCGGACCGACGCCCTGGCGAGCACGCTCGACGCCCGCACGGCGACGCTCACCGACACGATCGCGGCCCGTACGGCGGCCCTTGCCGACACCATCGGCGAGCGCACCCACGCGCTGGAGACCACCATCGCCGAGCGGACGACCGTCCTGGCCGACACGATCGGCGAGCGCACCGGCGTTCTCGCCGACACCATCGCCGAGCGCACCGACCACATGGCGGTGACGCTGGAGGACCGCACCGGCATTCTCGCCCGCACCATCGAGGAGCGGACCGACAACCTGGCGCGCGCGCTGGAGACCCGCTCGGCGGATCTTGCCGGCACGCTCGACCAGCACACCCGCTCGCTGGAGGACACCCTCGTCCGCACCGCGGCGGAGATCGGCTCCACCATCGAGATCCGCGGCGCCGAGGCGACCGACACCCTGCAGCGCACCGGTCGCGGCTTCGCGGACGAGTTCGCCGCAAGGGCCGTGGAGATCAGCGAGGCCGTCAACCGGTCGGGCGCGGAGCTCTCCGAGACGATCGCCGCCCGCATGGACGAGATCAACAGCACGCTACGCACCACCGGCGAGAGCGTCATCGTCGACCTCGCCATCCGCGGCGGCGAGATCACCGACCGGCTGGACGAGACCGGCGGCCGCATCACCGGCGAGATCGCCGCGCGCGGCACCGAACTCGTCAACCGCCTGTCGCTCACCGGCGAGGACATGCGCACGGCCATCACGGTCAACGGCAGCGCCCTCGCCGACCGGATCGCCGAGACCAGCAGCGAAGTCGCCCGCGTCCTCGACGACCGCACCCACGCCATGCGCGGCCTGATCGACCAGGCGGCGCAGTCGGCGGAGACGCTGCTGAGCGGCTCCGGCGAGCAGTTCTCCGAACGCCTCGCCGTCGTCGGCGCGGAGATCGCCCGCACGATCAGCGCCCGCAGCGACGCGCTGGCCGAGACCGTCACGGTGGCGGGCAACCGCATCACCGACGTGCTCGACGACCGCACGGAAACCCTGTCGGCGACCTTCGAGGAGCGCATCAAGGCGCTGGACGAGATCGTCTCGGGCCGCGCCGTCACTCTCCTCGACACTCTGGTCGGCCGCACCTCGGACCTCGACCGGACGCTCGACAACCGCGCCCGCCAGATCAGCGAGACGCTGCTCGCCCGCACCCGCGACCTCGCCCAGACCTTCTCCACCGGCCAGTCCGAGATGGTGACGGCGCTGGAGGGCCGCCTGGACGCGGTCACCGGTTCGCTCAACGACCGGACGGAAGCCTTCACCGAGCAACTGGCCGGCAAGATCGGCGAGATCAACCTCGCCCTCGGCGCCAAGGTGTTCGAGGTGGCCGAGACCCTCGACAGCCGCGCCGCCGCGCTGCAGGAGAACCTGACGAGCCGCCTCGGCGAGATCACCACCACGCTCGTCACCGAGACCGAGCACGCCCGCGAGACGCTCGCCCGCACCGTGTCGGACGCGACGGAGATCACGACCCGGCTCGACACCTCGAGCCTGGAGATCGCCCGTCTCCTCGACGAGCGCGCCAACGCCATCCGCACCCTGGTGGATCAGGTCACCCAGTCGGTGGAGGGCGTCCTCGACACCTCCAAGAATGGGCTGGCGGAGCGCCTGTCGTCGATCGGGGCGGAGATCGCCACCGCGATCAACACCCGCGGCGACCGCCTGCAGGAGAACATCGCGATGGCGGGCAGCCGCATCGCGGATCTCCTCGACACCAACGCGGACAGCCTGTCGACCACGTTCGAGCATCGCCTGAAGACGCTGGACGAGATCGTCAACGGCCGCGCGGCGTCGCTGGTCGACAGCCTCGTCAGCCGCACCGAGGCGCTGGACGGCTCGCTCGCCGAGCGCGTCCGGGCCTTCGAGGAAGCGCTCGCGGCCCGCACCGCCGCCATCCAGGCCGCCGTCGCGGCGAGCTCGGAGGTCATCGACAACACCCTCAACGGCCGCTCCGAGCGGATCGCGAGCCTCTTCGACGAGCGGCTCGCCGCCCTGGTCGGGGCCCTCGACAGCCGCACGGAGACCATCGCCGGCACCATCGACGGCCGCGCCGACGCCTTCGTGCAGGCGGTGGAAAGCCGCACCGGCTCCATCATCGGCGAACTCGACAAGCGCACCGGCGGCCTTGCCTCCGCGCTCGCCGCGCAGCTGGAGATGTTCGACAGCCAGATCGGCAGCCGCCTGGAGACCGCCACCAGCAACGTGGCGGCCAAGACCGAGGCGGTCGCCTCGACCCTCGACGAGCGGACGCTGCGCATCGACCAGGCGCTCGACGCCCGCGCCCGTCAGATCACCGAGACGCTGGCCGCCCGCACCCGCGAGCTGGCGCAGACCTTCAACGCCGGCCAGACCGACATGGTGGACGCCATCGAGGGCCGGCTCACCTCCATCACCAAGGCGCTGGAGAACCGCACCGAGGAGTTCACCGAGACGCTGGCCGACAAGGTCACCGAGATCAACGTGTCGCTCGGCTCCAAGGTGTTCGAGGTCGCCGAGACGCTGGACAACCGCACGGCCGCCCTGCAGCAGAACCTCGGCGAGCGCCTGGAGGCCATCGTCGGCGCCATCACCAGCGAGACCGAGACCGCCCGCGAGGCCCTCGCCCGCGCCATGATCGAGGCCGCCCAGGTGCTGGAGCGGGAATCCAACCGCGCCCGCCTGGAGATGGTGGGTTCGGTGGAAACCGCCGCCACCCGCGTCGTCTCCGAGACGGAACGCGCCCGCGACATCGTCACCGGCTCGCTCGGCGACGTGGCGCTGCGCATCGGCAGCGAGGCGGAACGCGCCCGCGATCTTCTGGTCGGGTCCCTCGACGAGGTCGCCGGCCGGATCGGCGTGGAGAGCGGCCGCGCCCGCGACCTCCTCGCCGGCTCCATGGACGAGATCACCGGCCGCCTCGCCGACGAAAGCACCCGCGCCCGCGACATCCTGGTCGGGTCCATGGACGAGGTCACCGGCCGCCTTGCGGACGAAAGCACCCGCGCGCGGGATCTCCTGGTCGGCTCGATCGATGAGGTCACAGGTCGCCTGTCGGGTGAGAGCACCCGCGCCCGCGACATCCTGGTCGGCTCGATGGACGAGGTCACCGGCCGCCTCGCGGACGAAAGCACCCGCGCCCGGGACCTCCTGGTCGGCTCGGTCGGCGAAGCGACCGGCCGCCTTGCGGACGAGAGCACCCGCGCCCGCACGCTGCTGATCGGCTCGGTGGACGAGGTCAGCGGCCGCCTCACCGACGAGAGCACCCGCGCCCGCGAGATCCTGATCGGGTCCGTGGACGAGGTGACCGGCCGTCTGGCGGAGGAGAGCCTGCGGGCCCGCGACCTGCTCGCCGGCTCGATCGACGACATCACCGGCCGCCTCGCCGACGAGAGCCTGCGCGCCCGGGACATCCTGGCGACCTCGCTCGACGACGTCACGGGCCGCCTGACCGACGAGAGCATCCGGGCGCGCGACCTTCTTGCGGGCTCGATGGACGAGATGACCGGGCGCCTCGCCGACGAGAGCACCCGTGCCCGCGACCTGGTGGCCGGCTCGCTCGACGAGATCACCGGGCGCCTGGCGGTGGAAAGCGCACGGGCCCGGGACATCCTGGCGAACTCGCTCGACGAGATGACCGGCCGCATCACCCAGGAGAGCGTGCGCAGCCACGAGATCCTGACCGGCTCCCTGGACCGCCTCGCCGACCGCATCGGCGAGGAAAGCGGCCGGGCGCGCGACATCCTGGCCGCCTCGGTGGACGACGTCACCGACCGGCTGTCGGGCGAGACCGCCCGCGTGCGTTCCAACCTGCTGGGCTCCGTGCAGGAGATCTCCACCCGCCTCACCGGCGAGACGGAGCGCTCCAGCGCGGCCCTCACCGCCGCCGTCGCCAACGCGGCGGGCCGGCTGGCGGAGATCACCGAGGCGATCGACCGTGTGCTCATCGGCCGGGTCGACGAGGTGGCTTCCGGCCTCGACGAGCGGACCGAGCGGCTCGCCGGCGTGCTGCGCGACCGGATGGTGGAGCTTGCCGGTCTCCTCGATGGCCAGACCGACGCCATCGCGGGGAGCTTCACCGACGGCACCAGCCGCCTGACCGCCACCCTCGACGGGCGCGGCGCGGAGATCGCCGGGCGGGTCCGCTCGGCCGCCGAGGCGGTGCTGCGGGCGCTGTCGGACGATGGCGCGGCGATCGGCCAGTCGATCGCCGCCACCGGCGAAGAAGCCACGCGGGCGCTCACCGAAGCCTCCCGGACCATGCTGGCGAGCCTGGACAGCCAGGGCCGCCTGATCGTCGACGCGCTCGACGGCACCAGCGACCAGATCAAGACCGAGGTCGCGGTGGTGGTGGGCGAACTGGGCGAGGCCAACGAGCGGCTGAAGACGCTGCTCGACCAGACAGCCCACAACCTCAACCGCATCGAGTTCGGCCTCGGCCAGCAGACCGAGGACCTGCGCGTCACCATCGACCGGGTGACCGCCGATACGGCGGCCTCGGCCCGGGACATCGCCGAGACCGTGTCGACCCTCGACACCCTCTCGGAGCGGGTGCTCGGCGAGATCACGGGTGTGACCACCCGCTTTTCCGAGCAGGCCCGGGCGCTGCAGACCGCCACCGACCAGCTGGAGCAGTCCAGCCGCACCTTCGAGGGCACGGTGGAGGAGCGCGCCGCGGTCATGTCGCGGCTCGTGGAGGAGATCGCCGAGCGGAACGGCGCCATCGAACGCTCCGCGGCGGGCTTCGCCAGCCTGATGCAGGGCACCCTGGCGGCGTCCGAGAAGCGGCTCCGCGAGGTGGGCATGATGCTCACCCGCAGCGCCGAGGCGGCCACCACCAGCGTGGCCGAGCAGATCCAGTCGCTCGGCCATACGGCCGAACTGGAAGGCCAGAAGACCCAGGATCTGGTGCGGTCGCTGCGCGAGCAGCTGGTCGGCGAGATCAACGGGTCGATCGGCGGCGCGGTGGACCGCTTCGCCGAGGCGGCCGAGGAGATGCGCAAGGCGACCCGGGTGGTGGCCCGCGAGCTGGAGCAGATCCGCCAGGACATCTCCCGCGGCGTGCTCGACCTGCCGCAGGAGACCGCCCAGCACACCAACGCCATGCGGCGCGTGGTGAGCGAGCAGATCAAGGCGCTCGGCGAGCTCAACGACATCGTCGCCCGTCAGGCGTCGATCGGCGGACGCGGCGGTGCCGCGCTGCTGGAGAGCCGCCCGGCCCGTGCGCCGGCGCCGGAGCGTCCGGCCCCGGTCGAGCGCCCTGCCCCGGCGCGGATCGAGCGTCCGGCGCCGGAGCAGCGGGCGCCTGAGCCGCGGGCACCCGAGCCCCGCGCGCCCGAGCCGCGGGCGGCGGAGCCGGTCCGTCCGGCCGAGCCCGCTCCGACCGAGCGTCCGGCGGCGGAACGGCCGGCCCAGCCTGAGCGTCCGGCCCAGCCGGAACGGCCGACGCGCGTCTATGAGGAACCGCGCCGGGCCGAGCCGGCGCCGGGCGGCGAGCAATCCCGCGAGCGGGGCTGGATCTCCGACCTCCTCCGGCGCGTGCAGGACGACGAGCGTCCCGCCACGCCGCGGTCGGCGGAAAGCCGTCCCGCCGAGGCGAACCGCACCGGCGACGCCGGCCGGACGCCGGGGCACATGATCGAGAGCCTCAACTCGCTCTCCGTCGACATCGCCCGGGCGATCGACCACGACGCCTTCGTGGACCTCTGGAACCGCTACCGGCGCGGCGAGACGAACGTCTTCACCCGCAGGCTCTACAACCTGCAGGGCCAGCAGACCTTCGACGAGATCCGCCGCAAGTACCAGCGGGACGCGGACTTCCGCGTGGCGGTCGACCGCTACATCGACCACTTCCGCTCGCTCTACGACGACGCTGCCCGCAAGGACCCGGAAGGCGCTCTCGCCCAGACCTACCTGAACAGCGACACCGGCAAGGTCTACACCATGCTGGCCCACGCGAGCGGCAAGCTCGGCTGACCCGCCGGCAGCGCCGACGAAACCAGAAAGGGCGCCCCTCCGGGCGCCCTTTTTACTGTCCGTGGTCGGTAGGTCCGAACCGCCGCAGTCGTGTCGGGGGTTGCGCCTGGGGCGCTTTCCGACATGAAGGGCTCGACAGGTCGTCGCTTGGTCGCTCCGCATCCAAGACGGCTGGAGCACTTTTTCCGGCGACCGGATGGTTCAACCGGCTCGAGAGGGCCTCAGAGCGTCGATGCCGTCCAGGCGACGATCGCGGTGAAGGCCTGCGAGGCGGCGGCGTCGAGGGCGGCGATCGCGTCGGCGGGGCTGTCGCTCGCCGCGGGCACGCGGGCCTCGAACACGCGGGA
This sequence comes from Mongoliimonas terrestris, assembly GCF_001927285.1. GTDB lineage: Bacteria > Pseudomonadota > Alphaproteobacteria > Rhizobiales > Pleomorphomonadaceae > Chthonobacter > Chthonobacter terrestris. Next base: position 119,380 of record NZ_MSIG01000005.1, on the reverse strand, counting down.
GGCGCGGACGGTGCCGCTGCGATCGTCGAGGAGTTTCACCCCGAGCGCCACGTAGGCGGTGCGGCCGGACGCAAGGTCGAGCTCGAAGGCGCGGATGTCGACGATCACCTGGAAATCGATGGCCAGACTCTCGCCCGGCCGGCCAACCGCCCGCGCCTTGCCGGCGTTCTCGAAGGCCCGGATCAGCTTGACCTGCACGAGCGCAGGCAGTTCGTCGCTCCAGGTGGTGGCCGGGAAATAGGCGATCTGCGCCGCGCTCGGCCGCACCACCACGCGCGAGGTGGCGAGCGCGCTGATGGCGGTCGGCACCGGCACGAGCAGCTGCGCCTGGGTGCGCGCGCCGCCTACCGCCTCGAAGGCCGACGGCGCGGTGAGGTCGTAGATGTCCGGCGCCGGACCGCCGCCGCCGAGCGAGGCGCACGCCGACATGCCGAGCGCCGCCGCGAACGCCGCCACACTCCGCGCCGCCCGTCCGGCCCGCGCCTTCAGATCCGCGCCTGTGGCGCTCTGTTCGCCGCCCATGGCGCCCCGCTTGGCACCCGTGGTGGCGCCCTGCTCGGCGCCTGTGGCGCCCTGCCCCCGTCCCGATCGATGCACGCTGAACCTCCTCACCGCCGGCGCGGCTGGTACTCCGGCACGCCTTCGCCGCCGAAAATGAATTGCTGCGGGTTCCGCTCCACGCCCGACAGCACCCGGTCGAGGCGCGACAGGGCGCGCCGTCCGTCCTCGGCAAGCTGGGTGAAGCTGGAGAGGCCCCGGTCGGAGAAGCGAGCCACGTTGCTGGTGATCGGCCCCACCTCGGCGGCGAGCGTGTCGGCCACGGCCCGGATCGACTGCAGCGTCGCGGTCGCCTCCTGGATCAGCCCCTCGCCGTCGCCTTCCACATAGCCGTCGATCTTCTGGAGGACGCCGTCGGCGCGGGACGCGATCCCGTTCAGCTGCTGGACGAGGTTGCGCGCCTCGGTGATGGTGCGGTTCACGTCGCCGTTGCGCTCGTCGATGGTGGCGCCGAGCCGGCGCAGGCTCTCGGAGGCCGACTTCACGTCGGTGAGGATGCCGTCCACCTGCGGCCCGTAGGCCTGGAGCTGGCCGGCGAAAGACGACACATCGTCCACCGTGGAGCGGACCTTCTCCGGATCGACGGCGCCGATCAGCGTGCCGGCCTGGTCGAAGGTTTCGCGCACCGACGTGACCACGTTGCCGATGGTCGCCGACACGTCCGCCAGATTCTGGGACACCACGTCCACCGACGTGACGATCTGGCCGATGCGGGACGGGTCGACCGCGGCGAGGAGGCCGTCGGCGCGGCGGGCGGCGGCGGAAATGTCGTCGCCGGCGGTAGAGAGGCTGGCCATCAGCCGGTCCACCTCGGCCGGATCGATCGCCTCCACGACGGCACCGGCGCGCTGGATGGTGGCATTGAGGCTGGCGGCGGCCTCCGAGACGTTGGTGATGGCGGCGTTGACGGTCGCCGGGTCGATGCCGTTCGCCACCGTCTCGGCGCGGGCGAGCACGGTGTTCAGCCGCTCCGCGGAGGTGACCAGTTCGCCGACGGCGCGCCGCACGTCGTCCGGCGAGATGGCGGTGAGGAGATCCTCAAGCCGGGCGGCGGAGCCGCGGAGATCGCCGGATATGTCCCCGACCGCGGCGGCCGCCTCGCCGACAGCCTCCAGCGCGCCGGAGACGGCGCCGGCGTTGTCGGAGAGCGCGCGGCTGAAGGTCTCCACGTTTGCGACGGTGCGGCTGACGGCCGGGCGGTTTTCCGTGACGAACTCGTCGATGGCCGTCATGGCGCTGTCGGCCTTGGTGAGCACGTTGCGGGCGCTCTCCAGGATGTCCTGGAAGGGGGAGACCTGCGCCTGGATGGTGGGGATGCCGTTCTCCTCGCCGACCGAGTCGACGAGGAGCGGCGCGTTGCGCGAGCCACCCTCCAGCTGCAGGTTGGCGACGCCGGTGAGGCCCTGGTAGGAGAGCGTCGCCCGCGTGTCGGTGCGGATGGGCGTCGTGCGGTCGACGCTGATGATGGCCACCACCGTGTTCGGGTCGCGCTCGTCGAGGGCGAGGTTGGAGACCTCGCCGATCTTGATGCCGTTGAAGAGCACGGCGGACCCGGTGTTGAGGCCGGTCACGGCGCCGTTGAAGACGATGCGCACGTCCACCTGCCGGGCGCGCTCGCCGGCGTTGGTCAGCCAATAGAGGAAGCCCAGCCCCGTCATCAGCATGACGAGGACGAAAAGGCCGATCGCCGCGTAGTTCGCCCGAGATTCCATGAATTCTGTAGCCTAATCGATCTTGAGGCGCTCGGCGCGCTCGCCGTTGAAGTATGCGTCGACCCACGGATGATCGACCGTCTTCAGCTCCTTGAACGTGCCGTCCACCAGCACGCGCTTGTTGCCAAGGACGGCGATGCGATCGGTGATGCCGATAAGGCTGTCGAGGTCGTGGGTGACCATGAAGACGGTCAGCCCGAGGGTGTCGGAGAGGTTGGCGATCAGCGAGTCGAAGTCAGCCGCGCCTATCGGGTCGAGGCCCGCCGTCGGTTCGTCGAGGAAGACGATGTCCGGGTCGAGGGCGAGCGCGCGGGCGAGCGAGGCGCGCTTGATCATGCCGCCGGAGAGCTCGGCCGGATACTTGTCGGCAGCGTCCGCCGGCAGGCCGACCAGCTCGATCTTCAGGCGCGCCAGTTCGTCCGTCAGCGCCGCCGGCAGGCGCAGATGCTCGCGGATCGGCACTGCCACGTTCTGCGCCACGGTGAGGGAGGAGAAGAGGGCGCCCTGCTGGAAGAGCACGCCCCAGCGGCGGCCGATGCGGTTGCGCTCCGCCGGGCTCGCCTCGTCGAGGTCGCGGCCGAACACCTCCACGGTGCCGGCGCGCTTGGCGTTGAGGCCGATGATGGTGCGCATCAGCACCGACTTGCCGGTGCCGGAGCCGCCCACGACGCCGAGCACTTCGCCGCGGAAGACGTCGATGTCGAGGTCCTCCAGGATGAGCTTGTCGCCGAAGCCGACCGTCAGGCCGCGGCCGCGGATGATGACCTCCCGGTCGGTGCGGGCGTGGCCGGCGCCGTCGCCGGCCGTGTCCGGGGCGCTGGGGTGGAGGGCGTCGGGGAAGGGTCCGGCCATGGCGGTCAGATCCCCAAGGACGCGAACAGCATGGCGAAGACGCCGTCCATCACCACCACCATGAAGATGGCCTTCACCACCGAGGCGGTGGTGTGCTCGCCGAGCGATTCGGCCGAACCCTTCACCTTCATGCCTTCCACGCAGGCGACGAGGCCGATGATGAGCGCCATGAAGGGCGCCTTGACGAGGCCGACCACGACGGTGGTGACGGTGAGCGCCTCCTTCAGACGGATCAGGAAGGTGTCGGTCGGCACGCCGATGTAGAAGACCGCCACCACCCAGGCGCCGGCAAGCGCGGCAAGATCGGAGACGAGGGCGAGGATCGGCAGGGCGATGACGAGGGCGAGGAGCCGGGGCACCACGAGCACGTCCACCGGCGAGACGCCGAGCACCGTGAGAGCGTCGATCTCCTCGCGCATCTTCATGGAGCCGATCTCGGCCGTGAAGGCGGATCCGGACCGGCCGGCCACCATGATGGCGGTAAGGAGGACGCCGATCTCGCGGCAGACGAGCACGCCGACGAGGTCCACGACGAAGAGCTCGGCGCCGAACGAGCGGAAGTAGAAGCCGCCCTGCTGGGCGATGATCATGCCGATGAGGAAACTCATCAGGGCGATGATGGGCACCGCCTGGAAGCCGGCCCGGTCGATGTGGTTGACGAAGGCCGGCCAGCGCATGCGCCGCCGCCAGGCGAGCGTGCCGCCGAGCGCCACCAGGAACTCGCCCAGCATGGCGGCGAGCGCGTTCGCGTCGCCGATCACCTCCGCGGCGCCGCGCCCCACGAGGGTGAGGAAACGGACGACCGGGGAAACCGGCCGCACCTCGGGCAGTTCGGTGCGGCCGATCTTGTCGACGGCGGCAATCAGCGTGGTCTGGCCCGGAGAGAAGCCGGTAAGCGAGACATTGAGGCCGCGCCCGTCGAGCGTGCGGCGGGTGCGCTCCACCAGCCAGGCGCCGGCGGTGTCGAACCGGTCGATGGCGGTGCCGTCGATGACGATCGTGGTTGCGGTGGCGGCCAGGGTGTCGGGGTTGAGCCGGTCTTCCAGGTCGCCGGCGTTTTCGATGGTCCAGTCGCCGGAAAGGCGCACGCGCGCACCGGCCCGATCGGCGGTCACGTCGATCGGCTGGTCGGATGCTTCGCCCCCTGGTCCCGGCGCAACGGCCGCCGGCGTGGTCCTGTCCGCCATGGCACTCCAACACGCAAGCGGCGCACGATCCCCCGATCTCGCGGCTGCTCTCCAACCGTCCTATCCCTTGACGGGATGGCCTGTCGACGGCAAGCCGTTCAATCTCTTTTGAGGCTGGCGGCTGGAACCCTTTTCCCGTGCGCCCGTGGCGGAAAGGCTGCACATGCATCGTCAACTTTCCATCGCCGTCGAGCGGTGGCCGATCGCCGGCTCCTTCACCATCGCCAGGGGGTCGAAGACCGAGGCGGTGGTGGTGGTGGCGACGATCGCCGAGGGGCCGCACGCGGGCCGCGGCGAGTGCGTGCCCTACCCTCGCTACGGGGAGACGCCGGAGACGGTGGCGGCCGCGATCGAGACCGTCCGGACGCTGGTCGAGGCCGGCGGTTCGCGCGAGGATCTTCGCGCCGCCATGGCGGCCGGCGCCGCGCGGAACGCCCTCGACTGCGCGCTCGTCGACCTGGAGGCGAAGGCGGGCGGCACGACGGCCGCCGCCGTCTTCGGCATGGGCGGGCTGGAGCCGCTCGTCACCGCCTACACCCTGTCGCTCGGCACGCCGGAGGCCATGCGGGCGGCGGCGGAGGCGGCACGGGACCGTCCGCTTCTGAAGATCAAGCTCGGAGGGGCCGGCGACGTGGAGCGGCTGCGGGCCGTCCGGGCCGGCGCGCCGGAGAGCCGCATCATCGTCGACGCCAACGAGGGTTGGTCCGTCGACGGTTGGGGCGCCATGATGGAGGCCTGTCTGGAGGCCCGCGTCGACTTGGTCGAGCAGCCCTTCCCGGCGGACGCGGACGGCGTGCTTGCCGACCTCCCCCACCCGGTGCCGGTCTGCGCCGACGAGAGCGCCCATACCGCCGCCGACATTCCGCGCCTTGCGGCGCTCTACGAAGCGGTGAACATCAAGCTCGACAAGGCCGGCGGGCTGACCGAGGCCATGCGGATGGCCAAGGCCGCCGACGACGCGGGGCTCGCCATCATGGCGGGCTGCATGGTCGCGACCTCGCTCGCCATGGCGCCCGCCCTGATCCTCGCCCAGACGGCCCGCTTTGTGGACCTCGACGGACCGCTGCTGCTGGCGCGGGACCGGTCGCCGGGGCTGCGCTACGACGGCTCCACGGTGTTCCCGCCGGATCCGGCGCTGTGGGGCTGAGCACGGCGGCGGAAGGGGCCGGAATCGGCCGTCGCCCGCATCCTTTCGGCAACGCTGACGGACCATCGGCGGCGGATGCGGGAGCGGCAATTGATCCAGCCTCGCCCAACGTTAAACTGAAAATAGGGAATCACCGAAAAGATCGGTGAAACTGCCAGTGAGTCGACCGGTTCGGCCCCCCTGGCTTCCTTCCAGAGATCGTGCCGGCAGGATTGGCATGCCGGCATCGGGGACATCATGACCGCACCGTCTCTGCCTGAATCGTCCGTACCCGCGCCGTCGCTCCAGGCCGACTACGAGGCCATCGAGGCTGCCGTCATGGAGACGGAGAAGGGCCGCTGGTTCCTGGCCGAGTATGCGCGGCGCCACCGGGCCGCCGACACCGCCCAGGTGCTGGCCGCCATCGGAAGCCTGGAGCGCGTGCTGAAGCGCGAGCGCCGGCCGGACATCGACCGCATCCGCCTGGACATCGGCGAGATGAAGGACGCGATCGAGCGCACCAAGCTCGAGATCGCCCAGATCAAGCAGGATCCGCCGGCCGGCAGCAGCCGCTTCGAGAAGGCCTCCAACGAGCTCGACGCCATCGTCAGCCAGACCGAGACGGCGACGTCGGAGATTCTCGGCGCGGCGGAGAAGATCCAGGAATACGCCTTCGTGATGCGCGAGGCGGGGGTGGACGAGGCGATCTGCGACGAGGTGGAGTCGCTGACCACCACCATCTACATGGCCTGCTCCTTCCAGGACCTCACCGGCCAGCGGACCCAGAAGGTGGTGCACGTGCTGCGCTACCTGGAGAGCCGCATCGACGCCATGATCGAGATCTGGGGCATGGGCGAGGAGACCCTACAGGCCGCCGTGGAGACGCCCGCCAACCCGTTCGACACCCGGCCGGACGCGCACCTTTTGAACGGCCCGCAGATGGAGGGCGAGGGCGTCGCCCAGTCGCTGGTGGACGACATGTTCGGGACCGGCGCGGTGGACCCGTTCGACGCGCTCGGCGATCTCGACGACCTACCGACCGCCGGGCACGCGGATGACGCGGCGGACAACATGGCGTTCGACGCCATCGTGGCGGAAGACGACGATGCCGCCGAGGCGATGGCCGCGGAGGCGTTCGCCGGGCCGGACGATGTGACGGAGGCGGATGACGGTTCCGCGGCGGATGCCCTGGTGGCCGCCGTCGATGACGCGGACGAGGCGTTGACAGCGGATGGCGAGGGCGTCGAGGCGGAAGTCACGCTTGAGGCGGAGGCTTCGGCGGACGAAGCGGGGGCTTTGGACGTCGGGGCGGACTCGGTCGACGGCGGTGCCGAGGACGCGGTGCTCGCCCGCGCCGCCGAGGCGATGGAGGAGGCGATCGGCACGCTGAAGGGCGTGTCCGAAGTGGTCGGCCGCGACAAGCCCGCCGCCGAGGATCCCCTCGCCCGCCTGTCCCGTTCGGAGCGCCAGGCTCTGTTCTCGTGAGCGTTGTCAGAGGGTGACAGCGGCCGGCCGGTCGGGTGATGGCACCCGTGGGCCGAGTTCATTTCCACTCCGAATGAGACCGTCATCCCGGCGAACGCCGGGATGACGGGTTGAGAAGGACGCGGCACGTTGGACGAGCAGCGCCCGCACACGGCCTGCCTTTCACAACTGATACCAGGCTCATGAAGGTCGGACTCGTCCGACCTTCATGAGCGTTACGGCCTGCCGGCCTGCGCCCGGTCGGGCTTGCCTGCGCTCGTTAAGTCCCGACAGGTCGGAACTTAACGAGCTTGGTATGACCCCCTACCCCGCCAGCGCCTTCGTCAGCATGGCGTCGTCCACGTTGCCGCCGGAGAGGACGGCCACCACCGTGCGGTCGGCGGTCTCGACGCGGCCGGTGAGGAGGGTGGCGAGGGCGACGGCGCCGCCGGGTTCGACCACGAGCCGCAGGTGGCGGGCCGCGAAGGCCACGGCGGCGAGCGCTTCGGCGTCGCTGACGGTGACGCCGGAGGTCACCCGGCGCCGGCCGATCTCCCAGCCGATCGAGCCCGGGGACGACGCCATCAGGGCGTCGCAGATGGAGCCGGAGACGCGTTCGTTCGTCACCCGCTCGCCGGCAAGGATCGAGCGGCCGTAGTCGTCGAAGCCGACCGGCTCGGCCGCGTGCACCCGGGTGGCAGGGGAGAGCGTTTCCAGCGCCGCCGCCACGCCGGCGATCAGGCCGCCGCCGGAGACGCAGACGACCACGGCGTCGGCGGCAAGACCCAAGGCCTCAAGGTCTTCGGCAATCTCCAGTCCGACGGTGCCCTGGCCGGCGATCACGCCCGCGTCGTTGTAGGGATGCACGAAGGTGGCGCCCGTCTCCGCCGCGATGGCGGCGGCGATGGCCTCGCGGTCTTCCGTCAGGCGGTCGTAGAGCACCACCGCGGCGCCCATCTGGCGCGTGCGGGCGACCTTCACGGCCGGGGCGTCGGACGGCATCACGATGGTGGCCGGCATGCCGAGCAGGCGGGCCGCCTCGGCGACGCCCTGGGCGTGGTTGCCGGACGAGCAGGCCACCACCCCGGCCGGCCGCGCCGCCTTCGGGATCAACGACAGGCGGTTGAAGGCGCCGCGGAACTTGAACGAGCCGGTGCGCTGCAGGACTTCCGCCTTCACATAGGCGAGGCTGTCGTCGGGCAGGCGGACCGGCAGGAGCGGCGTGCGGACCGCTTGGCCGCGGATGCGCCCTGCGGCGGCGCGGATGTCCTCGACGGTGGGCGGCAGGTCGAAACGCATGGGCGGGCGCTCCCGGACGACGGATCGGATCCGACCCGGTCTACTCCGCGGCGGACTTTTCCGCCAGCCGCTCGCCGTTGGCGATCTGCACGTTGGTGAGGAACTGGCGCGCGCTGCTCGCCCAGGAGTACCGCATGGCGTGCTCGCGCGCGGCCTCCCGCGAGACGCCGAGCGCCTTGAGGCAGGCGGTGCGCAGGTCCTCGTCGAGCGCGCCGGCGGCGGACCCGCCGATGATGTCGAGCGGTCCCATCACCGGATAGGCGGCCACCGGCACGCCGCAGGCGAGCGCTTCCAGGATGACGTTGCCGAAGGTGTCCGTCCGGCTCGGGAAGACGAAGACGTCGGCCGACGCGTAGTGGCGGGCGAGCTCCTGGCCAAACTTGGCGCCGGTGAAGGTGACGGCGGGGAAGCGCTTGGCGAGGCTTTCGCGCTGCGGCCCGTCGCCGACCACCACCTTGCTGCCGGGAAGGTCGAGTTCCAGGAAGGCCTCGATGTTCTTCTCCACCGAGACGCGGCCGACGTTCATGAAAATCGGCCGCGGCAGGTCGAGCACGGACTCGGTGAAGGGCCGCGGGCGGAAGAGGTCCTGGTCGATGCCGCGCGACCAGCGCATCAGGTTCTTGAAGCCGCGGGCGCTCAGCTCCTTGGCGAGCGTGTCGGTCGCCACCATGCAGCCGGCGCCGGCGTTGTGGAAGCGGCGGACGAGGGCATAGAGCCAGCGCTCCGGCACCGGGATGCGGGCGGAGACGTATTCGGGAAAGCGGGTGTGGTAGCTCGTGGTGTAGGGCATGTTGTGGCGCATGCACCACTTGCGCGCCTTCACCCCGAGCGGCCCTTCGGTGGCGATGTGCACGTAGCTCGGCTGGCTGCGCTCGATGACCTTGGACACCGTCCGGTAGGTCGCCATGGCGAGGCGGATCTCCGGATAGGTCGGCATCGGGATGGTGCGGAACCCTTGCGGGGTCACCATCTCGACGGAGGCTCCCATCTTCAGGAGCTCCTCGTTGGTGCGCTCGATCGACCGGACGACGCCGTTCACCTGCGGATGCCAGGCGTCGGTCACGATGGTGATGCGGGTCATTCAGCCGCCTGTGCGTTCACGGGAGCCGGCAAGAGCGCCGGTCGCTGGTGGCCGAGGTGATGCCAGGTGATGATCTCGAAGCGCCCGTCGTGGTGCTCGGCGACGGCCGTGCAGCTCTCCACCCAGTCGCCGGTGTTGATGTAGGTGAGGCCGAACCGCTCGTGCATGGCGGCGTGGTGGATGTGGCCGCAGATCACGCCGTCGGCGCCCTGGCGCTTGGCCTCGCCGGTCAATGCCTGCTCGAAGGCGCCGATGAAGTTAACCGCGTTTTTCACCTTCAGCTTCGCCCAGGCCGATAGCGACCAGTAGGGAAAGCCCAGCCAGCGGCGGATCTTGTTCAGCACCGTGTTGAGGTTGAGGGCGGTCATGTAGGCCCAGTCGCCGAAGAAGGCGAGCCACTTGGCGTGCCGGACCACCACGTCGAACTGGTCGCCGTGGATGATGAGGAAGCGCCGGCCGTCCGCCGCCTCGTGCACCACCGAGTCCACCACCTCGACGCCGCCGAAGTGGGTGCCGAGATAGCCGCGCAGGAACTCGTCGTGGTTGCCCGGCAGGTAGATGATGCGCGCGCCCTTGCGGCCCTTGCGCAGCAGCTTCTGGATGACGTCGTTGTGCGCCTGGCTCCAGTACCACATGCGCTTCAGGCGCCAGCCGTCGATGATGTCGCCGACCAGATAGATGGTCTCGGCGTCGTGCAGGCGCATGAAATCAAGCAGCAGTTCCGCCTGACATCCACGGGTGCCGAGATGGATGTCCGACAAGAAGAGGGTTCGGAAATGCCGGGGCGTTTCGGTCGCGGACATCTTGGCTGGTTCGATCGGACAGGTGCCGCTCGCCTTTCTGATGCAACTGGCGGCGATTTAGTCCGACTCCCGTCTCACTTTTGTGACGCCCCGATCTGGCGGCAATGGTTAAACATCTTGGATGTGATCTTTGCCCCGGAGACTTGCGTGCGCATCGGCGTCCGACCTGCCCGGCGCCCCGAGGGCTAGCGCCTAAACCTTTGGACTCATATGATCCGCGCGCACGGGACAAGCCGACCCTGGAGACCACCCTTCATGACGAGTGCCCTCGACGAGGCGTTCATGCGCCTGCAAGCCCACAGGACCGCGCTCGCGGACCGTCCGATGCGGACCCTCTTTTCCGAGGACCCGGGCCGATTCGATCGCTTTCAGGCGCGCCTCGACGATCTCCTGTTCGACTATTCCAAGAATCGCGTCACCGACGAGACCATGGGCCTGCTCGTCGACCTCGCCCAGGCGGCGGGCGTGGAGGCGCGCAGGGACGCCATGTTCGCCGGCGCCGTCGTCAACACGACCGAGAAGCGGGCGGTGCTGCATGTGGCGCTCCGCAACCGCGCCGGCACGCCCGTCCTGGTGGACGGCAAGGACGTGATGCCGGACGTGGCCGCGGTGCTCGCCCGCATGGGCGCCTTTGCGGACGGGGTGCGGGACGGCTCCATCGACTCCAGCAGCGGCGCCCGCTTCACCGACGTGGTGAACATCGGAATCGGCGGCTCCGACCTCGGTCCGGCCATGGTGACGCTGGCGCTGACGCCTTATGCGGACGGCGGGCCGCGGCTCCACTATGTGTCGAACGTGGACGGCGCCCATATCGCGGACACGCTGAAGACGCTCGACCCGAAGACCACCCTCTTCGTCATCGCGTCCAAGACCTTCACTACTTCCGAGACCATGACCAACGCCGCCACGGCCCGGGCCTGGGTGGCGGGCGCGCTCGGCGAGGCGGCGGTCGGGGCGCATTTCTGCGCGGTCTCCACGGCGCTCGACAAGGTGGCGGCCTTCGGTATCGACGTGGAGCGCGCCTTCGGCTTCTGGGACTGGGTCGGCGGACGCTATTCGGTCTGGTCGGCGATCGGCCTGCCGGTGGCCATCGCCGTCGGCATGAAGAACTTCGAGGCCTTCCTCGACGGCGCCCACGCGGTGGACCGGCACTTCGTCGAGGCCCCGCTGGAGCGGAACATCCCGGTGCTGATGGCGCTCCTCGGCGTCTGGTACCGCAACGTCTGGGACTTCTCCACCCACGCGGTGCTGCCCTACGACCAGCGGCTGGCGCGCTTTGCCGCCTACCTGCAGCAACTCGACATGGAATCGAACGGCAAGGGCGTCGCCCTCGACGGCGCGCCGGTGACGCGGGCGACGGGCCCGATCGTCTGGGGCGAGCCCGGCACCAACGGCCAGCACGCCTTCTATCAGCTGATCCACCAGGGCACCGACGTGATCCCGGCGGACTTCCTCGTCGCCGCTGTGCCGCACGAGCAGCTTTCCGACCACCATCCGAAGCTCCTCTCCAACGCCCTCGCCCAGACCGAAGCGCTGATGCGCGGCAAGACGCTGGAGGAGGCCGCGGCCGAGCTTCGCAAGGCGGGCAAGTCGGAGGCGGAGATCGCGGCGCTCGCTCCGCACAAGGTGTTCCCGGGCAACCGGCCGACCAACACCCTCCTCTACCGGACGCTAGACCCCCACACGCTCGGCCGGCTGATCGCCCTCTACGAGCACAAGGTCTTCGTCCAGGGCACCATCTGGGGCATCAACTCCTACGACCAGTGGGGCGTGGAACTCGGCAAGGAACTGGCGACCCGGCTTCTGCCCGTGTTGAAGGACGAGGCCGAACCGGCGGCGGACCAGGACGCCTCCACCCGCGGCCTGGTCGGCGCCTACAAGGCTCTGCGCGACGGCTGAAACGTGATCCGACGCGACGGATCAGTTTCGGACGCCAAAAAAATGGGATAGACGAAAGTAGCGTTGCGCTGCCTTCGCCCGCCGTTTCGTGCCGGGCCGGGGCAGCACCGATCAGACCAGGGCCAGCGAGAGTGGGTGACAGATGGAGCTCCGGCGCAGCATGACCAGTCGCATCATCGTCGTCGATCCGTTCGACTATGTGGTCTTCGGGGGCACCGGCGACCTTGCTCGCCGCAAGCTGCTGCCGGCCCTCTACCACCGGGAGCTGGACGGCCAGCTGCCGGAGGTCGCTCGCATCATCGGCGTGTCGCGCCGGGAGAGCAGCCACGAGGCCTACCGGGCCGACGTGAAGGCGGCGCTGGAGAAGTATCTCCGACCCGACGAGATCCTGCCGCGGGTGCTCGAGACCTTCCTGTCGCGCATCCATTATGTGGCCGCCGACGCCACCTCCGAAGAGGGCTGGGCCAACCTCGCAGCGCTCCTGAAGGAGGGCGAGGACCGGGTGCGGGCCTTCTATCTCGCCACCGGCCCGGACCTCTTCGGCCCGATCTGCGAGCACATCGGCCGCCACGGGCTGATCACCGACAAGACGCGCGTCGTCGTGGAGAAGCCGCTCGGCAAGGACCTGAAGTCGGCCCGCGCCACCAATGATTCGGTCGGGCGGATCTTCAAGGAAGAGCAGATCTACCGGATCGACCACTATCTCGGGAAGGAGACGGTGCAGAACCTGATGGCGCTGCGCTTCGGCAACGCCCTGTTCGAGCCGCTCTGGAACAGCGCCCACATCGACCACGTGCAGATCACCGTGGCCGAGTCGATCGGCGTGGAAGGCCGCGGTGACTATTACGACACCTCCGGCGCCATGCGCGACATGGTGCAGAACCACATCCTGCAGCTCCTCTGCCTTGTCGCCATGGAGGCGCCGACTTCGCTCGACGCGGACGCGGTGCGCGGGGAGAAGCTGAAGGTGCTCAAGTCGCTGAAGCCGCTGACGGGTGCGGCCGCCGAGGCCTGCACCGTGCGCGGCCAGTACCGGGCCGGCGCCTCCACAACCGGGGCGGTGCCGGGCTATATCGACGAGATCACCAACAAGGAAAGCCGCACCGAGACCTTCGTCGCCATCAAGGCCGAGGTGGAGAACTGGCGCTGGGCCGGCGTGCCCTTCTATCTGCGCACCGGCAAGCGGCTCGCCGCGCGCCAGTCGGAGATCGTGGTGCGCTTCAAGCCTGTGCCGCACTCCATCTTCGACGAAGGCGCCGGCAGTCTGGCGGCCAACGAACTCGTCATCCGCCTGCAGCCGGACGAGGGCGTGAAACTGCAGCTGATGATCAAGGATCCCGGCCCCGGCGGCATGCGCCTCACCCGCGTGCCGCTCGACATGAGCTTCGCCAGCGCCTTCAACGTGCGCAGCCCGGACGCTTACGAGCGCCTGCTGCTCGACGTGATCCGGGGCAACGCCACGTTGTTCATGCGGCGCGACGAGGTGGAGCAGGCGTGGAAATGGGTGGATCCGATCCGCCAGGCGTGGGACGAGAGCCGGGATCCGCCGAAGGCCTACACGTCCGGCACCTGGGGCCCGTCCGCCGCTATCGCGCTCATCGAGCGCGACGGCCGCACCTGGCACGAGGACGCCGCCTGAGGCTCACGGCGTCCGGGCCTGCGCCCGGACCGCCTCTTCCAAGCGGATGCGGATGCCCATGCTCGACCAACGCACCTTCGACAGCCCCGACGCCCTCGCCGCCGGCCTCGCCGCCTTCGTGGCGGAGGGCATCGCCGCGCGGCTCGCCCGGGACGGCCGGGCCGCCATCGCGGTCTCCGGCGGGCGGACGCCGACGCGCTTCTTCGAGGCGCTGTCAGATATCGACCTAGACTGGGCCAAGGTTCGGGTGACCTTGGTGGACGAGCGCTGGGTGCCGGAGACCTCCGACCGGTCCAACGGGGCGCTGGTGCGCCGGCACCTGATCAGCCACAAGGCCGCCCTCGCCTCCTTCGTGCCGCTCTACCGGGAGACGGCGACGCCGGACGAGAGCCTCGGCCTCGTCGCGCGGACGCTCGCCGACATGCCGCTGCCGTTCGCCGCGGTGGTCCTCGGCATGGGCGACGACGGGCACACGGCCTCCTTCTTTCCCGGCGGCGACCGCCTCGCCGACGCCATCGACCCGATCGGCGGCGCGGCGGTGGCGGCGATCCGGGCGCCGGGCGCCGGCGAGCCTAGAATTACCCTCACCCTGCCGATGCTCCTCGGCGCCGACCGCTTGGCCCTCCATATCGAGGGGGCGGGGAAGAAAACGGTTCTGGAGCAGGCGCTTGCCAGCGGCGATCCAATGGAGATGCCGGTTCGCGCGGTGCTGACGGCCGAGCGGCCGCCGGTGGTGTTCTGGTGCGGGTGAGAGGCTTGATCGGTTCGTGTTGACGTTTGTACATACAGACGGGATAGTCGATGCGGATCGGCGGGTTCGACTGGGACAAGGGAAACCGGGCCAAGTGCGAGAAGCACGGGGTCTACCGGGACGAGGTCGAAGAGGTTTTCCTGCTTGACCGTGTAGTGGTCAAGGATGCCGGACGGCAAGCGCCGGAAACGCGCTTCATCGGCGTCGGGCAGACCGGGGAAGGCAAGTTCATCTTCGTCGTTTTCACGTTGCGTTCCCTGGACGGTCGACTGCTCATTCGCCCGATCAGCGCCCGATACATGCATCGCAAGGAAATCGAGTCCTATGAAGAAGCCATTTCCGGTCTTCCAGAGTGATGAGGACGCCGAGCGGTTCGTCGAAACCGCGGATCTCTCCGCGTTCGACTTCGGTTCCTTTCGCACGGCCGGTTTCGAATTCGAAACCAAGGACGCCCGCGTGAACATGCGGCTGCCGGAATCCCTGCTGAACGCCGTCAAGGAAAAGGCACGGCGGGAAGGCATTCCCTATCAGCGCTTCATACGTCAGGCGCTGGAGCAGGCCGTAACTGCCCCCACCCGCAAACCCTGACTTCCCCCCGTCCCCCGGAGCCTCGCCATGACCATTCAAGCCCGCATCGGTGACGTGACGGAGCGCATCGAGAAGCGCTCCTACGAGACCCGCCAGCGTTATCTGGAGCGCCTGTTGAAGCAGGCGGAGAAGGGGCCGAGGCGCAATCGGCTGGCGTGCGGCAACCTTGCGCACGGTTTCGCCGCCTGCGGCCCCGGCGACAAGGACGCTTTAAAGGGCGATGTAGCGCCCAATCTGGGCATTGTAACCGCCTACAACGACATGTTGTCGGCCCATCAGCCCTACGAAACCTATCCGGAGATCATCCGCTCGGCCGCCCGCGAGGTCGGCGCGGTGGCGCAGGTGGCGGGCGGGGTGCCGGCCATGTGCGACGGCGTCACCCAAGGCCAGATCGGCATGGAACTGTCGCTCTTCTCCCGCGATGTGATCGCCATGTCCACCGCAGTCGCGCTCAGCCACGACATGTTCGACGCGGCGGTCTATCTCGGCATCTGCGACAAGATCGTGCCGGGCCTCGTGATCGGCGCTCTCTCGTTCGGCCATCTGCCAGCCGTGTTCGTGCCGGGCGGCCCGATGACCACGGGCCTGCCGAACGACGAGAAGGCGCGCATCCGCCAGCTCTACGCGGAAGGCAAGGTGGGCCGGAAGGAGCTGCTGGAATCGGAGAGCGCCTCCTACCACGGGCCGGGCACCTGCACCTTCTACGGCACCGCCAACTCCAACCAGATGCTGATGGAGATCATGGGCCTGCACCTGCCGGGCGCCACCTTCGTCAATCCGAACACGCCGCTTCGTGACGCGCTCACCAAGGAGGCGGCCAAGCGGGCCCTGGCGATCGCCGGATCCGGCAACGAATTCACGCCGGTCGGTCAGGTGATCGACGAGAAGGCGATCGTCAACGGCGTCGTCGGCCTGCACGCCACCGGCGGGTCGACCAACCACACCATGCATCTGGTCGCCATGGCCCGCGCCGCCGGGATCCACCTGACCTGGGACGACTTCTCGGACCTTTCCGACGCAACGCCCTTGGTCGCCCGCGTCTACCCGAACGGCCTCGCCGATGTGAACCACTTCCATGCGGCTGGCGGCATGGGATTCCTGATCCGCACGCTCCTCGACGAGGGGCTGCTCCACGACGATGTGAAGACGGTCTGGGGCACTCCCCTCTCCGGCTATACGGTGGAGCCGAAGCTGACCGAGGCCGGCACGGTGGAGTGGACGGACACGGCGGCGGCGAGCGCCGACGAGAAGGTGCTGCGGCCCGCCTCCAACCCCTTCCAGGCGAGCGGCGGCCTGAAGGTGCTGAAGGGCAATCTCGGCAAGTCGGTGATCAAGACCTCGGCGGTGAAGCCGGAGCGGCAGGTGGTGGAGGCCCCTGCCGTGGTGTTCCACAGCCAGGACGCCATGCTGGCCGCCTTCAAGCGCGGCGAACTGGAGCGCGACTTCGTGGCCGTGATCCGCTTCCAGGGCCCGAAGGCCAACGGCATGCCGGAACTCCACAAGCTGACGCCGACCCTCGGCCTGTTGCAGGACCGCGGCTACCGGGTGGCGCTCGTCACCGATGGGCGCATGTCCGGCGCCTCCGGCAAGGTGCCGGCCGCCATCCACGTCTCGCCCGAGGCGGTGGACGGTGGGCCGATCGCCAAGGTGCGGGACGGCGACCTCATCCGGGTGGACGGGATCGCCGGCACCCTGGAGGCGCTGGTGGACGCCGCCGAGTGGGAGGCCCGCACGGCGGTGACGGAGGATCTCGCCGACAACGAATGGGGCATCGGCCGCGACCTGTTCGCGTCCTTCCGCCGGGTGGTCGGCCGGGCCGAGGACGGGGCGAGCGCCCTCGGGCTCTGAGCGGGCGGGCGCCGGTCGCGACCGGCGCTCCATCGCAATCTGAGGCCCACATATGAAGTATTGACCATACGAAAGATCGCGCGCTAGCGTTCCCGCCGGGGGCATGCATCCGGGACGGTGATACTCGAATGCGCGCGATCGATTGGCTCAAGACGCCGTTGTGGGCGGCCGGCATCGCCGGCGGCACCAAGTCCTTTCTGAAGAATCCGCTGATCGGCGATCCGGAGCTGAACGCGCGCGGGCTCCACCGCAACCGGATCAGCCTCGCCTGGCGGGCGGCTGAACGCCGGCGCGCCATCCTGGCGCCCCGGGTGGACCCGGACCTGAAGGCGGCGTTCGACCGGGACGGATTCGTGATCCTGGAGAACGTCCTGCCGGACGCGGTGTTCAGGCGGATGGTGGCAACCCTCCGCTCCCGCCCCCTCCCCGCGCACGAGATGCGCCAGGGGCAGACGGTGACACGGATGACGCCGGTCGGCCCGCGGGTGCTGGCGGATCTGCCAGGCGCCGCGGCGGTGATCGACGACCGCCGGATCCGCGCCGTCGCCCAATATGCCGCCTCCACCGGGGGTTTCCCGGCCTGGTTTCTCCAGACCGTCATCGCGGAGCCGAACCGGCATGATCCGGACCCGCAGACCGATCTCCACGCCGACACCTTCCACCCGACCGCCAAGCTCTGGCTCTTCCTGCAGGATGTGGGCGAGGACGACGGGCCGTTCATGTACGTGCCGGGCTCGCACCGGCTGACGCCGGAACGGCTGGAGTGGGAGTACCGGATGAGCCTCACCGCGCGAGACGACCCGCGCAGCCACCACGCGCACGGCTCGTTCCGGGTGCGGCCGGACGAACTGGCGGCCATGCGCCTGCCGCCGCCGCGGAAGGTGGTGGTGAAAGCCAACACGCTGGTGGTGGCGGACACGTTCGGCTTCCACGCCCGAACCCCCAGCGACAGGCCGACCCTCAGGATGGAACTGCACGGGCACCTGCGGCAGAACCCCTTCTCGCCGTGGGCGGGACCCGGCTTCACCTCCCTGCCCGGCATCGCGCGCCGGCAAGTGGACATCTTCCTCGGCTATCGGGCGCTGAAGCGCCGCTGGTTGAAACACGGCGGCGTCTGGAAGGACGTCGGGACCGTGCTCGTCGACAGCCCGCCGCATGTCTGACTCCAGACTTGAACGGGCGCCGGGCGGTCAGGCCGTGACGCTCCTGAAGATCGGACGCGTCCGATCTTCAGGAGCAGGGTCGGAGGGTCGGAGCCTGACCGACCATCGGCAGAAAGCGATGCGTTCGCACGCGCGGCATCGCAACGCCCCCTGGCCTCTTGCGGTGCGGCCGCTATAGTCAGGGCAAACGCTTATCGTGCGCCGGGAAGGCTTTCAGGACATGAACGAGATCGCGAACCGTAAATTCGGGATCGGCGCCCCTGTGCGCCGACGGGAGGACGCGGCCCTCATCACCGGGCATGGTCGCTATACGGCGGACATCCTGCCGGCCGGCACCGCCCACATGGTGGTGGTGCGGTCCGCCATGGCGCACGCGGCCTTCAGCCTCTCCGGCCTCGATGACGCGCGGGCGGCGCCCGGCGTCGTGGCGGTGTGGACCATCGACGACATCGACGACCTCGGCCTGATGCCCACCAAGGCCCGGCCGCGGCAGGCGGACGGATCGGAGTTCTGGATTCCGGACCATCCGATCCTTGCGCGCGACGTGGTGCGCCACGTGGGCGAGGCGATCGCCGTGGTGTTCGCCGAGACGGCGGCCGCGGCCCGCGAGGCATCCGAACTGATTGCGGTCGACTATGACGGGCGCCCGGCTGCGGTGGAGACCGGCCGCGCGCTCGATCCGCAGACGCCGCTGGTCTGGCCGGAGCACGGCAGCAACCTCGCCTTCACCTTCGGGTTCGGCGACAAGGACGCCGCCGAGGCGGCCTTCGCCGGCGCCGCCCGGGTGGTGGAGCTTTCGCTCGTCAACAACCGCATCGTCTGCAACTACATGGAGCCGCGCGCCGGCCTTGCCGAGTATGACGCGGCGACCGGCCGGTGGACGCTGACCACCGGCACGCAGGGCGGCCACGGGGTGCGCGACCTTCTCGCCAAGGACATCCTCGGCGTCGACCGCGACCGCATCCGCGTGGTGACGCCGGACGTCGGCGGCGGCTTCGGCACCAAGGCCTTCGTCTATGGCGAGTATCCGCTGATCATTAAGGCCGCCAAGGATTTCGGCCGGCCGGTGCGGTGGGTGTCCGACCGCACGGAGCATTTCCAGATCGATGCCCATGGCCGCGACAACGTGGTGACGGGCCGGCTGGCGCTCGACGGGGACGGGCGCATCCAGGCGCTCTCGGTGGACCTCGTCGCCGCCATGGGCGCCTACCTCCACCAGTACGGGCCGTTCATCCCCTGGGTGGGCGCCACCATGTCGACCGGCGTCTACCATGTGCCGGCGCTCCACGCGGTGGTGAAGGGCGTTTACACCCACACGACGCCGACGGACGCCTACCGGGGTGCGGGCCGGCCGGAGGCCGCCTACCTCCTGGAGCGGCTGATGGACCTTGCCGGGCGCGAGACCGGCCTCGGGCCGGTGGAGATCCGGCGACGCAACTTCATCACGCCGGCGCAGATGCCCTATCGCACTCAAACCGGCCGGCTCTACGACACCGGCGAGTTCGACGGGCACCTGACGCGCGCCCTGGACGTGGCCGACAGTGCCGGCTTCCCGGCCCGGCGCGACGCCGCCAAGGCGGCGGGCAAGTGGCGCGGGCTCGGCATCGCCACCTACATCGAGGCCTGCGCCTTCCCCGGATCGGAGGAGGCCAACGTGGTGCTGAACACCGACGGGACGGTGACGCTCTTCATCGGCACCCAGACCAACGGCCAGGGCCACGCGACCGCCTACGGGCAGATCATCGCCGCCGCCCTCGGTCTGACGCTGGAAGCGATCGAGACCGTGCAGGGCGACACCGACCGGGTGGCCAAGGGCGGCGGAACGGGCGGCTCGCGCTCCATCCCGCTCGGTGCGGCGTCCGTGGACATCGCCTCCAAGGCGCTCGTCGAGCAGATCAAGGAGCTGGCGGCCGACCGACTGGAGGCCTCCAAGGCCGACCTGGAGCTGGTGGACGGGCACGTGCGGGTGGTGGGCACCGACAAGACGCTGACGCTCGCCGACATCGCCGCCTCGGCGCCCGATCCGGAGAAGCTGAAGGCGCACGGCAACTTCGTCCAGGACGAGTGCACCTATCCGAACGGCACCCACATCTGCGAGGTGGAGGTGGACCCGGACACCGGGGTCACGGCCATCCTGCGCTATACGATCGTGGACGACTTCGGGGTGACGGTGAACCCGATGCTTCTCGCCGGCCAGGTGCACGGCGGCGTGGTGCAGTCGATCGGTCAGGCGCTGCACGAGCACACGGTCTACGACGAGACCGGCCAGCTGCTGACCGCGTCCTTCCTGGACTACACCATGCCGCGCGCAGACGACGTGCCGGGCTTCCACTTCGAAACGCGGAACGTGCCCTCCGCGACGAACATGCTCGGCATCAAGGGCGCCGGCGAGGCCGGGACGATCGGCGCCACGCCGGCGGTGATGAACGCGGTGGTGGACGCGCTCGACTTCGGCAAGGGCATCCGCCACGTGGACATGCCCGCGACGCCGGCACGGCTGTGGGCGGCGATCAACGGGTGAGGCGGGGAGGCGCTGGTTTATTCCTTCCCCTCAGGCGAAGGTAGCCCGAAGGGCCGGAAGGGGCTGCCTTTCTTCTGAACGAAAATGCGCGGGGGGCGGGGAAAAAACACAACCTTCCCCCGGCCTACGACCGGACCCTCCCCTAGAGCATTCTCCGATCAAGTTGCACGACTTGATCGATGAGAGAATGCTCCAGGCTTTTGAATCTGGAGCGATTTCTTGTCGACCTGACGATTCCGTCAGGTCGGAAAGCGCTCTAAGGGGAGGGATTGGGCACTTCATTCGACCTCGGTCGGCTTCGCAGCCGGCGGAGCTTGGCCCTCCCCTGAGGCGAGAAATTGGGCGCGTACCGTTCGACCGCCGTCAGCCGCCGAGCTTGTAGCGGAGGGAGACCGACAGGATGTCGGCGCTGGCTTCGCTGGAGCCGGCGTAGGTGACGGTGGCCGGCAGGCCGAAGCCGCCGGGGACGGCGCTGGTGCGGTTGATGTCGGACTCCTCGCCGAAGAGGTGGGTGTAGGCGGCGTCGAAGGAGAGCCGCTCGTTCACCTCGTAGGTGAGGCCGACCGAGGCCCAGATGCGGTTGGCGTCGGGCAGACGCGCAGAGCGGAACTCGTCGGTGACCGGCGAGATCTCGTAGCCGAGGCCGGTGCGGAGCGTCAGGTTCTCGTTCCAGGCGTATTCGCCGCCGAGGGAGAAGAACCAGCCGTCCTTGTACTCGAAGTCCAGCTCGGTGACGGTGCCGAGGGCGCTGTTCTCCACGTCGACGATGCCGAGGCGGCTCCAGTTCTGCCACTCGATGCCGGCGAGAAGCGTGAAGCGGTCGTTGATGCGCTGGCGGAGGCCGAGGGTGACGGTCTCCGGCAAGGTGAGGTCCGCGGTGATCGGCAGGCCGCCCGGCGAGGTGGGCGAGACGAGCTCGCCTTCCAGCGAATGGGCGATGGCGGAGCGGAAGCCGAGGCCGATGGTGGTGCCGTCGAACGGCTCGTAGGTCACGCCCGCCGTGAAGCCGAAGCCGATGTCGTCGCCAGAGAGGTTGGCGGTCGGCGAGGTGGGCGTGGGGAAGAGCGCGCGGGTGATGTTGACGTCGAAATACTGGATCTGGGCGCCGATGGCGATGCTCAGCTGGTCGTTCACCTTGTAGCCGATGGTCGGCGACACATCGACGGTGAGAACCTTGGCGCGGAGGTGATCCACCTGGCCGATCCAGGGCCGGTCCGCGTGGGTGCCGAGGCCGTAGGGCGTGTTGATGGACACGCCGAAATAGAGGCTCTCGTTCAGCTGGTAGGCGGTGTAGGAGGACGGCAGGTAGGCGTCGATGCCGAGGTCGCCGCCGTCGCCCGGCACCAGCGCGTTGAGGAGCGGTGTGGTGCGGTCGTCCTGGTCGAAGTCGGCGTGGGGCGAGATGAAGCTGTGGTTGCTCTCGAACACGAGCCCCACCGCCGTGGTGACTGCCGCCGGGTTCCAGTACATGGCGGAGATGCTGTCCCCCGGCGCCGCGGCGCCGGCGAAACTCGCCCCCTGGCTGTAGACCGACTGCTCGCGAAGAGCGAACGCCCCGGCTTCGGCCGTGCCGACCGAGCCACCCACCGATGCCGTGATCGCCGCGAGGGCGACGCCCGCCTTCCATGCACGTCGAGACATTTTTCCTCACCCACTGGTCTTGCTGCACCCTCCGTCGAACGGTTCGTCCGCGGCGGTTGAGGACACTGTGTGGTGCGGTGACGCGCACGGCAACTGGGTGAATTCGGCCTCTGGAATACTTCCCTAGCGGCACGCGCTCCTTGCCTGCCGTAAGGATATCTGGTCTGCGGGATCATCAGAATTCCGAGACCCGCCCGCAGTTTGGCGGATCCTTTTGACAAAACGCATGAGTCTGGAGCGTGCCGTCGGGCTCGGACGTCCGGACGGGAAAGACGTGCATTTCGGAAAGTGTGTGGCCGAACCGACACAAATTCCCATGCGTCAGGTTCGGCCAAAGATCCTTATCCAGGGATGGAACCCGCGTCCCACCACGCGTGGAAATGGTGGACGGGTCCGTGGCCGTGGCCGACCGTCAAATCGTCAGCGGCCCGGATCGCGGCCGTCACGTAGGCCTTGGCCTCGGCGACCGCTTCCCGGAGCTGCCGTCCGCGGGCAAGTTCCGCCGCGATGGCGGACGAGAGGGTGCAGCCGGTGCCGTGGGTGTTGGTCGTGGCGTGGCGCGGGGCGGTCAACCAGAGCTGGCCGTCGGCGTCGAGGAGGAGGTCGGCGCTCTCCGCCCCGGTGCCGTGGCCGCCCTTGACGAGAACGGCGCGCGGGCCGAGGGCGAGGAGCGCGGCGGCCTGGGCGGCCATGTCGGCGCGGGTCTCGGCGATCGGGCCGTCGAGGAGGCGGGCGGCTTCCGGCAGGTTGGGCGTGACCAGGAGGGCGAGCGGCATCAGGCGGCGGCGCAAGGTGTCGACCGCGTCGTCGCGAAGAAGCGGATCGCCGCTCGCCGCGATCATCACCGGGTCGAGCACCACCTGTCGCTGGCCGTGGGCTTCCAGGCCCGCCGCCACCGCGTCGATGACGGCGGGGGTGGCCAGCATGCCGATCTTGACGGCGTCGACCGCGAGATCGGAAAAGACCGCGTCCATCTGGGCGCGGACGAAATCCGGCGGCACGTCGTGGATGGCGAAGACGCCGCGGGTGTTCTGCGCCGTCAGCGCCGTGAGGACGCTCGCCCCGTAGACGCCGAGGGCGGAGAAGGTCTTCAGGTCCGCCTGGATGCCAGCGCCGCCGCCCGAGTCGGACCCGGCGATTGTCACCGCGATTGCCGTCATATGTTCGGTCTCCCTGTGGATCGGCGTGGGGACGGGGTGGGATGCTTGCGCGCCGACCCGGCTTCTGGTCGACTGCGCGCCACCTGCCCTGCCCCATTGTTTCGAGGCCTCGATGAAGCCGTTCTTCGTTCTCATCAAATGCCAGCTCGGCAAGTCCTACGCGGTCGCCAACGCCATCGCCGAACGGGAGATCGCGTCGGAGATCTACTCCACCGCCGGCGACTACGACCTCCTCGCCAAGTTCTACGTGGAGGCCGACGTGGACATCGGCCACTTCGTCAACGAGAAGCTGCACCCGGTGGACGGCATCGTCGACACCAAGACCATCATCACCTTCAAGGCGTTCTGAGCGCCGCGCCGTCGTCTGTGACGGGACCAGTCGGCCACCGGTCGGCGGCGGAGAGCCAGGCGGCGAGGCGCGCCTCCGGCGACGGGTTCGCGAGGACGTCGGAGACGACGGAGAGCACGTCCGCCCCCGCCGCCGCGACGCCCTCGGCCCGCTCCAGGGTGAGGCCGCCGATGGCGACGAGCGGCCGGCGGCCGATGAGCCGCTTCCACTCGCGCACCCGGTCGAGCCCCTGCGGCGCCCAGGGCATCACCTTCAGGGTGGTCGGATAGACGGGGCCGAGCGCCACATAGTCCGGATCGGCGGCAAGCGCCGTCTCCAGCTCCTCGTGGCTGTGGGTGCTGACGCCGAGCTTCAGGCCCGCCCGCCGGATCGCCGCAAGGTCCGCCGTCGCCAGGTCCTCCTGGCCGAGGTGGATCCAGTCGGCCTTGGCGTCGATCGCCTGCCGCCAATGGTCGTTGACGATCAGGATGGCGCCGGCGGCCCAACAGGCTTCGAGCGCCGTGGCGATCTCCGTGTCGAGGGCCGGACCGGCGAGGTCCTTGACGCGGAGCTGGACCAGTTTCAGCCCGACGGGGAGAAGGCGGGGCAGCCAGGCGGCCCGGTCGACGATCTGGTAGAAGCGCGGGAGCATGGGCATCCTTCAGGCGGGGCCTCAGCCGGAGAACGGGGAGAAGGGCGCGCCGAACACGGGCGTGGAGGCGACGGCAAGGTCGGTCTCCGCCATCATGCCGGCCTCGTGGCCGCGCCGGCCGGCACGGATCGCCTCGGCGAAGGCCTCCGCCATGGCGGGCGGGTCGCCGGCGGTGGCGACGGCGGTGTTGAGGAGGATGGCGTCGTAGCCGAGCTCCATGGCCGCCGCCGCGTGGCTTGGCTTGCCGATGCCGGCGTCCACCACCAGGGTGGCCTCGGGGAAGTGCCGGCGGAGGAGCGCGAGGGCGTAGGGGTTGTTGAGGCCCTTGCCGGTGCCGATCGGCGCGCCCCAGGGCATCAGCACCCGGCAGCCGGCGTCCATCAGCTTTTCGGCCAGCACCAGATCCTCGGTCATGTAGGGAAAGACCTGGAATCCGTCGGCGACGAGCGCGCGGGTCGCCTCGACGAGCGCAAAGGGGTCGGGCTGCAGCGTCTCCGGGTCGCCCACCACTTCGAGCTTGATCCAGGACGTGCCGAACACCTCGCGCGCCATCTGGGCGGTGGTGATGGCCTCGCGCACGCCGTGGCAGCCGGCGGTGTTCGGCAGCACGGCGACGCCGAGGTCGCGGATCAGCGACCAGAAGGCGTGCCCGGCCTTCTCGCCGCCGGTGGACTCCCGGCGGAGCGACACGGTGACGATCTCGGCGCCGGACCGGAGCACAGCCTGGCGGAGCGCCTCCGGCGACGGGTAGCGGGCGGTGCCGAGCAGGAGGCGGCTTTCGAACGTGCGGTCGTAGAAGGTCACCATCGGGTCATCCTCCCTGGCGGGGGCTGAACACCTCGACGCTGTCGCCCTCGGATAGGCGGAGGTCGCGGCGGTGGGCGCGGGGCACGAAGTCGCCGTTGACGGCGGTGGCGACCAGGGTGGGGTCGAAGCCCTCGGCCGTGAGAAGCGAGTCGATGTCGGTGGCGGCGACGTCCACCGGCTCGCCGTTCAGGACGATGCGCATGCGGCCTCCGGTTCGGTGTCGTGGATGGCGACGGCCACCACGGTCTCGGCGAGCGCGGGCGCCAGCAGCCAGCCATGGCGGTAGAGGCCGTTGACCGCGAGGGTACGGCCAAAGCGGCGGATCACCGGCTCGTTGTCCGGCATGGCGGGGCGAAGGCCCGCGTTGAACTCCAAGATGTCGGCCTCGCCGAAGGCCGGGTGCAACGCGTAGGCCTGGGTGAGGAGTTCCCCGGCGGAGCGCACCGACACCGTGTCGCCGTCGTCGCTTTCGACCGTGGTGGCGCCGATCATGAAGACGCCGTCGGCGCGCGGCACCACGTAGAGCGGATGGCGGTGGTGGAGGAGCCGCACCGGCCGGGTGAGCGTGACGTCGCGGGAGCGGATCAGCGCCATCTCGCCCTTGACGCCGCGAAGCATCGGCAGACGGTCGCGGGCGCCGAGGCCGCGGGCATCGACGAGGGTCGCGGCGGGAAGATCCTCCGGCGTTCCGGTCCAGGCGAAGGTGACCGGCACGCCGTCGTCCCGGAGGCGCGCCAACAGCGCTGTGAGGGTGGCGCGCGGGTCCAGGTGGCCTTCGGTCGGGTAGAAGAGCCCCTGACGGAAGCGGCCCTCGAACGCCGATTCCAGATCGGCGACCGCGGCGGCATCCGCCGCGCGGTGGCTGGCGGTGACACGGGCGAACCGGGCGAGCGCGGCGGGATCGCGCGGCGGCGCGACCACCAGGGTGCCGTTCAGCGCCACGTCGGCGAGCGCCGGCCAGAGCGCCATGGAGCGGCGGCCGAGGGCGACGACGGACGGGCTCGACACCTCCGCCTCGCACTCGGGGGCGAGCATACCGCCGGAGCGCCAGCCGGCGCCGGCGGTGAAGTCCGCCGCCCGGTCGAACACCGCGACAGAAAGGCCGGCGCGTCGGGCGGTGAGCGCCGTCACGAGGCCCATCACGCCCGCGCCGAGCACGGCGAGGTCGACGGTTGGATGGACGAAGGAGGTGCGTGTGCTCGCCATGGTCCCTTGCCGTCATGCGGATCGGCGAAGGGCGGCACGGGTGACAATCCCGGTCCGGTGACGTCCCTCCGCCGGCATGACCCGGATCAGGTTCTAAGGGTTCGTCTCAGCCACCCGGACAGGCGGCGCCCCTCGTCACTATCCGGTCATATGCGACCGGTGGACGCGCCTGTCAACCGGTGGGGAGCGCGGTCACGGCTAACTGGGATCAAGATGATCCCTCCCCTCAGGGGAGGGTCCGGCCGACGGCCGGGGGCGGGGTTGTCTTTTTCGGTCGAGCAGCGCGTTTTCATCTATCGCCGAGCGCCGGCCGTTGCCGACAGAGTCAAACGAAGACAACCCCTTCCGGCCCTTCGGGCCACCTTCCCCTATGGGGAAGGATCAAACGCGCGCTGCAAGCGGTTGCCATGTGCGCGGGAGTCGGCCGAGAGGAACCTCAGGTCTGGCCGCCGGGGGCGGCGGCGTCGCGGCGGCGCTCGATGCCGAGCTGGCGCTCGCGGAGGACCACGAAGATGCTCGACCCGATGACGATGGCCGAGCCGAGCCAGACCGTGGCGGTCGGCACGTCGCCGAACACGAAGTAGGCGGCAATCACGATCCAGATCATGTTCACATAGTCGAACGGCGCCACGGCGGAGGCCTCCGCGAAGCGGTAGGCCTGGGTCATCAGCACCTGCCCGACACCGCCGCAGAGGCCGGCGATGATGAGGGCCGTGGCGTCCCAAGGCGTCGGCACGACCCAGCCGAACGGCACGGTGAGGAGCGCGAGGATGGCGGCGGAGGAGGAGAAGTAGAAGACGATGGCGCCAGTCGTCTCAGTGGCCGTGAGGGTGCGGACGGTGACCATGGCGAGCGCGGCGAACACGGCGGACGAAAGGGCGAGGAGGCCGCCGATCAGGCGGTCGTGGCCGACGCCGTCGTGTCCGGCAAGCTGGCCGGAGAGCACGATGAGCACCCCGACGAAGCCGACCGCCACCGCCGACCAGCGGTAGATGCGCACCGTCTCGCGCAGCAGGAGCGCGGCGAAGAGGACGCCGAACAGCGGTCCGGCGTAGTTGATGGCGGTGGCGTCCGGCAGGGGCAGGTAGCTGAGGCTGGCGAACCAGCAGAACATGGAGATGGTGCCCACCACCGCCCGCCGCACGTGGCCGAGCGGCTGGCTGGTGCGCAGCGACGCCCGGAGTTCGCCGGCCCACAGCAGCATGACCAGCACCGGCAGGGTGCCGAAGAAAGCCCGGGCGAACAGCACCTCGCCCGGCGGCACGCGGTCGGAAACCAGCTTGATGAGCACGACCATCACGGCGAACGCGACGGTCGACAGCACCTTCAACAGGACGCCTTTGGCGGTGTCGGACACGGGGCGGGAAACTCCGGCAGGTCTCGTGGACAGACCACGTCCGGCCGGAGCATGCAAGCCGCGAAAAGCGTCATTTCCGCTCGTTTTCAACGCGCTCGCGGACGATGTTCACTTCGGTTTCCGGCGGATCGCCGATCACCGCCGCCCGCTGCAACGCCGGCACATCGCGGCCCGAGACGGGCGGGGCGATGAAATCCCCCTGCCCCATGGTGCAGCCGAGACGCTCGGCGAGCGTCACGTCGGCGGCATCGCCAAGGCCGTCGGCGATGATCTCGGCACCGAGGCTTCGGCCGAGCGCGACAACCGCGGCGGCGGCGCGCGCGTCCGCCTCCGACTGGCGGGCGGCGTCGAACAGGGCGGCGTCGAGGCGCGCGTAGGCGACCGGCAGGCGGGCGATCTGGCGCGGTCCACAGTCGCCGCCGCCGAAGCGCGTCAGGCAGAGGCGGAAGCCCTCGGCCCGGAATGCCGCCGCGACGGCATCCGCCCGGCGCGGATCGGCGGCGACGCCGTCCTCCCCGAGCCCGATCACCAGCCGGTCGGTGGCGATGCCGGCCCGCGCCGCAGCCGCCGCCATGACGGCGGGCAGCCCGACCGGACCGGCGGACGCGGCGGCGGGGTCGTCGGGGGCGGTGGCCGTCCAGTCCGCCACGGCGATGAGCGGGTCCGGCAGGTCGAGAAGGACAGACGTCTCCGCCGTCCAGCCCGCGAGGTCGCGACACGCCTCGTCCAGCATGCGCGCCCAGAGGTCCGGGACCCGTTTGGCGTCGGCCGCAAGGGCCAGGATCTCGGCCGGCGTCAGCGCGCCCTCTTCGGCGCTCTCCCAGACCGGGACGGCCTCGAACAGGGGCAGGTCGAGCGTGCGCAGGGAAAAGAGCGGCCGGTAGGCGTTGCCGATCTCCCGGTCCGACAGGGCGTCGCGGAAGGCGCGCTGACGGGGGGTGATGCGGGTGAAGGGCAGCCGGTCCGGCAGGCGGACGCCGGGATGCGGCCGGCCGTCGTCCGTGGGGACCGGCAGGGCGACAGCCTCCTCGGCAAGGCGGATCAGGTCGTCGGACGAGCGGGCGTGGTCCGGGTAGAGGGCGAGTGCGACGGCGACCGGCTGGGACGCGCGATCGGTGCCGAAGTCGGCCAGGATGGCTCGGCCGACGGCGAGGCCGCGGTCGAGGTCCGCGTCGCGGTCGATCACGACGGCGAAACGGGAGGGACCGAGGCGGGCGAGCATGCTGTCGTCCGCCACGACGGCGCCGAGCTGGCGGGCGGCGGCCCGCTCGGTCTCCGGATCGGGTCCGTCCGCGCGATCGGACGCGGGCAGCGTCACAAGGAGGAGCGCCAGCGTGCCGCCGTGATCCTCCATGCGGAGGATCCGCTGGGCGAGGAAATCGGCGAGATGGCGGCGGTTGAAGAGCCCGGTGACCGGATCGCGCCGTGAGTGGTCGAGGTCGCCGCGGGCGACCGGCGCGAGCATCGGCGGCGGCAAGGCCCGGCGCGACCGGGTGCGGATCCGGATCGCCGCAAGGACGACGCCGGCGGCCAGGATGCCGGCGCCGAGGAGCCTGCTGTCCACGGGTCCGACGCCGAGCTGGTCGAGATAGGGCGCCACGATCGCGCCGCCGTCGAGCATCAGGGTGGTGGTCGCCAGGACGGCGGAGCCGAGGAAGATGGCCGGCGCTTCAAGGGCTCCGCGCCGGCTGGTCGCCGCGGGCGGCCGGTGGGTCTGGGGGCCTCCGGCGCCAAGGCTGAAGGTCAGGTCGGTGGGAGCCATGCTGCCTCTCCATTGCGATTTCCGACCTAGTATTCAGTACATTTAACAATATGACGCTTAAAAAGATGGTGAACGGTTCAAAACGAAGGCGGCGGGACTGAAAGCCCCGCCGCCTGAAGCCTGGATCCCCAGGATGGTTTACGACAGCAGCCTTATTCGGCGGCGGCCTGCAGTTCGAGCCGCCCCACGCGGGCCGCGCAGAACTTGAACTCCGGAATCTTCCCGAAGGGGTCGAGCTGCGGGTTGGTGAGGAAGTTGGCCGGCGCCTCGGTGAAGCAGAAGGGCATGAAGATCATGCCTTCGGTCACGTCCCGGTCGGCGCGGAGAATCGGCTCCACCCGGCCGCGGCGTGTTTCCACCGCGACCCGCTCGCCAGCGGTGAGGCCCATGCGGCCGATGTCGCGCGGGTGCATGCAGACGATCTCCACGCCCTCCTGGCCGTCGAGGATGCCGGCGCGTCGGGTCATCGCCCCGGTGTGCCAGTGTTCCAGCAGACGGCCGGTGGTGAGCACCAGCGGGAAGTCCGCGTCGGGCAGTTCGGCGGGCGGCACGAGGTCGGTCGGCACGATGCGGGCGCGGCCGTCGGCGGTGGGGAAGCCGTCGCCGAAGATGATCTCGTTGCCCGGCTTGTCCGGCGCGTCGGCCGGGTACGTCACGGAGCCTTCGCGCTCGATGCGCTCCCAGGTGATGTTGTCCAGCGACGGCATCACCGAGGCCATCTCGTTGAACACCTCAGCGACGGAGCCGTAGGTCCAGCCGCAGCCGAGGCGGTTGGCGATCTCCATGATGAGGTCGAGGTCCTGGCGCGCGTTGCCCGGCGGCGGCACCACCTGCCGGCCAATCTGCACCTGACGGTTGGTGTTGGTGTAGGTGCCGAGCTTCTCGCCGTGGGCGGAGGCGGGCAGAACCACGTCGGCGTGCCAGGCGGTCTCGGTCAGGAAGATGTCCTGCACGACGAGGTGTTCCAGCATGGCGAGGGCCGCGCGGGCGTGGTGCTGGTCCGGATCCGACATGGCCGGATTCTCGCCCTGCACGTACATGCCCTTGATCTTGCCGTCGTGGATGGCGTCCATGATCTCCACGACCGTCAGGCCGCGGTTCTGGTCGAGCGGACGGCCCCAGAGATCCTCGAAGCCGAGGCGGACGGTCTCGTCAGAGACGAGCTTGTAATCCGGGAACATCATCGGGATGAGGCCGGCGTCGGAGGCGCCCTGCACGTTGTTCTGGCCGCGCAGCGGATGGAGGCCCGTGCCCTCGCGGCCCACGTGGCCGGTGATGAGGGCGAGCGCGATCAGGCAGCGGGTGTTGTCCGTGCCGTGCACGTGCTGGGAAACGCCCATGCCCCAGAAGATGATGGAGCGTTCGGCCTTGGCGTAGGTGCGCGCCACCTCGCGGATGGTGTCCGCCGGGATGCCGCAGACCTTTTCCATCTCCTCGGGCGAGAAGTCCTTGATCTTCTTCTTCAGGGACTCGAAGCCGTCGACGTTCGCCTGGATGTACTGGGCGTCGGTGAGGCCTTCTTCGATGATCGTGTGGATCATGGCGTTGAGGAGCGCCACGTCGCGGCCCGGCGTGAACTTCAGGCCGTAGGCGGCGTGCCGCATCAGGCCCTGGCCGCGCGGATCCATGACGATCAGCTTGGCACCGCGCTTGGCGGCCTGCTTCAGGTAGGTGGCGGCGACCGGGTGGTTCTGCTCCGGACGGGCGCCGATGACGATGATGCAGTCCGACGTGTCGGCGGCCGTGAACGGCGCCGTCACCGCGCCGGAGCCGATGCCCTCGATGAGGGCGGCCACCGACGAGGCGTGGCAGAGGCGGGTGCAGTGGTCCACGTTGTTGGTGCCGAAGCCCTGTCGCACGAGTTTCTGGAAGAGATAGGCCTCCTCGTTGGAGCCCTTGGCCGAGCCGAAGCCGGCCAGCGCGTTGCCGCCATCCCGGTCGCGCACGGTGGCAAGGCCGCGGGCGGCGACGTCAAGGGCCTCCTCCCAGGTCGCCTCGCGGAAAACCTCCCACGGGTTGCCCGGATCCATGTGGATGTGGGCGTCCTTGGCCACGCCCTCCTTGCGGATCAGCGGCACGGTGAGGCGGTGCGGATGGAAGATGTAGTCGTAGCCGAAGCGGCCCTTCACGCAGAGCCGGTTCTCGTTGGCCGGGCCGTCGCGGCCGTCCACCTGGACGATCTTGTCGTCCTTGACGGACACCTTGGTCAGGCAGCCGACGCCGCAATAGGGGCAGACGCTGTCGACGGTGCGGTCGGGCACCACGGTGCGCTTCTTGCCGGCGGCGTCCATCAGGCTCTTCTCGAAGAGCGCGCCGGTCGGGCAGGCCTGGACGCACTCGCCACAGGCGACGCACGAGGAGTTGCCCATCGGGTCGTCGAAGTCGAACACCGGGACGGCGTGGCCGCCGCGATAGCCCATGCCGATGACGTCGTTCACCTGGACCTCGCGGCAGGCACGCACGCAAAGGCCGCAGGAGATGCAGGCGTCGAGGTTCACCGCCATCGCCGGGTGGGAGATGTCGTGGGTGCCGTGCTCCTTCTTGGGGAGCCGGCCGATCTCGATGTCCATCCGGTCCGCCCAGGACCAGAAGCTCGACATCGGGTCCGGCGCCTCCTCCTTCGGCGGCTGGTCGGTCGCCAGCATCTCGAACACCATCTCGCGCGCCTTCACGGCGCGGTGGGACTCCGTGGAGACCTCCATGCCGGGCGTCGGGGTGCGGATGCAGGAGGCCGCGAGCACGCGCTCGCCCTTGATGTCCACCATGCAGGCGCGGCAGTTGCCGTCGGGCCGATAGCCGGGCGCCGGGGAGTAGCAGAGGTGCGGGATCTCGGTGCCGCACCGCTGCGCCACCTGCCAGATCGTTTCACCGGGCTCGGCCACCACATCGCGGCCATCGAGCTTGAACGAAACGGTGTCGGTCATGACTTCACCTTGGCGAGGTCGTCGTGAAAGAAGGTGAGGAGATGATTCACGGGATTGGGCGCCGCCTGGCCGAGGCCGCAGATGGAGGCGTCCCGCATGACCTGCATCACGTCGACCATGGCGTTCTCGTCATGGTGGCGGGACTTCAGGAGGGACACGAGCTTCTCCGTGCCGGAGCGGCAGGGCGTGCACTGGCCGCAGCTCTCGTGCTTGAAGAAGTCGATGAGGTTGAGGGCGACGTCCTTGATGTTGTCCTGGTCGGACAGCACCACGACCGCGTGGCTGCCGACGAAGGCGCCGTGGCCGGCCAGACCGCCGCCGAAGTCGAGCGGCACGTCGCCGAGCTTGGCCGGCAGGATGCCGCCGGACGCACCGCCCGGCAGGTAGGCCTTGAAGGTGTGACCCTCGGCCATGCCGCCGCAATAGTCGTCGATGAGCTGGTGCATGGTGATGCCGGCGGGCGCGATCTTGACGCCCGGCTCCTTCACCCGGCCGGACACCGACCAGGAGCGGAAGCCCTTGGACCCGTGGAGGCCCTGACTGGAGAACCAGTCGACGCCCTTCTCCACGATGTCGCGCACCCAGAAGAGGGTTTCCACATTGTGGTTGAGGGTCGGACGGCCGAAGAGACCCACCTCGGCGATGTAGGGCGGCCGGTGGCGCGGCAGGCCGCGCTTGCCCTCGATCGATTCGAGCATGGCGCTCTCTTCGCCGCAGATGTAGGCGCCGGCGCCGCGGCGCAGTTCCAGGCCGGTGTGGTCGGCAAGCCCCGCCGCCGTCACCGCCGCGAACTCGCGGGCGAGGATTTCGAGCACGGTCGGGTACTCGTCGCGCATATACATGTAGATGCGCTCGCAGCCGACCGCCCAGGCGGCGATCAGCGCGCCCTCGATCATGCGGTGCGGGTCGCGCTCGAGATGGAAGCGGTCCTTGAAGGTGCCGGGCTCGCCCTCGTCGCCGTTGATCGACATCAGGCGCGGACCCGGATAGCCCTTCACGATCGACCATTTGCGGCCCGACGGGAAGCCGGCGCCGCCAAGGCCGCGCAGGCCTGAATCCGACAGGAGGCCGATGATCTCGTCCGGCGTGCGCTCGCCCCTCAGGCAGCTTTCCAGGAGCTGGTAGCCGCCGGCCGCCCGATAGGTGCCGAAATCCACGTAGGCGGGCAGTTCCGGCGCGGTGCGGCCCTCGGCAAGGAGCCCGCCGATACCATCGGGGGTGACGTGACCGACCGCGTTGCGGCCGACGATGGCCGCCGGCGCTTCGGCGCAGCGGCCGATGCAGGGCGCGCGCACCACGCGGACGGCCGCCGGATCGACGCGGTCCTGCAGGGCGGCGATCACCTGTTCGGCGCCGGCCATCATGCAGGAGAGGCTGTCGCAGACGCGCACGGTGATCGGCGCGGGCGAGGCGTCGCCTTCCTTCACGATGTCGAAGTGGTGGTAGAAGCTCGCGACCTCGTAGACCTCCGCCTGGGCGAGGCGCATCTCCTCGGCGAGCGCGCGCAGATGACGGGCGTGCAGGCAGCCGTAGTGGTCCTGGATCTTGTGCAGGTGCTCGATCAGGAGATCGCGCCGACGCGGCGCATCACCCAGGAGCTGCCGGACTTCGGCAATCGAAACGTCGTCGACCTGACGTCCCTTCGGTGATGCCACGTCGCGGATCATGGGGCGCGACTTTTCGGCGAATTTGACGGTCAAGGCTGGCCTCGGTCACATGCTTGCTTGTTGCGCCGGAGAGTAACACCGAAATGGTGCACCTGCACAAGCGGACGAA
Source organism: Mongoliimonas terrestris (assembly GCF_001927285.1). Taxonomy (GTDB): domain Bacteria; phylum Pseudomonadota; class Alphaproteobacteria; order Rhizobiales; family Pleomorphomonadaceae; genus Chthonobacter; species Chthonobacter terrestris. Next base: position 85,276 of record NZ_MSIG01000005.1, on the reverse strand, counting down.
CTGTCACCCGGACCGATATTCCGAATGATCTCATTGAGATTGCCTATGTTGCGATAGCATTTCTCTTTGTTTGCACTGCACCATGGCGTGCTTTTCTAGTGAAACCGTCGCTATGGGGACTTGAAAACAAAAACGGAGCGGCCGTGATGAACACGGCCGCTCCGGTTTTCGCGAACTGTTAATCTTCCCTGAATTCAAGCGAGGCTTGTCTTCAGAAAGTCGATCGTCCGGCTCCAGGCGAGGTCGGCCGCCGCCTTGTCGTAGCGGGCCGCTGACGTGTCGTTGTTGAAGGCGTGGTTGACGCCGTCATAGACGTGGATCACGTGGTCGACCTCGGCGGCTTCCAGTGCGGCCCGATAGGCGTCGATGCCCTGGTTGATGCGCTCGTCGAGACCGGCGTAGTGCAGCATCATCCGCGCCTTGATGTTCGGCACCGCAGCAGCGTCCGGGGTGCGGCCGTAGTAGGCGACACCCGCCCGGAGCCGTTCCGATGCGGTGGCGAGCTGGTTCACCATGCCGCCACCCCAGCAGAAGCCGATGGCGCCGACCGCCGCCGTGGAATCCGCCCTGCCCTCCAGGTAGACCACCGTCTGGACGGCGTTCTCTAGCGTCGCCGCCGGATCGAGGGCGCCGATCATCTCGCGCGCACGGTCCTCGTCCGACGGGGTGCCGCCGACCGGCGCCAGGAAGTCGGGCGCAAGCGCCATGAAGCCTTCCAGCGCCATGCGCCGGGTGACGTCCTCGATATGGGCGTTGAGGCCGCGGTTCTCGTGGATGACGATGACGGCGGGAAGCGCCTCCGTCACGCCGGCCGGGCGCACGAGGAGCCCGCTCATCTGGCCGGACCCGCCCGCCCAGTCGACCCGCTCGCTGACGAGGCGCGCGTCGTCGGCGGCCACCATGGCGGCACGCGCCTGATTGGCCTCCAGGAGCGGCACGGCAGCGACGGCGGCGGCGGTGGACCCGGCGGCCTTGGTCAGCTTCTCCAGGAAGCCCCGGCGGTCGAGGGTGAGGTGGGTGTACTCGTCGTAAAGGCGGATCATTTCCTGCGTGATGGTGACGCGCTCGGCCATGTCGGACTCCCTTTGGTTTCCCCCGCCGTCACATTGCAGAAAATCCATGACGACGAACCGGGGGTCACGGGAGTTTGATCAGGCGCCCGGGATCGGCTCTCCGGCGTCGCGACGCCTGGATGGGCCGGCGGTCAGAGGCCGGCGAGACGGGCGGCGGCGTTCAGTTCGGCGCGGCGGTAGGCCCGGCGCGTGGCGGCCTCGTCGTCCTCGCCCCAGAGCTCCACGTTCCAGTCCTCGTCCACGTGGGCGGCGTCCCAGGCCTCCTGCGGCGTGACCCGCCGCTCCAGCACCGCGACGGCGAGGAGCACCGAGCCCATCAGCGTGGTCATGGCGTGAAGGCCGGCGAGCACGAACGGATCGCGCGGCATGGCGGCCCGGACGGAAGCCACTACGGCCTCGTCCTGCTCGACCGGCATGACGCCCTCGGCGAGGCGGAAGCGGACGGCGAAGCGATGCTCGGCCCAGGCGACCACCGGATCCCAGAGCACGGTCTGCCGGGCGGTCAGCCGCTCCGGACCATCGGCGCGGTAGAAGAGGAGGTCGGACCCTGCATAGCGGGCGATGTCGTCGGCGACCGCGTCGATCTGGTCCGCGACCCCGTCGATGGCCGAGTTGACAAGGCGGGTCAGATGCATGGTGCCGGGGTCCACATGGGTGCCCTGGTCTGCCCATTCGCGCGCGACGGCGGCGGCGAGCGCCTCCGTCGGCAGCACCAGGCCCTTGCGGGCGGGCGTCTTCACCGGCCGGCCGTCGAGGAGCACCGCGAAGCCGTCACCCTCCGGCGCCGCGGCGGCCTCGTTGTAGAAGCGCTTCGGCAGCTCCCGCGCGTTGGCCCGCCGTTCGGTGGCTGCGCGGTCGCGGTCGGCGTCGGTCGGGCCGGCGAGGTCGTCGAAGAGATCCGGCATGGATTAGCCTCCTTGAGCGAAGAGGTCGGTGACGAGGTCCGGCAGCCGCCGGAAATCGTCGATCACCGTCAGGGCCCCCGCCGCCGTCAACGCGGCAGCCGGGTGATAGCCCCACGAGACGCCGATCGAGCGGGCGCCGGCGGCCTGGGCCATCTCGATGTCGTAGGTGGTGTCGCCGATCACCAGCGTCGCGGACGGGTGGCCGCCGACCGCCGCCATGGCGTCGAGCACCATGGTGGGATCCGGCTTCGACGGCGCGTCGTCGGCGGTGCGCAGGACGACGAAATGACCGGCGAGGCCGTGCAGCGCCAGGATGGCGTCGAGCCCGCGGCGGGACTTGCCGGTGACCACGCCGAGGAGGGTGTCCGGGCGGGCGGCGAGATCCTCGATCACCGTGCGGGCGTGCGGGAACAGCGGCTCGTGGTGCTGAAGGCTCTGGCGGAGCGAGAAGAAGGCCGCCTTGTAGGCCTCCACCACCGGGTCGACCGGCAGATCCGGGTGCTCGGCGAGGAGCCGGGCAATGGCGATCGGCAGCGAGAGGCCGACGATGGAGAGCACCGCCTCGCGCGACGGCGGCACCAGACCGGCGGTCTGGAACGCCTGCGTCATGGCGGCGACGATCATCACCTGGCTGTCGACGAGGGTGCCGTCGCAGTCGAACAGCACCAGTTTGGGGGCGTTGGAAGTCATGGCGGATCACCTAGCGTTCCGAAGCCCGCCTGTCGAGCGGCGCCTGCGGCGACGGCCGGGGTTGAGCCGGGGCGGCCGAGACGCCATCCTGACGCGGGTTCAAGATGCATGACAGGACGGGAGACGCGCGGTGCGGAACGGGATGGTCTCGACGGCGGTCCTCGCCCTTGCCTCGACGCTGGCTTCGGCCGGCGCCGGCCTTGCGATCGACCTAAGCTTCGGGCGGACCAAGATCCTCCTCCTGTGGGAGGACAACGGCGGCTTCTCCGACGATGTGGCGGGGGTGGACGGCCCGATCGCGGTCATCACCGACGACGGGCGGTCGCTGCAGCTGGTGGTGGACCTCATCCTCGACGGCATCCCGAACAGCACGCTCGATCCGGCCCCGGACCTGGCGGTGACGGCGACCGGCGCGAACGGGTCCACCTTGTTCGAAGGGACGTGGCCGATCCCGGCGATCGGCGACTTCGGCACCACCATGCGGTCCTTCATCGTCGACCACGGCTGCGCCCCGGTGACGGTCGCCGCCCGGATCGAGGCGGCCGGCGCGGTGGTGGAGCGCTGGGAGCGGACGGTGGCGATCAGCTGCGCCGAATGACCGGGCGGGTCACTCCGGCGGGTCACTCCGGCGGGTCACTCGGTCGGGCGGATGAAGGCTCCGAAGGCGCGGGGGCTGGTGCCGACGGGCACCTCGTCGACCACCTCCAAGGTGGTGGTGTCGATGGAGAAGAGGACGTCCTCGTCCCAACTCGCCACCCAGACCTTGCGGCCGTCGCGGGCGGCGGCGATGCCCTCCGGAAAAGCGGGCGTGTCGAGGGTGGCGATGACCGCGCGGGATTCCAGGTCGAACACCGTCACGGTGTCGGCGTGCTGGTCGGTGACGAAGCCCCGCCCGGCCGCGAGGGCGACGCCGTAGGGCGTGTCGCCGGTCGGCACGCGGGCGATCTCCCGGCGCGCGGCAACGTCGACCACCGACACGTCGTCCGACATGACGTTGGCCGCATAGGCCGTCAGGCCATCCGCCGAGAGCGTGACGGCGAACGGATGGGTGCCGACCGGGATCGTGCCGACGACGGTCAGGGTGGCGGTGTCGATGACGGAGAGCCGGTCGTCGTCGCGGTCGCAGGAGATGAGGAGCGCGCCGTCCGGCGTCACCGCCATGCCGGCGGGCGCCCGCCCGACCGGAACGCGGCCGTTGACGGCGAGGGTCGCGGTGTCGATGGCGAGGATCTGGTTGGTGTACCAGTCGGCGACAAAGAGCCGCCGGTCGTCCGGCGACAAGACGATGCCGACCGGGCCGCCGCCGACGTCGATACGGCCGATCACCGAGCGCGCGGCGGCGTCGATGACCGTCACGGCCTTGGCGTCCGGGCTCGTCACGTAGACACGCGCGCCGTCGGCCGAGGCCACCACGCCGGCCGGCTTGCCGCCGACCGGGATGGTCGCCACCACGGTAGCCGTGTCGAGGTCCACCACGGAGACGTCGTCGCTCTGCTGGTTGGTGACGAAGGCCTCGTCCGCCCGCGCGGCGCCGACCGACGCACCCAGGAGGCCGACCGCCGCGAGAACCGCGGCGGCCGTCCGGCGCCGGTGCATCAGCTGCCGCCTTCCAGCTTCTTCTTCAGGCCGTCGAGACCGGCGTTGTAGAGGCCCGTCACGGCGCTCAGCGCGGTCTCGTCGTTGAGATCCGCCGGCGGATCGTTGTTCGGATAGCCGCGGTAGAAGGCGCCCCACCAGGTCACGGTCGAGCCGGAGCCGTTCGCCTTCACGGTGAGGCGCGACGAGTAGTTGGTGACGGGCAGGAACTTCACGTTGTCCGCGTCGGCCCGGTACATGATCATCATCTTGGCCGCGTCGAGCTTGTCGACGGTCTCGGTCAGCGTCTCGCCGTTCTCCAGCGTGATGGTGCGCTTGGAGCCGACTTCGCTGCCGGAGCCTTCCACCTTGGCGACGCCCGGCACCCAGGACAGGTCCTGAAAGTTGCTGACGGCGGCCCAGACCTTGTCGGCCGGAGCGTTGATCTCCCGGGTGATCTCCACCTTCTGGCGGGTCGGGCCGTGGGCCTCCGCCGCGATCGGCGCAAGGGCCACGATACCGGCGACGAGAGCCCCGGCGAACGCCCCAGTCAAGTGTCTCATGTATCTTCCTCCGTCCGTGCGGCCTTGTTCCGCGCCTTCCACTATCGGGCGCGGCAGGCAGGCGTCATGCCCGCCATCGCGGTCGCTCGGCGCGAATATTCTCCAGTCGACGATTGCGGCGCAAGGACGACCATTCCCGATTGACGGAAGGTCGCACCCCGGGGAAAGCAGGAAGAAGGTCCCGCCTGTCCGGCCGCCGTGTGCCGCCACGCCGCTCAATCCTCGGGAAACGATGGGTCCGCGCGCGGGTCGTTCTCGGCCTCGAAGCCGAGCAGGTTCCACGACTGCAGCATGTGGGGCGGCAGCGGCGCGGTGACGTCGATGACGCCCTTGCCGGTCGGGTGCGGGATCGTCAGCCGGCGCGCGAGGAGGTGCAGGCGATTCTGGATGCCGCCGGGGAAGGCGTAGTTCTCGATGTCGAAATAGCGCGGGTCGCCCATGATGGGGTGGCCCATGGCCTGGCAGTGGACGCGCAACTGGTGGGTGCGCCCGGTGGTGGGCTTCAGGGTCAGCCAGGCCAGCTTGCCACCCGCCTGGTCCACCGTGGAATAGTAGGTGACCGCGTGCTGGGCGTCCTTCTCCCCGTGCTTGGCGACCACCATCATGTCGCCGTCCGGACTCGGCACCCGCTTCAGATAGCTGGAGATCTTGCCTTGGGCCGGGCGCGGCTGGCCGTAGACGAGCGCCCAGTAGATCTTGCGGGCCGAGCGAGTCTGGAAGGTGCGCCCCAGGGTGGAGGCGGCGAGACGGGTGCGGGCGACGAGCAGACAGCCGGACGTTTCCCGGTCGAGCCGGTGGACGAGCCGCGGCTTCACGCCGCGCGGATCGCGGAACGCCTCCAGCATGCCGTCGATGTGGCGCGTCATGCCGGAGCCGCCCTGCACCGCAAGGCCGGCCGGCTTGTTGAAGACGAACACGTGCTCGTCCTCGTAGAGAACCAGCGCGCGCAGATAGTCCGCCTCGTTGGCGGACGGCGTCTGCTTCGGCCGGGCCATGGGCGCGCCGTTGTCGGCGGCGATGAAGGAGGCGGACGCGCCGGCCGCGTCGCCGCTCTGCAGCGGCGGCACACGGACCACCTGGCCGGCGGCGATGCGCGTGGAGGTGTCCGCCCGCTTGCCGTCGACCCGCACCTGGCCCGAGCGGATCAGCTTCTGCAGGTGGCCGAAGCCGAGGCCGGGATAGTGCTCCTTGAACCAGCGGTCGAGGCGAAGCCCGGCTTCGTCCTTGGCGACGGTGCGCAGCTCCACCCGGGGGCCGGCGGTGGGACCGTTGGTCATGTGAGTGTCCTTACGACGGCAAGGCCTGCAACGAGCCCCGCCAGAGACAAGAGAATGGATGCGGCCACGTAGGTGGCGGCGAGAAGCCCGTCGCCGCGCTCCCAGAGCGCAACGGCGTCGAGCGAGAACGACGAAAGGGTGGTGAAGCCGCCGAGGAACCCGGTCGCCACGGCAAGCCGCAGCGCCTCGGATCCGCCGAACCGGCTGGCGAGCGCCCCGACGAAGAGGCCCATCGCCAACGATCCGGCCACGTTGACCGCCAGCGTGCCCCACGGGAAGGCCGGGCCGAACAAGCGCCCCGCCGCAAGCGAGACCGCATGGCGGCAGACCGACCCGAGACCGCCGCCGACGGCGACCAGAAGAAGATGAAAGAGCGTCATGGCGCCGCCGAACGAGCTCCAGACGAGGCCGCAAGGAGCGCCGCTTACCACGACCGCGCCCACAAGGCGAGAACGATCCCGGCAGGATGATCGACGGATACCACGAATGCTGCGTATGCACAGCGCTCTATGATAGATATCGCCTATCAATCCATGCACCGGGACTTTTTCCCGCGGCGCCGGTTTTGCGCCCGTTTCGTCGTCCCTCGTACCCACGCTTTCAGAAAAAGTATATTTCATCCATAAAACTTATGAAGATTGCTAAACCGGTTTAGCCCCCTTTCAATCGGTTAAACCTATCAAGCCCATCTTTCTTTTGCACTGCAACATAGCGTATACCTTGGTCATCGGGACGGTTCGAAACCGACCTGCCAGACAAGGCCCGCAAATGGAAGTGTGCTTCCCCTTGCAGCCCGGTCCGGCAACGGCGAACCAAACCGCTCGTCGGATGAAAGCCATCCCAAGTGGACGACATCCGAACGGACGGCGCGGCAAGCAAGAGCAGATCCCGATCAGGACCAACACAACGATCCGCTCGACCTTCTATGACGAATTCATTGTTGCTGTGCTTTGCAGGCTGAGTAGCTGAGCGTTCACATAGACTGCCGTTTCGGACTGGACAGACGAAATCCTCCCTAGACCCGTCCGTTCAGTCCACCCCCGGGTGTCCGGCGCCCTCCCTCGCCGTCCACCCGACCCGACGTCCGCGGAGACCCTCCTCCCCGCCGTCGATTGGGCGCACCACCGATCCCTCCCCGGTGGTGCGCCCCTCCCTCACGGTTTTTCTGGAGCCTGACTACAATGAACACCAAGCTGATCCCCCTCGCCGCCGCCATCCTCCTCGCCGCCACCCCGATCGCCACCGTGAGCGCGGCCGACATCGGCCTTGTCGCTCCGCAGCCGTCCGTTCACGCCGCCGGCTATGGCTTCGCCTACGACTTCGGCTCCAAGCACGCTGTCGGCACCTTCGCCCGCGCCGGTGAGACCTGCAGCCTGACGCTCGTGATCTCGGATCGCGTCGGCGAGGACGACGTGCCGGTCATGGGCAGCCGCGTCCAGTTCGCCGTCGCCGCTGGCACCGGCACCAGCGTCACCAGCCCGGAGGGCCTCGGCCTTCAGGTCGATTGCTCGGCCGACGCCCGCCATGTGGTGGTGAAGCCGCTCGGCGAAGGCATTTGACCGCCAGTCTCGCCTGACAGATCGAACGGAAACCGGTCACCGCACCCCGCGGTGGCCGGTTTTTACGCTTGAGGGCCTTTGCTCCGGACGGCTGATCGATGCCAGTGCGAATCGTCGGCTTTTCCTCTTTCCGTCGACCCCCGCGTCGTGGATAGTGCGGACGGGACTCCAAGCGGTGCGGATGCGAGAGGACGGCGTGCACTTGCGAACACTCCCCCGATCCCTTAAATGCTGCGCCCGCCGATCGAGCCGACGTCCATCGACGTCCGATCGCCGAAACGGTTCGACATGAGCGAAACCCCAGGCAGCAAGGCCACGCCAGGCGCGGGCCCGTCCGCTGCGGCACCCGCCAGCCCCGACAAGTCCCACGATCACGACCACAACGGGGGACACGGGACCGGCCACGGCAAGGCGGGATTCTTCGGTCTCGCCCTTGGGTCCGTCGGCGTCGTCTATGGCGACATCGGCACGAGCCCGCTCTATGCCTTCCGTGAGGCACTGCACCACACCGCGGTCGACGGCATGGTGACGCGCAGCGAAGTCACCGGCGTCGTCTCGTTGCTCCTGTGGTCGCTGACCCTGATCGTGACCGTCAAGTACGTGCTCTTCATCCTGTTCGCCGACAACCGCGGCGAAGGCGGCACGCTGTCGCTGCTGGCGCTCGCCCAGAGCGCCATCGGCCGCCGCTCCGCCATCGTCTTCATCCTCGGCGTTCTCGGCGCCTCGCTGTTCTACGGCGACGCGGTCATCACGCCGGCCATCTCCGTGCTGTCCGCGGTGGAAGGCCTGAAGCTGGTCGCGCCCGGCCTCGACGACCTGATCGTGCCGCTGACGATCGTGATCATCGTGACGCTGTTTGCGGTGCAGAGCTTCGGCACCGGCAAGGTGGCGGCGCTGTTCGGCCCCATCACGGCCTTCTGGTTCCTGTGCCTTGCGGTCTCCGGCGCGATCCACGTAGGCGACGACCCGGCCATCCTGCACGCGCTCAACCCCTACTCGGCGATCTCCTTCATCGTCGACCACGGGCTTCTCGCCCTCGTGGTGCTCGGCTCCGTCTTCCTGGCGGTGACCGGCGCCGAGGCGCTCTACGCCGACATGGGCCACTTCGGCCGCAAGCCGATCCAGGCTGCCTGGCTGCTGCTCGTGTTTCCGGCGCTGACGCTCAATTATCTCGGCCAGGGCGCGCTGGTGCTCGCTCATCCCGAAGCGATCGAGAACCCCTTCTTCCTGCTCGTGCCCGAGTGGGCGCGGCTGCCCTACGTGATCCTGGCCACCGTGGCCACCATCATCGCCAGCCAGGCGGTGATCACCGGCGCCTATTCGCTGACGCAGCAGGCGGTGCAGCTCGGGCTTCTGCCGCGCCTGGAGAGCCGGCACACCTCCGAGACGCAGGCCGGCCAGATCTACATGCCGCGGGTGAACTGGCTGCTTCTCGGCGGCGTGCTCATCCTGGTGGTGTTCTTCCAGTCGTCCAGCGCCCTTGCGTCGGCCTACGGCATCTCGGTGACCGGCGAGATGGTGATGACCTCGCTGCTCGCCTTCATCGTGGTCTGGAAGGCCTGGCGTCGGCCGCTCTGGATGGCGGTCGCCCTGGTGGCGCCCTTCCTTGCCATCGAGTTGATCTTCCTCGGCGCCAACCTCCTGAAGGTCATGGACGGCGGCTACTTCCCGCTGCTGCTCGCCACCTTCATCACCATCTCCATGTGGACCTGGGTGCGCGGCACCCGCATCGTCTACGAGAAGTCGCACCGGGAGAGCGTGCCGCTGGCGGAACTGGTGCGGATGCTGGAGAAGTCCCATCCGGTGCGCGTGCCCGGCACCGCGGTCTTCCTGACCTCCGATCCGGAGATCGCGCCGAGCGCCTTGATGCACAACCTGAAGCACAATACGGTGCTGCACGCCAAGAACGTGGTGCTGACGGTGCGAGTCTCGACCGCGCCGCGCGTCAGCGAGGCCGAGCGGGTGAAGATCGACCCGCTCAACGAGGACTTCACCCGTGTGACCTTGACCTTCGGCTATGTGGAGACGCCGAACGTGCCGAAGGCGCTGGCGCTCTGCCGAAAACAGGGGCTGAAGTTCGACATCATGTCGACCAGCTTCTTCCTGAACCGGCGGTCGTTCCGGGCATCGCCGCAATCCGGCATGCCCATCTGGCAGGACCGCCTCTTCATCGCCCTCACCCGGATGGCGGCGAACGCCACCGACTTCTACCGCATCCCGTCCAACCGGGTGGTGGAACTCGGCCAGCAGTTCACGGTGTGACGGGTCGGCCGCACTCTTTCGATCGGGGTGCGCCCATGGTAGTTTCTGCGACACGAGGGAGGTGAGACGACCTTCATCCGGTGGAGGCCGGGCCTATGGCCCGACCCCCGTTCCCTTAGAAGCTGATCTTCAGGTGCAGGTGGCAGCCATACAGCCTGATGACCAGACTAAGCCGGATCTTCAATCGTCTCACCTCCTCTCGGCATGCGTCGATCGGATCGATCGACGCTTCCATGAAGCACCCTCCGCGCAGGCGTTGTAAAAACATGGAACATAGCGCATGAGTTGAGCCGACAGCGAATGGCTTAGTCGGCCTCTTGCGTTCGGACGACGGCTCGGCCAAACCCATGTCCATGCTGACGATCACCGACCTCACCTACCGCATTGCAGGGCGCATGCTCATCGATAAGGCCTCCGTGGTGATCCACGACGGGGCGAAGGTCGGGCTCGTGGGCCGCAACGGCACGGGGAAGACGACGCTCTTCGGGTTGATTGCGGGGGATATCTCGCCGGAGAGCGGCTCGGTCGAGTTGAAGCGGGCGATGAAGCTCGGGCGGGTGGCGCAGGAGGCACCCGGGACGGAGCAGAGCCTGCTCGACTTCGTCCTCGCCGCGGACACGGAGCGGTTGTCCTTGCTGGCGGAGGCGGAGACGGCGACGGACCCGCACCGGATCGCCGAGATCCAGATCCGGCTCGCCGACATCGGCGCCCATTCGGCGGAGGCGCGGGCGGCGACGATCCTGGCGGGATTGGGGTTCGACGCGGCGGATCAGCTGCGGCCGTGCAAGGATTTCTCCGGCGGCTGGCGCATGCGGGTCGCCCTCGCGGCGGTTCTCTTTGCCGAACCCGACCTGCTGCTCCTGGACGAGCCGACCAACTATCTCGATCTGGAGGGCACGGTCTGGCTGCAGACCTATGTGCAGAAATATCCGCACACGGTGCTGCTGATCAGCCACGACCGCGATCTGCTCGACACCGCCGTCGACCACATCTGCCACCTGGACCAGCAGCGGCTGACGCTCTGGCGTGGCGGCTATTCCAGCTTCGCGCGGCAGCGGCGGGAGAAGATGCTGCTGCAGGAGAAGGCGCGCGAGAAGCAGGAGGCCCGGCGCAAGCACCTGCAATCCTTCGTGGATCGCTTCAAGGCCAAGGCCTCCAAGGCGACCCAGGCGCAGTCTCGCGTGAAGATGCTGGAGCGGATGGAACTGATCGACGCGGTCGTGGAAGACCACGTGGAGCCCATCACCTTCCCGCCGCCGCGCGCCAAGATCGCCCCGCCCATCCTGGTGTTCGACCGGCTCGCGGTCGGCTACGACCCGGCCAAGCCCGTGCTCCGGAACCTGAATTTGCGGATCGACGACGACGACCGGATCGCTCTCCTCGGCAAGAACGGCAACGGCAAGTCGACGCTGGCCAAGCTGATCGCCGGCCGGCTGGAGCCGTTCGGCGGCGAGGTGACCCGGGCGACCAAGATCGAGATCGCCTATTTCGCCCAGCACCAGCTCGACGAACTGCGGCCGGCGGAGAGCGCGGTGGAGCATGTGCGGCGGCTGATGCCGGACCAGCCGGAGGCGAAGGTGCGGTCGCGCGTGGCGCGAATGGGGCTGGAGACGGCCAAGATGGACACGCCTGCGCGCGAGCTTTCCGGCGGCGAGAAGGCCCGGCTGCTCTTGGGCCTGGCCACCTTCCACGGGCCTAACCTGTTGATTCTGGACGAGCCGACCAACCATCTGGACATCGACAGCCGCGAAAGCCTGATCGAGGCGCTGAACACCTTCGACGGGGCGGTGATCCTGATCAGCCATGATCGCCACTTGGTGGAGGCGACCGCCGACCGCCTGTGGCTGGTGGCGGACGGACAGGTGCGGCCGTTCGACGGGGACATGAACGACTATACCCGCTACGTGCTCTCCGGCCCGGACGGCGGGCGCAGCGAGGCCAGGTCCGGCGACCGGCTGACCAACGCGGACCGGCGCCGGATGGCGGCCGAGAAACGCGCCCAGCTGGCCCCGCTTCGCAAACAGATTCAAGCGGTTGAGAACCGGATGGAGACGCTCCGCAAGACCGTCGCCAAGCTCGACGGGGCGCTGGCCGACCCGGATCTCTTTACGAAGGATCCGGCCAAGGGCGCGAAGCTCTCCAAGGAAAGGGCCGACGCCCTCAAGGCCATCGACGCCGCCGAAGAGGAGTGGCTGGAGCTTTCCGGCACCTACGAGGCAGCCGAACTGGAAGCCGGCTGACCGTTCCGGTTGTGGTCGCCGACCGTCGGACGGGGATCGGTCACCCGGATCAGGGTTCCCTCACAGGTTGTATCGGCGTGCGCTACAGGGCGTATCTTGTCGCGATTTGGCGCCGCTTGGTGCCGCCTTGTAGGCATGATGTCGCCGCATGTAGCGTGCTTGTCGTCCGTCTGTAGCCAGTCTGTAGCCGGCCAATGCGCTTTTCGAAGGCTTGGAGCGGCTCACGGGCTTGGACAGCGAAAATCAAACCCGATATACGCACGAAAATTTCGCCGTCGTCCCTTCCACGGTCCGACGACTCCCACCGCCCTAGCCACCGCCGAGGACACACCATGCCGGCCTACCGCTCCCGCACCACCACCCACGGCCGCAACATGGCCGGGGCCCGCGGCCTCTGGCGCGCGACGGGCATGAAGGACGAGGACTTCGGCAAGCCGATCATCGCGGTGGTGAACTCCTTCACCCAGTTCGTGCCTGGCCATGTGCACCTGAAGGACCTCGGCCAGCTGGTCGCCCGGGAGATCGAGAAGGCCGGTGGCGTCGCCAAGGAGTTCAACACCATCGCGGTGGACGACGGCATCGCCATGGGCCACGACGGGATGCTCTACTCCCTGCCCTCGCGCGACCTGATCGCCGACAGCGTGGAGTACATGGTCAACGCCCATTGCGCCGACGCGATGGTGTGCATCTCCAACTGCGACAAGATCACCCCCGGCATGCTGATGGCGGCCATGCGGCTGAACATCCCGGCGGTGTTCGTCTCGGGCGGCCCGATGGAAGCCGGCAAGGTGGTGCTCGGCGACAAGCTGAAGAAGCTCGACCTGGTGGACGCCATGGTGGCGGCGGCCGACGAGGCCATGTCCGACGAGGACGTGAAGACGATCGAGCGCTCGGCCTGCCCGACCTGCGGCTCCTGTTCGGGCATGTTCACCGCCAACTCGATGAACTGCCTGACCGAGGCGCTCGGCCTGTCGCTGCCCGGCAACGGCTCCACCCTCGCCACCCACGCCGACCGCAAGCGCCTGTTCGTGGAGGCCGGTCACCTGGTGGTGGACCTCGCCAAGCGCTATTACGAGCAGGACGACGCCTCCGTGCTGCCGCGCTCGATCGCCAACTTCAAGGCGTTCGAGAACGCCATGACGCTCGACATCGCCATGGGCGGCTCCACCAACACGGTGCTGCACCTGTTGGCCGCCGCCTTCGAGGCGGGCGTCGACTTCACCATGAAGGACATCGACCGGCTGTCCCGCCGGGTGCCGGTGCTCTGCAAGGTCGCCCCGTCGGTCGCCAACGTCCACATGGAGGACGTGCACCGGGCCGGCGGCATCATGTCCATCCTCGGCGAACTGGAGAAGGCCGGCCTCGTGCACGCCGACTGCGGCACCGTGCACGCCGCCACCCTGAAGGACGCCATCGACCGCTGGGACATCACCCGCACCCGTTCGGAAAGCGTGCGCGCCTTCTACAGCGCCGCGCCCGGCGGCGTGCCGACCCAGGTGGCGTTCAGCCAGGCGAACCGCTGGGAGGAGCTGGACACGGACCGGGCGGGCGGCACCATCCGCTCGGCCGAGCACGCCTTCTCCAAGGACGGTGGCCTCGCGGTACTCTACGGCAACCTCGCCGAGGAGGGCTGCATCGTGAAGACGGCGGGCGTCGACGCCAGCATCCTCACGTTCAACGGGCCGGCGCGCATCTTCGAAAGCCAGGACGCGGCCGTGAAGGCCATCCTCTCCAACGAGATCAAGGCCGGCGACGTGGTGCTGATCCGCTACGAGGGCCCGAAGGGCGGCCCCGGCATGCAGGAGATGCTCTATCCGACCAGCTACCTGAAGTCGAAGGGGCTCGGCAAGGCGTGCGCGCTCGTGACCGACGGCCGCTTCTCCGGCGGCACCTCCGGGCTTTCGATCGGCCACGTCTCGCCGGAAGCGGCGGAAGGCGGGCTGATCGGCCTCGTGGAGGAAGGCGACCCGATCGTCATCGACATCCCGAACCGGGTGATCCGGGTGGACGTGTCGGACGCGGTGTTCGCCGAACGCCGCGCCGCCATGACGGCGAAGGGCAAGGCGGCCTGGAAGCCGGCCGACGCCCGCCCCCGCAAGATCACCCCTGCCCTCCGCGCCTACGCGGCGATGACGACCAGCGCCGCGCGAGGGGCGATCCGGGACGTGGGGCAGATCGAGGACTGAGGGGGGCGGGTCAGAATGCGTGGGTGGTCCGCCTTCGCGGACCATGACGCGCGATGTGAATCGGGCGGGCGTCCGGTGGCCGGGTGCGCTCACCATTTCCGCCCGCTCTGCCTTCGTCATGGTCCGGTTCAGCCGGACCAGCCACGCATTCTCACTCAAGTGCCGAGGCCTGATCCGAAATGCGTGGGTGGTCCGCCTTCGCGGACCATGACGATCGGGGTGGTTCGGGTGGGAGGCCGGGGCGCGGGCCGGTGCGCCGGTTGCGCCCCTTTCCACCCCGTTTTTCATCCTCTCCGTCATCGTCATGGTCCGGTTCAGCCGGACCAGCCACGCATTATCACACAAGTGCCGATGCCCGACCCCAAAGCGTGGGTGGTCCGCCTGCGCGGACCATGACGGGCGGGGTGGAGCGGGTGGGCGGTCGCGCGGTTGGGGGACTGCCCTAGTCGGTCAGGTCGAGGTCGGCGAGGCGGAGGGTGAAGGCGGGGGCTTGGGTTGGGCGGATGAGGTGGTCGGCGTGCCAGGGGGTGATGTCGGCGTAGCCATCCGGGCCGGGATGCCGGTGGACGTGGACGATGCTCGATCCGGCGTCGATGACCCAGAGCTCGGGAACGCCGAAGGCGGCGTAGATGCGGGCCTTGCGGCCGAGATCGTAGGCGAGCGAGGAGACGCCGATCTCGACGGCGAGGAGAACGGCCGGGCCGTTCAGTCCCTTGAAGCCGACCGCTATGGGGAAGAGGATGATGTCCGGCACGAGAAAGGTCTCGTTCGACAACCGCAGGATCGTTTCGACCCCGATCCGTATTGTCGATGGCCGAACGGCGTGGAACCGCTCCAGGATGGCGCTCTTCAGGACCTCATGCTGATTGCCTTGAGGCGATATCGGGATGAGTTCCCCTTCGACGAGCTCGACGCGCTCGCCCTCCTCGATCAGGCCGACCTCGACCATGCGCTCCACCTCCGCGACCGTGAAGGCGCGGCGGGGCAGTCCGTCGGCGGCGATGATGCTTCGGATGTTCATGGGGAAGAGGATAGCATGGCCGGGCGGGGATTGAAGGCCGAACCGGGGCGGAGGCCGGCCGCCGGTGGGTGGGGACGAGCGGGCCGGCGGGCGGCGCGCGGGCTTGACCGGGGGCGCGGCAGGCGGTCTGGTGCGGGCTCGGTTGATCGCAAGGAGACGGCATCGTGACCCTGACACTTTATGGCGTGGCGCGGTCGCGCGCGGCGCGGGTGATGTGGACCTGCCTGGAACTC
Organism: Mongoliimonas terrestris; assembly: GCF_001927285.1. GTDB lineage: Bacteria > Pseudomonadota > Alphaproteobacteria > Rhizobiales > Pleomorphomonadaceae > Chthonobacter > Chthonobacter terrestris. The sequence goes on along the minus strand of NZ_MSIG01000005.1, from coordinate 69,692 downwards.
GATGTGCCGTACGAGCACGTGCCGGTGATCCAGGCCCGGCGGCTGGCCGACCCGATGGCGCCGGACGCGCCGATGAACACGCGGACGCCGGCCTATCTGGCGATCAACCCGGCCGGGCAGATCCCGGCGGCGGTGCTGGACGGCGTGGTGCTGACGGAAAGTCTCGCCATCTGCCTGGCTCTCGCCCGGAAGCACGGCGGGCCGCTGGCGCCGAAGGATCTCGCCGAAGAGGCGCTGACCTTGAACTGGATGCTGTGGGCGGCGACTCAGTGCGAGGCGCCGGCAGTGGTGATCGTGCTCAACGTGGCCGATGCGGGGGACGGGTCCGGCGACCGGGCGGCGGTGGCGGCGGCCAAGATGGCGCTGCGGCCGCGGCTGGAGCAGCTGGACGCGGCGCTGGCCGCGAGCGGCGGCTGGCTGGTGGGGGGACGCTTCACGATCGCCGACCTGATCGTCGCAGAGGTGACGCGCTACGCGCAGCCGGCGCCCGACCTGTTCGCGGGGCTGCCGGCGCTGCAGGCGTGGCTGGGGGCGTGCCAGGGGCGGCCGGCGTTCCAGGCGATGTGGGCGCTGCGGATGGCGGAGCCGGCGTGAGGGGGCGGGGGTGATGGGGCGGGGGTGATGGGGTGGGGGCGCCGGTCGTGCGCGACAGGTTCCCCAGCCCCTCCATCGTCATGGTCCGGTTCAGCCGGACCAGCCACGCTTTCTCCCAGGCGGGACGGTGGCCAATGCGTGGGTGGTCCGGCTGCGCGGACCATGACGATCGGCGGAGCTCTTGACGGGCGAGAACTTTCGATCGCGGGAAGCTGCCCCCATAAACCGCCATCCACTTCCTCCACCGCCATCATCGTCATGGTCCGCGAAGGCGGACCAGCCGCGCATGCTGACGGGCGGCGGGTGTGAACATGCGTGGGTGGTCCGGCTGAACCGGACCATGACGAACGGGGGGCTCTTGATGGAGGGAGCTGCCGGCCCTCACCCGCTCCAACCGGACGCGGGTTGGCTGACAAGGGCGGTGGGGCGGCTTATATCTTCGGGATCGCTATTCCACGGAGACCCTGCCCCATGAACGCCCCGGCTCGCCTTCCCAACGATACCCGTCTCGACAAGTTGGCCGAGGTGGCCGTGAAGGTGGGGCTCGGGTTGAAGGCGGGGCAGCAGCTGGTGATGACGGCGCCGATCGAGGCGCAGGCGCTGGTGCGCAAGATCACCGAGGAGGCCTACAAGGCCGGCGCGAGCCTCGTCACCACCATCTACGGCGACGACGAGACCACCCTCGCCCGCTATCGCCACGGATCGGACGCGGCGTTCGACACGGCGCCGGAGTGGCTCTACGGCGGAATGGCGGAGGCCTACAAGGCCGGGGCGGCGCGGCTGGCGATCTCGGGCGCGAACCCGTCGCTGCTCGCCGGGCAGGATCCGGAGAAGGTGGCGCGGGCGAACAAGGCCAACAGCGCCGCCTACATGCCGGCCATGCAGCCGATCGTGAACTTCGACATCAACTGGACCATCGTGTCCTTTGCGACGCCCGCCTGGGCCAAGGCCATGTTCCCGGACGACACCGAGGAGAAGGCGGTGGAGAAGCTGTGGGACGCGATCTTCGCGGCATCCCGCATCGATGCGGCCGATCCGGTGGCCGAGTGGGCGCGGCACAACGGGGAGCTTCACCAGCGCAAGGACGTGCTGAACGCCAAGCGGTTCTCGGCGGTGCGCTTCCGCGGGCCGGGCACGGACCTGACGGTGGGGCTGGCGGACGACCACGAGTGGTGCGGCGGCGCGGCGGAGGCCAAGAACGGCCAGACGTGCAACGCCAACATCCCGACCGAGGAGGTGTTCACCACCCCGCACAAGGACCGGGTGGAGGGCTTCGTGCGGTCCACCAAGCCGCTCTCCTACCAGGGCACGCTGATCGAGGACATCGCGGTGCGCTTCGAGGGCGGGCGGATCGTGGAGGCGACCGCCTCCAAGGGGGCGGACGTGCTCGCCAAGGTGCTGGAGACCGACGAGGGCGCCCGGCGGCTGGGCGAGGTGGCGCTGGTGCCGCATTCCTCGCCCATCTCCAGGAGCGGGCTCCTCTTCTACAACACGCTCTACGACGAGAACGCCTCCAGCCACATCGCGCTCGGCCAGGCCTATTCCAAGTGCTTCATCGGCGGCGGCGCCGGGCTGACGCCCGAGGAGCTGGCCGAGAAGGGCGCCAACAAGAGCCTCATTCACATCGACTGGATGATCGGCTCGGGCGCGGTGGACGTGGACGGGATCCACGCCGACGGGTCCGAGGAGCCGGTGATGCGCAAGGGCGAGTGGGTGTGACGGGGTCTCGGGACGTTGTGGCTGGCGCAACCCGCGCCGGTCCGGGGGCGTTCCACGAGGGTGTCTGGCGAGGCGGGGCGGGAAGCGAGGACCGGATGACCAGTGACGGCAAGACGGACGATGAGATCCGCACCATCCTGAGGGAGACGAAGACGATCGCGCTCGTCGGGGCGAGCAACAACCCGGACCGGGCCTCCTACCGGGTGCTGGGGTTTTTGCTCGGCCGGGGCTACACGGTGCACCCGGTCAATCCCGGGCTCGCCGGCAAGACGATCCACGGGGCGACGGTGGTGGCCTCGCTGAAGGACCTGCCGGGGCCGGTGGACATGGTGGACGTGTTCCGCAACTCCGACGCCGCCGGGGCGGTGATCGACGAGGCGCTGGCGCTGGAAGCGAAGCCCAAGGTGGTGTGGCTGCAGCTCGGCGTCGTGAACGCCGAGGGCGCCGCCCGCGGCGAGGCGGCGGCGGTGAGCGTGGTGATGGACCGCTGCCCGGCGATCGAGGTGCCGCGCCTCGGGATGTGAGGCGCGGGTTTCGCGATGCCGCGCATCGGGGGGTGAGGCCCGGGGAGCGTCAGGGACGCGATCAGGCGGCGAGCGGGAGGGTGCCGCGGACCGGCCAGCCGGCGCGGCTGTCGTGGAGGCGCCGGGCGTGGAGGACGGCGGCGGCGAGCACGATGACGGCGAGGCCCTGGTGCAGGAGGGCGAGGCCGAGCGGGACCACGAGGAGGAGGGTCGCGATGCCGATCGCCGCCTGCAGGCAGACGAGGCCGAACACGACCGCAGCCATGCGGGTGCGCGCCGGGTCGGCGGCGCTGCGGGCGACCGCGATCCACTGGACGAGCGCCAGGGCGAAGAGCGCGTAGGCGCCGATCCGGTGCACGAACTGCACCGTCATGTGGTTTTCAAAGAAGTTCAGCCACCAGGGCGACTGGAACAGAAGACCGTCCGGCACCAAGGCGCCGTCCATCAGCGGCCAGGTGTTGTAGATGTAGCCGGCGTCGAGACCGGCGACGAGGCCGCCGAGGAAGATCTGCACGAGGACGAGGACCATCACGGCCTTGGCGAGGGTGCCGAGGTGGGCCGGCTCGTCGAGGGAAGGCTTTGCGGCGCGGAAGCCTTCGGCGATCCAGACGGTGGCGGCGAAGATGATGCAGGCGAAGGTGAGGTGCGTGGCGAGCCGGTACTGGCTGACGTCGGTGCGCTCGGTGAGGCCGCTCGCCACCATCCACCAGCCGATCGCGCCCTGGATGCCGCCGAGCACGAACAGGAGGCCGATGCGGCCGAGCATGTCGCGCCGGATGGTGCCGCGGATGGCGAACCACAGGAAGGGGATGAGGAAGACGAAGCCGATCACCCGGCCGAGCAGCCGGTGGCCGTACTCCCACCAGTAGATGAACTGGAAGTCGGCGAGGCTCATCCCCTTGTTGATCTGCTGGTATTCCGGGATCTGCCGGTACTTGTCGAACTCCACCAGCCACTGCGCCTCGGTGAGCGGCGGCAGGATGCCGTGGATCACCTTCCATTCGGTGATGGAAAGCCCGGACTCGGTGAGCCGGGTGGCGCCGCCGACGATGACCATGGCGAACACGAAGACCGCGATGGTCCAGAGCCAGAGGCGCACGTGACGGTCGCCCCGCAGCTCGGCCGCATGGACGGCGGCGGCGGAGCGGAGGCGCGGATGGGAGGCGGTGGGGGACGACATGATCGGCGACGAACTCGCGGGCGGAAGCGATGCGGCTGACGGGCGGGTTGTTAGCACAGATAGCGCCCGTGCGGCGCAACATTAGGGCACGCGGCGACCGGTCGCGGGCCTTCCGCCCAGGGTCGCGGGCCTTTCGGCCGGCGGGCCGAGATGCTATCCGCATGCGGGTCGTCGATGGGAGAGAGCCAGAATGCCGCCGCGCCTGCGCACGCTGATCGGAGCCGTGCTGCTGATCATCCTGGTGATCGCCTACCCTTTCCTGGTGCTGATGTTCGCCGCCGCGCTGCTGCCCGGCTCGAGCGGCTTCACGCAACTGGTGTTCTACGTGGTGGGCGGCTTGATCTGGGTGCCGCCCGCCGCCTTCATCATCTGGTGGATGGGCCGGCGGCGGAAGCGACCGACCGCCTGACGGACATGCGATCCGCCGGAACGAGAAACGCCCGCCGGTCGAAAAGACGGGCGGGCGTTCGGTCGTCAAATGCTTGAAATCAAGACAGGCTGCGTCGGCGGTTGCCCGGTGACGGTCGGACCCGGCGGGATGGTCAGGCGGCTTCGCCGACGCTCTCGCCGGCCGGCACCGGGATGATCGAGACCGGGGCGATGCCGCTCCGGATCATCAGGTCGTGGATCCGGACGACGTCCGGATCGTCGGCGTCGCCGACCAGGATGGTCAGGTCGGCGGTCGCCAGGAGGCTGAACCGGTTCGGATCCGGTTCGATGAGACCGAAGTCGAGCACCACCACGTCGTAGGTGTGCTCGAGCGCGGTCAGCACGGTGGCGATCGCCTCGCCGGCGAACACCTCCGAGGCGAGCGGCCGGGAGCCGACGCCGATCTCGTGGGCGCGGGTCGCCGGGTTGCGGCGGATGATGTCGTCGAACGCGGACGTGCCGGCGAGGAGGTCGGAGAGCCCCGGCCCTTCCCGGCCCGCATGGGCGGCAACCGTGTCGACCACCACCACCCGCGAGCCCTCCTCGGCGGCAAGCTGCGAGAAGCCGGCGACCACCCGCTCCACCCCGTCGGCCGACACCGCGCCGGTGATGCCGACGCGCGTGGTGCCCTCGCTGACGAGAACGGCGTGCATCTCGCCGATGCCGGCGGCCTGGACGGGCGCGGCCGGCGCGGGTTCGGCACGCGGCGCATGGACCGGAGCCGGCGCCGGTTCGGCGGCCGGAGGATGGGCCGCGGCGCGCTCGGACGCCGCAAGGGCGACGGCGGCGCGGAAGCGGGCAACCCGGTCGTCGGTGGACCGATCGAGCGCGCCGTCGGCCATGGGCCCGGGCGCGACGGCGGCCGGAACCTCGACCGGCTCGCCGACCGGATGGTCGGCGGCGGCCTCGCCGGTGGCCGGCAGGTCGGCGGAGCGGCGGCGGGCGCGCAGGCGCAACGCCTCGGCGGAGAGGATCCAGCCGATCGAGCCGAGGAATCCGGCGAGCCCGGCAAGACCGGTGAGCGGCAGCACCTTGGGGCCGATGGGCTCGGCCGGCGCGGTGGCGCGGCTGAGGATGCGCACGTCGACCGGCGGCATGGGGGCGCTCTGGCGGGCGGTGGCCTCCAGGTAGCGGGTCTCCAGGCTCGCCAGCATGGCCCGTTCCGAGGCGATCTCGCGCTCCAGCGCGCGCTGCTCGGCGTCGCCCGCCGGATCGACGATGGCGGCGGCTTCCGCCTTCAGGGTGCTGAGTTCGCCGTCGAGGGTGGCGACCCGCCCGGCGGCGGCGAGCGCTTCGGCCTGCAGGGTGGCAAGAGTGCGCCGGGCCTCGGCCGCCTGCTGGACCTCAATGTCGGCAAGCTGCGACTGGACGGCGCGGACCTGCGGGTGACCGGGCAGCAGCGTGACGGACAGCTCCGACAGGCGGTTGCGGAGTTCCACCTCGCGGGCGCGCAGCGCCGGATAGACGCCGCCGTCGAGAATGTCCGCGGCTTCGGAGAGGTCGCCGCGCGCTTCCACCACGCCGGCGAGGCGGGCGGCGCGGGCTTCGGCGTCGGTGTGTTCGGCGCGGGCGACGGAGAGGCGCTGGGCGAGGTCGGCGATCTGGCGGCGCACCGGGCCCGGGTCGACGGCGCCGATCCCCTCCCCGGCCGCGACCTTGGCGAGTTCGCCCTCGGCCCGGCGGATCTTGGCCTTGAGGCCCTCGATCTCGGTGGCGAGCCAGACCGTGTGGTCGTCCACCGGCCGGGGCTTGGCCTCCGCCTGGAGGGCCATGTATTCCTCCGCCATGGCGTTGGCGACGGAGGCGGCGAGGGCCGGGTCGCCGGAGGCGATGCGCAGCACGAGCACGCGCGAGCCCTCCACGGCGAAGACCTCGGTCTGCCGCATCAGGCTGTCGAGAACGCGCTCCTCCGGCGAGACGCGATTCGGATCGCCGCCGAAGCCGGCCGCCGACAACCCGCGGGCGAGCAGCGACCTGTCCGCGCCGTCGAAGTCGGGCCGGTCGACGAGCGACTGCATCTCGGCCACGCGGCGGGCGAGATCGCGCGAAGTGAGCAGCTGGATCTGGCTGTCCACCATCTCGGACTGGCTCGGCGCAGGAATGCCGGCGGTGGCCGCAACATCCTGCGGCTCCAGGCGAATCCGGGTTTCGGCACGGTATGTGGCAGGCGTGAGCGAGAGCGCCGCAAAGGCGAGCGCGGAGACGAGGGCCGTGGTCGCCAGAACGGTCTTCCGCCGCCGCCAGACCGCGCGAAGGCCTCTGGACAGGTCCAGATCGCCATCGTCGTCATAGGGCGGCCGTTGTTGGATCGAACCGATCATCACCATGCCTCGGGTACGCTGAGCCTCCCGACTCTGCGTCGACATGGTAACTATAGTGTTAAAGAGATAGGTCGAGTTGCGGTGCGGGCCGCGGTTCGGGCGGGCGTGGGTTGCAACGTGCTCCGACCGTGTCGTGGTTGGGATCCGCCGGACCAGCCACGCGCGGGACGGTGGTGGTTCGCGGAATGCGTGGGTGGTCGGCCTGCGCGGACCATGACGATCGGGGGCGGTTCGGGCGTGCGCGAGGGGTGGGCGCGTTCGGGGTCCGGCCGGGCGTCCTCCCCGTCATCCCGGCGGAAGCCGGGATCCAGCCGGCGTTTCGGACGAGGAACCGGCGCGGAGATGGACGGGACGGTTGGGCCCCGGCGTTCGCCGGGGTGACGACCCGGGGTGGCGGGAGGCGGGTGCCTTGCCGAGCGTCGCGGGTGCCGGGGGAGTGGGTGCCGGGGCGCTTGTGCCGCCGCCTGCCACGTGCTCCGACCTCGTCATGGTCCGGTTCAGCCGGACCAGCCACGCGTGGGACGGTGGTGGTTCGCGGAATGCGTGGGTGGTCCGCCTGCGCGGACCATGACGGTCGGGGGCGGTTCGGACGGGGCGCGAGGGGCAGTGGGTGTTGGTGGTGGCGGCCGGGCCTGCTCTCCGTCATCCCGGCGGAAGCCGGGATCCAGCCGACGGTTCTGGCGAGGGACCGGCACGGAGATGGACGGGACGGTTGGGCCCCGGCGTTCGCCGGGGTGACGACCCGGGGTGGCGGGAGGCGGGTGCGTTGCCGAGCGTCGCGGGTGCCGGGGGAGTGGGTGCCGGGGCGCTTGTGCCGCCGCCTGCCACGTGCTCCGACCTCGTCATGGTCCGGTTCAGCCGGACCAGCCACGCGTGGGACGGTGGTGGTTCGCGGAATGCGTGGGTGGTCCGCCTGCGCGGACCATGACGGTCGGGGGCGGTTCGGACGGGGCGCGAGGGGCAGTGGGTGTTGGTGGTGGCGGCCGGGCCTGCTCTCCGTCATCCCGGCGGAAGCCGGGATCCAGCCGACGGTTCTGGCGAGGGACCGGCACGGAGATGGACGGGACGGTTGGGCCCCGGCGTTCGCCGGGGTGACGACCCGGGGTGGCGGGAGGCGGGTGCGTTGCCGAGCGTCGCGGGTGCCGGGGGAGTGGGTGCCGGGGCGCTTGTGCCGCCGCCTGCCACGTGCTCCGACCTCGTCATGGTCCGGTTCAGCCGGACCAGCCACGCATGGGACGGTGGTGGTTCACGGACAGCGTGGGTGGTCCGCCTGCGCGGACCATGACGATCGGGAAGGTTCGGGAGCGTTGACGGTGGCGGGGGTGTGAGCTCGCTCGGATGGGTGCGCGCGGCTACGGGGAACGGGCGCGGGCGGCGCGAGGGGCCGGGCTTGTGTCGGCGGCGGTCCCCTCCCCTGTCACAGCTCCTCCACTTGGGTGAAGACCTCCTGGCGGGCGGCTTCGATGAAGCGGGAGTTGGACATGTCGTAGAGGGTGTGGAGGACGGCGTCGACCTGGTGGGGATAGAAGGGTTTGGCGAGGAAGTGCTGGACGCCGATGTGGGCGGCAGCGCGGCGGACGTTTTCGTTGCCATCGCCGGACATCATGACGATGTGCACGCCCTGGCGGGTGTAGAGGATCTCGCCGGCGGCCTCCAGACCGTCGACGCCGGGCATGTTGACGTCCATGAAGGCGACGTCGAAGCCCTGGCCGCGGAAGAGGCGCATGGCCTCCTCGCCGGTGGAGGCCTCTTCCACGGCGAGGTTGAAGCGGCTCTTCTGGACGATGCGGCGGACGAGGGTGCGGACGGTGGCGCTGTCGTCGACGATGAGCACGCGGCGCAGGCGCGCCATCTGGATGAGGCGGAGGAGGACGGTTGCGAGCGCCATGCGGTCGAACGGCTTCGGCAGGATGTCGTAGGCGCCGCGATCCTGCAGCGCTTTCAACGTGCCGGGCGAGATGTCGGACGAGATCGACACGATGATGGGCGCCTTGCGGCCCGTGGTGATGCGATCGAGCTTTTCCAGGAACTGCAGGCCGGTGATCCCCGGCATGTTCAGGTCGAGGAAGACCACCTCGGGAATGAAGCGGGACAGGAAGCGCGCCGCGTCGAGCGCGCTCTCGCTTTCGAAGACGTGGCAGTCGTGAAGGATCTCCTTGATGGCGATGCGCAATTGCATGCGGACCATGGCCACGTCGTCGACCACCAGAGCGTTGAGAATGGGCATCGGGCTTGCTCGTCTCCCCGGACCCGCCGCCGTTCCGCGACGTGGTCTTCTCGTATCCTCCTAAAGATGCCCCATTGTTCACATAAATAATTAATAATATGCATCATTGCCATGGAGCGACTGCGGTTTTGTCGTATTTTACGATATTAAATGCGCATTTCTGCCTGTAATGCCATCTCCCTCGACGCAGGATCGGTTATCAACCGCGGGTGTGAGGGTGAATCGGCAATCACATAGGCGTTTTAACGTTCGTTAACCATGTCGCCGTAGGGTGCCGAAAGCTTTCCAAGAGGTGAACAGCCCCATGCTTCGGCGCACGTTCCTGACCATCGTGGCGGCCGGTCTGGCCGGATGCAGGACGATGACGGCTCCGCCGTCGGCCTTCGAGAACCAGCTCATCGAGCCCTACCGGCTCGACAGCGGCGACCGGCTGCGCATCACCGTCTTCGAGCAGGCCTCGCTCACCAACACCTACACGGTCGACCAGTCGGGCCACGTGAGCCTGCCGCTGATCGGCAGCGTGGGCGCGCGCGGACGGACCACCCAGGAGCTGGCGGGCACCATCGCCGGCGCGTTGAAGCGCGGGTTCCTGCGCGATCCGGACGTCTCGGTGGAGGTGGACGCCTATCGGCCCTTCTTCATCATGGGCGAGGTGCGGGCGCCGGGGCAGTATGTGTTCGTGACCGGCCTCACCGTGCAGACCGCCGTGGCGATCGCCGGCGGCTTCACCCCGCGCGCCTTCGAGGACCTGGTGCAGATCACCCGCCAGCTCAACGGCGAGGTGCTGACCGGGTCCGTGCCGCTGACCGACCCGGTGCGGCCGGGCGATGTGCTGACCGTGCGCCAGCGCCTGTTCTGATCGTTAACGCCGCCGCTCCAATTTGCGCCCGCGGCTTGACCGGGGCGAAACGCTGCCGGGAAAACCGCCTGCGGGATTAACCGCTTGGCGCGGTCTCGGTGCGCAGGATGCCGGCATGCGACCACGAACGACGGCGGTCGGCGAAGACCGGCCCGGGTGCCGGCGCGCGGGCGAGTGTGCCGTGGCGCCCTGCCCCGCCGCCCCGCCGTGCCTCCGGCCGCCCAGAGGAGACCAGCGTTTCCATGACGAGCCTCACGGATCCTTCCTATGCTGCCGCCGCTGGCGCGCCGCGGCTTCCGATCAGCGAAGGCGCCGCCCGCGAGGCGGCCCGCGCCCGCGCCGCGGCGGCGCGCGACCACACCCTCCAGCATTCCAGCGTGAAGACCGTGGCGGCGGCCGGCGAGGCCCTGGCGCTGCTGGCCGTGTCGCTGGTGGTCTCCGCCGCGATCGCGGCCGACCTCGGCGCCCTCCGCGTTCCGGTGGTGGCGGCGACGGCGGCGTTCGCCATGCTGCTGGTGAAGGTCACCGGCGGCTACCGGATGCCGATCATGCGCCGGCCGGCGGTGCGGATCGCCCGGGTGATGGCCGCCTGGACGGGCGCGGTGGGGGCGATGGCGCTCGCCCTCTTCGTCGCCGGTGTGATCGACGGCGCGGCGCGCCACTGGCTCGGCGTGCTGTTCGGCAGCGGCACGGTGGTGCTCTGCCTGAGCACGATGGCGATCGCCGCCTCCGTGCGCCACCTGACGGCCGCCGGGCGGCTGCAGCGGCGGACGGTGCTGGTCGGCGGCGGCCCGAACGCGGAGGCGCTGATCGGCGCGCTCGACCGGACGGGCGGCAACGAGGTCTCCATCCTCGGCATCTTCGACGACCGGGCGGACGACCGCAGCCCGGAGAGCCAGGCCGGCTATCCGAAGCTCGGCAACCTGGACGATCTGGTGGAATTCGCCCGCGCCGGCGCGGTGGACATGGTGATCGTCTCCATCCCGATGACGGCGGAGACGCGGCTTCTCCAGATGCTGAAGAAGCTCTGGGTGCTGCCGGTGGACATCCGCCTGTCGGCGCACGGCACCCGGCTGCGGCTGCGGCCGCGCAGCTACAGCTATATCGGCGCGGTGCCGCTGCTCGATCTCTTCGACAAGCCGATCAGCGGCTGGGATTCGGTGATCAAGCGGGTGTTCGACGTGGTGATCGCCAGCCTCGCCATCGTGCTGCTGTCGCCGGTCTTCCTCGGCGTGGCGGCGGCGGTGAAGTGGGACAGCCGCGGGCCGGCGCTGTTCCGCCAGAAGCGCTACGGCTTCAACAACGAGGTGATCTCGGTGTTGAAGTTCCGCTCCATGTTCACCGACATGGCGGACCCGGCGGCCAAGAAGGTGGTGACCCGCGACGACCCGCGCGTGACGCGCGTCGGGCGGATCATCCGCAAGACCTCGCTCGACGAGCTGCCGCAGCTCTTCAACGTGCTCCGGGGCGAGCTGTCGCTGGTGGGGCCGCGGCCGCACGCGGTGAACGCCCACACCCACGAGCAGCTGTGGGAAGAGGTGGTGGACGGCTATTTCGCGCGGCACAAGGTGAAGCCGGGCGTGACCGGCTGGGCGCAGGTGAATGGCCTGCGCGGGGAAGTGGACGCGCCGGAGAAGATCCGCGCGCGCGTGGACCACGACCTCTACTATATCGAGAACTGGTCGGTGCTGTTCGACTTCTACATTCTCTGCCTGACGCCCATCCGCATCCTCAACCAGGAGAATGCGTACTGATCCGACGCCTCGTGACGGACTGACCGGCCGGCGCCCGCTCGGGCTCGGTATCAGCGGCGACGGCAAAAGGCCCACGGGCGCGGCACGCGTCCGTGGGCCTTTCCGTTTCGGCGACGGCGAGCGGATCAGCCGGCGCGTTCGAACGCCAGGTCCGCGAACGGGCCGCAGGCGCCCTCGGCCTGCTGGAGGGTGAAGCCGTTGGCGCCCGGGACCAGGCGGCAGCGGATCGGGAACTGGGCACCCGTGGCGTTGCCGGCCGGGTTGGAGAAGACGATCTCGTCGCCCTGCACCAGATAGGTGCCCTCGACGCGGTCCTGGCCCTGAATCTCCTCGAACGAGAAGGTGCCATCGGCCTCAAGCTGCATGGCGACAGGGCCGGCGGTGTAGGCGCCCGCAAGGCTGGCGGCGTCGATGCCCGTGGTGCCGACGGCGCCGGTGGCCGCAGGACCGGTGACGGCGGGATCGGTGGCGGCGGTCTGCTGGTCCGTGGTGCCGGTGGCGGCGGGCGGCGTGATGGCGGTGTCGGGCACCTCGGCGGGGCCGGTGGCGGACGGCACGGCCGGGTCGGCGGCAGGCGCGGTCTCGTCGACCACCGCGACCTCGGACTCCGGCTGGGTCGGGGCTTCCGCGGTCTGCTCGTCGCAGGCGACGAGGGCGAAGGTCGCAAGGATCGGCAGGATGAAACGGGTCTTCATGGCGTGGTTTCCCTGTTGATGACCTTAGGGAAGCACGCAGGGCCGCAGATGGTTCTGCATTGAAGGCGGACGCCGCCCGATCCCCGACCCGTCAATCGTCGCAAGCTTACTCGTCGCCGGAACGGCGGATCCGACGCGGTGTCGTCCAAGGGCGAATGCGGTGGTGCGGGAGATGGTCGGAGCGAGAGGATTCGAACCTCCGACCCCCAGTCCCCCAGACTGGTGCGCTAACCAGGCTGCGCTACGCTCCGACTGCGGTGGGGTTTAGCGCCTTCCGAGGGGGAGGACAAGAGGCAATCGCGGTGCCGGGCGGGGGTGGGATAGGCGGGCGCGCATGTGTTGAGGGCGCCTCGCGCGAGGGCGGCTGGGGCGGGACGCTGAGAAGATGCGCGCGACCGCCCTGCCCTCAGCGGGTCTGGTCGAGGAGGCGCTTGCACTCCAGGAGTTCGAAGAGCGTCGACTGAAGGCGGCGGATGTCCTCGCGGGAGAGGGCGCCGGTGGGGTGGGAGGCGTCGTGGCTGCGGAAGCGTTCCATGAAGCGGAAGCCGCCGCGCGGGGGCACGTCGTCGGGCAGGATGCCGGCGGGGAGCACCTCCTCCGGCAGCGGGGCGGCGGCGACCGGCACCTCGGCGCGGACGGGATCGTCGGCCCCCTCGTCGTCCACGGCCTCGTTGTCGTGGATCAGGAAGGCGGCCTCGTCGGCGGCGTCGTCCGGCTCGCCTGCGGCGGCCGCCATGCGGCGCTGGCCGGCGCGGGCGGTCTCCACCGGGATGGGCATGCCGGGGTTGCGCCAGATCTCCATGACGAAGCGGACGCCCTGCTCCTTCAGGATGCGCTGGACGCCCTTGATGGTGTAGCCCTCGCCGTAGAGCAGATGGCGGATGCCGCGCAGGAGCTCCACATCGTCCGGCCGGTAGTAGCGGCGGCCGCCGCCGCGCTTCATGGGTCGGATCTGGGTGAAGCGGGTCTCCCAGAAGCGCAGCACGTGCTGGGGAAGATCGAGATCCTCCGCCACTTCGCTGATGGTCCTGAAGGCGTCGGGTGACTTGTCCACGCGTCGCTATCCGCCCCTGCCGGCTGTCGGGCTTCGCAAAACGGAAGCCGGGCCGCTTGTTGGAACCGGCGTGAGAGCCGGCCTTCCGTCGTTCATCGGTGCGCTGGCCGGGCCGGTGGACCGCCCGGCCGGCCCCCGCCGACGGGCGAACCGCGGCCGGCGGCTCAGTCTTCCATGCCGGCGGTGTCGTGGCCGTTGATCCTGAGCTTCAGGACGTTGCTCGGCTTGAACACCAGCACCCGGCGCGGCAGGATCGGTACCTCTTCGCCGGTCTTCGGATTGCGGCCGATGCGCTCGGTCTTGGACCGGACCGTGAAGGTGCCGAACGACGACAACTTTACGGATTCGCCGGTTACCAGACAATCGGCGATCTCGGTGAGGACAGCCTCGACGAGTTCGGCCGACTCGCTGCGCGATAGCCCCACCTTCTGGTAGACGGCCTCACACAAATCGGCACGCGTGACGGTCTTGCCCCCCATCGGTCGTCGTCTCCCTGGTGAACGTTCAGGCCTTCACATCATCGGATTGGACACGGCGATACAAGCCCGCCACCCTAAGCCCGACGCGCCGTCACGGTCAACCGAGATAGCGGCCAACCCGTTACCAGATATAGACAATTCGAAAGACGATTCGGCCCCGTTGCGAATTTGCCGCGGTTCACCACCGGACGATCATCGAACCCCAGGTGAATCCGCCACCCATGGCCTCGAGAAGCACCACGTCGCCCTTCCGAATGCGCCCATCCGCAACCGCGGCATCGATGGCGAGCGGAATGGAGGCAGCCGAGGTGTTGCCGTGCCGGTCCACTGTGATGACAACTTTAGCAAGATCGATGCCAAGCTTCTTCGCCGATCCCTCGATGATGCGGCGGTTGGCCTGGTGGGGCACGAACCAGTCGATGGTGTCGCCATCGAAGCCGGTGGCGAGGAAAGCGTCCTCGATCACGTCGGTGACGGCGCCGACGGCGAACTTGAAGACCTCGCGGCCCTCCATGCGGAGGTGGCCGATGGTGCCCGTGGAAGAGGCACCGCCGTCCACATAAAGCTTGTCCTTGTGGCGCCCGTCGGACCTGAGGTGGGCGGTGAGCACGCCCCGGTCGGCCGTGGTGCCCTCCCCGGCCTGCTTCTCCAGCACCACCGCGCCGGCGCCGTCGCCGAAGAGCACGCACGTGGTGCGGTCGGTCCAATCGAGGATGCGCGAGAAGGTCTCCGCCCCGATGACCAGCGCGCGGGTGGCAAGGCCCGTGCGGATCATGCTGTCGGCGGTGGTCATGGCGAAGATAAAGCCGCTGCAGACGGCCTGCATGTCGAAGGCCGCGCCGCGGGTGATGCCGAGGCGCGCCTGGACTTCGACGGCGGTCGCCGGAAACGTGTTGTCGGGCGTGGCGGTCGCCAGCACCACGAGGTCGATGTCGTCGGCCGTCACGCCGGCCGCCGCCATGGCCTTCCGGGCCGCCTCGGTGGCGAGCGACGCGGTGGTCTCTTCCGGCGCGGCGAGGTAGCGCTGGCGGATGCCGGTGCGCTGCACGATCCATTCGTCGGAGGTCTCGACGCGTTCGGCGAGTTCGTCGTTGCTGACCACGCGCGCGGGAAGATGGCTGCCGGTACCGGTGACGACGGAGCGGGTGACGGTCACGAGGCGATGCCTTTCAGGGTTCGACGTTGGCGACGCCGGTCCGCCCACGGTGATAGACGGAGAGATCCGCGTTGATCTTGGCCATGAGATCGTTGCGGACCATGTCGAATCCAAGGTCGAGCGCGCTGGCGAACCCTTCCGCGTCGGTGCCGCCGTGGCTCTTGATGACGATGCCATTGAGGCCGAGGAAGACGCCGCCGTTGAGCTTGCGCGGGTCCATCTTGTCGCGCAGGCGCTGGAAGGCGGTGCGGGCGAAGAGATAGCCGATGCGGGCAAAGAGGGTGCGGCTCATGGCGGCGCGCAAGTAGGCGCCCACCTGGCGCGCGGTGCCCTCGGCGGTCTTCAGGGCGATGTTGCCGGCAAAGCCCTCGGTGACGATCACGTCCACCTTGCCCTGACCGATGTCGTCGCCCTCCACGAAGCCGGCGTAGCTGAGGTTCGGAAGGTCGGACTCGCGCAGCAGCTGGCCGGCGGCGCGCACCTCCTCGTTGCCCTTCATCTCCTCCACGCCGATGTTGAGGAGGCCGATGGTGGGCGTCTCCACCTGGAACAGCGCCCGCGCCATGGCGCCGCCCATGACGGCGAAGTCGACGAGCTGCTGGGCGTCGGCCCCGACGGTGGCGCCGACGTCGAGCACCACGGATTCGGAGCGCAGCGTCGGCCAGATGGCCGCGATGGCCGGCCGCTCGATGCCGGCGAGGCTGCGCAGGCAGAACTTGGCCATGGCCATGAGGGCGCCGGTGTTGCCGGCCGAGACGGCCACCTGGGCCTCGCCGCGCTTCACCGCCTCGATGGCGCGCCACATGGACGAGGTGCGGCGGCCGTGCCGGAGGGCCTGGCTCGGCTTTTCCTCCATGCCGATGGTGACGTCGCAATGGGTGAAGGTCGAGGCGTCGCGGACGCGCGGATGCGCATCGAGGATCGGCCGGACGATCTTTTCGTCACCGAAGAGGGCGAAACGCACGTCGGGGCGGCGCGACAACAGGATGTCGCAGCCCGGGATGACCACGGACGGACCGTGGTCGCCTCCCATGACGTCGACGGAAATGATCATCGCTTGGGCCATCAGGAACCATGAATCGCATGCGGCGCCGATTGGTGACCACGCAAGGCGACGACGCGGGCGGGACCATACCCGGTTGCGGTGTGGTGACAACAAAAAAGAAGCACCCGCCGCCGCGCCGCTTCGTACCATGGGCGGGACACCACACCGGCGACGGCGAGCGGCGGGCGACCGGGGCGGGACCGCTCGGTCAATGCGGGTCGCCCGAACCTTTTTCGCCGGCTTTGAGCGCGGCAAGGGCGGCGAACGGGGAAGGCTCGTCGTCGCTGCCGTCGTCCTCGATCAGCCCGTCGAACGCGACGCCCGGCGCCTTCGGATAGGGATCGAGGCCAAGGGCCAGATGCTCCGCCGCGATGGCGCCGAGGTCGATGCCGGCGCCCTCCAAGGGTTCGGGCGGATCGTCGGCCTCCGGGTCCACCTCGATCTCGTCGCCGACCGGGCCGATCTCGCTTTCGGGGAGGAAGGTGCGCTCGATCGGCTCGACGATGGTCTCCTCCACCGGCTCCAGGGTGACCACGCAGGCCTGGTGGACGGTGCCGCGCACCTCCCCGGTGACCTTCACGCCGTGCTTGCGCCAGGGCGCCACCAGGAGGGTCGCCTGCAGCCGTTCGACGGAGAGGATGTCGATGTCGGCGGCGAGCGCGGCCCGTTCCGCCTCGCTCGCCTCGATGACGACGGTGGTGCCCTTGGCCGGCAGGGCGTTGACCGACTGCATGCGGCGGAAGGGAGAGCGCGCGGGGCGCTCGGGCGGGGCGGGATCCTTCGTCATGGGCGAGCGTCCGTCGGGGTCTGGTCCGGTTCGGGGAAGGCGAAGCCGCCGGCGAGGATCACCTCCGCCGGCGTGGCGGCAAGGGCGGCGGCGAGGCGCCGGACGTGGGCGGCGAGCGCCG
Organism: Mongoliimonas terrestris; assembly: GCF_001927285.1. Lineage (GTDB taxonomy): Bacteria > Pseudomonadota > Alphaproteobacteria > Rhizobiales > Pleomorphomonadaceae > Chthonobacter > Chthonobacter terrestris. The sequence continues at coordinate 52,748 of NZ_MSIG01000005.1, read as the reverse complement.
CGACGGCGGCCGGCGCCGGCTCCGCGGCGGTGGCGGCGCGCTCGAAGGCCTCGTCGCCTGTGCCCTGATAAACATTGCGGACGAGCGACTGTTCCAGCACGGCGGGATCAGACGCCGCAAGGGCGGCGCGGGTGGCGACGAGGCGGCCGAAGAAGGCGCGGGCGATCTTCTTCATCTTCTTCGGCATCGTGGTGTCGCCGACGCCGAGTTCGCGGAGCGTGCGGTCCATGTCGTCGAAGAAGGTCTCGCCGAGGCGGCGTCCGGCTTCCTTTGCGGCGCCGTCCTCCGCGCGGTTGAGCCGGTCGACCACCAGCCCGGTCATCAGCATGAGAAGCTCGAACCGGCCCTCCACCGTGTCGGGCACCTGATGGGCGAGGTAATGCTCCGGCCGGCGCGCCGCTGCGGCGATGGTGGCATAGAGGCCCGGGACCGGGTCCCGGGCGCGTTTTCTCAACAGGGCGAAGACCATGGCGGGCCGTGCCTCCAGGGCGGCGGCGCCGTCGGGGTGGCGGGCCGCCTCTCGTGAAAGGGCGTTGCTTCGTGACCTAACGCAGGATAACCGTGTTGCCAAGCCGCCGGGCATCCGCCGTCGCCGCCCGCTGGGCGGCGGCAGGGACCGGCGGTTCTCATGCGGGACTGGTCTTGGGGATAGGGACACGATGACGAAGATGCTGTGCGCCCGAGTGGTGATCCTTTCCGCGGCGGCTGCGCTGACGCTCACCGCCTGCGGGTTGCCTCCGCGCCAGCACGGCTACGTGCTCGCCGAGAACGCCCTCGACCAGGTTCCGGTCGGCTCCTCGCGCGAGCAGGTGCTGCTGGTGCTCGGCACGCCGTCGACCACCTCGTCGCTCGCCGGGGACGCGTACTACTATATCTCGCAGACCACCGAGGACAGCCCCTGGACCGGCCGCACCGTGACCGACCAGCGGGTGCTGGCGGTCTACTTCGACGAGACCGGCGCCGTCCGCGAGATCGCCAACTACGGCCTGCAGGACGGCCGCGTGTTCGACTTCATCCAGCGCCGTACCCGCTCCACCGGCGCGGACCTCAACCTCATCGCGCAGATCCTCGGCTCCGTCGGACGGACCAACCCGTTCGGGGGTGGGACGATCACCCGGTAGGACGGGGCTCGGCGGATGGAATGAGAAAGCCCCGCGGGAGGGATCCCGCGGGGCTTTTTGCGTTGGGGGGTGGGGTGGGTCGCGGTCGGCTGGGGGCGGGGGTTCCCGGTCGGCTGGGGACGGAGGTTTCAGTTCGGCTAAGGGCGGAGGTTCCCGGTCTGAAAGGGCGGAGGTTCCCCCTCTCCCCAACCCTCCCCCTCAAGGGGGGAGGGGGTGCGTTGGGAGAGTGACGCGAGCGATGTGCCTCACCCGCAGACGGCCCCCTCCCCCCTGGAGGGGGAGGGTTGGGGAGAGGGGGGAACCACGCCGGTCGGCAGGACCGGAACCACGCCGGTCGGCCGGACGAGAACCACGCCGGTCGGCCGAACCGGAACCACGCCGGTCGGCGGGACTGGTGCCCGCCCATCCGAGGACGTCCGCCCCCCCTCCCCGCTCACCCGTGCGCGAGGACGGCCAGCAGGAGCAGCGCCACGATGTTGGTGATCTTGATAGCGGGGTTCACGGCGGGGCCGGCGGTGTCCTTGTAGGGGTCGCCGACGGTGTCGCCGGTGACGGAAGCCTTGTGGGCTTCCGAGCCCTTGTAGTGCTTGACGCCGTTGGCATCCACGAAGCCGTCCTCGAACGACTTCTTGGCGTTGTCCCAGGCGCCGCCGCCGGAGGTCATCGAGATGGCGACGAAGAGGCCGGTAACGATGACGCCGAGCAGCATGGCGCCGACCGCCGAGAAGGCCTGGCTCTTGCCGGCGATGCCGTAGACCACGAAGAAGGTGACGATCGGGGCGAGCACCGGCAGGAGCGACGGCACGATCATCTCGCGGATCGCCGCCTTGGTGAGGAGGTCGACGGCCCGGCCGTAGTCGGGCTTGTCGTGGCCCGTCATGATGCCGGGCTTCTCCTTGAACTGGCGGCGCACCTCCTCGACGATGGAGCCGGCCGCGCGGCCGACGGCCGTCATGGCGATGCCGCCGAAGAGGTAGGGGATGAGGCCGCCGAAGAGGAGGCCGACGACCACGTAGGGGTTGGAGAGCTGGAAGTCCGGGGTGACGCCCTGGAAGAAGGCGTATTCCGTGGCCCCCGGCTTGTTCGCCTCGTTGATGAAGAACTGCAGGTCGTAGTTGTAGGCGGCGAAGAGCACCAGGGCGCCGAGGCCGGCGGAGCCGATCGCATAGCCCTTGGTGACGGCCTTGGTGGTGTTGCCGACCGCGTCGAGGGCGTCTGTGGTCTGGCGCACCTCCTTGGGCAGGCCCGCCATCTCGGCGATGCCGCCGGCATTGTCGGTGACCGGCCCGAAGGCGTCGAGCGCCACGATCATGCCGGCAAGGCCCAGCATGGTGGTGACCGCGATGGCGGTGCCGAAGAGGCCGGCGAGCTCGTAGGTGCCGATGATGCCGATGACGATGACAAGCGTCGGCAGGGCGGTGGATTCCAGCGAGACCGCGAGGCCCTGGATCACGTTGGTGCCGTGGCCGGTGACGGAGGCCTGGCTGATGGACTTCACCGGGCGGAAGCCGATGCCGGTGTAGTACTCGGTGATCCACACGATGGCGCCGGTGACCGCAAGGCCGATCAGGCCGCAGTAGAAGAGGTGCCGGCCGGTGAGCTGCATCCCGTCCACGATGGGCCCGCCGACCGGGCCGAAGCCGATCGTCAGGTAGGTGGCGCCGGCGACGCCGACGGCGGAGAGCAGCGTGGTCGCCCACAGGCCCTTGTAGAGGGCGCCCATGATGGAGTTCTTCGAGCCGAGGCGGACGAAGAAAGTGCCGATGATGGAGGTGACGATGCAGACGCCGCAGATGGCGAGCGGGTAGATCATCACCTGGCCGACGATCTCCTGGCCGCCGAAGAAGATGGCGGCAAGCACCATGGTGGCGACGACGGTGACCGCGTAGGTCTCGAAGAGATCGGCCGCCATGCCGGCGCAGTCGCCGACGTTGTCGCCCACGTTATCCGCGATGGTGGCGGGGTTGCGCGGGTCGTCCTCCGGAATGCCGGCTTCCACCTTGCCGACAAGGTCGCCGCCGACGTCCGCGCCCTTGGTGAAGATGCCGCCGCCGAGCCGGGCGAAGATGGAGATGAGGGAGGCGCCGAAGCCGAGGGCGACGAGGCTGTCGATCACCGCGCGGCTGGTGGGCGCGAGAGCGAGCGGCCCGGTGAGGATGATGTAGTAGACCACGACGCCGAGGAGCGCGAGGCCCGCGACCAGCATGCCGGTGACGGCGCCCGCCTTGAAGGCGATGTCGAGACCGCCGGCGAGCGACACGGTGGACGCCTGGGCGGTGCGGACGTTGGCGCGCACCGACACGTTCATGCCGATGAAGCCCGCCACGGCGGAGAGGATCGCCCCGATGGCGAAGCCGCCGGCCACCAGCCAGCCGAGCAAGGCCCCGACGATGGCGAAGATGACGACACCGACGATGCCGATGGTGGTGTACTGGCGCCTCAGATAGGCCTTGGCGCCTTCGGCGACGTAGCCGGCGATCTCCTGCATGCGCTTCGTGCCGGGGTCGGCGGCCATCACCGAACGGATGGCCCAGATGCCGTACGCAATGGACAACAGCCCGCACGCGACTATCAGATAAAGTGTGGTCATGATCCCTCCCGTGGACCCGGTCCCCTCTCCGGCCGGGTTTGTCGATGCTCTCAACGGTTTCAGGCGGCCCGCCTCTGTTTTTCCTGTCCGGGCCGTCGGTTGAGAGTCGTTCCTGCTGATTGCGCCGCAGGATTGCGCGTACGGTATCGGAGGGGCGACAGCCGTCAAGGGCGAGTGCACCCGTTCAGGCGCCGAAAATGCGTGCCTTCAGCGGAACTACGCATGCGGGGCCCGGACCGCGGGGTTCCGGGCGTCGAGGGCGAGGAGACCGAGGCAGAGGGCGACCACGGGAAAGACGATCCAGTTCACGAGATCCCAGCCGCTGACGGCGAGCACGCCCCCCGCCGAGAAGGACGCGGCAGCGACGCAGCCGAACAGCACCGCATCGTTGAAGGCCTGCACGCGGAAAGCCTCCTCCGGGGCGTAGAGCTCGGTCACCATGGCGGTGGCGCCGACGAAGCCGAAGTTCCAGCCGACGCCGAGGAGGATGAGCGCCAGGAAGAAGTGGGCAAGGCTGGTGCCGGAGAGCGCCGTGACGGCGGCGAGCGCGATCAGGAGCAGGCCGGCCGCCACCATGGGGGTCTTGCCGAAGCGGGCCACCAGGGCGCCGGAGAAGAAGCTCGGCCCGTACATGGCGATGACGTGCCACTGGATGGCGTGCTGGGCGTCGGCGTGGCCGTGGTGGTGGTCCAGCATGGCGAGCGGGCTCGCCGTCATGACGAAGCTCATGAGGGCGTAGGAGGCGACGGCGGCGGAGAGCGCCACCACGAAGCGGCGCAGGGTGACGATCTCGCGGAGCGGCCGGCCCGCAGCGCGAAGGGCGATCGGCGGCGGCGGCGGCACGCTGAGCCGGGTGAGGAGCAGCGCCGTCAGAACGAAGAGGCCGGCCTGGATGAGGAAGGGGCCGGCGTAGAGCGCGTCCGGCAGGAGGTCGTGGCCGAGGATGGAGGCCTGCGGCCCGAGGATGGCGTTGACGATGCCGCCGACCAGCACCCAGCTGATCGCCTTCGGCTTGAAGGCGGCCTCCGAGGCGTCGGCGGCGGCGAACCGGTACTGCTGGTTGAACGCGTTGGCGACGCCGAGGCTCGCCATGGCGAGGCAGAAGAGGCCGAACGAGCCGATCGCCACCGTGAAGGTGGCGAAGACGCCGCCGCACGCGCCGAACAGGGCGCCGAACATGAAGCCCGCGCGCCGGCCGACGCGGCGCATCAGGAGCGCCGCCGGGATGGACGCGAAGGCGCTGCCGATGATGAAGGTGGAGACCGGGACGGTGGCGAAGGATCGATCCGCCGGATCGAGCAGCGCCGCCCCGACCAGCCCGCCGGTGCCGATGGCGATGGTGCCGACGGTCCCACCGAGGGCGTTGCAGGCGGCGAGAAGGCGCGCGGCGGACTTGGCTTCGGCAAGCGGCAGTGACACGATCGGATCGGCTCCGGGCACGGGCTGGGACAGCACGAGGTCCCCTCCATGGCACACTTCCCGGCGCCGCGATATGTGGGTCCTCCCGGACCCGGATCTGGGCAATCGCTTCAGACGAAGCGGAGCGGGATGCTTGTCTAGTCGATTCGCTCCGTTCGCCGTCATGGTCCGCGAAGGCGGAGCACCCACGCATGTTTCGTGCTTCATCCGATCGGTTTCGCGTCGGTTGGGGTCATGACAAAATCGTGGGTGGTCCGCCTTCGCGGACCATGACGGCGAGGATGGGACATCCGCCGGCACCCCGCCCCTAACCGAGCGCCATCAAGCTATTGCCCTTCGACCCGGATCGGCGGTCCGGCTCGGTTCTCCGTCTCCGGAAGGCGCGCGTGCCCGCGGCGGTCAGACGTCCTTGCGGCGGCCGATGGCGGTGGCGACCTCGCCGAAGGTGGGCATCCGGCCGTCGCCGCCGGCCTTCAGGCCGGACGGGCCGTTCGCCTCGGCGATCGCCCGCATGTAGCGGACCGGAAAGCGCACGGCCTCCTGGTTGGCGTGGGAGAGGTCGCCGGCGCGGCGCGTGTCCGCCTCGATGGACCGCTCCGCCTCGTCGAGCGCGTCGAGGATTTCGGCGGACGAGAGAATCTGCTTGCGCTCCAACGCAGTGATGAGCGCGGCAAGCACCGTGTAGATGCCTTCCAGCTGCAGATTGGCGGGGTTCATGACGGGCGCCTCCGGCAGGGATCGTGCGCGACCAACGCGGGGTGCGGCCGAATGGATCCTCGCTTTGAGCCTCGACCGGCGCGGAACACGCGGCGGAAGCTTTCAAGGATCACCGGAAAGATCGGATTCTGTTTCTGAGATGTCAGGCCCAACCGCCTGTCAGAAATGGCGAAAACTGCCGCCGCCGAGGTCGAGCGGGGCACTGTCGCGCCCGTTCACCCGGACGCCCTCCCCGGCCGTGACCCGACCGATGACGGTGGCGGGCACGCCGGCGGCGAGGCAGTCGGCCACGAAGGCGTCCACCTGCATCTCCGGCACGGCCGCGGCGATCTCGTAGTCGTCGCCGCCGGTGAGCGCGGTGCGGAGCGGGTCGGCGGGCACGCCGGCGTCGCCCTGGTGGCCTTCCAGGCGGGCGATGGCGGCGCGGGCAGCTTCCGACAGCGGCACGAGGGCGGCGTCGATCTGGATGTGGGCGGACGAGGCCGCGGCCATCTTGGCGAGGTCGCCGACGAGGCCATCGGAGATGTCCATGGCGCCAGACGCGTGGGCAAGCACGGCGGCGGCGACGGCGGTGCGCGGCTGCGGCAGCAGGTAGCGGTCGAGCAGATGGTCGCGATCGGCGTCCGGCAGGCCGACGCGGGCGGCGAGGTCCGGGTCGAGCCGGAGCGCGAGGCCGAGAGCGGCGTCGCCGATGGTACCGGTGACGACGATCAGGTCGCCCGGGCAGGCGCCGCCGCGCCGGACCATGCGGCCGGCCGGGACGGTGCCGATGGCGGTGACGGAGAGGACGAGCCGGTCCGGCGAGCGGATGGTGTCGCCGCCGAAGAGGCGGATGCCGTATTCAGCCTGGTCGGCGGCAAGGCCCCGGCCGAAGGCGTCCACGTCGGCGAGCGTCCAGTCGGAGGGCAGGCCGAGGCCGAGCAGGTAGCCGACGGGCTCGGCGCCCTTGGAGGCGAGGTCGGAGAGGTTGACCCGGAGGGCCTTGCGGGCGACCGCGTCCCACGGGTCGGCACGGAAGAAGTGCACGTCGGCGGCGAGCGCGTCCTTGGTGAGGACGAGGTCGTGGCCGGGCGGCGGCGCGAAGCCGGCCGCGTCGTCCACGAGGCCGAGGGCGCCCTCCCCGGCCAGCGGCGCGAACACGCGGGCGATCAGCTCGAACTCGCCGGGACGGGTGTCCGCGCCGGCGGCGTCCGGCGGGCGATCGCCGGCGCCCGTCAAGAGGCGGCTCCGGGGGCGGCTCCGGGCGGCTTCGGGAACTCGTCGGCGCGGACCTCGTGGGCGATGCGGTCCAGCACGCCGTTGACGAGCTTGGGCTCGTCCTCGGTGAAGAAGGCGCGGGCGACGTCGATATACTCGGTGATGATCACCTTGCCGGGCACGTCAGGGCGCTTCATCAGCTCGTAGGTGCCGCAGCGCAGGATGGCCCGCAAGGTGGCGTCCACCCGCTTCAGGGGCCAGTCCTCCACGAGGGCGGTGTGCACCATCGGGTCGATGCGCCGCTGCTCGCCGACGACGCCCGACACGATGTCGCGGAACCAGGCCGGGTCGGCCTGGCGGTACTCCACGCCGTCGATCTCCTTGCCGAGGCGGAAGGCCTCGAACTCGGTGACGACGGAAACGATGTCCTCGCCGCCGATCTCCAGCTGGTAGAGGGCCTGGACGGCGGCAAGGCGCGCCGCGCCGCGCTGGTTGGCGGGGCGCGGCTCGGCCGACCGGCCCGAACCGGCGGCCGGGCCTTGGCGCCGGTCCGTGCCTTGAGGGTCGCTCATGGGTGTCAGGATCCGAATTTCGTCCGTACGTCGATCATCGCCAGGGCCGCCTCGGCGGCAGCGGCGCCCTTGTTCTTGTCGCTGCGCCGTGCCCGGGCCCAGGCCTGCTCGCCGTTCTCCACGGTGAGGATGCCGTTGCCGAGGGCGAGGCTCTCGCTGACGACCAGTTCCATGATCACGCGCGCGGACTCGTTGGAGACGATCTCGTAGTGGGTGGTCTCGCCGCGGATGACGACGCCGAGGAGGACGTAGCCGTCGTATTCCACGGTGCCGTCCTCGACCGCGTCGAGCGCCATGGCGAGGGCGGCCGGGATCTCCAGGACGCCCGGCACGGCGATGCGGTCCCAGGTGGCGCCGCGCGCCGCGAGCGCCTCGGTGGCGCCGGCGAGAAGCTCGTCCGAAAGGTCTTCGTAGAACCGCGCGTCGATGACGAGCAGGTGCGGGGCCGCGTCGGCCATGGGGTATGTCCTTCTGTGCTGGTTGGCCGGGAAAGACCACGGCCGGTGCGATTTGTCCAGGGGGATGGGCGCCGGGCAGCCCGGCGGGGCGGGAGGCGGAGTGTCGCCGGGGCTGGGGACAAGGACCATCGGGGGGTGGCGATGGTTGGTTGGGCGGAGAGTGGAGCGGGTGGGGGGATGGTTTGGACGTCATCCCGACGGAAGTCGGGATCCAGCCGACGGCGACCGGTGTTCGGCCGCGCGGATGATGGTTCGGTCGGTTGGGCCCCGGCTTTCGCCGGGGTGACGAGCTGCATGCAATGGGGTGGTTATCTGAACAAGGCGGTGCATGGCAGCGCGGTTCAGTTCCTGCGTCGTCATGGTCTGCTCTAGGCAGACCAGCCACGCATTGGGGGGCAAAAAGAATGCGTGGGTGGTCCGCCTGCACGGACCATGACGATCGTGGAGGAGGTGGAACGGTTGGCGGTGCGCGTCCGGGCCGGAGCGGTCTCGCGCGCGACCCTACCTTGGACCGCCCCGTTCCCAGCACCCGGGCCTTCGCCCTCCCCTCAGGCGGGGACGCCGCGGGAGATGAGGTCGTAGGCGCGGTTGAGGGAGGCCATGCGGTCGGTGGCGAGACGGATGCACTCGGCGGGGACGCCGCGGGCGACGAGGCGGTCCGGGTGGTGCTCGGAGGCGAGCTTGCGGTAGGCGGACTTGACCTCGTCGGGCGTGGCGCCGCGGGGAACGCCGAGGACCATGTAGGGGTCGAAGTCGCCGACGCGCACGTGGCGGGCCTGGATGCGCACGAAGGCCTGGGGGGCGACCTGGAAGATCTCCGCCACCGTCTCCAGGAAATCGAGCTCGCGCTCGTGGACGATGCCGTCCGCCTTGGCGATGACGAACAGGCCGTCGACGATGTCCTCCAGCAGCATGGGCTCGTCGGCGTGAAGGCCCTGGATCTTGCGGGCGTAGGATTCAAAGCCCGCCACGTCCTGCTTGGCGAGGTTGAAGAGGCGGGCGACGTTGCGCCGCTCGGCCTCCGGCACCTCGAACAGGCGGCGGACGACGCCGACCTCGTCCTCGGTGACGACGCCGTCGGCCTTCGCCATCTTGGCGGACAGCGCGATCATGGACACCGTGAAGGCGACCTGGCGGCGGGCCTCGGTGCCGAGGCTGCTCTTCAGGGCTTCCGCCACCTTGTCGATGACCGGCGCGATGGCGTCGGCCAGCGGCAGCCGAGCAAGGATTTCGGAGAGACGGGACCAGAGGCTCATGAGGGCGAACATTACGGGATCCAGCGGCGTTGCGCGAGAGCCCGCGTGCGCCGCGTTCCTTCGCCTCGTGCATCATGGAGCCCATGCCGCCCGTTCGGAAATCACGGCTGGGCGATCAGGCCGTGAGTCCGAGGGCGGGGATCGCTCAGACGGTGATGTCGACGCCCTTCGGGGTCGCCTCTTCGCCGTCGGCCACCGCCTCCGCGTCGACGCCGAGGGCGTCCGGGGAGAGGTCGAGCCCTTCGGAGTTCGCCGCGATGCTCTCGGTGAGCTCGGCGATCTTGGCCTTCTGCTCCGCCTGGTACCAGTCGACCAGGTCCGCCTGGGTGAGCATGGCCTCCAGCACGCCGCCGGTAAACTTCTCGTGGTTGCGCTTCACGTAGTCCTGGAAGGCGCTGTCGGTGCTGCTGGCGGTGAGGAAGGCGGCGGCCCAGTCGGTGCCGCTCTGGGCCGGACCGAAGAAGAGGTCCGCCGCGTTGGTGGAGGTCACGCCGCGCGAGCGGACGGCCTCCGCGGACCACTTGCCGGCGGTGCCGTAGAGCTGGGGTGTGTAGGACGGGGTTCGGATCGGCTGATATCCGGCCCGGTAGCCGTAGGACTTGCCGACAGCCATGACGCACCTCGAACGCAAACGAACGGTTAGGGATGTTTTCGCACGCGACGGTTACCGAATTCGTAATCCGTCGTCCGTACCGGCGCGCGTCGACGCGAGGCACGCCGCCAGAGCAAAGGTGCTGTGCCGGGACACGGGGTTTCCTTACCGTCGCGGACGGGCGATGGAAGCATCCCGCCTTCGCGGACGCGGGCCGTTCCGCCGTCCCAACCGCCCTTGGTGATCATGTCCGACGTCGACGTTGCCACGCCGCCCGCCAGCCACCGCGACCTTCTCGGCTTCGCGCTCGGGTTCGTGGGCATCGCCATCTTCGGCGCCACGCTGCCGATGACGCGGATCGCGGTGGCGACCTTCGACCCGTGGTTCGTGACGCTCGGCCGGGCCGGGATCGCGGCGGTTCTGGCGGCGAGCCTGCTCCTGGTGCTCCGCCGCCGACCGCCGCCGCGGGCCGCCTGGCCGACGCTCGCCATGGCGGCGCTGATGACGGTGATCGGCTTTCCGATCTTCTCCGCCGTTGCCATGACGACGGTGCCGGCCGCGCACGGGGGCGTGGTGCTGGGGCTCCTGCCGCTCGCCACCTCGATCGCCGCGGTGGTGATCAACGGCGAGCGGCCGTCGGCGCTCTTCTGGGTGTGGAGCCTGGTCGGCGCCGGCCTGGTGCTCGCCTTCCCGCTGCGCACGACCGACGCCTCCATGGGGGCAGGCGACGTCTTCCTCGTGCTTTCGGTGGTGGCGGCCTCGACCGGATATGCGCTGTTCGCCCGGGCGGGGCGCTGGGTGTCGGGCTGGGAGGCGATCTCCTGGGCGCTGGTGCTGATGGCGCCGGTGACGGTGACCGGGTCGCTGTTCCTGTTCCGGCCGGACTACGCGGCGGCACCCGGCGCGGCGGTGGGCGCCCTCCTCTACGTGGCGGTGTTCTCGGTCTTCATCGGCTTCTTCTTCTGGAACGCCGGCCTTGCCATCGGCGGGGTGGCGCGGGTCGGGCAGGTGCAGCTCCTGCAGACCTTCGTGACGCTCGCCGTCTCGGCCGCCCTCCTCGGCGAGACGATCGATGGCACGACCCTCGGTTTTGCCCTGGCCGTGATGGCGGTGGTGCTGCTCGCACGGCGTGCGGCGGTGTCGCGCCGCAGTGCGGCATGACGGTTGACCTTGCCCGCGCCGTCGTGTCGAGTCGGTTGGCAAAGCGTTAAAGGTGCATCCATGAACGACGTCGGGCGGTGGGACTTCTGGATCGACCGGGGCGGCACCTTCACGGACATCGTGGCGCGGAGACCGGACGGCGCGCTGACGGCGAAGAAGCTGCTGTCGGTGAACCCGGAGGCCTATCCGGATGCGGCGCTGCAGGGCATCCGCGAACTCCTCGGCGTTCCGGCCGACGCTCCGCTGCCCGCCGGGCGGATCGGCGCGGTGAAGATGGGCACCACGGTCGCCACCAACGCGCTTCTGGAGCGCAAGGGCGCGCGGACGCTGCTCCTCGTCACGAAGGGTTTCCGGGACGCGCTGGAGATCGGCTACCAGGCGCGGCCGGATATCTTTGCGAAGAAGATCGTCAAGCCGGACCTTCTCTACGAGCGCGTGGTGGAGGTGGCCGAGCGGGTGCGGGCGGACGGCACCGTGGAGGCGGAGCCGGATCTCGGCGCCGTGCGGGCGGCACTCGACGCGGCGGCGGCGGACGGCATCGAGGCGGTGGCGATCGTGTTCATGCACGCCTACGCCTTTCCCGAGCACGAGGCGCGGGTGGCCGAGGTGGCGCGGTCCATGGGCTTCGGCCAGGTCTCGGTCAGCCACGAGGTCTCGCCGCTGATGAAGCTGGTCGGGCGGGGCGACACCACGGTGGTGGACGCCTACCTGTCACCGATTCTCAGGCGCTACGTGAACACGGTGGCGGCGGCGATCGGCAACGACGACGAGAGCACGGAGGGAGAGCGCACCGAAGGAGAGCGGCCGCGGCTCTACTTCATGACGTCGGCGGGCGGGCTGACCTCCGCCGACCTCTTCCAAGGCAAGGACGCCATCCTGTCCGGCCCGGCGGGCGGCGTGGTGGGGGCGGTGGAGACGGCGCGGCTCTCCGGCTTTGCCAAGGTGATCGGCTTCGACATGGGCGGCACGTCGACGGACGTGTCGCACTTCGACGGCGAATACGAGCGGGCCTTCGAGACGGAGGTGGCGGGCGTGCGCATGCGCGCGCCGATGATGCGCATCCACACGGTGGCGGCGGGGGGCGGCTCCATCCTGCACTTCGACGGCGCGCGCTTCCGGGTGGGACCGGACAGCGCGGGCGCCGACCCGGGGCCGATGAGCTACCGGCGCGGCGGGCCGCTGACGGTGACCGACGCCAACGTGATGGTGGGCAAGCTGCAGCCGGACTTCTTTCCCGCCATCTTCGGCCGCGGGCGCGACCGGACGCTGGACGCGGAGAGCGTGCGGGCGGCCTTCGCGGACCTTGCCGAGCGGATCGGCGACGGGCGTGCGCCGGAGGCGGTGGCGGACGGCTTCCTGGCGATCGCCACGGCCAACATGGCGAACGCCATCAAGACCATCTCGGTGCAGCGCGGCCACGACGTGACGGGCTACACGCTGACCACGTTCGGCGGGGCCGGCGGCCAGCACGCCTGCGCGGTGGCGGACGCGCTCGGCATGACGCGGGTGTTCGTGCACGCCTTCTCCGGGGTGCTCTCAGCCTACGGCATGGGGCTGGCGGCGATCCGCTCCAACCGCAGCCGGGCGGTGGCGCGGCCGTTCGACGAGGACCACATGGCGGACCTCAAGGCCGCCATCGACCTTCTGGCGACCGAAGCGGTGGACGAGCTGATCGCCCAGGGCGTGCCCGCCGACATGGTGGGCTGGCGGCCGGTGCTGCACCTGAAGTACGACGGGACGGACAGCCCGCTGCCGATCGGCTTTCAGGACTTCGACCCGGGCGCGGCCGTGGCGGCGTTCGAGGCCGCCCACAAGGCGCGCTTCGGCTTCCTCTTCCCGGACCGGGCCATCGTGGTGGAGGCGGCCGAGGTGGAGGCGGCGGACGAGCGGCTGGGACCGGCGCCGGACGCACCCTACGCCCTTACCGCCGACGCGCCGGAGCCCATCACGGTGACGCGCTTCTTCTCCGCCGGCCGGTGGCGGACGGCGCCGGTGGTGACGCGCGACAGGCTGAGCCCCGGCCAGCAGGTGCCTGGCCCCGCTCTCCTGATCGAGCCGCACCAGACCGTCGTGGTGGAACCGGGCTGGCGCGCCGAGATCACCGCGCGCAACCACGTGGTGCTGAGCCGCGTGGAGGCCATGGAACGGGCCCAGCCCATCGGCACCAGCGCCGACCCGGTGATGCTGGAGGTGTTCAACAACCTCTTCATGTCGATCGCCGAGCAGATGGGCGTGACGCTGCAGAACACAGCCTCGTCGGTGAACATCAAGGAGCGGCTGGACTTCTCCTGCGCGGTGTTCGACCGGGAGGGCCGGCTCGTCGCCAACGCGCCGCACATGCCGGTGCACCTGGGGTCGATGGACCGGTCCGTGGAGGCGGTGATCCGGGCGAACGGGACGGACCTGCGGCCCGGCGACGTCTATGCGCTGAACGCGCCCTACAACGGCGGCACACACCTGCCGGACATCACGGTGGTGACGCCGGTGTTCGACGAGGACGGCGCGGAGCTTCTCTTCTACGTGGCAAGCCGCGGCCACCACGCGGACATCGGCGGGGCGGCGCCGGGGTCCATGACGCCGCGCGCCACCACGGTGGACGAGGAAGGCGTGCTGATCGACAACTTCCTGCTGGTGGACGGCACGGACGGGCGCTTCCGCGAGCCGGAACTGGTGCGGCTTCTGACCGAGCATGCCCACCCGGTGCGCAACGTGGCGCAGAACGTGGCCGACCTGAAGGCGCAGATCGCCGCCAACGAGAAGGGCGTCGCCGAACTGGGCAAGATGGTGCGCCACTTCTCCCTGCCGGTGGTGGAGGCCTACATGGGCCACGTGCAGGACAATGCCGAGGAGAGCGTGCGCCGGGTGATCGACCGGCTGACCGACAGCAGCTTCCAGGTGGAGATGGACGACGGCGCCGTGATCAAGGTGGCCATCCGGGTGAACCGTGAGACCCGCTCGGCGACGGTGGACTTCACCGGCACGAGCGGCCAGCGGCCGACGAACTTCAACGCGCCCGAGCCGGTGACCCGGGCGGCGGTGCTCTACTGCTTCCGCGTGATGGTGGAGGACGACATCCCCATGAACGCGGGGTGCCTGAGGCCCATCGAGATCCTGGTGCCGGATGGCTCCATGCTGAAGCCGGAGTGGCCGGCGGCCGTGGTGGCCGGCAACGTGGAGACGAGCCAGCACGTGACCGACTGCCTGTTCGGCGCGCTGAAAGCCATGGCCGCCGCCCAGGGCACCATGAACAACCTGACCTTCGGCGACGGGCGCTACCAGTATTACGAGACGATCTGTTCGGGGTCCTCCGCCGGGCCCGGTTTCGACGGCACGGACGGGGTGCACACCCACATGACCAACTCGCGCCTGACCGACCCGGAAGTGCTGGAGGCCCGCTTCCCGGTGGTGCTGGAGGATTTCCACATCCGCCGCGGGTCCGGCGGGCGGGGCCGCTGGTCGGCCGGCAGCGGCACCGAGCGGACCATCCGCTTCCTGGAGACGCTGACGCTCGCCATCCTGTCGTCGCACCGGCGGGTGCCGCCGCACGGGCTGGAGGGCGGCGATCCGGGCGAAGTGGGCGCCACCCTGGTGCGCCGGCAGGACGGCACGCTGGAGACGCTGCAGGGCAGCGACGAGACCCTGGTGGCGGCCGGCGAGGCGGTGATCGTGCGCACGCCGACCGGCGGCGGCTACGGCCCGCCGGACTGACGGCGACGGTTCGCCGGCTTGCAGATTTCCCTCTTCGCGGGCCGCGACATGGCCCTGCGCACTTGGCGACCGTCGTCGGCAGCGGCCGGCGGCGGTTTTCGCGCGCCCGCTCGGGATTTCACCGATCTTTCGTTAGGGTTGGTGAATGAAAGCGACTTGTGCCCCGGACGCCACAGAATCGACAGGAATCGCGATCCAGATAGGCACATTCCACACATCCCTTCGGATGTGATGAAAAGCACAGAGGAACGCGGTCTAATCCAGCAATGTTTTATTGATGGTGGTGGCGGAAACCCCGGATTTTCGGGGGAACATCCGCCACAGATTCGTCGCCATTAGGCGGAAAAGAACGCGTCCGCCCGACGATGGCTCATATTCATCGTGGCGTTTCAGGATACAGGACCCATGGACTCGACCAAGTTGCTCATTGCCGAAGCCGTCAGCCGTTTCCCCCTCCAATCCACGTCCGAATGGGCCAAGGTCGCCGACGGCCGCATGCTCGAGATCGAGCGGATCGAGGCCGACGCCAACTCCATCTCCACCATCGACTGCCTGTTCGACAGCACTGCCCGCGTCGTGCTGAAGGGCGCCGACACGGCGATCACCGCCCACGCCTTCGGCCGGTTCGACGGCCGCCGCGCGCAGGTGGAGCGGTTCGTCTTCGCCGCCTGATCGGGGCCGATCGTCCGGCGAGCCGACAGCCCGCCAGGATAGGCTCGTTCGGCCGGCCTCCAAGCCGGCCAAACGAGGGAAGCTCGGGCGCACCGAGGCGTTCCGGCAAAAGGCCGGTGCCGGCGGGCGCGGGGCCGCGGACCGTTCTGGCCGCGGTCGGGGCGTGGCGGACAGCCGTGTTTCAGGACACGGCATCGGCCGAGCGGCCCATCGTGGGACACGTCGTCATCGACGGATCCGACGGGGCATCGCCCCTTGTGTGGCCGCCCTTGTGACGGGCGGTCCGATTGGCTGGAAGCCCCCTGGCAGAACGCCGGGGCCTGTTGAGCCGGGCTCTCATCCCATCCGAAAGCGGCGGTGCCGGCGGCGGGATTGGCGGAGCCGTCTGGCCGGGTGGCTGCCCGGCCGGCCCAAGCGAACGCGGCAAGGGTGCCGCGTTCGGGATCGTCAGGCTCGACGCGGATGCCTCAACCCGCGGACCGAACCCGTTGGCCTGCTTGCCCGACCGGCAACGCCCTTGAGGGCGCGGATCCGGCGGCCCTTCGCGAGGCCTGTCGTCTTCGTGGCGGCGCGGTTCTAGAAGGCGCCGAGGATGATGGCGCCCACGAAAACGAACGCCGCACAGACGACCAACACGTCGAGGCTTCTGGTCATGCTCATGGCTGCCCGACCTCTCATTGTCGTAGTCACTCTACCAAACTAGTCTGGATTTCTCGGCTCGCAAGCGAAAACGATTGTGCGGCGCGGGATCAGACCGCGAACGAAGTTTTACCATACACTTAAAATTAACCATATTTCAAACACTTGGGGGCCGCACGGACGCCTCCCGCGCAATATTGTCGCTGCGAGATGGCCAAATTCGAAACGAATTTGCGATGGGCCAATCCAGCGCTTAACTATCCGGCTCCGCTTCGGACGACGCTTTTCCGGTTGGAAATTCTGTCAGGACCGACGGGGTGCCGCCCGGCCGTACGCGATCAGAACGGAGCGTCGCCGAGGGCGACGTCAGAGCGGGGCGTCGCCGAGGGCGACGACGGTCTTCGCCTCGGTCCAGGCGGCCTCGGCGCGGGCCTGGTGCCAGCCGAGGCAGAAGCCGATGGTGCGCTCCAGGACGGCAGCGTCCTTGCGCTTGCGGATGGCGGGGTCGGCGTGGACGATGGCCGGCAGGCCCTCGGCCATGCGCACGTCGTTGAGATAGCCGAGGAGTTCCTGGGCCGTCTTGACGTCCTTCAGCATGCGCTTCTCGTCCTTGCGGTCCACGAGACCGGCGAAGAAGTCGAGCGTGTAGCGGAGCTTCTTGAAGGCCTTGCGGAGGTCGTGCCGCTCCTCGCCGTCGAGCTCGTCGGCGCGCCGGCCCATGCGGGCCACCTTGGTCCACCGCTTCACGATGGCGCTGCGGGCGAAGTCGCCGACCGGCTCGGAGAGCGCGGCGGTCTGGCCGATGTCGGAGAAGGAAAGCCAGCCGCGGCCCTCGGTATAGGCGGCGAGGTCGATCAGGAAGGCGCCGACCCGGTCGCCGGCGAGCGTTTCCACCACGCGGGCGCGGATCGCCTCGCGCCGGCTCTTCAGCACGGCGACGAGCGGCTTGACGTCCGTGTGGGTGCCGCAGGGCAGGACGATCTCCTCGATGAGGACGTCGATGTCGCGGAGTTCCCCGACCACTTGGCCGAGCCACTTCACCTCGCCGCCGAGGCGGGCGGCGCCGACCGGGTCGATCACCGCGCGGAAGGCGAGGAGCGCGCTGCGGAGGCGGCGCAGACCGACCCGGAGCTGGTGCGGCCCCTCCGCGTCGTCGCCCGCCTGGACGGCGACGGCGTTGGCGGCGATCTGGGCGACGCAGGAGCGAAGGACGGCCCGCAGCGCCTCCTCCACGGAGCCGTCCGGGTCGAGGTCCGGCTCCACGGCCTTCACCGGCGTCCAGGCGAGCGGCGGCTCGCCGAGGGCCAGACGATAGCCGCGGTCGGCCTTGGTGTCGCGGGAGAAGCGGACGGGGATGCCGGCGAGCGCCTGCTTGGCGACGGCAAAGAGCGCGCGCGGGTCGCCGCTCTTCAGCTCGAACTCGGCCTCCAGGATCTCCGCCCGGGCGCTGCCGGCGATGACCGACCCGTTGTCGAGCACATACTCGATCTCGTCGCCGGCCTTGGTGACGAGTATGCGGGCGGTGCGCTGGACCGCGACCGTGAAGGCGGGCTCCAGCGGTCCGGCACCGATGCGCTCGGCGACGA
Organism: Mongoliimonas terrestris; assembly: GCF_001927285.1. Taxonomy (GTDB): domain Bacteria; phylum Pseudomonadota; class Alphaproteobacteria; order Rhizobiales; family Pleomorphomonadaceae; genus Chthonobacter; species Chthonobacter terrestris. The sequence continues at coordinate 35,060 of NZ_MSIG01000005.1, read as the reverse complement.
GGGTGCGCAAGTCCGGATCCGGAATGAGCGAGACGTCGGGCGTCGGGCCGTCGATGGCGACGGAGGACTCCGCGCGCGAGGAGAGCGCCAGGCCCGGCACGCCGCCGGCCTTCACGGTCTGCTCGAACGCGCCGTTCTTCCGGCGGACCCGGAGCGACAGCGTCCCGGCGCGCAGGTCGGCGGCGGGGGTGTCCCAATAGGTGGTGAGGAGGTCGGCCACTTCGGGCGTGCCGACCACGAGGTCGTCGAGCCCCCGCCCGCCGGACAGCGCCTCAAGGTCGGCCCGCACCAACTCGAACTTCAGTTCCGCCTCGACCGACGACGCCATCCGCTTGACCTCTGTGCCAACGCCCGACCTCCACGCCGCGCGGAGGCCCTCCCCCGCGGCCTGGAGACCCGCGCGAAGGAGCCGCCGATACGCGCCGCAGGGCGCGCGCTCCGCCCTTTATCTGACGACAGGGCGGGAGCGCGATCTAGTGCTAGCGCACCGGATGGAAAGGTCAAAATGAATTTCTGAAGGTTAGTCGGCAAATAATCGGCGACCGCCGGCAAGTCGGACCGGCGATCTGAGAACGACCGGTGCGCGCGATCACTTTTCAACGGCGGCGCGCGGCTTGTAGGTGATGACGCGATAGAGGTAACCGAGGACGATCACCGCGACGACAACCTTGGACGCGGGGTCGATATAGCCCTCCACGGTCTCGTATTGGCTTTCCAGGAGGTAACCGGCCATGGCCAAAATCGCGGTCCAGGCGGCGGTGCCGAGGGTGGTCCAGAAGGCGAAGGTGCCGAAGGACATGCCGGCGATGCCGGCCGGCACGGAGATGAGTGTGCGCACGGTCGGCACCAGACGGCCGAGGAAGACGGCCCAACTGGCCTTCCAGCGGAACCACTCGCGCGCCTTCTCAAGGTCGTCGAGGTTCATGGTGAGGATGCGACCGAAGCGGGTGATGGCCCACTCCACGCGCCCGTTCCCGAGCCAGACGCCGATGTAGTACCAGAAGAAGGCGCCGGCGAGCGAGCCGATGGTGCCGGACAGGATCACGAGCCAGATGTTCATGTCGCCGCGGGCGGCCGCAAAGCCGGCGAGCGGCATGATCACCTCGGAGGGGATCGGCGGGAACACGTTCTCCAGGAACATCAGGAAGGCGACGCCCAGATAGCCGCCCTGCTGGACGAAACCGACGACCCATTCGAACATCACGCCTCCTGGCCGTCGCGGCGGCCGCTTCCGTTGCACTGCACGATGAACCCCGTTGTGCCAGAGCGGCGGGCGAAACGGAACCCGTTCGATCCACCGCCGGACGGATGGGTGGCAGTATGGTTGCCTCCGGGCCGCTGTCCGGGAGAATTTCGCGCCGACGCTGCGTCACGTAGTCGGATCCGCTCGCCGGAGAGGCTTTGAACGACAAGTTATTCCAAATCGGACGGTCAAAAAATAACGCGATACATATTGCAAATATGCCGTTTGTCCGTTCCGATATGGCTCGCTCGACCGCGTGGACAAAACAGAAATCGCGCGCGGCCGTCGTTGAGCGACTTGCCGGTCCGGAGGGGCCGGCTCAGGGGAGTGCGCATACCATGAAATCCACCACCCGCCTGCTGGCGGCCACGATCCTTGCCGCCGGTCTCAGCACCGCGGCGAACGCCAAGACGCTCGTCTACTGCTCCGAGGGCAGCCCCGAGGGCTTCGACCCGGCGCCGTACACGGCCGGCACCACCTTCGACGCCTCGTCCAAGCCGGTCTACAACCGCCTGGTGGAGTTCGAGCGCGGGACGACGAACGTCATCCCCGGCCTCGCCGAGAGCTGGGAGGTTTCCGCGGACGGCCTGGAGTACACCTTCAAGCTGCGCCCGGGCGTGAAATTCCACACCACGGACTTCTTCACGCCGACCCGCGACCTCAACGCGGACGACGTGATCTTCTCCTTCATGCGCCAGATGGACCAAAGCAGCCCCTGGTACAGCTACGCCGGCGGCACGTGGGAGTATTTCTCCGGCATGTCCATGCCGGACCTCATCAAGTCGATCGACAAGGTGGACGACCTGACCGTCAAGTTCGTGCTGAACCGGCCGGAAGCGCCGATGATCGCGAATCTGGCCATGGACTTCGCGTCCATCATGTCGAAGGAGTACGCCGACAAGCTCGAGGCGGAAGGCCGGATGGCCGACCTCAACCAGGTGCCGGTCGGCACCGGGCCGTTCAAGTTCGTGGCCTACCAGAAGGACGCGGTGATCCGCTTCCAGGCCCACGCGGACTTCTTCGAAGGCAAGCAGGCGATCGACGACCTCGTCTTCGCCATCACGCCCGACGCCGCCGTCCGCCTGCAGAAGCTGAAGGCCGGCGAGTGCCATGTGGTGCCCTACCCCAACCCGGCCGACATCGAGGCCCTGAAGTCCGATGACAGCGTCCAGATGATGGAGCAGGCCGGCCTCAACGTCGGCTACCTCGGCTACAACACGCTGATGAAGCCGTTCGACGACGCCCGCGTCCGCAAGGCGCTGAACATGGCCATCAACAAGCAGGCCATCATCGACGCCGTCTACCAGGGCTCCGGCCAGGCGGCCAAGAACCCGATCCCGCCGACCATGTGGTCCTACAACGACGCGGTCCAGGACGATGCCTACGATCCGGAAGCCGCCAAGAAGCTGCTCGAGGAAGCCGGCGTATCAGGCCTCAAGATGAAGATCTGGGCGATGCCGGTGCAGCGGCCCTACATGCCGAACGCCCGCCGCACCGCCGAACTGCTCCAGTCGGACTTCGCCAAGGTGGGCGTGGAGACCGAGATCGTCTCCTACGAGTGGGGCGAATACCTGAAGCGCAGCCAGGACAAGGAGCGCGACGGTGCCGTCATCCTCGGCTGGACCGGCGACAACGGCGACCCGGACAACTTCCTGGCCGTTCTCCTCGGCTGCGACGCGGTCGGCGGGTCCAACCGCGCCAACTGGTGCAACGAGGACTTCAACAAGCTGATCATGGAGGCCAAGACCGTGGCCGACCAGGAGAAGCGCGCCGAACTCTACGAGCAGGCGCAGGTCATCTTCAAGGAACAGGCGCCGTGGGCCACCATCGCCCACTCCACTGTCTTCATGCCGATGGCAAAGTCCGTGCAGAACTACAAGATGGACCCGCTCGGTTCGCACCGTTTCGACGGCGTGGACATCACCGAGTGATCGCCCGGAGCTGACGGATCGGCGGCGCCGGGGGTGATGGCTCCCGGCGCCGCTGTCGTTGCGGCGCGGCGGCTTGCGTCCTGTCCGATCGCCGCCAACCGACCAGGATGCTCCATGCTCGACATCACCATTCGCCCGCTCGCCCCCGACGATCACGATCGCGTCTCGCGTCTCTGGCATGAGGCCTGGCACGACGCCCACGGCGCCCTCGCGGCGCCCCATGTGACCGAGGAGAGGACCCTCGACACCTTCCGCAAGCGTCTGGAAGGGCTTCATACCCAAAGCTTCGTGGCAGTCGTCGACGCTGAACCGATCGCATTCGGTGCGCTGGAGGACGAGACGATCGACCAATTCTACGTGGCGAGATCGTTCCGCGGCCGGGGGGTTGCCAAGCTTTTGCTATCCGTGCTTGAAGAGAAGCTTGCGGCGCGCGGCGTTGTCGATGGCCTCATCGAGTGCATGACGGGCAACGCCAGGGCTTACGCCTTCTACGCGAAAGCCGGCTGGACCGACCGGGGCGTCTTCGACAATCCCATCTGGACCCGGGACGGCCGCGTGGAGACCGTCCCGACCCATCGCTTCACCAAACGACTGGTACCCTGACCGCCCATGTTCGGCTTCCTTTTCAGGCGCATCGGCCTCGTGATCCCGACCTTCATCGGGGTCAGCCTGGTCGCCTTCTTCCTCATCCGCCTGTTGCCCGGCGATCCCATCCTGCTGATGGCCGGCGAGCGCGGCCTGTCGCCGGAACGCTACGCCGAGCTGATGGGGCGCTACGGCTTCGACCGGCCGATCTGGGAACAGTACGCCGGCTATCTCGGCTCCCTGATCCAGGGCGACTTCGGCACCTCGATCATCACCAAGAAGCCGGTTTTCGAGGAGTTCTTCGCCCTCTTCCCGGCCACGGTGGAGCTTTCCATCTGCGCCATGATCTTCGCCGTCGTGCTCGGCATTCCCGCCGGCGTGGTGGCGGCTGTCAAGCGCGGCTCCGGCTTCGACCACGGGCTGATGGCCACGGCCCTCGTCGGCTATTCCATGCCGATCTTCTGGTGGGCCCTCCTCCTCATCATCGTCTTTTCCGGCATCCTGCAGTGGACGCCGGTGTCCGGGCGGATCTCGCTGCTCTACTTCTTCCCGTCGGTCACGGGCTTCATGCTGATCGACAGCCTCATCTCCGGCCAGAAGGGCGCCTTCGCGTCGGCGGCTTCGCACCTCATCCTGCCGACGATCGTGCTCGGCACCATCCCGCTCGCCGTGATCGCCCGGCAGACCCGGTCGGCCATGCTGGAGGTCCTGTCCGAGGACTATATCCGCACCGCCCGCGCCAAGGGCTTGTCGCCCTTCCGGGTGGTGGGCGTTCACGCGCTCCGCAACGCGCTGATCCCGGTGATCACCACCATCGGCCTGCAGATCGGCGTGCTGATCGCCGGCGCCATCCTCACGGAGACGATCTTCTCCTGGCCGGGCATCGGCAAGTGGATGGTGGATAGCATCTTCCGCCGCGACTACCCGGCCGTGCAGGGCGGGCTGGTGCTGATCGCCCTGATGGTGATGGTCGTCAATCTGATCGTCGACATGCTCTACGGCCTCATCAATCCCAAGATCCGGCACACGAGGTGATCCGATGACCGACGTCACCCGCACCGACACCGTCGCGGCCGCCAAGGTGCAGACGGATGCCCGGCCCGGCCGGCTGCGCGAGTTCTGGTCCTATTTCTCGGAGAACCGCGGCGCCGTCATCGGCCTCGTCGTCTTCGGCCTCCTGGTCGTCGTCGCCGTGTTCGCGCCGCTGGTCGCGCCCTTCCACCCGAACGAGCAGTTCCGCGACCACCTGCTCTCCCCGCCCGCCTGGGCGGAGGGCGCGGACACGCGCTTCCTGCTCGGCACCGACGCAGTGGGGCGCGACATCCTCTCGCGTCTCATCTTCGGCGCGCGCTACTCGCTCTTCATCGGCGTGGTGGTGGTCTCCATCTCGCTGATCGGCGGCATCGTCCTCGGGCTGGTGGCGGGCTTCTTCCGCGGCTGGGTGGATACGGCGATCATGCGGGTGATGGACGTGCTCCTCGCCTTCCCGTCGCTGCTCCTCGCCCTGGTGCTGGTGGCGGTGCTGGGCCCGGGCCTCGTCAACGCGATGATCGCCATCGCGCTCGTCGCCCAGCCCCACTATGTGCGCCTGACCCGCGCCGCCGTGATGGCGGAGCGCAACCGCGACTATGTCACCTCCGCCCGCGTGGCGGGTGCGAGCCGGCTGCGCCTGATGTTCGTCACCATCCTGCCGAACTGCATGGCGCCGCTGATCGTGCAGGCGGCGCTCTCCTTCTCCAACGCCATCCTGGACGCGGCCGCGCTCGGCTTCCTCGGCATGGGCGCCCAGCCGCCGACACCGGAGTGGGGCACCATGCTGGCCGAGGCGCGGGAGTTCATCCTCAGCGCCTGGTGGGTGGTCACCTTTCCGGGCCTTGCCATCCTGATCACCGTGCTCGCCATCAACCTCATCGGCGACGGCCTTCGCGACGCCCTCGACCCGAAGCTCAGGCGGAGCTGACCTCCATGCCACTCCTCGACATCCAGAACCTCTCGGTCGACTTCAAGACCGCCAGCGGGCCGTTTCGAGCCGTGGACGGCGTGTCCATGACGGTGGACGCGGGGGAGATCGTGTCCATCGTGGGCGAGTCCGGGTCCGGCAAGTCGGTGTCCATGCTGGCGCTGATGGGGCTGTTGCCGTGGACGGCGACCATCACCGCGGACCGCATGCTGTTCGACGGCCATGAACTGGCGGGCCTGTCGGCGCGGCAGCGGCGGCGGATCGTCGGCAAGGACATGGCGATGATCTTCCAGGAGCCCATGTCGAGCCTCAACCCTTGCTTCACGGTGGGTTTCCAGATCGGCGAGGCGTTGAAGGTGCACCTGAAGCTCGACCGCAAGGCGCGGCGGCGGCGGGTGATCGAGCTTCTGGAGATGGTCGGCATTCCGGCGGCGGCGGAGCGGGTGGACGCCTTCCCGCACCAGCTGTCCGGCGGCATGAGCCAGCGCGTGATGATCGCCATGGCGATCGCCTGCCAGCCGAAGCTCCTGATCGCCGACGAGCCGACCACGGCGCTCGACGTGACCATCCAGGCGCAGATCCTGGAACTCCTGATGCAGCTTCAGAGCGAGACCGGGATGGGCCTGGTGCTGATCACCCACGACATGGGCGTGGTCGCCGAGACCGCGCACCGGGTGTCGGTGCAGTACGCCGGCCAGAAGGTGGAGGAGCAGGCGGTGGCCGGGCTCTTCGCCGATCCGCACCATCCCTACACGGCCGCGCTGCTGGCGGCGCTGCCGGAGCGGGCGACGTCCCGGCGCTTGCCGTCGATCCCGGGCGTGGTGCCGGGCCAGTTCGACCGGCCGACCGGGTGCCTGTTCTCGCCGCGCTGCAAGTTCGCCACCGAGCGATGCGTCACCAAGGTGCCGCCGGTGCAGGGGCGGCAGGCGGGCTACGCGCTCTGCCACTATCCGCTCGCCGGCGGACGGCCGGTGGGGCACCCCGGCCCCGGCGCGACCATCCATCCGGACCTGCAGGAGGTCGCATGAACGCCCCCGTCGATCCCGCCACGGTGGTGCTGGCCGCCGACGGCCTCGCGCGCACCTACGAATTGAAGCGCGGCCTCTTCGGCAAGCCGGCCTATGTGCGGGCTTTGGCCGAGGCGAGCTTCGATCTGAAGGCCGGCAAGACGCTGGCGGTGGTGGGCGAGAGCGGCTGCGGCAAGTCCACCCTCGCCCGCGTGGTGACCATGATCGAGAAGCCGACCGCCGGCAGTCTGACGGTGGACGGCCGCACGGTGGACGGCCGCTCGGCCGCCGATGCCCGGCTGTTGCGCCAGTCGGTGCAGATCGTGTTCCAGGACCCCTACGGCTCGCTCAACCCGCGCCAGACCGTGGCGGCCATCCTTGAGGAGCCGCTCTATGTGAACACCGACGACGACGCGGCGACGCGGCGGGCCAAGGCGCAGGCCATGATGCGGCGGGTGGGGCTGCGGCCGGAGCACGCGGAGCGCTATCCGCACATGTTCTCCGGCGGCCAGCGGCAGCGCATCGCCATCGCGCGGGCGCTGATGCTGAACCCGAAGATCCTGGTGCTGGACGAGCCGGTGTCGGCCCTCGACGTGTCGATCCAGGCGCAGGTCTTGAACCTCCTGATGGACCTGCAGGAGGAGATGGGCCTTGCCTACCTGTTCATCAGCCACGACCTCGGCGTGGTGCGCCACATCGCCGACGAGGTGATGGTGATGTATCTCGGCCGTCCGGTGGAGTACGGGACGCGCGACGAGATCTTCGCCGACCCGAAGCATCCCTACACCCGGGCGCTTCTCTCCGCGACGCCGTCGACCGAGGCGGGCGGGAGGCGCGAGCGGATCCGGCTCAAGGGCGAACTCCCCTCCCCGCTCAACCCGCCGACCGGCTGCGCCTTCCACCCGCGCTGCCCCTACATGTACGAGCCCTGCCCGAAGGAGCGGCCGGAGCTCGCGGTGCCGGACAGCGACCTGCTGGTCGCCTGCCACGCGGTGCGGGAGGGGCGGATCTGACGGGCACGGACGCAGGACACGAAAACGGCGGCCCCATGAGGCCGCCGTTCTTCGTTTCAGGGCGTCGATCGTCGCCGACCGGGGCGTTTTACTGCGAGACCACCGGGGTGGTCTGGGTGGAGAGGAACTCGCTGAGGGCCTTCAGGCGATCGGCGGCGACGGTCGCGGTCTCGGTCATCTCCTCCAGGCGGGCGTCCTTGAGGGCGATCTCGCGGGAGAGCGCCATGGCGTCCGCCTCCAGGGCGTCGTTGCGGGTGATCAGGCGCTGGACCTGCTGCTCGCGGGCGCCGACGGCGGAGATCATCGGGATCAGCTGGTTGTGGACGCGCACCACCGCGCGGGACTTCTCGGTCGCCTCCTCGCCGAGGCTGGCGATCTGGCGGTCGAGGTCGACGAGCTTGGCCTCGTGGCCGAGCACTGCCCGGTTCAGGCTCTCGGCCTCGGTCTCCACGGCGGCAAGCTTGGCGATCGCCTTGTCCACCTGCACCTGCCGGGCGTTGGCGGCGACGCTGGTGGTGAGGAGGCGGTTTTCCGTGCGCGTCACGTCGCGGGCAAGCTCGGCGTTGGCGGCCAGCATCCGGCCCTTCTCAGCGCGCCAGAGATCGATCTCGCGCACCTGGTCCGACGCGGCGTTCACCTTGCCGATGAGGCCGCCGAGCTGGCGCTCGCGGGCGCCGACGGCGGCGGAGAGCGACACGAGGGCGTTGCCGTCGCGGATCGTCTGGCGCTTCAGGGTCTCGCGCTCGGCGTGGTAGGCGGCCATGGACGCCTGGAAGCGGCGAAGCTCGTCCAGCTCCTTGGACTGGGCGTTGGCCTTGGCGGTGAGGCCGGCGAGCTGCTTCTCCCGCGCGCCGACGGCAGCGGTGAGCGAGACGAGCACGTTCTCGCCGCGGATGATGGTGCGGTCGATGCCGGACTTCTGGGTGGCGGCGGCGGCGACCGTTTCCTCGGCGGCGACTTTCAGGGCGACCGCCTCGGCGGCGGCGGCCTCGGCGGCCTCCTGGGCGGCGATGGCCTTGGCGAGCTGCTGCTCGCGGGCGCCGAGCGCGGCGGCGCGGGACACGATGGCGCTTTCGATCTGGGTCAGCTCGCGCCGGCGCTCGGCAAGCGCGACGGTGAGCTTGTCGGGCGCGACGCCGCCAAGACCCGCCTCGGCGATCTGGGCCTGGTAGGTGGCGATGTCGGACCCGCGGGTGACGGCCAGCGACCAGCCGATGACACCGAGCGCCAGAGCGACGCCGAGCGTGATCCGCATCGCGGTGGAGGATCCGCCGACGAAGCCGGCATAGCCGCCGGACATCGCCCCCGGCGCGCCACCAGCGGTGAGCATCAGTAGCTTCTGGACATCCATGAAATGCTACCCCCTTTGAAATGCGGCTCCGAATGAGCGTCCGTTCGGCGGAAGACGACAGGTGGTTAGCTTCTACACCGGGACGTTTCGGCAATCGAACGGGAACTATACTAACTGCATTGCGTCCGGCGTCATCCGTGTGAAGGACCGGAAATGGCGAAAAGGAAAACGGGCCGATGAGGCAATCGGCCGCAACCGGACCGGAGCATGCGCACCGCCTTCCACCGGAAGCTCGGCCCGGCCCGGTCGGGTCGCGCCGGTCTCATGCGGCCTTGGCGGCCATGTAGGCGCGCCACCCGCCGTGGTGGGTGATGTCGAGCGCGCCGTCGAGGCCCGCCGCCTCGCAGATGAAGCCCTTCACGGTGGAGCCGTCGGCGAGCCGCACGGTGCCGATGCCGAGCGGCGACGGGATGCCGGCGACGAAGCGGCCGAAGCCCTCCGGCGGTAGGGCCCAGACCTCGAGCGCGATCGCGGCGCCGTCCGCCTCGCCGACGCGGGCAAGACCCGGCCGGAAGGGCGGGCCGCCGGCCAGCGCATAGAGCCGGTAGATGGGCGCGGTCTCGCCGGCCATGACGAAGCGGGCGCCGAGCCGGGTGAGTTCCGGGTTGAGCGGCATGCCGGAGAGGTGGGCGCCGACGACGGACACGGCGATCCAGCCGTCCGGGATGGCGCCCGTCGGCGGGGGCGCGTCCGGGACCGGGACGCCGGTGGCGCCGATCGTGGTGCCGAGCGCCGCATGGAGCGCGGCGCCGGCCGCCGCCAGGAGCCCGTCCGCGCCGGCCTTACCGATGAGGGTGATGCCGGCCGGCAGGCCGTCCGGCCGGGCGCGGCCCGGCACCGCGAGGGCGGAGAGGTCCAGGAGGTTGACGAAATTGGTGTAGGTGCCGAGCCGGCTGTTGGCGGCGATCGGCTCGGCCGCGATCTCGGCGAGGGTGACGGGCGACGGATAGGTGGGCACGAGGAGGAGGTCGATCGCCTCCAGCACCGGCTCCACCTGCCGCTTCAGGGCGGCGAGGCGGTAGAAGCCCTTGAAGGCGTCCACCGACGAGCGGGTGAGCGCGCCGGCCGTGATCGCCCGGGTGACCGGGTGGACGCTGTCGGCCCGCTCGCGGATGAAGCCCTCGATGGCGGCGTAGCGTTCGGCCACCCAGGCGCCCTCGTAGAGGAGCGCGGCCACGTCGTAGAAGGGCGTGAGATCGACCGGCACGAAGCGGGCGCCGAGGGCCTTCAGGTCGTCGACGCTGGCCTTGAAGGCGGCGGCTGCGGCTTCGTCGCCGAAGAAGCGCAGGCTCTCGTCGGTGGGCAGGCCGACGGTGAGCGCCGGCGGCAGGGCGACCGGGCCGAGCGGGACGCGGCGCGAATAGGGATCGGCGGCGTCATAGCCCGCCATGGCGGCGTAGACCGCCCAGGCGTCCGCCACCGTGCCGGCGAACACGGACACGCAGTCGAGCGTGCGGCAGGCCGGCACCACGCCGGTGGCGGAGACGGCCCCGACCGTGGGCTTCAGGCCGACGATGGCGTTGAGGCCGGCGGGCACGCGGCCGGAGCCGGCGGTGTCGGTGCCGAGCGCGAAGCTGACGAGCCCGCGCGCTACGGCGACCGCCGATCCGGACGAGGAGCCGCCGGGGACGAGGTCCGGATCGAGGGCGTTCCGCGGCACCGGATAGGGCGTGCGCACGCCGACGAGGCCGGTGGCGAACTGGTCGAGGTTCGTCTTGCCGATGACGATGGCCCCCGCCGCGCGAAGCCGCGCCACCGCCACGGCGTCGGCCGCGGGCGTGTAGGCGAAGTCCGGACAGGCGGCGGTGGTCGGCAAGCCGGCGACGTCGATGTTGTCCTTCACCGCGAAGGGGACGCCGAAGAGCGGTTTGGCCGGATCGTAGGGGCCGAGCGCCCGGGCGGCGGCCATTGCTTCGGCCTCCGGCACCAGGGCGAGGAAGATGCCGGGGTCGTTCGCGGCCGCGATCCGCCCGTAGACCGCCTCCACCACCCGCTCGGGCGAGAGCCCGTCCGCGTAGGCCTGCCGTAGCCGGGCGAGATCAAGCGCGATGTCCGTCATGGTCAGGTCCGCATCCTCAACGGTTGATCTTGGGCAGGACCGGCGTCGCAAGGCCCGTGCCAGGGAAAGCAGGTCGCGATCCGGTGTACCGACGTCAGGGTATTGCATACAATTCCGGTTCGCTCGCCCAGATTATGGGCAGGCCGCCCGATCCTTGGCGCCTCCGCCCATGGTGCGGGTGCGCGGCGGCGCGGAAGGCTGGTACGTTCGGTTTGGATTTTTGAATACGGTAAGCGAGGCGCGGCGTGCTCGGACAGACGCGGACGGACAGGACCAGGCCGGAGGGCGCGCTGCGCGACCGGGTGCGGGCGCTCTACCTCGGCGACAGCTCGACCGCGCACCGGTTCCGCTACGGGCTGGTGGTGATCGACGCCGCGGTGGTGCTCTTCATCGTCGGCACGTCGTTCGTGGAGCGCAACGTCATCGTGGAAGTGATCGATGTGCTGCTCGGGCTGATGGTGCTCGCCGATTTCGCGGCCCGCCTCTGGATCAGCCGCCGCCCGTGGCGCGACCTGATCCACCCGGCATCGCTCGCCGACCTTGCCGCCATCATCTCCTTCCTGGCGCCGCTGCTCGGCGAAGGGGCCGGCTTCCTCCGGATCCTGCGCACGGTGCGCCTGCTCCACACCTACCAATTGCTGCGCAAGCTGAGGGAAGACTTCGACTATTTCCGCAAGCACGAGGAGGTGTTCGTCGCCTCGGTGCATTTCATGGTGTTCCTCTTCGTGATGACCGGCCTCGTCTACGAGACGCAGCACGCGCGCAACGACGAGATCAACAACTGGGTGGACGCGCTCTACTTCACGGTGACGTCGCTGACGACGACCGGGTTCGGCGACATCACCCTGGAGGGCACCACCGGGCGGCTGTTGGCGGTGGTCATCATGATCGCCGGCGTGACGCTCTTCCTGCGCCTCGCCCAGGTGCTGTTCCGCCCGAACAAGGTGCTGTTCGAGTGCACCGTCTGCGGCCTCTACCGGCACGACCCGGACGCGGTGCACTGCAAGCACTGCGGAACGGTGCTGAAGATCCCGACGGAAGGGCTGCCGTGAGGGGGGTGGAGACCCCTCCCCGACGGCCTGCGGCCGTCGACCCTCCCGCCAGGAGGAGGGTATGGCGGGGCGGTGACATGCGCCGGGGGATCCGTCGCGCGACCGTCATCCCGACGAAAGTCGGGATCCAGCCGACGGCGGGCGTTCGGGATCCGGGCGGGTGATGGCGGCGACGGTTGGATCCCGGCGTTCGCCGGGATGACGGTCGAGGGGATTGGGGCGTGGGCGACCCCTCCCCGACGCGCAAGGGGGACGGTATGGCGGGGCGGTGAGATGCGCCGGGGGATCCGTCGCGCGACCGTCATCCCGACGAAAGTCGGGATCCAGCCGACGGCGGGCGTTCGGGATCCGGGCGGGTGATGGCGGCGACGGTTGGATCCCGGCGTTCGCCGGGATGACGGTCGAGGGGATTGGGGCGTGGGCGACCCCTCCCCGACGCGCAAGGGGGACGGTATGGCGGGGCGGTGAGATGCGCCGGGGGATCCGTCGCGCGACCGTCATCCCGACGAAAGTCGGGATCCAGCCGACGGCGGGCGTTCGGGATCCGGGCGGGTGATGGCGGCGACGGTTGGATCCCGGCGTTCGCCGGGATGACGTCGAGGGTGGCGGGGGGTTAGGGCGTTGGTGGCGGGTGGCGGGGAGGCCCCTCCCGACGGCCGGCGGTTGTCGACCCTCCCCGCAAGGGGGAGGGTGGGCGCTCTCGCGGTGATGGTATAGCCCAGTGTCGAAGGGTTGGCCGGGTGTCGAAGGGTTGGCCCGATGCCGACCGGGTCCAAGCACCCTCCCCCCGTCAGAGCATGTCGATGTACTCGCCGAAGGCGGTTTCGACGGTGCCGATGTGGTCGCGCATGGCGAGGCTGGCGGCGTCGCGGTCGGCGCGGAGGATGGCGCGGACGATGTCGTCGTGCTCCATGTAGGAGCGCGAGAGGCGGCCGAGGGTGCGGAACTGGGCGCGGCGGAAGGGCTGGAGGCGGACGCGGGTGGCGAGGGTGACCTCGGCGAGGTGGCCGTTGTGGGAGCCGAGATAGACCGCCGTGTGGAAGCTCTCGTTGAGCTCGTGGTAGCGCTGCGGATCGCCGGCGCGGACGAGATCGCGGAGGAGCTCGTGGATCTCTTCGAGCGCCCGGCGCTCGTTCGGCGTCATCGCCACGGCGGCAAGGCCGGCGCAGACGGCCTCAAGCTCGGCCATGGCGACGAAGAGTTCGTGCAGCTTCTCCGTGGAGAGCCGCGCCACCACGGCGCCCCGGTGCGGGCGGATCTCCACGAGACCGCTGGCGGCGAGCTGGCGGAGCGCCTCGCGCACAGGGGTCCGCGACACGCCGAAACGGGCGGCGATCCGCATCTCGTCGAGGGCCATGCCGGGCGCGAGGTCGCCGCGCACGATCTCGTCGGCAAGCTGAAGGCGCAGGTCCTCGGTCCGCGTGCGGGAACGCCGTTCCAGAAGCGGGTCCGCAGGGCCGTCCGGATCGGTCATGGAGCGGTTCCGGCGGTTCCGGCGGCCGGACCATCCGGTTCCGGGATGACGGACACGTGGGCCGCCACCACGCGCCAGCCCTCGGCGGTGCGCATCCACGTCTGCATCTGCCGGCCGATCCGGCCGGGGGTCGTTTCGCGCCGGAAGAGGGTGGAGGCCGTGGCCATGTCGGTACCGTAGGTGGTGATCACCGTCCGCTCGATGGTGCGGGCAAGACCCACGGACGGGCGGGCGGCGCGGAAGGCGGCGATCTCCGGATAGCCGTAGAGGTTTTCCGTGATGCCGTAGCGGATGGTGGTCGGCGCGTCGAAGAAGAGGGCGTCGAGGGTGGCGACGTCGTTGGTGACGAGGGCGGTCTCGTAGCGGGCGAAGGCCGCCTCTACTTCGGCCACCACCTCGGGCAGGTTGATCGGCAGGGTCACGGGCGGGCCTCCATGCGGGCGCGGAGCGCGGAGAGGAAGGGGATGTCGCGGAACTGGTCGGGCTGGACCATGGACCAGTCGACGCCCTTCGGCTGCGGATGGGTGGTGTGGGTGACGATGAGGCCCACCTCGGTGGCCACTTGGGTGAGCGCGCTGTCGTGCGCCATCATGGGCAGCACCGCGTCGTCCACCAGTTGGACCGTATGGACGGTGGTGGCGATGGGCGTCGTGTCGGGCAGGATGCCGAGTTCACGGAAGATGCCGGTCTCCAGGTCGGCGAAGCCCGCGCCCTTGCCGGTGCGCCCGCCCGCCCGGCTGACCGCCACGGAGCCGACCACGGCGAAGTCGATCCGCTCCATGGCCTCGAACTCGAGCGGCTCGCCGTAGATGAGATAGCCCTGGGACGTGGCGGCGAGTTCGTAGTCGACGCCGCGCTCGGTAAGGTCGGCCGGGTCGAGCTTGATGTAGGGGAAGCCGGCCGTCAGCTCCGGCACCGGGGCGTAGACGATCTTGCCGTCGTAGAGGGCGCGCAGGCGCACCGGGATCTGCGGCGGATCCGGGTTGCACTTGACCACGCGGGCGGCGGCCCATTCGGGCGTGCGCGACAGGTGGAGGGCGGCGAGGTCGGCGCCGGCGAAGTTTGGGATGCGGCTTTCCACCGGGCCGACGTTGACGCCCGCCTCCACGAGGGCCGACCAGATGGAGGCGCGCAGCCTGTCCTTGTCGGTGTTGCGCCCGGCCCAACGTCCTTCCGATGCCATGATGGTCCTCATGCTCCATGCGGTCGCCCGCCGGCGGCGCCGACGGGCTGGTTTCGGGCGGCGGGTCAGCCGCCGATCATCGCCACCGGCGCTTTCGCGGCCCCGGACGCCTGCAGGGCGGCCGCGACGCGGAGGGCGTGATCCTCCCGCCAGGGGGCGGCGATGACCTGGACGCCGATGGGCATGCGCTGGCCGTCCAGCCACACCGGCACCGCCGCCACCGGTAGGCCGGCGAAGGAAATAGGCTGCGTGAAGATGCCGATGTTGGGGCGGACTGGCACCTCCTGCCCGCCGACCGTCATGGTCTTCTCGGTCGCCATCAGCGCCGGGAAGGGCGTCGCGGGGGCGAGGATCACGTCGACGGTCTCGAACACCCGGTTGACGGCCGCGCGGAACCAGGAGCGGAAGCGTTGGGCGTCCAGGTACCAGGCCGCCGGCACCATGGCGCCGGCGAGGAAGCGGTCGCGGGTCTCCGGGTCGTAGTCGGCGGCGCGGGTCTGGAGGCGCTTCAGATGCAGCGCGGCGGATTCCGCGTTGGTGATCACATAGGCGGCGGCGCGGGCGCGGGCGGCCTCCGGGATCTCGACGGTCTCGGCGACGCCGAGGGCCTTCGCCACATGGTCGACGGCCGCCAGGGCGACCGGGAAGCCCGGGTCGCGGAAGTAGCCGCCGGCGATGGCGATGCGCAGGCCCTCCGCCCCCTTGGGAAGCTCCGTGGCGGTGGCGACCGGCGGGCGGTGGGCGAGATGCGGGTCGGCCGGGTCGTCGCCCTGGAGCACGTCGAACACGGTGGCAAGGTCCGCGACCGAGCGGGCCATGGGGCCGAGGTGGTCGAGGCTCGCGGTGAAGGGGAAGCTGTGCGCCCGGCTGAGGCGCCCGAAGGTGGGCTTCAGCCCGAAGGTGCCGCAGAAGGACGACGGCACCCGGATCGACCCGTTGGTGTCGGACCCGAGGGTGACGGCGACGAGACCGGCGGCGAGCGCCGCGCCCGACCCGGACGACGAGCCGCCGGTGATGCGGGCAAGGTCGTGCGGGTTGTTGCAGTTGCCGTCGTGGGCGTTCTGGCCGGTGAAGTCGTAGGCGTACTCGCCCATGTTGAGGGCGCCGAGGCAGACGGCGCCGGCCTCGCGCAGGCGCGTGACCAGGGTGGAATCGCGGCCGGCCGGCGGGTTGTCGCGGTTGATCTTCGAGCCCGCGCGGGTGACCACGCCTTCCAGGTCGAAGAGGTTCTTCACCGCGTAAGGGACGCCGGCGAGCGGCAGGCTCTCACCCGCCAGGATGCGGCTGTCGACGATCTCCGCCTCGGCGAAGGCGCGGGCGGCGGTGACGTCGGTGAAGCTGTTCACCGCCTCGTCGATGGCGCCGATGCGCTCCACCGACAGGCGGGCGATGTCGCGGGCGGAGATCTGGCGGTCGTTGACGAGGGCGGCGATCTCCGTGGCGGTGCCGTTCAGCGGATCGAGGCTCATCGGCCGGCCTCGTAGACGGCGGCGGGTTCGACCTCGTCCGGCAGCGGGAAGTCCGCCACCAGGGCGGCCATGCGGGCGGTGGTGGCCACGTGAGCCTCCACGGTGGCGCGCCACTCCGGCGCGAGGGCGAGGCCCATCACGGCCTCCATGTGGGCCACGTGGGCCTTGGCGTCGAAATCCGTCATGCATCACCCCTGGATACGGCGTCCTTCAGGGCGCTGAAGGGCGCGGTCCAACCGACGATCGCGCCCTGGGCGCGGATCATCTCCAATGTGGCCTGCTTGAAGGCCGGGAAATAGCTCTCCGTGGCGTCCTCGATCAGAAGATTCTGGAAACCGCGGTCGTTGGCCTCGCGCATGGTGGTCTGCACGCAGACCTCCGTGGTGACGCCCGCGAACATCAGGTGGGTGGTGCCGAGGTCCTTCAGGATGCCGGTGAGGGGCGTGGCGTAGAAGGCGCCCTTGCCGGGCTTGTCGACCACATACTCGCCCTCGACCGGATAGAGCGCGGCGATGATGTCGGCGCCCGGCTCGCCGCGGATGAGGATGCGCCCCATGGCGCCCTCGTCGCCGATGCGGAGCGCCGGGTTGCCGCGCTCGCGCTTGGCGGGCGGGCAGTCGGAGAGGTCGGGCGCGTGGTTCTCGCGGGTGTGGATCACCGGCCATCCCTGCTCGCGGAAGAGGCCGATCAGCGCCGCCGTGGTGGGCACGATCGCCTCCAGGAGCGCCACGTCGTTGCCGAGCGTCTCGCCGAACCCGCCGGGCTCGATGAAGTCGCGCTGCATGTCGATGACGATGAGGGCGACCGTCTCGGCCGGGAAGGTGAAGGCGAAGGGCTGGGCGGCGACGGTGTACATGGGCGGGGGCTCGTGGGGGGTTGGAGGGGGGATGGGTTGGTGGGCGGGGGGTGGAGGGCGGTGTGCCCTCTCCGTCAAAGGGTGTTCGAGGCGTTTGGCGTCGGAGGTTCACCCCTCTCCCCAACCCTCTCCCTCAAGGGGAGAGGGGGCGGGTGGCGGTTGATGGGAACGAGCCGCCTTTTCCTTCAGCCTCGACGGACCCCCTCCCCCCTGGAGGGGGAGGGTTGGGGAGAGGGGGGAACACCGCCGGTGGACAGGGATCAGCGAAAGCATGCGGCTGGTCGAGAAGCGCGCCGAACCGAACGATCCGCCTCCACCCGCTTGGACGCCCCCCTCCCCTCAGTGATGCCCGGCCATGTGCTGGCCGATGGTGTTGCGGTCGGTTTCCGATGCGAGCGCCACGTAGCCGATCTTGCCCTCGCTCATGACGGCGATGCGGTCGGAGAGCTCCAGGATCTCGTCGAGGTCTTCGGAGACGAGGAGCACGGCCGCGCCGCGGTTGCGCTGGTCCATGATCTGGCCGCGGATCTCGGCGATGGACGCGAAATCGAGGCCGAAGCAGGGGTTGGCGACGACGAGCACGTCCACGTCGGACGAGAGTTCGCGGGCGAGGATCGCGCGCTGGACGTTGCCGCCGGAGAGGTTCTGGATCGGCTCGTCCGGGCCGGGGGTCTTCACCCGATAGGCGGCGATCAGCTCCTTGGCCTTGGCGCGCATGGGGCCGGGCGACAACCAGCCGCGCGACTTGGAGATGGGCGGCTGGTCGAAGGAGCGGAAGGCGAGGTTTTCGGCGACGCTCATCTTCGGCACGGCGGCGTTCTTCAGGGGCTCCTCCGGCAGGCCGAACACCTTGAAGCGGGCCATCTTCTTGCGCTCCGGCTCGTAGGGCTCGTCCTTGACGAAGAGGCGGCCGTCGGTGAGCGGGCGCTGGCCGGAGAGGCACTCGATGAGTTCCGACTGGCCGTTGCCGGAAACGCCGGCGATGCCGACGATCTCGCCCGCATGCACCTTGAGGCTGACCGCCTCCACCGCCGGCAGACCCTCGTCGTCGTCGGCGAAGAGGCCGGCGAGTTCCAAGACCACCGGCTGGTTGGTGAAGGGCTTGCGGGCGGCGCGTTCGCGCAGCTTCATGTCGCCGATCATCATCCGGCTCATCTCGGCGACCGTCAGGTCCTTGGCCGAGGCGCTGCCGACGAAGGCACCCTTGCGCAGCACGGTGACGTCGTCGACGAACTGGGTCACCTCGCGGAACTTGTGGCTGATCATCAGGATGGTGAGGTCGCCCGCCTCGGTCATGCCGCGCAGGAGCCCGAGGATCTCGTCGGCCTCCTGGGGGGTCAGCACGGAGGTCGGCTCGTCGAGGATCAGGAAGCGCTGGTCGAGGTAGAGCTGCTTCAGGATCTCCAGCTTCTGCTTCTCGCCGGCGGCAAGACCCGACACCGGCACGTCCATCGGGACCTTGAAGGGCAGCCGGTCGATCAGCTCGGCGAGGGTCTTCTTCTCCTTCTTCCAGTCGATCACCGCCGGCACGTCGGCCCGCGCGATCACCAGATTCTCCGTGGCGGTGAGCGACGGGACGAGGGTGAAGTGCTGGTAGACCATGCCGATGCCGAGGCTGCGGGCGGCCTTCGGGTTGGGGATCTGCACCTCGGCGCCGTTAACGAACACCTGGCCGCGGGTCGGCTGGTAGAAGCCCATGATGCACTTGACGAGGGTCGACTTGCCGGCGCCGTTCTCGCCGAGAAGGGCGTGGAAGGAGCCGGGGCGGACGTTGATCGACACGGTGTCGAGCGCCGTCATGGCGCCGAAGACCTTGGTCATGCCCTTGGTTTCAAGCCCGATGGCGCGGCTTGGTGCGGCGGCGGGGAGCGCACTCATCACAAGACCTCCAGAAGGGCCGAACTGGTGGCGACGGCGCCGAAGACGCCGCCCTGCATCTTGACCATGTCGATGGCGGCGAGGTGGTTCTCGTGCTTGGTGGCGCCGCAACAGTCCTCCACCAGCAGGCATTCGAAGCCGCGGTCGTTGGCCTCGCGCATGGTGGTGTGAACGCATACGTCGGTGGTGATGCCGGTGAGCACGATGTTTCGGATGCCCTTGAGGCGGAGGATCATCTCCAGGTCCGTGGCGCAGAAGGAGCCCTTGCCCGGCTTGTCGATGATGGTCTCGCCCGGCAGCGGCGCGAGCTCCGGAATGATCTCCCAGCCCGGCTCGCCGCGCACCAGGATGCGCCCCGCCGGCCCCTGGTCGCCGATGCCGGCGCCGATCCGCTGGGAGCGCCAACGCTTGTTGGCCGGCAGGTCGGAGAGGTCCGGCCGATGGCCCTCGCGGGTGTGGATGATGGTGTAGCCCTTGGTCCGCATGGCGGCCATCAGCGCCTGGATGGGGCCGATCGGCGCGCGGGTGAGCGAGAGGTCGTAGCCCATGCAGTCCACGTAGCCGCCGGGGCCGCAGAAGTCGGTCTGCATGTCGATGACCACGAGGGCGGTGTTCTCCGGCCGGAGATCGCCGTCGTAGGGCCAGGGGTAGGGTTCGGAGGCGATGGTGCGGGGCTCGGCCACGAGGGTGGCGGCGATGCGCTCGTCGAGGGAGGTCATGCGGGCCTCCGGGGGGTGAGGGTGGAGGCGAAGAGCCGACCGAGGACGAGGTTCCCCCCCACCCCGGCCCTCCCCCGCAAGGGGAGAGGGAGACGGGTCAGCGCGTTTGAAAGGGCGGCGAGCAGACCGCTACGGGCCACGGACCCGCGACCGACCCCCTCCCCCCTTGCGGGGGAGGGTTGGGGTGGGGGGGAACCGCCCCCCGCCCGCACCCGCTCGCGCAGAACCGGCCGCACCACCAGATCGAAGCCGTGCATGGGTGTCACTCCGCCGCGTCCTTGAGGAGGCTTTCGCCAAAGAGGCGGGTAGGCGCCGGGAAGCCGCAGGGGGTGCCGTCGGTGATCTTGACGGTGTCCTCCCAGGGCAGGCGGTAGGTGCCGGCCACCATGTCCTTCATGAAGGTGTAGGGGCAGTCCATGGCGCCGCCCTTCACGGCCACGTAGCCGCGGTGCCAGAGCTGGTAGGGGTTGTTCTCCACGCCCCAGCCGGCGCGCGCCTCGCGCACGAGGTCCGGGCGGACCTCGGCGGTGATGATCTCGTCCGGCCGGCCGGTGGTGCCGTGGGCGATGACGGTGCCGTCGAAGTCGACGATCATGCCCTCGCCCATGGAATCGAACGTGCCGTCCGAGCCGCACATGCAGACATTGGCGGTCACCATCAGGTTCTGGAAGGCGTTGGCCTGGTTGGTGAAGCGCCAGGACTGGCGGATCGGCGCGGTATAGCCCGCCGTGCGGATCATGATCTCGGCGCCCTTGTAGGCGCACTCGCGGGCCATCTCCGGGAACATGCCGTCGTGGCAGATGATGAGGCCGATCTTGGCGCCCTTCGGCCCTTCGATCACCGGGATGCCGAGGTCGCCCGGCTCCCACGGCTCCACCGGCACCCAGGGGTGGAGCTTGCGGTAGTAGAGCTTGACCTCGCCGGTGTCGTCGATGATGAGGCCGGTGTTCCAGGGATAGCCGTCCGGGTTGTACTCCATGATGGAGAAGCAGCCCCAGATGCGGTTGTCCACGCAGGCCTGCTTCAGCGCGGCGACCTCCGGCCCGTCCATCCGGCACATGATGGCCGGGTTGGTGTCCATGGAGAGGCCGTGGAGCATGTATTCGGGGAAGACCACCAGGTCCATGGTGCCAAGGTTGCGCCGGGCCTTGGCCACCATGGCGACGACCTTCTCGGTCTGCGCCTGGAGGTCGGCCGGGGTGACGACCACCGGCAGCTGCAGCTGCACGAGGCCGATGACGACGCCGTTGTCCGACTTGTTGAGCCCGCCGAGACCGTTCATCGGAATGCCTCCTCTGTCATGCGCATGAGGGGGCGGCCGGCACCGGGGCGGCCGCCCGACCGGATCACTTGGTGATGGAGAGCTCGCCCGGCGCGCCGCGCAGCGACCGCTTGGGCGAGATGGAGAGGATCATGATGACGAGGGTCATCACGTAGGGCGCGGCGTTGAAGAAGTGGTAGCCGCGGCTGATGCCGATGGACTGGAGCGCCGGCCCGAGCGCGCCCGCCGCGCCGAAGAGGAGCGCCGCGCCGAAGCAGGCGAGCGGGTTCCAGCGGGCGAAGATGACGAGCGCCACCGCCATCAGGCCCTGGCCGGAGGAGAGGCCCTCGGTCCACGAGCCCGGGTAGTAGAGCGACAGGAAGGCGCCGCCGACACCGGCGAGGAAGCCGCCCGCCGCAGTGGCGAGGAAGCGCACGAGGTCCACGTTGATGCCGAGGGCGAGCGCCGCCGGGGCGCTGTCGCCGGTGGTGCGGATGACGAGGCCGAGCCGGGTGTTGCGGAAGGCCCACCACATGACGATGGCGAGCAGGATGCCGATCAGGAAGAGCGGGTTGACCTCCAGCGCCTTCTGGACGTTCGGGTCGCTGGACCAGGACCCGAGCTCCACCGAGGAGAGGCGCGGCGCCACCGGCTGGATGTAGCTCTTGCCGAAGAAGAAGGCTAGGCCGGTGCCGAACAGCATGAGGGCGATGCCGATGGCGATGTCGTTGACGCCCTTCAGCTTGCAGATGGCGCCATGGAGGGCACCGAACAGGACGCCGGTGAGGCCGGCGACGAACACGCCGAGCCAGGGGCTGCCGGTCTCGTAGGAGATGGCGTAGGCCGCCATGGCGCCAAACACGAGGGTGCCTTCCAGGCCGAGGTTGATGCGGCCGGACTTCTCGGTGAGGCATTCGCCGAGGGCGACGAACAGGAAGGGCGTGGACACCCGGATGGCCCCCGCCAGCATGGCGAGGAGGACGGTGGAGAGGCCGACGTCGTCCATGAGCGGTCAGGCTCCCTTTGCCTTGAAGATGGAGAAGCGGCCGTAGAGCGTCTCGGAGACGAGGAGCACCAGGAACATCAGGCCCTGCAGCACCTGGACGGTGGCGTCCGGCAGTTCCATGCGCCGCTGGACGAGGCCGCCGGCCGCATCGATGCCGCCGAGGAAGATGGCGACCGGGATGATGGCGAGCGGGTTGTGGCGGGCGAGGAAGCTGACGAGGATGCCGGTGAAGCCGTAGCCGGCGATCAGCGAGGCGTTGGCCTTGCCGTGGATGGCCGCCACCTCGAAGAAGCCGGCGAGCCCGGCGCAAGCCCCGGCGAGCGCCGTCGACACCAGCACCAGCCGGCCGACCGGCAAGCCCTGGGCCATGGCGGCGCGCACGTTGCCGCCGGTGATGCGGGCGGCGAAGCCGAAGGTGGTGCGGTTCATCAGCACCCAGGTGGCGATGCAGGCGATGATGCCGGCCACGAGGCCCCAGTGCACCGAGGTGCCCGGTATGGCGCCGATCATGGTGTCCGGCCCGATCGGCATGGTGGACGGCTTGTTCGGATCGGACGGGTCGCGGAGCGCGCCTTCGACGAAGAAGTTCAGTATGGAGACGGCGATGTAGCTGAGAAGGAGCGACGAGATCGTCTCGTTGATGCCCCTGTAGTGCCGCAGGTAGCCGACGAAGCCGATCCAGATGCCGCCGACCGCCATGGCGGCGATCATCATCATCAGGAGGGTCAGCGGCGCGGGCGACCAGGCGACCATCGGGATGGCGATCACCGCCGCCGCGAAGCCGCCGAGAACGAGCGCGCCCTCGCCGCCGATCACCACCATGCCGAGCCGGGCCGGGATGGCGACGCAGAGGCCGGCGAGGATGAGCGGGGAGGCCCGCACCAGGGTGTTCTGCCAGGAGAAGGACGTGCCGAAGCCGCCGCGCCAGACGAGGCTGTAGAAGTCGATCGGGTTCTTGCCGAGGAAGAGCAGGAAGACCGAGAAGAGCACCGCCGAGGCGGCGAGCGCCAGGAGCGGGATGACGACGTATTCCGCCGAGCGGCGGATCCGGTCGAGGACTTCCGAGAAGGCGAAGGATGGCGCCGGGACGGGGATGTCGGCCATGGGGGTTCCTTCAGTCTGATCCATTTGGGAGGACGGAGGTTCCCCCCTCTCCCTGTCCCTCCCCCACCAGGGGGGAGGGGACGCCTGGAAGAGCCGATTGGCTGACGCGGCCGCCGTCTCAACCGCCGGAACCGCAGGGGGTCCCCCTCTCCCCTTGTGGGAGAGGGTTGGGGAGAGGGGTCGCCCCCACCCGTCAGGTGATCGAGCCGACGACGCCTTCGATCAGGTAGTCGGTGCCGTTCAGCTCCGGCGCGTAGTTGTCGAGCGAGGCGCCCTCGGCGACGAGGACGGAGCCGTCCTGCTTCTTCAGGGGGCCGACGAAGATCGGCTTGCCGGCCTTGACGTCCGCGCGGGCCGTGTCGGCGGCGGCGATCGCCTCCGGGGTGGCGGCGGCGCCGTAGGGGGTG
This sequence comes from Mongoliimonas terrestris, assembly GCF_001927285.1. Classification (GTDB taxonomy): domain Bacteria; phylum Pseudomonadota; class Alphaproteobacteria; order Rhizobiales; family Pleomorphomonadaceae; genus Chthonobacter; species Chthonobacter terrestris. The sequence goes on along the minus strand of NZ_MSIG01000005.1, from coordinate 11,502 downwards.
TTCTGGACGAAGTCCAGGTCGAAGCCGCCGCCGATGAAGTTCGGCAGCGCCTCGCCGGCGGCGAGCTTGGCGGCGTAGTCCTTGTAGATGGTCTCCCACTTGTACTCGGCGCCGGTGATGAAGCCCTTCGGGGCGAGCGGCGCCTGGGAGGCGTTGTGGCCGCAGCTCATGACGCCGCGTCCCTCGGCGGTCTCGATCACCACCTTCGGGCCGTCCACGTGGCAGGTGAGCACGTCGCAGCCGGCGTCGACGAGGGCGTTGGCGGCCTCGGCCTCGCGCACGGGCATGGACCACTCGCCGGTGAAGATCACCTGGACGGTCGCGGCCGGGTTCACCTTCTTCACGCCCATGGCGAAGGAGTTGATGTTGCGCAGCACCGTGCCGATCGGCTTGGCGGCGACGAAGCCGAGCTTGTTGGTCTTGGTGCAGAGGCCGGCCGCGATGCCGTCCACATAGTGGGCCTGGTCGAGCTGGCCGAAGTAGGAGCCGGCGTTGGTCGGGTCGCCGTCCACCCAGAGCGGGGCGGCGTGGCGGAACTGCACGTCCGGGTACTTCTTGGCCATGTCGACCATGAAGGGATTGTAGTAGCCGAACGAGGTGGCGAAGATCAGGTTGGCGCCGTCGAGGCTGATCATGGACTCCATCGACTGGGCGACGGAGATCGTCTCGGGCACGTTCTCCTCTTCCACCACCGTCACGTCCGGCACTTCCTTCAGGGCGGCGGCGGCGACCGCGTGGGCCTGGTTCCAGCCGAAGTCGTCGCGCGGGCCGACGTAGAGGATGCCGATGGTCAGACCGGCGGCGCGGGCCGGCAGGGACATGAGGCCCGAGCCGAGCGCCAGAGCGCCGGCACCGGTGCCCTTCAAGAGCGCGCGGCGGTTGATCATGGAATGCAGCATGAAGTCTCCCCCTGTTGCGGTCTTCGGGGCGACGTGCGGCCCGTGACCCGATCCTTCAGGCGGATGTGAGCAATGCGCGTGCCAGCGCCGGTCGGGCCGGCGCGGAGATGTGAAAATGAAGAGGGAGCGACCGGTTAGCCGGGAACCCGAAGGCGCCGGTTGAGCGAGGGGCCGGATCGAGGCCGAAAGGATTGCATGCAATCCACCATCAGTCGCCTATATCTTAGGCAGATTTGGTCGAACAGGTGCGCTCGGGCCTGCGTGCCGGACGGGCAGTCTGCGAAGACCATCGCCCGCCGCCTTCAGTAGATGCTGCGGCCACCGATGGTCAGCAGGCTGCGCATGTCGTCGTCGTCGTCCATCCAGCGGCGGAGCGCGTTGACGGTGACCATGCGGTCGCGGTCCCCTGCCCCGCCCAGGTGCTCGTAGGGATCGAACGGATCGCCGAGGTGGGAGATCACCGAGAAGGCGCCGGAGAAATCCTCCTGGGCGGTGTAGACGCTCGGCGTCACGACGGTTCGAAGACCCGCCGCCGTGGCGGCCTTCAGGCCGTTGAGGCTGTCCTCGAAGGCGAGGCAGTTGCGCGCCGGCAGGCCAAGCGCCTCCAGGGCCATCAGGTAGATGTCGGGCGCAGGTTTGCGGGCCTGCACATCGTCGCCGCCGACGATGGCGTCGAAACGGTCGAGGCCGGCATAGTCCAGGTTGGCGATGATGAGGGATTCCACGTTGGGAATGCCCGTGGTGGTGGCGATGGCAAGCTTCAGGCCGCGGCTCGTCGCCTCCTCCAGCAGGCGCTCGACACCCGGGCGGAACGGGCAGTTGCGCTCGTCCACCAGACGGTTGAATCGCTGGGTCTTGAGGGCGTGGATCTCCTGCAGGCGGCCGAGGGCCTCAGGACCGCCCGGCGGATCGTAGGTCTCCACATAATGGGTGATCCGCTCGCGGCCGCCGCTGACGGCGAGCAGTTTGCGGTAGAGCACCTGGTCCCACACCCAGCCGAGCCCGGCCGCCTTGAAGGCCTCGTTGAAGGCGGTGCGGTGGACCTCCTCGGTTTCGGCCAGCGTGCCGTCCACGTCGAAGATGAGGGCCTTCAGCCCGCGCATGCCCTGCCCTCGCATTCATCACGCATAGGAATTCGCCCTTTCCGGTGCCCGCCGGACACCGCCGCCGACCGACGAACGGCCGGTCAGCCTCGGCGGGTCAGCCTCGACCGGCTTCGGCCGCGCCGTGGAGCGCCGCCATGGCGTCGACAAGACCGCTGAAGTCGGCGATCACCCAGTCGGCGCCGAGGTCGGCGGGCGCGACGTCAGTATAGCCATATTCCACCGCGATCACACGCACCCCCGCGGCCTTGGCGGCTGCGACATCGGCGGCACTGTCGCCGACCATCAGCGCATCGGCCGGGGCGACGCCGAGAAGGTCGAGGGCGGCGAGGAGAAGGGCCGGATCCGGCTTGCGCGGCGGCCCGAAATCGCCGCCGACGACCACCGGAAGGAGGTCGGCAAGGCCGAAGGCGGCGATGATCTCGCGGGAGATGGCGGTGGGCTTGTTGGTGCAGACGGCGAGTCTGCAGCCGTCTGCGGCCAGTTGGCGCAGGACGGTTTCCACGTGCGGGAAGAGCACGGTGTCGCGCATGGCGCGGGGTTCGTAGAGCGCCAGATAGCGGGCGACGGCGACCTTCAGGTCGTCCGGCGCCGGGTGCTGGCCGTGGGCCGCGAAGGCGCGCTCCACGAGGCCGGCGACGCCCTTGCCGATCATCCGCCGGGCGGCTTCGTGGCTGTGCGGCGGCAGGTCGTGTTCGACCATCAGGTCCGCGAGCGCGTCGGCGATGTCCGGCAGGCTGTCGACCAGGGTGCCGTCGAGGTCGAAGACGACGGCAGCGGGGCGCAGCGGGGTCGTCGGGCTCATCGGGGCGCCCCGGCGGCGCGGAGCGCGGCGATGTTGGCCGCGTAGGCGGCCTCGGTGCCGCCCCGGAACACGGCGGTGCCGGCGACGAGCACGTCCGCCCCGGCGGCGACGAGGGCCGGCGCGGTGTCGGGCGTGACGCCGCCGTCGATCTCGAGGCGGACCGGCCGGTCGCCGATCATGGCCTTCACCCGCCGCACCTTCTCCACCACGCCCGGAATGAAGGCCTGGCCGCCGAAGCCGGGGTTCACCGTCATCAGGAGGACGAGGTCCACGTCGTCGAGGAGGTATTGGAGGCTGGTCTCCGGCGTTGCCGGGTTGAGCACGATGCCGGACTGCCGGCCGAGGCCGCGGATCGCCTGCAGGGTCCGGTGCACGTGCCGGCCGGCCTCCACGTGGACGGAGATGAGGTCGGCGCCCGCATCGGCGAAGGCGGCCAGGAAGGGATCGACCGGCTCGATCATCAGGTGCACGTCGAACAGCTTCGTGGTGTGCGGGCGCATCGCCTTGATGATGGGCGGACCGAAGGTGATGTTCGGCACGAAATGGCCGTCCATCACGTCGAGGTGGATCCAGTCGGCGCCGGCCCGGTCGATGGCGCCGAGTTCATCGGCGAGCCGGGAGAAATCGGACGACAGCATGGACGGGGCAATCAGGAGGGACATCGGCGGCAGGCTCCGGGACGCGGCGTTCGGCCGGACCGCCGCGCGCCGACCGGCGCCGGGCGGCGGACCCGGCGGCGCACTCCTACACGGATACGGCCCCGATGGCGACCCATCGAGGCCGTGCGGGTGCCACGGATGGCGAGGGGCGGACAACCGGATCGCGCCCGACCCCTCCGGCGTTCCGGACCGCGGGTCAGATGTTCTCGCGGTCGCCGCCGCCAGCTTCGCACTTCCAGCGGATGATCTTGTATTTCGGATGGTTGGAGGACCATGCGGCGATGTGAGGCTGCGCCCAGAACATGCATTGGCTCACGCTTCCGGCGTCGACCGCCGGAATGGCGCGCTGTTCGCAGGCCGTCGGGTTGGACAGGAGGCAGATGGTCAGCACGATCTCGATAGCGCTCATGGGCATGTCCTCTTTCGGGGCCCTGTTCTTCTCGCCGGGCGAGGATAACACCCGCCGCTCTTGCCCCAACACCTTTCATACAGACGGAGTTCACGACCGGATCATGCGTGATGCGCCATGGTCTCGCGATCGGAGCGTGATCCGGTTGCCTTGAGCCGGCGTAACGGTCTGGCATGCCCTTGAGGAGGGGACGATGGCGACGACCAAGATCGACCGCCCGCCGTGTCCGAGCGGCCGCCCCGCGCGGACCGGACGGACCTGGACGCCTCTGGCGATCGCGCTTTGCGCGGTCGTCGCCTTTTCCGCCACGATGGTCGCCGCACCGCCCGCCGCGCACGCGGTGTTCAGCGGCGACATGAGCCCGCGCGCGCCCTCCGGCGATCCCGACTACGCGGCCGGCATGGCGGCGTGGGAGAAGGAGGACTGGGCCGGCGTGGTGACGCACATGGCGCAGGTCGTCAGCAAGCGGCCTCACCACGACAACGCCTGGGCCCGCCTCGGCTTCGCCCACCGCAAGCTGAAGCGGTTCGAAGCCTCGCTGACCGCCTACGGCCGGGCACTCTCCATCAACCCGCACAACCGCGCGGCGCTGGAATACATGGGTGAGGCCTATGTGGAGCTCGGACGCTACGTGGAAGCGGTGGAGGTGCTGGACCGGCTGGGCACGGAATGCAAGCGGGTGGAGCTGACCTTCTCGGACGGCGACTTCGGCAACGGCTGCAAGGAATTCACCGCGCTCCGGACGCTGATCGAACTGGTCGGCGGGGACACCTCCACCGTCGTCCGCAGCTGGGACTGAGCGGGGCAGGCTTCGGCCGGCGCCTCAGTCGATGCCCGGGACGGTGGGCAGGAAGCTGGTGCCGCGGCGGATCCAGAAATCGCGGAGCGCGGCGGCGGCCGGCAGCAGGCGCTTGTCGGCCCGGCGCACCATGAACCACTGGCGGCGGATCGGCAGGCCGACCACGTCGAGGATGGCGAGGCGCCCGATCTCCACCTCGGTGGCGATGGTGTGCGACGAGATGAAGGCGATGCCGAGCCCGGCCATCACGGCCTGCTTGATGGTCTCATTGGAGCTGACCTCGATGGCGTTCGGCGGCGCCGTCTGGCAGACGTCCAGCATATAGCCCTCGAACGAGGTGCGGGTGCCGGAACCGTTCTCGCGGACGAGGAAGGTCTCCGTCATCAGGTCCATGGGCTGGATCTGGGTGGCGCCGACGAGCGGGTGATCCGGCGGCGCGATGATGACCAGCGGATGATCGCCGATCGCCCAGGACTCCACCTCCAGCTCGCGCGGGGGCCGGCCCATGATGGCGAGGTCGATCTCGTAGCTCCGGAGCGCGGCGACCATGTCCTCCCGGTTGCCGACGAAGAGGCGGATGTCGACCCGCGGCCGTTCCTTGCGGAAGGCCGCGATGGCGCGGGGGGCGAAATACTTGGCGGTGGAGACGGCGCCCATGGTGACCTTGCCGGCACCGGCGTCCTTCAGCTCGGCAAGCGCATGGCCGCACTCGGAGAGAAGCGACTCGATCCGCATCAAGGTGGTGGCGATCTCCTCGCCGGCGGCGGTGGGCTTGAAGCGATCGCTGACCCGCTCGATCAGCGGCAGGCCGACGAGATCCTCGAGGGCCTTGACCTGGGCGGTGATGGCGGGCGGGGTGACGTTGAGTTCGTTGGCGGCGGCAGTGACGGTGCCGGTCCGGATCACAGCGGCAAGGGACCGGAGCTGCTTCAACGTCGTGTGCCGCATGGCGGCCATCTCCTCGAAAATCAAACGCAATTCCGCGGTCGCCGCCCCTGCGACACAGCCGGACTTTAGCTTTTTTGAATGGTAACGCAAAACAATTAAATTTCTATGGCCCTCTTGCGTGTCCTATGCTCCTATGTTGGTCCTGTCGTGCGACGCACAGCGGGGTCGACAGACGTGCGGTCCCGGTGCTTGATCGGCCCATCAGAGATGGGCAGAGGAGAACGGGACCATGGCGAGCCAAGACAGCCTGGAAGTGTTTCTGGAGGGGTACGCGGGCGGTGATCCGCTGCGAACCGCCGTGGCGCGCGCGGTGGCGGGAATCGCCAAGGCCGGCGCGGCTCTGGGAGCGCTGGTGGCTGAGGGTCCGCACGGCACCGACCACGCTTCCGTGGTGGGCGACAACTCCGGCGGCGACGCCCAGAAGGCGCTCGACGTGAAGGCCCACGACCTGGTGGTGGAGAACCTCCGCGGCACCGGCGTCGCCCTGGTCGGATCGGAGGAGGCCGACGAGGCCGAGACCCTCGACCCGGACGGCCTCGTGATCGTGGCGACGGACCCGCTGGACGGCTCGTCCAACATCGAGACCAACGTGTCGGTCGGTACCATCTTCTCGGTGCTGCCCATGGTGGCCGACGGCAACCCCTTCCTGCAGCCCGGCAACCGGCAGCTTGCCGCCGGCTATGTGATCTACGGCCCGCACACGGACATCGTGCTGACCCTCGGCACCGGCGTGGAGGTGTTCACCCTGGACCGGGCAGACAACACCTTCTATGTGCGCAACCCGCACGCGGCCATTCCGGAGGAGACCAAGGAGTTCGCCGTCAACGCCTCAAACTACCGCTTCTGGTCGCCCGGCTTCCGGCACTATGTGGACGATCTCCTGGCCGGCGCCGACGGCCCGCGGGAGAAGGACTTCAACATGCGCTGGGTGGCCTCGCTGGTGGCCGACACCAGCCGCATCCTCGCCCGCGGCGGCGTGTTCCTCTACCCGGGCGACAGCCGGAAGGGCTACACCAACGGCCGCATTCGCCTGACCTACGAGGCCAACCCGATCGCCTTCCTGGTGGAGCAGGCCGGCGGCCGCGCCTCCACGGGCCGCGAGCGGATCATGGACGTAGTGCCGACCGATCTGCACCAGCGCACGCCGATCATCTTCGGCGCCTCCAAGGAGGTGCAGCGGGTGGAGCAGTACGAGGCGGACCCGGATGCGCTCGGCGAGCGCTCGCCGCTGTTCGGCTACCGCGGCCTGTTCCGCGCCTGATCCGTCGCGACGGGGTTGCGGCGACCGGGCACGCGCGGGGAAGGACCGGGTCGTGCTAGGATACCGCCATCGCCGACCGTGGGCCGTGCGCTCCGATCCGGGGGGATTCGGGCGGGCCGCCCGGGCGGCCGGTCAAGCGCCGACGGCTCCCGCCAGAGGAGCACGCGGCGCGCGGGGGAAGCGAGACGCGCCACGGCGGACCCGGTGACGGGGCCGGCCGGGCGTGCTGGGGGAAGAAGGTCCATTCATGTCCGAACGCCATCCGATCATCGCCGTCACCGGCTCGTCCGGGGCCGGCACGACCTCGGTGCGCCACACGTTCGAACGCATCTTCCGGCGCGAGGGCATCAAGGCCGCCTATATCGAGGGCGATGCGTTCCATCGCTACGACCGCGACGCCATGAAGGCCAAGGCCAACGACGAGATGGCCAAGGGAAACGCCACCTTCAGCCACTTCGGGCCGGACGCCAACCAGCTGGACCTTCTGGAGCACACCTTCCGCACCTACGCGGAGAACGGCAGCGGCCAGACGCGCAACTACATCCACGACCACGAGGAGGAGCGGCTGTTCAAGGCGCCGGTCGGCACCTTCACGCCGTGGGAGCCCTTCCCGGACGGGACGGACCTGCTCTTCTACGAGGGTCTGCACGGCGCGCTCGTCACCGGCGACATCAACATCTGCCAGCACGTGGACCTGCGGGTCGGCGTGGTGCCGGTCATCAACCTGGAATGGATCCAGAAGATCCACCGGGACCGGGACACGCGCGGCTATTCCACCGAGGCGGTGACGGACGTGATCCTGCGCCGCATGCACGACTACGTGCACTACATCTGCCCGCAGTTCACCGAGACGGACATCAATTTCCAGCGGGTGCCGACGGTGGACACCTCCAACCCGTTCGTGGCCAGGTGGATCCCGACCGCGGACGAGAGCATGGTGGTGATCCGCTTCCGCAACCCGCGCGGCATCGACTTCCCCTACCTGCTCTCCATGATCCACGACAGCTTCATGTCGCGCGCCAACTCCATCGTGGTGCCGGGCTCCAAGATGGAACTCGCCATGCAGTTGATCCTGACGCCGAAGATCATGCGGCTGATGGAGCGCAAGAAGCGGATCTGAGCGCCAAGCAGCGCCCGGCGCGTCCGCGCCGGGGCGAGGCCACGTCCCCTCCTCGATCTCGCCGGATCAGCGGCGGCCGATGACGCTGCCGACGAAGCCGCCGATGGCGCCGCCGATCAGGGCACCGCTGAAGGCGTCGTTGCCTGAACTCTGCTTGCGCTGCTGCTTCTGCGGCCGGTGCTGGGCGCGGGCCGCGGCGGCGCGCTGCTGATCCGCCAGCCACACCGGGTAGCGCTCCTCCGACATGACGCGAAGGGCGATCAGCTGCTGCTGGGTCATGTAGCGGGTGGGAGCGGCGCCGTTGCTGACCTGCCAGTTGTAGATGGCATCGCGCGTGCGGTTGCCGAAGGCACCGTCGACGCCGCCGGTGCCGAAGTTGAGGCTGGTGAGCCGGCCCTGGATCTCGCGCCGGATCTCCCTTGTGAAGGCCGCCTCGGTGTTGGGATCGCCGGGCTGCGACAGGTCGAACAGGCTGCGCTGGGCCGGCATGCCCGGTTGCGGGGCCGCGAGCGCCGGGTCCACGCCGGCGACCACCGGACCGGTGCCGGGCTGCGGCTGGCCGTAGGGGTTGGGCTGCTGCAGCGGCGCGGTCTGGAACATGGGCGCCTGCCCGGCCTGGGGCGAGCCGGCGAAGGGCACGGGCATGACGGCGGGCGGCGGCAGCGTCGCGGCCGGTTCGGCGACGACGGCGGCGGCGGCGGGATCCTCCTTCGCCTTCAGCTTGCCGAGACGGAAGCGCGCGGCCCCCACGTAGCGGCCGTAAGGATGGAGGTCCAGGTAGTACTGGAGGTCGGCGGGATCGTCGGAGCCCTGCACCATCTCCCAGAGCGCGTCCTCGCCGGCAAGGTCCGGGCCGGAGGGCGGAGTCGGGACCGGCTGGACATAGACGGTGCCGGGCGCGACGGCCGGCGGGGCGCCGGGCGCCACGGCCTGGGGCGCCGCCACGGCGACCTGCACCTCGGCGGCCGGGCGCATCTGGAAGCGCTGGCGCAGCGACTGCACCACGGACGGGACCTGGGCGTTGTTGGTGGCGGTGGCGACGTCGGCCGTCACCTCCGACATCATGTCGCCGAAGCTGACGCCCGGCGCATCCATGTGCTTCAAAAGCGCGTTGGTGAAGGGACTGTTGTCGCCGGTGCCGTCGCTCGCCGTGTTGCCGGGTTCGGTGGAATAGGCGATCAGCCGGTTGATGCCCGGGTCGAGCCGGGCGAGGCCGCGCCCGACCGCCACGCTGCGCTTGCCCATGCTGCGCTGCAGTTCGGCCACGAAGGGGTTGTTGCGGCAGGCATCCAGGATGACGATCTTGATGTTGGCCTTGTCGTCCATCGGCTTCAGGAAGTCGTCGACCCGGATGGCGGCCGCGCCGTAGTTGACGTCGTCCTCCTCGGCGATCTCGGCGTTGACCGCGAGGAGATAGTTCACGTTGTCGAGCTGGATGCCATGGCCGGCGTAGTAGAAGAGGCCGACGTCCGCGTCATCGAGCCGGCTGGCGAATTCGCGGATGGCCTTCTTCATGGCGGTGTCGTTGGCGTCGATCGCCTCCACCGTGTCGAAGCCGAGGGTGCGCAGCTTGGTGGCCACCGCCCGCGCGTCGTTGGCCGGATTGGCGAGCGCCGCGATGCCCGTGTAGGCGCCGTTGCCAATGACGAGCGCCACCCGCTTCTCCACCGGCGTGTTGGCGAACGCCGCGGTGGCGCCCGAGACCAGAAGAAGAAGGCCGAAAAGCCACGACAAGCCGTGTAATGAGCGGGCGACCATGGGTGCCTCATCCAGCAAGAAGGTAGCAGCGTCAGAGTACCAACTAGGATTGCAGTAAACAACAGGAATGACTGTGACAGACGTCACAATTCACGATCATCGTTAGACAGGTGTTGATCGGAATCCGGCAGCGCGGATGACACGAGGGGGGCCGAGAAATGCTGATCCGGCAAGCGGCTTGCCAGCTTGTGCATGAAAGAACGGTGAGCCGGCGTCGTTAATGTTAATCAATGAATGTCAGCAGCGCCGCCCGTCCTGCATGCATCGGGGCGGAATTTCGTGCCTCAATCAGCCCAAAGGCGTAGATCAAGACGTCACATTTCTGGGTATTTCATAGCCCGACTGCTTCCGCGCCGGTCCGCATCCGCCTCCCTCCCCTCCCTCGGTGGGCGGCCGGCCCAACGAGAGGATGACAGATGGCCCGAATTACGCTTCGCCAGTTGCTGGATGATGCGGCCGAGTACGGATACGGCGTACCGGCCTTCAACATCAACAACATGGAACAGGGTCTGGCGATCCTCGAAGCCGCTGCCGCGACCGACTCGCCGGTGATCATCCAGGCAAGCCGTGGCGCGCGCGCCTATGCGAACGACATCGTGCTCGCCAAGCTGATCGACGGGCTTGTGGAGCTGCATCCGGACATTCCGATCTGCATGCACCTCGACCATGGCAACAACGAAGCCACCTGCGTGACCGCCATCCAGAACGGCTTCACGTCCGTGATGATGGACGGCTCCCTGAAGGAGGACGGCAAGACGCCGGGCGACTACGCCTACAACGCCGGCATCACCCGCCGGGTGGTGGACATGGCCCACTGGGGCGGCGTTTCGGTGGAAGGCGAGATCGGCGTGCTCGGCTCGCTGGAGTCCGGCATGGGCGAGAAGGAGGACGGCCACGGCTTCGAGGGCGTGCTCTCCCACGACCAGCTGCTGACCGACCCGGAGCAGGCGGTGCAGTTCGTCAAGGACACCAAGGTGGACGCGCTCGCGGTCGCCATGGGCACCAGCCACGGCGCCTACAAGTTCACCCGCAAGCCGGATGGCGAGGTTCTCGCCATGAACGTGATCGAGGAGATCCACCGCCGCCTGCCGACGACGCATCTCGTCATGCACGGCTCCTCGTCCGTGCCGGAGGACCTGCAGGAGATCATCAATCGCTACGGCGGCGAGATGAAGCCCACCTGGGGCGTGCCGGTGGAGGAGATCCAGCGGGGCATCAAGCACGGCGTGCGCAAGATCAACATCGACACCGACAACCGGATGGCGATGACCGGCGCGATCCGTAAGATCTTCGCCGAGAACCCGAGCGAGTTCGATCCGCGCAAGTACCTGAAGCCCGCCATGGAAGCCATGCGCAAGCTCTGCATCCAGCGCTTCGAGGAATTCGGCACCGCGGGCAACGCCGCGCGCATCAAGCCGATCCCGCTCGCCGAGATGGCCAAGCGCTACAAGAGCGGCAGCCTGGACCAGAAGATCAACTGAGGAAGAGGTCGGCGGCGGTCCACGTGGCCTTCGACAGAAGGCATGTGGGGCGCCGCTGCCTCTTTGCGTGAGACGTCACCCCGGCGAAAGCCGGGGTCCAACCCACGTCGGGCTCGGTGTGAACGGCGCGGGTGACGCTTGCGTCGGCTGGATCCCGGCTTTCGCCGGGATGACGATCGACGGCGGGTGGGGACGGCCGGCGTTTGCTTGCCAGAGGTGTCCATGAATAAACGCCGTCATCAACTCAGTTCTGCAGGTTC